>NZ_JCAIUH010000002.1:374690-621925 GCF_059445415.1 Agromyces sp. Y558
GGTGGGTTTCGGCGGGCTCAACCTGCAGACGTCAGGTGGGTTTCGGCGGGCTCAACCTGCAGACGTCAGGTGGGTTTCGGCGGGCTCAACCTGCAGACGTCACTCGACGGGATCGTCGAGTGTCGTACACGCACCATCGGCCGGAATCACGGAGACCGCGGCAGCGAGCTCGGTGATCACCGTCGTGCCCGAGACGACGTCGTTGTCGACGAGCACTTCGACGGCGGGCGTGCGCCCGTAGGTGGTGAACAGGTACTGTGGGGCTTCAGACTCGTCGATGACCCAGTCGACGCCGTTGACGCTGACGCAGCGATCGGTGGTCGGGCCCGGCGTCTCCGCCCCGCAGCGCAGCACCACCGAAGCCGGCGTGCCCCATGCGCCGGTGCCCTGCGCGTTCGTCTCACGCTGCACCTGCTCGGCATCCGTGCCTTTGGCGAGCGTGTCGGGCAATCGAACGACGACGGCGGCGCAATCGACATCACTCGCCTCGAGTGCGGTCTCGACCGGCACGGTCTGGCTGCACGCGGCGAGCACGAACACCGAGGCCGCGGTGAGGGCCGCCGAAGCGAGTACTCGGAGCCGCAGGTGCGGTCGGGCGGACTGGGGTGACAGAGACATCCCGCTCAGGATATCGCGACTGAGACGGCCGGAAGCCGGGTGCCGCCCAGCTCCGGACCGACGCGGAAGATGCGTTTCGGGTGATCGAATGTCATGATGCTTAGCAGCACGCCGCGATGCCCTACCCCGTTGGACCCCCTGAACGATCGCGGTGATCCCGAGCGCGGTGAGCGAAACTACTCACCGACGAGCAATGGAGCACGAGTGAGTCGTCGAAGCGAGCGAGAGCAGAATAGGAAGCGGCGGCGCCGTACGAACACCGTCATCGCCGCGGCGGTCGCGACCGTCGTACTCGTCGGCGGCGTCGGAGCCGTCGGCACCGCGTGGGCCACCGGCGGACTCGGTGCCTGGCTCGATCCGGTCGTCGAGTGCACCGAGCCGGCCGAACTGACCGTCGTGGCCGACCCGGCGATCGCGGCAACGGTGCAAGCCGTCGCGGCCGAGTACGACGCGAGCGAGGCGGCATGCTCGCACACCGAGGTGCAGGCGCAGGCGTCGGCCGACACTGCTGCCGTGCTCGCTTCCGGCAACGCGTCCGCGGTCGACGCGTGGATTCCGGACTCGCCGGTCTGGCTCGTGCGCATGTCGAGCATGGCGCGCTCCCTCGGTCGCCCGGTGCCCGACATCGCGCTCGAACGTTCGATCGCGACGAGCCCGGTGATCTTCGCCGCTCCCGTGAGCCGCGCCGAGGAGTTCACCGGCGTCGACCTCAGCTGGAGAGGGCTGCTGATCGACCAGTTCGACGCATTGCTGCCCGATCCCGAGGCATCGTCGGCCAGCCTGAGCGCGCTGCAGTCGCTTCAGGGCGAGGTGGACATCACCCAGCCGCGGCAGTTCCAAGACGCGATGTTCAGGCTCAACGGGGAAGTTCCCGCGAACGCCGACGCGGCGTTCGCCGCGCTCACTGTGAGCGAGCCCGGCACCGTGGCGATCGCCAGCGAGCAGCAAATTGCCCTGCACAACCGCAAGGAGGGCGCCGACCCGCTCGTCGCGCTCTACCCGAGCGATGGAAGCCTCGCACTCAGCTACCCGTTCCTTCGGCTCCTCGAGGAGAGCGAGCTCGCCAAGAACCTGCCCGCCGAGGGTGAGGCACGCGCCGAACCCGATGCCGACAGCCTCGCGCTCGAGCTCCGTGCCCGCGAGCTCGGCGCATTGAAGATCGCCCTCTGGGAGGCGAGCACGCAATTCGCGACCGACGGCTTCCGCGACGGCAGCGGCGGCGGAAAACTCGAGCAGGACGGCGTGATCGAGACGCCGATCGAGGTGAGCTCGGCCGCGGCATCCGCTCAAGTCGCGATTCTGCGCACCTGGGGCGTCGTGAGCGTGCGGTCGCGCATCCTCGCCGTGGTCGACCTCTCGGGGTCGATGGAGGAGCCGACCGTGTCCGGTCAGCGTCGCATCGATGTGCTCCAGCAGGCAGCAGCGGCCACCATCGACCAATTCTCGGAGCAGGTCGACCTCGGCATGTGGGGGTTCTCCACACTTCGAGTCGGCGAGCAGGACTGGGAGGAGCTCGCGCCGATCGATCGCCTCTCCAGCGACGCCCACAAGCAGCACATGAACGAGGTCATCGCCTCACTGCCGGCACGATTGGGCGGCGCGACGGGCCTCTACGACACCACGCTCGCGGCGGTGAAGAGCGTGCTCGAGACGTACGACCCCGCGAAGGTCAATTCGGTGCTGCTGCTCACCGACGGGCGCAACGAAGACGAGGTCGGCATCTCGGGCGAACAGGTGCTGGCCGAGCTCGCAGCCCTGAACGACCCTGACAAGCCGGTGCCCGTGGTGCTCATCGGCATCGGCCCCGACACCGATATCGATTCGATGCGCAGGATCGCCGAGGCCACCGGCGGCGCTGCCTACTCCGCAGCCCGCCCGGAAGACCTGAGCGTTGTGCTCACCGACGCGCTCTCGCAGCGGGCCTGCCGACCCAACTGCTGACGGCGCGCACGCTAGCGTGATGGGCATGCACGAGCTTCAGCCAGCGGATGCCGCGGCGCACTCTCGAACCGTCGGCGCGCTCGGCGAAGACGCGGTGCTCGGGTTGATCCTGCCGCGACTGCGCCCGGGCGACGCTGCGCTCCTCGGCGCCGGCGATGACGCAGCAGTCGTCTCTGCAGCCGACGGGCGGTTCGTCGTGACCACCGACCTCATGGTGCACGGGCCCGACTTCCGCCTCGCGTGGTCGACCCCGTTCGAGCTCGGGTGGAAGGCGGCCGCCACGAACCTCACGGATGTCGCGGCGATGGGCGCCCGGCCGACCGCGCTCGTCGTGGCGATCGCCGTTCCGCCGTCGACGGATGCGTCGGTGCTCGAGGGCATCGCGGATGGCGTCCGCGAGGCGCTCGCGGTGCTCGCGCCGGGCGCGGGCGTCGTCGGCGGCGACCTGTCGGCCTCGGCTGTGATGACGATTGCAGTGACCGCCTTCGGCGACCTCGAGGGTCGTGCACCGGTGACCCGCAGCGGTGCACGTCCCGGCGACGTCGTGGCGCACGCAGGTGCGCGCGGCGACGCCGCCCGCGGGCTCGCGCTGCTGTTCGACGAGGCGACGGATGCCGCGGGCGCGCCCGATGCCGAGCTGGCCGAATCGCTCCGCGCCCGGTTTCCAGAGCTCATCGGCGCGCAGCTCGCACCCTCCCCGCCGGTCGCGGCCGGGGTCGTTGCAGCCGAGGCCGGGGCCACGGCGATGCTCGACGTCTCCGACGGGCTCGCTCGCGACGCCCGCCGCATCGCGGTGGCGAGCGGCGTCGGGTTCGACTTCTCCGCCGCCGCGCTCGGGCCGGATGTGCGGCTCGCGCTCGCAGGCGGGGAAGACCACGGCTTGCTCGCGACGTTCCCCCCCGGCGTGGCGCTGCCCGAGCCGTTCGAGCGCATCGGTCTGGTGACGGCAGCCGCGGGTGAGCTCTTCGTCGACGCAGTCGCGATCGACGCCTCCGGGTGGGATCCCTACTCCGGCTGGGATGGCCGATCGGGCTGATCCGTGGTTGCCGGGTTCACCGAGTTCGTCGTGCTCGCCCACCAGAGGGTGGTCTCACCGTAGTCGCGCCGACGTTCGGCGGCGACGCCCGCCGGCCACCGAGGTTCGGGTGAGCGGGAGCTGCGCTCGACCATCACGATCGCATCCGGGGCGAGCAGGGGTGCGAGCAGCTCGAGATCCCGGGCGAGCGCGACGTCGTCGAGCTCGTAGGGCGGGTCGATGAACGCGATGTCGACGCCGGCCGGCGCGCCGTCGAGGTAGGCGGCGACCGCACGCACGACCACTCGGATGTGCGGTGCGTGGTGGCCGCGTGTCGCCTTCAGGAGTGCTCCGGCGTTGGCGCGGCAGATTTCGGCGGCGGGTTTGGCACGTTCGACGAGGACGACGTCGGTCGCGCCGCGGCTCGCAGCCTCGAGCCCGAGCGCACCGGATCCGGCGTACAGGTCGAGCACTCGTGCGCCCTCGAGGGCGTCTCGTGCCTCGAGGGCGGAGAAGATCGCCTCGCGCACCCGGTCGCTCGTCGGACGGGTGCCGGAACGCGGCACCCGGAGGGTCAGAGAGCCGGCGAATCCGGCGATGATGCGGGTCATGCTCTCGGCAGCATAACGGGCGACCCCGCTGCGCTGCCATGATGGGAGGGTGGATGACTCGACCGACCAGGTGCCCGCCGAACCGTCCCGACACCGGGGCGCCGAACAGCAGATGATCGACCGACTCTGGGATTTCAGCGACCCAGCGGCCAGTGAGGAGCGGTTCCGGGAGGCCGCTGACGATGACGACGGGAACTCCGCGCACGTGCGCGCCGTGATGGCGACCCAGCTTGCGCGGGCGCTCGGCATCCAGGGGCGGCTGGCCGAGGCGCTCGCCGTGCTCGACACGGTCGCGTCCGATACCCCCGCCAACGATGTCGAGGCGGATGCCGCGGAGTTGCGGGCGCGGGTGGCCATCGAACGAGGCCGGCTCGCGGCATCCGATGCCCGCCCTGCCGATGCCGTGCCCGAACTCACCCGCGGTGTTCGCGAGGCCGCGCTCGCCGGCTCGCCGTTCCTCGTGCTCGACGCGCTGCACATGCTCGCCCTGAACGATGTCGGGCACGAGGAGGAGTGGGCCGCCGAGGGATTCGACGTGCTCGCCGGTGCGCGCGACCCCCGAGTGCGTCGATGGGGGGTCGCACTGCACAACAACCTCGGCTGGACCCTTCACGACGGCGGGCGCGCCGAGGCGGCGCTCTCGCACTTCGAGCAGGCCGTCGAGGCGGCGGATCGCTACGGCACCGCCGAGCAACGCCACGTCGCCCGTTGGTCGGTCGCACGGTGCCTGCGCAGCGTCGGTCGCACCGACGAAGCACTCGCGATGCAGCGCGAACTCACAGCGGCCCGCCCCGCCGACCCGTACGTGCAGGCCGAGCTCGCCGCGCTGACGGAGGCGGAGCCTACGATCGACGCATGACCGATGGTGCAGGGGTGACGGCGGGCGGCGAGGCCGCCCCCGGCGCGTTCACCCTCGACTCCAAACTCTCGGGAGCACTCGGCGGTCGCACGGCGCAGGCCTTCGAGCGCGGCTTCGGCCACCGCACCGTCGGAGACCTCCTCGCCCACTATCCGCGTCGGTATGTGATGCGGGGTGAGCTGACCGCGCTCGAGTCGCTGCCACTCGACGAGAACATCACGATCATCGCCGAGGTGATCGAGGTCGGCGAGCGTTCGATGCGCGCGCGGCGCGGCTCGATCGTCGAGGCGAAGATCACCGATGGCACTGGTGTGCTGACCCTCACGTTCTTCAACCAGCGCTGGCGGGCCGCCGATCTCCGCCCCGGGCGGCGCGGCATCTTCGCGGGCAAGGTGAGCGACTACAAGGGTCAGCGTCAGCTTGCACACCCCGACTACGAGCTGTTCGACGAAGCTGCGCCGGTCGAGGCGGGCGACGCCGCGGCGAAGCGGTGGGCCGAGGCGCCGATCCCGATCTATCCTGCGACGGGCACCCTCGCCAGCTGGCAGATCGCCAAGGCCGTCGCGCTCGTGCTCGACGGGCTTGCGCCGCTCGACGATCCGATCCCGCCGAGCGTGCGGCAGGCGAAGTCGCTGCTCGCCCACCGCGAGGCACTCGAATTCGTGCACCGGCCCGAACGCGACGGCGATTGGAAGAGCGCACGGCGCACCCTGCGCTTCACCGAGGCGTTCGTCTTGCAGACGGCGTTGCTGGAGCGGCGTGCCGAGCTCCGCACGCACACGACGGCGGCGCGGCAGCCGGTGCCCGGTGGGCTGCTCGAGCGCTTCGACGCCGCGCTGCCGTTCACCCTCACCGGCGACCAGAACGAGGTCGGCGCCGAGATCGCGCACGACCTCGGCGAACCGGTGCCGATGAACCGGCTGGTGCAGGGCGAGGTGGGCTCGGGCAAGACCGTCGTCGCGCTGCGGGCGATGCTCGCCGTCGCCGATTCCGGTGGGCAGTCCGCTCTGCTCGCACCGACCGAGGTACTGGCCGGCCAGCACCTGCGTTCGATCGCGAAGATGCTCGGCCCCGACCTCGCCGCCGAACTCGTGCCGACCCTCCTCACCGGCCAGCTGCCGTTGGCGCAGCGCAAGAAGGCCATGCTGCGCGCTGCGGCCGGGCAGTCGCGCATCGTCGTGGGCACGCATGCCCTCCTCGGAGACACGGTCTCCTTCGCCGACCTCGGCCTCGTGGTCGTCGACGAGCAGCACCGATTCGGTGTCGAGCAGCGCGAGGCGTTGCGCCTGAAGGGCCGAAACCCGCCGCACGTGCTCGTGCTCACGGCGACACCCATTCCGCGCACCGTCGCGATGACGGTGTTCGGCGATCTCGACGTGTCGACGATCCGTGAGTTGCCGGCCGGCCGCGCCGGCATCACCTCGCAGGTCGTGCCGCTCGCGATCCGGCCGACGTGGCGCCAGCGCATCTGGGAACGGCTCGCGGAAGAGATCGGTCAGGGGCGCCAGGCCTTCGTCGTGTGTCCGGCGATCGAGGCGAAAGTCGTCGAAGATGTGGGTTCGGGTGCAGAGGGGCGGGGCGACGAGGGCTCTGCAGATGCCGCCGGGCCCGTCGCATCCGTCACTGCGGTGCTCGCCGAGCTGCGGGCCGACGACCGGTTCGCCGACGTTCGCATCGCACCGTTGCACGGTCGCATGTCGGCTGAGGAGAAAGACGCCACGATGCGTGCGTTCGCAGCAGGCGAGCTCGACGTGCTCGTCGCGACGACGGTCATCGAGGTCGGCGTCGACGTGCCGAACGCGAGTGCGATGGTCGTGGTCGATGCCGACCGATTCGGCGTCTCGCAGTTGCACCAATTGCGTGGCCGCGTCGGTCGAGGCAGTGTGCCGGGTCTGTGCCTGCTCGTGACGTCCGCAGTGCCGGGGTCACTGGGGTTGCAGCGCGTCGAGGCGGTCGCAGCGACGCTCGACGGCTTCGAGCTCGCCCAGGCCGACCTTGAACTGCGGCAGGAGGGCGACGTGCTGGGCGCCACGCAATCGGGTGGCCGTTCGTCGCTGAAGTTGCTCAGGGTCGCCCGCGACGGCGACCTCATCGCCGAGGCGCGAGAACTCGCGCAGGAGCTGTTGGCGAGCGGCGACGGGCTCGCCGATCACCCCGCTCTCGCCGCCGCCGTTCGGCGACGTCTCGACGAGGAGGCGAGCGGGTACCTGAGCAAGGGCTGAGACTCTCCACAGCGCCTCACGCTGTGGCATCCGGGCAGTACGCTGGTGCGTATGCAGCGGATCGCCGTCGTCCCAGGATCGTTCGACCCCGTCACGCTCGGCCATCTCGATGTCATCGGGCGAGCAGCGGGGCTCTACGACGAATTGCACGTCGTCGTCGTGCACAATCCCGACAAGACCGCGCTGTTGCCGATCGCCCAGCGGGTCGCGCTCATCGAACGCTCGATCGCCGACGCCGGCATCGAGGGGCGCATCGTCGTGGCGTCGTGGACCATGGGTCTCCTCGTCGATTACTGCAGCGACGTCGGTGCCTCGGTGCTCGTCAAGGGCGTGCGGTCGCAGCTCGACGTCGGGTACGAGACGCCCATGGCGATCGTCAATCGGCACCTCGCGGGGGTCGAGACGGTCTTCCTCCTGCCCGACCCTGCGAATGCGCACGTCTCGAGTTCGCTCGTGAGACAGGTGTCGGCGCTCGGCGGCGACGTCGCACCCTACGTGCCAGCCGTCGTCGCCGACTACCTGCAGGCGGCGACGACACCATGACCGAGGTCACCGCCATCGCGGCGAAGATGGGCATCGACGAGGTCGGCGCTCGAGCGGCCTCGATCGTGCAGAACGTCGAGACGGTCATCGCCGGCAAGCGCGACGCCGTGACCAGTTCCCTGACCGTGCTGCTCGCCGAGGGGCACTTGCTCATCGAAGACGTCCCCGGCGTCGGCAAGACGATGCTCGCCAAGACCCTCGCCCGCTCGGTCGACGCGACCGTCAGCCGCATCCAGTTCACCCCCGACCTGCTGCCGAGCGACGTCACGGGCGTCTCGGTGTTCGACCAGGCGAGTCGGCGATTCGAGTTCAAGCACGGGCCCGTGTTCGCCAACATCGTGATCGGCGACGAGATCAACCGCGCGAGTCCGAAGACGCAGTCGGCGCTCCTCGAGTGCATGGAAGAGCGGCAGGTCACCGCCGACGGCACGACGTACCACCTCGAGCCGCCGTTCACGGTCATCGCGACGCAGAACCCGGTCGAGATGGAGGGCACCTACCCGCTGCCCGAGGCGCAGCGCGACCGGTTCATGGCCCGCATCTCCATGGGGTACCCGTCGTCGGCCGATGAACTCGCGATGCTCTCGACGCGCGAGACCTCGAGCCCGCTCGACGACCTCGAGCCGGTCGTCACTCTCGAAGAGTTTCGCGGCATGATCGAGGCGGTGCAGCACGTGTTCACCTCGCAGCCGGTCAAAGAGTATGCCGTCGACCTCGCTCGGGCCACTCGCGAAGACCGTCAGTTGCGACTGGGTGCGAGTCCGCGCGCCACGCTGCAGCTCATCCGCGCGGCGAAGGCGCACGCGGCGATGCACGGCCGCGACTTCGTGCTGCCCGACGACGTCGACGCGCTCGCGGTGCCCGTGCTCGCCCATCGCCTCGTGCCCACCAGTCGTGCGATCGGGGCGCACGACCGTGACAGCGGGCCGCTCATCGACGCCATCGTGCGCCGCATCGTGGGGGAGACGCCGGTTCCGGTCGGCAGCGCGCGAAGGAACTGAAATGTGGCGCCCCCGCTCCGCTCGAGTCGCGACCTGGCCGCGACTCACCCGGCGGGGTGCGACGCTCGTGATCGTCGGGGCACTGCTCCTCGCGGTGTCGCTGTGGTTCGATCTGCGTGACATCCTCGTGCTCGCGTTCGTCGGCATCGCGATGCCGGCCGTCGCCGCGCTCTTCGTCGCGATGCGAAAACCCCGCATCGCCGTTACCCGCCGATTCTCACCGCCCGTGGTCGCTGCCGGGGGATCGACGCTGGTCTCACTCGTCGTGAAGAACCGGTCGCGTCGCACCTTCGACGGCGCGCACTGGCGTGATCGCGTGCCCACGGCACTGACCGCGCCGGCCGAGGCGATCCTCCCGGCGATCGGGCCGCACGAATCCATGCTGCCGACCGGCGACGACTCGGCTCGTCTCGAATACCGGCTCCGGATGCCACGGCGAGGCATGTACCAGATCGGTCCGTTGCGGGTGGTCATCGCCGACCCGTTCGGCCTCGCGCGCATCGAACGCGACGTCGGCAACGGCCACGAGGTGGCCGTGACCCCGCGGATCACCCCGCTCGACGCCGCGCTCGGTTCGGCGGCGAGCGTCGACGGCGTGCTCAACGGTCTGCAGCGACGCTCACACCCCAACTCCGACGAGCTCATCGCTCGCGAGTATCGGTACGGCGATCCGCTTCGCCGGGTGAATTGGGCTGCGACCGCACGCCGCGGTGAGCTCATGGTGCGCGAAGAGGAGCAGCGCGGTGATCCCGAAGCGCGCATCATCCTCGATACGACGCTCGCCGGGCGGCCGAAGGCGTCGGCACTCCGGCGAGACGGCGACGTCGGCCCGCACTTCGGATTCGAACTCGGCGTCGAGATCGTCGCCTCGATCGGCATGCACCTGTTGGAGCGCGGGTTCCGGGTGCGCTGCGACCGTGTCGATGACCCGGAGCGCAGCCTGCTCTCCGAGGAATCGGGAGCCGGGTACCGGATGCCGGGCGGCGATCGCATGCTGCTCGAAGACCTGGCGAGGCTCGACGGTCCGCCCAAGCACACGAACGCACGCGAGGCGGTGCACGAGTCGTCGCCCGAGTCGGGCCCGCGCGGCCGTGACGCACGTATGCCGGGGTTCGCGGTGCTCGTCGACCCCGACGAGCATGACGCGCGCACCCTCGTGGCACTCCGAACGACATTCGAACCGGCCGTCGTGTTCGTCACCGAGGGTGTCGGCGCCGGCATCGTCGACGCGCTGGAGAAGGCCGACTGGCGCGTGGTACGCGTGCGACGGGCCGCCGACATCGGTGCAGCATGGTCGGGCACGACGCTCCCTGCACGGTCCGGTCCGGTCCAATCGGCATCGCGGCGCGACGGTGAAGGGCGGGGCTGAACGATGCGCCCTGACCCGGTTCCCCTGTCGCGGGCGCAGCGGCTCGCGCTGACCGCCGCATCGTTCCTGCTGCTCGCGATCGCCGCGATGGCGCTCGGTCCGCTGATCGCCGGCAGCGGCTGGTGGTGGCTCTGCGCGTTCATCGCTGCGGGAACGCTCTTCTCCGGCACTGCGCTCCGCGCAGTGCGCACCCCAGCCTCGCTCGTGCCGGTGCTCGAGCTCGTGGTGCTCCTGCTGCTGCTCACGCTCGTCTTCGGCGGATCCACGAGCATCGCGCTCATCGTACCGACGCAGGGCACGTTCGAGACCTTCGGAGGGCTCCTGTCGGGCGCGCAGCGCACCATCGAGCAGCAATCGGTGCCCGCCATTCCCGTGCCCCCGCTGCTCTTCGCACTCGCGCTCGGCGTCGGACTGATGGCGGTCATCACCGACATCCTCGTGCAGACTCTCCGCATGCCCGCGCTCGCCGCCGCGCCCGCGCTCGTACCCATCCTCGTTCCGGGCTTCATCATCGAGGCGGGCGCCGAGGTGCCGACCCTCGTGCTCACAGCGGCCGCGTACCTCCTCCTCCTCCGCGTCGATGTGAGGGTGCGGCGCCGGGCCCGACTGATGACGGTCGACGAGGGCGAGAACGTCGCGACGATCATCCCTCCGAAGCGTGTGCCGATCGTCTCGACCTTCGGCGTCTCCCTCGGGCTCGCGGCCGTCGGGCTCCTCGCCGCGTCGGTGCTGGCCGCGTCGACCCCGAGTGTGTCGACGAGCCTGCTGCTCGGCTCACCGAGCCAGGGCACGCTCTTCGCGCGGGGGGTGAGTCCGTTCATCGACCTCGGACGAGACCTCCGGCGACCCGAGCCGCGGCCGGCGTTCCACTACTTCGCACGCGACGCCGACCGACCCTACTTCACGCTCCTCACCCTCGATCGCTTCGAAGGCGAGGTGTGGGGGGCGACCGATTCGGCCGTCGACGGCGACAACACCGTCGACGCGATGCCGCGCCCAGACGGTCTCTCCGACGACGTTTCGACCTCGGAGCATCCGATCGAGGTCGTCGTCGACGAGGTGCGGACCACGTGGTTGCCGGTGCCGTATCCGTCCTCGCGCATCGAGGGACTGAACGGCTCGTGGTTCTGGGACGCCGAGAGCCTCGCTGTGCGCAGCGTCGACACGAACACCGGCGGCCAGCGCTACCGGGTCACGAGACTCGAGGTCGAGCCCACGGTCGATCAGCTTCGTGACGCGGGGCGTGCGTCTCCGCCTGAGCTCGACCGGTATCTCGAGCTGCCCGATGAGATTCCGTCGGTGATCACCGAGACGGCCGCTGCGGTCGCGTCGAACGCGGCCTCGCCCTACGATGCGGCCGTGGCGATCCAGGCGTACTTGCGGTCGAGCCAGTTCGACTACTCGACCGAGGCGCCGGTGACTGACGGGTACGACGGCGGCGGATTCGACGTCATCGCCGAATTCCTCGAGACGAAGGCGGGCTACTGCGTGCACTTCGCCTCGACCATGGCGGTGCTCGCTCGCGAGGTCGGCATCCCGTCGCGCATTTCCCTCGGCTACACCCAGGGCACGCCCATGCAAGAGCGGGTCGACGGTGTGCAGCGTGTCGAAGTCGACTCCCATGACCTGCATTCCTGGCCGGAGCTGTACTTCGAGGGTGTCGGTTGGGTGCCGTTCGAGCCGACGCCGGGTCGGGGCAGCGTACCCGAGTACTCGCGACCGGGCGCTGGCGAGGATTCGGGTGCGACGGCGCCGAGTGTTGCGCCGTCGACCACCGGTGCGAGCGGTCGCCCCGAACTCGATCCCGACCGCGATCTGGCCGGGCAGGGCGGCGACGCGCTCGCTGCGAACTCATGGTGGCAGCGCGGCGTGCCGGTCGCGCTCGTCGTCGCACTCGTGCTGCTCCTGCCCGCGGTGCTGAGACTCGGCCAGCGCTGGAGCCGACGCCGTCGAGTGGTGACTGGTGAGCGACCCGCGGATGCCGCGTGGGACGAGGTGATCGCCACCGCGCGAGATCTCCGCGCAGGAGGCGACGCTGTCGAGACGCCGCGAGCCTTCACTGCGGCGCTCACCGGGCGTGACGGGTTCGAGGATCCGCGAACCGAGGCCGCACTCGTCGCGTTGCGTGACGCGGTCGAGCGTGAGCGATACGGGCCGGGCGGCGATCTCGCGGCATCCGGCAGCATCTTGCTCGACGACCTCTCGCTCGTTCGCGCGGCGCTCCTGACCGGCTCGACGCCGGCCGCGCGCGTGCGGGCCGTGCTCGCACCGAGGTCGCTCTTCGAGGGGGCACGGCGCGCTTTCGGCGAACGTCCATCTGCCGGCGCGTAGAATCGTCGATCGTGGCCATCAAGTATTCCCCGTACCGCGTCAACGTGCGCGACCTCGTCAACCGTCCCGGCGAGATGCGCGAGCACCCGTTCATCGTCGCCGTCGGCGAGCAGATGGGCGAGGGACTCGTGGCTGTGCGCCCCGGCTCGGAGCTCGATCTCGAGGTGCGACTCGAGTCGGTGCACGAGGGCATCCTCGTCTCGGCAGAGATCGACGCGGTCGCCGAGGGGGAGTGCGGTCGATGCCTCATCGACATCGCGCTTCCGGTCGAAGTCGAGTTCCAAGAGCTCTTCGGGTATCATTCTGGGGAAGCTATCGAGTATGAGGTTCAAGACGACCACGTGGATCTTGAATCACTCATCCGAGATGCGGTAGTGCTGGCACTGCCGTTTCAGCCGGTGTGCCGACCGGATTGCCCGGGTCTCGACCCCGAGACAGGGCTCCGACTGGCCGATCATCCGGAACTCGTCACCCCTGAGCACAGCGACCCACGTTGGGCCGCGCTCTCGGGGTTCGAGGCTTCCGAAGACAACGGCTCGGATGCCGCATCCGGCGCCGACCAGCAGAGAGAAGAGAGATAGTCATGGCTGTTCCCAAGAGGAAGAAGTCACGCGCCCGAACCCACATGCGCCGTGCGCAGTGGAAGGCCGAGGTTCCCACGCTCGTCAAGACCGTGGAGAACGGCAAGGTCACCTACAGCCTTCCGCACCGCGCGAAGGTCGTCGAGGATGCAGCGGGTACCCCGCTGTTCCTCGAGTACAAGGGCCGCAAGGTCGCCGACGTCTAGTCGGCCCCAGACACCCGAACGACCGGTCGTGACGCGAACGGAGCTCACCGGGGCAGAGGATCGAACACTCGAAGAGCTGCAGCAACGACTGCAGATCTCGATCGATCCGGCCCTGTTCGGCCTCGCGCTCACGCACCGGTCATTCGCGTATGAGAACGGCGGAATCCCGACGAATGAGCGCCTGGAATTCCTGGGCGACTCGATTCTCGGACAGGCCGTGACGGTGAAGCTCTTTCGCGACCACCCCGACCTCGACGAGGGCGAACTCGCCAAGCGGCGTGCGAGCCTCGTTTCGAGCGTTGCGCTGGCCGAGGTGGGCCGCGCGATCGGCATCGGCCCGTACGTGCGATTGGGACGCGGCGAGACGATGACCGGCGGTGCCGACAAGCCCTCGATCCTCGCCGACACCGTCGAAGCGATCATCGGTGCCGTCTACCTCGATGCCGGCGGCGACGCCGCAACGAAGCTCGTGCTGCAACTCGTCGCTCCGCTCATGCAAGACCCGACCCGGTTCGGCGCTGCCATGGACCCGAAGACGAGCCTGCAGGAGATCGCCGCCCGCCGGGGTGCCGTCGCACCGATGTACACGGTCGCCGAGAGCGGTCCCGATCACAACAAGCACTTCATCGCGACCGTCGTCGTCGGCGACCTCGTCGAGGCGAAAGGCGAGGGGTCGAGCAAGAAGCAGGCCGAGATGGCCGCAGCACTCGAGGCGTGGACCCGCCTGAACACGCGCTGACGCCCGGGCGGTCGCTCTTGCCCGACCATGCACGGCCCGACCATGCACTGCCCGAACGGCATACTGGTGGCAGAGGCGGCTCGAGGGGGTGTGCATGCGACGAGGCACGAACGTCCAAGCGCTCGGCGGGTTCAACCAGATCGTGATACTCGACACGATCCGGCGTACTCGCGACGGATTGAGCCGAGTTGAGATCGCCGAGCAGACCGGGCTGAGCGCGCAGACCGTGTCGAACGTCTCGCGCCGCCTGCTCGATGAGGGCATCATCCGCGAGGCGGGGCAACGCATCCTCGGTGTCGGCAAGCCGCGCATCATCCTGGAGCTGGATCCCGCGGGGGGTTACGCGATCGGCGTTCACCTCGACCCGGCCGTGATCACGTATGTCGTGCTCGACCTGGACGGCCGGGTGGTCGCCCACTCCGCGACGAGAACGCCCTCCGGGGTGGCGCCCGATCGGGTGATCGCCGGCATGCACGACTCGATCGAGTCCATCATCGCCGAGGCGGGCGTCGATCGCGCTCGCATTCTCGGCGTCGGCATCGCGGCACCGGGGCCACTCGACCTCGAACGCGGTGTCGTGCTCGATCCACCGCTCCTCGAGGGGTGGCACGGGGTCGCGCTCCGGGATGCCCTCGCGGAGTCGACCGGGTTGACGGTGCTGCTCGAGAAGGACGTGACCGCGGCGACGGTTGCGGAGCTCTGGATGAGTTCCGCGCAGGAGCGGGATGACTTCATGTTCTTCTACTACGGCACGGGCGTCGGTGTCGGCCTGGCGATCGCGCACGAGGCGGTGCGGGGCGCGACGAACAACGCGGGCGACGCCGGGCATATCATCGTCGATCCCGAGGGTCCGCTCTGCGGCTGCGGGCGTCGCGGATGCCTCGGCGACGCGATCATGCCGCGAGCCGTCGTCGGCTCGGCCATCACCTCCGGCCTGATCGTCGCGCCCTGTGAGCGCCTGGGCGGCCGGGAAATCGACGACGGTCTCGCGCAGATCGCGGCGCTGGCGGGTTCCGGCGACGCTGAGGCATCCGAACTGCTCGAGGTGATGGCCGACCGCATCGCCGTCGCCGTCGTGACCGTCGCGAACCTGCTCGACCTCGACACGGTGGTGTTCGGGGGGCCGTACTGGAATCGTGTCTCGTCGTCGTTGCTGCTTCGGGTCTCCGAGCTCGTCAATTCGTCGAGCGCACTCGTCACGACGCATCCCATCGCGATGACCGTCTCGAAGACGGGCGATGACGTCGCGGCCGTCGGCGCCGCATGCCTCGTGCTGGACGACGTGCTGTCGCCGCGCCCGTCAGCGCTGCTGATCTCGGGCTGAGGCGGTCGCCCGCCGGGGCGGAAGTACCGGACGATCGACGAAGCTCAGTGACCGCAGAACGGTTGACAAGAATTAGTCCATGCTTTTTAGTTATACGAGATGGGCTCCCTCGGCATCGACGCCGCAAAGGGAGGAACTTGGAATCAAAGGAGATCCATGAAGAGCACACTTGCCGCAGCGCTCGCCGTCGCGGCGACATCGGCACTCCTGCTTTCGGCATCCACCCCGGCCCTGGCGGCCACGTCCGAACCGGCCGCCCACTCCGATGAGCGGCACCACCCGGCCACCCGTCACCAGAATTCCGCACGTGCGCACTCGGCGTTCCTGTCGATGCACGAGCACTTCGCGGTCGACGACGGCAGCGGCCTCTTCCGCGAACAGTACCCGGTAGAAGACGGCGATCGCCCCTCTGCGTTCGAGTGGCCGTTCTCCCAGGCGCACATCGCCATCGCAGACCTCGCCAACCAGCACGGATCGAACGGCCGTCGGTACGACGCGGCCCTTGCGACCGCGGCCTCGGCGCAAGAGCACTACTGGGATGCCGATGGCGGAACGACCGGACTGCCCGGGTACGCCTCGTACCCGGTCGAGGAGTACGGCGAGGGCGGCGACTACTTCTACGACGACAACGAGTGGGTCGGCCTCCTCGACGTGCAGCGGTACCTGACCGACGGCGACGAGGCGGCGCTCGAACGCGCAGAACAGATCTTCGACCTCGTCGTCTCCGGCTGGGACACCGACCAGAGCCATCCGAACCCCGGCGGCGTCTTCTGGACGCAAGCGCCATGGAGCAGCGACCGGAACACCGTCTCGAACATGCCAGGAGCCCAACTGGGGTTGCGGCTCCACCAGATCACCGGAGAGCAGGCGTACCTCGACTGGGCACTACGGATGTACGAGTGGACCAACGAGAACCTGCAGCGACCTGACGGCCTGTACTCCGACCACGTGGACCTGGCCGGGACCATCGAGCCGACGGTCTGGTCGTACAACCAGGGCGTGCCGGTCGGGGTCAACGTGCTCCTCTCCGAGGTGACGAACGACCATCGATACCTCGATGAGGCCGAGCGGATCGCCGACGCCGCTTACCGGTACTACGTCACCGAAGGGCGACTGGCCGACCAGCCCGCCTTCTTCAACTCGATCTTCTTCAAGAACCTGCTCCTCCTCGAGTCGGAGACCCGTGGTTCGAAGTATCACGACGCGATGCAGGACTACGCCGACCAGGTCTGGGCGGACAACCGCGACGCCGAGACCGGGCTGTTCGTCTTCAACGGGCACACCCAGCTGCTCGAGCAGGCCGCAATGACGCAGATCTTCGCGGTGCTCAGCTGGACGCCGAGCCAGTGGAGCGACCTGTACTGATGCAACGGATGCCACGGCATCCGTTCGACCATTTCGGGAGTGCGCCGACCGCGGCACCGAAGCCGCGGCGGCCCCCACCCCCGCCACCCAGAGGAAATCACAAGGAGATTCGATGAAGCACACATTCACCGCAGCCGTCGCGCTCGCCGCGGCGGGCTTACTGGCCTTCTCAGGATGCTCGGCCGATGACGGCGGATCGTCCGACACGATCAAAGTCGCCTACCAGAAGTTCGGCACCTTCACCCAGCTCGACGACCACATGAAGGAGGTCAAGGCCGCGTTCGAGGCGGAGAACGAGGGTCTGACCGTCGAGCTCGTGCCGATCGAGGCGCAGCAGAACGACTACTTCACCAAGCTGGCGCTCATGAACCAGTCGGCATCGACGGCGCCCGATGTGATGTACGAGGACACCTTCATGGTGGAATCCGACGCCGACGCCGGCTATCTCGCCCCTCTCGACGAGTACACCGAGTCGTGGGAGGACTGGGATGCGTTCTACGACAACGCGAAGAGCGCCGGTCTCGGCGGCGACGGCAAGACCTACGGCATCCCGATGGGCACCGACACCCGGGCGCTCTGGTACAACACCGAGGTGTTCGAGCAGGCGGGCATCCCCGTGCCGTGGGAGCCGACGACCTGGGCAGACGTGCTCGATGCGGCCGCGACCGTCAAGGCCGAGCTGCCCGACGTGGTGCCGCTGAACGTCTACTCGGGCAAGGCCCAGGGCGAAGCAGCCGCGATGCAGGGGTTCGAGATGCTGCTCTACGGCACCGGCGACACCCTCTACGACACCGACGAGAAGAAGTGGGTGACGGGCTCGCAGGGCTTCGAAGACTCGCTGACCTTCATCGAGGACCTCTACCAGGGCGGCCTCGGCCCGACTCCCGAACAGGCACTCGACAAGAACGTCGGCAACCTCGTCGCGTCCGAGTGGTTCCCGCAGGGCACCCTCGCGATCGGCCTCGACGGCTCGTGGCTGAGCGGCACCTGGCTCGAGACCGGCACCGCCCCGTGGCCCGAGTGGAGCAACGTCATGGCGCAGGCACCGATGCCGACGCAGAACGGCGACGAGCCCGGTGCGACGAGCATGTCGGGCGGTTGGACCCTCGCCATGGGCTCGAAGTCGCAGAACAAGGATGCCGCGTGGGACTTCATCGCCCTGGCGCTCGACAAGGACAACTCGCAGGCCTACGACATCGCCGCCAGCCAGATCGCGGTGCGCAGCGACGTCTCGGAGGACCCCGACTACCAGGTTGCGAACCCGAGCTTCGGCTTCTTCTCCGAAATCGTGTCCGTCACCAACTTCCGTCCGGCCACGAGCGACTACGGCCAGATCTCCAGCGAGATCACGATCGCGATGGAGGCGGTCATGACCGGACAGCAGAGTCCGGCCGACGCCGCGGCCGCCTATGACGAGGCTGTCGTCGGCATCGTGGGCGAAGAGAACACGACGAGCGCGAAGTAGCCGATGGCCACGCTCGCCCAAGTGCGACCGGACGCCCCGCCGGGCCGGGGACCTGCTCCCCGGCCCGGCCGGTCGAAGGCCGGCACCCGCAGATCGCTGGTGCGGAGCATTCCGCTGGTGCCGGCGATCGTGCTCCTCGCGATCTTCCTGCTGGGGCCGGTGATCAGTTCGTTCTACGGCTCGTTCACCGATGCATCCCTCACGGGGTCGGCCGCTCGGGGCTCGTCCTTCGTCGGCTTCGACAACTACGTGGAGCTGTTCGCCGACCCGGACTTCCCGAAATCGGTGATGCTGACGCTGCTGTTCCTGGTCGCGTCGGCCATCGTGGGCCAGAACATCATCGGCCTCGCCCTTGCGATCCTCATGCGGTCATCCAACCGATTCACGAGAGGCATGGTCGGTACTTTCGTCGTCACGGCGTGGGTGCTTCCCGAGATCGTGGCGGCATTCGCCGCGTACGCGTTCTTCAACGACACCGGCACCTTGAACACCCTGCTCGCCTCCATCGGGCTCGAGGGCACGAACTGGCTGTATGCGACTCCGATGCTCGCGGTGATCCTGGCGAACATCTGGCGGGGCACCGCTTTCTCGATGCTCGTCTACTCGGCAGCGCTGCAGGATGTCCCTCCCGAGATCACCGAATCCGCAGAGGTCGACGGGGCACGCGGATGGCAGCGACTCGCGTTCATCACCGTGCCGATGATCCGGCGCAGCATCTCGACCAACCTGATGCTGACGACGCTTCAGACGCTCTCGGTGTTCACGCTGATCTTCGTCATGACCGGCGGCGGACCCGGCACCGACAGCTCGACGCTGCCGGTGCTGGCGTATCAGGAGGCGTTCCAGTTCGGCAAACTCGGGTTCGGCACGGCGATCGCCACGATCCTGCTGCTCGTCGGAGCGCTGTTCTCGATCGTGTACCTGCGCGCCCTCAAACCGGAGGTGGACTGACCATGGGCATGACCTCGCCCAGCAGGCGGAGCCTGCGCTTCGTCTCGAACGGCGTGCTGCTGCTCGTCGGCCTCGCCTTCGCCCTGCCGCTCGTCTGGCTCGTGCTGGCATCGGTCGACGAGCGTGCGACCCTGTCGATCAAGTTGCCCGATGCGCTCTCCCTGCAGAACTTCGTCGAGGTGATGACGCCCGAGAAGGCGTTCATTCCGCTCCTGAACAGCCTGATCCTCTCGGCCGGATGCGCTGTCATCACGGTCGGCGTCGCGGTGCTGGCGGCCTACCCGCTGTCGCGCTATCGGATGCGCATCAACAAGCCGTTCCTCTATGGAGTGCTCTTCGGCACGTGCCTTCCGATCACGGCGATGATGGTGCCGGTCTACAGCCTGTTCGTCGCGTTCAACCTCATCGACTCGATGGGTGGCACGATCCTGTTCCTCGCCGCGACGAGCCTGCCGATGGCGATCTACATGACGAAGAGCTTCATGGACAGTGTGCCGGTCACGCTCGAGGAGGCGGCATGGATGGACGGCGCCTCGATGATGACCACGCTCACCCGCATCGTCGTACCTCTCATGAGGCCGGGCCTCGCGGTGGTGTTCATCTTCGTGTTCATCGGCGCATGGGGGAACTTCTTCGTGCCGTTCGTGCTGCTGCTCTCACCCGACAAATTGCCTGCCGCAGTCAGCATCTTCGCGTTCTTCGGTCAATACGGGTCGGTCGCCTACGGGCAGCTGGCCGCGTTCTCACTGCTCTATTCCGTTCCCGTGATCACCCTGTACGTACTCGTCTCACGAGTGCTCGGCGGGTCGTCCGCACTCGCAGGCGCCGTCAAGGGCTGATCGCACCCGACTCGTTAGGAATCATCCTCGATGCACGACAACTCCGCCCTCGTCCGCGCCCGGATCGCCCGGTTCGTGGAGGAACGCGTGAAGCCCGCCATCCACGTCGCGAGCACTCCGCTCACGCTCACCGCATGGGAGGTGCCCGACGAACCCGTGCCGTTCGCGGAGGCCGTGGCCCAGACCTTCGAACCGTTCGCCGTCGGCTCGCCATGGGGCAAGCCGTGGGGCACGACCTGGTTCCATGTCACGGGCGAAGTGCCGCTCGAGTGGGCCGGGCGCGCCGGCGCCATCGAACTCGTCGTCGACCTGGGGTTCCTCTCGGGTCAGGCAGGATTCCAGGCAGAGGGGCTCGTGTTCGACCCGACGGGTCGCATCGTGAAGGCGATCGAACCGCTCAACGACCACGTCCCGGTCGAGGCCCTGCCTGGCGGTCGCATCGACGTCTACATCGAGGCGGCGTCGAATCCGGATGTCGGCAGTGACTGGAGCTTCCGGCCGACCCCGGTCGGCGACAAGGCCACGGCCGGCATCGAGCCGATCTACCGGCTTCGACGGGTTGATGTCGCCCTGCGCGACACCGAGGTGTGGGAACTCCAGATGGACATCTGGACGCTGACGGGCCTCATGAACGAGCTCAGCAGCGACCTGCCGCGCACCGCCGACATCCTGCGGGCGCTCGAGTCGGTCGTCGACCGGATGGACCCCGACGACGTGGCCGGCACTGCATCGCTCGGCCGGGCTCTTCTCGCTCCGGTGCTCGCGCAACCCGCGTACGCGAGTGCGCACCGGGTTGTCGCGGTCGGCCACGCGCACATCGACTCGGCGTGGCTGTGGCCCGTGCGGGAGACCATCCGCAAGTGCGCCCGCACCTTCTCGAACGTGCTCGACCTGATGGATCGGGATCCGGGCTTCGTCTTCGCCGCCTCCTCGGCGCAGCAGTACGCCTGGATGAAGGCGTACTATCCCGAGCTGTTCGAGCGCATCCGGGCTCGAGCGGCCGAAGGCCGGTTCGTGCCGGTCGGCGGCATGTGGGTCGAGTCCGACACGAACATGCCGGGCGGTGAGGCCCTCGTGCGGCAGTTCCTCGCGGGCAAGGCGTTCTTCATGCGCGAGTTCGGCATCGAGCCGCTCGAGGTCTGGCTACCCGACTCGTTCGGCTACTCGGCGGCGTTGCCGCAGATCGCAGCCGCCGCCGGTTCCCGCTACTTCCTGACGCAGAAGACGAGTTGGAATGAGACCAACACGATGCCGCATCACACGTTCTCGTGGGAGGGCATCGACGGTTCGCGCATCTTCACCCACTTCCCTCCGGTCGATACGTACAACTCGGTGCTCTCGGGGGAGGAACTGGCCAGGGCGCAACGGCAGTACGCGGAGAAGGGTGCATCGAACGTGTCGCTCGTGCCGTTCGGCTTCGGCGACGGCGGCGGCGGGCCGACGCGTGAGATGCTCGCTGCCGCGGCGCGGACCGCGTCGCTCGAGGGCTCGCCGACCGTGACCGTGGCCTCGCCGCTCGCGTTCTTCGAGGAGGCCGAGCGAGACTACCCGAACCCGCCGGTCTGGTCGGGCGAGCTCTACCTCGAGTTCCACCGCGGCACCTACACCTCGCAAGCGAGGACGAAGTCAGGCAATCGGCGGAGCGAGCACCTGCTGCGCGAGGCCGAACTCTGGGCCGCGACGGCGGCGGTGCGCACGGGGGCCGAGTATCCCTACGAACGACTCGCCGAGCTCTGGCACACGGTGCTGCTGCTGCAGTTCCACGACATTCTGCCCGGCAGTTCCATCGCCTGGGTGCACCGTGAGGCCGAGGCGAGTTACGCGCGCATCGCGGGCGAGCTCGAGGAGATCGTCGGGGCCGCGATCGCGGCGCTCGGCGGCGATGATGCCAGCGCTGAGTCCGTCGACGGCGGCACGGTTGCATTCAACGCCTCGCCCTTCGCCGTGTCGGGTGTCGCGGCGTTGTCGGCCGGGCCGGTCGACACGTCGCAGACGGTGCGTGCGGAACGAACACCCGATGGCTTCGTGCTCGAGAACGCTCGCGTTCGCGTCGTCATCGATCGGCACGGACTGCTCACCTCGCTCGTCGACGTGGCGAGCGGCCGCGACGCGATCCCGGCCGGGCAACCCGGCAACCTGCTGCAGCTGTTCCGGGACACCCCGACCCAGTGGGATGCCTGGGACATCGACGAGCACTACCAACGATCCGGCACCGAGTTGCGTGAAGCGGAGTCGGTCGAACTGGTGACGGATGCCCCGGGGCGGGCGGCCGTGCGTGTCGAGCGACGCTTCGGTGCCTCGACGGTGTCGCAACTGCTCACCCTGACAGGAGACGCCACGGCCCTCGAGATCGAGACGACGGTCGACTGGCACGAGAAGCAGAAACTGCTGAAGCTCGCATTCCCGCTCGACGTGCACGCCGAGCGTGCTGCGTCCGAAGTGCAGTTCGGCCATGTGCAACGGCCGACGCACGTCAACACCTCGTGGGATGCGGCCCGTTTCGAGACATGCGCGCATCGCTGGGTGCACGTCGCCGAACCGGGCTTCGGCGTGACGGTTGCCAACGACTCCACATACGGTCACGACGTCACGCGTATCGCCGGGCCGCGCGGCGGCACGACGACCCTCGTTCGCCAGTCGCTGCTGCGCGCCCCGCTCTTCCCCGACCCTCAGAGTGATCAGGGCCGCCACCGCCTCCGCACCTCGGTTGCGATCGGCACGGATGTGCTCGACGCGGCGGAGGAGGGGTATCGGCTGAACCTCCCCCTCCGAACCATCGACGGCGCGCACGCGGTGCCGGCGCTCGTGCGCACCGATTCGCCGAGCATCGTCATCGAATCGGTCAAGCTGGCTGAAGATCGGTCAGGCGACCTCATCGTGCGACTCTACGAGGCGCGTGGCGCTCGAGCACAGGGAATGGTGACGGTCGACGGCACGGTCGACGGCATCGTGGAGACCGATCTGCTCGAGCGTGCGATCGCCGAACCGTCGGCATTGGTCGAGGCCCGCGGCGCGAACGCCGAACTCCGACTCCGCCCCTTCCAGTTGGTGACGCTCCGGTTCGCACGCAGCTGATCCGGCGGCTGGAGGGGCCGGCCGCAGTAGTCTCGAGGGATGCCTGAACTGCCCGAAGTCGAGGTCGTGCGGGCCGGTCTCGCTCCGGCCGTGACCGGCGCCGTCGTCTCGGCGGTCGAGGTGCTCGAGCCTCGTTCGCTGAAACGGCACGACGCGGCATCCGGCGATTTCGAGGCGCTGGTCACGGGTGCGCACATCGAGGCGGCCGTGCGCCGCGGCAAGTTCCTCTGGCTGCCGTTGTCGAGCGACGAGATGCGTGCCGGCCGCGCCATCGTCGGGCACCTCGGCATGAGCGGGCAGATGCTGCTGCGCACGCCAGACCACCCCGGCAATGACGCCCACGCCCGAGTGCGATTGCATCTCGAGCATCCCGAACTCGGCGAACTGCGGGTCGACTTCGTCGACCAGCGCATCTTCGGCTCGCTCGCCGTCGACCGGCTCGTACCGACCATCGACGGCGAGGTCGGCGGGTTCTCCGACGGAGTGTCGGGGGAGTGGGCGCGACAGGTGCCCGCCCAGGTCGCTCACATTGCGCGCGACCCGCTCGACCCTGCGTTCTCCGAGCGCGCCTTCTTCGCGGCACTCGCGAAACGCGACACGGCCATCAAGCGCGTGCTGCTCGACCAGGGCGTCGTGAGCGGCATCGGCAACATCTACGCCGACGAATCACTCTGGGCGGTGCGACTGCACGGCGAGCGGCCCGCGTCGACTCTGTCGACCCGTCGCGCACGTGAACTGCTCGGAGCCGTGCGCTCGGTGCTCGGCAAGGCGCTCGCCGAGGGCGGCACGAGCTTCGACGCGCAATATGTCAACGTCAACGGGGCATCCGGATACTTCGAGCACTCGTTGAACGCGTACGGGCGCGCCGGA
This sequence comes from Agromyces sp. Y558, assembly GCF_059445415.1. Classification (NCBI taxonomy): domain Bacteria; kingdom Bacillati; phylum Actinomycetota; class Actinomycetes; order Micrococcales; family Microbacteriaceae; genus Agromyces; species Agromyces sp. Y558. The sequence goes on from NZ_JCAIUH010000002.1 coordinate 398,616, forward strand.
CTGCCGTGCCTGCGCTGCGGCACCGCCATGGTGCGCGAGCAGTTCATGAACCGCGGGTCGCACTTCTGCCCGCGGTGCCAGCGGCGGCGGTGAGGTCGGGGCCACCCGTCCGCCGACGAGGCCCTGTGGCTCTGGAGTGAGGATCTGGAAGTGACGCGTCGCAGGCTCCGTCAACTTACGGTTGGTGAAACCGTCTATTTCTGGACCTTCAGGCACCGATATGACGAAGGGCGCAGCGATGGTGGCCCAAGCGAAGTGGCCGTGCGACGCTCCGACCGTGCAGCGAGGTTGCGAATGGTCTTCTCGCCGGCGAACGATCGAGTCGTTTCTGATGGAGTCTACGAGTCCGGTGCCGTGATCCGATTGCCGGATCGCGCCTATCTGAACCTTCACGCGCCCGGAGTCGTGCGATCGCTCCTCGATCAGGCGCTGCTCCGCGAAATGTTCCCGGCCGAGGGAGAGCGCGAAGTCGATGGATGGATCCTCTTCGACGCCGTCGTGCTGAGACAGAACAGCAGCGCGCGGACGATGCCGGTGACAGGGACTTCCTGAATAGCTTCGGTGCCAAGCCGGGCAGGCTGGGCGAGCAGTTCATCGGGGGTCGCACTTCTGCCCGAAGTGCCAGCGGGTGGGGCGGGCTCACCGGGCGCGGTAGTGCGCATAGATCAACCCGTTGTCGAAGGCCCGCTCCTCGACCAGGTCGAGATCGAGACGTACACCGTCAGGAAAGAATCGGGTGCCGCCACCGACCACGCTCGTGGTGATGAAGAGGTGGTACTCGTCCACGAGCCCGGCCGCGATCGCCTGGGCAGCGAGGTTCGGCCCGTCGACGCTGAGGTCGTGGTCGGACTCGGCCTTGAGCTTGCGAACCGCGTCGGGGTCGAACGTGCGCTCGATTCTGGTCTTCGCGCTCGACACCGCCTCCAACGTCGTGGAGTACACGACCTTCTGTGCGGCCTTCCACTCGTCGGCGTACTGCAAAATGTACGGCGGCACGTCGGGCTGGGTGTGAACGGTCTCCCAGAAGACCATCGTCTCGTACATGCGACGGCCGTAGAGAAAGGTGCCCACGTTGCGAAAGGCGTCGCCGATGAAGGTGTGCACCTCTTCGTCTTCGGCCCCTCTGCCGAGGTCGCCTTCTGCCGCCTTGGCGTATCCGTCGAGCGAGGTGATCATCGAGTAGATGAGCTTGCCCATTTCAGCTCCTTTGCTTGAGGTGAGTCATGCAGCTCACCACTAGCAAAGTAGACCAACCCAAGTCATGAGTCAAGTGACTCACCTCTCTGGCATACTAGGCGCATGCCCCGCGAGCTCTCCGCATATCACCGCCGGATCGCCGCAGCGAACCGTGCGGCCATCGTCGACGCGGCCACAGGCCTGTTCCTCGAACACGGCTACGACCGCACATCGCTCACTCGCGTGGCCGAGCGCGCCGGGGTCTCCAAGGCGACCCTGTTCAAACAGTTCCCGACGAAGGCCGAGCTCTTCGAGGCGATGGTGCTCGCGGCAGGCGATGCACCTGCCGGAGAGGTCGTCGACCCGCCGACCGGGGACTTCAGCGCGGGCCTGACCGCCCTGGGCAGCGCGTACGTGGAGCTGCTGAACCGCCCCCGCATGGAGCAGTTGATCCGCACCTTGATCGGCGAGTCCCAGAGATTCCCCGAGCTGCGCGAGCGCACGTTCGATTTCGGCACATTGCCCGTGTTCGCGGCACTGGGGCGGTACCTCCGCGCGGAGGACGCCGCTGGATCCGCACACATCGATGATCCGGATGCCGCGGCAGCCCAGTTTCTCGGCATGATCTCCACCGTCGTCTTCTGGCCCCGCCTCATCCATGGCGGTTGGTCACTCAGCGAGGACGAGACGCGCGATGTGGTGGACGAAGCTGTGCGCACGATCGTCGCGCGGTACGGCATCATCGAACGCGCTATCGGAGCTCGCGCTGCCAGATCGACTCGAGGCCGCACCGCTGGAAACCGAGGGCGATATTGATCGCGAGCATGTGCTCGTTCTCGTCGGCGTTCCACGTGTAGACGACCGTGCGCTGGGGTGCGGCCTCGGCGAGCCGCACCAGGTTCGCGAGCTTCACGAGCATGCCGAGCCCGTTGCCGCGATGTGCACCGACGACGAGGGTGTCGTACTGGTAGGCGAACTCGCGCCCGATCGGGAGTTCGAGCTCCGTGTACCCCGCGACGTCACCGTCGCCGGTCACGGCCGCCGCCACGAGCAGGGTCGTGCCGCCGCCCCGCGACTCGGTCTCGCGGTCGCGCACCCGAGCCGCATCCCATCGCTCCTCGTCGATGATGACGCCGCCCGCGGGAACGTCGAGCACCATGCGCGCTCGAGCGGTCGCGTAGGCGTCGACGAGGTCGGCCGGGGTGCGATCGGTCCAGCACTCGACCCGGTATCCGCGCGCGTTCGCACGAGCCGCCCGCGAGTCGAGCTCACGATGGAACTCGTCGGAGCGGCCGGCCACGGTGAGGCTGCTCACCCGTTCGAGTTGCTCGAGCGAGTAGCCGTGCGCCGAGGCGAACCCGGCGGCAGGGGTGGATGCCGAAAGCCCGGCGTCGCCGTCGGGTGCGTGCAACATCGGGCCGGCGGGAAAGCCATCGGCGTCGGGATGGTCGGAGTAGGCGACCACCGTGGAGCGCCCGAGGTTGCGAGCCGCGTCCTCGGCTGCGGCGAGGAGTCGCGATCCGATGCCCCGCCGGCGATGCGAGTCGAGCACGCCGAGGGTGAGCTCGACCGTGGCGGCTCCAGCGTCCCGCTCCCAACCCAGCCCGGCCCTGCCGACCATCGTGTCGCCGACCCACGCGCCGTAGAGCGCATGCCCGCGGTTCGTGTCGTTGCGGTGCTGCCCGAGCAGCATCGCCGCCGACTCCGCGAAATGGTCGTGACCCCAGTTGACGCGCTCGAGTCGAAAGCCGAGCTCGGCGTACGCCTCGAACTCGGCGGCCTCGTCTGTGCCGAGCTCATTCGGCACGGGTACCCGGCGGATGTCCACGGTCATGATCGTTCTCTCCGATCAACCCTTCTGCCAGGCCGAATCGACCGCGACCGGTTCGAATCCCAGCGCGATGTTGATCGCGAGCATGTGCTCGTTCTCGTCGGCGTTCCACGTGATCACACGCCCTCGATCAGGTGCGGTGCGATCGAGTTCGACGAGGTTCGCGACTTTCATACGCATGCCGAGGCCGTGGCCGCGGTGATCGGCGAGCACGAAGGTGTCGTCTTGGAAGGCCACTCGCTTGCGCGGCGCAAGGAGGAACTGGGTGTACCCGGCCACGACGCCGTCGTCGGTGATCGCGGCCGTGATGATCGTGCCGCGGCCGGCATCGAGGGCATGCTGTTCCTCTGCGCGGATCCGTTCGGCGTCCCATGTCTCCTGCTCGAAGTCGATGCCACCGCTCGGCGCATCGACCGACATCCGTTCGCGCGCATGGGCCAGTGCGACGATCAGCTCTACTGGCGCCCGATCGTGCCACGTCACGAGCCGATAGCCCGGCGAGGTCGCCTCGTGCCGCGTGAGGCGCTCGTGAAACTCTTCTGCCCGGCCGGCCACCGGCATCGCACTCATTCGGTCGAGTTGACCGAGCGTGTAGCCGTGCGCGAGCGCGAAGCGGGCGGCGGGCTCGTCTGCGGCGATACTCGCATCGCCCTGCGGAGCCCTCAGACGTTCGGTCCCCGGCGCGCCGTCGTCGATGGGATGGTTGGCGCGAAGCACGAGTGTGGGTTTGCCGGCATCGCGAGCAGTGCGCTCGAGTGCTGCGAGCAGGCGGCTGGCGATGCCCCGGCGTCGCAGCTCGGGTGAGATCCCGAGGATCGTCGAGAACGCGGTTGTTGCATCGGCATCGAGTTCCCACACGACGTTCGCGACTCCGACGAGGCGATCACCGTCCCACGCGCCGAATGCGCGCCGCATCGTGTACCGCTCGTCGCTGTAGAACACGAGCAGTTCGTCGGCGCCGAAGCTGAGCTCGTCAGTGCCGTGCACCTCGACCTCCAGCGCCTCGGCGAACGCCGCGAACGCCTCGAAGTCGGCGGAATCGGGGGTTCCGAGCGAAGCGGGCACGGGAATCGGGCGGATGACGAAGTTCATTTGGAGTACTGCCTCTCCGGCCCGCGTCGATGCGGGCAGCCGATCAGGCTATCGGCGCGCTGTTTCGGCCGCAACCGCGATCGACCATCGACGGCGAGGGCGACACGACGAGGGGCATCCGCTCGGGTACGCTTTCCGAGGTATCCGCACCATCTGAGCCGCACGGGGGGCCATGTACCTGAAGAGCCTGACGCTCAAGGGCTTCAAGTCCTTCGCGCAGCCGACGACGTTCGCATTCGAGCCCGGCGTGACCTGCATCGTCGGTCCCAACGGCTCCGGCAAGTCCAACGTCGTCGACGCGCTCGCCTGGGTGATGGGCGAGCAGGGGGCGAAGACGCTTCGCGGCGGCAAGATGGAGGACGTCATCTTCGCGGGAACCTCGACGCGAGGCCCGCTCGGTCGCGCCGAGGTGAGCCTCACGATCGACAACGCCGACGGCGCGCTCCCGATCGAGTACAGCGAGGTCACGATCTCGCGCACGCTCTTTCGCAACGGAGCGAGCGAGTACGCGATCAACGGCGAGACCTGCCGGCTGCTCGACGTGCAGGAGCTCCTCAGCGATTCGGGCCTCGGCCGTGAGATGCACGTCATCGTCGGGCAGGGGCAGCTCGACCAGGTGCTGCGCGCGACCCCCGAAGATCGGCGCGGCTTCATCGAGGAGGCCGCCGGCATCCTCAAGCACCGTCGGCGCAAGGAGAAGACCCTCCGCAAGCTCGATGCCATGCAGGCCAACCTCACGCGCCTCTCCGACCTCGCGGGCGAGATCCGTCGACAGCTGAAACCGCTCGGTCGTCAGGCCGAAGTCGCGCGCGAGGCCGCGACCATCGCCGCCGTCGTACGCGATGCCAAGGCGAGACTTCTCGCCGACGAGGTCGTCGGCCTCCGTAGGGCGCTCGACGAGCACGGCAAGAGCGAGCACGAGCGCCACGCCGAACGACTCGTGCTGCAAGACCAGCTCGAACAGCACCAGGCGAAGGTGACGAGACTCGAACAGGCGCAGATCGGCGACGCCGTCGACCGGGCGAGATCGACGACCTTCGCCCTCGAGCAGGCGCAGGGCAGTCTCCGCTCGCTCGATTCGCTCGCCAGCCAGCGCATCGCCCTGCTCGGCAGCGCGCAAGAGCAGACGGATGCCTCGCCGAGCGTGACCCGCGCGATGATCGACGCGGCCGTCGCCGAGCTCACCGGTATCCGTGACGGCGTCGGCGCCGCGGCATCCGCGCTCGACGAGGCCCACGAGACCACGATGCGGCGACGGGCCGAGCTCGACACCGTCGACGAGGGCATCGCGCGCCAGAGCGCGTTGGTCTCCGCGTACGACCTCGAGCTCTCCAAGCTCACAGGCCAGGCCGACACCGCCGCCTCGAAGCTCGCGGGCGCGCGCGGCGAGGTGCTGCGCCACGCGAACGCACTCGAGGCATCGGCTGAACGCCGTGCTGCCGCCGCCACCGCGCTCGCGTCGGCCGAAGCCAACGCCGACAGCGGCGAGACCGCGGAGACCGACCTCGACGAGGCCTATGAATTAGCTCAAGCGGCGGTGTTCGAGGCCGAGGCGGAGATCGAGCGCATCCGTGAAGAGCTGCACGGACGCGAACGCGAGCACGGTGCACTCGGTGCCCGCACGCAGGCCCTCTCGCTCGCGCTCGACCAGAAAGACGGATCGGCCGCGCTCGTCGTCGCAGGCGTACGCGGCGTGCGCGGTCTCCTCGCCGAGGCCCTCCAGGTCGAACCCGGCTACGAGCCGGCGATCGCCGCGGCCCTCGGCTCGCTGAGCGATGCGGTGCTCGTCGACGACCGCGACGCGGCGTTCCGCGCCCTCGAGCATGCCGAGCGCGGCGAACTCGGCCGGGTCGCGCTCACGCTGGCCGACGCCGGTGTCACGCCCCCGGCCTCATCGTCGATCGCGGGGCTCACCGCGGCATCCGACATCGTCACCGCACCCGCCGGCGTGCTCGGCTTGCTCGCCGACGTGCTGATCGCCGACGACCTCGACGCCGTGCGCGCCGCCGAATCCGCCCTCGCGAAGCGGGCGACACCGGCCACCGTCATCACGAAAGACGGCACCGTCGTCGGCCGATTCGTGCTGCGCGGGGGATCGGGGCGCAAGCAGAGCCGCATCGAACTCATCGCCGAACGCGATCGGGCTGCTGCTCGACTCGAAGAGGTGCGCGCCGAGATCGAGCGTGCACGGTTCGAGCTCACCGAGCAACGACAGATCGTCGAGCAGTCCAAAGACCAGGCGAAGCGCGCGCTCGCCGCGCTGCGCGAGTTCGACGCCCAGCTCGCCCAGCGCACCGAGCGCTTGAATCGTGCACGCGTGCAGGCCGAAGCGGCCGACGCCGAGAGTGAGCGCCTGCGGCAAGCAGCAGCGAACGCCGAAGAGCGTGTGGTCGAGGCCGAGCAGTTCGCTGCCGCGGCGAAGACGGCGCTCGAGGCAGCACGTGCTGAGGCGCGACCGGTGCTCGAGACGAGCGCGCGTGATGGGGCGCTCGCCGCGCTCGAGTCGGCACGCGAGGCCGAGGTCGAGGCGAAGTTGCGCCTCGAGACGGCGAAAGAGCGTGTGCGTGCCGAAGAAGCCCGCATTCGCGCCATGGAAGCGCAGTTCGAAGCCGAACGGCAGGCTGCAGCGGATGCCGCGAGGCGGGCTGTGATCCGTCGAGCACAGCTCGAAGCGGCCACCCGGGTCGCCGAGGTGCTGCCAGCTGCGCTCGCGTCGGTCGACGCTTCGGTCGCCGAGGCGCGTGTCGCGCTCGGACGTGCCGAAGCCGAGCGGGCGAGCCGCAACGAAGAGCTTCAGGCGGTGCGCCGCGACGAGGCCGCCGTGCGTGAGCGCCTGCACTCGGTCACCGAGGACGTGCACGGGCTCGAACTGCGCATCTACGAGAAGAAGCTTCACGTCGGCGGGCTCGTCGAGCGCGCCGAGTCCGAGCTCGGACTGACCGAAGACGTGCTCGTCGACGAGTACGGCCCCGACCAGGAGATCCCCGCCGAAGACGAAGACGGCCAAGCTCGTCCGTACCGGCGCGAGGAACAGCAGCGTCGGCTCGCGCAAGCCGAACGCAAGATCGCCCAGCTCGGCCGGGTGAATCCCCTCGCGCTCGAGGAGTTCGCGGCGCTCGAGCAGCGCCACCAGTTCCTCACCGAACAGCTGACCGATCTCGCGAACACACGCAAGGACCTGCTGACGATCATCGAAGAGATCGACGGCAAGATGGAGTCCATCTTCCGCAGCGCCTTCGAAGACACCAGGGCGGCGTTCGCCGAGGTCTTCCCGGTGCTCTTCCCGGGTGGCGCCGGCAGCATCACGCTCACCGATCCCGAGAACATGCTCACCACGGGCATCGAGGTGAGCGTGAAGCCCGCGGGCAAGAAGATCGAGCGTCTCTCGCTGCTCTCGGGCGGTGAGCGTTCACTCGCAGCCGTCGCGCTGCTGATCGCGATCTTCAAGGCCCGCCCCAGCCCGTTCTACATCATGGACGAGGTCGAGGCGGCGCTCGACGACGCGAACCTCGGCCGGCTGCTCACGACGCTCGAGTCACTGCGCGAAGACTCGCAGCTCATCGTCATCACGCACCAGAAGCGCACCATGGAGATCGCCGACGCGCTCTACGGCGTCTCGATGCGGCAAGACGGTGTCTCGGCGGTCGTCGGCCAGCGCGTGCGCGAAGAGCGCGAGGCGAAGGCGAGCTGACGGATGCCGCGGCATCCGCTCGTCGTCGGCGCCGTGTCGTTCAGGTGAGCCGGCGATCGTCGGGCTCGACGATGCGGAACCAACGGTAGCCGTACGCGTCGAGGTGCACGTCGATGCGCCCGCGCTCGTCGAGGTCGAACCTGTCGGGCGCGAACAGGTCGGAGAGCACCGAGCCGGCTGCGACAGGACCGAGTTCGAGCGAGACGACCGTCGGGGTGGGGGCGAAGTTGTGCACCGCCACGAACCGGCCGACATCCGCGGTGATGCGGTGTGCGAGCACGGCGTCCTGCCCGCTCGACAGCACCTCGTGGCGGCCCCAGCCGATCTCGGGCGAGCTGCGGTAGCGCACCGCGAAGCTCCGGATGACACTGAGCAGCGAATCGGGGTCGTGCATCTGCGCCTCGACGTTGACATGTTCAGGGGCGTAGCCGTCGTCGGGTGGTGCCGCGGGAAGCCGGCCCGCGGCGGCGCGCGAGAATCCGCCGTTCTTCCCGTCGGTCCACTGCATGGGGGTGCGCACAGTCATCCGGCCGCCCTCGTCGCGGTTCTCGCCCATGCCGATCTCCTCGCCGTAGAAGAGCACTGGGGTTCCCGGCAGCGAGAAGAGCAGGCTGTAGACCATGCGGATTCGGCGCGGGTCGCCGTCGAGCATTGTGGGCAGCCGGCGCGCGATGCCGCGATCGTAGACGCGCATCCACTCCTCGGGGGCGAAGGCGTCGAACACCTCCTCGCGTTCGGCGTCGCTCAGCTTGTCGAGGGTGAGCTCGTCGTGATTGCGCACGAAGTTCGCCCACTGGGCCTCGGGTTCGAGCTGGGGCCGTTTCGCGAGAGACGCGGCGAAGGGTCGGGCGTCCTCCCTCGCAAGTGAGAGGTAGAGCGCCTGCATGCCGAGGAAGTCGAACTGCATCGTGAGCTCAGGCGGATTGCCGGGCCGGCCGAAGAACTCGACCTGCTGGTCGTACGGCAGGTTCACCTCGCCGAGCAGCATGGCCGCGCTCGAGCGGCGCTGCAGGAAGCGGCGGATGTCTCGGAGGAACTCGTGCGGGTCGCCGATGTCGACCCCTTCCGGCGGCTCGATCAGGAACGGCACCGCGTCGACCCGGAACCCCGAGATGCCGAGCTCCAGCCAATATCCGACAGTCTTCGCGATCTCGTCGCGCACGGCCGGGTTGGCGATGTTGAGGTCGGGCTGGTGGCGGTAGAAGCTGTGCAGGTAGTACTGGCCGCTGCGCTCGTCGAGCTCCCAGACGCTGTCCTCCTCGCCAGGGAAGACCGTCTTCGCCTGCTTCTTCGGCGGCTCGTCACGCCAGACGTAGTAGTCGCGGTACGGCGAGTTGCGGCTCCGGCGCGCAGCCGTGAACCAAGGGTGCCGGTCGGAGGTGTGGTTCATGACGAAGTCGATGATCACCCGCATGCCGCGATCGCGGGCGGTGCGTGTGAACTCAGCCACGTCGCCGAGCGAGCCGAGCCGGGAGTCGACGCCGGTGAAGTCGGTGATGTCGTACCCGTCATCGCGGTCGGGGGTCGGCTGGAAGGGCATGAGCCAGATGCACGTCACGCCGAGCTCGGCGAGGTGGTCGAGCCGGTGCGCGAGTCCTTCGAAATCGCCGGAGCCGTCATCGTTCCAGTCCATGTACGTCTCGACATCGAGGCAGTAGACGACGGCGGTCTTCCACCAGAGGTCGCTGCGGTCGGTGATCCTCATCCGCCTACCTCCTTCAAGGCGGGCAACACGCGCTCGCCGAATTTGTCGATGAACGCGTCTTGCTCGATGCCCACGTGGTGGAGGAAGATGCGGTCGACACCGAGCTCGGCGATGGCGGCCAGTTGGTCGAGGTGCCGGCTCGGGTCGGAGGAGACCTGCAGGGTTTCGGCCACCTGGTCAGCCGTGGCATCCGCTGTGCGCTCGTCGAACGCTTTGGGAGTGTCGAGCTCCCATGCGAGGTGCGCGGGAACGATACTCTGGCGCCATTGGTCGTGCGCGATCGCTCGTGCCTCCTCATCGGTCGGCGCCCAACTGAGGTGCACCTGCACGCTGACCGGGCCGCGCCCGCCCGCATCTCGATAGGCGTCGATGAACTGGCGGAGCTCGTCGCGCGGCTGGTCGACCGTGATGATGCCGTCGGCCCACGCTGCTGCCTCACGTGCCGTCTCGGTGCTCACCGCTGCCGCGAACAGCGGGGCCGGTGACTCGGGCAGGCTCCAGATGCGGGCTCGATCGGTTCGGATCCTGCCCTCGGTCGAGACTTCCTCGCCCGCGAGCAGGCGCCGCATGATGTCGATGGTCTCGATGAGCCGCGCGTCGCGTTCCTCCTTCTCCGGCCACGGGTCGCCGGTGATGTGCTCGTTGATCGCTTCGCCACTGCCGATCGCCGCCCAGAATCGCCGCGGATACATCTCGGCGAGGGTCGCGATCTTCTGTGCGGCTATCGCCGGGTGGTAGCGCTGGCCTGGCGCCGTGACGACGCCGAGCGAGAACCGGGTGGCCTCGAGCGCGGCGGCGAGCCAGCTCCATGCGTATCCCGAATGGCCCTGGCGCACGCTCCACGGTTCGAAGTGGTCGCTGCACATCGCGGCGTCGAAGCCGGCCTGCTCCGCGTGCTTGACCGCCTCGAGCAGGCGGCTCGGTGGGAGTTGTTCGTGCGAGGCGTGGAATCCCACGATCGTCATTCGCACTCCTTCCGTCCCTCCGAGGCTTCCGATGGCGACCGTAACCGGCAACCCCTTGCGGGCGTTCGCTGGATCGGTGTACCGGGCGCGCGCTCTAGGCTGGACGCATGGCAGAACGTGCATCGTGGTCTCTCGGCGCGGCCCTTCGCGGGGTCTTCGGCGCGAAGACGATCGACGACGACACATGGGACGATCTCGAGTCGGCACTCATCCGTGCGGACTTCGGCCCCTCGGTGACCGAGGAGATCGTCGCGCAGATCAGGGCGCAGGTCGAGCGATACAAGACCACCGACCCGAAAGACGTGCAGCGGATGCTCCGCGAGATCGTCGAGGAGCGGCTCTCGAAGTACGACCCCACTCTGAAACTCACCGAACGGCCGGCCGTCGTGCTCGTCGTCGGAGTGAACGGCGTGGGCAAGACCACGACGATCGGAAAGTTCGCGAGATTTCTGCGCAGCTACGACCGCAGTGTCGTCGTCGGCGCGGCCGACACGTTCCGCGCGGCCGCCGTCGACCAGCTCGCGACGTGGGCCGAACGCGCGGGCGTGGGCATCGTGCGGCCCGAGCGTGAGGGGCAAGATCCCGCATCCGTCGCGTTCCAGACCGTCGAGCAGGCCAAGCGCGACGGCACCGAGATCGTCATCATCGACACAGCCGGGCGCCTGCACACCAAAGGCGGGCTCATGGACGAGCTCGGCAAGATCAAGCGTGTCGTCGAGAAGCTCGCACCGATCAGCGAGGTGCTGCTCGTGCTCGACGCCACCACAGGGCAGAACGGCCTCGCGCAGGCCGAGGCGTTCATCGAGCACGGGGGCGTCACCGGTCTCGTACTCACGAAACTCGACGGGAGCGCCAAGGGCGGTTTCGTGCTCGCCGTGCAGGAGAAGACCGGGCTGCCCATCAAACTCATCGGCCAAGGCGAGGCCATTGGCGACCTCACAGGATTCACGCCGCACGTCTTCGCGCAGAAGCTCGTCGGCTGAGAAGGAGAACGACATGGCGATCGAACACGACTACTTCGGACTCATCGGCGACTACTGGGCCGAGCGAAAGGAATACGGCGACCAAGATGTCGAGGTCGTGCTCGATGCCGACGCCGACGAGGTCTCCACCCCGTCGCTCGACGCAGCGGCGACGATGGTCGGCGAGCTCGAGCTCATCGACGATGAGATCCGCGGCGTCTTCGTCGGCCAGCTCGATTCGGGCAGCAGCGTGGTCTCGCAGTTCCTCGTCGCGGTGCTCGATGGTGACGATGCAGAGGCCGCGAGCGAGGCGATCAGCCGCGACTCGGGCGACCGGCACATCGATGCGCTCCGCTCACTGAGCCTCGTGCGCGTCGACTTGAGGCCCGACGCCGACGGCGACGGCGAGACGTTCGCCGAGTTCGAGTACGGTCTCGCGCCTGAAGACATCGATACGCGGCTCGTCGCGTCCATCGACATCGGCCGCGATGTCGTCGACCTCCGCTTCGACGCCTGAGACGGCATCCGACCTCATTTAGACTTGGCAGACCATGGCTACCTTCGGAAACCTGTCTGACCGCCTCGCCGAGACCTTCAAGAATCTCCGCACCAAGGGCAAGCTCTCGGCGTCCGACGTCGACGGCACCGTTCGCGAGATCCGCCGCGCGCTGCTCGACGCCGACGTCGCACTCGACGTCGTCAAGCAGTTCACGTCAGACGTGCGCGAGCGCGCGCTCGGTGACGAGGTCAACAAGGCGCTGAACCCGGCGCAGCAGGTCGTGCAGATCGTCAACGAGGAGCTCATCAAGATCCTCGGCGGCGAGCAGCGGCGCCTGCAGTTCGCGAAGACCCCGCCGACCGTCATCATGCTGGCCGGTCTCCAGGGTGCAGGCAAGACGACGCTCGCGGGCAAGCTCGCGAAGTGGCTCGTGAAAGACGGGCACACCCCGCTCCTCGTCGCGGCCGACCTCCAGCGCCCGAACGCCGTGAACCAGCTCCAGGTCGTCGGCGCCCAGGCAGGCGTTCCCGTCTACGCCCCCGAACCGGGCAACGGCACCGGTGACCCGGTCAAGGTCGCGAAAGACGCAGTCACGCAGGCCGAGCGCGCCCAGCACGACGTCGTCATCATCGACACCGCCGGCCGGCTCGGCGTCGACGCCGAGCTCATGAAGCAGGCCTCGAACATCCGCAAGGCGACGAACCCCGACGAGGTGCTCTTCGTTATCGACGCCATGATCGGCCAAGACGCGGTCACGACCGCGAAGGCCTTCCAAGAGGGCGTCGACTTCACGGGCGTCGTGCTCACCAAGCTCGACGGCGACGCCCGCGGTGGCGCAGCGCTGAGCGTGGCCTCGGTCACCGGTCGCCCCATCATGTTCGCCTCAACAGGCGAGGGGCTCGACGACTTCGAGCCCTTCCACCCCGACCGCATGGCGAGCCGCATCCTCGACCTCGGCGACATCCTCACCCTCATCGAGCAGGCGCAGTCGGCGTTCGATGAAGAAGAGGCGATGAAGGTCGCCGAGAAGTTCGCGACCGACCAGTTCACCCTCAACGACTTCCTCGGCCAGATGCAGCAGCTTCGGGGCGCCGGCTCGATCAAGAAGATGCTCGGCATGCTGCCGGGCGCTGGCGGCATGAAGCAGCAGCTCGAGAACTTCGACGAGCGCGAGATCGTGCGCACCGAGGCGATCATCCAGTCGATGACGCCCGCCGAGCGCGAGAACACGAAGCTCCTGAACGGATCGCGGCGGGTCCGCATCGCGAGGGGCTCAGGCATGACCGTCACCGACGTCAACCAGCTCGTGTCGCGCTTCGAGCAGGCCGCGAAGATGATGAAGACGGTCGCGCGCGGCGGCATGCCGCAGATCCCCGGCATGGGGCCGATGCCGGGCGGCGGCGGCCACGGCGGCGGCAAGCGACAGGGCGGCAAGGGCAAGAAGTCCAGCTCGTCGCGCTCGGGAAACCCGGCCAAACGCGCCGCCGAGAACGCGGCGATCGCGTCGGGTACGGCACCGAGTCAGGCGAGCGCGCCCGCGGGCTCGGGCTTCGGCCTCGGCGGCGGCGCGAAGGCTGCACCGAGCGAAGAAGAGCTCGCGGCCCTGCAGAAGATGCTGCGCCGCTAGCATCGGCTCGCCCGTCAGATCCTGGATGGGGCTGGTCGATCTCGTCCTCCGCCGATTCCTTCCGGGTGTCGTATCCGAACCGACGTCGGGGCGAGAACCCCTCGCCGTCGAGCGGGTGCTGTCCGACGATGGGCCGGCGCACCGGTAGGTCCCATGACGGGCGACGAGAATCCAAGGAGGGCCATGGTCCAGGAGAAGCTCTTCCCAGGGCGGCAGCGCTGCAGGAAGTGTGCGCAGAAGCTCGGCGGACCCGGGGTTCCGGTCTACCAGGGGCTGTACTGCACGCCTCGGTGCGCAGGCATGGCGGAGCTGGTGCTCGATGCTGCGAACGCACCTCGCGAGTGCAAGACCGATCGGGGCGGCCGATGGGAGTTCAAGCGCCGGTATCGGAGCGAGATCGAGATTCCGGGCAAGCTCCGTGAGGACCCGTCGACGAGCTGGTATACCTGCCAGCACTGCGGCCACCTCCACATCGGCCACAGTCGCATCGACCTCGCGACCGAGACGCATCGCGTCCTCGGCGACCGGGCGGCGCTGGCGGACTTCCTCGTCAAGAGCCGAGGTAATGCGACGCACAAGCAGGTCGCCGTGGTCGCGAAGATCCGTCCGATCCGGCTCAAGGAGCTCGAGGATCCGAACTCCGAGAAGGTCGACCTGAGCGCGTTCTTCGCAGTGCTCGCGGTCTACCGGATCAAGCTCGCAGCCGTGCTCCGCGAGGATCGGTCGACGCGCCCACCCCGCTGATGGCTGCCTGTGCCACTCTCCGGGTTCCTACCGAGCGTCATGACGCGTCGTTCCCGAGAGCTCTTCGAGGGCTGGTCCGTCGACGACCGTCGCGCCGGTCGCGACCGAGAGCGGGTCGGTCGAGAGCCACTGCGCGACCGATTCCGGTTCGAGCGGATGCCGCGACGCCACGATGATCGTGTTGCCGGACGCCACCCGCCTGAGCACGGCCTCGGAGCCGATGACGAGCACGTCGGGCAGGAGTTCGAGCACCGCGGCGAGGGTGTCGCCCGTCACCTGCGGCTCGGCGCCGTTCAGGCAGTTGACGATGAGCACGCCGCCCGGCGACAGGAGCGAGACGAGCTCGGTGAAGAACTCGATCGTCGTGACGTGACGCGGCACGGCGCCACCCGAGAAGACGTCGACGAGCACGAGGTCCCACTGGTCGTCGCCGTCGCCCGTGAGCCGCTGCACCTCGGCGCGGGCATCGTCGATCGCGAGTTCGATCGGTGCGTCGGGGGGCAGCGGCACGTGCTGCGTGACGAACTCGAGCAGCTCGGGATACAGCTCGACGACGCGCTGACGGCTCGACGGGTGCAGGGCGTGCACGTAGCGGGGGAGCGTGAGGGCTCCCGCGCCGAGGTGCAGCACCGACGGCGACTCGCCCGGAAGCGTGGCGAGCACGGCGGCGATGCGGCGCACGTACGGAAGCTGCAGGTCGCGGGGGTCGTCGGGGTTCACGTGCGATTGCGTGACGTCGTCGATGACGAGCGCATAGCCGCCGTTCGAGCCGCGGTCGGGCTGGAGTTCGGCCCTGAACGCGGCGGTCTCGAGTGTCGGCGACGTGTCCATATCTCGACCCTAGGCGATCCGAGCGCGCGGACCCGCGGGTTGCTTACCGAGGGGTCAGTGAACGGTTCAGCGACCGCGATACAGTGATTCGGCGGCAAACGCGCGAGACGACTTGGAGCACTGACGATGACGATCGGCACCCCCGACTACCGCGATGCGGGCCTCGAATTCGACGACGAGTTCGTGTTCGGCTCGGCCACGGCCTCGTACCAGATCGAGGGGGCCGTGCACGAAGACGGTCGCGGTCCATCGATCTGGGACACCTTCAGCCACACGCCGGGCAAGATCTCGAACGGCGACACCGGTGACACGGCGTGCGACCACTATCACCGCCTCGACGAAGACCTCGATCTCATGGCCCGGCTCGGTCTCGAGGCGTACCGCTTCTCGATCGCGTGGCCGCGCATCCAGCCGACCGGGCGGGGCGCGGCCAACGAGGCCGGTCTCGCGTTCTACGAGCGCCTCGTCGACGGACTCATCGCCCGGGGCATCCGGCCCATCGCGACGCTCTACCACTGGGACCTGCCGCAGGCTCTCGAAGATGAGGGCGGCTGGACCAACCGTGCGACGGCGTACGCGTTCGCCGACTACGCCCGACTCGTCGGCGAGCGCCTCGGCGACCGCGTCGCAGTGTGGACGACGCTCAACGAGCCGTGGTGCAGCGCCTACCTCGGCTACGGCTCAGGGGCGCATGCCCCGGGGCTCATGGACGGCGCGAAGGCGCTCGCCGCGGTGCACCACCTCAACCTCGCGCACGGGCTCGCGATCGCCGCTTTACGCGAGGTCGTGACGAACGACCCCGGCTACTCGATCACGCTGAACCTGCACGTGATCCGGCCGTCGGGTCAGGGCGGTGCCGAAGCCGCCCGGCGCATCGACGGGCTCGCGAACCGGGTCTTCCTCGGGCCGCTCCTCGGCGATGGCTACCCGTCCGACGTGATCGCCGACACCGCGGGCGTCACCGACTGGTCGTTCGTGCTGCTGGGCGACACGGAGGTCATCGCCCAGCCGATCGACCTGCTCGGCGTGAACTACTACTCGACCGTGACCGTCGACATGTGGGACGGCGTCTCGTCACGCACGAACTCCGACGGCCACAAGGACATGGGCGGCACGCCGTGGCCGGGTTCCGAGCACGTCGAGTTCCTCGAGCAGCCGGGGCCGTACACCGCGATGGGGTGGAACATCGACCCCTCGGGCCTCGAAGACCTGCTCGTCTCGCTGAGCGAGCGCTACCCCGATCTCCCGCTCATGATCACCGAGAACGGGGCAGCGTTCGACGACGTCCTCGTGCAGGAGCCCGACGGCCCCGCCGTTCACGACGTCGACCGCATCGACTACCTGCGCCGCCACTTCACGGCCGCGCACCGGGCGATCGAACGCGGCGTCGACCTGCGCGGCTACCAGGTGTGGTCGCTCATGGACAACTTCGAGTGGGGCTACGGCTACTCCAAGCGCTTCGGAATCGTGCGGGTCGACTACGACTCGTTCGAGCGCCTGCTGAAAGACAGCGCGCACTGGTACGCGGAGCTGATCCGCACGAGGCGCATCCCGGGCTAGGCGCGCGGCCGGGCGGTTCGCAGGAACGCTCTCGCCGTGAACGCGACGGCGGGGTCGTCGTCGTCGGTCAGGCGCGAAAGAATCCCGAATGAGATCTCTCCGGGAACTTCGATGAGCGCCTGGGCGAGTCGGCCGCGAGCGCCCGGCCTGGTGGGGTCATCTTCGAGTCTGCCGACGAGGGCTTCGGCGATGCGGTCGACAGCGCCGGTGCCCTGCGCCAGTTCGCCGAGCACATCCGCGGCCTCGACGTCGCTGATGCCCGCCACCACCATCTCGATGAGCACCGGCACGGCGTCCTGGTCGCCGCGCGAGCCGAGCGCCAGTGCCGCGCGGCCGCGGACCACGTCGTCGGTGTCGGAGAGTGCACGCCGGAGCATGGCGGCCGCATCGGTGAACTGCAGCTCGGCGATCGCAGTGACCGCGCGCCGCCGTATGTCGGCTTCGGACGATTCCAAGCCGCCGGCGAGGGCGCGCATGCCATCGTGGCTGCCGGTTGCTGCCAACGCCCACCGAAGGGTTCCGGCGACGTTCGGGTCGGACTCTGTGAGGATCGCCGTCGCGAGGGTCTCGGCGGAGAGCGGCTCGCCGTCGCCCGACGCGAGAGCGGCACGTTGACGGATCGCGGGGTGCTCCGAGTTCAAGGCCCGCAGCAGGTTCACTGTTCGAAGGACCTCCTCCCAGTCGGAGGGCGCGGTGTCATCGATGCGGCGGAGTCTCTCCAGCAGCTCCTGTTCGCGGGCGAGTCGCTGACGGGTCTGCTCGATCAGGTCTGGGATCAGTGATGACGGCCCGATCGTCGCGTCGTTCAACGCCTGTCGGATCTCGCCGAGCGGCAGACCGAGAGACCGGAGGCTCTCCACACGGAACAGTTGATGGATGTCTTCGGGTGAATACTCGCGGTAGCCACCGGTCGTGCGCCCGGAGGGTGCCACGAGTCCGAGCGAGTGGTAGTGCCGGAGCATGCGGGTACTCACCCCCGAACGTCGCGACACCTCACCGATCAGCACGGTCGTCCTCCGAGGGGAGCGGAGTCCAGGATCGTGGTGCGCTTGGCGTGCTCGAGCGCGGACGCGAAATCGCTGTCGGGGTCGCGCAGCAATCGTTCCGTCGCGATCGCGTGCACTCGCTTGTTCGCGGTGCTCGAGGTCACCGCCCTGAGCAAGGGCGGCACGGCGTCGCCGAGGGCGACGAGGGCGCGGCTCAGGCTTCGCTGCGTCTCGCTGTCGCCTCGTCCGAGCTCTTCCATCAGTTCCGCGGCGAGGTTCGGTTCGCCGCCCTCGGGAACGAGCGCGACGGTCGCGCGCCACGCACTGCGCGCGACGGCATCGTCTTCGTCGTGCAGCAGCGCTATCGGGATCGCCGCCCATGAGCTGCGGTCGCCGATCTTCGAGAGTGTGTGCAGCGCCTGGCTGCGTGCCTGCGCGTGCGGAGAATGGAGTTCCTCGTGGATCCGGGGCACGGTCGTGGCGGCGGAGTGCCGTGTGAGCGCCCAGGTCAGCATGTCGCGCACGAAGAAGTCCGGCTCCACGCGGCAGCGCTCGATGAGCGGCTCGACGAGTGCGGCGTCCGGGTACGTTCCCGCCGAGAGCGCAGCCTGCAGTCGCGTCGACGATCGCGGATCTCTCAACGCTCCGATGAGCGCTGCATGCGTTGTGTCGGACGGGGCGGTCATCGTGGGTACCTCATGGATACAGTCAAGACCTTGTCACCGTGTCAAGGTCAAGTCGGGTCAGCGTCAGGGTCACGGTCAGCGCCCAGCGGATGCCGCAGGCAGCCCGCTCTCGATGCCGTCGCGCAGTTCGCGGGCGAGGTGGGCGACCACGGCCGTGAGGTCGCCGCCGGCGGCCGCGGCGACCCGCAGCTGGCGGGCGTAGCTCGCTCCTGAGTCGAGGATGCCGCGCACACCCTGCAGCTCGACGGCGCAGCCGAGGCGCTCCGCGATCGGCGCGAGCGTCGTGATGAGTGCCCGAAGGTCGTCGGCGACGGGGCGCTCGGTGCCCGCGACATCCGTGATCACTTCGGCTTCGAGCCCGTATCGCGCCGCCCGCCACTTGTTCTCGCGCACGTACCAGGGCTGCAGCACGGTCAGCGTGCCGCCCTCATCGAGCGTCGTGCTCATCCACTCGACGAGGCACTGCACGAGCGCACCGATCGCTGCGATCTCGGCCGCCGTCGACAGTCCGTCGCAGACTCGCACCTCGACGGTGCCCCATTTCGGCGAGGGACGGATGTCCCAGCGCACCTCGCTGTGATCCTCGATGACGCCCGTGCGGACGAGGTCGTCGACGCAGCGCTCGTAGGCCGGCCAATCGGCGAGGGGATAGGGGAGTCCTGCCGTCGGGAGCTGCTGGAACATGAGGGCACGGTTCGAGGCGTACCCCGTGTCGACGCCGGCCCAGAACGGGCTCGACGCCGAGAGTGCCTGCAGGTGCGGCAGGTACGCCAGCAGACCATCGAGGATCGGCAGCGCCTTGTCGCGGTCCTCGATGCCGACGTGCACGTGCACACCCCAGATCATCATGTTGCGGCCCCACCATCGGGTGCGCTCGATGAGCTTGTGGTACCTCGGCTTGTCAGTCAGATGCTGGTCGTACCACTGGCTGAACGGGTGGGATCCGGCGCAGACCAGCTCGAAGTCGCCGAGACCGTCGATGACGCCGCGCACCTCCTCGAGCTGGGTCTCGAGGTCGGCGACGGCGTCGGCGACCCGCGCGTGCGGGCCGCTCACGAGCTCGACGGTGTTCGTGAGGAGCTCCGAGGTGATGAACGGATGCGCCGTGCCCTCGCTCGTCGAGTCAAGCACGTCGAGCACCCGGTCGGCGATGGAGGCGAGCTCGCCGGTGGCCCGATCGACGATCGCGATCTCCCACTCGAGACCCACGCTCGACCGCGGCGAGTCCGCGAATGCGATGTCCATGTGAGCGCCCCCGGTTCCTGCGGCGCGTACGCCGGCGTGGGGACATCATGACATGATGACTGCGGTCGATGAGGTCGCCGCGTCATCCGATGTCGCAGGCGATGGTGCCGACATCCGGGCGATTACCGTTGCGACGTGAGATCTGCAAGAATGGTCAGTCGAGTTCTGTATCGCCCGACCCTCTATCCGGCGCGCAGAACCTATTGAGCTTCCGCCGAGTGTGCACCCCACGCTCACGGCTGTCAGTTCGCCAACTCACAACATTTCAGGAGAATTGTGGCTGTCAAGATCCGTCTCAAGCGCCTCGGCAAGATCCGTGCGCCGTACTACCGCATCGTCGTCGCCGACTCGCGCACCAAGCGCGATGGTCGTGTGATCGAGGAGATCGGCAAGTACCACCCCACCCAGAACCCCTCGGTCATCGAGGTCGACTCGGACCGCGCGCAGTACTGGCTCTCCGTCGGCGCCCAGCCGACCGAGCAGGTCGCCGCGATCCTCAAGCTCACGGGCGACTGGGGCAAGTTCAAGGGTGACAAGAATGCCGTCTCGACCGTTCAGGTCGCCGAGCCGAAGGCCGCCTTCGTCGCCGACGAGAAGAAGAAGCCGGTGCTGAAGCCCAAGGCCGACAAGCCCGCGCCGAAGGTCGAAGAGGCTCCCGCCGAGACCGCGACGGACGAGGCGTAAACCTTGCTCCAGTCCGCGCTCGAACACCTCGTCAAAGGGATCGTCGATCACCCTGACGAGGTCAAGGTCGTTTCCGCGTCGAGCGCACGCGGCGAGGTCCTCGAGGTTCATGTGAACCCCGAGGACCTCGGTCGCGTGATCGGCCGTGCAGGCCGCACCGCGAAGGCGCTGCGCACCCTCGTCACCGCGCTCGCCGATGGTCGACGCGTTCGCGTCGACGTCGTCGACACCGACGACTGACGTGGCCGACACCGCAAGTACGCAGCTGCGGGTCGGTCGCCTGCTGAAGGCGCACGGCCTCAAAGGTGCCATCAAGGTCGAGCTCTACACCGACGACCCCGACCGGCGCTTCGTGCCGGGCGCGGAGTTCTCGCTGCAGGTGCCCGACACGTCGCCGTGGCACGGCAAGAACCTCACGCTGCGTGAGCTCCGTTGGTACAACGGGCACGCGGTCGGGTTCTTCGACGGCGTCGACGACCGCACCGCGGCCGAGGGCCTTGCCAAGGCGATCCTCTGGGTCACGCACGTTGAAGAAGAGGCGCCCGAAGACGACGCCTGGTACGACCACCAGCTCATCGGCCTCGCGGTGATCCGCGACGGCGAGCATGTCGGCGAGGTCGCACATGTCGACCACTTCCCCGCGCAAGACCTTCTCATCGTCAAGACGCAGGGCGGCGAGGTCATGGTGCCGTTCGTGTCGGCGATCGTGCCCGAAGTCGACCTCGCGTCCGGCACACTGACGGTGACGCCGCCTCCCGGACTCTTCGAGGAGGTGGCCGAGGTCGAGACGCCGGAGGCCGAGACGGCCGCGGTCGAGACGGCCGCAGCGCCCGAGGCGCCGGTCGAGACCGTCGCATCCGAGTCGCCGGCCGAAGCTGCCGAAGCGGATGCCACGGCACCCGCCGAGGCCGACCGCGACGAGTAGTCGGCCGATGCGCGTCGACATCGTCACGATCTTCCCCGAGTTCTTCTCGGTGCTCGATCTGTCACTCCTCGGCAAGGCCCGCCAATCCGGCCTCATCGACGTGAAGGCGCACGACCTCCGTGACGCCACGCACGACCGGCACCGCACGGTCGATGACACCCCCTACGGCGGCGGGGCGGGCATGGTCATGAAGCCCGAGCCGTGGGGCGAGGCGCTCGACGGCATCGTGGGCGACGGGGCATCCGATGCCCTGCTCATCGTGCCGTCGCCCGCCGGCGAGCCGTTCACCCAGCAGATCGCCCGTGAGCTCGCCGCTGAAGAGCACCTCGTGTTCGCCTGCGGTCGTTACGAGGGCATCGACCAGCGCGTGGTCGATCACTACGAGACGCGCATGCGCGTTCGTCTCATCAGCCTCGGCGACTACGTACTGAACGGCGGCGAGGTCGCAGTCATGGCGATGATCGAGGCCGCCGGCCGCCTCGTGCCCGGCGTCGTGGGCAACCCAGAGAGCCTCGTCGAAGAGTCCCACGAAGACGGCCTGCTCGAGTACCCGAGCTACACCAAGCCCGCCGCATGGCGCGGGCTCGAGGTACCGCCGGTGCTGCTCTCGGGCAACCACGGGGCGATCGCCGCGTGGCGCCGCGAGCAGCAACTGGAGCGCACCCGGCGCGTCCGACCCGAACTGCTCGGCGAGTAGCCGGCCCGCGCCGCACCCAGATCTCGGGGCGTGAGCCGTTCTGCACCTGCCGGAAACACGCGGGTGCGGTGCGCGAAACACGCTCTGCTCGGCGGAGGCGCACGTCTGGCAGCAGAGCTCGGACCCGACGATCGGATCGTCGACGTGCTCGCGACCCGGCTCGACCCGCTGTTGGCCGAAGGTGATGCGGTGCTGCTCGCCGCGGCCGGATCCAATGACCCGCGAGCCGTCAGGGAGTGCTTCGAGACTGCCCGTCGGCTCGGGCAATGCCCAGCGCTGAACCTTGATTCCGAGCCCGACGTGGCCGCAGTGCTCGACCTCGCACGCATCGCCGCGGACCGAGACGGGCGCCTCGGCGCTCAGCCGCGCTGCGTGAAGATGATCGGGTCGCCCTCGGTGACCGCGATCGTGTGTTCCGAGTGCGCGCCACGCGAACCGTCGGCGCTGCGCAGGGTCCAGCCGTCGGGATCGGTGAAGATCCGATCGGTCGTCGCGAGGAACCACGGTTCGATCGCGACGACGAGGCCCGGCTTCAACGGCAGACCACGGCCGGGGCGGCCGTTGTTCGGGATGTGCGGGTCACCGTGCATGGTGCGGCCGACGCCGTGCCCGCCGAAGTCGGTGTTGATCGAGTACCCCTCGGCCTTCGCGACATCCGCGATGGCTCGTGAGATGTCGCCGATGCGGTTGCCAGTGCGCGCAGCGGCGATGCCGGCGTCGAGCGCGCGGCGGGTCGTGTCGATGAGGCGCAGGTCTTCGGCGCGGGGCGTGCCGACCACGATCGAGATCGCCGAGTCGGCGACCCAACCGTTCACCGAGGCAGCGAAGTCGAGGCTCACCAGGTCGCCGTCGCGCAGCTTGTAGTCGTGGGGGAGGCCGTGCAGCACGGCATCGTTGACCGAGGTGCAGAGGACCTTGCCGAACGGGCTCGCACCGAACGACGGGTGGTAGTCGATGTAACAGCTCTCAGCGCCGGCCTTGCGGATCATCTCGTGCGCGAGGGCATCGAGCTCGAGCAGATTCACGCCGACGGCTGCGGCAGCCGCGGTCGCCTCCAGCACGCTCGCCACGAAGCGGCCGGCAGGACGCATCTCCTCGATCTCTGCAGGGGTTCGAAGTTCAATCACGAGTCCATTCTGGCGGGTCCGCCCTGAGTGAACACTCGGCACGCGCGCAGGATCGGCGGATTACGCTGTGAACATGCTCCTGCGGCGCGTGTTCTATCGATGGCAGATGATCGCGGTCGTCGTGCTGCCCGTCTGGCTGGCGGTCGGCTGGGCCATCTTCGGCGGCGGAGGTTGGGGCACGCTCGGGCTCGTGGTCGTCGTGCCCGTCGCCTTCGTCGTGCTCGGCATCGTTGCGCTCCTCACGAGCATTCGACCGACCGTTCGCCAGCAGCACGCCGTCTCGTGGACCGACCTCGGCGTGCTCACGGCATGGCACCTCGCGATCATCGCGACCGGCTTCTACGGCACGTCCGCAACGCTCGTCGGCGTCCTCGCGATCCTGCTCGGCATCGCGGCGTTCTGGCTCGCCGTGTGGCAGCTCATCACCGACGGCGCCAATCGGGTGAAAGCCTCGATGGCCGAGTTCGAGCGACTCGCGGCTGAACAGCAGGGTGGCCCGGCTCGACCCGCTGCACCCGGTGTGCGGAGGCCGCCCTTCGACGACGGCGGCGACGACGTGATCATCATCAACGAGGTCCGCGAGTAGCGGCAGCACGCACGGTCGGCGCGCCGCCACGTGGCATCCGGCGCCCGCTTTTGCCGAGCTGCCCACCGGCATGGCACAATAGAGGATTGTGCCGCCGTAGGACTCTGCCTCCGGGGAGCGCGCACGCACGAATCATCGTGCGAGGCGGCACCAGTCACTTCCATTCAATGATCAGCGTTCGACCGGTTGCGGGCGCAGAGAGCGAACCATCATGCACATCCTCGACCATGTCGACGCCGCGAGCCTGAGGTCGGATATCCCCGACTTCCGCCCCGGCGACACCGTCAAGGTGCACGTCAACATCATCGAAGGCACGCGTGCGCGTGTCCAGGTCTTCCAGGGCGTCGTCATCGGCCGCCAGGGCGAAGGCGTGCGCGAGACCTTCACTGTCCGCAAGGTGAGCTTCCAGGTCGGCGTCGAGCGCAAGTTCCCGGTGCACTCGCCCGTGATCGACCACATCGAGGTCGTCACCCGCGGTGACGTGCGTCGCGCGAAGCTCTACTACCTGCGCAAGCTGCGCGGCAAGAAGGCGAAGATCAAGGAGAAGCGCGACAACTGATCCGCCACGCGGATCGCGCTCAACGCGAACTCGTCCCCGAGCTCCCCACCCCTAGACTGGGCGGGGAGCTCGGGCGGTTAAATGACAGAAGATACAGACACTAAATGACAGAAGATACAGACACGCGAACTGGTCGCGTGGATTCGGCATCGCCGAGCAGACGACGCAGTGTCCTGCTGTTCCTGCGGGACCTGCTCGTTATCTTCGTAGTGGCGGTACTCGTCTCATTCCTCATCAAGACGTTCCTCATCCGATCGTTCTTCATCCCGTCGCAGTCGATGGAGGAGACGCTCGTCAAAGACGACCGCATCATCGTGAACGAGCTGGTTCCCGAGGTCACGCCGCTCACTCGCGGCGACGTCGTCGTGTTCAAAGATCCCGGCGGCTGGCTGCCCGCGCGCGTCGAGACCCCGCAACCGCCGCTCGTGGCCGCCGTCGACTGGTTCCTCGCGTTCGTGGGGCTCTCGGCGCCCGATTCGAACGACCACCTCGTCAAGCGCCTGATCGGGCTGCCAGGCGATCACGTCGTGTGCTGCAACGCGCTCGGCCAGATGAGCGTCAACGACGTTCCGCTCGACGAACCCTACGTCGCCCTGCCCCCGGGCGAGTCGAAGGTCTCCCGTGACGACTTCGACGTCGTCGTTCCCGATGACTCCCTCTGGGTCATGGGCGACAACCGCTACAACTCGAAGGACTCGCGCTACAACGGCGACACCCCGCTGAAGGGCTTCGTGCCGATCGAGAACGTCGTGGGGCGCGCATTCGTGGTCAGCTGGCCGATCGATCACTGGGCGTGGCTCGACAACTACCCGCAGGTCTTCGACGGGGTCGACGAGGCGGGTCGCTGACATGACGCCCGTCGCCGTGCCGACCCTGCGCACCGAACGAGAGTTCCTCGCCGGTGCGCCCATGCTGCTCGCCTGCGACGAGGTCGGTCGTGGCGCGCTCGCCGGTCCCGTGTCCGTCGGCCTCGTGCTGATCGATTCGGGCGTGCGGCGCATGCCCGCGGGGCTGCGCGACTCGAAACTGCTGAGCGAACCGCGCCGCGAGGCGATGGCGCCGAAGGCATCCGCCTGGGTGCGCGCCTCCGCCGTCGGTGAGGCGAGTGCCGCCGAGATCGACGAGCTCGGCATCATGGCCTGCCTGGGGCTCGCCGGTGCGCGGGCATTCGCCGAGTTATCGGCGGCGAACGAACTCGCCGCCGAAGTCCCACTGCTCCTCGACGGCAACCACGACTGGCTCAGCGTCTCGATCGAGCATCGGGCGCGAGTCGTCACCCGCATCAAGGCCGACCGCGACTGTGCTTCGGTGGCCGCGGCATCCGTCATCGCGAAAGTGCATCGCGACCGTGGCATGCGCCGTGCGCACGACGAGCGGCCGCTCTACGCGTGGGACGAGAACAAGGGTTACTCGAGCCGGGCGCACTTCGCGGCGATCGATGAGCACGGGCCGAGCGAGCTGCACCGCGCGACTTGGTTGCACGATCGCGTGGCGGCCGCACCGACACTGTTCGACCTCGGCGTAGGATGAGTGCGATGGATGAGGACGAGTTCGAAGACTACGACCGCGAGGTCGAGCTGGCCCTGTATCGGGAGTACCGCGACATCGTGTCGCAGTTCAAGTACGTGGTCGAGACCGAGCGACGGTTCTACCTCGCCAACGAGGTCGAACTCGTGCGTCGCGACACCGAGCACGACTTCTACTTCGAGCTGACGATGAAAGACGTCTGGGTCTGGGACGTCTATCGCGCCGACCGCTTCGTGAAGTCGGTGCGCGTGCTCACCTTCAAAGACGTCAACGTCGAAGAGCTCGCCTCGCGCGAGTTCGAACTGCCGAAAGAGCTTGCACTCGACGAGTAGCACTGTTCCTCCACAGCTGCGCTTCTCGATCGACCTTCGTGACTTCGCCGTTTCCGGCCTCCGCAGGTGCGGCCGGCCGCGACGCTGGTTGCGGAGGTGGTGCGGATGGCGCACAACGCAGAACTCGGCAGGCGCGGCGAACAGCTCGCGGTGGAGCATCTCGAGGCACGCGGCATGGAGGTGCTCGAGCGCAACTGGCGCTGCCGCATCGGCGAGATCGACATCGTCGCGCGCGACGGCCGCGACACGGTGTTCGTCGAGGTCAAGACGCGTACCTCGGGTGACTACGGGCATCCGTTCGAGGCGATCACCCCGCTGAAGCTCGCGCGCATGCGTCGCCTCGCGATCGCCTGGTGCGAGGCGACTGATGCAGCGGTGTCGCGCATTCGCATCGACGCCGTCGCGGTTCTCGCGCCGACCGAGGCGCCCGCCCTCATCGAGCATCTCGAGGGGATCAACTGATGCCCGTCGCTCGCACGCGCTCGGTGGCGTTGCTCGGATTGACTGGCTCGATCGTCGAGGTCGAGGCCGATCTCTCGTCGCAGCTGCCCGCGTTCATCATCATCGGGCTGCCCGATGCCGCACTCGGCGAGGCACGCGATCGGGTGCGCGCCGCTGCGGTGAATGCCGGATGCCCCCTTCCACAGCGGCGGCTCACGGTGAACCTGTCGCCGGCGGCGCTGCCGAAGCACGGTTCGGGCTTCGACCTCGCGATCGCGATCGCCTGTCTCGCCGCGTCTGGCGAGATCTCGCCGGAGTCGATCGAACATGTCGTGCACCTCGGCGAGCTCGGCCTCGACGGTCGGCTCCGCCCGATCGACGGCATCCTGCCTGCCGTTCTCGCCGCGGTTCGGGCAGGCTACGACACGGTCATGGTGCCGGCCGCGAATGCGGGCGAAGCGAGCCTCGTTCCCGGAGTCACGGTCATCGGGGTCGCGTCGCTCATCGACGCGGCAATCTCGCACGGAGGAGCATTCGATGAGCGGGTGTTCGAGCCGGTCCCCGCTCCCGAACGCGCTGAACCGGCTGACGAGTCGCCCGGCGATCTCGCCGACATCGCAGGCAACGATGGTGCAGTCGACGCCCTCATCGCGGCCGCGGCCGGCGGGCACCACATGTTCCTCCTCGGCCCGCCCGGGGCGGGCAAGACGATGCTCGCCTCGCGGCTGCCGGGCCTGCTCCCCGACCTCGAGACCGAAGAGGCGCTCGAGGTCGCCTCCCTCCGATCACTCGCCGGGCAACCGCTCAGCGCCGGGCTCTCGCTGCGGCCGCCCTTCGAGGCACCGCACCACACGGCCACGGCGGCTGCGATGGTCGGTGGCGGCAGTCGGCTGATCCGTCCTGGTGCCGCAGCCCGAGCCTCGCACGGGGTGCTCTTCCTCGACGAGGCGCCGGAGTTCCCGTCGGCGGTGCTCGATGTCCTCCGCCAACCGCTCGAATCCGGCACCATCGCGATCCATCGTGCGAATGCCGTCGCGTCGTTTCCCGGCCGCTTCCAGCTCGTGCTGGCGGCCAACCCTTGTCCGTGCGGCAACCACGGCTCCAAGGTCGGCGACTGCATCTGTCCGCCTGCGGCCCGTCGGCGCTACATGGCCCGCGTGTCGGGGCCGCTCCGCGATCGGCTCGACCTGCAGCTCTTCGTTCCGCGCATCACGGCCGCCGGGCTGCGAATCGCGGCCGAGCAGCCGGGAGTGTCGACGGCCGTGGCGCGTGAGCGGGTTCTCGAAGCCCGGAAGCGGGCAGCCAGCCGGTTGCGCGAGACGCCGTGGCGCACCAACGCGCAGATGCCCGGCCCCTGGCTGCGCGGCGCAGGCGGGCTGCACCCCGGTGGCCGCGCGACGGCCGATCTCGACCGTTCACTCGAGCTCGGCGGAATCACGATGCGCGGGTACGACCGCATCCTCAAGGTCGCGTGGACACTTGCCGATCTCGACGGCGTCGCCTCGCCGGGACTCGAACATGTCGGGCGGGCGCTCTTCCTCCGAAAGGGGCTCCCGCAATGAGCATCGTCCGCCGCTCGGCCACCCAACTGCGCACCGAACTCTCCGCCGTACGGACCGTCGCGCCCGACGATGCGACCGCGCTCGACGACGTCTTCGCCAGGGCGTTGCTCGGCACCTTGGCCGAACCCGGCGATGGCGTGCTCGGGCGCGCGATCGAAGTGCTCGGTGCTGCGCCGACGGCCGAGCTGCTGCTCGGCCGGGCAAGCCCAGCTCGCTTCATCGACGAGGTCGCGCAAGCCGGGGGAGCGGTGGACGAACGCGAGGCGACCACGGGGCTCGAGCGTTGGCTGCCCCGCCTCGATCACGACGCGTTCGTGCGATCGCTCGGGCAGGCGGCGCGAGTGGGAGCCCGCCTTGTGCTCCCACCCGACACGGTCTGGCCGCGAGGCGTCGATGAGCTCGGTGTGCACGCGCCGATCGGCCTCTGGGTTCGGGGTCGGGCGGCTGCACTCGCAAGCGCCGGCGCTTCGATCTCGCTCGTGGGCGCACGAGCCGCAACCGGCTACGGCGAGCACGTGACCATGGAGGCATCGGCGGGGCTCGTCGATCGAGGCTTCGCCGTCGTCTCCGGCGGTGCGTACGGCATCGACGGCATGGCGCACCGGGCCGCGCTCGCGAGCAGCGGCACGACCGTCGCCTTCCTCGCCGGAGGCGTCGACCGGTTCTATCCGATGGGGCACGAGACGCTACTGACCCGCATCGTCGAAACCGGTGCCGTCATCTCCGAGCTGCCTTGCGGCGCCGCGCCGACGAAGTGGCGGTTCCTGCAACGAAATCGACTCATCGCCGCCGCGAGCGATGCGACGGTGGTGCTCGAGGCCGGACTCCGCTCGGGCTCACTGAACACCGCCGGGCATGCGGCCACCCTCGGCCGCCCGTTGGGCGCGGTTCCCGGCCCGGTGACGAGCCCGGCATCGGCCGGCTGCCACCGACTCCTGCGAGAGTTCGACGCGGTCTGCGTCGTGGATGCCGATCAGATGGCCGAGCTCGCCGGTGGTCAGCGGCGGCGCGTCATCTCGACGGCGCACGGTTCACCAGAACAGGGCGCGACCTCGAGTGGAGCTGCCGATAAGGCACCCACCCGACGGTGGGGCATCGCGTCGACCCCCGAGGCGGTGCGTGTGCTCGACGCGCTCAGCTCCCGCAGTCCTCGAGAGCTCGCCGACGTGGCGCGCAGGTGCGGTATGGCGCCGACCACGGTGATGGGCGTGCTCGGCGGGCTCGAGGCCGCGGCACTGGCCACGAGACATCCGCTGGGCTGGTTGCGGGCGAAGCGGAGGTGAGTCGCTCAGCCAGCCGAGCGTGCTGCGGCCTGAAGCTGCCTGTGAAGATCGTCAATGCTCTCGGCGAAGAAGGTGAAATCATCCTGCACTGTCGGTGCATCACCATTCGGGCGGGGAACGTACGCGGTCCGCATACCCGCCTGAGCTGCAGCGCGGAGATCCCAGGCGTGCGCTGCAACCATGATCGGAATCCCAGAAGACGATGGGGCGCTCGCGATGGCCGCCTCGTAGATCCGCGCTGCCGGCTTGTAGCTCTGCACGTCCTCGCCGGAAAGCACTTGATGCCACCTCAATCCCGAGCGGGAGCTGAGCCCGGTCAGCGTGCTCCTACTTGCATTGGAGAGACCCATGACGGTCATGTCTCGTGCCAATCGGTTCACTCCGTCGATCGTGTCGTGCCACGGCGTCAGGTGCTCGCCGGCGGCGTAGAGGTCGGCAACAGTTCGTCCGGGCCTGAATCGCCACTGCGTGGCAAGGTCGTCGAGGGCCTCCCGGTCGAGAGCGTCGCTCGGAGCGAAGGCGCGTCGCCCGGAGAGGATCTCTTCCTGCTGCGCCTCGACGTGGGCAAGCCATGCCGAGAGAGCGAGGTTCGCGGCGTCCTCGTCCGCCACGATCACCGACTTCATCTGCCCGAGCAGGCTCCCTCGTTGATCGACCAAGGTGCCGAGAACGTCGAAGACCACGGTTTCGCGAACTGTCGGGGCAGAGGTGCTCATCTTTTCAACTGTATGGGTCGCAGATACGACGGCGTGGTCGGTGTGGAGAAGAGAGCCCGCCAGGGTCGGCACGTCGGCGGCAGCCTCTAGGCTGGCGGCGGAAAGAGGGGGTTCTATGCAGCATCCGCAACTCGGCCGGTATCCGGCCGCCCGTCACGTCATCGTCCACGTCAGCGACACGCACTTGCTGCGCGAGGGCGCACCACTCGGCGGCGTCGCCGACACGGTCGCCGCGCTCTCCCAGGTGACCGCGCAACTCGACCGACTCGGCTCCTCGATCGACGCGATCGTCATCACCGGCGACGTCGCTGATCTCGGCGAGCCCGATGCCTACCGGCTCGCCCGCGAGTCGCTCGAGCCGCTCGCCGAGCGCACGGGTGCCCGCCTCGTCTGGGTCATGGGAAACCACGACGAACGAGCCGCGTTCCGCGCCGGACTGCTCGGCGAACGCGCCGACGGTTCCCCCGTGCATCGCATCCTCGAGGTCGACGGGTTGCGCATCATCGCCCTCGACTCGACCGTGCCGGGCTTCCACCACGGCGAACTCGATGATGCGTCGCTCGACTGGCTCGATGCCGCGCTCGCCGAACCCGCGGCGAACGGCACCGTCATCGCGATGCACCACGCGCCGATCGCCACGCCACTCGCATTGATGGACCTACTCGAGCTGCGTGGTCAAGACCGATTCGCCGAGGTCGTCCGCGACCGCGATGTGCGACTCATCCTCGGCGGTCACCTGCACTACGCGACCAACGGCAGCTTCGCGGGCATCCCCGTCTCCGTCGCAGGCGCGACCTCGTACACGATGGACCTCTCGGCCCCGCCGCGTGCGCTCGTCGGCATCGACGGCGGCCGCTCGTTCACGCTCGTGCATCTCGCCGACGACGGCCTGGTGACCTCGGTGGTGCCGGTGGGGCCGTTCCCGCCGGTCACGAGCTTCAGCGAGACGTTCCTCGCCGAGATCGAGGCACTGACGCCCGATGAGCGCCTGGAGCGGTTCTCCCGCAAGCGACCCGCAGAGTGAACGCGGCCTCGGCATGCCGCGGGCGCGTCGGACCGGGCGATGACCACCGGGGGAGCAAGCTGGAGCTGTGAGCCTCGACCTCCTCCTCGACGACTATCTGTCGCACGTCGCCGTCGAGCGCGGATACTCCATGCACACGGTCGCCGCATACCGGAGCGACCTCCTCGAACTCATCTCATTCGCCGAGGAACGGGGTCCAGCAGACGCCGCAGCACTCGACCTGCCGCTTCTGCGCGACTGGCTGTGGCGGGCCACAGAGCGGGGCCTCGCCCGGACGAGCATCGCCCGCCGCGCAGCATCCGTTCGTGGTTTCACCGCCTGGCTCACGCGCCGCGGCACACTCGCGACCGACCCCGGGGCGAGACTCAAGGCCCCACGCGCCCAGCGCACCCTGCCGCGCGTCGTCACTGAACAGGCCGTCGCCGAGACACTCGCCGGCCTCGCCGCGCGGGCCGCCACCGGTGAACCCACCGAGATCCGGGATGCCGCAATCATCGAGTTGCTCTACGCCTCGGCGCTGCGGGTCTCAGAACTCGTCGGGCTCGACCTGGAGGACATCGACCGCCGCCGCCGTCTCGTGCGGGTGCTCGGCAAAGGATCGAAGGAGCGAATGGTGCCCTACGGGGCGCCGGCGGCACGCGCGATCGACCGATACCTCGATGAGGCGAGGCCCGCGATGATTGCGGCCGCCGAGGCCGCTGCGACAGCCAAGGACACGCCCGGTCGGGCAGTCGGCGTGAGGTCTGGCCAGATGCGCGCCGTCTTCCTCGGTGCCCGCGGAGCCCGCATGGGCGTGCGCAGCGTCTATCGACTCGTCGCCGCGCTGCTCTCGACAATCCCCGGCAGCGGACCGAGCGGCCCGCACGCCTTCCGTCACAGCGCCGCCACACACCTGCTCGACGGTGGCGCGGACCTGCGTGCGGTGCAGGAGTTCCTCGGGCACGCCAGTCTCGGCACCACCCAGATCTACACCCACGTGTCGACGGAGCGGCTGAAGCAGAGCTACCGCACCGCCCACCCCCGGGCGTGACCTCAGCTCGACGGCAGCAGAACGGCGCGCGGCAGACCCCCGAGGAAGAGGAACGGCGAGACGTACTCGCCGTCGACCCGCACGCCGAAATGCACACAGCCCGTCGCGCAGTGCCCGCCCGTCGACACGGTGCCGATGGGGTCACCGGCGGCGACGGAAGCGCCGGCCTCGATGAGCGCGGCAACTGGTTCGATCGCGCTCACCACGCCGTCACTGTGATCGATGGCGACGACGGGCCGCCCGGCGACCATGCCGGCGTAGCTGACCACGCCGGCGGCTGATGCGACCACGGGTGCGCCGACCTCAGTCTCAACATCGATGCCGCGGTGACCGGCCTTGTAGGGCGACGGAGGGGCGCGGAACGGCGAGACGACCCGAATGGGCCCGGCAACCGGCCACTGCCATTGCTCTGGATACTCAGCGACGGCGCGCTGCTCGTGCGAACTCGGACCGTCGCCGACGCCCAGCGCTGTGGCCATGGGGGCGGTCGTGACCAGGGCGAGCAGCGTCGCCGCGGTGAGGGCGGATGCCGCTGCGGCGGACCAGCGGCGCTTGCGTCGACGGGCGATCGACGAGGAGATGGGCGGAGCGAGAGCTGCGTTCATGCTTCGATGCTCGGGCGCCACGCGGCATCCGCTCGTCTCGCTCGCTCGGATGTGGACGACGGCGAACCAGACGCGGTTGGGGAGGGGGAGTGCCGATGATAGAGTGTCGGGAGCACTCCGGTCTTCCGGGGTGACTACGCGCGCCATTTCGGCCGACGACTCCACTCAGTCCCGCTCCATGCTGTTTCGACAGCCGGAGCAGGCGGAGCCGTGCCGGGCGCCAGGGCTCCAGCCGCCGGCCGGAGCGACAACTGAGAACAAAGGAGTACGGCTCATGGCCGTCGTCACCATTCGCCAGCTGCTCGACAGCGGCGTTCACTTCGGGCACCAGACCCGCCGTTGGAACCCGAAGATGAAGCGCTTCATCCTCACGGAGCGGTCGGGCAGCTACATCATCGACCTGCAGCAGTCGCTCGCCTACATCGACAAGACGTACGACTTCGTGCGCGAGACGGTCGCCCATGGCGGCACCATCCTCTTCGTCGGCACCAAGAAGCAGGCGCAGAACGCGATCGCCGAGCAGGCGACCCGCGTCGGCCAGCCCTACGTGAACCAGCGCTGGCTCGGTGGCCTCCTCACCAACTTCCAGACGGTCTCCAAGCGCCTCGCGCGCATGAAGGAGCTCGAGGAGCTCGACTTCGAAGGCACCACGAGTGGCTTCACCAAGAAAGAGCTGCTCATCAAGAAGCGCGAGCTCGACAAGCTGCACAAGTCGCTCGGCGGTATCCGCAACCTGACGAAGACGCCTTCGGCGCTCTGGGTTGTCGACACCAAGAAAGAGCACCTGGCGATCGACGAGGCCAAGAAGCTCGGCATCCCCGTCATCGGCATCCTCGACACGAACTGCGACCCCGACGAGGTCCAGTACCCGATTCCGGGCAACGATGACGCGATCCGTTCGGTGAGCCTGCTCACCCGCATCGTCGCCGACGCCGCTGCTGAGGGCCTCATCGAGCGCCACCAGAAGCCCGAGGCCGAGGGCAACGTCTCCGCCGTCGAGCCGCTCGCCGAGTGGGAGCAGGAGCTCCTCCAGGCAGGCACGCCCGAGCAGTCCTCGCCCGAGACCGACAAGGTCGACGGCGCAACGGCCGAGGCCGAAGAGGTCGCCGAGATCGTCGAGGTCGTTTCAGCGGATGCCACCGCGGAAGCCGCGACCGAGTCGGCCGATGACGCTGAAGCAGCAGTCGAGGCTGAAGCAGTCGTCGAGGCTGAAGCAGTCGTCGAGGCTGAAGCAGTCGTCGAGGCCGAGCCGGTCGTCGAGGCCGAGCCGGTCGTCGAGGCTGAAGCAGTCGAGGCTGAGCCGGTCGTCGAGGCTGAAGCAGTCGTCGAGGCCGAGCCCGCCGCCGAGTCCAAGTAAGACCACGAGTCCAGGAGACTTACAGATATGGCCAACTTCACTCTCGAAGACGTCAAGAACCTGCGCGAGCGCCTCGGCACCGGCATGGTCGACACGAAGAACGCACTCGTGGAGGCCGACGGTGACCTCGAGAAGGCCGTCGAGATCCTCCGCCTGAAGGGCGCGAAGGGCAACGCGAAGCGTGCCGACCGCTCCACAGCCGAGGGCCTCGTCGCCGCCGTCGACAACGGCGACGGCACTGCCACGATCATCGAGCTCGCTTGCGAGACCGACTTCGTCGCCAAGGGCGACAAGTTCGTCGGCCTCGCCGACCGAGTGCTCGCGGCCGTCGCCGCGGCTCGTGCCGAGACCGTCGAGGCCGCCCTGGCCGCGCCGGCCGATGGCAAGACCGTTGCCGTCGTGATCGACGAAGAAGCCGCGATCCTCGGCGAGAAGGTCGAGCTTCGTCGCATCCGTCTCGTCAAGGGCGAGCACTTCTCGATCTACCTGCACAAGACGTCGAAAGACCTCCCACCGCAGGTGGGCGTCGTGCTCGGCTACTCCGGTGACGACGCGGAGACCGCTCGCTCGGTCGCCCAGCACATCTCGTTCGCGAACCCGGAGTACCTCGCCCGCGAGGACGTTCCGGCCGACGCGGTCGAGAAGGAGCGCGGCATCGTCGAGCAGATCTCGCGTGAGGAGGGCAAGCCCGAGGCCGCCCTTCCGAAGATCATCGAAGGTCGCCTCGGCGCCTTCTTCAAGCAGGTCGCGCTGCTCGAGCAGGACTACGCGAAAGACAACAAGCTGTCCGTCGCGAAGGTTCTCGAAGGTGCAGGCCTCACGGTGAGCGACTTCGCTCGCTTCAAGGTCGGCGCCTAGGTGCACCACGGGAGTCCGGATCGTTCGCGATCCGGACTCCTTTGCTGTGTCCGGAGTGATTTCGGATGCCCGACGCCCCGCACTCGTCGAACACGCACGACAATCGACGCTGCGCCGCGGTCGGCGAACCAGTAGTTTTACACCCACAGGGAAGGATCGGTCGGCATGACGGAACACAAGCGTAGGGTCCTCTTGAAACTCTCGGGTGAGGCGTTCGGGGCGGGGTCGCTCGGCGTCAATCCCGACGTGATCAGCGCACTCGCACGCGAGATCGCCGATGCAGCACGAACCGTCGAGATCGCCATCGTCGTCGGCGGCGGCAACTTCTTCCGCGGTGCCGAGCTCTCCCAGCGCGGCATGGACCGCGGCAGGGCCGATTACATGGGCATGCTCGGCACCGTGATGAACGCGCTCGCCCTGCAGGACTTCCTCGAGCAGGCCGGCGCCGAGACGCGCGTTCAGTCGGCGATCTCCATGACGCAGGTCGCAGAGCCGTACATCCCGCGCCGTGCGGAGCGCCACCTCGAGAAGGGCCGGGTCGTCATCTTCGGCGCCGGCGCCGGATTGCCGTACTTCTCGACTGACACGGTCGCCGCGCAGCGGGCGCTCGAGATCGGTGCCGAGGTCGTGCTCGTCGCGAAGAACGGTGTCGACGGCGTCTACTCCGACGACCCGCGCACGAATCCCGACGCGCGCAAGATCGACCGCATCAGCTACCAGGAGGCGCTGCAGCGAGGGCTCAAGGTCGTCGACTCGACGGCATTCAGCTTGTGCATGGACAACGGCATGCCGATGCAGGTATTCGGCATGACACCGCACGGCAACGTGACTGCGGCGATCCTCGGCGCCGACCTCGGCACCATCGTCAGCAACGGCGTGCCCGCCGCCAGTCGGTAGACTGTCCAGAGTAGCGAACCAGAAGGAGCCCCCGTGATCGCGGACGTACTTTCCGATGCCACCGCACGCATGCAGAAGGCCGTGGAGGTCGCCAAAGACGACTTCGCGACCGTACGCACGGGTCGGGCCAACCCACAGCTCTTCCAGAAGATCCTGGTGAGCTACTACGGCACTCCCACCCCACTCGCGCAACTCGCCTCGCTCGCGAACCCCGAGGCCCGCACGCTGTTGGTGACGCCGTACGACAAGGGCGCGCTGAAAGACATCGAGCAAGCCATCCGCGACACTCCGAACCTCGGTGCGAATCCGTCGAACGACGGCAACATCATTCGGGTGACGCTGCCCGAGCTCACCGAAGAACGCCGGCGCGAGTTCGTGAAGATCGTGCGTGCCAAGGCGGAGGACGCCCGAGTCTCGGCGCGCAACATCCGCCGCAAGGCGAAGGACGACCTCGACTCCCTCAAGGGCGAGGTGGGCGACGACGAGGTTTCGCGCGCAGAGAAGGAACTCGAGCAGATCACGAAGTCCAACGTGGATGCCATCGACGAGGCCTTGAAGCGCAAGGAAGCCGAACTCCTCGAGGTCTGAGGCAAGAAGATGTCGGGCGTCCCAGAAGAGGATCAGTCGGACGCCGGGGGGCCTGAACGAACCTCGCGCGACGAGTTCCGTGCGCAGGTACACGCACGCAAGGCCGATCTCGAACGTCAGTTCGAGGTCAGCAGGGCGCAGTTCGATCAGGCGCAGGAGAAGATCAAGGCCCGCACCGGCCGCAACCTGATCCTCGCGATTCTCATCGGACTCGCGTTCGGTGTCGTACTGCTGCTCAGCCTCCTGTGGATCAAAGAGCTGTTCATGCTCTTCGCTGTGTTCATCGCCGCGTTCGCGAGTTACGAGCTCGCGCAGGCGCTGCGCAAGGCCGACTATCACGTTCCTCGCATCCCGACCGTTG
Source organism: Agromyces sp. Y558 (assembly GCF_059445415.1). NCBI lineage: Bacteria > Bacillati > Actinomycetota > Actinomycetes > Micrococcales > Microbacteriaceae > Agromyces > Agromyces sp. Y558. Next base: position 435,375 of record NZ_JCAIUH010000002.1, read on the forward strand.
CGGTTGCCGTGGCCGCAGTTCCGCTTTCGTACTACGGCGGAGCAGGCGGGCAGCTGATCGCCGTGCTCGGCGGCATCCTGATCGTCGCGCTCTGGCGGCTCGGCGAACAGATGGTGCCGTCACTGCGGCGCTCGTCGGCACGAGCGCTCGCCCGCGACCTCGTCGCGGGAGCGTTCGTGCAGGGTTACGTCACCTTCCTCGCGACCTTCGCGGTGGTGCTGACGGCGGCCGAGGGAGGCGAACTCTGGACGCTCGCATTCATCGCCATCGCCGTCGCGGCCGACACAGGCGCCTACGCCTTCGGGCTCATGTTCGGCAAGCACAAGATGGCGCCCATCATCAGTCCGAAGAAGACCTGGGAGGGCTTCGCCGGGGGAGCGGGCGCGAGCCTTCTGGCCGGCGTGCTGCTCTCGACGCTGATGCTCGGCAACACGTGGTGGTTCGGACTCATTTTCGGGGCAGCGATCTTCCTGAGCGCAAGTCTCGGCGACCTGGTCGAATCGTTGATCAAGCGCGACATCGGCATCAAGGACATGAGTTCCTGGTTGCCCGGGCACGGCGGAATCCTCGATCGACTCGACTCGATCCTCCCGTCGGCCGCCGTCGCATTCGTCGCCTTCCGGATCTTCGGGTGAGCCTCGGCGCTGCGGCTCCGCAATAATGGAGCGGTGGATGCCACCTTCCCTCGCGTACGAAAGCCCAAGCTCGGGTACAACACCTCTCAGGTCGAGGAGTTCCTCCAGCTCGCCCGACGCGCCTACGACGGCACCGTCAGACCCGGTGACGAGCCGCTGACGTCCGATCGCATCCGGCTCACGGCCTTCGGCATGGAGAAGGGCGGCTACTCCACGACCCACGTCGATCAGGCGTTGGAACGACTCGAAGACGCGTTCGCGGCGCAGGAGCGACAGGTCGCCGCTCGCCTGCACGGTGGCGAGGCGTGGTTGCGTGAAGCGCGCACGACGGCTCAAGTCGTCTCCAACAGACTCGCGCGGCCGGAGGGCCGGCGGTTCGATCGGGTCAACCCGCTGGTTCGCGGATACAGCACGCGCGACGTCGACCGACTCGCCGACAAGCTCAACCGCTACTTCCGGGACGGTTGGCCGATCTCGGTCGACAACGTGCGCACGGTCGTGTTCAAGACCCAACGAGGCGGGTATCGCGAGGCTCAGGTCGACCTCCTGCTCGACGCTGTCGTCGACGTGATGCTGGCGGTGCGGTGAACGCGCGAGTCGAGCTCGCCACGGCAGGCCAACCTCCGATACACTCGTGCCATCGTGGGTAGGCATACAGACAGTGACGAGACGGTCCAGTCGCGTCGATCGACGCCTGACAGCACTCCCGTCGCGGTCAGACCCGCACGCACCGGTCGGGTCAAGCAGGCCGCAACCGTCGTGTTCGCTTTCGCGGCGTCCGTGAGCTTCCTCCTCGTGAACATCGTCGACCCGTTCTCGGGAGCGACTGCCTCCTCGAATTTCGCGACCGATGGTGACCGGTTCGGTGGCGCCGACGTCCAGGCGATCGAGGTCGACGGCGAGTACTCGATCGATGTGGGTCAAGAGAGCTACATCGTCGAGAAGAAGCCCGAGGAAGTCAAGCTCGCGCCTGCTTCGACGAGCGCCGAAAGCGGTTGGGCTCCGCCTGCGATCACACCCGATCCTGGCTCTGCACAGGCGTACGCTGCCGGCGCAGTCGCCGCCCGCGGCTGGCCGTCGAGCGAGTTCGACTGCCTCGTCGCGCTCTGGAGCAAGGAATCGGGCTGGCGGGTGAACGCGTACAACGCGTCGAGCGGTGCGTACGGCATTCCCCAGGCGCTGCCCGGTTCGAAGATGGCCACGACCGGAGCCGACTGGGAGACGAACGCGGCAACGCAGGTCGAGTGGGGCCTCGGCTACGTGTCCGGTCGGTATGGCACGCCCTGCGGAGCGTGGGCCCACTCGCAAGACATCGGCTGGTACTGAGTCGGCCGTTCGCGCGTGAAGCGAACCCGCTGCCTCGCTTAGACTTGAGACATGGCCCGCTCGAACCGATCCCGGAGTCGGGCGGATCGTGCCCGAGAGGGTCATCCGGAACTCGACGTCGAACGTCTCACCTCGGGTTGGAAGCGCAGCGAATCGCGCGGTGGCCGCGAGTGGAACGTGCAACCGGTCTCCGAGGCGCAGGCCGTGAAGGCCTACCTCTGCCCCGGATGCGGGCTCGACGTCACGCTGGGAGTGGCGCACCTCGTGGCGTGGCGCGCTGACGGCGTGCTCGGTGACGCCGCAGATCTCGCCTCTCGTCGCCACTGGCACATCCACTGTTGGAGGATCGGCACCCCATGAGCGATGGACCCATCGAAATCCGCGCGGGTGTCGAGCTGCCGGCCAGACGCGAAGAGATCCAGCTGCACACGAGCGACGGGCTGACGCTGGTCGGTGAGCTTGCGATGCCGATGGAACACGCACCGGTCGCCACACTCGTCACGCTGCATCCGCTGCCCACCGCCGGTGGGTTCATGGACTCGCACATCATCCGCAAGGCGGCTGCGCGGCTGCCGGCCCTCGCCGATCTCGCGGTGCTGCGTTTCAACACGCGCGGCACCGCTTCACCGCGCGGCACGAGCGAGGGCTCGTTCGGTCATGGCATCGACGAGCGAGCGGATGTCGCGGCGGCGATGGCGTTCGTGGAGGAGCGGGCTCTGCCGCACCCATGGCTCGTCGGCTGGTCGTTCGGCACGGAGCTCGCCCTGAAGTACGGGCTCGAGCACGGCATCGAAGGGGCGATCCTGTTGTCGCCGCCGCTGCATCGCACGAGCGATGATGAGCTCGCCCGGTGGAAGGACGCGTCGCCGGCGCTCGTCGCCCTGATTCCCGAGCACGATGACTACCTGCGGCCGCCCGAAGCCGCCGAGCGCTTCGCCGGATTGCCGAAGCTCACACGCATCGATGTCGCGGGCGGAAAGCACTTGTGGGTCGGGGAGGCGCAGACCCGCCGCGTGCTCGACGAGATCGTTGCAGTCGTCAACCCGGCGGCCGCGCCACTGCCGACCGTCTGGCCCCCGCCGGTAGCGTGAGCCGAGGGCGGGTGGCGCTCACCGCTCGTTCTGGCGGGGGATGACGACTTGCTTGATGATCAAGAGGGTGGCTGCCGCGACCGGGATCGCGACGAGCGCGCCGAGCACCCCGCCGAGTGAGCCGCCGGCGAGTGCCGCGATCACGACGACCGCGCCGGGCACCTTCACCGCACGGTTCATGATGCGCGGGCTGAGCACGTACGCCTCGACCTGCATGTAGACGATGTAGTAGATCGCTGCGACGAGCGCGGTGAGCGGGGAGCCGAGGCCGGGGATCAGGCAGACGAGCACGATCACTACCGAGCCGCTCAGGGTGCCGACGAGCGGCACCAGTGAGAAGAGGAACGCGAGGAATGCGAGGACTGCCGGGAACGGTGCCTGGATGATCGAGAGGAAGATGAAGCTCGCGACGCCGTTGACCGCCGCGAGTGAGACCTGCCCCAGCACGTACCGGCCGACCGACTGCGTGATCTGCTCGGTGAGGTCGGCGAAGCGAGCGCGCTTCGATGCGGGAACCAGCTGGTAGGCGGCGCGCTTCATCGTGTTCAGCGACGCGGCGAAGTAGAGCGTGAGGATGAAGACGATGACGACGCCGAAGACGCCGACGCCGATCGCCACGGCGACCTGCAACACGCCGCCGGCGAGTTCGCTGAGCTTGTCGGGATTGGTGAAGAAATCGGTGAGGCCGGTGGTCACCTGGTGGTTGATCTCGTCGACCGGAACCTGGGGGAACTGGTCCTTCAGATTTTCGATCCACTCCTGGGAGTCGATTCGATCGACGATCCGCGGGATCTCCTCGACGAGCTGGCTGACCTGGTCGACGATGATCGGTACGACCGCGAGCACGAGAGCGGCGACGAGGAGCCCGACCCCGGTCATGACGATCAGGATGGCGGCCCAACGCGGAAGCCCTCGGCGCTCGACCCAGCTGATCGCCGGGTCGAGGCCGAGGGCCAGGAAGAGGGCCGCGCCGATGTAGGTGATGATCGTCGAGAGCGTGACGACCGAGGTGAGGATGAGGAGGCCGACACCGACGCCGAGGGTGCCGACCAGCCCGATGCGGAACGCGTTCTGGATCTTCATGGAACGGCCCGCGCCTTCTCTTCGAACCGACTATTTGGTCTTGGCCGCGATCTGTTCGGCCTGTGTGAGCACGCCGCGCAGGCTTTCGAAGTAGCCGGCGACCGCGTCGCGTTCGATCCTGATCTGCGAGAGGCGGTCTTCCGCATCGGCGACGAGGGCACGGGTGCGCTCCTCAGCATCGGCGATGAGCTTGCGTGCTTGCTCGTGCGCGGCCGCGATGCGGTCGCGTGCGTCGTCGTCGGCCTTGTCGCGGACGACCGCGATCTCGGAGCGCACCGCGGTCTCGAGTCGGTCGGCTTCGGCGCGGCTCTCCGCCGTGCGGGAGACGGCTTCAGCGAGTTCGGCGTTGGCGTCCTCGAGGAACTTCTGCGTCTGCGAGACGGCCTCTTGGTGGGCGGCGAGCAGCTCCTGCTCGGCCTCGTCGCGCTTGGTGGAGACTTCGGACGCCAGGTCGAGGTGGGCCTTCTCGATCTCGCGTCGCATGCGGTTGACCTCGTGAGTGGTCTTCTTGCGCATCGCGGTGAGCTGGTTGTCGAGGTCGATGCGGCCCTGTTCGGACTCGGCGTCGAAGTCGGCGCGCGCCTGCTCCTGCTCGAGGGCGAGGTCTGCACGCATCTGGTCGAGGTCGGCCGCGTGCTTGGCACGGATGCGCTCGAGTTCGTGTTGCAGCTTCAGGCGGGCGGCCTCGGCCTCACGCTCGAGGTCGGTCTTGGCCTGCTCGCGCTGCTGCAGGAGTTCGGCGCGAATGCCTTCGAGCTCGCGGTCGAGGTCAGCACGTGACTGCTCGAGCTCGTGCACGAGGTCGGCACGACGCTCGGCGATCTCTGCATCGATCGCGGCGCGTGCTTCGGCGGATTCGCGCTCGAGGTCGAGGCGTGACTGCTCCGTCTCCGCGGCGAGGTCGATGCGTGCCTGGTCGGTCTCACGGGCCAGGTCGGCGCGTGCGCGGTCGAGCTCGATGGCCACTTCGGCGCGCGTCTGCTCGGTCTCCTGCGTGAGGCCGGCGGCGGTCGCACGGGCGTCGGCGGCCTCGGTGTTCGCGGCGGCCAGGATCTCGGATGCCTTGCGCTCGGCCGCGGCGGTCATCGCGGCGGATTCGCGCTTCGCGCTTGTGCGGATCTCGGCGGTCTCGGTCGCGACGGCGCCGCGGATCGCCGCGGCGTCACGGGCGGCGTCTTGCCGGAGCTGTTCACTCGACTCGTGCGAGCGGGAGACCATGTCGTCGGCTTCGGCCCTGGCGTTCTCGAGGATGCGGTTGGCCTGCGCACGCGCCTCGGTGAGGGTGCGCTCGGCGAGCTCGTGCGCATCGGAGCGCATGAGGTGCGCCTCGTCTTCTGCGGCACGACGGAGCTTCTCTGCGTCGATGTCGGCCTGCGCGATGAGGCGGGTCGACTGCTCTTCGGCAACGCGAAGGGTGTTCTCGAGCTTGGTGCCGAGTCCGGAGAAGGTCGGGCTGCCGACCTCTTCGAGTTCAGCGGTGAGTTCTTCAATACGGGCGAGGAGACGCTTGGTCTCCTTGACGCTGTCGGTGCCCTGGTTGTTCGCTGCGATGATGTCGCGGCGAAGTCCATTGATCGCCTTGTCGACCTCGTCTTTGTCGTATCCGCGGAACACTTGCGTGAACTCGGTCTCTTCGACGGCCATTCTTCCTCCGGGCTCGTTCCCGCGTTCGTGGGGGCGCATGCGGGATGTGCGTCCGATTCTACGGGTCGCGGGGGAGACGCGTAGAACACCGCTCGTTCAGCGAGCAGTTAGGAGTCTCCCAGATTCCGCCGATAGTGTGAACTGTCTTGTCAGTTATCGCCGTTGGCGACAGTGGAGGTCAGTTCGTGCGCTTCGTCTTCGCAATCGTGGCGTTCATCGCCGCGGCCGTGATGATCGGGCTCGGCATCGCCCAGCGCACGGTGTTCCTCGAACCCGACCGTGTCTCGATGTCCGCCCAGCTCTCGGGCGGTGAGGCCGACTTCGTCGTGGTCGGCCCCGAGGCGTTGGCGGCTCATGACGGCAAGCAGACGATCACCGTGTCGGGCTCTCCGAAGGCGTACCTCGCTTACGGGCGAAGCTCTGATGTGGAAGCCTGGCTCGGCGAGACGCAGTACGTGGCCGTGGGGTACGACGCAGCCACCGACGAGCTGACCAACGAGATCGTCGTCGCCGAACCCATCGACGACTCGGGGACGGCCACGCCACCGGCCACCACGACCCCGCCCGAGACTGCCGTCGTTCCTTCACCGGTCGGCTCCGACCTCTGGCTCGACGAATTCAGCGACAGCATGGTGCTCACCACGACGGTCGACGTGCCCGATGGCATCTCGGTGTTGATCACAGCCGGCGGCGGCGACACCCTTCCCTCGCGCGTGAAGATCGATTGGCCGCTCGACAACGCCACACCGTGGGCGGGTCCGCTCATCGTCGGCGGCGCACTCGTCTTCCTGGTGGGAATCGCACTCCTCATCTCAGGGTTCATGAACCACCGTCGTTCGCGAGGTCCTCGCCGCAACCTGTCGAAGGGGTCGCGAGGCAAGCTTCCGAGCGCCCCGAAACCGGGCCGTACCCAGGTCGGTGCCGGCGGTGCTCGTCGCGCGATCGGCCGCGCGAAGCGTGTAGCGATCGTGCCGTTCCTCGTGATCCCGGCACTCGCGCTGAGCGCGTGTTCGTCCGATTACTGGCCGAGCTTCGACCAGAGCGCCCCCGAGACGACAGCGCCAGCCACCCTTCCTGCCACCCCGCCGGCGACCGAAGACGCGGGCGAGGCGGTGCCCGAAGCGCAGCCGGCAGTGACGGTTCCGCAAATGGAGCGCATCATGCGTCGCGTTGCGGTGTTCGCCAACGAAGTGGATACCTCGCGCGACGCGACCGCTGCTGCACAGCGATTCACCGGGCCGGCGCTCGAGGCGCGCACCGCCAATTATGCGATCCGTGGCGCATTGGCCGAGCATCCAGCGCCCACGCCCATTCCGGCATCGCCGCTCACGTTGACGCTGCCGCAGCAGGCCACAGGCTGGCCGCGCACGGTGCTCACCATCGCGAAGAACGCCGATGATCCGACCATCGCACCGACGGCACTCGTGCTCGTGCAGCAGACGCCGCGCGAGAACTACCGGATCCTCTATGCGATGGCGCTCGCGCCCGATGCCGATATTCCCGAGGTCGCACCGGCGTCGATCGGTGCTCCGCCCATCTCTCCGGAGTTCAAGGGTCTCGTGATGCCGACCGGCCAGGTTGCAGCGGCCTACGCCGACATCCTGATCAAGGGCGACGCCTCGGAGTTCGCGCCGATGTTCGACCCCGAGGGCGATGCGCTCAGAGAGCAACTCGGGGTGACCGGGCAACAGGCCACGAACGACGGGCTGCCTGCCACGGTCGACGCGACCTTCTCGAATGTGGTCGGCGACAGTCCGACGATCGCGCTCGCCACGAACGACGCGGGCGCACTCGTGACCGTCTCGATCAAGCAGACCGAAAACGTTGTGCCGAATGACGGCGGAACGATCGGATATCAGCCGGGTCCTGCCGCGGCACTGTCCGGCTTCGCCGACAAGAGCGCGAAGGGTGTGCAGCGCGTCATCGGCATCCAACTGCTCTTCTACGTCCCGGGCGTCGGCAACGACGCCGCCGACCAGATCCGACTGCTCGGCTGGTCGGAAAGCCTCATCGGAGCATCGGAGATACCGTGACCAACCCGATTCCCCCCTCAGGTGCAGCGCTTCGCGGCGCGGTCGACCTGTCGGCCCTCGTGCAACGGCAGCCGCCGGCCGGTCAGAATGCGCAAGGTGCGCACGCGGCATCCGGCCCGACCGATCAGATCGTCTTCGAGACGGATGACGCGGCGTTCGGCGCCACGCTCGAACTCTCGCGCACCGTGCCGGTCGTCGTCGCGCTCTGGGCGACCTGGAGTGAGCCGTCGAAGGCGCTGCTCGCCACGCTCGAACGCCTCGTTCGTGCGCGGGGCGGACGCCTCGTGCTCGCTGCGGCCGACGCCGATCGCAGCGCCCAGCTCGTGCAGGCGTTCCAGGCGCAGTCCATCCCGACGGTCGTCGCGGTGGTCGCCGGCCAGCCGGTGCCGCTCTTCGCAGGGGAGCAGCCCGACGAGGTCATCGACCAGGTGTTCGATCAGTTGCTCGAGCTCGCCGGCCAGCACGGCGTGACCGGCAGCATCGAGCAGGGCGAGACTGGTGACGCTGCACCCGCAGAGCCGGTCGAGGAGCCGTTGCCGCCCTTGCATCAAGAGGCGTACGACGCGATCGAGCGCGGCGACTTCGATGCCGCGGCATCCGCCTATCGCACGGCGATCGCGCAGGACCCGCGTGACACCCTCGCCGTGGCGGGGCTCGCTCAGGCGAACCTGCTCGGTCGGCTGCAGGGCAAGACCCTCGACGAGATCCGAAATGCTGCGGCAGCATCTCCGGACGATCTCGGTGCCCAGCTCGACGTCGCCGACCTCGATCTGTCGGGCGGTCACATCGACGATGCGTTCGACCGGTTGCTGACTTTGTTCCCGAACCTCGATGCCGATGGCAAGAATCTCGTGCGCGAGCGGCTCGTCGAGCTGTTCGAGGTCGTCGGCACCGACGACCCGCGAGTCGTCGCCGCGCGGCGACGGTTCACGAACCTTTTGTACTGAGGCGGGCGCGGGCGGATCTCGATACGCTCGCTTGCGCTCGCTACTCGATCAACGAGGTGTCGCTCGCCGACGTGCGCGCTCGCTACTCGATCAACGTGTGGTCGAGCGTGAACCAGACCGCCCCGAGCGGGGGCAACGTGAATGACGCCGACGCGGGTCGCCCCGCCCACGGCGTTGCGGTCGCATCGATCCCGCCGAGGTTGCCGACACCCGAGCCACCGAACTCCGCGGCATCCGAGTTCAAGAGTTCACGCCAGCGGCCGGCAGACGGAAGTCCCAGTCGGAAGCCCTCGTGCGGCACGCCCGCGAAGTTCACGACGCACAGCAGCGGACGACGCTCGCGGTCGTAGCGGAGAAACGCGATGACATTCTCGGCAGCGGCCCCGCCCTCGACCCACTCGAATCCGGCGTCGTCGTCATCGAGTTGCCACAGCGCCGGGGTCGCGCGATAGCCGCGGTTCAGCTCGCCGACGAACTCGGCGAGCTGCCGGTGGCTCGGCTGGTCGAGGATCCACCAATCGAGGCCCCGCTCTTCGCTCCACTCGGAGAGCTGGCCGAACTCCTGCCCCATGAAAAGCAGTTGCTTGCCGGGGTGCGCCCACATGAAGGCGAGGTAGGCGCGCACGTTCGCGAGCTGCTGCCAGTGATCGCCGGGCATCTTGCGCACGAGGGAGCCCTTGCCGTGCACGACCTCGTCGTGGCTGATCGGCAGCACGAAGTGCTCGCTGAACGCGTAGAGGAACGAGAAGGTGAGGTCGTGGTGGTGATGCGACCGGTAGAGCGGGTCGTTCTGGATGTACTGCAGCGAGTCGTGCATCCAGCCCATGTTCCACTTGTAGCCGAAGCCGAGCCCGCCGGTCGAGGTCGGCGCCGTGACTCCGGGCCAACTCGTCGACTCCTCGGCGATCATGACGATGCCCGGGTTGCGCTTGTACGCGGTCGCGGTCGCCTCCTGCAGGAAGGCGATCGCCTCGAGGTGCTCGCGGCCGCCGTGGATGTTCGGCAGCCAGCCGCCCTCTTCACGCGAGTAGTCGAGATAGAGCATCGACGCGACGGCGTCGACGCGCAGCCCGTCGACATGCATCTCCTCGAACCAGAAGAGGGCGTTCGCTACGAGGAAGTTGCGCACTCGTGGGTTGCCGTAGTCGAAGACGTAGGTGCCCCAGTCGAGCTGTTCGCCGCGGCGTGGGTCGGCGTGCTCGTAGAGCGGCTCGCCGTCGAAGCGGGCGAGTGCCCACTCGTCTTTCGGGAAGTGCCCGGGCACCCAGTCCATGATGACGCCGACGCCGGCACCGTGCAGTCGGTCGATGAGATATTTGAGGTCGTCGGGGGAGCCGAATCGGCTCGTCACCGCGTAGTAGCCGGTCACCTGGTAGCCCCACGAACCGCCGAACGGATGCTCCGCGAGGGGCATGAACTCGACGTGCGTGTAGCCGAGCCAATCGAGGTACTCGATGAGCTCGTCGGCGACGTCGCGGTATCCCTTACCGGGGCGCCAGGAGCCGAGGTGCAGTTCGTAGATGCTCATGGGCTGCGAATGGAGGTCGGTGCGCGCGCGCCGCGACATCCATTCGTCGTCGTCCCAGTCGTGATCGCTCACCGACACCACGGAAGCGGTGGCGGGAGCGATCTCGGCCTGCCGTGCCATCGGGTCGGCCTTCATGATCCAGTCGCCCGAGGCGGTGAGCAGCTCGAACTTGTAGATCGCGCCGGGCTCGACGTCGGGGATGAAGAGTTCCCAGATGCCGGTCGCGCCCATGGTGCGCATGGCATGCCCGGTGCCGTCCCAACGGTTGAACACCCCGACGACCCGCGCAGCGCGGGCGCGCGGCGCCCACACCGTGAAGGCTGTGCCATGAACGCTGCCCGCGACGCCCCAATGATCGCGATGGTGCGCACCGAGCACGTGCCAGAGCTGTTCGTGCCGCCCCTCGCCGATCAGGTGCAAGTCGAGTTCGGCGATGGTGGGGGCGAAGCGGTACGGGTCGTCGCTCGTCCACTCCACATCCTCTCCGTACCGGGCGCGGATGCGATAGTCGATCGGCCCGAATGCTCCGGCCCCGGCCCAGATGCCGTGGCCGACGTGAGTGAGGGTGAGCACCTCGCCGCCGGCGAGCACGGCTTCGACCGATTCGGCGAGCGGGCGGCGGGTGCGGATCACCGTGAGCGGTCCATCGAGCTGGGGCACGTCGAATCCGTGCTGTCCGAGCACCGAGTGCGGATCGGGGTGCCGGCCGTCGGCGACGGCCGCGAGCACCTCGTCGGCGATGACGGGTGCGGCGAGTGAATCAGGCATCCGTGCCCCTTCTCACGTGCAGGATGTGCGCCGGTCGGGTGAAGGCGTCGAGTCGCACGTAGTTGGATGCGCCCCAGCGCCATCGTTCGCCCGTGACGAGTTCTTCGACCTCGAACGTGCTGCCGAGTTCGAGGCCGAGCGCTTCGAGGTCCAGGTGCACGGTGGTCTCCCGCACCGAGTGCGGGTCGACGTTCGCGACGACGATGATCGTGTCGTCGGCACCGGGTCGAGCCCCGGTGCCGGTGAAGCGCCCCTCGAGGTGCTTCGAGTAGACGAGCACCGAGTCGTCGTCGCTGGTATGGAAGCGGATGTTGCGGAGCTGGCCGAGCGCGGGATGCTCAGCCCGGATGCGGTTGAGGATGCCGAGGTAGAGCGCGAGCGAGCGGCCCTCGCGCTCGGCGGCGGCGAAATCGCGCGGCTTGTACTCGTACTTCTCGTTGTCGATGGCCTCTTCGGCGCCGGGGCGGGCCACCGATTCGAAGTGCTCGAAGCCCGCGTAGACACCCCAGAGCGGCGCTGCGGTCGCGGCAATGGTCGCACGCACCGTGAATGCGGCCGGGCCGCCGAACTGCAGGTACTCCGTGAGGATGTCAGGGGTGTTCACGAAGAGGTTCGGGCGCATGAAGTCGGCGGTCTCCAGCGACACCGACGTGAGGAACTCCTCGAGCTCGGCCTTGGTGTTGCGCCAGGTGAAGTAGGAGTACGACTGCTGGAAGCCGACCATCGCGAGGGCCTGCATCATCGCGGGGCGCGTGAACGCCTCGGCGAGGAAGATCACGCCGGGGTCTTCCGCGTTCACCGTTCCGATCAGCCGCTCCCAGAACGCGAGCGGCTTCGTGTGCGGGTTGTCGACCCGGAAGATGCGCACGCCCTGCTTCATCCAATGCCGCACCACACGCAGCACCTCGTCGAATAGCCGTTCCGGATCGTCGTCGAAATTCACGGGGTAGATGTCCTGGTACTTCTTCGGCGGGTTCTCCGCGAAGCGGATCGTGCCGTCGGGCAGCTGCGTGAACCAGTCGGGATGCTCGACGACCCACGGGTGGTCGGGAGAGGCCTGCAGGGCGAGGTCGAGCGCGACCTCGATGCCGAGCGCCGACGCGCGCCGCACGAAGGCGCGGAAGTCGGCGAGCGTGCCGAGATCTGGGTGCACGGCGTCGTGGCCACCAGGTGTGCCGTCGGCGAGCGGTCCGCCGATCGCCCACGGTGAGCCGGGGTCGTGCGGGCCGGGGTCGAGCGTGTTGTTGCGGCCCTTGCGGTTGGTGACGCCGATCGGATGGATCGGCGGCAAGTAGACGACGTCGAATCCCATCGCGGCGACGCCGTCGAGGCGCTTGGCCGCCGAGCGGAAGGTGCCCGACTTCCAGCTGCCGTCCTTCAGCTGCTTCGCCCCCTCCGACCTGGGGAAGAACTCGTACCAGGCGCCGACGCCGGCACGGCGACGCTCGACGAGGATCGTGCGCTCGGGGGAGTCGGTCGAAAGCCGCGCGAGCGGGCGCGCTGCGAACTCGTCGAGTGCGGGGTCGTCGATGAGCGGTCGGCGTTCGGCGACGGATGCCTCGCTGTCACGTAACTCGGCGGCGAGCGTCGTGAGGCGCTTGCGTGCCGCGAGCGGGCGGGTCTTCTCGGCGACGGCCCGATCGGCGAGGCGCGCGCCGATCTCGAACATCAGCTCGGCATCGACGCCGGCGTCGACCTTGAGCGCGGCATCGTGGCGCCAGGTCGAGATCTCGTCGTCGAATCCGGTGACGTGCCAGCGCCACTCGCCGGTCGTGTCGAGGAGGACTTTGGCCTCCCACCGGTCGGTGCCTGCCGCCAGCGGAGACATCCGCTCGCTGCGCGTCTGGCCCGACGGGCTCGTGATGACGAGCATCGCGCCCACCTGGTCGTGCCCCTCGCGGAACACCGTGGCCTGGAACGGCACCACCTCGCCCTCGAAGGCCTTCGGCCGCCACCGCTCGTCGGGCACGGCTGGGGTGAGCCGGGTCACTGGGATCCGGCCGGCGAGCACAGGGCTGGACGTCACGGTTCGACCGTAGCGCGTTTGCGCTGATCGAGCCGGTCGAAACGTGCGCCTGCGCGCGTGCCGCCGTTCACACGTTCGACGGGCCCTCGACCTAGGGTTGAGCCGTGAAGCCGATTCGCAAGTTCACCGTTCGCGCCGTCGTTCCCGGCTCGCTCTCTGCGCTCGAAGAGCTCGCCGCCAATCTGCGCTGGTCATGGCACGAGCCCACTCGTCGCCTGTTCCAGCACATCGACCCCGAGCTGTGGCGCACCTCCGAGCGCGATCCGGTCGCGTTCCTCGGCGAGGTCGACCCGGCGCGTCTCGACGAGTTGGCCGTCGACGGCGGTTACGTCGAGTGGGCCGAACGCGAGCGGGCGGGCCTTCGCGAGTACCTCGCTGAGCCGCGATGGTTCCAGTCGCTCGGCACCGAGGCGCCGCGAACGATCGCGTATCTCTCGCCCGAGTTCGGCATCACCGCGGCACTGCCGCAGTACTCTGGCGGTCTCGGTATCCTCGCGGGCGATCACCTGAAGGCGGCATCCGACCTCGGCGTTCCCCTCGTGGGCGTCGGCCTCTTCTACAAGGCGGGGTACTTCTCGCAGTCGATCTCGCCCGATGGCTGGCAACAGGAGCGCTACCCGGTGCTCGACCCCGATGGCCTGCCGCTCTCGGTGCTGCGCAGTGCAGACGGCGCACCGGTGCAGGTGACGCTCGCTCTTCCCGACGACCGTTCGCTGCACGCGCGGGTGTGGAAGGCCGATGTCGGTCGCGTTCCGCTCCTCCTGCTCGACACCGACGTGCCGGCCAACAGCGATGACCTGCGTTCGGTCACCGATCGCCTCTACGGCGGTGGGGGTGAGCATCGCCTGTTGCAGGAGCTGCTGCTCGGCATCGGCGGCGCGCGTGCCGTTCGGGCGTGGACCGAGCTGAGCGGATGCCCCGCTCCCGACGTGTTCCACATGAACGAGGGGCACGCGGGGTTCTTGGGGCTCGAGCGCATCGCCACCTACATCGGCGAGGGGCTCACGTTCGCCGAGGCGCTGCAGCTCGTGCGCGCCGGTACGGTCTTCACGACGCACACGCCCGTACCCGCCGGCATCGATCGCTTCGACCGCGCGCTCGTGGAGCGGTATCTCTCGGGCTCGCTGCTGCCCGGCGTGGACCCCGCAGATGCGCTCGCCCTCGGCGTCGAACCAGGCGCCGATCCGGCCACGAGTGCGTTCAACATGGCCGTCATGGGCCTGCGGCTCGCCCAGCACGCGAACGGCGTTTCGAAACTGCACGGCGAGGTGAGCCGGCGCATGTTCGGCGAGCTGTGGCCGGGGTTCGACTCCGATGAGGTGCCGATCACATCGATCACGAACGGCGTGCATGCGCCGACGTGGACGGACCCCGCGCTGCTCGGCCTCGCCGAAACGACGCTCGGCACGGGTGACACCGAGCACGCCGACTGGCGAAGCCCCGCGCTCGCCGATGGCGAGTTCTGGGCGGTCAAGCGACGGATGCGTCAACAGCTCGTCGACGATGCACGCCGGCGTCTCGCGGCGGCCTGGCGGGAACAGCACTCGGGTGCCGAACCGCCGAAGTGGGTGGCCCGGGTGCTCGACCCCGACACGCTCACGGTCGGGTTCGCGCGCCGAGTGCCGACGTACAAGCGACTCACGCTCATGCTCGCCGACCCCGAGCGACTGAAGTCGATCCTCACGAATCCCGAGCGGCCGGTGCAGTTCGTGATCGCCGGCAAGTCGCACCCGGCCGACGACGAAGGCAAACGGCTCATCCAGCAGCTCGTGCAGTTCGCGCAGCAGCCCGAGTTGCGTGAGCGCATCGTGTTCCTGCCCGACTACGACATGGGCATGGCCGAGATTCTCTACCCCGGGTGCGATGTCTGGCTGAACAATCCCTTGCGCCCGCTCGAGGCGTGCGGCACCTCGGGCATGAAGGCGGCGATGAACGGCGCGCTCAACCTGTCGATCCTCGACGGCTGGTGGGCCGAGTTCGCAAGCGACGACTCCGGTTGGGTGATCCCGTCGGCCGATTCCGCGGGCGACGCGGGGGAGCGCGACGCCCTCGAGGCGGCCGCCCTCTACGACCTTCTCGAACACCGGGTCGCGACCAGGTACTACGAACGCGACGATGATGCGGTACCGGTCGAGTGGGTGCGTCGGGTGCGCACCACCCTCGCGACCCTCGCTCCCGAACTCGGTGCCGATCGCATGGTGCGCGAGTACGTCGAGCGTCTCTACCGGCCGGCGGCCGAGCACTTCGCCCATGTCTCGGCCGAGGGGGCCCGCGGAGCGCGAGAGCTCTCGGCGTGGAGCGCGAGAGTGCGGGCCGCGTGGGGCGGCGTGCAGGTCGTGCACGTCGAGTCGGGCGGCGTCGATGCGCCGCACGTCGGCGACGAGCTGCACCTGCGCGCGTACATCGCACTCGGCGAACTCTCGCCCGACGACGTCACCGTCGAGGTCGTCTACGGCCGAAGCCGCGCCGATGACACGATCGATGCTGTGCAGCGAGCCGCGCTCGATCCGGCGACGGATGCCTCGGCGACCACGGTCGCGCCCGGCCAGCGCCTGTATACGGGCACCGTCGTGCTCGACCGGCCGGGGGCGTTCGGGTACACGGTGCGCGTGGTGCCGCGGCATCCGCTGCTGTTGTCGACGGCCGAGCTCGGCCTCGTCGCCGTTGCCGAGTGAGCCTGACCCGCTGTTTGAGGAGCGCCCGACGAAGGAGGACTCGTCTCAAAACCTGCTTGCCCGCACGTGTGGGTCTCAAGACGGCGCTGGCGCGCCTCCTCAACCCGCGGGGTCTGCGGTCAGCGGGTGCGGGCGATCGGCGCGGAGCGGCCGTCGGTGACGGCGAGCAGGTCGTCGGGGGCGAGCTCGAGGTCGAGGCCGCGCCGCCCACCCGAGACGTAGATCGTCTCGCAGAGGATCGCCGATTCGTCGAGCACCGTCGGCAACGCCGTCTTCTGCCCGATGGGGCTGATGCCGCCGACGACGTACCCGGTCTTGCGCTCGGCCACGGCGGGGTCGGCCATCTCTGCGCGCTTGCCGCCGAGCGCGGCAGCGAACGCCTTCAGGTCGAGTTGCATGGCGACGGGAACGATGCCGACGGCCAGTGCGCCATCGACGCTCGCGAGCAAGGTCTTGAAGACCCGGTCGGGATCGAGACTGAGTTTCTCGGCCGCTTCGAGGCCGTAGGCCCCGGCACGCGGATCGTGGTCGTATGCGTGCGCAGTGAAGGCGACGCCTGCCCGGGTGAGGGCGAGCGTGGCGGGCGTGCTCGCCGAGGCATCCGCTCGCTTGGCCATCACTCGCGGCCCTCGGCGCGGTACAGGCGCATCGATTGGGCATCGACGTCGACGCGGTTGCCTGGCGCGATCGCCGGCGTGCCGGCGGCCGGTGGCGCTTCGTCTGCTGAGTCCCAGAGCAGGGCGTATCCGCTGACTTCGTCGTGCTCGGGCAGCACGACGACGGTGCTCGACTCGTGCGCGTGTACGACGAGGAGGATCTGGTTCGACGCCTCTGTCTCGGGCGTCGAGGCGGCGAGGTACTGCAGGGTGCGCTCTGCGGGAGAGTTCCAGTCGTCGATGTCCATCGACTCGCCGTCGGCGTTGAACCACTCCATGCGCGTGGCGCTCGGCGTTCGCTCGCCGAGGCGACCGAATCGCATCGGTCGAAGCGCGGGGTGCTCGGCGCGGATCCGGATGAGGTGACGCGCCGTCTCGAGGAGTTCGGGGTCGAACCGAGCCCGCTCGACCGGGTCCCAGGCGAGCCAGGTGAGCGGCGAGTCATGACAGTAGGCGTTGTTGTTGCCGCGTTGGCTGCGGCCGAACTCGTCGCCCGCGGTGATCATCGGCACACCGGCCGACAGCAGCAGGGTGCCGAGGAGATTGCGGATGCTGCGCCGGCGCGCCGCCCGAATGGCAGGGTCGGCCGCCTCGCCCTCGACGCCGTGGTTGTAGGAGTTGTTCGAGTCGGTGCCGTCGCGGTTGCCCTCGCCGTTGCCCTGATTGTGTTTCGTGTCGTAGGCCGTGAGGTCGGCGAGCGTGAATCCGTCGTGCGAGGTCACGAAATTCAGGCTCGCGAGCGGACCCCGGTCGGCCGAGAAGGTGTTCGACGAGCCCGCGAGCCGCGTCGCGAAGCGGCCGATGCCGCTGCCGGCCGAGCCGGTCTCGCGCTCACGCCGCAGGTCGCCGAGCCAGAAGTCGCGCATCCGGTCGCGGTAACGATCGTTCCACTCGGAGAAGCCCGCTGGGAAGTTGCCGGTCTGCCAGCCGCCGGGTCCGACGTCCCACGGCTCGGCGATGAGCTTCGTGGTGCCGACCACCGGGTCGTCGAGCATCGCGCGCAGCAGCGGATGCTCGGGCGTGAACGCCTCGTGGTCGTCGCGGCCGAGCGTCGCGGCGAGGTCGAGGCGGAACCCGTCGACCTGCAGTTCCTCGGCGAAGTATCGCATCGAGTCGAGCACGAGTCGCTGCGGTGCGTCGGCCCCGAAGTCGAGGCTGTTGCCGCATCCGGTCGTGTCGACGTAGCGCCCGTGCGCGTCGTGCCGGTAATAGGACGCGTTGTCGATGCCGCGGAACGAGTAGGTCGGCCCCTCGCGCCCCTCTTCGGCCGTGTGGTTGTAGACGACGTCGAGTACCACCTCGAGGCCGGCCTCGTGCAGGCGCCGAACCATGCCGGCGAATTCCCGCCGAACGGCAGAGGCGCCCTCGGCCTGTGCCGCAGCGCTCGCGTAGGGTGCGTGCGCCGCGAAGAACGCGAGCGTGTTGTAGCCCCAGTAATTGAGCTTGCCCTGGCGCACGAGCCGCTGCTCGGAGACGAAGGCCTGCGCGGGCAGGAGCTCGACCGTCGTGACGCCGAGGCCCGTCAGGTACTCGAGCGATGCGTCGTGCGCGAGGCCCGCGTAGGTGCCGCGCAACGCCTCGGGAATCGCCGTGTTGAGCTTGGAGAACCCGCGCACGTGGGCTTCGTAGACGACGGTGCGGTCGAGCGGTACTCGGGGCTTCGCCGAGCCGCCCCACTCGAAACCCGTCGCGGTGAGCGAATCGAGGGCGACGCCCCGCCATGACCCGTCGTCAGCGCGGGCGAGTCCGCGGGCGTAGGGGTCGAGCAGCGTGTGCACTGGATTGAACGCGTGATCCATGCCGGCGGGTCCGTCGACGCGGAGGCCGTAGTGCGCTCCCGCTCGCAGGGCGGTCGACTCGCCCTGCCAGACGCCGTGCACGTCGCGCGTGAGCGGCGAGCGAGCGATCGCCCAGTCGAGGTCGTCGGCGTCGAAGACGACGAGATCGACGGATGTCGCGTGCTGCGACCACACTCGGGCGACCCCGCCGTCGGCACCGGCCCGAACGCCGAGGTCATGCAGGGGATCGCGCTCAGGCATGCGTTCTACAGTAGTTCGTGGAGGCGAGACGCCTGCAAGCGTGTGCACGGGCGTGTTCGCACGCACTCGGTCATCAGGGTCATCATCAGGGTTGGAGGTCGCATGGTCTATCTGGACCACGCCGCGACCACCCCGATGCTGCCCGAGGCCATCGAGGCGCTGACCGCCGCGCTCGCCGTGGTCGGCAACCCCTCGTCGATCCACAGCGCCGGCCAGCAGGCGAAACGACTCCTCGAGGAGTCGCGCGAGCGCGTCGCCGCGACACTCGGCGCCGACGGCATCGAAGTGGTCTTCACGGGCAACGGCACCGAGGCGGTCAACCTCGCGATCAAGGGCATCTGGTGGCAACGGCGAGCGGATGCTTCGACGGGCGCTGCTCGCACGCGCATCCTGGTTCCGGCCGGCGAACACCATGCCACCGTCGACACGGTCGAGTGGCTCGCGACCCACGAGGGCGCCGACGTGGTCGAGATCCCGCTCGACGAGGTCGGCCGGGTGCGCCTCGACGTGCTCGCCGCCGAGCTGTCGCACGATGCGGCATCCGTGGCTCTCGTGACGATGCTCTGGGCCAACAACGAGGTCGGCACCATTCAGCCCGTCGAGGAGGCCGCTCGCCTGACCGCGCGTGCCGGCGTGCCGCTGCACGTCGACGCGATCTCGGCCTACGGGCAGGTGCCGATCGACTTCCACGGCATCAGGCGGGCAACGGATGCCCCGCGGGGCGCCGGACTCGTCGCCCTCAGCGTCTCAGCGCACAAGATCGGCGGCCCAGCCGGCATCGGAGCGCTCGTGCTCGACCGCTCCGCGGCCGTCGAACCGCTCATCCACGGCGGTGGGCAGCAGCGCAAGGTGCGCTCGGGCACGCAAGACGTCGCTGCAGCGTCGTCGTTCGCAGCAGCGGCATCCGTCGTGGCCGCTCATCTCGACGTCGATGCGGCGCGCATGGCGAAGCTGCGCGACCGACTGATCGCGGGCACGCTCGATGCGGTGCCCGACGCGCGACTCTCCGGGGATGCCGCCGCTGACGGCCGCCTGGCGGGCAACGCTCACTTCTCGTTCACGGGGTGCGAGGGTGATTCGCTGCTCTTCCTGCTCGATGCCGCCGGGGTCGCCGTCTCGACGGGCTCGGCGTGCCAGGCGGGTGTACCCGAGCCCTCGCACGTGCTCATGGCCATGGGGCGCTCCGAGGCCGACGCGCGCGGCGCCCTCCGCATCACGATCGGCCACGCTTCGACCGACGCCGACGTCGATGCGTTCCTCGCGGCATTGCCGGTCGCACACGCCCAGGCGGCTCGCGCCGGGCTCGCCGCGCGCGCCACCTCCTTCGACCGCTGAGAAGGCGGTGGCGTCTCCTCGATTTCTCGAGTTGCCCGACTCCGGACAGAATCGGGCAGCTCGGGGCCGAGGCATCCGCTCAGACAGGTCTGTTTAGACTGGAGCACATGAAGGTTCTCGCTGCGATGAGCGGCGGCGTCGACAGCGCCGTTGCCGCTGCGCGCGCCGTCGAAGCCGGTCACGAGGTCGTCGGAGTGCACCTCGCCCTCAGTCGCATGCCCGGAACACTCCGCACCGGCAGCCGCGGCTGCTGCACGATCGAAGACTCGATGGACGCGCAGCGGGCGGCCAACGTGCTCGGCATCCCGTACTACGTGTGGGACTTCTCCGAGCGGTTCAAGGCCGACGTCGTCGACGACTTCATCGCCGAGTACTCCGCCGGGCGCACCCCGAACCCGTGCATGCGCTGCAACGAGCGCATCAAGTTCGCGGCCCTCCTCGAGAAGGCGCTCGCCCTCGGGTTCGACGCCGTGGCCACCGGCCACTACGCCAAGATCGTGACGGATGCCGCGGGCAACCGTGAGCTCCATCGTGCGAGCGCCGAGGCGAAAGACCAGAGCTATGTGCTCGGGGTGCTCACCGCCGAGCAGCTCGCGCACGCCTACTTCCCGCTCGGCGACACGCCGTCGAAGACGCTCGTGCGCGCCGAAGCCGCCGAACGCGGTCTCTCGGTGGCGCAGAAGCCCGACTCGTACGACATCTGCTTCATCCCCGACGGCGACACGAAGGGCTGGCTCGCCGAGCGCGTCGGCACCGAAACGGGCGACATCGTCGACCGCACCGGCGCCGTGGTGGGGTCGCACGAGGGCGCGCACGCATTCACGGTCGGCCAGCGGCGCGGCATGCGACTCGGAACTCCGGCCGCCGACGGCAAGCCGCGATTCGTGCTCGAGGTGCGGCCGAAAGAGAACACCGTCGTGGTCGGCCCGAAGGCGGCGCTCGCGATCGGGCTCATCGCCGGTTTCCGGTTCTCGTGGGCCGGGCTCGCGCCCGCCGACCCGTCGACCCCGTTCGAGTGCGAGGTGCAGATCCGCGCACACGCCGACCCAGTGCCGGCGGTCGCCGAGCTCGTCGACGGCGAGTTCGTGGTCACGCCGGGGCATCCGCTCGATGGAGTGGCGCCCGGCCAGACCGCGGTGATCTACGTCGGTACGCGGGTGCTCGGCCAGTTCACGATCGACCGCACGGTGAGCGCCGTTCCGGTCGACGCGTAGCCCCGGACAGGCTCGCCTCGACGGCCAGCATCGCGTAGATTCGCGCTGGCGCTACCCCCGGCGCCGCGTCAGTGACGAGGAGTCGTTGTGTCCTACCCGCAAAGTCCCGCCGATCCGAACCGCGACCCGGCCGACCCGTTCCGAAACCTCGGCCCGGCGCCCACGACGGGCCGCATCACGATCGTCGCCCCGCCCGCCGACGAATGGGAACCGATCGTGGAGGTCGCCCCCATTACCGCCGAGGAGGTCATCGAACGCCAGCGACAGGTGTTCGGCGGCATGAAGATCGGCTCGGCCCTCTTCGGGTGGCTCACCGCGGCAGGCGTCACGGCCATCGGCATTGCGCTCGGTCGCGGTGCGGCGCGCGGTGCGGCGTCGACCGGCGACGCGCTGCTCGATGCTGACACCGTCGGATGGGTCGGGGTCAGCGCACTGCTCGTGATCGTACTGGCGGCCTTCTATTGCGGCGGCTACGTCACCGGCCGCATGGCGCGCTTCAGCGGCGTGCTGCAGGGTCTCGCCGTGTGGCTCTGGGCGCTCGTGATCGCGATCCTGGCGGCGGTGCTCAGCGTGGTGCTGGGTCGCCAGGACGACATCCTCGGCTACCTCGATGCGTTCCCGCGCATCCCCGTGCCCGAGAGTGCCCTGACGATCGCGGTCATCACCGCCGCGGTCGTTGCGGCCCTCGTGAGCGTCGGCGGTGCCATCCTCGGCGGCGTCGTCGGGGTGCGCTACCACCGTCGCGTCGATCTCGTCGGGTTCGATCGGTAGCAGAGACAGGCGCCCCGAACGCCCGGCGGGCGTCGCTGCGCGCCCATAGGATGGCGCTGTGAGCGACATCCCCACCGAGTTCGAAGCCGCCCGTGCCGAAGCCGCGTTGCTCGCCGACCGCATCGAAGGTGCGCGGCTCGCCTACTACGGCGATGGCGACTCGTCACTCTCCGACGCCGAGTACGACGCCGACTTCCACCGGCTCGAGGCACTCGAGCGCGCCTTCCCCGAGCTCGCGGGCCAAGACAGCCCGACCCAGCAGGTCGGCGCGGCCATCGTCTCGGCGGGCTTCCCCGAGCACGAGCACGCCGAACGCATGCTCAGCCTCGACAACGTCTTCTCGATCGACGAGTTCCGCGATTGGGCGACGAAGACCGCCGCTGCGGCAGGGCGGCCCGTGCGCTGGCTCTCCGAGTTGAAGATCGACGGACTGGCGATCAGCCTTGCCTACCGCGACGGTGTGCTCGAGACCGCGACGACGCGAGGCGACGGCCGTGTCGGCGAAGACATCACCGAGAACGTCGACCTGATCCCCGCCATCCCACCGCGGCTCGAGGGCGCCGGGTACCCCGCGTTCTTCGAAGTGCGCGGCGAGGTGTTCCTGCGCACGAGCGACTTCGAGGCGCTGAACGAGCGACAGCACGAACTGCAGGCCGCCTTCGAGGCCGAGCAGATCGCAAAGGGTCGTGCGATCGAGCAGATCCCCACGAAGTATCCCGAGTTCGCCAACGCGCGCAACACCGCGGCAGGCAGCTTGCGCCAGCGCCGTGAGAAGAAGAGCGCGTTCGAGCGCTCGCTCATGCGCGAGCGGCTCGGCCGACTCGCCCTGTATCTCCACGGCATCGGCGCGTGGCGCAGTGCCTCACCGACTGGGCCAGATGTGCGAAACCAGTCCGACATCTACTCGCTCCTCGATGGGTGGGGCCTGCCGGTCTCGCCGCACTCCCGCGTGTTCGACTCAGTCGACGACGTCGCCGGGTACATCGTCGAACGCGGCGAGCACCGCCACGACGTCGAGCACGAGATCGACGGCATCGTCGTCAAGGTCGACGAGCTCGCCCTGCACGATGAGCTCGGGGCGACCAGTCGCGCGCCGCGCTGGGCGATCGCGTACAAGTATCCGCCCGAGGAGGTGCACACGAAGCTCCTCGACATCGTCGTCGGCGTCGGCCGCACCGGCCGCGCGACGCCCTACGCCGTCATGGAACCCGTGAAGGTCGCCGGCAGCACCGTGCGGCAGGCGACACTGCACAACCAGCAGGTCGTGAAGGCGAAGGGCGTGCTCATCGGCGACACCGTGGTGCTGCGCAAGGCGGGCGAAGTCATCCCCGAGATCCTCGGTGCGGTCGAACAATTGCGCGACGGCAGCGAGCGCGAGTGGCACATGCCCGAGCGCTGTCCCGAGTGCGGTACTCCGCTGCGCGCCATGAAAGAGGGCGACATCGATCTGCGCTGCCCCAATGCGAAATCCTGCCCCGCCCAAGTGCGCGGGCGGGTCGAGCACATCGGCTCACGGGGTGGCCTCGACATCGAGGCGCTCGGCGAGGTGACCGCGGCCGCGCTCACCCAGCCGTCCTTCCCGACGCAGCCGCCGCTGCCCACCGAGGCCCGCCTCTTCGACCTCACGATCGAGGAGCTCGTGCCGATCGAAGTCGTCGTGCGCGACGCCGAGACGGGCGAACCGAAGGTCGACGATGAGACCGGCGAGCCGGTGAAGCGAGCGCCGTTCCAGAAGCTCGGGCCCGCGAGCTATCCGCCCGGCACCGAGACCATGACACCGGCCGAGCGCCGTGCAGCGGGCGTGAAGAAGAACTTTCGCGAGGTCGGTCCGTCCGAGGCGGCGACGAAACTCCTGGCCGAGCTCGGCAAGGCCAAGACGAAACCACTCTCGCGTCTGCTCGTCTCACTCAACATCCGCCACGTCGGGCCGGTCGCGGCGCGAGCGCTCGCCGACCACTTCGGCTCGCTCGAGGCGATCCGCGGTGCATCCAGAGAAGAGCTCGCCGAAGTCGACGGCGTCGGCGGCATCATCGCGGACTCGCTCATCGACTGGTTCGGTGTCGACTGGCATCTCGAGATCATCGACCGGTGGACCGCCGCAGGCGTCCAATGGACGACGCCGGGGCATCCGGGGCCGGGCGCCGCAGCCGAAGCCGGGGGAGTGCTCGCGGGACTCACGATCGTCGCGACCGGATCGCTCGAGGGCTTCACACGTGACGGGGCGCTCGAGGCGATCATCGCCGCCGGCGGCAAAGCCGCGTCGAGCGTCTCGAAGAAGACCGACTTCGTCGCTGCCGGGCCGGGAGCCGGTTCCAAGCTCGCGAAAGCCGAAGAGCTCGGCATCCGCGTGCTCGACGCCGCCCAGTTCGCGGTGCTCGTGAGCGAAGGTCCGGCTGCGTTGCAGGCGATCGAGGCAGCTGAAGGCGACTAGCCGGGTATCAGGAGGAGTATGTCGGCACCAGAGAACGACGCAGCGGCATCGGCGGATGCTTCGTCGAAGCAGGCTCCGCGCGGCCCCTCGCGCCGCGAGTTCCTCAGGGTCGGCGGTGCGGCGGCGGCCGGAGTCGTCGTCGGTGGCGCGGCCGGTGGGGCGGTCGGTGTCGCGCTCGCCGGGGGAGCATCGAACGCGAACGCGCCGTCGCCGAGTGCGACGGCCGTGCCAGAGGGCGCATCGCCGATCGAACACCTCGTCGTGCTGATGGGAGAGAACCGCTCGTTCGACAATCTCCTCGGCCGGCTGTACACGACGGAGTCGTTGCCCGCGGGTGCGAGCTTCGACGGGCTCGACTTCGGCGAGTACTCGAATGTCGCGTCCGATGGCAGCACGGTGTCCGCGCACGTCTACACGGGTGCGACCGACCGGATCATGGAGCAGCCCGATCCAGATCCCGGCGAGGAGTACCCGCACGTCAACACCCAACTGTTCGGCACGATCGACCCCGCGCACAACGAGGGTCGTGAGACTGCGGAGATGACCGCGCCGTACAACGCGCCGAGCGACGCCTCGAAGCCCGACATGTCGGGCTTCGTGCGCGACTACGAGTCGAATCTCCGCGCACTCCGCCACGGACGCGCACCCGAGGCCGACGAGGTTCGCCAGATCATGGGCGGGTTCGATCCCGTCATGCTGCCGGTGCTGTCGACGCTGGCTCGCGAGTTCGCCGTCTTCGATCACTGGTATTGCGCGGTGCCGTCGCAGACCTTCTGCAACCGGTCGTTCTTCCACGCGTCCACGTCGCACGGCTTCGTCACGAACGTGCTCGACGGGGGCTACCGCAAGTGGCTCGACGCCCCCGATTCGCCGACGATCTTCAATCGCCTCGAAGAGCAGGGCGTGAGCTGGCGCGTCTACTTCGACGAGCGTCAGTTGATCTCCTTCACCGGATTCCTGCACGCGCCGGCGCTCGAACGCTTCTGGCGCACGGAGCACTTCGCCACGATGGAGGATTTCGAGAGTGACGCCGCTGCGGGCACGCTGCCCGCGTACGCGTTCATCGAGCCGCGCATGGTCTACGACCACAACGACTTCCACCCGCCGTTCGGCAAGCTTCGCGAAGGAGAGTTCGACGGAGAGCCCATCGTCGACAGCGCCGTTTCCGACGTGCGTGCCGGTGACGCGCTGGTCGGCCGCGTCTATCAGGCGGTGCGCGGGGCGGCGTCGGAGTCGGGTTCCAACGCCCTCAACACGATGCTGCTCATCACCTTCGATGAGCATGGTGGCACATATGACCACGTGCCCCCGCCCTCGGCGAAGCCCCCGAACGACGACGGCGAAGGCGAGATGGGGTTCGGCTTCGATCGTCTCGGATGCCGCGTGCCGGCGATCGCCATCTCGGCCTACACCGGGGCCGGCACGATCATCAGCGACGAATTCCACCACGCCGCCGTCATCGCGACCCTGTCGAAGAAGTACGATCTCGCTGCCCTGACGAATCGAGACGACGGTGTCCGCGACCTCACTGCGGCGCTCAACCTCACCGTGCCGAGGCATCCGTCGACCTGGCCGTCGCCGACCCCGCAGTACGTGCCGCTGAACGACGAGGAGCGACCGCCTGACGAAACGGATAGCGCGTCGACGCGGCCGCTGAGTCCGCCCGGGCAAGGACTCCTCGGCCTGTTGCTCGCGAAGTACGGCGAGCCGGGCGAACCGCTGCCCGAGACGTATGCCGAGGCCTACGAGCTGTTGCACCGCTACGGCGACGGGCTGTTCGGCGTGCCCGGATAGAATCGATCCATCCCCATCCCGAGACGACGGAGCAGCATGTCCGAAATCACTGCGGAGCAGGTCGCGCATCTCGCGAACCTCGCCCGCATCGCGCTCACCGATGAAGAGATCGAGCACCTCACGACAGAGCTCGGCCAGATCATGCACGCGGTCGAGCAGGTGAGCGAGGTGGCCACGCCCGACGTGCCGCCGACGAGTCACCCGATCCCGATGCAGAACGTCTACCGCAACGACGTCGTCGGCGAATCGGTCCTCACCGTCGACGAGGCGCTCGCGGGCGCCCCCGAGTCCGACGACGCCCGATTCAAGGTCTCGGCGATCCTGGGAGAAGAGCAGTGAGCGACGAACTGATCCGCCTGACAGCTGCCGCGCTCGGCGAGAAGCTCTCCTCTGGCGAGGTCTCGTCGGTCGAGGCAACCCGCGCGCACCTCGACCGCATCGCCGCCGTCGACGGAGCCGTGCACGCGTTCCTCCACATCGAGGGCGATCGCGCTATCGAGACGGCAGCCGAGATCGACCGGCAACGCGCAGCAGGTGCCCCGCTCGGCCCGCTCGCCGGGGTGCCGATCGCGATCAAAGACGTGCTCGTCACCAAAGGCATGCCGTCGACCGCTGGTTCGCGCATCCTCGAGGGCTGGGTTCCGCCGTACGACGCGACTCCGGTCACCAAGGTGCGCGAGGCGGGCATGATCCCGCTCGGCAAGACGAACATGGACGAGTTCGCCATGGGTTCGTCGACCGAGCACTCGGCATACGGCCCCACCCATAACCCGTGGGATCTCGAGCGCATCCCCGGTGGTTCGGGCGGCGGCTCCGCGGCATCCGTCGCCGCCTTCGAAGCCCCCCTGGCGCTCGGCTCCGACACCGGTGGCTCGATCCGTCAACCGGCGCACGTCACCGGCACCGTCGGCGTGAAGCCGACCTATGGCGCCGTCAGCCGTTACGGCTCGATCGCATTGGCATCGTCGCTCGACCAGATCGGCCCGGTCACTCGCACCGTGCTCGACGCAGCGCTGCTGCACGACGTCATCGCCGGGCACGACCCGCTCGACTCGACCTCGATTCCCGAGGCCTGGCCGTCGATGGCCGAGGCAGTACGGCGAGCGGATGTCTCAGGCCTTCGCATCGGCGTCATCAAGGAGCTCGACGGCGAGGGCTTCCAGGCCGGTGTGCGGCAGCGGTTCCACGAGTCGCTCGAGCTGCTCGAACAGCAGGGCGCCGAGATCGTGGAGGTCTCCGCACCGCACTTCGAGTACGCGATCGCGGCGTACTACCTGATCCTGCCCGCAGAGGCGTCGTCGAACCTCGCGAAGTTCGACTCGGTGCGCTTCGGCCTCCGTGTCACTCCAGAGGGCGGCGGCACGGTGGAGCAGGTCATGGCGGCGACTCGCGAGGCCGGCTTCGGTCCCGAGGTGAAGCGACGCATCATCCTCGGCACCTACGCGCTCTCGGCCGGCTACTACGACGCCTTCTACGGCAGCGCGCAGAAGGTGCGCACGCTCGTGCAGCGCGACTTCGACGCGGCGTTCATGAACGTCGACGTGCTCGCCTCGCCGACCGCACCGACGACCGCGTTCAAGTTCGGCGAGAAGCTCGCCGACCCCGTGTCGATGTACCTGAACGACATCGCGACGATTCCAGCGAACCTCGCCGGCGTGCCGGGCATCTCGCTGCCCTCGGGGCTCGCCCCCGAAGACGGGCTGCCCGTCGGCATCCAGTTCCTCGCGCCGGCGCGAGAGGATGCGCGACTCTACAACGTCGGCGCTGCGCTCGAGCAGTTGCTCGAAGAGCGGTGGGGTGGCCCGCTTCTCGCGCAGGCCCCCGACCTCTCCGCCCATGAGCTCACCGCGACCGAGGAAGGCGCACTCTGATGGCACGCGCTGAACTGATGGACTTCGATAAGGCCCTCGAGCTCTTCGAGCCGGTCATCGGTCTCGAGGTGCACGTCGAGCTGAACACCGTGTCGAAGATGTTCTCGTCTGCACCGAACCCTGCGAACTCGCAGTTCCACGGCGCAGAGCCGAACACGCTCACGACGCCGGTGTGCCTCGGTCTCCCGGGTTCGCTTCCCGTCGTCAACGGTGAGGCAGTGAAGTACTCGATCAGCCTCGGGCTCGCGCTCGGCTGCTCGATCGCCCCCTCGAGCCGCTTCGCCCGCAAGAACTACTTCTATCCCGACCTCGCGAAGAACTACCAGATCTCGCAATACGACGAGCCGATCGCGTTCGACGGCGAGGTCGAGGTCGAGCTCGAGAACGGACGCACGTTCACAGTGCCGATCGAGCGCGCGCATATGGAGGAAGACGCCGGCAAGCTCACGCACGTGGGCGGTTCGACCGGTCGCATCCAGGGCGCCGAGTACTCGCTCGTCGACTACAACCGTGCCGGTGTTCCGCTCGTCGAGATCGTCACGCGGCCGATCTTCGGAGGCGAGGCCGACACTCCTGCGCTCGCGAAGGCGTACGTGTCGACGATCCGCGACATCGTGCTCTCGCTCGGCATCTCCGAGGCGCGCATGGAGCGCGGCAACCTCCGTTGCGACGCGAACGTCTCGCTCCGCCCCCGCGGGCAGGAGAAGCTCGGCACACGCACCGAGACGAAGAACGTCAACTCGATGCGGTCGGTCGAGCGTGCGGTGCGCTACGAGATCCAGCGTCAGGCCGCAATCCTCGCCGGTGGCGGCACGATCACTCAAGAGACGCGTCACTGGCACGAAGACACCGGTGCGACGAGCGCCGGACGGCCCAAGTCCGATGCCGACGACTACCGGTACTTCCCTGAGCCCGACCTGCTTCCCGTCGTGCCGTCGAAAGAACTCGTCGACGGGCTGCGTGCCGCGTTGCCCGAGCCGCCGGCGGTGCGCCGCCGCCGGCTGAAGGCCGATTGGGGCTTCACCGACCTCGAATTCCAGGATGTCGCGAACTCGGGCCTGCTGATCGAACTCGAGGCCACGGTGAAGGCCGGTGCCTCGCCCGCTGCAGCCCGCAAATGGTGGACCGGCGAGATCGCCCGCCTCGCGAATGCGGCCGATCAGGATGCCTCTGGCCTCGTCTCGCCCGAACATGTCGCCGAGCTCGCACAGCTCGTCGACGCCGGCACGCTCACCGACCGCCTGGCGCGCCAGGTGCTCGAAGGCGTCATCGCGGGCGAAGGCGCGCCGCAGCAGGTCATCGACGCGCGCGGTCTCGCCGTCGTCTCCGATGACGGGGCCCTGATCGCGGCCATCGATGCGGCACTCGCCTCGCAGCCCGACGTGCTCGCGAAGATCCGCGATGGCAAGGTGCAGGCGGCCGGTGCGGTGATCGGCGCCGTCATGAAGGCCATGCAGGGCAAGGCCGATGCGGCGCGTGTGCGCGAGCTCGTGCTCGAGCGGGCCGCGACTCCGGTGGCCGAGTAGCGGGTGCGTTCCGCCACCGCTGGTCGAGTGGCGAGCGTTCCGATACCGCCGGTCGAGTAGCGAGCGTTCTCATACCGCTGGTCGAGTAGCGAGCGCAGCGAGCGTATCGAGACCGACTCACAGCCGGCGCGATACCAACGGCCGTACAGTGGTCGTCCTTTGAACGATTGAGGAGCACGAAATGGGATTCCTGGACCGACTGTTCGGCACCGTCCCCGATGAACCCGCGGCGCGCCCGGTTCCTTCGACACGCAGACTGAGTGACGACGAGCTCGCCGTCGAGCGATACCGCTACCTGCTGCGCACGGCGCCGCCCGAGTCGGTCGAGGCTGTGCACGCCGAGGCGTTCGCCAAGCTCACTCCCGAGCAGCGAGCGGCGGTCTTCGCCTCGCTCTCCGAAGAGGCACCTGCCGGTGAACGACTCGTCTCCGACGAGCCCAGCGCACTGGCCCGAGCGGCGACCCGTGCCGAGCTTCGAGCTCCCGGCAGCGTGGAACGAGCCTTCAACCGAGCGGATGCCTCGGGTGGCCGCAGCCGGCAGGGCGGGCCGTCGTTCGGCGGTATGTTCGCGGGCTCGCTGCTCGGCTCCATCGCTGGTGTGGTGGTCGGCTCGGCGATCGCGCAGGCGTTCCTGCCCGACCCCGCCTCGTTCGAGGCGGGTGCCGACGGCGGGGACACCGGGAGCGACTCCGGCGCCGACACGGGCGCCGATGCCGGCGGCTCTGACGCTTCTGGTTCAGATCAAGGCGGCTTCGGAGACTTCGGCGGTGGCGATTTCGGTGGTGGTGGCGACTTCGGGTTCTGACACTCGATCGCGTCGGCAAGCCCTGGGCTTCCGATGACGGTGGCACGGGCTAGGTTCGGAGCATGAGCAAGCAGGACGGCTCGTCGCGGCAGGTCACCACTGGCCCCGTCGACGATTCGGCGACACCCATCCTGCACGTCGACATGGATGCGTTCTTCGTGTCGGTCGAGTTATTGAAGCGGCCAGATCTGCGCGGCAAGCCGGTGCTGGTCGGCGGTACCGCCGGGCGTGGGGTTGTTTCTGCGGCGAGCTACGAGGCCCGAAAGTACGGCGTGAACTCGGCGATGCCGATGTCGCTCGCCTTGCAGCGCTGCCCGAACGCCGTCGTATTGCGCGGCGACTACGCGAGCTACACCGAGTATTCGCGTCGGGTGATGACCATCTTCGAAGAGGTCACTCCGCTCGTCGAGCAGCTCTCGATCGATGAGGCGTTCCTCGACGTGTCGGGCGCGCGTCGCCTGCACGGCAGCCCGGCCGAGATCGCGTGGACCCTGCGGCAGCGCGTACACGGTGAAACCGGGTTGACGTGCTCGGTCGGCGTGGCAGCGACGAAGTTCGTGGCCAAGGTTGCGTCGAGCAGGGCGAAGCCCGACGGCATGCTCGTCGTGCCGGCCGAGCGCACGCTCGACTTCCTGCACCCGCTGCCGGTCTCGGCGCTCTGGGGCGTCGGCCGGGTCACCGAGGAGTCACTCACGCGCATCGGGCTGCGCACCGTCGGCGATGTCGCCGCCATGCCGGTCGACGCGCTCGAGCGTGCACTCGGGCCGGCGCTCGCGGCCAAGCTCAGCCATCTCGCGATGGGCGTCGACGCTCGCGACGTCGTCACGGGCCGAGAGGAGAAGAGCATCGGTCACGAGGTCACGTTCGGTTACGACCTCACCGATCTCGAGCAATTGAGGCGCGAGCTCCTCCGGCTCTCCGACGACGTCGCTGTGCGGCTGCGCAAGGCAGGGCTCCTCGGCCGCACGGTCGTGTTGAAGCTCCGCTACGGCGACTTCCGCACGGTCACCAGGTCGCGCACGCTGGGCGAGCCCACGGATGTCGCGCGCCGCATCTACGACGAGGCATCCGCGGCCCTCGGCGAACTCGCCGGCGATGGCGCGCGCATCCGTCTCATCGGTGTTCGCGCCGAGCAGCTTCGACCGTCGGGTACCGGTGCGATGTTGTGGGACCCCGACGAGGAGTGGCGCGAGGCTGAGCGCACGATCGATGAGGTGACCGCTCGCTTCGGCCGAGGTACCGTGCGTCCGGCCTCGCTCGTGCGCCCGGCCGTCGATCGTGTCGAGTCGTCACGACGCAAGGATGCGGGCGGCGAGTGAGCGCGCCGCGATGAACCCGCCGCAGTGTGAATCGTGAGGGGGGTGGCTGAGTGGCGCATCCGAGGGTAGCGTTGGAGGCATGGCTGAACTCGTACTGGAACTGGCTGAATCCGTCGCCGGCGTCGGCGTGAAGACCTCCTACGGTGATGCCGTCGAGATCGACGGCACCACGCTCGTACCGGTGGCGCTCGGATACTACGGCTTCGGTGCCGGCAGCGGCTCCGACGAGAAGGGTGACGAGGCGGGCGGTGGTGGCGGCGGTGGCCTCTCCATTCCGCTCGGCGCATACGTCGGTCGCGATGGCGGGGTTCGCTTCGAACCGAACCTCATCGGGCTGCTGCTCGTCGCCACCCCGCTCGTGTGGGTCACCGGCAAGGCGCTGCGCATGGTGATCAGAGCGCTCAAGCGCTGAGACGCCCACCGTCGCCGCCGTCGCGGCCGACCCTCACCGTGCTCGTCGGCGTATACTCGTCAACGAACACGGGAGTCCGGTGAGCCGGGCTGAGAGGAAGGTTCTCAACCTTCGACCGTCGAACCTGATCTGGGTAATGCCAGCGCAGGGAGGGCAATCACATCTCAATTCCCGTGCCTCTTTCCACGAATCGAAAGGGCACGACAGTGCACACTGCAGCAACTGAATCCAGCACGCCTCCAGCCGATCCGAAGCCGCGCAATCTGAGTTGGCGGGTCGTGGACATCGTCGTCGCCAGCGTGATCGGCGTCGCGACAGGGCTTCTCTTCCTCTTCTGGAACAACATCGGTTACGCGTGGTTCAGCGCGGCTGATGCGCTCACGCCGGGCCTCGGCGGTATCGCCGTCGGCATCTGGCTCATCGGCGGCGTGATCGGCGGACTCATCATTCGCAAGCCGGGTGCGGCGCTCTTCGTCGAACTGTTTGCCGCCGTGGTGTCCGCGCTCATCGGCAACCAGTGGGGCATCGAGACGATCTACGCCGGTGTGGCGCAGGGGCTTGGCGCCGAACTGGTGTTCGCGCTCCTCGCCTACCGCCGCTTCGGCGTGCTGCCCGCCATGCTCGCCGGTGCGGCTGCCGGCGCGGCGGCCTGGAGCCTCGAGCTCTTCACGTCGGGCAATCTGCAGAAGTCCGCCGAGTTCCTGGGGCTCTATTTCGCGACGGTGGTCGTGTCGGGCGCGGTCCTGGCCGGGCTGCTCGGCTGGCTCATCGTGCGGGGTCTCGCAGCCACCGGGGCGCTCAGCCGTTTCGCCGCGGGTCAAGACGTGACTCAGCGGGTCTGACGTGGGTCACGACTCCGAAGCAATCCGGCCCGCGCGCGTGGAGGCGCGCGGGTGGGGGTGGCGCCACGCCAGCAGGCGCGACGCCGCGCTCGATGGCATCGACCTTCGTATCGAACCGGGGGAGCGGGTGCTGCTGCTCGGGCCGTCGGGTTCGGGCAAATCGACGCTCCTTCACGCCCTTGCCGGCGTTCACGGCGGAGCCGAGGAGGGCGAGGAGACCGGTTCGCTGCGCATCGACGGCGAATGGCCGGCCTCGATGCGGGGCCGCGCGAGCCTCGTGCTGCAGGACCCCGACTCGCAAGTGATCCTCGCTCGCGTCGGTGATGACGTCGCCTTCGGCTGCGAGAACCTCGGGGTGCCCCGAGAGGAGATCTGGCCGCGCGTACGCCGTGCACTCGACGACGTCGGGCTGGATCTCCCACTCGACCACCCGACGAGCTCGCTCTCGGGCGGGCAGAAGCAGCGTCTGGCGCTCGCGGGCGCGCTCGCGATGCGACCGGGGCTACTGCTTCTCGACGAGCCGACTGCGAACCTCGACCCCGACGGGGTGAGCGAGGTTCGTCACGCGGTCGACCGTACGCTCGAGCGCACGGGAGCCACTTTCGTCGTGGTCGAGCACCGCGTCGATGTCTGGATCGACCTCGTGACCCGAGTGGTGGTGCTCGGCAGGAACGGTCGAATCATCGCCGACGGCGACCCGCGAGACGTCATCGACACGCAGCGCGCGGCGCTCCTCGCCGCCGGGGTCTGGGTGCCCGGCTCGCCGCCGACGGTCACGTCCGCGCGGCCCGCCGCGGCGGCATCCGTCATCGATCTCGCCGGCATCGACCTCGCAATCGGCCGCCGGAGCGATGCGGTCGTGCGAGAGGGGCTCGAGCTGTCGTTACCGAGGGCCTCGTCGACCGTGCTCACTGGGCCGAACGGCGCCGGAAAGTCGACCCTCGCCCTCACGATGGGCGGACTTCTGGCACCGATCGCGGGGCAGGTGCGCGCGTCAGCGGAACTCGCGAGCGGGCTGCGCGGGGAGCCGATCCGATGGCGTTCGCGCGAATTGCTGACCCGCATCGGAACCGTGTTTCAAGAGCCGGAGCACCAGTTCGTCGCCTCCACCGTGCAGCGCGAACTCGAAGTCGCCCCGCGGGCGCTGGGTCTCGACACGGCGACGACCCGCCTGCGCACTCGCGAGGTGCTCGAACGCCTGGGGCTCGACCGGCTCGCCGAGGCGAACCCGTTCACGCTCTCAGGCGGTGAGCAACGTCGGCTCACGGTCGCGTGCGCGCTCGTCGCCCAGCCCCGCGTCATCATCCTCGACGAGCCGACCTTCGGCCAAGACCGTCTCACCTGGATCGAACTCGTCAGCCTGCTCAGGGGACTCGTCGACGACGGGGTGACCCTGCTCTCGATCAGTCATGATGCGGCATATCTCGCGGCGCTCGGCGATCAGCATCTCGATCTCAGCCGGGAATGCCTCCGAGCGGAGGCGGCGGCATGATCGCGGCACCCCGCCTGCGACTCGTCGATCGCGTCAACCCCGTCAGCCGCCTCGCCGCGGCGATGCTCCTCACCACACCGCTGCTCCTCACGGTCGATTGGGTGAGCGCCGCGGTCGCACTCATCGTGCAGCTCGCACTGTTCGCCATGGCCGGGGTGACCCCGAAAGTACTCGTGGCACGCACCTGGCCGATCCTCATCGCGGCGCCGATCGCCGGTCTCAGCATGCTGCTGTACGGGCGCCCCGAGGGCACCGAGTACTGGTCGTTCTGGCTGGCGCGGGTCACCGACGGCTCCATCGAACTCGCCATCGCCGTCACCGTGCGCGTACTCGCGATCGGATTGCCGGCGGTGCTGCTGTTCATGAATGTCGACCCGACCGAGCTCGCCGACGGGCTCGCACAGATCGCTCGCCTGCCGAGCAGGTTCGTGCTGGGCGCGCTCGCGGGAGCACGCCTCGTCGGCCTGTTCATCGAGGATTGGCGGGCGATGGCGTTGTCGCGCCGCGCGCGCGGCATCGGCGATCATGGTGCCATTCGTCGGTTCGCGACGATGGCCTTCGCGCTGCTCGTGCTCGCCATTCGGCGGGGAAGCAAACTCGCGACCGCGATGGAGGCACGCGGCTTCGGGTCCGACCGACCGCGCACCTGGGCGCGTGTCTCCCGTGTCGGTTGGTCGGACGCGGCGCTCCTCGCACTCGCCGTCGGCATCGCCGCGCTCGCGATCGGCGCGGCCATCTGGGCCGGCACCTTCCACCCGGTGTGGTCGTGACCGATCGCCCGGGTGTCGAGGCCGGCCCCGCGGCATCCGCCGTTCAGGCCGTGCTCGCTCGGGTACGCGCGGAGCGATCGCGGATCATCGCGATCGACGGACCCAGTGGCTCAGGCAAGAGCACGCTCGCCGACACGATCCTGCGGGCCTGGCCAGGTCAGAGGCCCGACCTCGTTCGTCTCGACGACGCCTATCACGGCTGGACCGGGCTGGAACGGGCCGGAACCGAGTTGTCGCGCACCCTCATCGCCCGCCGGGCGCGTGGCAAGGTGGGGCAGTGGCGGCGCTGGGACTGGGCGGCCGACCGTGCGGGTTCGATCGAGTCGAGCGATCCGGGCAACGCGCTGATCATCGAGGGGTGCGGTGCGTTCGCCGCCGTCTCGCAGGTCGATGCGGTGCATGTCTGGGTCGAGGCCTCGGCACGGGTGCGCAAACGCAGGGCGCTGGCACGAGACGACGGCGCATTCGATCCGTATTGGGATCTCTGGGAGCGGCAGTGGCGGCGATACGTCGCGCGTACGGCTCCCGCCAGTCGTGCCGACCTGCGGGTTCGCGTCGCCGACGCCTGAGTCGGCGCGCCCGTGCGGCCCCCTGCCCCTCGCTGCGACCGGGGGCTACGGTAGTCATATGAGCACAGACAGGACAGGCGCCCAGTACGTCGCGGAGTTCCTCGACGGTCCGCTCGAGGGCGAGTTCGAGCAGCGCATCCTCGTGGGCGGCAAGCCCGAACAGCGCGTCGGCATGGTCGCCGCCGTCGACGGTCTCGAATCGCTGTTCTGGTACGACGCGGTCGACGAGCGCGAGGTCAACGGACAGGTGCGGGTGCAGTTCCGGTTCGATGCCGATGACTCCGACCCGGTCGAGTCCGACGACGAGAACGACTGAGTACACCGCAAGAGTGAGGCCGCGCGCGACCCCCGGGTTCAGCCCTGCTGATCGGCGAAGAACGCCCCGATGAGCGCGGCCGGGTTCGTGAGTCGCCAGAGCGGACCCGGATCGCGGATGCCGCTCGTCAACTCGAGGGGGGAGGCGAGCTCCCCGCTGGCCGCAGCCACGGTGACCCGGCCGACGTCACGACCCGCCGACGCGGTCGTGAACGCCTCGACGGTGACGGATGTCTCGCCGCCCGGGTTGCCCCACGAGACATCCGTCTGGCTCACAGTGGCGATGAGCTCGGCTCGGTCTCCCCAGGGCGCTTCGACACTCGCGTACGGCGTGCCGGCGGTGATGACTTCGACTGGCTGAGCGGTGAGCGAGCTCGATTCGACCGCCGCACGAACGGCGGCGTCGAGAGTCTCGTAGTCGGGCATGAGCGTCATCGCGCCGACGAGGTGATGTGATGGGTCGCCTTCTGCGCCCGGGATCTCAGTTGAGAACAGGAAGGTCAGGCCCGCCTGGTCGGTGTAGCTGCGCGCGAGGGCACGCACTCCCGCGTCGCCGAGATGGGCGACCACGTCCGGCACGTTTCGCGCCCCGGCGACTGCTGGGGACTCGACCGTGTCGTACATCGCCGCGAGCGCCGGGTCGGCCAGTGCCAGCGCCGCGAGGCGGGTGAGTTCTTCGGCGGTGCCGACATTGTCGCCCGACAGGCCCGTCGCATCGGCGACCCGGGTCCCGGTGAAGCCTTGCTCGGCGAGCCAGGCATTGGCCGCCTTGACATAGGGGTTGACGCCGCCGAACGCCCAGCGCACGAGCGTGTCGGCGTGGTTGTTGCTCGATGCGAGCAGCACCGCACGCACGACGTCTCGCTCCGTCCAACTCTCGCCGGGCGAGACCTGCAGAGTGCGCGAGTCCTCCGCGACGTAGCGGAGGTAGTCGGTGTAGTCCTCGGGTCCGATGTTGATGGCCGGGCCGGCACCGCCGTCTGCGGGCAGCGGCAGAGAGTCGAGGGTCGCGAGCACGGTGATGAGTTTTGCGGCGCTGCCGATCGGAACCGCGGCCGTGTCGCCTGCCACAGTGAGCGTCGTCGGCGTGCTGTCGTCAGCGAGGACGGCGATCGCGCTCGCGCCCGCGGTGGGAAGCGTGATCGCGGTGGGCGTGCCCATCGCGGATGCCGCTGCACCGGTGTCATCGACCGTGACGCTCACGGCCGGGAGCGGGCCGAGGAGCATCGCCGGACCGTAGACCCCGATGCCGAGGATCGCGATCGCGCCGACGGCGATGCCGACGATGCGGCGGGGGGTGATGCTCATGGAATCAGCGTAACCCGGCCGCGTTCACGCCCAGGACGGCCCGACTACTCGGTGCGGCGCTGCGCACGCCGACCGCGCAGCACGGCGAGTGCGCCGAGCACGGTGAGGAACAGCACCAGGATGACGCCGACGCCTGGTTCGAAGCCCGTGGCGGCGAGGCCGCCCGCGGAGTCGGGATCGTTCGAGGCGCCTCCGCCGCCGCCCCCCGTGCCGCCGGGCGTGTTTCCTCCTCCGTTGCCGCCGGTGGCCGCTGGTGAGACTTCGATCGTGATCGATGCCGAAGCTTCGCCCACGCTCGCCGTGATCACGTGCGCACTTGCGTGAGTGAACGTCACTCGGTTGCCCGAGACGATGTCGCCTGGTTGATCACTGGTCAGGGTCACGTCGGAAGCCACATCACCGTGGTCATTTCCGAAAGTGTCCACCCCCGAGACGGCGATCTCCACGGAGTCGCCCACCGTCGCCTCGAGTGAGTCGGCTGACATGGTGATGTCGGTGATCGGACCTGGGGCGACTTCGAACGTGAGCGCTCGGCTGCTCGAGCCTGTCGCGGAATCCATCCGCACCGTGAAGGTGGCCGTCACGGCGAGATCGGACTCGCCCGCGAGTTCGCCGCTCGTGCGGTCGAGCACGAACCCAGCGGGGAGAGATCCCTCCGTCACCGTGTAGCGCGCGGAGTCGGTGCCGGTCGCTCCCAGCGGAACCGAGTGCTCGACCCCGGCCACTGCATTCGGAATGGAAGTCACCAGCTCGGGCGAGGCTGCCCCGATGGCCACCGGGAGTCGGTTGAACGCCAGCAGGCCGACATCGTTCGAGGTACGAATCATCGGGCCGGCGCCGTAGTGCGAGAGATAGCTCACCGTCGTATTCGCTCCGATGGCCCCGGCCAGTGTCACGAGCAGCTTTCCTCCCTCGTGAGAACTCACGTTCGTGACCTTGGCAGATGAGCCGTTCACCACGAAGTCGCCTGTCGAGTTGATGTTCGCGTCGACGGTCAGCGGATCGGTTGCCGAGTCGAGCTGGATGGTGAACTCCGTGCTCGACGGTGCCGCCGCTGCTGCTGCGATCGGGTTCGGAGCGGCAACGCCGGCGCTCGGCCCGTCATAAAGGTCGCGGAGGAGCACGGCCGTCGCCTGCTCGCCGAACATCTTGTAGCCGCCTTCGTATCCGAAGTGGCAGCCGTCATGAACGGGTGCTCCTGTCGTGGAGAGCACGGTCACGCCATGCGTCCGCGCGAGGTTCCGTTGCGCTTCGCGCAGGGCGATGTCGTCTCCGCGGGCCGCATCGCCGGCGCCGTTGCACGAAGTTCGGAGCTGGTACGCGTAATACTGCGCGCCGCCGCTGATACTCGAGCCGAATTCACTTCGCCAGTCCTCGAGGAGGGTGGTGAAGCCGTCGATGTGACGGACCGTGTCGCCGTTGTCCGACTCGCCCTGGTACCAGAACACCGCCTTGACGTCGTCGAGGACCCCGGCCGTTTCCAGGCGCTGCCGCAACCGGCCGTAGTTCGTTGCGCTGTCATTCGGGTCGGAATCGTTGCGCTGGAACACGTGTATCGGCTGCCCACCATGCGCACCATTGAAGATCGCGACCGGAACCTGAAGCTCTTGCGAGAGCGCGCCGCCCATGCGCATACCCCACTGGCCGACCATGCCGACATTGGTCACCTGACCCTTGTTCGCGGAGGTCATGTCACCGTAGGCGT
This sequence comes from Agromyces sp. Y558, assembly GCF_059445415.1. Classification (NCBI taxonomy): domain Bacteria; kingdom Bacillati; phylum Actinomycetota; class Actinomycetes; order Micrococcales; family Microbacteriaceae; genus Agromyces; species Agromyces sp. Y558. The sequence goes on from NZ_JCAIUH010000002.1 coordinate 474,305, forward strand.
ATTGCCATGCGCGGCTGCCGTGAGAGGTCTCGGGATGCCACGACGTCGTGCCGTAACTCCGCACCCACGGCGACTGATTGCCAGCGCTCGAATCCGATCCGTCCTGCCATGCGGCGGACTCCGAATTGGACTGTCCTTGAATCACGAAGACGTCGCCGGCGACGACGTGGGTCCACCGGCCGCTCGTGCGCCAGACGCCGTCGACCTGGGCCTCCAGGTGGAACTCGTAGTCGTGAAGGCCCGCCGTGATGCGCGTGTCGAACGAGAACGACGAGTCCGATGTCGCCTGTGTCGTCGTCACTCCGGCACTCGTGACCGAGAGACGCACGTTCTCCACCGCGGCATCCGAAGTACCGGCGACGATCACGTTCGCACCGTTGTCGGCATCGCGCGGGAAGAGCTCCCGATCCTGCGGGGCGTTGCTCAGCTCGACGACGGCGGAGCGTGTGTAGACCGTGAGCGTACGGCTCGCGAACGAGGCCGCATTGCGGGCGAAGGTCCAGTCCGACTCCGCCGAGCCGCCTGGTGCGTCTCCGAACCCGATGTCGAGCGTTTCCGTTCCGGTGAACCCGTTGAGTGCCATCACGGTGCTCGGGGTCTGGGTGTCGCCCGGTTCGGCGTTCACCCGGTGGATCTGGAACGAGCCGTACCACCCGACGGTCGGCTGGTCGTCGGCGTCGTACGCGTCGTTCGTCGCGCCCTGTACTTGCCCGCTGCGGTAGCGCTCGTAGGTGTTCGGCCAGTGCTCGATCCACCCCGTCATACCTTCGCCCGTCGCGACGCCGGCGACGTTCGAGGCGACCTCCAAGTCGTTCACGCGCTGCTGCGTCATCTGGCCCGGGATCGTATGAAGGCCGAGCAGCGAAGGATCGGCGGTGAAGGCGTCCATACCGGACCAGGCCCACTGCGTGCCTGTGCCGCTCGTCGTCTCAAGGCAATACCCCACGCGGTCGAAGCCGTGTTCGGCCGATTGAAGTGCATTGAACGCGTAGTCGGGCACGGCGCCCGGCCACGAAGCGTTGGCAGGGAGCTCGAGTTGCAGCACCGGCGCCTGGCCGTCGGCCGTGGCGGCCGCATCGCACGAAGTGGGTGCGGCTGTCTCGGCGGCCGGCGCGGGAGCGGTGGGGGTGAGGACGAGTGCCCCGGTCAGGGCGGCGAGAGCGAGGAGGCGGACGGGTGTGCGTGCCGAAAGCGCGTTGATCAATGCGGGCCAATCATCTTTGATGTGCGCAACGTGTGGAGTGAATCTGGTGATGAAACGATTCAGAAGCGGTCAGTCGATACAGTAGCGGCCAGTCGAGCGGCGCGTCAATGCACCGGGCGGCCCGTGTATGCCTGAGCCCCCCGTCGTCGGTCTGAGCGCGCTTCGATGCCCCGGAGCGGGCCGTGGTGGCCGGTGGAGCGACGTGTCGGGCTCAGGCCCAGCCGAGTTCGTGCAGGCGAGCGTCGTCGATACCGTAGAAGTGGGCGATCTCGTGTACGAGCGTGACGTGGATCTCTTCACGGAGTTCGTCTTCGTCGTCTGAGATCGAAAGCAACGGCTCGCGGTAGAGGATGATGCGGTCGGGCATCTCACCGAATCCGTACCGGTCGCGTTCGGTCAGCGCCCACCCGTCGTAGAGGCCGAGCAGGTCGAGCGAGCCGTCTTCGGGGCGGTCTTCGACGACGAAGACGACGTTCTCGAGGCCGTCGACCATGTCGTCGGGCAACTGGTCGAGTTCATCGACGACGAGAGCTTCGAACGCCTCGGCATCGAGTTCCACGAGCAACTCCGTTCGGAGCGGGTGAAGAATTGGGGTGAGTAACGGGGCTTGAACCCGCGACCTCCTGGACCACAACCAGGCGCTCTGCCAACTGAGCTATACCCACCATGTGTCGACCGCCGAAGCGATCTGGCAACTCAAAGAGACTACTACACCTTGGCGTCGAACTCGTCCACGACGGTCGCCGCAAGGGTCTGGAGTTCCTGGGTCGACGGGCCGGGCTCGGTGACGAAGACCGCGCGCCGGTAGTAATGCAGTTCGCGGATCGATTCGAGGATGTCGGCGAGCGCCCGGTGTCCGCCGTGTTTCTGAGGCGAGTTGAAGTACGCGCGAGGGAACCAGCGTTTTGCGAGCTCCTTGATCGAGGAGACGTCGACACTGCGGTAGTGCAGGTGCGCATCGAGGCGAGGCATGAACTTTACGAGGAAGGCGCGGTCGGTGCCGATCGAGTTGCCCGCGAGGGGTGCCTTCTGTTCTTCGGGTATGTGCTTCAGCACGTACTCGAGTACTTCGTACTCCGCCTCGGCGACGCTGACACCATTCGGGATCTCTTCGATGAGTCCGGATTGGGTGTGCATGGTTCGGACGAACTCGCCCATCGACTCGAGCGCGCTCGAATCGGGCTTGATGACGATGCTGAGCCCCGGATCGACGGGGTTCAGGTCGTAGTCGGTGATGACGACGGCGATTTCGACGAGTTCATCGACCTCGAGGTCGAGTCCGGTCATTTCACAGTCGATCCAGACCAGTCGGTCACTCGAGGAAGCCATGCGGCGAGTCTACCGGGGCGCTCCGACACTACTGTTTCAGTGCCTCGGGCGACGGTGAACGCTGGGATTGATGCCCGGTCGAGGTGTCGCGGTTCCAGGCGTTGGATTCGGTGCCCCCGGCAGGAATTGAACCTGCGACCAAGAGATTAGAAGGCTCCTGCTCTATCCGCTGAGCTACGGGGGCGACGGTGCCAAGCATACCGGGGCAGGCCGGGTCACCCCTCGACGGGAACGTACGGATCGTCGTCCGGCTGCTTCGCGGCGGCATCTGTTCGGCCCTTGCGAATCGTGAGTGCGATGAGCGGGAACAGGAGCACCGAGGCCATCCCCGCCCCCACGAGCGCCGCGGCGGTACCGCTCGGCAGGTCGCCGTTGTCGACTCCGATGGCGGTGACCGCGACGATGATCGGCAGACCGGTGGCGCCGAAGAGTGCGGTCGCCGCGAGGTCGCGCCGACTCGAGCCCTTCGGTGCGGCGAGGAGCGAGGGAAGTCCGCGCACGATGAGCATCAGCACGAGGAAGATCGGGAGGAGCGCCGTCGTGCTGGCATCGGCGAAGAGCGCTTCGAGGTCGAAGGTCACGCCTGTGTTGATGAAGAACACAGGTACGAGGAAGCCGTAGCCGACGGCCTCGAGCTTCGTCTCGACGATCTCCGCATCGCGCTCGGGTGCGCCGGTCATCAGCAAGCGGTAGATCACGCCGGCGGTGAATGCACCGAGGAGCATATCGAGGTCGAGCACGATGCTGAGCGCTACGAGCGCGAGCAGCACGAAGACGACGAGTCGCACTGCGAACTGCCCGCTCGTGTGGAGGGTCGCGGTGATCACCCGATGCATGCGCTTGCCCACGCCCTTCGCGGCCAGCCAGATGGCGATCCCGGCGATGAGCGCGAAGGCGAGGAGCACGACCGTCGCGAGCAGCGGGGTGCGCCCGCTGAGGAAGATCGAGATCGCAAGCAGCGGCCCGAACTCGCCCACGGCGCCGAGCGCGATGACGGCGATGCCGAAGGGGGTGCCGAGATCGCCCGAATCTCGAAGCACCGGCATGATCGTACCGAGCGCCGTCGAGGTCAGGGCGATGCCGATGAAGGCCGCCGCGGGGAGGTCGGCCGCCAGCACCGAGGCGATCCCGATGCCCGCGGCGAGTGAGATTATCCAGCCGATGGCGGCACGGCTCAGGGGGCGCCCGCGGATCGAGCGGAAGTCGACCTCATTGCCTGCGAGGAAGAAGAGCATTGCCAGTCCGAAGTCGGCGAGCTGGCCCATGAACTCATCTGGCACGACCCAGCCGAGCACCGCCGGTCCGAGTGCGAGTCCGAGCACTATCTCGAAGACGACAAGCGGGATGACGACCCAACGTCCGATCGCTCGCACGAGCAGCGGCGCGGCAACGGCGATCGCCGGCACGAGCACCATGGTTCCGATCGAGATATCCATCCGAACTCCCGTCAGGACACGACGTCGCCAGGGCCGGCGGCGTTGCACTTGTCGCGATGCTAGCGGAGGCTTGATCGCATCTGCGCGATGACGCGGCCGTGCTCGTTTGCATCCCGGAAACATGTCAGCGGTATCGTCGTGGAATGCGAGAGCTGCAGTCGCGAATCATCGCCGAACTCAACGTCGTCCCGGTCATCGAACCGGCAGAGCAGGTGCGTGCGCGCATCGACTTCCTGAAGTCCTACCTGCGCTCGACCGGTGCACGCGGCTTCATCCTCGGCATCAGCGGGGGACAGGATTCGACACTGGCCGGGCGGCTCTGCCGACTGGCGGTCGATGAACTCGTCTCCGAGCGGACTCCTGCGCGCTTCGTCGCGGCGCGATTGCCTTACGGCGTGCAGCGTGACGAAGACGATGCGCAACTCGCACTCGAGTTCATCGCCCCGCACGAGGCCGTGGTGTTCAACATCAAGGGCGGTGTCGACGGGTTCGCAGCAGACTTCGAGGCGGCGACGCAAGCGCCCCTCAGCGACTTCGGCAAGGGCAACGTCAAGGCACGACTGCGGATGGTCGCGCAATACGCGCTGGCGGGCGAGCAGGGGCTGCTCGTCGTCGGCACCGATCATGCTGCGGAGGCCGTCACCGGCTTCTTCACGAAGTTCGGTGACGGTGGCGCCGACATCCTGCCGTTGACCGGGCTCACGAAGCGGCAGGGCCGTGCGTTGCTCGAGTATCTCGGTGCTCCCGAGCGTCTGTTCCTGAAGGAGCCGACCGCCGACCTGCTCGATGCGAACCCGGGGCAGACCGACGAGGCGAACCTCGGGCTGAGCTACCTCGACATCGACGCATTCCTCGAAGGTCACGACATCGACGAGGAGGTCGCCGAACGCATCGAGGCGAGATTCCTGCAGACCCGGCACAAGCGCACGGTGCCCGTCTCGATGTTCGATGACTGGTGGCGTTGATCAATCGCTCGACCTGACCCGAATCGGCCGGAGCCGCGAGCCAGCTGAGCAGTAGGTCAGCGCAGTGGCTCGCTCTGCATCGTCGGGGTGGGCGCGGTGTTCGCCGTGGCAGTGGGCTCGCTCGGCTCGGCGAGGTTGACGCTGCCCTGGTAGCGCTGCTGGTGCTGCTCGGCCACCCACGTGTCTTGCTGGTCCACTGCGGCTTGATCCGGATCCTGACGCTGCGTGCGCCACCGTGCGAGGTCGTTCTGGAACTGCCGGCGTGTGCGCGCCGGGTGACGCTGCCACTCGAGCAGTCGGTCGCGGAACTCCACCACGGCGGGATCGAGCTGGTAGCCGAACGTCGCCGATGCGCGCTTGAGTTCGTGCAACTGGTGGGAAGCCCAGTTCGCCGCGACATCCGACCCGCGGATCGGGAGCAGGCGCACGATGATGTCGGCCTGGCCGACGGCGCGATCGACGAGCACCTGTTCTTGAGGAGTGAGCGAGTTCCAGACGGAAGCCTCGGTCGCGGCGTCGACGAGCGCGGCGATCGCCGTCGCCTTGGCCTCACGGTCGCGCTGTGTGACGAGACGCTTGATCGCGATACTGGCGATCCACACCGCGAGAAGCCCGGCGGCGAGCACCGCCAAGAACAGCACGGCGGCCGAGAAGATCGCGGGCCGCGCCGCAGCCGAGTCGAGCCAGGAGACGAGATCATTCCACCACTGCATGGCCGCAGGTTACCTCGCGTCGGTGTCGCGCCGGGCGAGCAGGGACGGCGTGCCCGAATTCGCTCGACGCCCGGTCACCGGAAGAGTTCAGCGGCGTCGCGCGAAGACCAGAACTCACCGAGGTCGATCGAGCGGATGCCGCCGGCAACCAGTCGCTTCGCTCCGAAGCGCGTCTCGGTGCCCGCACCGCGCTGCTCGATGTGACCGAGCACCGGCCCGTGCGGGCGAGTGACTCGCCACAGGCCCGGAGCGGCCGGCGAGATGAGCAGACCGGGAACGTCGATGGGGAACGGTTCGCGCGTGCGTGCGGCGTTCGTTGCGATGGCGGACATGTCGTTCCTCTCGTGACGCAGCCGGCCCTGCTGGTGTATGTCACGAGAGTACGAAGGGCCACCGACATCCGACCGGTGGTGCCGACTCAGCCGAGTGCGGTGCCGTGGGCCGCGAGCGGCTCGATGCGTTCGATCTCCTCATCGGTGAGGGGCGGGGCATCGAGCGCTGCAACGTTCTGTTCGAGCTGCGCGACGCTCGAGGCGCCGATGAGTGCGCTCGCCACGAGCGGCTGGCGGAGCACCCACGAGAGCGCGAGCTGGGCGAGGGTCTGGCCGCGCTCCTTCGCGATCGTGTCGAGCGCCCGCGCGCGCTCGAGGTAGTCGGTGCTGATGCGATCGGCTGAGAGGAACCGGCTGGTTGCGGCACGCGAGTCCGCGGGCACGTCGCCGCTCAGGTAACGATCGGTGAGCAGCCCTTGCGCGAGCGGCGAGAAGACGATGCTCGCGGCGCCGACTTCTTCGAGAGCGGGGAAGAGCCCGTCTTCGATGTGCCGGTCGAACATCGAGTACCGCGGCTGGTGGATGAGCAGCGGCACGCCTTCGGCAGCGAGGGCGGCGGCGGCCGCTCGAGTCTGATCGGGGTCGTAGTTCGAGATGCCCGCGTAGAGCGCCTTGCCCTGGCGCACCGCGGTGGCGAGGGCGCCCATCGTCTCTTCGATGGGCGTCTCGGGGTCGGGCCGGTGCGAGTAGAAGATGTCGACGTAGTCGAGGCCGAGACGCTCGAGGCTCTGATCGAGCGAGGCGAGCAGGTACTTGCGCGAACCGAAATCACCGTACGGACCGGGCCACATGTCGAACCCGGCCTTCGACGAGATGATCAGCTCGTCGCGGTACTGGGCGAGGTCGTCGGCGAGAATGCGCCCGAAGTTCTCCTCCGCGCTCCCGGCGGGCGGCCCGTAGTTGTTCGCGAGGTCGAAGTGGGTGACGCCGAGGTCGAACGCACGTCGCACGATCGCGCGTTGCGTGTCGTACGGCCGCTCGTGACCGAAGTTGTGCCAGAGCCCCAGAGAGAGTGCCGGCAGTTTCAGGCCGCTGCGGCCGACCCGGTTGTACTGCATCCGTTCGTAGCGTTCGGGGAGGGCGACGTAGCTCATTCTGCAACTCTATGGCGATACGCCGCGCTGCTCGTGCCGCGGCCGCCCACATCGTCATTCGGGGTCACTCGTCCTCCACAACGGTCGGTACCCGGTTCTTCTGCACCGTCGTCGATGAGGCCATCGGATGCCTCGGCCGGCCGGTGATGCTGGTGCTTGCGGCTCCGGGGTGACGATCCCGGCACGAGCGCACCTCGGAGCCGCGTGCCGTCGACTCGCGGCGGCATCCGACTGAGGAGTGCAGCACATGACCGACATCATCACCGTGACCGGCGTAGTGGGAACCGATCCCAAACACACCGTCACCAACGGCGGCCTCGCCATCACGTCGTTCCGTCTGGCATCGACCAGACGAGTCTTCGATCGGGCGAAGGGCACCTGGGAAGACGGCGAGACGAACTGGTACACCGTCTCGGCGTTCCGGCAGCTCGCATCGAACGCGAAGCTCTCGATCCGCAAAGGTGAACGCCTGATCGTACGCGGTCGGCTCCGGCTGCGCGCATGGGAGACCGGCGAGAAGTCGGGCACCGCTGTCGAGATCGAGGCGGATTCGATCGGGCACGACCTCGCCTGGTGCGTGACGTCCTACGCGAAAGTGCGCTCCGCGCGCCCAGCGGATGCCGCGGCCGACGACGCTTCGTCGGGCGGGGCCGAGGTCGTCGACGCGTTCGGTGCGGCGGAAGGCCTCGAGCAGGGCGCGTCCGCGTGGCCTGACGTCGCAACGACCGATGAGGGCCACGACGAGGCCAGCGACGACAGCGCTGAACCTGCTGAGCTCGACGAAGCGATGGCCACCGTCTGATCGATCGAGCGGACGCCACACGGCGGGCCGCCCGGGCAACGGTCGAACGCGAACGCATAGACTCTGCTCGGGCGGTCGGCACCGCCGGTGAGGGGAACGATGAGACGGCGCTTCGGCACATCCGCGGCTGTGGCGCTCACGGCTGTCGCGATCATCGCAGGCACCGCCGGCTGCACGACTGCAGACCCGCAGCCCACGGCCCCCTCGACGGCTCGCCCGACACCCTCGGAGGCCAGTGCACCGACGCCGACGGCACCCGAGTTCCGGCCAGAACTGTCGGCCGCTGAGAACCTGGGGTTCTTCGACTGGGTGAACGCGGGCGTCGTCGCCGCGAACGGTGCCGCTGGTGGCCGTGACTTCATCGACGCGCTCGCCGCTGCGGGCTTCGACAAGGCTCAGATGCAGGTGACCGCAGACACGACCACGATCGGTGAGCCGGCCGACTCGGTGCAGTTCTCCGTGCTGTTCCAGGGTGAATGCCTGGTCGGCCAGTACGGCCCGAAATCGGGCGGCTACCATGGCGCGGTGCGCCCGCCGCTCGGCACCGGCGGCTGTCTCGTCGGGCAGACCCGCCCCATAGACTGGTAGGCGACATGGCTGATTACATTTACTCGATGGTTCGCGCCCGCAAGGCGGTCGGAGACAAGGTCATCCTCGATGACGTGACGATGGCGTTCCTGCCCGGAGCGAAGATCGGCGTGGTCGGCCCGAACGGCGCCGGCAAGTCGACGATCCTGAAGATCATGGCCGGTCTCGATCAGCCGTCGAATGGCGAGGCGCGGCTGAGCCCGGGCTACTCCGTCGGCATCCTCATGCAGGAGCCCGTGCTCGATGAGACCAAGACGGTGCTCGAGAACGTGCAAGAGGGGGTCGGCCCGATCAAGGCGAAACTCGATCGATTCAACGAGATCTCGCTTGCGATGGCAGACCCCGACGCCGACTTCGACGCGCTCCTCGCCGAGATGGGAACCCTCCAGGAGGCCATTGACGCCGCTGACGCGTGGGACCTCGACTCCCAGCTCGAGCAGGCCATGGATGCCCTTCGCTGCCCGCCTGGCGACGAGCAGGTCTCCGTGCTCTCGGGCGGTGAGAAGCGCCGTGTCGCGCTCTGCAAGTTGTTGCTGCAGAAGCCCGATCTGCTGCTCCTCGACGAGCCCACGAACCACCTCGACGCCGAGAGCGTGCTCTGGCTCGAGCAGCACCTCGCGAAGTACCCCGGCGCCGTGCTTGCCGTCACGCACGACCGCTACTTCCTCGACCACGTCGCCGAGTGGATCTGCGAGGTCGACCGTGGCCGGCTCTACCCGTACGAGGGCAACTACTCGACCTACCTCGAGAAGAAGCAGGAACGACTGCAGGTGCAGGGCAAGAAAGACCAGAAGCTCGCCAAGCGCCTCGAATCAGAACTCGAGTGGGTGCGCTCGAACGCGAAGGGCCGACAGGCCAAGTCGAAGGCGCGTCTCGCGCGGTACGACGAGATGGCGACCGAGGCCGAGCGCACACGCAAACTCGACTTCGAAGAGATCGTGATCCCCGTCGGTCCGCGTCTCGGCGCGCAGGTGATCGAAGCGAAGAAGGTCCGCAAGGGCTTCGGCGAACGCATTCTGATCGACAACCTCAGCTTCAGCCTTCCGCGCAACGGAATCGTCGGCATCATCGGTCCGAACGGCGTCGGCAAGACGACGTTGTTCAAGACGATCGTCGGGCTCGAGCCGCTCGACGGCGGCGAACTGAAGATCGGCGAGACGGTCGACATCTCCTACGTCGACCAGAGCCGCGGCGGCATCGACCCGAACAAGAACCTGTGGGAGGTCGTCTCCGACGGGCTCGACTACATCATCGTCGGCAAGACCGAGATCCCGTCGCGGGCATACGTCTCGCAATTCGGATTCAAGGGGCCCGACCAGCAGAAGAAGGCGGGGGTGCTCTCCGGCGGCGAGCGCAACCGCTTGAACCTCGCGCTCACGCTGAAGCAGGGCGGAAACCTCCTGCTCCTCGACGAACCGACCAACGACCTCGACGTCGAAACGCTGTCGAGCCTCGAGAACGCCCTCCTCGAATTCCCCGGCTGTGCAGTGGTGATCACCCACGACCGTTGGTTCCTCGACCGCATCGCGACCCACATCCTCTCGTACGAGGGCACCGAAGACGACCCGGCGAACTGGTACTGGTTCGAGGGCAACTTCGAGTCGTACGAGCAGAACAAGATCGAGCGGCTCGGCCCCGACGCGGCCAAGCCGCACCGTTCTGCGTACCGCAAGCTCACGCGAGACTGACATGCGGCTGCACGTGCCGACCCCGTTGCGCTGGAGTGATCTCGACGCATATGGGCACGTGAACAATGCCCGCATGCTGGGTCTGCTCGAAGAAGCCCGCATCCAGGCCTTCTGGGTGAACGACGACACGCCAGAGCACGCCGTCGGCGCATCGACGGCGGTGCTCGACGCCACGCCGGGCGCGAACACGATCACCCTGATCGCGCGGCAGGAGGTCGAGTACCTCGCGCCGATCCCGTATCAGCGCCAGCCCGTCGACATCGAGCTCTGGATCGGCCACATGGGCGGGGCGAGCCTCGACGTCTGCTACGAGGTGTACTCGCCGGTCGGCGTCGAGCCTCGCACGCTGTACACCCGCGCCGTCACGACGATCGTGCTCGTCGACGCGGCGACCGAGCGTCCGCGGCGTGTCAGCGAGGCCGAACGCGCGGCCTGGGAGCCGTACGTCGGCGACCCGATCGGGTTCCGCCGCCGCTGACTCAGTCGCCGAGTGGATCGTCGCTGAACGAGCCCTCCCAGACGGCACGGCTTCCCGCCTCTGCGATCTGCACGAGCGTCCAGGTGGAGCCTGCCGCGATGACGAGCGCAGCGATGGTCAGTGCGATGCCGACGACGAGGCGGATGCCGCGGCCGATGCCGGTTCCATTCCCTGCTGCGGTGCGACGAGCCGAGCCGCGCTCGACGACCGCCCACGCCGCGACGACGACGGCGAGCACGAGGATCGCAATGAGCCACGGCACGATTCCCTCGCCCTGGTCGGTGTGCTCCTCGATGAGCGGTGTCGGCGACACCCGCTCCTCGAGCCACTCGCCGGCTTCGATCGTGAAGAGACCGAGGGGGAGGAGCAGTACCGCGCCGATCAGTACCGGCAACCACAGCACCCGCCGAGCTGCCGGCCACGCCGCGACGACGACGAGTGCCAAGCCGAGCAACGGGGTCAGTACGACGACCGCATGCACGAGCAACACGTGCATCGGGAGTCCTGCGAACGTGAAGTCGAAGTCGTCCATGGTCAGGACGCCGCGACGATGCGGTCACCCGAGATCGCGACGGGGATGGCCGTGAGCGGGTCGAGCGCTGGGCCCTGGATCACGTCACCCGTCGCCGCATCGAACATCGAGCCGTGGCAGGGACAGTGGAACTCGGATGCCGCCGCGGCGACGACGCACTGCTGGTGCGTGCAGATCGCGCTGAATGCCACGACCTGGCCCGCCGTCGGTTGTGCGATGAGCGCGGGCTCGCCATTGATCTTCGCGTCGATGCTGCCGCCGACGGGCACGTCGGCGACAGCCGCGATGTCTTCGCCGACCGGTGGCGCATCGGGCGCGGCGCTCGGCTCGGTGGGCGGTTCGTCGGTGATCGAGGGATCGGGAGGCGTCGAGGGTGAAGCGGTGTCCGACGGGGCATCCGCTGCGCAGCCGGCCAGCGCGAGGGCACCGCCGACGGCTCCGACGGAGCCGAGCGTGAGGATGGTGCGTCGTGTGAGATCGGTGGGATCGGTCATCGCCTGAGCTCCTTCGTCCACTTCGCTCGCGTCACGCGCGCGCCTTTGCCCATTGTGTGTCACGGCGCGGTGCCACTGCCGGATTCCACAGGATCTATTCAGGCGAATGCATCCCGGCCGATTCGGGCACGCGCACCATGCCCTCTTGCGCAACACTTGCCACCAGCACGCCCTCGCGAGTGTAGATGCGGCCGAGTGAGAGACCGCGACCCCCGCTCGCCGACGGCGACTCCTGCGTGTACAGCAACCACTCGTCGACCCGCGCATCGCGGTGCCACCACATCGCATGGTCGAGGCTCGCAACCTTGAGGCCGGGCGTCGCCCAAGCCACACCGTGTGCGCGGAGGATCGGCTCGAGGATCGAGTAGTCGCTCGCGTAAGCGAGGGCGGCACGATGCTGCTTCGGGTCGTCGGGAAGCTTGCCGAACGCCTTCATCCACACCGCCTGCCGAGGCACTCGCTCGCCTTCGACCGTGAGGTAGACGGGCGAAGAGACGTGCCGCATGTCGAAGGCACGTTCGTTCGACCAGTATCGGGCGATGTCGTGATCGAACGCGCCGAGCACGTCGGCGGTCGACGGCAGGCTCTCAGGGTCGGGGAGGTCGGCCGGCATGTCGACCTGATGCTCGACACCCTCGTCGGGAGTCTGGAACGAGGCGATGAGCGAGAGGATCGGCTCGCCGTTCTGGAATGCGTGGGTGCGGCGCGTCGAGAACGATCGCCCGTCGTGCAGTCGATCGACGGAGAAGGTGATGGGGTGCGCGACATCGCCGGGGCGGAGGAAGTAGCCGTGCATCGAATGGATCGTGCGGTCGTCGGGCACGGTGTGCATCGCGGCGATGAGCGACTGCGCGAGCACCTGACCGCCGAAGACACGCCCGAGCGGCATCCATTGCGAAGGCCCGGTGAAGATGTCTTCGGTGGTGCGGGCCCCGGTGTCGGTGAGGTGCAGGGTGCTCAGCAGGCCGTCGATCGGACCGTTCATCGTTCCTCCGTGTCGGTGGTCGGTGACCGCCCGGCGCCCGCGGAGCGCGAGGCCGCCGGGGCGGCGGCGCTCACTTGGTAGTTTAGACAGGAGATGGTTCAACAACTCACGCTCGCCGACAGCTTGTCGCTCGGAGACCTGCATACCTACCTGCAACGTGCAGGCCGCGTCGAAGACGGTTCGGTGCGCCTGATCGCCGGTTCGGGCATCCTCGCCGTGTACACCGCGATCCTGTATCCACGAGGCATCCTCGATGAGAGCCCGACCGTTCTCGGGCTGCGCACCTTCGCGCTCGCCGACGACGAGGAGTTCGATTCGGTCGTGCCGATGCGTTCGCTCGTCGAACGTATCGTGCGGGCCAGGGGCGAACTCGGCGAAGACGACGACTCGCGCCCGGTCTCGATGTCACGACCTCCAGAGGTCAACACCGTCACCTGGGCGGGCATCTCACCGCCCAGAGGCGGGTGGCGACCGCTCGGTGTGACGGATGCCGCGACGCTCGAGGCTGCGGCACGTGCGGGCATCGACGAGGTGGCCGAGGCGATTCCGGCCGGCACCGGGGAGCAGCTCGTGCAGCGCGTGCGCTCAGAGGTGTGGGGGCGTGGTGTCGAGGGCGTCGAGTACGTGCCGACCGGTGCGGCATTCGCGGCCTACAGCCTCGGGTTCCTCGGCGACGATGAGGTGAAGCTCTTCGAGACTGGTCCGTGGACCCGTCTCTCCTCGCGGCGAGGCCACGTGCTCGTGCGCCGCAAGCCATGGACGCTGAAGGCGTGACTCCTGCGGGTTGAGCCTGTCGAAACCTGCTGTGCGCCGGGGGCTTCGACAGGCTCAACCCTCAGAAGGCTCAGCCCCGGGCGATCGCGCGCCCCGCGGCCCTCCCTGTGAAGAGGCATCCGCCGAGGAAGGTGCCCTCGAGCGCGCGGTACCCGTGCACGCCACCGCCGCCGAACCCCGACGCTTCGCCGACCGCGTAGAGACCCGGAACCGGGGCGCCGTCGCTTCCGAGAGCCCGCGAGTCGAGGTCGGTCTGGATGCCGCCGAGGCTCTTGCGCGTGAGGATGTGCAGCTTCACCGCGATGAGCGGGCCGGCCTTCGGGTCGAGGATCTTGTGCGGGGTCGCGACGCGGATGAGCTTGTCGCCGCGGTACTTCCGTGCACCGCGCACCGCCGTGAGCTGGAGGTCTTTGGAGAACTCGTTGTCGAGTTCGCGGTCGCGGGCGATGATCTCGCGCTCGATGTTCTCGGTGTCGAGCTCGGTTTCGGCCGAGAGGCCGCGCATGCCCTCGAGCAGCTCGGGCAGAGTATCGGCGACCACGAAGTCGACGCCGTGCTGCTTGAACGCCTCGACAGGGCCGGGTGCGCCCGAACCGAGGCGCTCGGCGAGCAGTTTCACGTCTTTGCCGGTGAGATCGGGGTTCTGCTCGCTGCCCGAGAGGGCGAACTCCTTCTCGATGATCTTCTGCGTGAGCACGAACCATGAGTGGTCGTGACCGGTCGAGGCGATGTGTTCGAGCGTGCCAAGGGTGTCGAATCCGGGGAAGAGCGGCACCGGAAGTCGCTTGCCGTCGGCGTCGAACCAGAGCGACGACGGGCCGGGAAGGATGCGGATGCCGTGCTTGGGCCAGACCGGATCCCAGTTCGTGATGCCTTCGGTGTAGTGCCACATGCGGTCGCCGTTGACGAGCCGGGCGCCGGATGCCTCGGCGATGCCGAGCATGCGACCGTCGACGTGTGCAGGCACGCCCGAGAGCAGGTTCGCCGGCGCCTGCCCGAGTCGTTCAGGCCACGCTGCGCGCACGAGGTCGTGGTTGCCGCCGATTCCCCCGGAGGCGACGACGACCGCCGGCGCACGCAGCTCGAACGAGGCGACCTCGTCGCGATTGGACGATTCGCCGCGGGCAGCGGTGTCGGGTGCGAGCACGGCGCCGCGGATGCCGACGACCGCGCCGGCTTCGACGATGAGCTCGTCGACGCGGTGCCGATGGCGCAGTTCGACGAGACCTGCGGCCTCGCCCGCCTTCACCTTGGCGATGAAGGGCGCAAGCACTCCGGGGCCAGTGCCCCACACGATGTGGAATCGCGGTACCGAGTTGCCGTGCCCGATGGCGTTGTACCCGCCGCGCTCGGCCCAGCCGACGACGGGGAAGAATCGCACGCCCTTCTGGTGGAGCCACGCTCGTTTCTCGCCTGCCGCGAAGTCGACGTATGCCTCGGCCCAGCGCCGCCCCCAGTCGTCTTCGTCCCGGTCGAAGCCCGCGGTGCCTGCCCAGTCCTGATGCGCGAGTTCGACCGAATCTTTGACGCCCATGCGGCGCTGCTCGGGGGAATCGACGAGGAAGAGTCCGCCGAACGACCAGTGCGCCTGGCCGCCGAGGCTCGCTTCGGGCT
This sequence comes from Agromyces sp. Y558, assembly GCF_059445415.1. Classification (NCBI taxonomy): domain Bacteria; kingdom Bacillati; phylum Actinomycetota; class Actinomycetes; order Micrococcales; family Microbacteriaceae; genus Agromyces; species Agromyces sp. Y558. The sequence goes on from NZ_JCAIUH010000002.1 coordinate 489,333, forward strand.
CTTGGTCGACGATCACGACGCGCTTGCCGGCATCGACGAGTTCGGCCGCGGCGACGAGGCCGGAGAGTCCGGCGCCGACGACGATCGCGTCGGCGGGCTTCGGGGTGCGATCGGTCGCGGTGGGTGCGGGGGAGGCGGCCACAAGGACTCCTTCGTCTCGGGTGGTGATCGGATTGCGGGTGTTGATCGAGCGGGGCGTGCGGTTATTCGTCGAAGGTGTTCACCATCGCGTATGCGGCCCGTTGGAGATAGTCCCACAGGGTCTCTTCCGCGAGCGGCGGCAATGCGAGCGAATCGACGGCGACCCGCATGTTCGCGAGCCAACGATCACGGGCGTCGGGGTTCACCTTGAACGGCTGATGGCGCATGCGCAGGCGCGGGTGCCCTCGCTGCTCGCTGTAGGTGCCGGGGCCGCCCCAGTACTGCTCGAGGAACATCGTGAGCCGCTCGGCAGCAGGCCCGAGGTCCTCCTCGGGATACATGGGCTTCAGCACGGGGTCGCTTGCGACGCCCCGGTAGAACTCCGCGACGAGCCGCTCGAAGGTCTGGCGGCCGCCCACGGTCTCGTAGAACGAGGGCCCGAGTGCCGCGTCGTGTTCGGTGCCGCGGAGCGGCACGTTCGCAGGCTGCGGGGGGCCGGATGCCTCGGTCGGCAGTTGCTCACTCACGATGATTCTCCGGTCGGCGGCTTCGGCAGCTTCGGCAGTCTGGGGGCGCGCGGCGCTCGCGGCATCTTCAGCGCGGCCCGCGCCGCTGCGGCGCCCGTGTCGCCGTCGACGACGGCGCTCGGCGTAGTCTTGGGCGGCCTCGCACCCTTCACCCGGGTCGCGCCGTCGAACCCGGCCAGCACGACGCTGGTGAGGCTCGGCAGCTTGACGCCCAGCTCGTCGAGCGCCCGCTTCAAGCGCATGCGCAGCTCGCTTGCGACGTCGTCTTTCGCCGAGGACCGCACCTTCATGACGACGCGGGTGACGAGCGCATCTGCCGTGATCGATTCCATCCCCCAGACCTCGGGCTTCTCGAGCACGCGCGAACGCCACTTGGCCGACTGCGCCATCTCGGTCGCGGTACGCAACAGCGTCGCCTCGACCTCGTCGACGTCGACGTCGTACGGTACGGCGAGATCGACGATCACCCGCGCCCAGCCCTGCGACATGTTGCCGACCCGGAGGATCTCGCCGTTGCGCACGAACCAGAGCGTGCCGTTCACGTCGCGGATCTTCGTGACCCGGATGCGCACCTCTTCGACGATGCCGGTTGCCGGGCCGAGGTCGACGACATCGCCGACGCCGAGCTGGTCTTCGACGACCATGAAGATGCCGTTGAGCGCGTCTTTCACGATGTTCTGGGCGCCGAAGCCGAGACCGGCGCCCAGTGCCGCAGTGAGCAGGGCGAACGAGCTCAGAATCGTCTCGTTGATGGTGGTCACGACGAGGAGCGTGACGATGATGAAGAGCGTCACATTCACGATGTTCGCGAGCACCGAGCCGAGGGTTCTCGTGCGCTGCACGAGACGAACGGCCGCGAGCGGCGATGCCTGCAGCGCCTGGGTGTCGGTGACATCCTGCTTCTTCTTGACGCCCGAGACGACCTGCGTGACGACTCGCTCGATGACGAAGTGCAGCACCCAACGCACCAGAAGCGCGATGACGATGATGAAGATGATCGAGATCAGTTTGCCGAGCACGACGTCCCAGTTCTCGACCCAGTAATCGACGATGCGCGCCCAGAAGTCGACGGACACCGGGTTCTCGTCAGTGGCGGGCGAATCGAAAACGAACATGTTGTGAAAGTCTACTGAGCCGTGCCCGAGAGCTCGCTGGCATCGCGGGCCTGAGCGGCGAGTGCACGTTCGAGTTCGTCGAGTTGCTCGGAGACCAGGCGGTGGAGTGGCGCCGGCGTCGGATTCGCCTCGAGCCAATCGCGGGCCATCGCGGCGAGCTCGGTGGAGACGAATGGCGCCGGGAACAGTCGATTCACGACGAGCGAGGCCATCGTGAAACTGCGGCGCTCCCACACCGATTGCAGCGAGGCGAAGTACTCCGCGGCGGTGCCGGCGAGGAGCTCGGGTTGCGTGGTGCGCCGCCAGCCATCGGCGATCGCGCGCGCGAGATCGTTCGACAGCGTGGCGTCCGTCGCCACGCGCCGCCATGCGGCATCCTTCATCGCCTGATCGGGGCGTGCAGCGCGTGCCGTCTCGGCGAGCAGGCGGCCCTTGGCCGTGTTATCGCGGGCGAGTGCATCGGCGATCTCCTCGTCGGAGGCTGCGCCGAGGGTGGCCCGGGCGATCACGAGCTCCCAGCGCAGGTCGAGGTCGATCTCGAGCCCGTCGAGCTTGATCGAGCCGTCGAGCAGGCTGCCGAGCACGTCGGCGTGCGCCGCGGTGGCCGCGAGTCGGGTGAACCCCTTGACGAACTGCAGTTGGGCGTCTGAGCCGGCCTCGCAGAGCTCGGCGAGCGCCCACACGGCATCGCCCGCCTCGGCGGCGAGCTGTGGGCGGCGCTCTTCGGCGAGGTAGCGTCCGATCGCGAGTTCGAGGCGCGTCAGCGCCAGCCCCCGCGCCGCCGACTGCGTCTCGTGACCGATGCTGCCGATGACGAGTCGCACGAAATCGATCGTCGGCACCTCCGCGTCGCGCACGGCGTCCCACGCCGAGCCGAGGATGACGGCGCGCGCGACCGGGTCGACGATGTCGGGGAGATGGGCGATCGCCGTCTCGAGAGACGCGGCGTCGAGTCGAACCTTCGCGTACGTGAGGTCGTCGTCGTTCACGAGCAGCAGGTCGGGTCGGTGCTGGCCGATGAGATCGGGAACCTCGGTCACTGCGCCGTCGATATCGAGCTCGATGCGGTGGGTTCGCTGCAGACCGTTGGGGCCGAGTACGTAGCAGCCGAGCGCGAGACGGTGGGGGCGCAGCGTCGGATGCCCCGGTGCCGCGGACTGCTCGACACGCGCCGCCGTGATCGTACCCGCGCCGGTTGTGGTCGGCTCAGTCGTCTCGATCACCGCTCGAAGGGTGTTGACGCCCGCCGTCTCGAGCCAGAGCGCCGACCACCGGGTGAGATCGCGGCCGCTCGCGCTCTCGAGCTCGTCGAGCAGGTCGCGGAGGGTGGCGTTGCCAGTGGCGTGGGCCGTGAGATACGCGCCGACGCCCCGCTGGAAGGCGTCGAGTCCGACCCAGGCCACGAGCTGCTTCAGCACCGAGGCGCCCTTGTCGTACGTGATCGCATCGAAATTGACCTCGACATCGGCGAGGCTTGCGATCTCGGCGACGATCGGATGCGTCGACGGCAGTTGGTCCTGTTCGGCTGCGTGCGTCTTCTCGTCGCTTGCGAACGTCGCCCAGACCCCCGTGAACTCCGTGACAGCGGCCGTCGCGAGCGTCGACGCCCACGTGGCGAACGACTCGTTCAGCCACAGGTCGTTCCACCACCGCATCGTGACCGAGTTGCCGAACCACATATGCGAGAGTTCGTGCAGCACGACGATCGCGCGCTGCTCGCGTCGTGCGTCGGACACACGCGAGCGGAACAGGTACGACTCGTTGAACGTGACTGCGCCGACATTCTCCATGGCGCCCCAGTTGTACTCGGGCACGAAGATCTGGTCGTACTTGCCGAAGGGGTACGGCACGCCGAAGGCCGTCTCGTAGAACCCGAGGCCGGCCTGCACGAGCTCGAACATGACCTCGGGCTCTGCGTACCGGGCGAGCGAGGCGCGCGTGAAGAGGCCGAGCGGGATGTCGCGACCGTCGATGCTGCGCGCGGTGCCGTGCCATGCGGCGTACGGGCCGGCGATGATCGCGACGATGTAGCTGGAGATGACCGGGCCCGGTTCGAACGACCAGGTCGCGCTCGTGCGCCCTGAGCCTGTCGCGCTCGTGCCCCCTGAACCTGTCGCGCTCGTGCGCCCTGAGCTTGTCGAAGGGAAGCCCTCGGGCGCGATCGCTTCGGCGGGCTCAGCGAACGAAGCCGGCTCGGGCGTCGTCGCGTTGCTCAGCACCGTCCATGCGGCGGGCGCGGTGATGGTGAACGTGAACGAGGCCTTGAGGTCGGGCTGGTCGAATACCGCGAAGACTCGGTTCGCCTCGGCGACGGCGAACTCGGTGTAGAGGTATGTCTCGCCGTCGACGGGATCGACGAATCGGTGCAGGCCTTCGCCCGTGTTCGTGTACGAGGCCGTCGCCACGACGTGGAGCTCGTTCTCCTCGTCGAGCCCATCGAGCCGGATGCGAGTGCCGTCGCTCACGACGGCAGGGTCGAGTGGCCGGCCGTTCAGGGTGATCTCGTGCACTTCGCTGGTACACGCCTCGATGAAGGTCGATGCTCCGACGGTGCCCAGGAACTTCACGCGCGTCTCGCTGCGAAAAGTCTCGCCCGCGCCGGTCAGATCGAGCTGAACTTCGTAGCGAGGGGTGCGCACGACCAGTGCGCGTTCCTCGGCTTCGGTTCGGGTGAGATCGACAGCGGGCATGTGCGGGGCCTCCGTGTGGTCGTTGACTCGCCAGCCTACTGATTCGACGCCGCCGAGCACTGCACGGCCGAACTCGATGCGCTCCGACTCAACCCGCCCCGGAGCCGGGCGCGGGCAGCAGCCCCTGTTCGTACGCCATGATCACGAGGTGCACTCGATCGCGGGCATCGAGCTTCGCGAGCACGCGGCCGACGTGGGTCTTCACGGTCGACTCCGAGAGGAAGAACCGCGCGGCGAGTTCGCTGTTGCTCAAGCCTTCCGCGATCGCCACGAGGATCTCCCGCTCGCGTGGGGTGAGCACTTCGAGCACTCCGACGGATCGGTCGGGCTCGCCGTCGTGCCCGTCGATCGGGCCAGGCAGTTCATTGCTGAACAACTCGATCATGCGTCGAGTGACGCGAGGCGAGAGCGCGGCTTCGCCGGAGTGGACGGTGCGGATCGCCGACGCCAGCTCGGCTGGGCGCACGTCTTTCAGCAGGAACCCGCTCGCGCCCGCGCGGATCGCGGCGAAAGCGTACTCGTCGAGATCGAAGGTCGTCAGCACGATCACGCGCGGGGGCGTGGCGCCGGAGGTCACGGCTTCGGTCGCGGCGATGCCGTCGAGTCGGGGCATCCGCACGTCCATGAGCACGACGTCGACCGGTACGTCGCGCACGAGCGCGACGGCGGCGTGGCCGTCAGCAGCCTCGCCCACGACCTCGATGCCGGGCTCGGCATCGAGCACCATGTGGAACCCCGTGCGCACGAGCGCCTGGTCGTCGACGATCGCGACTCGGATCGGTGCGTGCTCGTCGGTCATCGTGGCTCCTCGCCGTCGCTCTCGTGGTCGCGCTCGCCGTCGCGTACGTCTGCGCCTCGTCGCGTCGGCAGCACTGCACGCAGCCGCCAGCCTCGCACGGGCAGCGCGCCGGCCTCGAGGGTGCCGCCGTAGAGGGCGACGCGCTCGCGGAGGCCCGCGAGGCCGCGGCCTGCACCGTGCATGGTCTGGTCGGTCGCCACGGGCGCGTCATCTTCGACCGAGATCTCGACCTCGTCGTCGCGGTGCTCGATGCGCACGTCGACACGGTGGGCGCGCACCGCATGGCGCAGGGCGTTGGTGAGGCCCTCCTGCGCGACGCGGTACACCGCCAGTTGCAGGGTCGGTTCGACGATCGGAGCGCCGACGGTGGTGAGGTGCACGGGCAGCCCGGCCTCGCGGAACCCGTCGACGAGGCGGGGGATCGCCGCAACGTCGGGTTGCGGTGCGAGGTCGGCCCCTTCGTCGGCGGGATCCCGCAGCACGCCGAGCATGCGTCGCATCTCGTCGAGCGCGCTGCGCCCGGTGTCGGCGACGTTGCGCATCGCGTCGGCGGCGCGGGCGGGATCTCGTTCGGCGGTCGCTGCCGACCCGTCCGCGAGCGTGATCATGACGGTCAGGCCGTGCGAGACGATGTCGTGCATCTCACGGGCGATGCGCGCCCGTTCGGCCACCGCGGCGAGCCGAGCCTGCTGGTCGCGTTCCCGTGCGAGGTCGTGGGCCCGTGCGATGAGCGCGTTCAGGTATCGACGGCGGTTGCCGACCGTGACGCCGATGAGCGTCGCGACGAGCATGACAACGGCATACTGCGACGCCGATGCCAAGGGGCCGCCCTCGGAGATGTTGAGTCGCGCGACGAGCGCGTTCGTCGAGAGCCACTCCGCGATGTACGCCGAGGCCGTGACCACGGCGACCGACCCCGCGAACCCGATCCACGCCGCCTTCGTCGAGCGGTAGACGCCGAGCCCGTAAAGGGCGAACAGCATCGGCAGCACGTCGGTCGTGCCGAACGGGTAGACGAGCAGGCAGACCGCCCAGGCCGTGCCGAGGACCCACCACGGTCGCGACCGGCGGAAGAGCAGCAGGGCTGCGCCGACCGCGACGATACCGGCCAGGTGCAGCACGCTCGTCCACAGCGGAGGAGCCAGGACGCCGACGACCGCGACGACGAGCGTGCCGATGAAGGTCGGCAGGAAGTAGAGGCCCGCGATGAGTGCGTCGGTCATCCTGGGATGCCTCGCCCAGAACTGGCGGATCACGCCGGGCGGTTTCGGCAGACGAAGCTCTCCCCCGACTACCGAAGCCGGGTAGCCGGGGGAGAAGGGTGCTTCCGCCATGGACAGGACTCTACGCGTCCCGTCGCTTCAACAGCACCGCAGCGCCGGCGATGGATGCCCCCACCCACGCCAGCACGACCAGGAGGTTCTGCCAAACATTCAGCCCGTCGCCAGTGGCGCCACCCGAGATTGCATCGGAGAACAGGTCGAGTCCGGCGTTGGAGAGCAGGTAGGGGACCATGTCCTGGGCCCAGTCGGCGGGGATCATCTGCAGCACGCTCGGGAGGAGGAGCAGCAGGCCGAGCACTGCGGCGATACCACCGGCGCTCGAGCGCAGCATCGTGCCCACGCCGAGCGCGAAGACCGCGACGAGGGCGAGGTAGAGTGCGCCGCCGAGCAGGGTGAGGTACACGCCCGGCTCGGTGATGCTCGCCGAGACGCCGTCGCCCGCGAAGACGAGCGACGAGGCGAGGTAGGCGCCGAACGTGCTGATCATTCCGACGAGGAACGTCGCCGCGAACAGCACCATGGCCTTTGCCGCGAGGGCCGGCAGCCGCTTCGGAACAGCCGTGAGGGTCGAGCGGATCATGCCCGTGGTGTACTCGCCGCTGATGACGAGCACGCCGAGGACACCGACGACGAGCTGGCCGAAGTAGACGCCGAACACTGAGGACTGCCCGATGAGCGCGAGCTGTTGCTCGGCCGGCGCGCCCGAGGCATCCGCGCCGCCGCTCATACCGCTCACCATGCTGAACGACATGATGAGCGCCATGCCGAGCGAGAGCGCGATGACGATGAGGTACGACCACACGGTCGAACGGAGGCTCCGGAGCTTGATCCACTCGGAGCGCAGCACGCCGCCGAAGCTCAGTGAGGTTGATCGAGCACGCTGCGACGGGTGCGCTGCGGTGGGTGTGATCGTGGTCATCGGACTGCCTCCGTACGGTATTCGACGGCGTCGGCGGTCAGGGCCATGTAGGCCTCTTCGAGCGACGCGCTGAGGGGGGTGAGTTCGTGGATTGCCAGCCCGTGCTGGGCTGCGAGGTCGCCGATGCCGGATGCCTCGACGCCCGTGATCTCGAGCACTCCCGCCTCGGAGCGCACCACGGCGACGTCGGGTGCGGCGAGCAGATCCGCCAGTTGCGAGGAGTGTGGTGAGCGCACCATGACGCGGGGACGTGTGCCTCCGGCAATGATGTCGGCGACGGGTGCATCGGCGATGATCTCGCCTCGGCCGAGCACGATGAGATGGTCGGCGGTGACGGCCATCTCGCTCATGAGATGCGAGGAGAGGAAGATCGTGCGGCCTTCGGAAGCGAGGTGGCGCACGAACTGGCGAACCCACAACACGCCCTCGGGGTCGAGGCCGTTGACGGGCTCGTCGAGGATCAGCGTGGCGGGATCGCCGAGCATCGCCGCGGCGATGCCGAGTCGCTGGCCCATGCCGAGCGAGAACCCGCCGACGCGCTTGCGTGCGACGGACTCGAGCCCCGTGAGCTCGATGACCTCGCGCACCCGGCTCGCGCCGATGCCGTGCGTTGCCGCCATCGCGAGCAGGTGGTTGTAGGCGCTCCGGCCGGTGTGCACCGCCTTGGCGTCGAGCAGTGCGCCGACCTCGTGCAGCGGCGCGCGATGCGAGGCAAACGGCTTGCCGTTGACGATGACGCTACCGGCGCTCGGTCGGTCGAGGCCGACGATCATGCGCATCGTGGTGGATTTGCCTGCGCCGTTCGGACCGAGGAATCCGGTGACCTGCCCAGGACGGACGGTGAAACTGATGTCGTTGACGGCGGTCTTCGCGCCGTAGCGCTTGACGAGCCCTTCTGCCGTGATCATGCTTCAACGCTACGGATCAGTCGCGGCCGGGGCATCCGTCTGGGGAATGGTTCAGGGCTGGTCAGGTAGTACCGCGGTACCACTTGATCAGCCGTGCGCCGGTCGAGTAGCGACGCAGGAGCGTATCGAGACCTCGCGAAGGGTCTCGCTACGCTTCGCTACTCGACCGGCGGGCGGCTACTTCCGTGCGTCGCGTGCCTGCACGGCGAGAGCCCGGTCGATGCCCGCGAGACGCTCGACGACGAGCCGGCGGAGTGCCGGCACGTCGGGGTGCGTCTCGAGCCAGGCGCGGCTCGCATCGGCGAGCGCCTGGCTTGCGAGCGGCGACGGGTAGAGCCCGTCGACGAGCTTCTCTGCGATCGCGTAGCTGCGCGCCTCCCAGATTTCTTCGAGCATCGCGAAGTAGCGCTCCACGAAGGCCTCGAGCAGAGCGGGATCGCCGGCACGGAGGAAACCCTCGGCCGTCTCGCGCACGACAGTGTTGGTCGCAGTGTCGACGTCGATGAGCGAGGCCCAGGCACGTTCCTTGCCCTCGACCGTCTGAATCGCGGCACGCGCGTGTGCAGCAGACTGCAGACCCGTCGCGGTGTTGTCGGTCGCGAGGCGCGCATCGATCTCGGCGTCGCCCGCCCGGCCTGCAGCGACGAGTGCGATGAGCAACTCCCAGCCGAGGTCGGTGTCGATCTCGAGCCCTTCGAGGGTCAGCGAGCCGCCGGCGAGGGAGGCGAGTTCGTCGATGTGCGATCCGGCCTCGGCGATGGCCGCGAAGTTCATCACGAACTGGAACTGCGCGTCACTGCCGGGCGCGGCTTCCTCGGCGAGCTTCCAGAACCCGTCGGCGAGCTTGCGGCGCGCTTCGGTGCGGTGCTCGGCTGCGGTGTACGCGCTCGCCGAGAGCCCAGCGTTGGCGAGCACGATGCGCAGCGTCGTCGATTCGGTTTCGCTCGCGATGTTGCCGAGCACGAGGTCGAGGTAGGCGCTCACACTCGTCTCGGCGTCGCGCGTGGCGTCCCACACCGAGCTCCACACGAGGGCCCGCGCGAGCGGGTCCTCGATCTCGGAGAGGTTCGCGAGGGCGACCTGTTGGGAGGCGTCATCGAGACGGATCTTCGCGTAGGCGAGGTCGTCGTCATTCAGCAGCACGAGGTCGGGGCGGGCGAGACCGACGAGCTCCGCGACATCCGTGCGCTCGCCGTCGACGTCGAGTTCGACCCTGTGGTCGCGAACGAGCTTGCCGCCCGTGAGGTTGTAGAAGCCGATCGCCAGGCGGTGCGGGCGGATCGTCGGGTAGTCGGCCGGTGCGGACTGCAGCACCGTGAAGGCCGTGATCGTGCCCGATTCATCCGTCGCGATTTCAGGACGCAAGGTGTTGACGCCTGCCGTCTCGAGCCAGAGCTCCGACCAGCCCGACAGGTCGCGGCCGCTCGCGATCTCGAGCTCGGCGAGCAGATCGGCGAGGGTCGTGTTGCCCCACTTGTGCTTCTTGAAGTACGCCGAGACGCCCTTGAAGAAGGCCTCGACACCCACCCACGCGGCGAGCTGTTTCAGCACCGAGCCGCCCTTGGCGTAGGTGATGCCGTCGAAGTTCACCTGCACGTCTTCGAGGTCATTGATGGTCGCGACGACCGGGTGCGTCGACGGCAGCTGGTCTTGACGGTAGGCCCAGCTCTTCTCCATGGAGTTGAAGGTCGTCCACGCCTCCTTCCACTCGGTCGCCTCGGCGGTGGCGATCGTGGACGCCCACTCGGCGAACGACTCGTTCAGCCACAGGTCGTTCCACCACTTCATGGTGACGAGGTCGCCGAACCACATGTGGGCGAGCTCGTGCAGGATCGTGACCACGCGACGCTCCCGCACCGCGTCGGTGACCTTCGAGCGGAATACGTAGACCTCGGTGAAGGTCACCGCGCCCGCGTTCTCCATCGCACCCGCGTTGTACTCGGGCACGAACATCTGGTCGTACTTCTCGAACGGGTACGGCACGTCGAACTTCGCCTCGTAGTACTCGAAGCCCTGCTTCGTCTTCTCGAAGATGTAGTCGGCGTCGAGGTACTGCGACAGGCTCTTGCGGCTGAACACGCCGAGCGGAATGGTGCGGCCGTCGCTGCTCGTGAGCTCGTCGCGCACCACATGGTACGGCCCGGCCACGATCGCCGTGATGTAGCTCGAGATACGCGGGGTGGGCGTGAAAGCCCAGGTCTTGGCGCCGTCGTGGGCGTCGACCGGCTCGGGCGTCGGAGAGTTCGACACGATCTCCCAGTGGGCTGGCGCCGTGAGGGTGAACTTGAACGCGGCCTTCAGGTCGGGCTGCTCGAACACGGCGAACATGCGCCGGGAGTCGGGCACCTCGAACTGCGTGTAGAGGTAGACCTCGCCGTCGACCGGGTCGACGAAGCGGTGCAGGCCCTCGCCCGTGTTCATGTAGCGGCCGTCGGCCACGACTTCGAGCTCGTTCTCAGCTGCGAGATTCGCCAACTGGATTCGCACGCCGTCGCTCACCTCGGCGGGGTCGAGCTCGACGCCGTTCAGGGTGACCGAGTGCACGGCCGCCGTGATCGCGTCGATGAACGTCGATGCGCCGGGGGTCGATGCGGCGAAGCGCACGGTCGTCGTGGCCCGGAACACCTCCGGCCCCGTGGTGACATCGAGCACGACGTCGTAGTCATGCACCGAGACGAGCGCTGCGCGCTCCTCAGCTTCGATTCGGGTGAGGTTCTCTCCGGGCACGTGCGCTCCTTCGCCAGTCATCGACGCGGCTCATGGCCGCAGGCAACGTGCACCAGCCTAGCTCTCGGCCGGGCCGCGGTCACGAAGATTCGAAGGTCGCAGGTCGCAGGTCGAGCGGATGCCGCGGCTCAGCGCGCCGCGATCGAGACCGCCGCCGTGACCGTCACTGCGACGTCACCAGTCGGCGCGTGCGTAGTCCTTCAGGAACACCCCGGTGACGTCTTCGCCGGCCTCGCCGCGCACGATCGGGTCGTATACCCGCGCGGCACCGTCGACGAGGTCGAGCGGCGCGTGGAATCCCTCCTCGGCGAGCCGCACCTTCGTGGGGTGCGGGCGTTCGTCGGTGATCCATCCCGTGTCGACGCTCGTCATCAGTATGCCGTCGGCGAGCATTTCCTTCGCGCTCGTGCGGGTGAGCATGTTCACCGCCGCCTTCGCCATGTTCGTGTGCGGATGCCCCGGTCCCTTGTAGCCACGACTGAACACGCCCTCCATGGCCGACACGTTCACGATGTAGCTGCGGCGAGCGGATGTCGCGGCCAGCGACGCCCGCAGGCGACTCACGAGGATGAACGGGGCTGTCGTGTTGCAGAGCTGCACCTCGAGCATCTCGAGCGGGTCGACATCCTGCACGACCGCGCTCCAGCTGTTCTCGTGGTGGAGGTCGGGCACGAGGCCGCCGGCGTCGATCGCCGTGCGATCGGCGAGTCTCGCGAGCGAGCTCGAGCCAGGTGCGAGCGCGAGCGCCGTGAGATCGTCGGCCGTCATGGTGCCCGCGAAGAGACCCGACGAGAGCACCGGGTGGCTCGACACCGAGTCCGCGAGAGCGAGCGGATGCGCATCGTTCGTGTGGCCGAAGCTCACGAGCTCGGGCATCGGCCCGTCGGGGAGGGGCGAGGACTCGGCCTCGACGAGGGGCGAGTACGAACCGGGGGAGCGGCGCACGGTCTGTGCTGCGTTGTTGATGAGGATGTCGAGCCGTCCTTGCGCGGCCACGTCGTCGGCGAGCGCGATCACCTGTGCGGGATCGCGCAGGTCGATGCCGACGATCCGCAGGCGGTCGAGCCATTCGCCGGCATCGGGCATCGCGGCGAACCGCCGGGCGGCATCCCGCGGGAACCGCGTCGTGATCGTGGTGTGGGCTCCGTCGCGCAGCAGTCGCAACGCGATGTACATGCCGATCTTCGCTCGTCCGCCGGTGAGCAGCGCACGCTTGCCCGTGAGGTCGGTGCGCGCATCGCGCTTGGCGTGGCTCAATGCGGCGCAGGTCGGGCAGAGCTGGTGGTAGAACGCGTCGACGAGCGTGTAGCGCTGCTTGCAGATGTAGCAGGGGCGCGCCACGCGCAGCTCGCCGGCGGTGCGGGCATCGGTGCCGCTGACCAGGTGTGCGCCGCGGGTCTCGTCGTCGATACGGGTGGGTGCGCCGGTCGCCGTCGCGGCGATCACGGCGCGGTCGGCGTCTTGCACGACCTTCCGCTTCTCGAGTCTGCGCGCAACCTTGACCGCCTTGAACATCTTCGCGGTCGCATGGCGCACGGTCTCGAAGTCGGGGTCGTGCTCATCGAGCTCGCTGAGCGTGGCCAGTACCCGCAGCGTCGCCTCGAGGTCTCCCGCGTCGATCGTGGGCGCGCTGAAGGAGGGAGAGGCGTCGGAGGACATCCGGAAATTCTACGGGCCGCCACCCCACGATCACCTGTGCGCTGCCGAGTGGGCGGGTGCGATGTCGTCGGAGTAGCGTGACCGCATGCGTACCAGTGTCGACTCTCACGCTCCGACGGCCGAGCGGTACCGGGCATTCGCCGAGGTCGAGTCTCGGGGGATGTCGGCGACGTACGAGGGATGGGCGCTCGGCGTCGCGGATGACCCGTCGACGATCAGGCTCATCGACGAGCTGCCGCCCGCGAAGCGCCAACCGAATCTCGTGTTCGGCGCCGCCCGGTTCCAAGGCGCGCCGGTCGGAGGGTACGAGAACTTCCGCGATTGGCTGCACGAACATTGGGACGAAGTGCGAGCGACCGCGCTCGACCACGCGACGCAGACGAACGAGGCGGCGCGGTGTGCGCTGCACCTCCCCGTGCTCGCCGGGTTGCCCGGCCCGCTCGCTCTGCTCGAGGTCGGTGCCTCGGCCGGACTCTGCCTCTACCCCGACCGGTACAGCTACCGCTACACGGGGCATCCGCAACTCGACCCCCTCGACGGCCCGAGCGAGGTCGTGCTCGACTGCGAGATCGAGGGCGAGGGAGAAGTGCCGGTGCCCGCGCGACTGCCAGACGTTGTGTGGCGCGCAGGAATCGATCTCAACCCGCTCGACGTGACTCGAGCCGAGGATCTCGCTTGGCTCGAAGCCCTGATCTGGCCCGAGCACGACGACCGGCGGGCGCGGCTCCGTGCCGCGGCGAGCATCGCCGCCGCCGATCCGCCTCGCATCGTCTCCGGTGACCTCAACGACCGACTCCGGGCTCTCGCGGCCGATGCGCCGCCCGACGCGACACTCGTTGTCTTCCACACCGCAGTGATCGCCTACCTCGAGCAAGCGGCGCGTGAGCAGTTCGTCGAAACCGTGCGCGACTTGCCCGGCCACTGGATCTCCGCCGAGGGTCGCTCGATCGTTCCCGGCATCGCTGTGCGCGACGAGATCGGCGACGGAACGGAATTCGTACTCGCCCTCGACGGCGAGCAACGAGCGTGGGCACAGCCCCATGGCCGTGCGCTGCGCTGGACGCCGAATCCCGAGAAGTGATTCCGCTCTGAAGGCTCAGCGGTGATCATCCGGAGGCTCAGCGTTGATCACTCCGCCTCAGCCGCGGTGACGTGTCACCGGGCTCGCGCTCACCCTCCTCCGCCCACGGCGAGCCGCATGAGGTCGGTCGTGAAGTCGACATCCGTGGTGCTGTGTTCGGCGCGCGTCGCGTTGCCCGCGAACTGGTGCTGATAGCCGCCCCAGGCACTCTCGGCTATCGACGGGCCGACGCCGCTTCGCACGAACAGCGCCAATTCGGTCGCTGCACGCTCGATGCGGTCGCCGAGCGTCGCGGATCCCCAATCCTCGGGCGCGGCGAACAGCGACGTCGGAAGGGGGAGCGCGCGGAGGAACGCGAACAGGGGCCGGAGCTGCTCGTCCACGACCATTGCATGCCGCGCCGTGCCGGCTGTCGCAGCGAGCAGGACCGGCTTCGCGATGAGCAGGTCGTTGTCGAGCACGTCGACGAAGGACTTGAACAGGCCGCTGATCCCAGCCTTGTAGACCGGGGTGCTTGCGATGACGGCGTCGGCGGCCGCGAGACGTTCGATCGCCGCCTGCAGGCGCTCACCGGGGATTCCCGACACGATGGCTTGAGCGATCTCGACCGCCAGCGGACCCAGTTCGATGACGCCGACGGATGCCGGCCTCCCGGCCTCACGGAGCAGGTCGATGCTCTTCTGCGCCGCCCGCTCCGCCAGCAGTCTGGTCGAGGAAGGCTCGCTCACTCCGGCGCTCACGATGATCAGGCGCACGGGGAGGCGCGGAGCATCCGGTTCGACCGGGTCGTGCAGCCCGGAAAGCTGATCGGTCATGACGTGAACCTTTCGACGGCGTTCTGCTGAACTCTCGCGTTCGTGCCGGTGGCGCCGGCGAGAAGCGTGAGGCTGAGCTCACGGAGTGCCTCGAGTTGCTCGGCGTCCAGAGCGCGGGACATCACCCGGGCGACGTTCTGGGCGACATGCGCACCGACGCGTCGCTGACATTGCGCGCCTTCGTGAGTGAGGAGGATGCGTTGCGCGCGGGCGTCGCCGACATCGTCACTGCGTTCCACCAGGCCGCGGGCCTCCAGGCGGGTGATCAGCCGGCTCATTCCGGGCTGGGTGAGCAGCACATCCTCACCCAGTTCGGTGATGCGCAAGCCGTCGGGCTCGGTCGAGAGCGCGTGGAGGACGGCGTACTCCTTCGTGAGCAGGCCGTCCCAGATGTCGGCGTCGGAGAGCTCGCGGGCGATCGTGGCCTGTGCGCGGTAGTACGCCTCCCAGGCCTCGTTCGCGAGTCGGACATCGCGGACCATCGTCACGCCACCATCGGGAAGCGAGCCTCGACGGCCGGGTCGCTGTCCTGATACGGCGACGCACCTGAGAGGTTGTCGCCGCGGTTCGGATTCGGCCGCGGCTGCCGTGGTTCCGCATCGCCGTACTTCTCGGCGATGAGGCTCGCGTGGGTCGGGGCATTCGGAACACCCGGGGCGCGCCGGGCTGCCATTTCCCTTCGGAGCACCGGTACGACCTCGGTGCCGAGCAATTCGACCTGCTCGAGCGCCATCTCGACCGGGAGTGCCATGCTGTCGACCGTGAAGAGCTGGCGCTGGTAGTCGCCGAAACCCTCCTGAAAGGTGAGGGTCTTGTCGATGACCTCTTGCGGACTGCCGACGCTCAGCGGCGTTCGCGTCATGAAGTCGTCGAGCGAGCTTCCCCGGAACATGGGGTACTGCTCGAAGTAGGGGCGGAAGCTCCTGACGGCATCCTGGGAACGTTTCGCGATGAAGGCCTGACCGCCGAGGCCGACGATCGCCTGTTCCTTCGTGCCGTGTCCGTAGTGCTCGAATCGCTCCCGGTAGAAGTCGACGAGCGGCTTGAAGTGCAGGTTCGGCGCAAGGATGTGATTGGCGAAGAATCCGTTGCCGTAGAACGCGGCCTGCTCGGCGATCTCGGGTGTGCGGATGGAACCGTGCCAGACGAACGGCGGCACATCATCGAGGGGACGCGGGGTGGAGGTGAAGCCCTGCAACGCCGTGCGGAACTTCCCCTCCCAGTCGACGACATCCTCCCGCCAGAGTCGGTGCAGCAGGTTGTAGTTCTCGAGAGCGAGAGCGACGCCCTGGCGGATGTCCTTGCCGAACCACGGATAGACCGGCACGGTGTTGCCGCGCCCGACCATGAGGTCGAGGCGGCCCTTCGCCACGTGCTGAAGCATGGCGTAGTCCTCGGCGATCTTCACCGGGTCGTTCGTGGTCATCAGCGTGACGGACGTGCTCAGCACGATGTTCTTCGTCAGCGCAGCGATGTGCGCCAGCAGGGTCGGCGGTGAGGATGGCACGAACGGGGGATTGTGGTGCTCTCCGAGTGCGAACACGTCGAGCCCGACCTCGTCGGCCCGTTGTGCGACTCGCACCATATTGGCGATGCGCTCCGCCTCACTCTGCGTGTACCCGGTGGTCGGGTCGGGGGCGATGTCCCCGACGGTGAAGATTCCGAACTGCATGGTGTCCGCCTTTCCGCGGTGTCTTGTCAGTCACAACAACATGACTGCGCATGTATTCCCGCGTCACTCGATCTGTTCTCCTGAGTGCAGTTCGATGGGTTCGCCAGTCTCTCCTGTCAATAGGATTGGCGCATGCGCATCCACATCGCGACCGACCACGCCGGCCTCGAGTTCAGCCGCACGCTCGTCGATCACCTGACCAACGGCGGTCACGAGGTCGTCGACCATGGCCCGGCCGAATACGACGCCCTCGACGACTACCCGGCGTTCTGCATCAGCGCGGCGCTCGGCGTCGCGCGCGACCAGGCCGCGGGAGTACGCGCGCTCGGCGTGGTCTTCGGCGGTTCGGGCAACGGCGAGCAGATCGCGGCCAACAAGGTGCGGGGCATCCGCGCCGCGCTCGTCTGGAGCATGGACACCGCGATCCTCGCGCGCGAGCACAACGACGCCAACGTGATCTCGATCGGTGCGCGCCAGCACACCGTCGAAGAGGCCATCCGCTACATCGACGCCTTCATCGCCGAGCCGTTCTCGGGTGATGAGCGGCACGTGCGACGCATCGCGCAGGTCGCCGAGTACGAGACGACGGGTGACATCGCGGGCAAGGGCGTCGATACTCCGACAGGCTCAGCACGGCGCGACTCGCCGGAGTCCGCCAGCGGCGCCGACGGGGTTTCGACAGGCTCAACCAGCGAGGACTGAGCATGCCCGAGGGTCACTCCGTTCACCGCATCACCCGGCAGTTCGAACGCAACTTCGTCGGGCACGTCGTGCACGCGTCGAGTCCGCAGGGCCGGTTCGCGGTCGGCGCGGCCGAGATCGACGGGCGGCGCATGATCGACGCCCGCGCCGTTGGCAAGCAGATGTTCCTCGGCTTCGAGGGCGATGTGTGGCTGCGCGTGCACCTCGGCATGTACGGCGCGTGGGACTTCGCGGGCGACATCCTGATGGATGCGACGATCGCCTCGGCGAACGGTCGCATGGGTCAGACGAATCAGGCGGGAACATTTCTCGACGGGCCGAACCCCGATGCGGTCGTGCTCGACACGGCGGGTGAGAACTCCCTGCAGTCCATCGGCGCGCCCCGCAAGACCCGCTTGCGCATGTCGGAGTCCGAGAAGGAGGGGAACGAGCTCACGACGTTTCCCCCGGAGCCGATCGGCCAGGTGCGGGTGCGCCTGCTCACCGACACGATCTGCGCCGACCTCCGCGGGCCCACCGCATGCGAAGTGCTCGACCCCGCACAGGTCGAGGCGGTCGTCGGCAAGCTCGGGCCGGACCCGCTGCTCGACGACGGGCCCGAGGCGGAAGAGCGCTTCACCCGCACGATCCTGAAGAAGCCCACCCCGATCGGCCTGCTGCTGATGGACCAGAACGTCGTCGCCGGCATCGGCAACGTCTACCGGGCCGAGCTGCTGTTCCGTGCCAGGCAGAACCCGCATACGCCGGGCAAGCTCGTGCCCGAAGAGCACGTTCGTCACCTCTGGCGCGATTGGGCGAAGCTGCTGCGCATCGGCGTCGAGACCGGGCAGATGATGACGATGGATGATCTCGACCCCGAGGCCTACCGTGCTGCGATGGCCAACCGCGCCGACCGCCACTGGGTCTACAAGCGCGAGGGCCTGCCGTGCCGCGTCTGCGGCACGAACATCGTGCTCGAAGAGATGGGTGCCCGCAAGCTCTACTGGTGCCCCTACTGCCAGGCCTGAGAATTGCGGATCGAGCCCGTCGAAACCCACCCCGAGGAGACCCGATGCGCCAGAACCCCAGCTTCACCCTCGCGAGCGACGACGGCGTGAAGCGCCTCATCCGCGAGCACCCCTGGATGACGATCGTCAGCATGACGGATGCCGCGGGGCTCGTCGCATCCCACTATCCGGTGCTCCTCGATGAGACCGCCTCCGGCATCGTGCTGCTCACGCATGTCGGCCGGCCCGACGAGGTCGTGCACGAGCTCGGACGCCACGAGCTGCTGATCATCGTGCAGGGCCCGCACGGCTACATCTCGCCCGGCTGGTACGACGCGAATCCCGCGGTACCGACCTGGAATTTCGTCACGGCGCATCTCTACGGCACGCCGGAGCTGCTCTCCGCCGACGAGAACCTTCGGGTGCTCGAAGCGCTCGTCGACCACTTCGAAGACCCCATGCCCGAACCGCGGCGCATGCGCGGCACCGCGGAGAACTCGGCCTACGCCGATCGCATCTCCGCGGGCACCATCGGCCTCCGCATTCCCATCACGCGGTTCGTCGCGAAGAACAAGATGAGCCAGAACAAGCCTGCAGAGACCGTCGATCGCATCATCGACGAGCTCGAGGGCGACGGCCCGTATGCGAGCCCCGCGCTCGCCGCAGAGATGCGCCGCACCCACGAAGCGTTGCGGGCGGCTCGGGCGTGAGAGCTTCGGTCACGACGGGTGCCGCGGATGTCGCTGAGTCGCTGCTGCTCGCCGGAGCCCGGTTGCCAGGCACCGACGGGCTTGTCGACCTCCACCTCGACGGAGGCCGCGTCGCCGCGGTGATCCCTTCCGGTGCCGTCCGGCCCCGCGGCATCCGCCGTCTCGACCTCGGAGGCCGCTTCGTACTGCCCGGCCTGCACGACCGGCACGTGCACTTCTCCCAGTGGGCGATGGTGTCGCGCCGCCTCGATCTCGCCGGGGCAGAGTCGGCGGCCGCCGTCGCACGCCTGGTCGCGGCATCCGTCGACCGAGGCGCACACGAGGTGATCGGATTCGGCTATCGCGACGGGCTCTGGGCCGATGCGCCCTCCCGCGAGGGTCTCGACGCCATCTCGGGTGAGGTGCCGGTGGTGCTCGTCTCGGCCGACCTGCACTCGTGCTGGCTGAACACCGCGGCGCTGCGACGACATGGCGTCGAGTCGCTCGCCGGGCAGAGCGGACTGCTTCGCGAAGACGACTGCTTCCGCCTCGTGCGGCAGCTCGACGACATCGCCGACGAGGTGCTCGACGGATGGGTCGCCGAGGCAGCACGACAGGCAGCAGCCCGCGGAGTGGTCGGCATCACCGATTACGAGATGCGGTGGAATCGTGACGACTGGGCCCGGCGCGTCGGTTCGGGCGTCAACGAGTTGCGCGTCTCGTTCGGCGTGTACACCCAGCACCTCGACCGTGCGATCGATGAGGGTCTTCGCACCGGTTACGTCGTGCCGGCCACCGCGGGTCTCGTCACGGTCGGCGCGTACAAGGTCATCACCGACGGCTCGCTCAACACGCGAACCGCGTGGTGTTTCGACCCGTACTCGGGCGTTGCAGCGTCCGACCACCAGTACGGGCTCGCGACGGTGGCGCACGACGAGCTCGTGCCGCTCATGAGCCGAGCCCACGAATCGGGCATCACGCCGGCTGTGCACGCCATCGGCGATCAGGCCAATGCGCGGGTGCTCGACGCGTTCGACGAGGTGGGATGCGCTGGATCGATCGAACACGCCCAACTCTTGCTTCGCGACGACATCGCGCGCTTCGCACGCCTCGGTATCGTCGCGAGCGTGCAGCCCGAGCACGCGATGGACGACCGCGACGTCGCCGACCGGTATTGGGCTGGCCGCACCGAACGGGCGTTCATGCTCGCCGAGCTCGCGGCTGCGGGCGTCGAGCTCGCGCTCGGTTCCGACGCACCCGTCGCGCCTCTCGACCCATGGGTCGCGATCTCCGCCGCGGTCGGGCGAACTCGCGATGGCCGTGAGCCCTGGCATCCCGAGCAGGCGATCGAGGCACGAACCGCGCTCGCGGCATCGACCGGCGGGCACGGCGCCGCGGTGCAGGTCGGCGGAGCGGCCGATCTCGCCATCGTCGAGATCGACCCGCTCGAGGCATCCGTCGACGAATTGCGCCGGATGCCGGTCGCCGGCACGCTCCTCGCCGGCCGCTTCACGTTCTCGTCGATCCACTGAGGCCGCAGCGCGCGACGCGCGCGATCACACGCGATCCCGCGCGCGTCATCGCTGGGCGAGCGGGGGAAAACCCCCGATGCGATCGGGGCGTGCACCGGCTGGGTTGCCGGCCCCGACGTCACGAGGCTGGAGTCATGCTTCAGACACGCCTCCGCAGACCCCGTGCCGCGATCGGATCCGCGCTCGCCGCAGTCGCGGCCGGCGGGCTCATCGCAGTGGCCTTCGCGGGATGCAGCAACGCCGGTCCGAGTCAGGTCTCCACCGTCGGCGATGTCGTGTTCGACAAGCCGCTCGCGATCCCGCCGCTCGCCGAGGCGACCGTCGACGCCGACGGCACTCGAGTCTTCGCGCTCGACGCGCAAGCGGGCGAAACCGAGTTCGAACCGGGCCAGCCCGACAAGACCTGGGGTTTCAACGGCAGCTATCTCGGCCCCACGATCGTCGCCAAGCGCGGCGACCACGTGCGCGTCGACGTCACGAACTCGCTCGAGGAACCGACGACCGTGCACTGGCACGGCATGCACCTGCCGGCGGAGATGGACGGCGGGCCGCACCAGATGGTCGACGCGGGTGGCGCGTGGTCGCCCGAGTGGGATATCGACCAGCAGGCGGCGACCCTCTGGTACCACCCGCACCCGCACGGCGAGACCGAAGACCACGTCTCTCGCGGTCTCGCGGGCATGTTCATCGTGCAGGACGACGCCGAGGCCGCTCTTGGCCTCCCGCGCGAGTACGGCGTCGACGACGTTCCCGTGATCGTGCAGGACACCGGCTTCTCGGCGGAGGGGAAGAAGGAACCGAACCCCTATGGATACGCCGGGGGACTCGGCGACGAACTCATCGTCAACGGCACCCGCGGCCCGTATCTCGACGTGGAAGACGAGCTCGTCCGGCTCCGACTCCTGAACGCCTCCACCGCCCGCAGCTATGCGTTCACGTGGAGTGATGGGCGGCCGGTGGAACTCATCGCGACCGACGGCGGTCTGCTCGAGGCATCCGTCGAACTCGATCATGTGCGTTTGTCGCCGGGGGAGCGCGCCGAGGTGCTCGTGCGTGTGACTCCCGGCGAGCGCCTGACTCTGCAGTCGCTTATGACCCCTGAGATCGCCTCGCTCGTGGCGCCGATCGCTGCGACGAACGGCGGCACGGACTCGTACGACGTGCTCGAGTTGCGCGCCGCCGACACACTCGACCCGGCGCCCGCCGTGCCCGAGCGGTTGAATACGATTCCCGAGTTCGACGAGGCCGAGGTTGCGACCACACGAACTTTCGAATTGAACGACAGCTTCGAGATCAACGGCGACTCGATGGACATGGGCCGAATCGACGCGACCGTGACGGTCGACACCCTCGAGCGGTGGGTGGTCGAGAATGGGACCGACGTGCCGCACAGCTTCCACGTGCACGACGTGCAGTTCCGCATCGCATCGATCGACGGCGCTGCACCACCACCCGAGCTCGCGGGCTGGAAGGACACGATCTTCACCGAGCCGCACACCGAGTACGAACTCCTGATGCGCTTCGAGGACTACACCGACCCCGACACGCCGTACATGTACCACTGCCACCTGCTGTGGCACGAAGACCAGGGAATGATGGGCCAGTTCGCCGTCGTCGAACCGGGCCAGCGTGCGACGATGACTGAAGGAACCCACCATGAGCACTGAAACCATCACCCAGACTGCGCCCGAGGCGGGCCCCACGGATGCCGCGGCGAAGCGCCGCAGCTACTGGTCGCTGTGGGCGACGGTGCCGCGCGAGTTCGGCTTCCTCATCCTCACGATGCCCATCGCGATCGCGGGCCTCGTGCTGCTGTCGACGACCTTCTTCACCGGGCTCGGGCTCATCATCCTCGTCTTCGGCGTCTTCATCCTCGTCGCGTCGTTGTTCATGGCGCGAGGCTTCGGCACGCTCGAACTGGCGCGCCTTCGCGGGGCGGGGCGGCGCCCGATCGCCCGACCGCCATGGGAGCGGGCCGACCCCGACCGGGGCTTCTGGCGCACGATATTCGCACCGTTCATCGAAGGCCACTACTGGCTGTACGTCCTGCACGGCATGGTGATCAACCCGATCGTCAGCGTCGTCACGTGGAGCGTCACCGTCGCATGGACCTCCGTCGCACTCGGCGGCACTACCGGCTGGATCTGGCAGGGGTACATTCCCGAGGGCCGTGGCGATCAGGACTTCTGGCTCTACGACGTCGTCGTCGACTGGGCCTTCCCCGGCAACACGATGAGCGTGGATCCGCGGGTGGGCGAAGCGATCTTCGAGTTCGTCATCGGCCTGATCTTCCTCGCCACGCTGCCGTTCGTCTTCCGCGGCCTGACCCTGTTGCACGACGTCATCGCGCGCGGCGTGCTCGGCGCATGGCGCTCCGAGGCTCTCGAGCGCGAGGTTGCACAGCTCTCCGCCTCCCGCGGCGCCGCCGTGCAGGCCGAAGACGCCTCGCTTCGCCGCCTCGAGCGCGACATTCACGATGGCCCGCAGCAGCGGCTCGTGCGCCTCCAGATGGACCTCGCCGCCATCGAGCGCAAGCTCGAGCGCGACCCCGACTCGGCGCGTGGACTCCTCGGCGAGGCCCGCGAGCAGGCCCGCGAGACGCTCGACGAGCTGCGAGCTCTCTCACGAGGCTTCGCACCTCCGATCCTGCAGGACCGCGGTCTCGCCGTCGCCCTGCAGTCGCTCGGGGCCCGGAGCCCGGTTCCGGTGACGATCGAGATCGTGTTGCCGACGGATGCCGCGCTGCCGGCGCCGATCGAACGCAACGTCTACTTCGTCGCCGCAGAGCTGCTGACGAATGCCGTGAAGCACGCCGAGGCCACCGGCATCCGTCTCTCCGTCTCGACCCGCGACACCGGGCCCACCGGCCACTGGATCGACCTCTGGGTGACTGACAACGGGCGCGGCGGTGCAACGCTCGCTTCCGGCCACGGGCTCGCCGGGCTGCAAGATCGGGTGCAGGGCCTGCGCGGCATGTTCGTCGTCGACAGCCCCGTCGGCGGACCGACGACGATCGGCGCCCACATCCCGTACGTGCCGCTCCAGTCGCCGCCTTCAGGCAACTGACCCGATCAGCGGATGCCTCGCGGCCGCACCGCCGCGAGGCATCCGCTCGCCCCCCGCTAATGTGGGGGGAATGACCGACCGCACGCCGCTCCGAATCGTGCTCGCCGAAGACTCGGTGCTCTTGCGTGAAGGTCTGATACGTCTCTTCGATGAGGCCGGCTTCGAGACGGTCGCCGCCTACGGCGAAGCCGATTCGCTGCTCGCAGCGCTCGACGAGACCCGGCCCGACCTCGCCGTGCTCGACGTGCGCATGCCGCCGACGTTCCGCGACGAGGGAGTGCGCGCGGCCCTCGAACTGCGACGGCGAATGCCGAAGGTCGGGGTGCTGCTGCTCAGCCAGTACGTCGAGGGCACCTACGCGCACGAGCTGCTCTCATCGGGCGAGGGTGGCATGGGGTACCTCTTGAAAGATCGCGTGGCATCTCTCGACGAGCTCGAAGACGCGGTCGAACGCGTCAGCCAGGGCGGCACCGTGCTCGACCCGCAGGTGGTGCGCGAGCTGATCGCCCGTCGAAGCGACCCACTCGAGTCGCTGACCCCACGCGAGCGCGAGGTGATGACCCTCATGGCCGAGGGCCGCACCAACGCCGGCATCGCCAAGCAGCTGTTCATCGGCGTCGGAGCTGTGGAGAAGAACGTCACTTCGATCTTCCAGAAGCTCGGCCTCGAAGACTCGGGCACCGACCATCGGCGGGTACTCGCGGTGCTCACCTGGTTGCAGCGCTGATCACCGCTGGTCGTCGCAGCCGTGGGACGAGTCGGGCCCGGGTGCATCCGCCGTCATACCGGCATTTTGCACCCGGGCCCGTCAGGCCGCCATCGCGCGTTTACTTCACGGCGACGTGCGAGAAGAGGAACCAGCGGTCCTTATCGAGCCCGCGGCGGATCTCGATGACGACGTCTTGGCTCACCGGGTCGAGCTCGTCGAGGCCCTCGATCGCTTCGGCGACCTTCTCGGCTGCGAGGTCGATCTGCGCGACGACGTCGGCGATCGCCTCGTCGTAGGGCTGGAAGCCGAGCTTCGGGTTCACGGCCCCGCTCTTGTCGGAAACAGACTTCAGGCGGCCGTCGACGGGCAAGCCGAGGGCGACGACCCGCTCAGCGGCGAGGTCGGCCCAGTCCTGTGCGTGCGCCACGACCTCGTCGAGCAGTTCGTGCACGGCGATGAAGTTCAACCCGCGTACGTGCCAGTGCGCCTGCTTGCCGTTGACGGCGAGGGCGACGAGCTCCTGCACGACGGGCGTGAGGAACTGGGCGACGCCCGAGGCGACGTCGGCGTTCGCGCCGGTCTTCGGGATCTTGGGAGCGATCTTGGTATCGGTCATGTGGTCCACCTTCCCTGGAGCGTATGTCTTCCTCAACGCTACGCGGATGCCCGCGTATTTCAAGGAAGGGAAGGCTCGGCTGGGTGGGGGTTGACATCGGGCGTTGCGGATGTCGCAGCGCCGGACGTGCCGCGGGATGCAGCTACGCGCCGACGAGCGGAGTGATCTCGTCGATGTCGGCCTTATGGGCGGCGACCGCGAGCTCGAGGTCGTAACGGGTTTGGAGGTTCAACCAGAAGCGTGCAGAGGTGCGGAAGGCTCGAGCGAGTCGAAGGGCGGTGTCAGGGGTGATCGATCGGGTGCCGTGAACGATGCTCCCGATGCGCGGCGCCGGCACCCTGATCGCCTTCGCGAGCGCATACTGCGTCAGCCCGAGCGGCTTCATGTACTCCTCGAGGAGAATCTCTCCGGGGTGGATCGGTTCGAACGTGTCGGTCATGATGTCTCCTTTCAGTGGTAGTCGACGATTTCGACGTCTTCAGGACCAGAGGCGGTCCAGATGAAGCAGATCCGAAACTGGTCGTTGACACGAATGCTGTGCTGCCCGTGCCGGTCGCCGCTGAGGCTCTCCAATCGGTTGCCGGGCGGCGAATTGGCATCGGCGAGCGTCTCGGCGGCATCGAGGATGAGCAGTTTTCGGAGCGCCATCCTCTGGAGATCCGGCCCGAACCGTCGCAAATGCTCACGTCTCCACACATGCTCAGTTGCCGCGTCGGCGAAAGAACGGATCACGACTCAATAGTAACGCAATGCGATAATAACGGCAAGCGTTTCTAGTGGAGCGATTCGCTCGCAGGGACGCCTGCGGGTGACCGAGCGACTCGATCGGACTGACGTGTGCGTCGCAATCGACGGAGGATGAATCGATTGGTCGGAGTGCCTTCGGTGTCCGTGAGTGCAATTGCCGGCGCTATGCCCGTTCAATCCTGACTCAATGACAGAAGCAGTGCTACTCGACGGCGAGCGTTCGGGGCATCTCATGCCGGAGAGCCGCGGTGGTCGGTGCGACGGTCGCCGCGAGGGTGAGCACTAGGCCGCCGCCGGCGATCAGTGCGATGGTTCCGAACGACACTACGGGGAACGGCAGTGCGAGCGCGGCGGCGACGATGAGCCCGCCGATGACGGTGGCGAGTGCTCCGAGGATGGCCGCAGTGACGGTGAAGATGACGGCCTCCCAGATCGCGGTGAGGATGATTCCGGTGTGCGTTGAGCCAGCCGCCTGGACGAGTGCGAACTCGCGTTCGCGTGCGTGGCCGGACATGAACACGGTCGCAGCAGCGGCAACGGCCGAGAGCAGGAGCGGGCCGCCGAGGAGGATCACGACGCCTTCTGGCGCAAGATCGAATCCCTCGTTGGTGCCGGTTCGCGTGGCTTGGGCTGCTGCTAGGGTCGCGCCGGTGGTGTAGAGGCCGCCGGCAAGGGCGATGGCGACCATGAGCGGGCCGATCGCGGCGCTGGACTGGCCGAGCCGGTACCGGGCGGTGTTGCGTGCGAGGAACCACGACGCCGATGCCCTCGCCGGCAGCAGCGACGTCCATGCTCGAAGGACGATCGGGAACACAACGGGTCCCGCTGCAGCGAGGGCCGCCGCGATGAGTGGCGTGAACAGGATGGCTTGGCCGGAAAGCGCGGACATCGACGCGCTTCCGTCGAGGTTCATCGCCAGCGCGGTGGTGCCGGCGAAGATCGCCGCAGTGAGGACGATACGGACCCGCCCCATCTTGATCAGGGGCAGGTCCGCGTCGCGCAGCGCCTCAATAGGGGGTGTGCGACTGGCCCGGCGTGCGCCGCGGAGCCCGCCGAGGAGCACGACCGTGGTGATCGCGGCGGTCACCACGAACACACTGACAAGTCCCAGGTGAAGCGTGATGCCCTGCATCTGCTCCCAATCACTGAACGCCCACGTGAACAGCGGGCCGAATGTCGGGATCGCCACTATGCATCCGATCAGCGCGCCGATGATGCCGACGATGGCGAGCTGAGCGAGCACCACCAGCGCGACAAGGAGAGGTCGGATACCGACGAGTTGCCACAGGGCATAGCTGCGCTGTTGCAGGGCGACGGTGAGGTTCGCGGTCGAGCTGAGCACGATGAGCGCGGCGACGGTGGTGAACATGATGACGGCGGCGCTGGTGCTGGCAAGCCCTTCCTGTATACGGCCGCCATGGACCGCGCCGGTCTCGATGAGCCCGGCGGCAATGGCGGCGACGAAGCCGGTGGCGACGGTTACGGCGACGATGCCGAGCCACACCCGGCCGTGAGCGGCCAGATCGGACAAGATGAGCCGGATCACGCGGCGACCCCGGCGAGAGTGATTGCCTCGAGTACCTGTTCGGGAGCCGGATGCCGGAGTTCGCTGTGGATGAGGCCGTCTCGCAGTACCAGCACGCGGTCGGCGAGGGCGGCAGCTTCGAGGTCGTGCGTGACGACGATGACCGAGCGGTGGTCATCGGCTGCGCCACGTAGAAGCCGGAGCACGTCGGCGCCGGTTGCGGTATCGAGGGAGCCTGTGGGCTCGTCGGCGAACACGAGGTCGGGCCGCATGGCGAGCACGCGGGCGATCGCGACACGCTGCTGTTGCCCGCCGGAGAGCTGCCCAGGCCTGTGGCTGCCCCGGTCAGTCAGCCCGACTTCGGCCAGCACGCGATCGATGCTCGCCCGGTTCACCCCCCGGCGGGCGAGTCGCGCAGGCAAGGCGATGTTCTCCCGGGCGGTGAGGGAAGGGATGAGGTTGTAGGACTGGAACACGAAACCGACATGCTTGCGACGAAGAGTGGCGAGTCCACCGCGCCGGAGCGTGCGCAGTTCGCGCCCGGTGAGTTGAACGGAGCCGGAGTCGTAGGGTTCGAGCCCGGAGAGGCAGTAGAGCAGTGTGGACTTGCCGGAGCCGGAGGGTCCGACGATGCTGACCATCTCGCCGGGATGAACGTCGAGGGAGATCCCGCGCAGCACCGGCACGCGGGGTTCCTTCGGCCCGACTCCGGGGAAGGTCTTGTGCAGGTTCTCGGCGCGAATGAGCGGTTCGGTCACACTCTCTATTGGATGCGACGGGCGGGACGGGCGCGAGGGGGCGAGGTGGAGAGTCGGGGTAGAGCTGGCTCTACTCTTCGCAAAGGCGCCAGCCCCCGTGGCCGTCGCCTCCGTAGTGTTGGGGTATGAGGCCGGCAACCGTATGGCAGGCGCTGATGCAGCCGCCGTGGCGGTTCCTGCTCAGCCGATGGCCTTGGCGCACGCTCATCTACCTGCTGGCGAGCTCCGCGCTCGGGCTCGTGTTGTTGCCGGTCGTGATCGTCACGCTTCTGCTCCTGCCACTGTGGGGCATCGTCATCGGCGCGATCGAGCGCCGTCGCACCCACATCCTCGGCTTTCCCCGTCAAGCCTCCGGGCACGTGCCCCTCACTCGTGCGCAACGGCATATCTGGTTGGGTGTGCGGATGAACGAGGGCGCGACCTGGCGGGAGACCGCGGCACTGCTTCTCGACCTCGTGCTCGGCTGGGTCGCGCTGGCCGCCCTGTTCGCTCAAGGGCTCTGCCTCGTCGTGTTCGTCTTCATCGGTGTCTCCGGCGCCCGTGGTCTCGCGCAAGTACACCTCTTCGCAGACGTCCGGATCATCGTGGGACCGGACAACTGGTGGCTGGTCATCCCGATCAGCCTGGTCGCGATGTGCCTGATTGCCTACGTCAATGCCTTCGTCGCGGCGGGCCAATCGTCGCTACTGCGTATGCTCTGCGGACCTCGCCCACGCGAGCTCGCCCGAAACGTCGAACGGCTCATCCAGTCGCGTGCCGCGCTGGTCGAGGCGTTCGAGAGCGAACGGCGACGCATCGAGCGCGACCTGCACGACGGAGTACAGCAGGAACTCGTGACTCTCGCTGCCCGACTTGGAATGGTCAGCCTCGAACTCGATGATCTCGCCGCACAAGGGAGCGACACGGAGCTCGCGCGCGGCGCGCTCGATGCTGCTCAAGGCCAGGCCGAGCACGCGATGGCGACGCTGCGCGATACTGTCCGTGGCATCCACCCCGCTGTTCTCACGGACTACGGCCTCCGTGCCGCGCTCAACGAGCTGGCGGACCGCACCCCGGTCCCGATCATCGTCGACATGGCCGAATTCAGTCGGCTCCCGAGCGCGGTCGAGACGGCCGCTTACTATCTCGTCACCGAGGCGATGAGCAACGCCGCCAAGCACACCACCGCCACACGCCTGACCGTCCGAGTCGGCATCGAAGCCGACACACTCGCTGTGGGCGTCACCGACAACGGGCATGGCGGGGCCGATGAGAACGTTGGAACCGGGCTGCGCGGACTCCGCGAGCGAGCTGAGACGCTCGGCGGGCAGTTCACCATCATCAGTCCAGACGGGGGACCAACGACCTTGTACATGGCCCTGCCGATCATTGCGGCGATCTCGGAGCGCGATGCGTCTGCTGCTCGCTGAGGACTCCGCGCTGCTGCGCGAAGCGCTGACTGCCCTCTTGGAACGGCTCGGCCACACCGTCGCCGCCACCGCGGAGACCGCACCTGATCTCCTCGCGAAGTTCGCGCGCCTCGCCGATATCGACGAGCGACCAGATCTCGTTCTCACCGATGTCCGGATGCCGCCCACGAACAGCGACGATGGGCTTCGCGCCGCACTCGAGATTCGGGGCGCGCATCCGACCCAGCCCATCATAGTTCTGTCGCAATACATCGCAGACAACTACGCCCGCGAACTGCTCACACTCCGCGAAGGTGCGATCGGCTACCTCCTCAAGGACCGCGTGAATCGAGTCCGCGACTTCGACGACGCACTCGAAACAGTTGCGGCCGGCGGCACCGTCATCGACCCCGACGTGGTGCAGCACCTCCTCAGCACTACCCAGCCGGGACCGCTCGAAACTCTCACGGCACGAGAGCGCCAAGTGCTCGGCCTCATGGCAGACGGACAGTCGAATGCCGATATAGCCGCCACACTCGTTCTCACCGACGCATCAGTCAGCAAACACATCGGCAACATCTTCATCAAGCTCGGACTCAACCCAGTCGATGAAAATCGCCGGGTCAGGGCGGTCCTGACCTATCTCCAGAACGATCGCCCTTAACTCGCAGCGAGACGGATTCCGGCCTGACTCGTTCCCTGAGAACCCGTTGGGACAAACAGCATGGAGCTGCGGGAAAACGGCTGATCGTTGGCCGGATATGTGGAGGGGATGACGGGAATCGAACCCGCGTAATCAGTTTGGAAGACTGAGGCTCTACCATTGAGCTACATCCCCGCGCGCCCGCTCGCGGGCACTGGATCATCGTAGTACACGATGCATCCGTCGCTGTGACGCGCGCCGCAGAAACCGCGCGCGCCGACTACCGCAGCGAAGCGATCGAGCGGATCGTGCCGCGCGCGAGACGCATCTGACGCTCGTAGGTTGCTGCGAGAACGACGAGCAGCACGCCCGCGATGCCGAGCCACAGCCACCACCAGACGGCCTCGTAGAGCGCGGTGATCCACGGCCAGAGCTGCACGATCGCGTGGATGAGCAGCACAGTTCCACCGAGGAGGAACGGCGCCTGCAGGCGACGCACGGCGCCGATGACCACGACGGCGACCGCCACGACGCCGAGAGCCACGTTGCGCCAGAGTTCGGGATCGGCGAAGTCGGCGATGAGCGCCGGAATGAGCAGCACCGCGAGCCCCGGCCCGAGTGCCGGCCAGCTGCCGAGCTCGGGGGAGCGGCGCAAACGGAATGCGCCCGCGCCGATGAGCGCGACGCCGACCGACGCCGTGACGAGGTCGAACGGGTCGACTTCGCCCTGCACGAGCGCGATGAGGCCGCCGATGACGAGTACGCCGAGGCTGGTCCAGCCGAGCATCGGCCCAGCGACCGGCTTCGCGGTCGTCGCCGAAGCGGCGATGTGCGCCAGCGCGAGCAGCGGGAACAGCACGGCAGCGCGCACTGTGGGCTCCTCACCGCTGGCAATCGCGAGCACGGTCGGCACGGCGGCGAAGGCGACGGATGCCGCGAGCATCACCTGCCCGAACCACTCGGGCGTCGACCCGGTGCGGGCCCACATCACCGCGATCGTCGCACCGGCGATGAGCGCGACGACCGGCCAGAATTCGACGATGAGCACGCTGTCGGCTGCGCCCGACGCGACGGCAGAAGTGCGCACGAGCGCCGCGCCGGTGACGGCCACCCAACCGGCGCTCACTCCAAGGAGGCGAATGGGCACTCCGCGTGCCGCCTCGGGCAGGAAGATCGCGGCGATCGACACGACGATGCCGATCGAAACGAGCAGCAGAGTGCGAAATTCGGAGTCGCCGCTCGACCCGACGCTGGGCAGCACCGCGATCGCCGCGGCAGCGCCGAAGAGGGCCGTGCGGCCCGTGGCGCGCGAGTCGGCGGTGAATCGCCGCCAGGTGATGAGACCGCCGGTGACGGCCAACGCAGCGGCGAGTGGAAGCGTGTAGGCCTCGACGTTCTCGACGCCGTCACCCGCGAGCCAGGCCCACACCGTGGATACGCCGAGCCCGAGGCTCAGCCAGGCGAGGTGTCGGGTCGGCTTCTGGCCGGCGATCGGGTCGCCGTCGAGCGCGGCCATCACGATCGGCACGGGGGTGAGCAGGAGCAGTACCAGCCACGACGTGTCAGTCGCGAAGGCGCCGGTGAAGCCCGAGACGAGAGCCGTGAGGCCGATGACCCCGACCGCGATGCCCCATGCGAGCCGCGAACTCCCGGTACGCGGCGGCACCAGGTGTGCGAGCGCGGCTGCGAGCAGGCCGGCTCCGGCGAGACCGATGGCGACGAACTCAGCCCCGAAGACGACGTCGACGACGACGGCAGACGTGAACGCGAGGGCGAGCGGGGTCGTCGCGGCGAAGACCGTGCGCAGCACTGCCGGGGTACCGACGCGAAGCCACAGCACACCCGCGACGACGAAGACGATCGCGGGCAGCCAGCGCACAGCGGCATCCGTCTCGAAGGCGAGCGCCCACAGCGCGACGACGGATGCCGCGAGCAGTGGCACGGTGACGGCCAGGCGATCGCCCGTGCTGCCGTTCCGCACAAGTGCGGCGATGGCAAGCAGGGCGGTGCTCACCGTTGCGAGCCACATCCATGGCGAGTTCCACGATTCGAGGAGTAGCCATCCGGCCGCATCGAGCCAGGGAGCGATCGAGAAGGCGGAGCCGGCGAAGAGCGTCGTCGCGATCGCAAGGTGCGCCGAGCCGATCGGCGCGCTGACGTGCGCCGCCCAGACGCGACGCGCAAGCACTCGTCCGGCCACGGTGATGGCGATCACGAGGCCAGCCACCCACGGCCACAGTGCCGAGCTCGAGTAGCCCACGCACCAGGCGAGCGCACCGCCGCAGCTTCCGATGACGATGAGCGTCACGAGGAGGCCCGGCAACATGAAGCGTCGAAGTGCCGCCGCGAGCGCCAATGCGCCGCCCCCGAGTGCAGTCAGGACGACGGCGCACACGACGAGGTTCGGAGCGATCGCACCGGCCACGAGGACACCCGCAAGCCCTGCGCCGATGGGGATGGCAACGAGCATGCGCACCCGGCGCACCAGTGCCGTGATGACGAGTGCACCGACCGCAGCGACGAACGGCACAAGGACGACCACGAGATCGTGCTCCACTGGCAAGGTCACGGATGGTTCGTCGACGGCGAGGCTCCACGGCGGCACGCTCGCCACGAGCCTGGCGGCGATCGCGCCGAGGCCGAGGAACGCTCCGGGTATCGCAGCGGAGACGGCGACGACCACCGCAGCCACGCACGCCCAGAGCGAGTCGCGCGACGCCGGCCCGGTCAGACGCACGCCGGCGGCGAACACGGAGGCCACGACGCCCGCCGCGGCGGGCGCGAGCCAGATCGCGAGATCCGTGTCGAGTTCGGAGACGATCGACACGGTCGGCGCGAGTGCCAGGCTCAGTCCGAACGCGGGCGCGGCGATGCGAGCCCAGATCTGAGACACGTCGTTGCTTCGCAAGCGCACCGCGATCAGTGCGACCAACCACGCCACCGCGACGGCGAGGTAACTCCACAGCTGGTTCCACTGGATGTCGACCAGCGCCCAGAACGCAGGGATCAGCGCGAACGCACCGGCGACGAATCCAGCGCCGAGCACGATCGCGCGCTCGGCGGTGCGCGGCAGCAGTACTGCAACCGACCCGAGCAGCGAAACGGTGAGGAAGCCGAGCCACCAGCCAGTGCCCGGGAGGTCGTCGGGCGCAAGCTCGAACGTCAGCAGGAAGACGCCGACGGGCTCGAGCGCCGCCGCGGCGAAGCCGGTCACGCGGATGCCGCTGACCTTACGCACGCCCAAGAGCACGGCCGCGACGATCAACAGCGCTCCGCCCGTGTACCCGGCGGCGCCGAGGGAGTCGGTGTCGAACAGCCCGTTGGCCCGCACGATCCACACGTCGAGCAACAGCAGCACGATGGCGACGGATGCCACGCCCTCTGCCGTCCCCGGAAGGCCTCGCGCCCGCAACAGCCATGCGACGCCGAGCACCAGCACGCTCGCAATCGCGATGATCACCGAGCGCACCTCGAGGCTCGCCACGAGGTAGGCGACGAAGAGGAACACAACGGCCGTGATCGAGATCAACACGACGCCGAGTGTGAGGAGCAGCACCTGTACGCCGGAGCGACCGGAACTGGTCGAAGCGGGTGCCGTCGGAGCGGAGGGCGCCGTCGAAGCGGCCGTGGGAGGCGGAATGAGCGCACTCGGTGCAGCGGGAACCGCAACCGGAGCCGGAGCAGACGTGAGCGGCGCGGGAACGGCGTGTGCGGCATCCGCTGCTGTCGCACTGACTACCGGATGCGCCGCTGCGGCGACCTGCGCGCCGACCTGCGCCGCGACATCCGTCGTCATGGCTGCGTCGCGGGCCCCTGCCGCCTGAGCTTCACGCATGGCCGAGATCAGCGACTGCCGACTCGCCTCGTCGTCGTACAGCCGTCGCCCAGCAGCGAGCAGCTCTCCAGCCGCGGGAACGGCCAGATCGAGACCGCACGTGTCGCACGCTGCCGAACGCAAGGGGCTGAAGCACGCGGGGCAGAGGGTCGTGTCCACCAGCTGCGCCGGGCCGGACGGCCAGCGTCGGAGGTCGCGTCGGACGACGGAATCGTGGTCGGGCATGCGCACACTCTGCCACGGTGTGCAGTCACGGTGACGATTCATCCACAGCAGCGCGTCGGCTGCCGGAAGGCAAGTGCACAACGAGCGCAAGCGCTGTGCAGTAGACTTTCCGGGGTCCATCCGTCTGACGCATGCCTCGGCATGTCCGTGCGGCTGAATCGACGAGTTGAGTCGCGACTCGGGGCGTAGCTCAGCTTGGTAGAGCGCCCGCTTTGGGAGCGGGAGGTCGCAGGTTCGAATCCTGTCGCCCCGACGAGTTCCAGGACTCGACACGAACTTCCACACAACAGGAGATCTTCCACATGCCGACCACTTCGGTTGAGAAGCTGAGCCCGACACGCGCCAAGCTCACCATCTCGGTGACGCCTGAGGAGCTGAAGCCCAGCATCACCCACGCCTATGAGCACATCGCCGAGCAGATCAATGTGCCCGGGTTCCGCAAGGGCAAGGTGCCGCCGCCCATCGTCGACCAGCGTGTCGGCAAGGGCGCCGTGCTCGAGCACGCCGTCAACGAGGGCCTCGACGGGTTCTACCGCGCCGCCGTCGCCGAGCACGAACTGCGCCCCCTCGGCCGGCCAGAGGCCGACATCGTCGAGTGGCCGAGCGACAAGGACTTCTCGGGCGAGCTGCTGCTCGCCATCGAGGTCGACGTTCGCCCCGAGATCGAACTGCCCGCCTACGACGGCATCGAGCTCACGGTCGACTCCGTCGAGGTCGGCGACGACGAGGTCGGCGAAGAGCTCGAGCGCCTGCGCAGCCGCTTCGGCACGCTCATCACCGTCGATCGCCCTGCCGAGACCGGCGACTTCGTGACCCTCGACCTCGTCGCCATGATCGAAGAGACCGAGGTCGACACGGCGAGCGGCATCTCCTACGAGCTCGGCTCGGGTGAACTGCTCGAGGGCATCGACGAGGCGCTCGACACGCTCTCGGCCGACGAGACCACGACCTTCGCATCGAAGCTCCTGGGCGGCGACCACGAGGGCGAGACCGCTGAGATCACCGTCACCGTCACCGCCGTGAAGGAGCGCGAGCTTCCCGAGGCCGACGATGACTTCGCGCAGATCGCGAGCGAGTTCGACACTCTCGCCGAGCTGACCGACAGCCTCACAGAGCAGGTCGCACGCAACAAGTCGTTCGGCCAGGGCAACCAGGCCCGCGACCTTCTCGTCGAGAAGCTCCTCGAGCTCGTCGAGGTGCCGGTCGCGCAGGCCGTCATCGACGACGAGGTGCACCGTCACCTCGAGAACGAGAACCGCCTCGAAGACGACGAGCACCGCGCAGAGGTCGCCGAATCGAGCGAGAAGGCGTTCAAGACGCAGATCCTGCTCGACTCGATCGCCGAAGCCGAGGGCGTGCAGGTCAGCCAGGACGAGCTCACCCAGTACCTCGTGCAGGGCGCGGGCCAGTACGGCATGGACCCGAACGAGTTCGTTCAGGCGCTCAGCCAGAACAACCAGATTCCGGCCATGGTCGGCGAGGTCGCGCGCAACAAGGCGCTCGCGATCGCGCTCGGCAAGGCGAAGGTGTCGGATGCCGCGGGCAAGCCCGTCGATCTCTCCGAGTTCACCGCCGTTGCCGAAAGCGAAGCCGAAGCAGAGGCCGAAGTCGTCGACGAAGCTGAAGAGATCGTCGAAGAGGCCGAAGCCCCCGAGAAGCCCGCGCCGAAGAAGCGTGCGCCGAAGAAGGCTGCCGCTGCCGATGACGCTGCCGAGAAGCCCGCGCCGAAGAAGCGCGCGCCGAAGAAGGCTGCCGCTGCCGATGACGCTGCCGAGAAGCCCGCGCCCAAGAAGCGCGCAACGAAGAAGACCGCAGAGTAGTTCCGCATGAGCGAAGGGGCCGGGCGAGTTCGCCCGGCCCCTTCGTTCATTCCGTTCC
Organism: Agromyces sp. Y558; assembly: GCF_059445415.1. NCBI lineage: Bacteria > Bacillati > Actinomycetota > Actinomycetes > Micrococcales > Microbacteriaceae > Agromyces > Agromyces sp. Y558. The sequence goes on from NZ_JCAIUH010000002.1 coordinate 524,968, forward strand.
CTTCCGACGACGGTTTCCGGCATGGAGGTCGGATTCGGGGTGTCCTCCACGCCGCAGAACGTCGTCGGAGCAGTTGAGAGGTGCGCGCATGAGCGATTGGCAGCAGCGGGTCGACGACGTCTGGGCGGAAGCAGACCAACTCGGTGACGACGAGGTGATCCGCCGCATCGACGCCATCGCGGCCGAGCGGCCGGCAGATGATCCGCTCGCGCTCTTCGAGCGTGCGGGTTCGCGTGACTCCGCAGGCCGCGAAGCCGACGCCGAAGTGCTGTACCGTGATGCCCTCGCGAACGGCCTCGCCGGTTCTGAACGCGTGCAGGCCCACGTCCAGCTCGCCTCCACGATCCGCAACCTCGGGCGGCCGCTCGAGGCGATCGCCCTCCTCGATGCGATCGAGCCCGACGCAGCGGAACTGCACGATGCCGTCGTCGCGTTCAGGGCTCTCGCCCTCGTCGATGCGGGCGACGCTCGTCGTGCGGCATCCGACGCTCTCTCGGCCCTCGCGCCGCACCTGCGGCGCTACCGCGTCTCGGTCGCTGCGTACGCCGCGGAGCTCGCGGCATCCGCCTAGGGCGAACAGCCCTGTTCGCGTGCGTTGCACCGGATAGATTCGAGTGAACGCGACAACGGAAACGGAGCGACACATGGCCGAACCGACACCAGGCACCGGTGTTTTCGATCGACTGCTGAAGGACCGCATCATCTGGCTTGGCTCCGAGGTGCGCGACGACAACGCCAACGAGATAGCGGCGAAGCTGCTGCTGCTCGCCGCCGAAGATGCCAAGAAAGACATCTTCCTCTACGTCAATTCACCGGGCGGGTCGATCACGGCCGGCATGGCGATCTACGACACGATGCAATTCGTGCCGAACGACATCGTCACGGTCGGCATCGGCATGGCCGCCTCGATGGGGCAGCTGCTCCTCACCGCCGGCACCAAGGGCAAGCGGTACATCACCCCCAACGCGCGCGTGCTCCTGCACCAGCCACACGGCGGCTTCGGCGGCACCTCGAGCGACATCCAGACGCAAGCGCAGCTCATCCTCGACATGAAGAAGCGACTCGCCGAGATCACCGCAGCGCAGACCGGCAAGACCGTCGAGCAGATCAACGCCGACGGTGACCGCGACCGTTGGTTCAGCGCACAGCAGGCACTCGAGTACGGCTTCGTCGACCACATCCGCGAGTCGGCACTCGACGTCGCCGGCGGCGGCGGAACCCAGGCGTAGGCACTCGAGAGAAGAGAGAACGAGCGAATGAACATCCCTGCTTTCGGTGGCACCGCCTTCAACGGCGTCCAGGCGCCGGGCTCGCGCTACATCCTGCCGACCTTCGAGGAGCGCACTGCCTACGGCTACAAGCGCCAAGACCCCTACGCCAAGCTCTTCGAGGACCGCATCATCTTCCTCGGCGTGCAGGTCGACGACGCATCCGCCGACGACATCATGGCGCAGCTCCTCGTGCTCGAGTCGATGGATCCCGACCGCGACATCATCCTCTACATCAACTCGCCCGGTGGCTCCTTCACCGCGATGACGGCGATCTACGACACGATGCAGTACATCCGTCCGCACATTCAGACGGTCGTACTCGGCCAGGCTGCGTCGGCGGCGGCGGTCATCGCCGCTGCAGGCACGCCCGGCAAGCGCCTGGCACTGCCGAATGCGCGCATCCTGATCCACCAGCCGGCGATGGGCGAGGCCGGGCACGGCCAGGCATCCGACATCGAGATCCAGGCGGCCGAGATCCTGCGCATGCGTGGATGGCTCGAAGAGACGCTCTCGCGTCACTCGAACCGCACGCAGGAGCAGGTCAACACCGACATCGACCGCGACAAGATCCTCTCCGCGGCCGAAGCCCTCGAATACGGTCTCATCGACCAGGTGCTCACTTCGCGCAAGAGCCTCCCGGCGATCACGCGATAACCTCGCAGCGTGGTGAACGCGGCGGATGACTGGCTGAACGACAGCCGCGCCATCCGTCGCGTTTCGCTGTATTCGGATGCCGCGATCGACCGCGGTTCCTGGCCGGCGACGATTCCCGCGGTCGCCCAGCTCATCGGGGATGGCGGCATCGAGTTCGCGCCAGGACTCACCTTCCTCGTCGGCGAGAACGGCAGCGGCAAGTCGACCCTGCTCGAGGGCATCGCGACGGCCTACGGGCTCCCGCCAGAGGGCGGCAGCAACAACGGCGGGCGATCCACCAGACCGAGCGAATCGCCGCTCGGCGACTGGCTGCGAATCGAACGCAGTCCTTCCGCGCCGCGATGGGGCTTCTTCCTGCGGGCAGAGACGATGCACGGCTACTACAGCTACCTCGAGGCGCTGCCCGGCAGCCCCGACCAGCACCTGCACTCGATGAGCCACGGCGAGTCGTTCAACGACCTACTCGACAACAAGTTGAACCACTCGCAGTACCTTGCCGGCCTCGTCTGCCTCGACGAGCCAGAGGCAGCCCTCTCGTTCGCCTCCATCCTCAGCTGGATCGCCGGCCTCGACCGCATGGTGTCGCGCGGCACGCAGGTCATCTGCGCCACCCATTCGCCGATCCTCGCCTCGGTGCCCGGCGCCACGATCCTCGAGCTGGGGGAGTGGGGCATCCGCGAGACCACCTGGGAGGAACTCGAGCTCGTCTCGCACTGGCGTCTGTACCTCGATGACCCGAAGCGGTATCTGCGCCACCTGCTCGACTGATCGCCGCAGTTCGCGACCGGCGAACCGCTGGGCGTGTCGAATCCGACCGGCTACCCTCGATCGGCCCGATCTCGGGCTAGGCTCGGAACAGACTCGTTGACAGGGAGGGTTTCGATGGCACGCATCGGAGAGAGCGCCGACCTGCTCAAGTGTTCCTTCTGCGGAAAGAGCCAGAAGCAGGTGCAGCAGCTCATCGCCGGACCCGGCGTCTACATCTGCGACGAGTGCGTGGAACTCTGCAACGAGATCATCGAGGAGCGGCTCGCCGAGGCCGGCGAGACCGAGGCAGGCGAGTTCGAGCTGCCGAAGCCGAAAGAGATCTTCGGATTCCTCGAAGAGTACGTGATCGGTCAAGAGGCTGCCAAGAAGGCGCTCGCCGTCGCGGTCTACAACCACTACAAGCGCGTTCGCGCGCGCACCACGCTCACTTCGGCAGACGCGCGCGACGATGTGGAGCTCGCGAAGTCCAACATCCTGCTGATCGGCCCCACGGGCTGCGGCAAGACGTACCTCGCGCAGACCTTGGCCAAGCAGCTGAACGTGCCGTTCGCCGTGGCCGACGCCACAGCCCTCACCGAGGCGGGGTATGTCGGTGAAGACGTCGAGAACATCCTCCTCAAGCTGATCCAGGCCGCCGACTTCGATGTGAAGCGCGCCGAGACCGGCATCATCTACATCGACGAGGTCGACAAGATCGCGCGAAAGGCCGAGAACCCGTCGATCACGAGGGATGTCTCGGGTGAGGGCGTGCAGCAGGCGCTCCTGAAGATCCTCGAGGGCACCGTCGCATCGGTGCCGCCGCAGGGCGGGCGCAAGCACCCGCACCAGGAGTTCATCCAGATCGACACGACGAACGTGCTCTTCATCGTGGCCGGCGCATTCGCCGGGCTCGAAGACATCATCTCCTCGCGCGCAGGCAAGCGCGGCATCGGATTCGGTGCCCCGCTGCACAACAAAGAAGACGAAGCCGACATCTTCAGTGAGGTGCTGCCCGAAGACCTCCACAAGTTCGGCCTGATTCCAGAGTTCATCGGCCGGCTGCCGGTCGTGGCGACCGTGACTCCCCTCGACAGCGAGGCGCTCATGGAGATCCTCACCGTGCCGAAGAACGCGCTCGTGCGTCAGTACCAGCGCATGTTCGAGCTCGACGGCGTCGAACTCGACTTCGAAGAGGAGGCGTTGCAGGCGATCGCCGACCTCGCAGTGCTTCGACAGACCGGTGCGCGCGGCCTCCGCGCGATCATGGAGGAAGTGCTCGGACCGATCATGTTCGAGGTGCCCTCTTCGACGGGTGTCGCCCGAGTCGTCGTCACCAAGGCCGCTGTGCTCGACAACGCAGCCCCCACGATCGTGCAGCACAAGCCGCGTCGCGCTGAGAAGTCGGCGTAGAACTCGTTCGAGCGAGCACCGGCCATCTTCCATACCGTCGTCGCGGGCGTCATCGCGGCCATCACCGGGTTCGCGAGCTCGTTCGCCCTGGTGATCGCGGGACTCCTCGCCGTCGGCGCGAGCGAGACGCAGTCGGCTTCAGGCTTGTTCGCACTGTGCATCGCGACCGGCGTCACGTGCATCCTCCTACCGATCATCACCCGGATGCCTGTCTCGTTCGCCTGGTCGACACCCGGTGCGGCATTGCTCGTCGCGGCGGCCGCCACCACCCAGCAGTTCGCGGCGGCGATCGGCGCGTTCATCGTCTGCGGTGTGCTCATCGTGCTCTCGGGCTTGTGGCCCGCGCTCGGGCGTGCGATCACGAGCATCCCGAAGCCGATCGCGAGCGCGATGCTCGCCGGCATCCTCTTTCCGATCTGCGTCGCGCCCGTTTTCGCGGCCGTCGAACAGCCGGGGATCGCGATTCCGATGGTGCTCGTCTGGCTGCTGCTCGCCCGCCTCGCGCCTCGCTGGGCCGTTCCGGCGGCGATGCTCGTGGCGGTGATCGGCATCGCGATGATCGCGGGTCCGGCTGTGCTCGGCAGTGATGCCGTCGGGCCGCAGCTCGAGTTCGTCGCACCGGTCTTCGACCCGTTCGTCATCGTGAGTCTCGGGTTGCCGCTCTTCATCGTGACGATGGCCGGGCAGAACGTGCCGGGGTTCGCGGTGATGTCGACGTTCGGCTATCGCCTGGCGCCTCGGCCCGTGCTCGTGACGTCGGGCGTCGCATCGGTGGCTGCAGCTTTCGCCGGCGGACACGCCATCAACCTCGCAGCCATCACCGCGGCGATCATGGCGAGCCCCGAGTCGAATCCCGATGCGGGGCGCCGCTGGGTCGCCACGCTCACCTCGGGGGTCGTCTATCTCGTGCTCGGCGCAGGGGCGGGGCTGGCTGCCGCTGTCGTGCAGGCCTCACCGCCGGTCATCATCACGGCGGTTGCCGGGCTCGCGCTCCTCGGCGCTCTGGTCACCTCCGTCACGGGGGCACTCGAAGATCCGGGGCAGCGCATCACCGCGATCGGCACCTTCCTCGTGACCGCGTCGGGAGTCGCGGTCGCCGGGATCGGCTCGGCGTTCTGGGGGCTCGTGGTGGGCGGCATCCTCATGCTCTGGTTGCGTCCGCGCAGTCGCGACAGGAACGCGAAGGCCAGCGAAACGCGCTGAACGGCGCGGTGAAGACTCCTGACGCCCTGAAAACGGCTGTGCCAGCGGGTTGCTCAATCGAAGATGCGCACGAGCTCCCAGCGGCGCTCCTGGCAGCGTACGTCGAAGACGTGGGTCTCGCCGTCGTCGGCGCTGGCCTGGAAACGCCAGCCCGCGATCTGCAGCGGCGGTCTACCCGGTGAGACATCGTGTGCCGCGACGGGTGACCACCAGTCGCACGGGCCCACGAGCGTCGTCGGCGTGTCGGTCACGCGGAAGCGACGGGAGCGCCACACGAGTCGCTCGGGGCGGCCGTCGTCGTTCGTCAATACCTCGACGAACTCGTGAACGAGCGACATGGGCACCTCACCGAATCGAATGTATGTTCGATGGTAGCACCGCGCCCGAGCGCACAAACGCCGCCGTGCACTTGCACGGCGGCCTTCCTCAGGTCAGTAGGCGGTCAGGCGAGATCGTCGTCGGTGCGCGCGCCGAAGACGATCTCATCCCAGCTCGGCATCGAAGCACGCCCCTTCTTGGAGACGCCTCGCGTGCCAGCCGGGCTGGTGGAGGCCTTACCTCCCCAAATGCTTCGAGCGGCCGTGCCGGGTTTCTCTTCGACCGGTTGCTCGGGGGCGGGCGCTGCTTCCTGAAGTACTGCCGGAGTGGGAGTCGGCGGTTGCTCCTGCCCGTTGCCGGCAGCCTCTCGCTCGCCGCGCCGTCGCCGGAGCGCCTCGAGCAGGTCTGCTGTCTCGCCGAGCGTCTGCTTCGGTTCATCCGCCCGTTTGATCGCCGCGCGCGATGCCGCAGGACTCGACGTCTGAGGCGACCGCGAGTACGGGAGAGGCTCGAGGTGAGGGGCCGTGTCGAAGTCGCCGTGCTCGGGCTCTTCGAAGGTGAAGGCGCCGCTGTCGAAACGGGATTCGTCGGAATCGGGAGCGACGGCACGCAGGCGCGGGATCAGCCCGCCCTTCATCTCACCCTGCTGCGAGAGCGTGATCGCCTCGGAGTTCAGCGGCTGCAACGACTGCTTGCGAGGTTCGAAGCTCCAGCGCGCGTCGTGGTCGATCGTCTCGGCGGTGAACTCGAGCTTGATGATCCAGCCGCGCTCTTCGTCTTTCCAGCTCGCCCAGCGTTCACCATGGGCGCTGAGCTGGGCGAGTCGGTCGCGGATGACTCCGCCGAACGACGGCGGCTCGTCGGCTGGATCGACCTCGATCGAGACGTGCACGGGCACCGCGAGCGCCGAGGTGACCATGTGTTCGCGCTCGGCGAGCACCGGGCCTTCGAAGCGGCGGATGTAGTCGAGGGATGCGCCGGTGACCTGGGCGACCTCTTCGGCCGACATGCCCGACCTGATGTGGGACTGCACTTCGCGCGGCGAAGGTTTGGGCCCGGTGTGCTGCTCGGGTTGCGCCTGCCGGATGCGAGATTGCAGTACTTCGTCGATCTCGATCCGGAAGCGCGCGCCATCGTCGGACGCGGCGAGCAACGCGCCGTTCTCGACTCCGATTACCTTGAGTTCCTGCATCGCGACAAGCCCTTCCGTGCCTTCGTCTCCGCCCAAGGATGCCACGTCGAGATGTGTGCTCGTGGGAATACCTCGGGCGCGGCGGAAGTTGAGCACGAAGCACCTGAGAAAACCCACACAAGGGGTTTGCTAACGCAACCGATTTGATGCAGACTATGGCCGCCGAATCTTCGGCGATGAGGAAATGGATGGGAATGGCAACGGATTACGACGCACCGAGGAAGACCGAAGACGACTCTGAGTCGATCGAGGCCCTCAAGGAGCGCGTCCCCGACAAGATGTCGGGCGTAGTGGATGTCGAAGACGCCGATAACCCCGGTGGGTTCGACCTCGCTGGTGCCGATCTCTCCGACGTCGAACTCGACGTCGTGGTGCTTCCACCGCAAGCTGACGAGTTCACCTGTGTGAACTGCTTCCTCGTGAAGCACCGTTCACAGATCGACCACGAGACGAAGCTCGGGCCGATCTGCTTGGAGTGCGCGTCCTAGACGCCCGACTCAGAACGTTCAGGCCGTCGTGATCCATTGATCGCGGCGGCCAGTTCTTTCGGATGACGTGTCGAGATCAGCCAGTACGGCGTGGGGTCGGACGCATCGGTGACGGGAACACGCACCACCGGCTGCACCCAGCCCCGGATCACGAGGAAGGCGCGGGCGTCGAGGCCTGTTCCGCGTTCGACGCGCGCAGCGGCATCCGTCGCCCCCACCGCCGTTCCGGTGTCGGCGAGCGGGATCGACGCACGACCCGCACTGAGTCGACCGTCAGCGACCTCGATGACTGGCGCCGTCAAGCTGAGCGAGGCGACCACCGCGCCGTAGAGGATGATCCCGGTCGCGATGCCCGCGGGCAGCGAAACCGGCGCAAGCACGAGGATGCTCGCGGGGATGAAGAACAGTGAGGCGAGGTAGATCCACGGCGTCGGCCAGAGTCTTTCGCGGTAGTCGGGCATGGCTCTATTCGACCAGACTTCTGCACTACCCTCGAACAGTGACCGATTCCATCGATGTGCTGATCACGGCCGAGCACGTTCCGGCATACGCCCATCCGGGCGACGCGGGCGCCGATCTCCATGCCGCCGAGTCGGTCGTGCTCGATCCCGGAGAGCGTGCCACCGTCGGCACAGGCGTCTCGATCGCATTGCCCGACGGGTACGTCGCCTTCGTCGTGCCTCGCTCGGGCCTGGCCTTCAAGCACGGCATCACGATCGTCAATGCGCCGGGCACCGTCGATGCGGGCTACCGCGGCGAGATCAAGGTCGCCCTACTGAACACCGACGCGACCGAGCCGTACACGATCGAGGCCGGCGACCGTATAGCCCAGCTCGTTGTGATGCCCGTACTCCGTGCGCGGTTCGTCGAAGTCGAGCGACTGCCCGGCAGCGTGCGCGGCGAGGGCGGATTCGGCTCCACAGGCACCGGGGCGCACAAGTCAGGAGTGAACGCGTGAGCGACATCGAGAATCTCGGCGAGGTATCCGCCGACCAGCCAAAGTCGGCCCCCGAAGACCGCGCGAGCGCGGGCCCCTTCGATGAGGCCGAGGCGAACCCGGTTCGCCCCTATGTCGATCTGGGCGGCGTGAAGGTGCTGCCGCGTGAGGGGCTCCACCTTCGCCTCGAGGTCGAAGAGGGCACCAAGCGGGTCGTCGCCATCGGGCTCGACTATGCGAACTCGACGCTGCAGGTGCAGCCCTTCGCCGCGCCGCGTTCGAGTGGCCTCTGGCACGAGATCCGCGCGCAGATCGCCGACCAGATCGCCCGCCAGGGCGGCACGACGAACGTGCGCGAGGGCACCTTCGGGCCCGAACTGCTCGCCCAGATCCCCGTCGCCGCGGGCGAGGGACAGCAGGGTCAGATGCGACTCGCGCGCTTCATCGGGGTCGACGGACCCCGATGGTTCCTGCGCGGCGTGATCGCCGGCGAAGCAGCAGTCGACCCGACTGCGGCTGCCAAGGTCGAAGACCTCTTCCGTTCGATCGTCGTGGTGCGCGGCACCACACCGATGCCGCCGCGCGACCTGATTCCGCTGCGTATGCCCGCGTCCTCCGCAGGCGCACCCACGGCGTGACCGAGATGACGGATGCGTCTGGGCCGTCGCGTCCCGATGAGAGCGGCCGAACGGATGCCGCGTCCGAGGGGCAGCCCGCAGAGGGCGGCGAGTTCGGAAGGCAGTTCGCAGCCGCCGCCGAGAAGAGCGGCCTCGGCGCGCTCGCCCGTGACGAGAAGCTGAGCGGCCGCGACCTGCTGACCGCGGTCGGCGGCGTTCGCGGCATCCTCGAGGCCCTCCTGCCCGGGCTCGTGTTCCTGGTGGTCTACAGCGCGCTCACGAGCTTCGCCGGGCAAGACGCGCAGGTTGCGCTCGTGCCCGCGCTCGCGGCATCCGTCGGCCTCGCCGTGGTGTTCACGATCGTGCGCCTCGCCACCAAGGGGCAGCCGACCCAGGCGATCGCCGGGCTCATCGGTGTGCTCGCCTCGGCGGCGCTCGCCCTCTGGTCGGGCAATGCGCGCGACAACTACGTGCTGGGGTTCTTCACGAATGCGGGGTACGCGCTCGCGCTGATCGTGTCGCTGCTCGTTCGTTGGCCGGCGATCGGCCTCATCGTGGGGTTTCTCATGGGCGACGGTGTCGCCTGGAAGCAGGACAAGCGCAAGTACCGGGCGGCGCAGGTTCTCACACTCGTCTGGATCGGGCTGTTCGTCGCACGGCTGGCCGTGCAGTTGCCGTTCTACCTCGTCGACAACGTCGAGGCGCTCGGCGCCACCCGCCTCCTCATGGGTGTGCCGCTCTACGCGCTCGTGCTGGTCTTCTCCTGGCTCGTCGTGCGGGCGATCTACCCGTCTTCGGCTCGCTCTGCCGAGTGATAGAGTTATCTCGACGTCAAGATAAATCCGCACACCGTGCGAGGCCTGTCGGCGGGCGAGTGGCTTAGGTTACCCTTGCTGGAACAGCCCCATGTCTGACGGAGAAGATGGAGCGTCGCCCGCATGTTCGGCGGCATCCACGAAGGAGAGGACATCGTGTCTGCAGTGAACAGTTTCGGGGCGAAGGACACGCTCCGCGTCGGTGATGAGTCCTACGAGATCTTCCGACTCGACAGCGTGCCGGGTCATGAGAAGCTGCCGTTCAGTCTCAAGGTGCTGCTCGAGAACCTGCTGCGCACCGAAGACGGCAAGAACGTCACCAGGGAGCAGATCGAGGCCCTCGGGTCGTGGGTGCCGACGGCCGAGCCTGACACCGAGATCCAATTCACGCCGGCCCGTGTGGTCATGCAGGACTTCACCGGTGTTCCCTGCATCGTCGACCTCGCCACGATGCGCGAGGCGGTCGTCGGCCTCGGCGGCGACCCCAACAAGATCAACCCGCTCGCGCCCGCCGAGATGGTCATCGACCACTCGGTGATCGCCGACCTCTTCGGCACCGAGAACGCACTCGAGCGCAACGTCGAGATCGAGTACGAGCGCAACGGCGAGCGGTACCAGTTCCTCCGCTGGGGCCAGACGGCGTTCGACGACTTCAAGGTCGTGCCGCCGGGCACCGGCATCGTGCACCAGGTCAACATCGAGCACCTCGCGAAGGTCACCTTCACGCGCGTGGTCGACGGTGTGCTGCGCGCCTACCCCGACACCTGCGTCGGCACTGACTCGCACACCACGATGGTCAACGGCCTCGGCGTGCTCGGCTGGGGCGTCGGCGGCATCGAGGCCGAGGCGGCCATGCTGGGCCAGCCCGTGTCGATGCTCATCCCCAAGGTCGTCGGCTTCAAGCTCTCCGGCGCGATCCCCACGGGTGTGACCGCGACCGACGTCGTGCTGACGATCACCGACATGCTCCGCAAGCACGGCGTGGTCGGCAAGTTCGTCGAGTTCTACGGCTCGGGCGTGGCATCCGTGCCGCTCGCCAACCGCGCCACCATCGGCAACATGAGCCCCGAGTTCGGCTCGACGGCCGCGATGTTCCCCATCGACGACGTCACCCTCGACTACCTGCGGCTGACCGGCCGCAGCGCCGAGCAGATCGCGCTCGTCGAGGCGTACTCCAAGGTGCAGAAGCTCTGGCACGACGCCGACAGCGAGCCGGCCTTCAGCGAGTACATTGAGCTCGACCTCTCGACGGTCGTGCCCTCGATCGCCGGCCCGAAGCGCCCGCAAGACCGCATCGAGCTCACCGATTCGAAGAGCGCGTTCGAGAGAGACCTGCTGAGCTACGCTCGGGTCGACCACGATCTCGTCGATCTCGAGGGCGCCGAGTCCTTCCCGGCCTCCGACCCGCCCGGCAACACTCCCGAAGACGAGCACAGCCACCACGAGCACCACCACCGCAGCCACGCGCCTGCGACCGCGTCGAACCCGACGTCGGTGCGGCTCGAAGACGGCCAGCAGTTCACGCTCGATCACGGCGCCGTCGCCATCGCGGCGATCACCTCGTGCACGAACACCTCGAACCCCTCGGTGATGCTCGCCGCGGGCCTCCTCGCCCGCAATGCGGCGAAGAAGGGCCTGAAGGCCAAGCCGTGGGTGAAGACCACCCTCGCGCCGGGCTCGAAGGTCGTCACCGACTACTACGAGAAGGCCGGTCTCACGAGCTACCTCGAAGACCTCGGCTTCTACACCGTCGGCTACGGCTGCACGACCTGCATCGGCAACTCGGGCCCGCTGATCGACGAGATCTCGACCGCGGTCAACGAGCAGGACCTCGCGGTCACCGCGGTGCTCTCGGGCAACCGCAACTTCGAGGGGCGCATCAACCCCGACGTGAAGATGAACTACCTCGCGAGCCCGCCGCTCGTCATCGCGTACGCCCTCGCCGGGTCGATGAACTTCGACTTCGAGGTCGACGCGCTCGGAGCCGACACCGACGGCAACGACGTGTTCCTGAAAGACATCTGGCCCGACGCGGCCGAGGTGCAGCACACGATCGACACCTCGATCAACACCGAGATGTTCACGCACCAGTACGCGAGCGTGTTCGAGGGCGACGAGCGCTGGCGCAACCTCGAGACGCCCACGGGCGCCACCTTCGAGTGGGATGCCGAGTCGACCTATGTGCGCAAGCCTCCGTACTTCGACGGCATGACCATGGAGACCACGCCCGTCACCGACATCGTCGGCGCGCGTGTGCTCGCCAAGCTCGGTGACTCGGTCACGACCGACCACATCAGCCCCGCCGGTTCGATCAAGGCCGACAGCCCCGCTGGCCGGTACCTGACCGAGCACGGCGTCGACCGCAAGGACTTCAACTCCTACGGCTCGCGTCGCGGCAACCACGAGATCATGATTCGCGGCACCTTCGCCAACATCCGCCTGAAGAACCAGCTCCTCGACGATGTCGAGGGCGGCTACACGCGTGACTTCACGCAGGCCGACGCCCCGCAGTCGTTCATCTACGACGCGAGCCAGAACTACCAGGCGCAGGACACCCCCCTCGTCATCTTCGGCGGCAAGGAGTACGGCTCGGGTTCGTCGCGCGACTGGGCGGCCAAGGGTACGAGCCTCCTCGGCGTGAAGGCGGTCATCACCGAGAGCTTCGAGCGCATCCACCGCTCGAACCTCATCGGCATGGGTGTCGTGCCGCTCCAGTTCCCCGCAGGGGAGAGCTGGGCATCGCTCGGGCTCGACGGCACGGAGGTCGTTTCGATCACGGGCATCGAGCAGCTGAACGAGGGCACGACGCCGAAGACGGTGCGGGTCGTCGCCGATCCGACCGAGCACTCCCCGGCCGGAAAGCAGACGGTCGAATTCGACGCGGTCGTGCGCATCGACACACCGGGTGAAGCCGACTACTACCGCAACGGTGGCATCCTGCAGTACGTGCTGCGCTCGCTCGTCTGAGCGATTTCGCGAGGAACGGGGCGGTCGGCTTTTCGCCGATCGCCCCGTTCCCTGCCCGGCTTCTCAGAGAGCCCGGCGTAGACTCGTTCCGTCCAGCGGCAGCGCCCGCGATTCTCCGGAGGCATTTGCATGACCCTGCTCGAGACGATTTCGGGACCTCGTGATCTGGATGCACTGAGTTCCGAACAGCTCGATCAGCTCGCGCGCGAGGTCCGCGAGTATCTCGTCGAGTCGGTCTCCAAGACCGGCGGGCACCTTGGACCGAACCTCGGCGTCGTCGAACTCACGATCGCAATCCATCGGGTCTTCGAGTCGCCGCGCGACGCGGTCGTCTTCGACACCGGGCATCAGTCGTACGTCCACAAGCTCTTGACCGGGCGCAAAGATCTCTCGACCATCCGCCAGACCGGCGGGCTCGCGGGTTACCCGCAACGGTCCGAGTCCCAACACGACATCGTCGAGAGCTCGCACGCCTCCAGCTCACTGTCGTGGGCGGATGGCATCTCCAAGGCGTTCGAGATGACCGGACAGACCGATCGACACGTCGTCGCCGTCGTCGGCGACGGCGCACTCACGGGCGGCATGACGTGGGAGGCGCTGAACAACATCTCCGACGACAACACGCGAAAGCTCGTCGTCGTCGTCAACGACAACGGCCGCTCCTACGCGCCGACGATCGGAGGCATGGCGCGGTTCCTGAACACCGTTCGCACGAAGCAGACATACCGCAACCTGCACCTCTCGAGTCGCCGCGCCTTCGACAACATGGGCGCGCCGGCGCGTGCGCTCTACCGGGGTGTGCGAGGCGGGCTGCATGGCTTCCTCAGCCGGTTCACCGGAAATGAGGCGCTGTACTCCAACCTCGACATCAAGTACATCGGCCCCATCGATGGCCACGACGAGCGTGCCATGGAGGCGGCGCTGCGCCAGGCGAAAGACTACGGCGCGCCGGTGATCGTGCACGCCATCACCGAAAAGGGCCGCGGGTACGAGCCTGCGTTGCGGGACGCCGCCGACCAGTTCCACGCCGTCGGTCAGATCGACCCCGAGACGGGCGAGTCCCTCGAGACCGCCTCGGCCCCGTCGTGGACGGGCGTCTTCGCCGACGAGATGGTGCATCTCGCTGAGAGCAACGAGCGTCTCGTCGGCATCACCGCCGCAATGCTCCGTCCCACCGGCCTGCACCGCATGGCCGAGCGGTTCCCGAACCGGGTCTTCGATGTCGGCATCGCCGAACAGCATGCGGCCACCGCCGCGGCGGGTCTCGCGTTCGGCGGACTCCACCCCGTCGTCGCCGTCTATGCGACTTTCATCAATCGCGCATTCGACCAGGTGCTGATGGATGTCGCGTTGCACAAGGCCGGTGTCACGTTCGTGCTCGACCGGGCAGGAGTGACCGGCCCCGACGGGCCGAGCCACCACGGGGTCTGGGATCTGTCGATCCTGCAGGTGGTTCCCGGCATCCGCATCGCCGCGCCGCGAGACTCGGTGCGACTGGTCGAAGAGTTGGGTGAGGCCGTCGTCGTCGACGACGCTCCCACCGTGATCCGCTTCCCGAAGGGCACGGTCGGTGGCGACTTCGATGCCGTTCGCCGCACGGCCGACGGGGTCGACGTCCTCATCGAGTCCGACCGCAAGGACGTGCTCATCGTCACGGTCGGGCCGATGGCCGGCACCGGCCTCCAAGTGGCCGAGCGCCTCGAGGCGCAGGGCATCGGGGCGACCGTCGTCGATCCGCGCTGGGTCGTTCCGGTGCCCCGCAGCGTCATCGATCTCGCCGCCGAGCATCGCATCGTCGTGAGCATCGAAGACGGCATCCGTGTGGGCGGCATCGGCACCCGCATCAGGCAAGACCTACGCGAGGCCGGCGTCGACACCGCGGTGACCGAGCTCGGATTGCCCGACGAGTTCCTCGATCACGGTTCGCGCGCCGACATCCTCGAACGGGTCGGCCTGACCCCCCAGCACATTGCCCGAGACGTCACCGCGATGGTGCTCGGTTCGAAGCTGCCGCACGCGCGCGGTGCCGGGGTCGATGCAGACGTCCCGACCGACACGAGACCGCAGCCGCGCGTCTGACTCGGCGTCGAGGCCGCGAATCGGATGCCTCGGGGCGCGGCACTATCGGTACGGCGAACGGCCCTCGGCGTGAAGCCGAGGGCCGTTCGTCTCGAGCCGGACGTTACGCTCCGACACCCGTGATCGTCGGGTGGTGGAAGGTGTCGCCGAAGACCCGTTCGGACGCGCCGACCCGATCGAGGTACGGCGTCAGGCCGCCCATTTGGAACGGGAAGCCCGCGCCGAGGATCATGCACAGGTCGATGTCTTCAGCGGCCGCGACCACGCCATCGTCGAGCATGAGGCGCACCTCGCGGGCGAGCCCGTCTTGCAGTGCGACGAGGATGTCGGCCGCCGAGCGCGGGTTCTTGCCGCCGGCGACGATTTTCAGGGCACCTTTGTCGAAGCCCTTGACCTTGCCCTTGTCGTCTTTGTCGAGCAGCGTGCCGTAGTCGGCGAGCTTGTGGAGGTTCTCGCTGCGGTAGAACCGGTCGGGGAACGCGGCGTGGTGCGTGTCGAGCACGTGCGCGCCGACCTTGAGCCCGACGAGGTCGAGCAGCGCCGACGGGGCCATGGGCAGGCCGAGTGGTGCGATCGCCTCGTCGACGGTCTGGAACGAGGTGCCCTCGTCGACGGCGCGCATCGCCTCACCGAGCAGCACCGCGAGCAGACGGTTGACGACGAATCCGGGTGTGTCGGCCGTGATGACGGCGTTCTTGCGCAGATTCTTCGCGGTCACCATGGCGGTCGACAGCGTCGCCTCATCGGTGTGCGGCGTCTTCACGACCTCGATCAGCGGCATGACCGCGACCGGAGTGAAGAAGTGGAAGCCCACCAGGCGCTCGGGGTGTGCAAGCTTCGCGCCGATCTGCTCGACTGACAGCGAGGAGGTGTTCGTGGCGAGCACGGCCTCGGGCGAGATGAACTGCTCCACCTCGGCGAAGACGTTCTGCTTGATCTCGAGCTCTTCGAATACGGCCTCGATGACCCAGTCGCAGTCGGCGAAGTCGGCCTTGTCGGTCGTGCCCGTGACGAGGGCCTTCAACCGGTTCGCCTCATCGGGGGAGATGCGACCTTTCTCGAGAAGCTTGTCGATCTCCTCCGCGATGTTGGCCACACCCTTGTCGACGCGTGCCTGGTCGATGTCGGTGATGACCACCGGCACCCGCAGGCGGCGCACGAAGAGCAGGGCGAGCTGGCTCGCCATGTACCCGGCGCCGAGCACGCCGACCATGGTGACCTTCTTCGCAAGTGCCTTGTCGGGTGCGCCCGCCGGGCGCTTGGCCCGCTTCTGCACGAGGTTGAAGGCGTAGATGGACGCGTGAAGCTGGTCGCCCGCGATGAGATCGGCGAGCACCTCGTCTTCACGCTGGAATCCCTCGGCACGCGTGCCGCTCTTCGCTGCCTTCATCAGGTCGAGCGCGGCGTACGGCGACTGCGGAATCGAACCGATGCGGCTCTTCAGCATCTTGGTGGCGATGCCGATAGCCGCATCCCACTTGACGAGGCGTTCCACCTTGCCGGGTTCGTTCGACCGCTTGACCTTGATCCGTCCGGAGATGACGTCGTCGGCCCAGCGAATGGAGTCCTCGAGGTAGCTCACCGACGGGAAGATCGCGTCGGCGATGCCGAGGTCGTATGCATCCTGGCCCTTGAGTGTGCGGTTCTGTTTCAGCGGGTTCTCGATGACGACCTTGAGAGCGTTCTCGATGCCGATGAGGTTCGGCAGGATCGTCGCGCCGCCCCAGCCGGGGATCAGGCCCAGGAAGACCTCGGGCAGCGCGAGGGCCGGTGCCGAGGCATCCACCGTGCGGTAGTCGGCATGCAACCCGATCTCGAGGCCCCCGCCGAGTGCGAGGCCGTTGTAGAACACGAATGACGGCACGCCGACCTCGCCGATCTTCGCGAGCGCGAAGTGGCCGAGCTGCACGAACTTCTTCGCGGTCTCCTTGTCGGGGATCTCGGCGACCTTCGAGAGGTCGGCGCCGGCAGCGAGGATGAACGGCTTGCCCGTGACGGCGACCGCGTCTATCTCACGGGCGGCGGCGCGCGCCTTCAGCTCATCGAGCGTCTTCGCATACTCGAGCAGTGTCGCCGCACCGAGTGTGTTCGGGCGCGTGTGGTCGCGTCCGTTGTCGAGAGTGATGAGTGCGAGCGTCTTGCCCGAAGCCAGAGGGATGTCGCGCACGTACGAGTGCGTGACGACCTCATCGTCGCCCGCGAGGGCCACCAGCGAACCGAAGTCGATCTTCGTGTAGTCGGTCATCAGGCCTTCTTCGCCTTCTTGTCGTAGTTCGGGTTCTCCCAGACCATCGTGCCGCCCTGGCCGAGGCCGACGCACATGCTCGTGATGCCGTAGCGCACGTCGGGCCGCTCGGCGAACTGGCTCGCGAGCTGGTTCATGAGGCGCACCCCGGAGGAGGCGAGCGGGTGGCCGACCGCGATCGCACCGCCCCACGGGTTCACGCGGGGGTCGTCGTCGGCGATGCCGTAGTGGTCGAGGAAGGAGAGCACCTGCACCGCGAACGCCTCGTTCATCTCGAAGAGGCCGATGTCGTCGATCGAGAGCCCCGCCTTGCGGAGTGCCTTCTCGGTCGCTGGGATCGGGCCGATTCCCATGATCTCGGGATCGACGCCGACGAAGGCGTAGCTGACGAGCTTCATCTTCGGCGAGAGGCCGAGCTCTTTGGCGGTGGTACCGGAGGCCAGGATCGCCGCGGTCGCGCCATCGTTCAGCCCGGAAGCGTTGCCGGCAGTGATGCGGCCGTGCGGGCGGAACGGAGTCTTCAGCGCGGCAAGGCCTTCGAGGGTGGTCTCGGGGCGCATGACCTCGTCGCGAGTGGCGAGTCCCCAGCCCGCTTCGGTGCGGATCGCGACCGGGATGAGGTCTTGCTGGATCTTGCCCGCAGCGTAGGCCGCGGCCGTCTTCTGCTGGCTGGCGAGGGCGTAGCGGTCGCTGCGCTCCTTCGTGAGCTGCGGGAACCGGTCGTGGATGCGCTCGGCGGTCGCGCCCATGACGAGGGCGTCTTCGCCGACGAGCTTCTCGCTGAGGAAGCGCGGGTTCGGGTCGACGCCTGAGCCCATCGGGTGGTGGCCCATGTGCTCCACACCGCCGGCGATCGCAATGTCGTACATGCCGAAGCCGATCGAGCCGGACATCATCGCGGCGGCCGTCATGGCGCCCGCGCACATGCGGTCGATCGAGAAGCCCGGGACCGTCTTCGGGAGGCCGGCGAGGATCGCCGCCGTTCGTCCGAGGGTGAGTCCCTGGTCTCCGGTCTGCGTCGTCGCGGCGATGGCGACATCGTCGATGCGGTCTTTCGGGACGTTCGGGTTTCGTTCGAGGAGTCCGACGATCGCCTTCACGACGAGGTCGTCGGCTCGGGTGTTCCAGTACATGCCCTTGTCGCCGGCCTTGCCGAACGGGGTGCGGACCCCGTCGACGAACACGACTTCAGCTTGATCAGCCACGCTGCAGCTCACTTTCGATCAGTTGCTTCGATCCTACGAACGCCGCTGCGGTGCCGCTGAATCGCTTGACGGAACCTACGAAGCGTCGGAGGTGGCGTCCTCGACCGATTGTGCTGCCTCTACAAATGCATCGGCGATTATCTGTGAGGTTGCCGCAACTTGCCAGTGGCGCGCGCCGAGTGCGAGCAGCGCGTCGCGGATCGCCTCGGCGGTCGGTTCGGAGGGCGGAGTCCATGCAACCCGGCGCAGATGGTCGGGCGTCAACAGGTTCTCGATCGGCATGTCGATCTGCTCCGCGATCTCGGCGACGGCCACCTTCGCGATTCGCAAACGGGCATCGGCTTCGGGATTGCGCGCCGCCCATGCGCGCGGCGGGGGAGGCGCATCGCTGGGAACCCGCACGGCCGGCAGCTCGGTCGTGGCCAAGCCGCGCTCTACAGCGCCCCACCAACGATCGAGTTCGGTGCGGCTCGCACGACCGTTGAACTCGCGCAGGTCGGCGAGCGCACGCCGGGTCGACGGCAACGAGCGCGCCACCGCGAGGAGCGAGGCATCCGGAACCAGACGACCGGGTGCGACGTCGGTCTCGGTCGCGAGTTCGTCGCGTGAAAGCCAGAGCTCGCGGGCCACCGCGAGGTTTCGGGGCCCGCGCATCGCGTGGATGCCGGAGAGACGGCGCCATGGCTCGGCAGCCGGCGGCTTGGCCGCACGGTGCAGCACTGCACCGAACTCCTCGTCGGCCAACTCCGCTTTGCCGGCGTCGATAAGAGCGACGCCGAGGCGTTCGCGAACATCGACGAGGAGCTCGACATCGAGGGCCGCGTACTTCAGCCACGATTGCGGCAGGGGCCGATTGGACCAGTCGGATGCCGAATGCTCCTTGGCGAGACGGATGTCGAGGAGCTCTTCCACCACCGACGCCAAGCCGACGCGCGGCATGCCGAGCAACCGCGCGGCGAGCTCGGTGTCGAAGATGCGGTCGGGATCGAGCCCGACCTCGCGCAGGCAGGCGAGATCTTGACTGGCTGCGTGCAGCACCCACTCTTCGCTGCGAATGCCGGCCTGGAGTTCGGAGAAGTCGGGAATCTGCGGCGGATCGAAGAGGAAGGTGCCCGCACCGCGCCGGAACATCTGGATCAGGTATGCACGCTGGGAGTATCGGAATCCGCTGGCACGCTCGGCATCGACGGCGATGGGACCCTCACCGCTGAGGAGCCGCCGCACCGCCTCATCGTAGGCGGCGGGGGTGTCGATCACCCGGAATTCATCCACGGTTCGTCCTCCGACGTGGCAGTGCGGTCACCCCTTCCGATCGGGGTGGGAGTCCTGCGAGCATGCACAACAACTCTCCCCAGCCTTCCACATGCGGGCCGATGGTCGAGTCGAGGGGCGTCCATGAGGCGCGCAACTCGATCTGGGCGCCGTCGCCCTGCCGGGCCAGCTCACCGAATCCGGTGGAGAGGATCTTCGTCGCCGTGCCCGACGCCGCGATGTAACGGGCGCCACGTGCGTCGAGAGCGTCGACCAACCACGACCACGCGACATCCGCGAGAAATGGGTCGAGGCCGATGTCGGTCTCGAGCGGTGCCTGCGCGAAGCAGACGATCCGGAACCGGCCGCCCCAAGCCTCCGGTTCGCTCGGGTCGTGCAGAAGCACGAATCGTCCGGTGCCGAGTTCGGAATCGTCGTGACGACTCGGCGTGACGTCGGCCGAGAGGGCCACCGAGTTCGGTGCGAGCGAGCCCGGCGCCGGGATTTCGGTGACGCGCAGCTCGGACCGCGGAGCGGCCGCACGCAACGAGTCGAGCGCGGCCTCGAACTCGGGAGGAAGCGGAGGCACGGAGTCGGGCACGTGTGCAGACTAGAGTCTCGGGTGCGGGGGACGTCGGCGGCACGCCGCATCACTCTGCACACGGTGGCTGGTTCGGGAGGAACGGATGCGTCGAACGCACGGTACGAGTTCTGCAATCGGGATCGCGGCTGCCGCCGTGGGGCTCATCGCGGTGACGATCGGCGCGGCGACCGCCGCCCTGGCCGTGTACTTCGCACGGAAGGTCGTCACTCCGCCCGAAAAGCACGAAGAAGACGTGCGCATCGCCCGCGTCGACCTCGCGGCGGGCGAGATCACGCTCGTCGGCTCCGACGAGACCCGCATGCGGGGCCGGTACGGGCTCTGGTTCGATCACGACGCGGGGCACGCCCGACTCGGCGACGTCATCGACGACGGTGAACGCGAGGTGCGTCGCGGCATCGAATCCGTCGATTTCGGCCGACTCGCCCGGGCGAGACGCGGCCGCATCAACGGGTGGTACCACCTCGGCCCGTGGGAATTCGATGCGCCGTACGAGAACGTGGCGATCGAGACGGAGCTGGGCCCGGCCCCGGCATGGCTCATCAGGGCTGCGGATGCATCGGCGCGCTGGGTGATCCAGGTGCACGGCCGAGGGTCGAAACGACCAGAGGGTCTCCGCGCCGTGCCGCCGGTGCGTGCCGCCGGCTGGAACTCGTTGCTCATCTCCTATCGCAACGACAGCGAGGCGCCCGAGAGTGAAGACCGCAAGTACGGGCTCGGCGGCACCGAGTGGGTCGACGTGGTCGCTGCGACACGATTCGCAGTCGAGCACGGCGCCGAGCAGATAGTGCTCATGGGCTGGTCGATGGGCGGCGCGATCACGCTCCAAGCGGTATTGCGCTCTGCGGAGGTGCGCGAACACCTCGTTGGCGTCATGCTCGACTCGCCCGCGATCGACTGGACCGACATCCTCCGATTCCAGGGCCGGTTGCAGGGCCTCCCGCCCGAACTCGGCGACCTCGTGGTGCGGGTGCTCGGTGGGCCGCTCGGGGTCGGGCTCACCGGCATCGCGGCGCCGATCGACGTCGAGGAGCTCGATCCCATCGCTCGGGCCGACGAGTTCGACGTGCCGATGCTGCTGATGCACAGTGTCGACGACGGCTTCGTGCCGATCGACGGATCACGCCGCTTCGCCGCGGCCAGGCCTGACCTCATCGAGTTCGAGGAGTTCGAGGGTGCGCGGCACACGAAGCTCTGGAATCACGATCCCGAACGATGGACGGGGCTCGTGCACGACTGGCTCACCCGACGCGGTGAGAGCGTCGCTCGACTCGGCGACGAGGCGCAGATCGCGGGCTGACCGCGCCCGGCAGCGTTGAACCGCCAGCGCCGACCGCCGGCGTTGAACGTTCCGATCGCCGGTCAGGCGGCGATGCGATCGCGCAGCTGCCGCTTGGTGCGGGCGAGCATGCCGGTCATGCCGCGAACCCGGAGCGGTGAGACGGCCGCAGCGAGGCCGAGCGACTGCGGGTAGTCGGCGGGAACGTCGAAGACCTCCTGCACAGTGAGCCCGTCGAGGCCCTGCGCGAGGATCGAGGCGAACCCGCGCGTGGTGGGGGATTCCGCCGGTGCCGTCGCGTAGAGGTGCACCCGGCCGTCATCGACCTCGATGAAGATGAACACCGGCGACTGGCACTCTTCGACCCGCTCGAAGAGATCGGGGTGGTCTGCGTATCGCGCGGGCAGTTCGGGCAGCTCGTTCGAGAATTCGAGCAGCAGTTGCAGACGATCGCGCACCTCGAGTGCGAGGAAATCGTCTCGGGTCTCGGCGAGTCGTGCGGGCAGGGTCGGCGCTTCCATCGGTTCCATTCTCCCATGGTGGCCGGCGACCCCGCCCGCCAGCCGTCTCAGCGTGCGGGGAGCTCGCCGCGCGCGTCGCCGGTCACGATCGGAACCCGCACGGCGCTGCCCCACTCGGTCCATGAACCGTCGTAGTTGCGCACCTTCTCGAAGCCGAGGAGGTGGTTCAGCACGAACCACGTGTGGCTCGAACGCTCGCCGATGCGGCAATAGGCGATGATGTCGTCGCCGTCTTCCAGGCCGACCTCGCCGCGGTAGATGGCGTCGAGGTCTTCACGGGGCTTGAAGGTGCCGTCGGCGGCCGCAGCACGAGCCCAGGGTACGGATGCCGCGGTGGGGATGTGTCCGGCGCGAAGAGCGCCTTCTTCGGGGTAGGCCGGTGCGGTCGTGCGCTCGCCGCTGTACTCCTCGGGCGAGCGAACGTCGACGAGCGGGTTGCCGAGGTGGGCGAGCACGTCGTCCTTGTAGGCGCGCACGGAGCTGTCGTCGCGCTCGACCACGGGGTACTCGACGGGCGTGACCTCGGGAGCATGCGTCGTGATCTCGCGACCCTCGGCGATCCAGAGGTCGCGACCGCCGTCGAGGAGGCGCACGTCTTCATGACCGAAGAGCGTGAAGACCCAGAGCGCGTACGCGGCCCACCAGTTGTTCTTGTCGCCGTAGATCACGACCGTGGTATCGCGGGCGATGCCCTTCGAACCGAGGAGCGCAGCGAACTGCTCGCCGTCGATGTAGTCGCGCACCACGGGGTCGTTCAGGTCGGTGTGCCAGTCGATCTTCACCGCGCCGGGAATGTGCCCCATCTCGTAGAGGAGCACGTCTTCGTCGGATTCGACGACGACGAGGCCGGGCTCACCGAGGTGTTCGGCGAGCCATTCCGTGGTGACGAGACGCTCGGGGTGGGCGTACTCGGCGAGCTTCGCTGCTGAGTCGAATTCGGCGGGCATGGGAGCCTCCTGGGGAGCCCGGTCGGGCGGGGTGTGCGGGGGAGCGGACTAGGCTGATCACCTGTCCACCACGAATCTACGCGGCGCACGGGGTGAAGTCAGTACGCCCGTCATCCGATGCAATACGGGAGCTCCTCCAGCATGACCACGGCATCGAGCCATGCCCTCATCCGTCTCATCGAGCGGAGCCCATCGATCTCGGGCGCCGAGATCGCCTCGGAGCTCTCACCGCCGCCGCAGTTCGAGCACGCATCGTTCGAGTCGTATCGTCCCGACCCCGACTTCCCCTCGCAGCAGGCCGCGCTCGATCGGTTGAAGGAGTTCGCAGGTGCTTGGCGCGCGGCCCAGCGTCCGGGCGGGTTCTTCTCTCGCAAGCGCCCTGCGCGCATCGAGCTGCCAGGTGTCTATCTCGACGGCGGGTTCGGCGTCGGCAAGACGCACCTGCTGGCCGCGCTGTGGCACGTTGCGCACGGCCCGAAGTACTTCGGCACCTTCATCGAGTACACGGCCCTCGTCGGCGCTCTCGGCTACCAGCCGGCGGTCGAGCTGCTGCGCGGCGCGAAACTCGTCTGCATCGACGAATTCGAGCTCGACGACCCGGGCGACACGATGCTGATGACCCGGTTCCTCGGCGAACTCATGGCCGGTGGCACCCGCGTCGCCGCGACCTCGAACACCCCGCCGAATGCGCTCGGCGAAGGGCGGTTCGCCGCATCCGACTTCCTCCGTGAGATCCACGCACTCTCGTCGAACTTCGAGACGCTGCGCATCGACGGCCTCGACTATCGGCGCCGCGATACCGAGGGGCATGCCGAGTCGCTCGCGGGCGACGCCGATGTCGCTCGCACGGCGGCTGCGCTCGCAGCTCGCGGCCATCGCGTCTCGCTCGACGGCTTCGACGAACTCGTCGAGCATCTGGCGACCGTGCACCCCTCGAAGTACGTCAAGCTCGTCGCCGGACTCGAGTTCATCGCGCTCGAGGGCGTGCACGAGCTCACCGACCAGAATGCTGCGCTGCGACTCGTCGCGTTCATCGACCGCGTCTACGACGCCGAGGTGCCGATCATCGCGAGCGGTCTGCCGCTCGACGAGGTCTTCGCCACCGACATGATGGCCGGCGGCTACCGCAAGAAGTACCTGCGGGCCATGTCGCGCATGATCGCGCTCACGACGGGCGAACTGCCGCCGCACGACTGACGCGCGCTCCGCGGCATCCGCTGGTCTGGCCCGTCGCTCGACGGCCGCCGAGCGGATGTCGCATCGATCGTGTCGCCCGCAACCGCGGCACCCCGTGTCCGCCGATCTGTCGGCGGCCTCGCGGCATCCGGAAACATGCTCGTTACACAGGGTGCTCGTTCGTAACCGACGCGAAACGAACCGTGCAGCGTCGCCGAAACCTCACCGCACCACTCTGATCGCAGTACCCGAGACCGACGCCCCGTCACCCTCGCGGTATGTCCCCTGCAGATTCACCGAGGTGTGAGGAAATCCAATGGATACGGGAAGCATTGCGTGGGCCATCACGGCCACAGCGCTCGTGCTGTTCATGACGCCGGGTGTCGCCTTCTTCTACGGCGGCCTCGTCAAGGCCAAGAGCGTCGTCAGCATGATGATGATGAGCTTCGGCGCACTCGGGCTCGTCAGCGTGCTCTGGCTGCTGTACGGCTTCAACATGAGCGCCGTGGGCGGCGTCTGGGACTTCGCGGGCAACCCGTTCTCGGACTTCGGGCTCGGTGCACTCGCGACGGGTGAGTCGGCGAACACCGACCTCATCGGTGTCGCATACGGTGCCACCTTCGCGATCATCACGGTCGCGCTCATCTCCGGCGCCATCGCCGACCGCGCGAAGTTCGGCTCCTGGATGATCTTCGCCGGCATCTGGGCGACGCTCGTCTACTTCCCGGTCGCGGCCTGGGTGTGGGGTGGCGGCTGGATCCTGAACCTCGGCGAGACGCTCGGCCTGCCCAGCGTCATCGACTACGCCGGCGGTACCGCCGTGCACATCAATGCAGGTGCCGCGGCTCTGGCCCTCGCGCTCGTTCTCGGCAAGCGCGTCGGATTCCAGAAGGGCATCGACAAGCCGCACAACGTGCCGCTCGTGCTCCTCGGCGCTGCAATCCTCTGGTTCGGCTGGTTCGGATTCAACGCCGGCGCCGAGTGGCTGAACGGCCTCGCCAACGTCGGACTCATCGTCGTGAACACCCTGGGCGCAACCGCAGCCGCAATCATCGGCTGGATGCTCGTCGAGAAGTTCAAGGACGGCAAGCCCACCTCGGTCGGCGCCGGTTCCGGTGCCGTCGCCGGTCTCGTCGCGATCACCCCGGCGTGCGCCAACCTCGAGCCCGGTTGGGCCCTGCTCCTCGGCGCCGTCGCGGGTGCGGTGTGCGCCCTCGCGGTCGAGCTGAAGTTCAAGCTCGGCTTCGACGACTCGCTCGACGTCGTGGGCATCCACCTCGTCGGCGGCCTCATCGGCACGCTCTACCTCGGCTTCTTCGCGATCGAGACGGGCCTCTTCACGGGCGGCGACCTCGGCCAGCTCGCAGTGCAGACGATCGCCGCACTCGCGGTGATGCTCTACTCCTTCATCGTCGCGTTCGTTCTCGGCTTCGCGATCGAGAAGACGATCGGCTTCCGCGTGAAGAACGAAGACGAGATCGCGGGCATCGACACGGTCGTGCACGGCGAGGAAGGCTACAAGCTCGAGAACGTCTGATCCTGACGGGCCCGCGGTGAACGGGCCCGTCGGGTCGCGAGGGCGGTGGGGTAGTGTGCCGGTGTGTCAGACACCAGCCGCTTCCTCACCGCCCTCAGCCGCGTCTTCAGGTCGCTCGTCGGCAGTGGGTCGACGCAGTCATCGGATGCCCCGTCGCGGGCGGCCACCGCGACCGACACGCTCTCGCCGGGGCAAGCGGGGCAAGCGGGGCAGGCGGGGCCGTCGGCCACCGTCGAGGTGGATCCGCGGAAGCTGCGCGGTGTCAGGCTCGGCTATGCGCCGGCGCGTGACGGTGCGCCCGATCCCGGTGAGGTCGTCTGGACCTGGGTGCCCTACGAGGAGAACGACGGGCGTGGCAAGGACCGGCCGGTCGTGATCATCGCGGCATCCGGTGCTGGTGACTACCTCGCCGTACAGCTGACCAGCAAGGCGCACGACGCTGATCGCGACTTCGTCGCGCTCGGCGATGGCGCGTGGGACGCGGAGGGGCGCCCGAGCTGGGCGCGCATCGACCGGGTGTTCCGGGTGCGGGCGGGCGGCATGCGGCGCGAGGCGTCGTCGCTCGACGCGGCGCGCTACAGCCTCGTGGCGGCCGCACTCGACGCGCGTTACGGTTGGCGCTGAGCCTCACGCCCGTGGCGGATGGTGGAGCCCGAACGGGGAGCCCTGATCGTCACGGCACAGCCGGAACTGACCGAAGATGGCGACGGTCTCCTCGTCATCGGCACCGGGAAGCGATTCGACGGTACCCCCGAGGCGTTCGACCGAGGCGACAGCGGCGTCGAGGTCATCGACCCTGAAGAACACATACGGTGCGGCGCCCGGATCGCCGCCGTGCACGCCGGCGGGCACGCCCGCACCGTCGACCGCGTAGCCATTGCCGCCCGGCCCCGACGCGAACGACCAGCCGAAGAGCTTCCCGTAGAAGCTGCGTGCAGTCGTAGCATCCGCTGCCCCGAACTCGATGAACGACACTTCGCCCGACATGGTTCCCCCTCGCATCGATGCGTGTTCACGGCACACCGTAGTGGGCGGCCGCAGCAGCCACAACACCAGGGCCGAACGGGAGGGCGCGTTCGAGGCGCGCGAAGAATGAAGAAAGCCCCCAGTGGAGTGGGGGCTTTCGTGGGCGATGCCGGACTCGAACCGACGACCTCTTCCGTGTGAAGGAAGCGCGCTACCAACTGCGCCAATCGCCCAAGTGTGAGCGGTCGCACATGGTGACCGCGGACTCGATACTAGCCGACGGCGTGGGGCGAATGCACATCGATGAGATGGGGGCGCAGGATGCCCCATCGCTGCGGATGCGAGACGAATGACCTCGACACGCCCGGGAAGTGGGCACGGATTCCCCTCGTGACCGGCGCGAACGGGCCACTCGATCCCCTCGGTTTGTGAATCGATCCGGGAATCGGTTAGAGTCTCTCTGCACGCAGAAATGCGGGCGTTGCGGATGTGGCGCAGTGGTAGCGCATCACCTTGCCAAGGTGAGGGTCGCGAGTTCGAATCTCGTCATCCGCTCTGATCAGGATCGGGCGAAAGCCCGATTCCTGTTCTTTTGGTGGTGAACCCAGACACGGTGGATTGGCCGAGAGGCGAGGCAGCGGCCTGCAAAGCCGTATACACGGGTTCGAATCCCGTATCCACCTCCAAGCTGAGAACCTCCATTCTCGACTTGGGCGATTGGCGCAGCGGTAGCGCGCTTCCCTGACACGGAAGAGGTCACTGGTTCGATCCCAGTATCGCCCACCACGAAGCCCCCGGTTTACCGGGGGTTTTTTCTTGTCTGGATCGCGTGGGCAATACTCGGGCAATATTGCAACTTGCCTTTGGGAGGGTGTACCAACGCGCTCTCGAGGGCTGCGCTCCGGTTGTTCGTCAGGGCTGCAGCACCTCGAGGACGAGCGGCGGGTGCCCGATCCGGGTGCTGAACCACGACCAGGTTTCGCCCGCGGTCTGTTCGATCGCCGCCCACACCTCGGCCGTCGGTGGCACGTTCCTCAGGATGATCGTGATCACGCGGCTCCCGCTGAACCGGATCGATCCAGGCGCGTCGACGGTTCCGCCTCCGGCGAAGCCGGTGGGGCTGAACGCGGCCCGCGTCGGTGCGTCGACGGCGAAGGTGAACACGTAAGTGCCGACCCCGGTGATGCCGTACGCCCCGGGGGCGAAGTGCACCGAGACCGCGGGGTTCCGGTTCGGGGTCTCGCGCAGGTCGAATCCGGCGTGGGGGGTCGCGGCATCCGTCTGCATGATCGTGGGACGGATCAGTGTGAGGTTCGTTCGTCCGCTGCCGACCGTGCGCGTGGGGGTGAGGGTCTCGATCGGCGCCCAGAAGACCGGCCCGGGGAAGAGGCTGTCGAGACGGTGCTTCTCCACCCAGTCGGCGGGCGTGATATCTACCTCGAATTCGGAGAGGTGGATGACCCGGTCGTCGAAGCCGCCGCCGGGGGATTCCTTGTCGTCATTGAACATGAGCAAAACTCTAGTATCGCCATCGAGGTGTGCGCCTCAGTGCGAACACCGAAGCAACCCGATCGGCGATCAGGTGCACTCACCACCACGGCGACGGTGCCTGCGGCGCGACCACCGCAGGGCGATCATCACACGTGATGGTGTTGGGCAGCTCCCACGGGGCGAGCCATGGCCCGGTGGTGTTCACGCCGCTCGAGTCGTTGCCGCCGAGGTCGACGATCGAGAACTCGGAGCCTGTGGGCGGGAAGTTGAACGAACCGCAATTGTTCACCCCGACCGCCCCCACGTTGCGCGCATCGACGTTCTCGAAGCTGGCGGAACCTGCGACGCGCGCACTCAGCACCGACGTTCCGGTGCCGTCGACCAGCGTGTCGGCGAAATGGACATCTGTGATGCCGTAGAGGTCCTTCACCGGCCAGTCGGCCACGAGCATGATCGCGTTGTACGTGCTGTCGAGGAAGTGATTGCCGACGACCTGGATGTCGGCGTCGATCGACTGATCGAGCGCGTAGAGCCAGATGGAACCGAGCCCGATGTTCCAGTTCAGCTCGTAGGTGCCCGCGCGAACCGTGGTGTTGTCGGTGATCCAGAGGTGATCGGTGAATGCCTCGGCACCGAATCTGGACCCGACGTGGATGCCGCTGCCCTCCCGGATCGGATCGGCGATGAGGTTGCTCGACACGGTGTTGTCGGTGCCGCCGTAGATCGCGATGCCGTTGGCGAGGGTCGGGGTCTGCACCGTGTTCCGGTCGAACGTGTTGTTCGCGTTCGCGGTGTGCTCCGACCACATCGCGAGCCCGTCGTCGCCCGTGTTGCGGATGAAGTTGTTCGAGACGGTCGAGTTCGTCACACCGCCGTGGAAGTTCAGGGCGTCGGCGATCTGGTCGACGATGATGTTGTCCTTCACGGTCAGGGCGTCCATCGGACCGTCGAACCACATGCCGACCTTCGTGTGCCGGATGTACAGCCCTTCGATCGTCGAGTCGCTCATCGCGCCGCCGACGCCGTTCACCTGGTCGGTGTCGATGCGTTCGCGCACATCACCTTCGATCGTGAAGCCCGAGAGGTGCACATTGGAGCTGCCGCCCGCCGAGGCATCCTTGCCGTAGAAGCCGACGCCGGTGTGCACGGAGCCATCGGGTGCGGGCTCGTCGAGCGCCACCTGCTCGCCCGTGATGGTCGTGTACCAACTGCCCGCGCCCTCGATCGTCACGTCGTCGACGATGATGTGCCGATCGACCCGGAACCTGCCCGGCGGCACGTAGACGGGCAGGTCGTGCCGCTGCGCGAATGCGATCGCACGATCGAACGCCTTCGCCGAATCGCGACGACCGAACGGGTCTGCACCGAACAGGAGTACGTTCGCGGCCTTCAGCCGGACATGCGGCCGATCGATCTGCTCGGTGTCGATGAGGTCGATCGTGGTCGAAGCGGCATTCGTGCCCGCCGGCGCTGTGAGCCGGATGACGTCGCCCGCGCGGGAGGACTTGCCGAGGAGCATCCGCTGCTCATCGTAGAAGTGCATCGGGCGGAACGGCTTCGCGACCTCGTACCCGTCACCGGGAACGCAAGTGCACTCGGTGATCCACCAGTCGGGGTGGAGGAGGCCGGCATTCGGGTCGTTCGTGAACGGGTACTGGTTGTAGAGCCAGGCGAACTCGGACGTGAGCGTCATGGTGCGCTTGTGCTTGCCGTTGACGGTGATGTCGAGGGGGGCCTCGAAGCCGCCGCCGTTCGGCGCATCCGGGATGCTGTAGCGCACGGTGAGGGCGTTCGCTGCCGCCGGGAGCGTGAACTCGACGTACTGGCCCGGCGCGAGCTGTACCGCGCTCCGGCCCGAGGCCTCGGCGGACAGTATGTACGCACTTCGGTCGGGGCCGATGACGGTGCCGGTATGCACCGAGAACTCGGCCTCCTGCTCGAGGAACGCGACGGATGCCCCTCGCCCCTCGACGAGGGCGGGGTCGAGTGCAGCACGAGTGACGACGGGAGGCGGCGCCGTGCCGGGTGTCGCACCCGCGGAAAGCGGAGCGCCCGCGATCGCGCCGAGCGTCAACGCCCCGGCTGCGGCGAGCGCTGCGACGCGGGCCGGTCGTGGCGCACGTCGTGGCAGTGGAACACGTGGTGGCAGTGGAATGGGGCTCGTCATACGCGTCATCGTCGACTCGTCTCCTCGTGGTGGGTGCACGCCATCGGACACCTCGATGGGCCATCTGCGCTCGCCGAGTGTGCCGACTGTACGGCGCGAGCGCACCCCGTCACAAGGGGATGTGAGGGAACATCACGGAAAAGTCGAGTTCTTGCGGAAACGGTCGAAAGAAGGTGGAAGTTCAGTCGACTCTTGACACGGACTTGCGTGGATCGCGCAAGAGCGTGAAATCGTCGCCCGACAACGGTTCAGGGCCACCGCCGAAGTGCCGAGCGGCCTTGGTGCGCCGACTACAGTTGAAGGATTCGTTTTCCTACTGCAAGGAGTGGACCAGGTGGCCGACGGCTTCGAGCTCTTCACCGACCGATCCGTTGTCGCGATGCGCGTCAACGGCGAGCTCAAGGACCTCGCCACGACGGTCACCGACGCGGATGCTGTCGAACCCGTCACGATCGACTCGCCTGACGGGCTCAGTATTCTGCGGCACTCGGCCGCCCACGTGCTCGCCCAAGCGGTGCAGACCGTGAACCCAGAGGCCAAGCTCGGCATCGGGCCTCCCATCGCCGATGGGTTCTACTACGATTTCGACGTCGCAGAGGCGTTCACCCCCGAAGACCTCAAGTCGCTCGACAAAGAGATGTCGCGCATCATCCGTGCCGGCCAGCGCTTCATGCGCCGCGTCGTCACCGATGACGAGGCCCGCGCCGAGCTCGCCGACGAGCCCTACAAGCTCGAACTCATCGGCCTGAAGGGCGGGGTTTCGACAGGCTCAACCAGCACTGATGACAACGAGTCCGTCGAGGTCGGCGGCGGCGAGCTCACGATCTACGACAACGTCGACCCGAAGACCGGTGAGACCGTCTGGAAAGACCTCTGCCGCGGGCCCCACCTGCCGAACACCCGCATGATCGGCAACGGCTGGGCGCTCACGCGCCTCGCGGCCGCGTACTGGCGAGGCTCCGAGAAGAACCCGCAACTGCAGCGCATCTACGGCACCGCGTGGGCGACGAAAGACGAGCTGCGCGCCTACCAGCACCGACTCGAGGAGGCCGCACGTCGCGACCACCGCAAGCTCGGGCGTGAACTCGACCTCTTCAGCTTCCCGGAGGAGATCGGTTCCGGTCTCTCGGTGTGGCACCCGCGCGGCGGAGTCGTGCGCATGGAGATGGAGCAGCAC
The DNA here is from genome assembly GCF_059445415.1 of Agromyces sp. Y558. Lineage (NCBI taxonomy): Bacteria > Bacillati > Actinomycetota > Actinomycetes > Micrococcales > Microbacteriaceae > Agromyces > Agromyces sp. Y558. The sequence continues at coordinate 556,229 of NZ_JCAIUH010000002.1, forward strand.
GCACGCCGTCGCCACATCGAGGGCGGCTACACCTACGTGTACACCCCGCACATCTCGAAGGAAGACCTCTTCCTCCAGTCGAACCACCTCGTCACCTACAAGGAGGGCATGTTCCCGCCCATCCGCATGGACGAGGAGCGCGACGCCGAGGGCAACGTGACGAAGCAGGGCCAGGACTACTACCTGAAGCCCATGAACTGCCCAATGCACATCCTCATCTACAAGGAGCGCGGGCGCAGCTACCGCGACCTGCCGATGCGACTCGCCGAGAATGGCACCGTCTACCGGAACGAGCTCTCAGGGGCGCTGCACGGACTCACTCGAGTGCGCGGCTTCACGCAAGACGACTCGCACCTCTTCGTCACCCCCGACCAGCTCGAGGAGGAGACCACCAAGGTCATCGCATTCGTCATCTCGATGCTGCGCGACTTCGGCCTCGATGATTTCGAACTCGAGTTGTCGATGCGCGACGACGAGAAAGACAAGTGGATCGGCTCGGACGAGTTCTGGGAGTACTCCACGAACGCGCTCCGCAATGTCGCCCGCGCGAGTGGGCTCAAGCTCACCGAGATGCCCGGTGAAGCCGCGTTCTACGGGCCGAAGATCGACCTCAAGACGCGAGATGCGATCGGCCGCACCTGGCAGCTCTCGACCGTGCAGGTCGACCCCAACCTGCCCGAGCGCTTCGAACTCGAGTTCACCGACCGCGACGGGCAGAAGAAGCGCCCCATCATGATCCACCGGGCACTGTTCGGTTCGATCGAGCGCTTCTTCGCCATTCTCCTCGAGCACTACGCCGGTGCATTCCCGGTCTGGCTCGCACCCGTGCAGGTCGTGGGCATCCCGGTCGCCGACGAATTCGCGCCCTATCTCGGCGCGATCATCGAGCAGCTGAAGGGCGCCGGCGTGCGCGCCGAGCTCGACGTGAGCGACGACCGCATGCAGAAGAAGATTCGCACGCACACGACTCAGAAGGTGCCGCTCCAGCTCATCGCAGGCGAGAGCGACCGCTCGGTCGAGACCGTGAGCTTCCGCTTCCGCGACGGCACCCAGGAGAACGGCGTCGCGATCGCCGAGGCGGTCGAGCGCATCCAGCAGGTGATCGAGGAGCGTCGCCAGGTCATCACGCGCGACGACCTGTTCGCATGAGTGCGTACCAGCCCGACGAGTTCGAGGGCGTGCCGACGGATGACGCGGCAGACCTCGCCGGCGTGCCCGATGCGTTCCAACGGCTCTGGACGCCGCATCGGCTGGTCTACATCCAGCACGGCCAGCAGCCCGACGAGCACACGTGCCCGTTCTGCCGCGCTCCCGAGATGAGCGACGAGCAGTCGCTCATCGTCGCACGCGGCACGCACGCCTATGTGCTGCTGAACCTCTACCCGTACAACAGCGGACACCTGCTGGTATGCCCCTATCGGCATGTCGCGACGTACGACGAGGCGACGCTCGAAGAGGTCGCCGAGATCGGCGAACTGACGCAGATCGCGATGCGGGTCGTGAAGCAGGTGTCGAAGTGCGACGGCTTCAACATCGGCATGAACCAGGGCCGCATCGCCGGTGCCGGCATCGCCGAGCACCTGCATCAGCACATCGTGCCGCGCTGGGCCCTCGACTCGAACTTCTTCCCGATCATCGCCGGCACGAAGGCGCTGCCCCGACTCCTCGGCGAGGTGCGTCAGGAAATCGCGGAAGCGTGGCCCGCGTCGGTGGAGTAGGTGCGGTCTGGGGGTCTCGATACGCTCCTTCGTCGCAACTCGACCGGCGGGCGCTCCGTAGGTCGAGTAGGCGCGCCAGCGCCGTATCGAGACTTCGTGACGACGCTACTCGACCGGCGTTGGAGGGTCAGCGCACCTGGCGCACAGTGAACTGCAAGCGGGGGTTGGCGTAGGCCTCCTGCGCCTCCACGAGCTGCAGCTCTCGTTCGCCCGAGGTATGGGTGAGTGAGAGCAGGTCGAAGACGCTCGATGTGGCACGTGCGAGCGCGTCTGCTGCATCGCCTGTGCGTCGGTAGTGCGCCGTGAAGAGCGCCGCGGTGACGTCGCCGGAGCCGTTCGCCTTCATCGGCAGGAGCGGGGTCTGCACGATCCAGGCGCCTGTGTCGTCGACTGCGAGCATCTCGATCGTGCCGTCTTCGCGATCGGGACGCTCCACGCTCGTCACGAGCACGGTGCGCGGTCCGGTGGCGCGCACGAGGTCGACCGACGCCAGGGTCGACTCGAGCGTGTCGGGTTCGGTCTCCGTGAGGAAGCCCAGCTCGAACTGGTTGGGCGTGATGATGTCGGCTGCAGGCACTACGCGCTCGCGCAGCAGGATCGGGATGGCGGGGGCCACGAAGCATCCGGATTTCGCATTGCCCATGACCGGGTCGCAAGCGTAGACGGCGTCGGGATTGACGGCCTTGACCCGAGCGACCGCGTCGAGGATGACGTCGGCGATGCCCTCGCCGCCCTGGTAGCCCGAGAGCACCACGTCGATCTGCGGGAACGCCCCTCGTTCCTCGATGCCCGTGATGACCTCGCGCACCTCGTCGGGGCTGATCATCGGTCCGCGCCAGGCACCGTAACCGGTGTGGTTCGAGAAGTTGACCGTGTAAACCGGCAGCACCTCGATGCCGATGCGCTGAAGGGGGAAGACGGCGGCGGAATTGCCGACGTGACCGTAGGCGACCGCGGACTGGATCGAGAGAATCTTCACCGATCGATCATCGCATCTCCGGGGCCCGCGTTCCTCCTGCGAACCTTGCCTGCTCGCTCGCCGTACGGACGGAAGCGCCGAGGTCGGCCGCCAGTTTTCGCTGGTCGGCATCGTCGAGGTCGTGGACGGTGAGGCGCAGGCGTTCGGAGGGTGCGTTGTCACCGAGCGCGAACTCGTCGCCCGGTCGGGCGAGCCATCCGCGCCGCATGAGCTGTTCGGACACGGCGCGCGCCGGCGCGTCGAGCGGAACCCAGACGTTGAGGCCGTCGCCGGGCCGCGTCAGGATCCCCTCCGCCGTGAGCGACTCGGCGAACGCGGCGTTTCGAGCCGCGTAGTGTTCGCCGGCCGCCCGGATGCCCGTCGCGACGTCGGGGTCGGTCGCGAGCGCGTGCACGAGTCTCTGCAGCAGGTGACTCACCCACGTCGTGCCCGGGGTCAGCCGCACGGCGAGCCGGTCGGCGGTCTCGGGATCGGACGCCGTGACGGCGAGGCACATGTCCGGTCCGAGGAACTTCGATACAGAGCGCACGAGCGCCCAGCGGCGGTGCTCGGCACTGATGAGCGAGTGGAAGGGCACCTGCGAGAGCAGCGAGTAGTGGTCGTCCTCGATGACGAGGACGTATGGATGGTCCCGGAGCACCGCGCGCAGTTCGGCCGCGCGCCGCTCGGTGAGGCTCGCCCCGGTGGGGTTCTGCGCGCGCGGTGTGCAGATGACCGCACGGACCCCCTGCTCGAGTGCGGCCCGGAGACCGGCGACCGTCATGCCTTCGTCATCGATCGGCACTGGGACGGGGCGGTAGCCGGCGACGCGGACCGTATGGATGCTCGTGAGGAAGCACGGGTCTTCGAGGGCCACGGCGTCGTCGCGGGTGAGCGCCTGAGCGAGCAGGCGTTCGACGGCATCGGCGGCGCCGCTCGTCACCGTGATGCGCATCGACGTTGCAGCTGGCAGATCTCCGCTCATCCACGCGTGTGCCCATCGTGCCAGCTCGGGATCGATGACGGGTTCGCCGTACAGCACTGGGCGACGGGCGGTGCTCGCGAGCGCGCGGGAGAGGTCAGGGATTCGCCCGGGATCCGGATTGCCGGTGCCGATGTCGCGGAGTGCCGTGTCGGCGGCGAATCCCTCCTGGGCGACGGTCGACGCGCCTGCCACGCGCGTTCCGCCGCGGCCCAAGGTGATGACGACGCCCGCGTTCGTCAGCTGCCGGTAGGCGGACACGGCGGTGTTCCGGTTGACGCCGAGACGCTCCGCGAGCGCCCGCACCGGCGGGAGCGCGTCGCCCGGGCGGAGTGCGCCGCGCTCGATGAGCGTGCGCAGGCTGTCGGCGATCTCCGCCGCAGAACGGCCCTCGATGTCGATGATCGCAATCCGCCCTTCTTCACGTCTGCGACCATGCTATCTTTTGGCCTAGGACAATAGTTATGTTGATCTGTTCTGATGCCGACAACGTGCCGCGCACGTCCGAGTTCTGATGCGCGACGAAGCGCGCGCTCGTCCGAGAGGATTCCCCTGTGACCATATCCGAGACGGGATCGAGCCGCGTCAAGCGCGGCCTCGCCGAGATGCTGAAAGGCGGCGTCATCATGGACGTCGTCACGGCCGCGCAGGCGCGTATCGCCGAAGACGCGGGCGCCGTCGCCGTCATGGCGCTCGAGCGCGTGCCCGCCGACATCCGTTCTCAGGGCGGCGTCGCCCGCATGAGCGACCCCGACCTGATCGACGCCATCATCGCCGAAGTGTCGATCCCCGTCATGGCGAAGGCCCGCATCGGCCACTTCGTCGAGGCGCAGGTGCTGCAGGCGCTCGACGTTGACTACATCGACGAGTCCGAGGTGCTCTCGCCGGCCGACTATGTCAACCACATCGACAAGTGGGCGTTCAACACTCCCTTCGTCTGCGGGGCGACGGACCTCGGCGAGGCGCTGCGCCGCATCAACGAGGGTGCCGCGATGATCCGCTCGAAGGGCGAGGCCGGAACGGGCGACGTCTCGGAGGCGACCAAGCACATTCGCAAGATCTCCTCCCAGATCAACCAGCTGAAGTCGATGTCGCGCGACGAGATCTACGTCGCCGCGAAAGAACTGCAGGCCCCCTATGAGCTCGTGCTCGAGGTCGCCGAGACCGGCAAGCTCCCGGTCGTGCTCTTCGTGGCGGGCGGCGTGGCCACCCCCGCGGATGCCGCGATGATGATGCAGCTCGGTGCCGACGGCGTCTTTGTGGGCTCGGGCATCTTCAAATCGGGCAACCCCGAGGCGCGTGCGGCTGCCGTCGTCAAGGCGACCACCTTCTACGATGACCCGTCGGTCGTCGCCGAGGTCTCGCGCGGACTCGGCGAGGCCATGGTCGGCATCAACGTCGCCGACCTGGCTGCCCCGCACCGGCTCGCCGAGCGCGGCTGGTGACTTGAACCTCCGGAGTGAATCGCTCGACGCGGGGCGACCGGCTTCGGCCGCGCCCCGCGTCGGTGTGCTCGCCCTCCAGGGCGACTTCCGCGAGCACGCGCACGTGCTCGCGAAACTCGGCGCCGATGTGTCGCTCGTGCGGCGCCCGGAGGAACTCGAAACGATCGAAGGCCTCGTGATCCCGGGCGGCGAGTCGAGCGTGATGGACAAGCTCGCCCGCACCTTCGGGCTGCACGAGCCGCTGCAGGCCGCGATCGCTGCGGGCATGCCGGTCTACGGAACCTGCGCCGGCCTCATCATGCTCGCCGACACCGTGCTCGACGCGATCGCCGGGCAGGAGTCGCTCGGTGGTCTCGACGTGGTCGTGCGCCGCAACGCCTTCGGTTCGCAGAACCAGTCGTTCGAGACCGACCTCGACATCCCCGTGCTCGGCGAAGAGCCGGTGCACGCGGTCTTCATCCGCGGGCCCGTCGTCGAGTCGGTCGGCGATGCGGCGACGCCGCTTGCGACACTCGCCGACGGCCGCGTGGTCGCCGTCGAACAGGGCAACCTGCTCGGCACGAGCTTCCATCCCGAGATCACGGGGGAGTACCGCTTCCACGAGTACTTCCTCGGCAAGGTCACGGCTCGTACGGTAGGGGAATGACCGGGTACATCGCGCTCCTCCGCGGAGTGAACGTCGGCGGCATCACGGTGAAGTCGGCGGCGTTGCGCGAACTCTTCGAGCGTCTCGGCTTCGGGGGAGTGCGCACAGTTCTCGCGAGTGGCAACGTCGCATTCGAGACGACGGATGCCGCGACATCCGATGCCCTGAAGAGGCGGATCGAGCAGGCGCTCGGAGACCGTTTCGGGTACGAAGCCTGGATCGTGCTCATCAGCCGGGAGCGACTCGAGCGGATCGTCGCGGCGTTCCCTTTCGATGCGACGCGCGAGGGGTGGCATCCGTACGTGCTCTTCGGCTCGGATGCCGAGCACCTCGACCAGCTCGTCGCAGCCGGCGATGACCTCGATGCCGCCGACGACGTGATCGCGCCGGGAGACGGCGTGATCTACTGGCACAACCGCCGTGAGCGCGGCGTCGACAGCGCGTTCGCGAAGCTCACGGCGAAGACGCGCTTCAAGCCCACGACGACGAACCGCAATCTGCGCACGCTCGTGAAGCTGCTCGGCTGATCCTTCGACAATCTCAGGAAGCTCCCTCGCTGTCTTAGAATGGCTGGGCGCGGCTCGCAGTCGCGCGCGAGGATTCGATTCAGGAGACGCATGTCCGGGCATTCCAAGTGGGCGACGACCAAGCACAAGAAGGCGATCATCGATTCGCGCCGTGCGAAGTCGTTCGCGAAGCTCATCAAGAACATCGAGGTCGCCGCGAAGATGGGCGGCGCCGATATGTCTGGCAACCCCACGCTCGTCGACGCCGTGCAGAAGGCGAAGAAGACCTCCGTCCCGAACGACAACATCGATCGCGCCGTCAAGCGCGGCGCCGGACTCACGGGTGAGTCGATCGAGTACACGACGATCATGTACGAGGGTTACGGCCCCCACGGTGTTGCGCTGCTCATCGAGTGCCTCACCGACAACAAGAACCGTGCGGCCGCCGAAGTGCGCACATTGATGACCCGCAACGGCGGCACGATGGCCGACCCCGGTTCGGTCGCCTACAACTTCGCACGCAAGGGCCTCATCGTCGTCGGCAAGGCCGATGGCCTCACCGAAGACGACGTGCTCGGCGCGGTGCTCGACGCCGGTGCCGAAGAGGTCACCGACGAGGGGGAGACCTTCGAGGTCATCACCGAGGCGTCCGACATGGTCGCGGCGCGTAGTGCGTTGCAAGAGGCCGGCATCGACTACGACTCGGCGGATGCCGCGTTCGTGCCGTCGATCAAGGTCGAGGTCGATGCCGAGACCGCCCGCAAGGTGTTCCGGCTCATCGACGCGCTCGAAGACAGCGACGACGTGCAGAACATCTACAGCAACCTCGACCTCACCCCAGAGGTGCAGGCCGAGCTCGAGGCGGAGTAGCCGATCGCCGTGCGCGTGCTCGGCATCGACCCGGGGCTCACGCGGTGCGGCGTGGGTGTGGTCGACGTCGATCCGAACCGCACGGCGCGCCTCGTCGACGTCGTGGTGTTGCGGTCGCCGGCTGACCTCGACACGCCGCGCCGGCTCGTGCGCATCGCCGAAGGACTCGAGGCGATCATCGAGGAGCATCGGCCGCAGGCCGTCGCGCTCGAGCGAGTCTTCGCGCGCAGCGACGTCTCGACGATCATGGGCACGGCCCAGATCTCTGGCGTCGCCATGCTGATCGCCGCTCGTCGAGCGCTCCCGGTCACCCTGCACACGCCGAGCGAGGTCAAGGCGGCGATCACGGGCTACGGACGAGCCGACAAGAAGCAGGTCGGCGCTATGGTGGCCCGAATCCTCGGCCTCGACGAGGTGCCGAAACCTGCGGATGCCGCGGACGCGCTCGCCCTCGCGATCTGCCACGCCTGGCGCACCGGGGGAGTCGCGGGCGCCGCCGTGCGCGACGGTGCCGACGCGACCGTCGACGACTCGGCGCTGACTCCGGCGCAGCGAGCGTGGCTCGCCGCTGAACGCTCCGCTGCCGTGTCGGGGGCGGCCCGTAGGCTGAAGCGGTGATCTCCTCTCTTCGTGGCCGTGTGCTCACTGCAGCCGGTGGTTCGGTCGTGATCGAGGTCGGCGGCGTGGGCCTGCACGTCAACACGACCCCTGCGTTCGCCCTCTCGACGAGAGAAGGGCACGAGGCGTCGGTACACACCACCCTGGTGGTGCGCGAAGACTCGCTGACGCTCTTCGGCTTCGCCACACGCGATGAGCTCGACGTCTTCGACCTCTTGATCGGCGTCACCGGGGTGGGCCCGAAGTCCGCGCTCGGCGTGCTCTCTGCGCTGTCGCCGGGCCAGATCGCCGAGGCCGTGCAGCGCGACGACGATGCCGTCTTCCGCAAGGTGAGCGGCATCGGCCCCAAGACCGCGAAGCTCATCAACGTCTCGCTCTCGGGCAAGCTCGTCGCACCGGCGACTCCCGCACGGCCGACCATCGTGGCACGCGGTGCGGCCGACAGCGTGCTCGCGGCGCTCACGGGCCTCGGTTGGTCGGAACGCGTGGCGGCCGAGGCCGTCGATGAGACGATCGCCGAGGCATCCGACATCGAGGCCGCCTCGGTGCCGACCCTGCTTCGGCTCACGCTCGCCCGTCTCGGGCCCGCACAGCAGGCGGGCCGGGCACGATGAGCGACGCGAACGGCGACCTCGACCTGACCGACCCCGTGCTCGCCTCAGAGGCCGAACTCGCGTTCGAGGGGGCGCTGCGCCCGAAGAGCCTCGGCGAGTTCGTCGGCCAGACCAGGGTGCGCGGCCAGCTGCAGCTCCTGCTCACGGCTGCCACGCTGCAGCAGCGCACGCCCGATCACATCCTGCTAGCCGGCCCGCCGGGGCTCGGCAAGACGACACTTGCGATGATCGTCGCTCATGAGAGTGGCCGGCCGTTGCGCATGTCGAGCGGCCCGGCGATCCAGCACGCGGGCGACCTCGCGGCCGTTCTGAGCTCCCTCGTGCCCGGCGAGGTGCTGTTCATCGACGAGATCCACCGCATGGCTCGCTCGGCCGAAGAGATGCTCTACCTCGCGATGGAAGACTTCCGCATCGACATCATGGTCGGCAAAGGCGCCGGGGCGACTTCGGTGCCACTCGACCTGTCTCCGTTCACGCTCGTAGGCGCCACAACCCGCGCCGGTCTCCTGCCGAACCCGCTCCGCGACCGGTTCGGGTTCACCGCGCATCTCGAGTTCTACGACGAAGCCGAACTCGAGCAGGTGCTTTCACGTGCGGGCGCCCTGTTGGGCCTCGACGTCGACCACGAAGCGCTCGCCGAGATCGCCGGCCGTTGTCGCGGCACTCCGCGCATCGCCAATCGACTGCTGCGGCGGGTGCGCGACTATGCGCTCGTGCACCCTTCGACAAGCTCAGGGCGGCGCGGCGCTGTGCGAGCCGATATCACGTCGGTGCGGGCCGCGCTCGAGCTCTACGACGTCGACCCGTTGGGCCTCGATCGGCTCGACCGGGCCGTCATGGAGATGATCCTCACGAGGTTCGGGGGCGGTCCTGTGGGGTTGAACACGCTCGCCGTTTCGATCGGCGAAGAGTCCGAGACCATCGAGGCCGTGGTCGAGCCGTTCCTTGTACGCATCGGTCTCATCACCCGCACGCCGAGGGGCCGCGTCGCGACCCCGGCGGCCTGGCGCCACTTCGGTCTCGCCGCAAGCGCGCCCGACGCGGCAACGGCCCTTCCCATCGATGACCTATAATCCTTTGAGGCTGACCCCTCAGCACCGATGACTTCGTGCGCACACCGCACTCCGGAAGGTACCTCCCTCTCATGACGTTCGATCCGTTCACCATCATCATGCTCGCCGTCCTGGCGGTGCTCATCTTCTTCATGTTCCGTAACTCGCGCAAGCGCAAGGCCGACGCGGAGAAATTGCAGTCGAAGGTGCAGGTGGGCGCAAAGGTGATGACCAACTTCGGCGTCTTCGGCACCATTCTCTCGATGGACGAAGAAGAGAACCAGGTGCTGCTCGAGACCTCGCCCGGCACGATCCTCACCGTGCACCGCCAGACGATCGCCCGCGTCGTCGAGCCCAAGGCCGACGATGTCGATGAGACCGCGGCACCCGTCGACGGCGAGCCCGAGTTCGGAGAGCGTCTCGCCGACTCCGCACCCGACGCGACTCCCGGCGACACGACCGACGAGACGCCCGACACCAAGAAGTCGGACGACTAAGACTCACCCCGAGGCTGGGCCCGCGCGCTGTCGCGCGGGCTCCTGCAGAGAAAGCGGAGCACGTGGCTGCACAATCGAAGCGGTCATCCCGGCCGACCCCCGTGCGCAAGGCATGGCGATCCCTCACCTGGCTGGGCGTCATCATCGCGCTGCTGTTCGGCATCAACGCCGCCGGTGTCATCTGGGGTGACGGATCGTGGGCGCCGAAGCTGGCGCTCGACCTCGAGGGCGGCACGCAGATCATTCTGGCGCCGAAGGTCGAGACCGGCGCTGACGTCTCGCAGGAACAGCTCGATCAGGCCGTCTCCATCATCCGTCAGCGCGTCGACGCGTCCGGTGTGGCCGAGGCGGAGATCAACACCGAGGGCGACAACGTCGTCGTCCGCATTCCGGGCGAACTCGACGACCAGACCCGTGCCCGTATCCAAGCTTCGGCGAAGCTCGAGCTCCGAGCTGTGCTTCTCGCCGACGCGGCGACCACGACCGCGGCCGATCCCAGCGCGAGCCCGTCGCCGACTGAAGCGCCCGCCGAAGAGCTCGAGTCGACTCCGACCGCTGAGCCCACCGACGGCAGCGATCCCTCGTGGATCACGCCGGCGCTGCAGCAGCAGTTCGACGACTTCGATTGCTCCCAGCTCGACGAGGCGTCGACGAACGTCGCACCTGCCGATGAACCGCTGGTCACCTGCGATGTGAATCGCACGGCGAAGTACCTGCTCGGCCCTGTGGAGGCCAGCGGCGAAAACATCGTCGACGCCACCAACGGCATGGTGCAGACCTCGACCGGCGCGTCGACCGGCCAGTGGGCCGTGAACATCGTCTTCGACGAACAGGGCACTGAAGACTTCGCCGCGGTCAGCACCCGCCTGTACGGCCTTCAGGGCCAGACGCCGCGCGACCAGTTCGCGTTCGTGCTCGACGGTGCTGTGCTCACTGCGCCCTCGATGAACGGCGCGATCACCGATGGCAAGCCGCAGATCACGGGCAGCTTCGACCAGGAGTCGTCGAAATCGCTGGCCGACCAGTTGAAGTTCGGCGCGCTGCCTCTGAGCTTCACGGTGCAGTCCTCCGACACGATCTCTCCGACCCTCGGCACGTCGCAGCTGCAGTCCGGCCTGATCGCCGGCCTCATCGGCCTCATCCTCGTCGTGATCTACACGATCTTCCAGTACCGCGCCCTCGCGTCGGTTACCATCGCCTCGCTCGTGATCGTGGGCATCATCACCTACCTGATGATCACGATCCTGTCGTGGCGTGAGGGCTACCGCCTGTCGCTTGCCGGCATCGCGGGCCTCATCGTCTCGATCGGCTTCACCGCCGACTCGTTCATCATCTACTTCGAACGCGTTCGAGACGAACTCCGCGACGGCAGGCCACTCATCGGTGCGGTCGAGACGGGTTGGAAGCGCGCATTCCGAACCGTGCTCGCGTCGAAGGCCACCAATCTACTCGCAGCCGTCGTACTCTTCGTGCTCGCCGTCGGCAGCGTCAAGGGCTTCGCGTACACACTCGGACTCACCACGATCATCGACGTCGTCGTGGTCATCCTCTTCACGCACCCGATGCTGCAGCTGCTCGCGCAGACCCGTTTCTTCTCCAGCGGCAACTCCTGGTCGGGCCTCGACCCGAACGCACTTGGAGCCGTGTACCGCGGTCGTGCCGAGTTCCGCAAGCCCGTCGGACAGCCGGCGAAGAAGACCGCGGCAAGCGCCAAAGAAGCGCAGCGCCGTCAGACGATCGCCGAACGGAAGGCATCTGCAGCAGTCGGCGCCTCCGATTCGTCCGACGAAGGGAAGGAGTCCTGATGGCGAACCGTCTCACGACCTTCGGTAACGACCTCTACACCGGCAAGCGCTCCTTCAACTTCGTCGGAGGCCGCAAGAAGTGGTACACGATCGCCGGCATCCTGATCCTGCTGTCGATCGTCGTGCCGCTCCTCACCGGCGTCAACTTCAGCATCGAGTTCCGCGGCGGATCCCAGTTCCAGATCACAGAGGTCGAGAACGCTACGGCTGAGCCCGCCATCGAGGCGGTGCACTCCGTCGTTCCCGACGCTGAGGTGCACGTCGCGATCGTCGGCGGCACCGGTGTGCGTGTGCAGACCGACCAGCTCGACCAAGCGGATTCGCAGGACGTGACCGGTGCTCTCGCCGAGGCCTACGACGTTCCCGAGTCCGAGGTCACCTCCTCGTTCATCGGACCCAGCTGGGGTGCGGACGTCACTCGTCAGGCGCTCGTCGGCCTCGTCGCCTTCCTCCTGCTCGCGGGCATCATCATGGCGCTGTACTTCCGCACCTGGAAGATGTCGCTCGCGGCGATCCTCGCGCTGATCGGCGACCTCGTCGTGACCGTGGGCATCTACGCCGCGGTTGGCTTCGAGATCAGCCCGGCCGCGACGATCGGCATCCTGACGATCCTCAGCTACTCCCTCTACGACACCGTCGTGGTCTTCGACAAGGTCCGCGAGAACACCGCCGAAGACGGTCAGGAGTCTCGCCGCACGTTCGCGGAGTCCGTGAACCTCGCGGTCAACCAGACGCTCGTGCGCTCGATCAACACGAGCATCGTGGCTGCGCTCCCGGTCGCGGCGATCCTCTTCATCGGTGCGGGCGTCCTGGGCGCTGACACACTGCGCGACATCTCGCTGGCGCTCCTGATCGGCATCCTCGTCGGCACGTGGTCGACGGTCTTCGTCGCGGCTCCGCTGTACTCGCAGCTCCGCGAAGGAGAACCGGTGATTCACCGTCACGACCAGAAGGTGCTGAAGGAACGTGAGCGCGCGGCATCCGTCTCGAGCGGGGCAGAGGCACTGCCCACTGCATGATGTTCGCGTTCGGCGTGCGCTATATGGCATGTCGAGGCCTCCGGAGCGGCGATAATTGAGTTCCGGAGGTGATCGATGACGGAGACGGGTGTCAACTCGACGGCATCGCTGCGCCGTCTGGTACCCCGCATCTTCTCGAAGGCACAGCCTTCGGGTGCCGTCGACACGCTCATGCGCACGGTGCGCATGCACCACCCGAAGGCCGATCTGTCGCTCATCGAGCGCGCGTACACGGTCGCTGAACGCGCACACGAGGGTCAGAAGCGCAAAAGCGGTGAGCCGTACATCACGCACCCGATCGCGGTGGCGCAGATCCTCGCCGACCTCGGCATCGGTTCGAAGACCGTCGCCGCAGCGCTGCTGCACGACACCGTCGAAGACACCGCGTACACCCTCGACCAGGTGCGGGCCGACTTCGGCGACGAGATCGCGATGCTCGTCGACGGCGTCACGAAGCTCGACAAGGTCAAATACGGCGACTCGACGCAGGCTGAGACCGTTCGCAAGATGATCGTCGCGATGTCGAAAGACATCCGGGTGCTCATCATCAAACTCGCCGATCGGCTTCACAACGCGCGCACGTGGGGCTTCGTCCCGGCCGCGTCAGCTGCGCGCAAGGCGACTGAGACCCTCGAGATCTACGCACCGCTCGCGCACCGACTCGGTATCCAGGCGATCAAGTGGGAGCTCGAAGACCTCTCCTTCGCCGTGCTCTATCCGAAGCTCTATGCCGAGATCGAGAGTCTCGTCAAGCAGCGCACGCCGCAGCGTGAAGAGTTCGTGCAGAACGTCATCGATCTCGTCACCGAAGACCTGAAGACCGGGAAGATCCGGGGCAAGGTCGTCGGCCGACCGAAGCAGTACTACTCGATCTATCAGAAGATGATCGTGCACGGTCGTGACTTCGACGAGATCTACGACCTCGTCGGCATTCGAGTGCTCGTGAACTCAGTGCGTGACTGCTATGCAGTGCTGGGTGCCATTCATGCCCGGTGGACGCCACTGCCCGGCCGGTTCAAGGACTACATCGCCACCCCCAAGTTCAACCTGTACCAGTCGCTGCACACGACGGTCATCGGCCCGAATGGCCGCGCGGTCGAGATCCAGATCCGCACCCACGACATGCACCAGCGCGCCGAGTACGGTGTCGCCGCGCACTGGAAGTACAAGGAGCGCATGGCGGGGAGCCGTACAGCAGAGAAGTCCGGCCAGAACGACACCGATATGGCCTGGCTCGCGCATATCTCCGATTGGCAGGCGGAGACCGCCGATCCTGGCGAATTCCTCGACTCCCTCCGATTCGAGATCGGGGCCAAAGAGGTCTACGTCTTCACCCCCAAGGGGCGGGTGATCGGCTTGCCCGCCGGAGCGACCCCGGTCGACTTCGCGTACGCGGTGCACACCGAGGTCGGCCACCGCACGATGGGCGCCAAGGTCAACGGGCGGCTCGTGCCGCTCGAGAGCGAGTTGTCGAGCGGCGACGTGGTCGAGGTGTTCACCTCGAAGAACCCCGATTCGGGCCCCAGCAAAGACTGGCTCGGCTTTGTGAAGAGCCCCCGCGCACGCAACAAGATCCGGCAGTGGTTCACCAAGGAGCGCCGCGACGAGGCGATCGAGCAGGGCCGCGATTCGATCGCACGTGCCATGCGCAAGCAGAACCTGCCGCTGCAGAAGCTCATGAGCCAGGAGTCCTTCGCCGAAGTCGCAGCCCAACTGCGCTATGACGACGTGTCATCGCTGTACGCAGCGGTCGGCGAGGGCCACGTCTCGACCCAGTCGGTGCTGGAGAAGGTCGTCGCGCTCGTACGCGACGTCGACGGAGGCGACGAGCCCGATCTGCCGATGCCCGTGCGGTCGAGGCCGTTGCCTCGGCAATCGGATTCAGGGGTGCTCGTGCGAGGAGCGCCTGACATCCTCGTCAAGCTCGCGCGATGCTGCACGCCCGTGCCAGGCGACGAGATCGTCGGGTTCGTCACCCGAGGCGCGGGTGTCTCGGTGCACCAGGCGAGTTGCCACAATGTGCAATCGCTCATGCAAGAGCCCGAGCGCATGATCGAGGTCGAGTGGGCGCCGAGCTCGAAGAGCGTCTTCCTCGTGCAGATTCAGATCGAGGCTCTCGATCGAGCAGGACTGCTCTCCGACGTGACGAGAGTGCTCTCGGAGCATCACGTCAATATTCTCTCGGCGAACGTGTCGACCTCCACCAATCGGCTCGCGCTCAGCCGGTTCGTCTTCGAGATGGGCGACACGACCCACCTCGACCGCGTACTGAACGCGGTACGTCGCATCGACGCGGTGTACGACGTCTATCGCGTCAGCGACGGCTGACGGACGAAGCGGCGGTGCCACCGGCGTCGCCCATGGCGCGAAGCCTCATGCCGATGCGATCGAGCCGTTCGAGCGCGAGCGCGCGATGGGGCAGTCGGTTCGCCGCGGCGAACCTGCCGCGGAGCTCGCCGACGAGCCAGGCGCGGGTGGCACAGAGCTCCGCGACGACCTGCTCGGGTCGGAGGTCGTCGCGGCCAGGCTCCCGCAACAGGTCGAACGCCGTGCGAACGACGGAGGTACATCGCGCACGCGGGAACTCCACGATGTCGGCCTCGGCGAGCACCACCTCTCGCACGACGAGGCGTTGAGCCGAGATCACCGCGATGCGCGAGGTGCGCGGAACGCAGAACTGGGCGAGCGCCGGGGGAGCGGGCAACGCACCGTGCACCCAGGCCGCTGAGTAGCGCTCGATCACGAGGGCGCGCGGCGCACGCAACGCCACGGCCGAAGCGCGAAGCGACGGCAGATCGGGCTCGTCGATTGGTGCCCAGACCTCGTCGATCGCGATCAGCTCGCCGTCGATGCGTGCAGCGTAGAGTTCGGCGAGCGGGAGATCGTCGGTGCTGAGCACCGTCGGAAGCTTGGCCATGACCTCATGCTGCAGCATCCGTGCCCGAAATCGCATGGCTGCGCGTCATCTGTGGACAATGGCAACGACGGCTGACGGTCGAGGACGGGTGGGGTCAGCGACAGCCGCCGACGAATCTCAGCCGCCGACGGCCTTCAGCCAGGCTCGACGCGCCTCGAGCGCCTCGCGAGCGGATGCCGCAGCCTGCGCGTCGCCCGAAGCCTCTGCTGCGGCGAGCTCGGCCTCGAGCTTCTCGATGGCGTCGTTCAGCTGCCCGAGCATGCCCTCGGAGCGGGCCTTCTTCTCGGGGTCTTCGCGCTGCCAGCGCTCCTCCTCGAGCGACTTCACGTGGTTCTCGACCTTGCGCAGTCGGTCTTCGACGACCCGCACCTGATCGCGCGGAACCTTGCCGATCTCGTCCCACTTGCGCTGGATCTTGTTGAGGCCGGCGCGAGCCTGCTTCGGGTCCTTCTCGGCGAGCAGGGGCTCGGCCTCGGTGAGAAGCACGAGCTTCTCGTCGAGGTTGGCGCGGTAGCTTTCGTCCTCCTGTGCGTCGATCTCGGCCTTGGCATGGAAGAGCACGTCGCCTGCGGCCTTGAACTTCGCCCAGAGCGCGTCATCGAGCTTCTTGCCGGCGCGGCCGGCCAGTTTCCACTCATCGAGCAGGTTGCGGTAGTCGCCCACGGCGTCGGCGCCGCGGGGCGCGAGCGCCTCGGCACGTTCGATCAGCGCCTGCTTGCGGGTGCGCACGTCGCGGTGCGCGGCGTCGAGTTCGGCGAAGAACGCCTTGCGGTGCGTCTCGATCGTGGAACGTGCGGCGCGGAACCGCTTCCAGAGCTCGTTGGCCTCGGTCTTGGGCAGCCGAGGGCCGTCTTGCTGGTGACGCTGCCAGCGGGAGAACAGCTCTTCGAGTTCTGCGGTCGCCTGCTTCCACTGCGTCTTCGCCGGGTCGCCGGCGGCGAGCACCTCGGCGGCTTCGACGATCGCGGTGCGCTCGGTGATGGCCTCGGCGACCGCGGCCTTCGTCTCGGCCTGCTGCTGCTCGGTCAGCTCCTTCGTCGTGCCCGACAGTGCTTCGAGTCGACGGGCGAGCGACTCGAGGTCGCCGACCGCGTTGGCGCTGGACACCGAGGACCGGAGAGTGGCGACGGCTTTCGCGACGTCGGCTGCCGGTGCACCGCCCCGAACACGCTGCTCGAGCAGACCCACTTGACCGGCGAGATCGGCGTACTTGCGCTCGAAGTAGGCCAGTGCCTCTTCAGCCGAGCCGTCGGGATACTGCCCGACGGCGCGTTCGCCGTCGATCGTGCGCACGAAGACGGTGCCCGTCGCGTCGACGCGGCCCCACGGTTGCTGCTCTGAATCGGTCACGGGCTCACCCTGTCGTAGGTCGGATGCCGCCCGGAGGCGGCGATGACGGCATCAAGCCTATTGCACCGCCGAATGGCGGGGCCGGCCGTCACTGGATGGTGAACGAGGTGATCGTGGTCGGCACCGCTGGGGCACCGTCCTCTGCACCGTCGGCGGTGCCGGCATCGATGATGCCGGCCCGGAGTTCTTCGAGACCGCTCGTGACGTGGCCGACGACCGTGTAGCCGCCGGTGTCGCCGGGTAGCGTCGTGTCTTCGTACACGATGAAGAACTGGCTGCCGTGGCTGTACTGGTCGGCGCTACGCGCCATCGCGATCGTGCCGGCCGGGTAGAGCGCGTCGGCAGGCGCGTTCTCGACGGGGCCGTAGCTGTAGCCAGGGCCGCCGGTACCGTCGCCGGCCGGGTCGCCGCATTGCAGCACCCAGATGCCGGCGGTCGTGAGTCGATGGCAGCTCGTGCCGGTGTAGAACCCCGCCTGGATGAGACTGATCTCGCTCGACACGGCCTGCGGCGCGGCTGCACCGCCGAGCTCGATGCCGAGGGGGATCTCGTTGAGGGTCAACGTGCCGGCCCACGTGCGGCCTTCGGCGATATCGGCGGAGGGCACGTCGCCCTGATTCTCACCGGCCGCGGGCGTGGCGCTCGGGGTCGGCGTCTCGGACGCGACAGGCTCGGGAGTACCCGGCCCGCCACTGAAGTAGAAGAGCTGAGCCCCGATGGCGAGAGCCAGCACGACCACGAGCGCGAGCACCGCGATGACGTTGTCGCGCGTGCGGCGGCGCTGCTTTCGCGTGTGGACTTCCTGGCGTGCCTGATAGGTGCGAAGGCGCGCTCGCTCTTCGCGCGCCAGCCGATCGTTCGATGCCACGCATGCTCCTTCTCGGGACTCCTGCGTGCCGACTCTACGCAAGCGCCGGTGCGCATACCAATCGCCGCTCCGTTCGAGGTCGTGATCCCCGGCGCTCGCGGGGTCGGTGCGCGGCACCCGTGGCGTGGCGTCGGGCCGGGATCCGGTGTCGGATGCCGCGACTACTCTGGATCCCATGGTGGATTCCGGCCCGGGGTTGCGCTCCGGCGCGACCCCTCTCGCGGTGCGGATGCGCCCCACGAGTCTCGACGAGGTCGCGGGGCAGAAGCATCTGCTGACCCCAGGCTCTCCGCTCGTGGCGCTCGCGGGCGACCGCACGGGGGAGTCGGGTTCGGTCTCCGTAATCCTCTGGGGGCCGCCCGGCACGGGCAAGACGACGCTCGCGCAGGCGATCGCCCGGTCTTCCGGCCGCAAGTTCATCGAACTCTCCGCGGTCAGTGCCGGCGTGCGCGACGTACGCCAGGTGATGGAAGAGGCACATGCCAGCCGCGACCTCTACGGCCTGTCGACGGTGCTCTTCCTCGATGAGATCCACCGCTTCACGAAGGCGCAGCAAGACGCCCTGTTACCGGGTGTCGAAAACGGCTGGGTCATCCTCGTCGCCGCGACGACCGAGAACCCGTCGTTCTCGGTGATCTCCCCGCTCTTGTCGCGGTCGCTCCTACTGACCCTCGAACTCCTCACCGACGACGACCTCGGCGTGCTCGTCGACCGCGCGGTCTCCGATCCACGCGGGCTCGGCGGCCGGGTGGTGCTCGACGCCGAGGCGCGGGCCGTCATCATCCGGCTCGCCTCGGGCGACGCGCGGCGCGCCCTCACCGCGCTCGAAGCGGCAGCGGTCGCCGCGACCCAGTCGGTTCCGGCTGCAGAGACCGCGACCGCCGAACTCGCCGATGGCGATGGCGATGGCGATGGCGATGGCGATGGCGAAGCCGCGGGCGCCGACGCAGACGAGAGCGACGGTGAAGCGGATGCCGCGGCATCCGCCACGCCCGTGATCACCACCGAGATCGTGGCCCGCGCCGTCGATCGCGCACTGCTGCGGTACGACCGCAACGGCGACGAGCACTACGACGTCATCAGCGCGTTCATCAAGTCGGTGCGAGGCAGCGACGTCGACGCCTCGCTGCACTATCTCGCGCGCATGATCGAGGCCGGCGAAGATCCACGGTTCATCGCCAGACGCATCATCGTGCTCGCCTCCGAAGACATCGGGCTCGCCGACCCGAGCGCGCTCGGCGTCGCGGTGGCTGCGGCAGACGCCGTGCAGCTCATCGGCATGCCCGAGGGCCGCATCCCCCTCGCACAGGCCGTGGTGCATCTCGCGACCGCCCCGAAGTCGAATGCCGCTTACCTCGGTATCAACCAGGCGATCGCCGACGTGCGCGAGGGCAAGGCGGGCCGTGTGCCGAAGCACCTGCGCGATGCGCACTACCCGGGTGCCAAACGGCTCGGGCATGGCAAGGGCTACCGCTACCCGCACAACGACGAGATCGGCGTTGTCGAGCAACAGTACCTGCCCGACTCGCTGCGCGGCGCCGTTTACTACGAGCCGACCGAGCACGGCAACGAGCGCGAGGTATCGGCGCGACTCGCGAAGCTGCGTCGCATCGTGCGGGGCGAGGGCTGACGCCGATCGCGCCTCACGGCGTGTTGGGCCGTGCCTGGCTCCGTGGTATTATCTCCCTTGGCCTGAAGCCTGATTCTCGAGCGCGGCTGCGAGAGGATCACCGGCGAATGGGTGCGATCTGTAGCCGATGCACCCTTGGCGAATCCCTCTGACACAGATTTTCGGCGCATGATCGCGCCGTGAAATTCACTTGAGATTCTTCCGAAAGGACATTCGTGTCGAACCAGTCACGTAGCAAGACCCGCCTCTCCCGTGCGCTCGGCGTCGCCCTCACCCCGAAGGCCGCCCGCTACATGGAGAAGCGTCCGTACGCTCCCGGCGAGCACGGCCGCACCAAGCGCAAGCAGGACAGCGACTACGCCGTGCGTCTGCGCGAGAAGCAGCGCCTGCGCGCCCAGTACGGCATCCGCGAGAAGCAGCTGCGCATCGCGTTCAACGAGGCCCGTCGCACCGACGGCCTGACCGGTGAGAACCTGGTCGAGCTGCTCGAGATGCGTCTCGACGCCATCGTGCTGCGCGCCGGTTTCGCCCGCACCATCTCGCAGGCCCGCCAGTTCGTCGTGCACCGTCACATCCTCGTCGACGGCCAGCTCGTCGACCGTCCCTCGTTCCGCGTGAAGCCGGGCCAGCTCGTGCACGTCAAGGTGCGCAGCGAAGGCACCGAGCCCTTCCAGGTGGCGGCCGCCGGCGGTCACGTCGACGTGCTCCCCAAGCTTCCGGGCTACCTCGAGGTCGAGCTCGACAAGCTCCAGGTGAAGCTCCTCCGTCGTCCGAAGCGCGTCGAGGTCCCCGTGACCTGCGACGTGCAGCTGGTCGTGGAGTACTACGCCGCTCGCTGACGCAGAGCAGTTCCGACAGGGGTCGCGGGGTTTCCCGCGGCCCCTGTCGCGTACTCGGCGGGGGCTCGTGCCCGGCCACTACACTGGTTCGAGGCGTGCCGAGCCCACCGCGTCGGCGATATATCGATCAGGGAGCAGGAACACCTCGTGAAGAGCATTCTGTGGTTCACCGTCGGCGTCGCGGCCGGATTCGCCGTCGCGCACCAGGTCAACAAGACCAAGCAGGGGCAGGACTTCTTCTCCACGGTGGACGCGAAGGCCCGCGCCTTCGGCCACGCGATCGCAGAGGGCTACCACGCACGTGACGCGGAGATCCGCGCCGAGCAGGGCGAAGCGCCCGCGTCGCTCTGAGCCGACGCTGACGAAGCCGACGCTGACGAAGCCGACGCTGACGAAGCCGACGCTGACGAAGCCGACGCGAACGAAGCCGACGCGAACGGGCCGCACGCGAATCTGATGGCCCGGCTGCGCCGGGCAAGACTGAGAAACGGAAACATGCAGACTGCCGACATCCGCCAGCGCTGGCTGGACTTCTTCGCCGAGCGCGGCCACACCGTCGTACCCTCGGCTTCGCTCGTGTCCGATGACCCGACGTTGCTCTTCACGGTCGCCGGCATGGTGCCCTTCGTGCCGTACCTCACCGGTCTGGTGCCCGCGCCGTACCCGCGCGCGACGAGCGTGCAGAAGTGCATCCGCACGAACGACATCGAAGAAGTCGGCAAGACGCCGCGTCACGGCACCTTCTTCCAGATGAGCGGCAACTTCTCATTCGGCGATTACTTCAAAGAGGGCGCCATCCGCATGGCGTGGGAGCTGCTCACGAATTCTGAGAACGACGGCGGCTACGGTTTCGAGCCGAACGACCTCTGGGTGACCGTCTACGAAGACGACGATGAGGCGATCGAGCTCTGGAAGTCGATCGCGGGTCTTCCCGAAGAGCGCATTCAGCGCCTCGGCAAAGACACGAACTACTGGCACACCGGCCAGCCGGGCCCTGCGGGCCCGTGCTCGGAGATCTTCTTCGACCGCGGCCCCGAGTACGGCATCGACGGTGGCCCGGCGACCGATGACGACCGGTACGTCGAGATCTGGAACCTCGTCTTCATGCAGTACCTCATCGATGACGTGACGTCGAAGACCGACTTCCGCATCGTGAAAGAGCTGCCGAAGAAGAACATCGACACCGGCATGGGTCTCGAGCGTGTCGCGTTCATCAAGCAGGGCGTCGACAACATGTACGAGATCGACCAGGTGCGCCCGGTGCTCGATCGCGCTGCCGAGATCTCGGGCCGTCGCTACGGTGCGAACCACGACGACGACGTTCGTATGCGCGTCATCGCCGACCACGTTCGCTCGGCCCTCATGCTCATGAGCGACGGCGTGAGCCCGTCGAACGAGGGGCGCGGGTACATCCTGCGTCGACTCCTGCGCCGCAGCATCCGTGCAATGAGGCTTCTCGGCGTCGAGGGCCCGACGTTCCGCGAGCTCTTCGCGGCGTCTCGCGATGCGATGAAGTCCGCCTACCCCGAGGTCGCGACCGACTACGCGCACATCGAGCAGCTCGCGATCGGTGAGGAGGAGACCTTCCTCCGCACGCTCACCGCCGGCACGTCGATCCTCGACCTGGCGGTCTCCAAGACCAAGCAGTCGGGCCGCGCCGAGCTCGCGGGCGACACTGCGTTCCTCCTGCACGACACTTACGGCTTCCCGATCGAGCTCACCCTCGAGATGGCCGACGAAGCCGGTCTCGCCGTCGATCGCGCCGCGTTCGACACACTCATGACCGAGCAGCGCTCTCGCGCGAAGGCCGACGCGAAGTCGAAGAAGAAGGTGCTCGCCGACCTCTCGGTGTACGCCGAATTCCGCGCAAAGGGCGAGACCATCTTCACGGGCTACACCGAGCTCGCCACGGGCTCGACGGTGCTCGGCCTCCTCGTCGACGGCCGCCCGGTGCCGTTCGCGACGGCAGGGCAGACCGCTGAAGTCATCCTTGCCGAGACCTCGCTCTACGCAGAGTCGGGCGGACAAGCGCCCGATCAGGGACGCATCGTCGGCGACGGATTCGAGCTCGAGGTGCTCGACGTGCAAAGGCCCATCAAGGGCCTCATCAGCCACACCGTGAAGGTGACCTCCGGTGAGGTCGGCGTCGGCGTGCCTGCGACCACGCTCGTCGACGAACAGTACCGTCGCGGCGCCACGCAGGCGCACTCGGGCACCCACCTCGTGCACGCCGCACTCCGGCAGGTACTCGGCCCCAACGCGCACCAGTCGGGATCGTTCAACAAGGCCGGCTACCTCCGGCTCGACTACGGCTGGAACTCCGCCCTGTCGCCAGAGACCCGCAGCGAGATCGAGGAGATCTCGAATGCCGCGATCCGCGACAACCTCCAGGTCATCACCCGTGAGATGCCACTCGATGAGGCGAAGTCCCTCGGCGCGATGGCGTTGTTCGGCGAGAAGTACGGCGATGTCGTGCGCGTCGTCGACATCGGCGGTCCGTGGTCGCGTGAGCTCTGCGCCGGCACGCACGTGGCGACGAGCTCCGAAGTCGGCATGATCAACATCGTCAGCGAATCATCCGTCGGCGCCTCGAATCGCCGTGTGGAGTCGCTCGTCGGCCTCGATGCGTTCAGGAGGTTCGCATCGGAGCGCGCGCTCGTCTCCGAACTCACCTCCACGCTGAAGACCCGGCCGGAGCAGCTCGTCGACCGTGTCGGCGAGCTCGTGTCGAGCCTCAAAGCAGCCGAGAAGCGCATCCAGACGTTCGAGGCTCGGGCACTGAACGACCGTGTGCCGGCTCTGGCAGCCAAGGCCGTGCGCACCGGCGAGGTGCTGCTCGTCGCCGAGATGGTCGGGGCGCTCGGCTCCGGTGACGAGTTGCGTGCGCTTGCGCTCGCTGTGCGGGCGCAGCTCGGCGACGCGGCATCCGTCGTTGCATTGACCGCCGAGGTCGGCGGCAAACCCGTGGCGATCGTGGCGACTTCACCGGCCGCTCGCGATGCCGGTGCGAACGCCGGTGCGCTCGCGAAGACCATGGCCGGCGTGCTCGGCGGCGGCGGCGGCGGCAAGCCCGACCTCGCCCAGGGTGGCGGCAGCGATCTTGCGGCGATCCCTGCTGCACTCGACGCGGTGCGCTCGGCGCTCCGCGGGTAGCGCTCGTGCGACTCGGGGTGAGACTCGGCGTCGATGTCGGCAGAGCGCGCATCGGCGTGGCACGCTGCGACGCCGGAGCGTTGCTCGCGACCCCCATCGAGACGGTTCCCCGCGCAGCCGACGGTGACGCCGACGTGACTCGAATCCTCAACATCGCACGCGAACTCGACGTGATCGAGGTCGTGGTCGGCAACCCCCTCTCGCTCTCGGGCGCTGCGACCCCGTCGACGGACGATGCGGTGGCCTTCGCTGAGCGACTTGCGGAGGGGGGAGTCGCAGTGCGGCTGGTCGACGAACGTCTTTCCACCGTGAGCGCCCAGCAGGCGCTTCGTGCGGCGGGAAAGTCGACGCGCAAGCAACGTCCCATCGTCGACCAGGTTGCAGCCGTTATCATTTTGCAACACGCCATTGACGCTGAACGGACCTCCGGCCGCCCGCCCGGCCGCACGATCGACACTGACGAAGGGCCATCCCCCCTGTGACCCAGCTCCCCCCAGAGCACAACGACGACGCCGCCGCCCGCGCGGCAACCGACTGGCACGACATGCTTGCCGGCAAGCCGCCGACGTCGCCACCGGTTCGTACGGATGCCGCGCCCGCACCGGGCGCCGCTTCCGTCGGGCCGACCCAGGGCGGCGCAGAAGACCGCCCGATGACTCGGCGCGAGGCGCGCGAGGCGGAGCAACGCCGTGCGGCCGAAGCGGAAGCCGCGGCGACGGACCGCCCGGTACCGATGCCCGACTGGGCTGCAGCGCCGTCGGAACGGCCGGTCCCGACGCACGACTGGGTTGCGGCGGTGCCCGAGACACCGGTGCCCGAGAGACCGACGTCCGACGAGCCCGAGCCGGCGCGACCGTCGCGGGCGGAGCGCCGCACAGTGACATCCGATCCCTACGAACCCGAAAAGCCCAAGAAACGCGGTGCGTGGGGATGCCTCGTCGGGCTTCTCGTCGTCATCGCGCTCGGCGCCGGTGCATTCTTCTTCCTGCAGGGGCCGATCAACGCGCTCATCGAGCGGTTCTCCCCGGCCGCCGACTACTCCGGCGCAGGTACCGGCGAGGTCGTGTTCATGATCCACGACGGCGACACCGGATCGAGCATCGCCGAGAACCTCGTCGATGAGGGGATCACAGCGTCGTACGACGCGTTCTACGACCTCCTGCTCGAGCAGACCCCCGAGCCCGATTTCCACCCCGGCGCCTACCAGCTCGCTGAGCAGATGAGTGCGCAGGCAGCACTCGACGCCCTGGTCGATCCTGCGAACAAGCTCGAGAACACCTTCGTGATTCCCGAGGGCACGGCTCTGCCCGACGCGCTCGTCGCGATCTCCGAGGGCTCCGGCGTGCCCATCGAAGAGCTGCAGGCGGCAGCGGCCGAGCCGCCCGCGAGCTACGGGCTGCCAGCCGAAGCGACGACGCTCGAGGGCTTCCTCTTCCCGGCGACGTACACTCTCGAGCCAGAGCTCGACGCGCACACCGTGCTGCAGACCCTCGTGGACCGACAGTTCGAAGCGCTCGATGCCGCGGGCGTGCCGACCGATCAGCGCTGGCGGACCATCGTGCTCGCCTCGATCGTGCAGCGCGAGGCGGGATCGGATGTCACTGACTTCCCGAAGGTCGCACGTGTGTTCCAGAACCGACTCGACCAGGGGATCAATCTCGAATCCGACGCGACCGTGGCATATGGCACAGGCAACACGCACACGGTCTGGACCACCGACGAGGAACGTGCCGACGCCTCGAACCTGTACAACACCTATGCGAACCCCGGTCTGCCGGTCGGCCCGATCGGCAACCCGGGCGACGTCGCCATCAACGCTGCCATCCAACCCGCTGATGGCAGCTGGCTGTTCTTCGTGCCGGTGAACCTCGAATCTGGTGAGACGGTCTTCTCAACCACGGTTGACGAGCACGAGGCCGCCGTGGCACAGCTACAGGAATGGTGCGCGCAAGACGAGAACGCTTCGTACTGTGAATGAACCTCGCCGGCTTGCGGTGCTCGGCTCACCGATCTCGCATTCCAAGAGCCCGGCGTTGCACCGAGCCGCCTATGAACTGCTTGGTCTTCCCTGGCAGTACACCGCGATCGAGATGCATGGGGCCGGACTTCGTGAGTTCATCGAGAGCCGGGGGGATGAGTGGCGCGGGCTCTCGCTGACGATGCCGCTGAAGCAGGAGGTGCTGCCGTTCCTCGACACCGTCGACGGGATCGCGGCGCTCACGGGGGCGGCGAATACCGTGCTCTTCGACGATGGAGTTCGGCGAGGGTTCAACACCGACGTGGGCGGCATCGTACGCACGCTGCGTGACGCGGGCGTGAACGAGATCAACGACGGACTGCTGTTCGGCGGCGGCGCCACCGCGGCATCGGCGCTCGTCGCCATGGCGGAGATCGGCGCGCACCGCGTGCAGGTGCTCGTGCGACGACCCGGCGCGGCGGCGGCACTCGTTACGTTGGGGCCGCAGCTCGGCGTCGAGGTCACCGAAGGCGCGATCTCCGATCTCGCGGCGGTCGAGGCAGTCGATCTGGTGGTGAGCACGATTCCCGGCGGCTCCGACATCGGTGTCGCGGCATCCGCGGCGCTCATCTCGAACGCCGCACTGCTCGACGTCGCATACGATCCGTGGCCGACGCCGCTGGCTTCAAACTGGCTCGCCGGCGGCGGCACGGTCGTGCACGGCCTGGGGATGCTCCTGCAGCAGGCGCTGCTCCAGGTGCGCGTCTTCGTGCATGGCGACCCGGCCGTCGCCCTCGACGGTGAAGAGCGCGTGCTCGCCGTCATGCGCGACGCCGTCAGCTGATCGAGTACGTTCCCGCGCGTGCGTCATGCGCAAGTCTCGTGCGTGAGCCTGTGGAAGGATGGGAGCATGCTCCGTTGGCTCACTGCCGGAGAGTCGCACGGCCCTGAGCTCGTCGCGATCCTCGAGGGTCTTCCCGCCGGTATCCCCGTTTCGCTCGACGATATTCGCGCCGACCTCGCGCGACGCAAGCTCGGCTACGGCCGGGGTGCCCGCATGAAGTTCGAGCAAGACGAGCTCGCGATCTCGGGTGGCGTGCGGCACGGCCTGAGTCTCGGCAGTCCGATCGCGCTGCGCATCGGCAACACCGAATGGCCGAAGTGGCAAGAGGTCATGAGCCCCGAGCCGATCGACCCTGCCAAGCTCGGGCGCGGTCGCGGTGCGCCGCTGACTCGCCCGAGGCCGGGGCACGCCGACCTCGTCGGCATGCAGAAGTACGGCTTCGACGAGGCCAGGCCCGTGCTCGAGCGGGCGAGCGCCCGTGAGACCGCCGCCCGCGTCGCGCTCGGTGCCGTCGCCCGCTCGTTCCTCGGAGAACTCGGCATTCGACTCGTCGCGCACACGCTCGCGATCGGGCCGGTACGAGTGCCCGAGGGGCGGCCGCTGCCCATGCCAGACGACGTCGACCGTCTCGACGGCGATCCGTTGCGCTGTTTCGACCCTGAGACTTCGGCCGCGATGGTCGCCGAGGTCGACCTCGCCCACAAGGAGGGCGACACCCTCGGCGGCGTGGTCGAAGTGCTCGCCTATGGCGTGCCGCCCGGTCTTGGTTCGCACGTGCACTGGGACCGCCGGCTCGATTCGCAACTCGCCGCTGCCCTCATGGGCATCCAGGCGATCAAGGGGGTGGAGGTCGGAGACGGCTTCCTCACGACGACGCGACGCGGCTCTGCGGCACACGACGAACTGCACGTCGCAGACGGGCGTATCTCGCGTTCGAGCGACCGCGCGGGCGGAACCGAGGGTGGCATGTCCACCGGCACCGTGTTGCGCGTGCGAGCCGGCATGAAGCCGATCGCGACCATCCCGCACGCGCTGCCGACCGTCGACGTGGCCACGGGGGAGGCCGCCGCAGCGCACCACCAGCGCTCCGATGTCGTCGCCGTGCCCGCTGCCGGCGTCGTCGCCGAAGCGATGGTCGCCCTCACGCTCGCGAACGCGGTGCTCGAGAAGTTCGGCGGCGACTCGGTCGCCGAGACGCGCCGCAACCTCGACTCATACCTCGCTGCGATTCCCGAAACCCTCCGCACGGCGGTCGCATCGGCGGATGCCGCGGCAGACGGTGCCTGAGACGTCGCGCCTCGCCCTGCCGATCGTGCTCGTCGGTCCGATGGGCGCGGGCAAGTCCCGGGTCGGACAGCGGCTCGCGACATCCGTCGGTGCACCGTTCATCGACACCGATCTGCGCATCGTCGACCGCTACGGACCGATCGAGGAGATCTTCGAACGCGAGGGTGAGGAGTACTTCCGCATCGTCGAGCGCGAGGTCGTCGTCGAGGCGCTCCGTGAGGAGGCGGTCGTCTCGCTCGGCGGCGGCGCCGTGCTGCACGCCGACACTCGCGACGACCTGGCCGACCTGCCCGTGGTGTGGCTCCAGGTTTCGGCATCAGCAGTCACCCCCAGACTCGCCGGCGGCAACCGTCCCCTTCTCGCCGAAGGCGGCCTCGAGCGCTGGACGGCGATCCTCGAGGCGCGCCGCCCCATCTACGAAGCACTGGCCGATCTCGGCATCGACACCTCGCGCCGCTCGGTCGCGCGGATCGTCGACGACATCACCGAGCACTTCGGAGGAACACGATGACGGCAGACGAGGCACGCACGAGCATCCGCGTCGGCGGCGAATCGGGCTATGACGTGATCGTGGGCCGAGGAGTGATCGCCGAGCTCGGCGATGTGCTCGGCACGGCACCGACGAAAGTGCTCATCGTGCACCCTGCGACGCTCGGTGCTCGCGCCGCCGAGCTGCGCGAAGCGCTCTCCGACCGGTACCAGGTGCTGCTCGCCGAGGTGCCCGACGCCGAAGCCGGCAAGCGCGTCGAGGTCGCCGCATTCTGCTGGCAGGTGCTCGGGCAGGCCGACTTCACTCGAACCGACGCGATCGTCGGCTTCGGTGGGGGAGCGGTCACCGATCTCGCGGGCTTCGTCGCTGCGACGTGGCTCCGCGGAGTGCGGGTCGTGCAGGTGCCGACCACGGTGCTCGGCATGGTCGACGCAGCTGTGGGAGGTAAGACCGGCATCAACACCAACGAGGGCAAGAACCTGGTCGGGGCCTTCCACCCGCCCGTTGCCGTGATCTGCGACCTCGACGTGCTCGACACACTGCCGAAGAACGAGATCCTCGCCGGCTTCGCCGAGATCGTGAAGGCGGGCTTCATCCGCTACCCCGAGATTCTCGACATCATCGAGGCCGATCCCGAGGCCGCGACCGACCCGGCGACGCCCGAGTTCAGGCGCGTCGTCGAGCTCGCGATTCAGATGAAGGCCGACGTCGTCTCCGAAGACCTCACCGAGCAGGGGCTGCGCGAGATCCTGAACTACGGGCACACCCTCGGCCACGCGGTCGAGCACGCCGAGCGGTACCAATGGCGGCACGGCGCTGCCGTCGCGGTCGGCATGTCGTTCGCGGCCGAGCTCGGCCGCCTCTCCGGCCGCCTCTCCGACGAGGTCGCCGATCGACACAAACGGGTTCTCGACCTGTTGAGCCTGCCGACGTCGTACCCCGCCGGACGCTGGAGCACCCTGCTCGCAACCATGCAGCGCGACAAGAAAGCCCGCGCCGGCCAGCTCCGATTCATCGTGCTCGACGACCTCGCGAAGCCGACCGTCATGCTCGCGCCCGACCAGTCGCTCCTCTTCGCTGCCTACCAGGAGATCGCCTCCTGAACGAACAGGGCGACGGTGTTCCCCCTGAGTCTGTCGAAGGGGGCCTCGACGCTAGGCTTTTCGCATGACGACGATCCTCGTGCTCAACGGCCCGAACCTCGGCCGGCTCGGCGCCCGCGAACCCGAGATCTACGGCAGTGAGAGCCTCGCCGACATTCGTGCCTCGCTCGCCGGCTTCAGATCAGACGAGGTCGAGATCGACCTGCGCCAGAGCGACGACGAGGCCGAACTCATCGGCTGGATCCACGAGGCCGTTGATCGGCGGCTTCCCGTCGTGTTGAACCCGGCCGCGTTCACCCATTACAGCTACGCGCTCCGTGACGCCGCTGCCCAGTTGAAGCAGGCGGGCCTGCCGCTCGTCGAGGTGCATCTCACCAACCCGCATACTCGCGAGACGTTCCGTCACACGAGTGTGATCTCCGGCGTGGCGACCGGCGTCATCGCCGGTTTCGGCGGCGATTCGTATCGTCTCGCGGTCGACTGGTTGCTGCGTCACGCCTGACGCGCACACTCCCGCAGCGCGGCATCCGCCCGCATTGGCGCAGCTGGAACCGAGCGACTAAACTCGACCGACTGTACTTCTGCGGCCGACTCAGGCCGAGCCTTTTTCGCTACCGAATGGAACACACACGCATGGCAAGCACCGCTGACATCAAGAACGGCGTCGTCCTCTCCATCGACGGCCAGCTCTGGAACGTCATCGAGTTCCAGCACGTCAAGCCCGGCAAGGGCGGTGCGTTCGTGCGGACGAAGCTCAAGAACGTCGTCACCGGCAAGACCGTCGATCGCACCTACAACGCGGGCACGAAGATCGAGATCGAGAACGTCGACCGCCGCGACTTCACCTACCTGTACGCCGACGGCGACGGATTCGTGTTCATGGACACGAGCGACTACGACCAGATCACCGTGCCCGGCACGGTCGTGGGCGACGCCGCGAACTTCATGCTCGAGAACCAGGCAGTCACGATCGCGCTGAACAACGGCAACCCGCTGTACGTCGACCTGCCCGCATCGGTCGTGCTCGAGATCACCTACACCGAGCCCGGCCTGCAGGGCGACCGCTCGACGGGCGGCACGAAGCCTGCCACAGTTGAGACCGGCTACGAGATCCAGGTGCCGCTCTTCCTCGAGACCGGCACGAAGGTCAAGGTCGACACCCGCACGGGCGACTACCTCGGCCGAGTGAACGACTAGTGAGCGCTCGAACCAAAGCACGCAAACGCGCGCTCGACATGCTGTACTCCGCCGACATGCGCCAAGTGCCGGTCGAGGAGATGCTCGTCGTCGAGGCGGAGAAAGCCGTCGGAGAGCCTGAACGAGCCGCCTCGTGGCTGTACGCCCGCGAGATCGTCGATGGCATCGTCGATCACCGTGCGGAGATCGACGAACTCATCGAGACGAACTCGCACGGATGGACGATCGAGCGCATGCCCGCCGTCGACCGGGCGATCCTGCGCATCGGCGTGTGGGAGATCACTCACAACGACGCCGTGCCCGACGGCGTGGCGATCTCCGAAGCCGTCGAGGCGGCCACCGTGCTCTCGACCGACGACTCGGCCGGCTTCGTCAACGGCCTGCTCGCGGCGATCTCGCACGCGAAGGCCTGACGGCGCGGGCGTTCGGCGACTTGGTCGCGGGCGCGATGCTGCAATCCTCGAACGACTGAGGTCGAAACGGCGCGATCGGATGCCTCCGAGCGCTTCCGTCGACCCCGGCGCCACGTACCCCGTGGACGGCCGCCGCCGCTGAACGCAGCGTCCGTTCGGCAGTGCCCGCTCGTGCGACACGATAGACTTGCCGAAGTTGACAACCTTTAAGGCCGTCCTGTGAGGCGGAGAAGGGAGTCGTTTGATGGCACGTGCTGTGCTGAGTCAAGCTGACATCTCGCGGGCGCTGACCCGCATCTCGCACGAGATCCTCGAGTCCAATCGTGGTAGCTCCGATCTCGTCATCCTCGGCATCCCCACCAGGGGCGTGTTCCTCGCCCGTCGAATCGCCGAGACGATCGCCCGCATCGAACCGCACGCTCCGCCGGCGCCCGCCGGGGCGCTCGACGTGACGATGTACCGCGACGATCTCACGCGCACCCGCACGCGCACGCCGCAGCCGACCGAGCTGCCACCGGGCGGAATCGACGGCAAGACGGTCGTGCTCGTCGACGACGTGCTGTACTCGGGCCGCACGATCCGCGCAGCGTTCGACGCCCTGAGCGACCTCGGCCGTGCTCGCGCGGTGCGGCTCGCGGTGCTCGTCGACCGCGGTCACCGCGAGTTCCCGATCCGTGCCGACTTCGTCGGCAAGAACCTGCCGAGTTCGACCCGAGAGCGCATCAACGTGCGCCTCGCCGAGATCGACGGCGAAGACGGCGTGACGATCGACGAGGGCGAGGAGTGATGCGTCACCTGCTGAGCACCCGCGAGTTGTCGCGCGAGCAGGCGATCGAGCTGCTCGACATCGCCGAAGACATGGCCGCAGTGCAGGAGCGCGAGGTCAAGAAGCTGCCGACGTTGCGCGGCAAGACGGTCGTGAACCTCTTCTTCGAGGACTCCACGCGCACCCGCATCTCGTTCGAAGCGGCCGCGAAACGGCTCTCCGCAGACGTCATCAATTTCGGCGCGAAGGGCTCGAGCGTCTCGAAGGGCGAGAGCCTGAAGGACACGGCGCAGACCCTGCAGGCGATGGGCGCCGACGGCGTCGTCATCCGCCACCATGCTTCGGGTGCGCCGTACACGCTCGCGACGAGCGGATGGATCGACGCCGGCGTCGTGAACGCCGGCGATGGAACCCACGAGCACCCCACCCAAGCGCTGCTCGACGCGTTCACGATGCGCCGGCGCCTCCACGGCAGCGCTTCGCGTGGGCGGGCGCTCGACGGAGTTCGCGTCGTCATCGTGGGCGACATCCTGCATTCGCGTGTCGCACGGTCGAACGTCTGGCTCCTCGCGACCCTCGGTGCCGAGGTCGAGCTCGTCGCTCCGCCGACGCTCGTGCCCGTCGATACGACGGCCTGGCCCGCTCGTGTCGGGTACGACCTCGACGCGGCGCTGCGAGGCACGCCCGACGTCGTCATGATGCTTCGTATTCAGGCAGAGCGCATGCACGCGGCGTTCTTTCCGAACAGTCGCGAGTACGCGCGAACCTGGGGCCTCGACGACGCCAGGTTCGACGCACTGCCCCCCAGTACGATGGTCATGCATCCCGGCCCGATGAATCGTGGGCTGGAGATCGCCGCTCGTGCAGCCGACTCCCCGCAGTCGACGGTGCGCGAGCAGGTTGCGAACGGAGTTTCAGTGAGAATGGCCGCCCTGTACCTTTTGCTGTCCGGCGATCGGGGGGATGCCTGATGAACGAGCGTTTCCTGATCACGGGCGCCAGTCTGCCCGACGGCGAACGCGCCGACATCCTCCTCGATGGCGGCATCATCGCCGAGGTCGGTCGGATTGCGGATGCCGCGGGCGCAACGGTGATCGACGCCGAAGGGCTCGTCGCCCTTCCCGGCCTCGTCGACCTGCACACGCACCTGCGCGAGCCGGGCTACGAACAGAGCGAGACGGTGCTCACAGGCACCCAGGCCGCTGCGGCCGGCGGGTTCACCGCCGTGTTCGCGATGGCGAACACCTTCCCCGTGGCAGACACGGCCGGGGTCGTCGAGCAGGAGGCCAGTCTCGGCCGGGCCGCCGGCTACGCCACCGTGCAGCCGATCGGTGCGGTGACCGTGGGGCTCAAGGGCGAACAACTCGCCGAGCTCGGCGCGATGGCCCGTTCTCGTGCGAATGTGCGCGTCTTCTCCGACGACGGCTTCTGCGTCTCCGACCCGCTGCTCATGCGCCGCGCCCTCGAGTACGTGAAGGCCTTCGACGGCGTCATCGCCCAGCACGCGCAGGAGCCGCGCCTGACGGAGGGCGCTCAGATGAACGAGGGGGCGCTCTCGGGCGAACTCGGCCTCGCCGGCTGGCCGGCCGTCGCCGAGGAGTCGATCATCGCCCGCGATGTGCTCCTCGCCGAGCGCGTCGGGTCGCGGCTGCACGTCTGCCACGTCTCGACCGCCGGTTCCGTCGAGGTGATCCGCTGGGCGAAGGCCCGTGGCATCGACGTGACCGCCGAGGTGACCCCCCACCACCTCCTCCTCACCGAGGAACTCATCGCCGGTTACGACCCCCGCTTCAAGGTCAACCCACCGTTGCGCCGCCCTGAAGACGTCGAGGCGCTGCGCGCGGCACTGGCCGACGGCACGATCGACATCGTCGCGACCGACCATGCCCCGCATCCGGTCGAGGCGAAAGAGAGCGAATGGCAGGCTGCGGCGAACGGCATGGTCGGTCTCGAGTCGGCGCTCGCGGTCGTGCACGCCGCCGTCGTCGAGACGGGGCTCATGGGCTGGGCGGATGTCGCGCGCGTGATGTCGGCCGCCCCTGCACGAATCGGCCGACTCCGCGGGCACGGTGAGTCGATCGCCGTCGGGGCCGCACCTGAGCTGACGCTGTACGACCCCGCCGCGGCATCCGTATTCGACCTCGACCGCCTCGCCGGCCGCAGCACGAACTCGCCGTACCTCGGGCGGAGCCTGCCCGGCCGCGTCGTCGCGACCTTCCACGGCGGCTACCCGACGTTCCTCGACGGCGAGGTGCGCCCACACGACGAGATCGCCCGGCTCGCGGTGGCGCGGGAGGTCCAGCATGGATAAGTGGATGGGCATCGTGGTCGCGGTCGTCATCGTCGGTGTCGCCGGCTGGCTGATGTACCGCTCCTGGAAGCGCCGTACCGTGCGCGACGAGACCCTCGGGTCGTATCCCGAGCCGGCGACGCGCGGTACGCCCGTGCTCGAGACCGAGGTGCTCTACGTCGCGACGACACCTGTCGGCGAGCCGCTCGAGCGTCTCGCCGTGCACGGTCTCGCGTTCCGCGGCTCTGCCCGCATCGAAGTGCTCCCCGAAGGGATCATCCTCCGCATCGCGGGGGAGTCGACGACCTTCGTCCCGGCCGACCGGCTGGTCGGCGCCGAACTCGCGAGCTACGCGATCGACCGCGGCGTCGAGCCCGAGGGTCTCATCGCCCTCACCTGGATCGCCCAGGAGCGAGGCCCGGCCGAGGCCGAACCTCGCGTCGACAGTTACGTGCGCGCCCGGTATCCGGGCGACCCGGCCAGAATCATCCAGGCCGTCAACGACATCGCCGCAGCGCCAGCCGCGCCGCGGTCAGAGGACATCGCCGCAGCGCCAGCCGCGCTTCGGTCAGAGGACATCGCCGCAGCGCCAGCCGCGCTTCGGTCAGAGGACATCGCCGCAGCGCCAGTCGCGCCGCGGCCAGAGCAGGAGAGTGAGGCCTCGAATGACTGAGACCCCAGCAGGCACGAGCGACACCGCCGTGCTCGTCCTCGAAGACGGACGCCGCTACGACGGGCGCGCCTACGGCGCGCGCGGCCGCACGCTCGGCGAGGCGGTCTTCGCCACCGGCATGACCGGCTATCAGGAGACCCTCACCGACCCGTCTTACGCGGGCCAGATCGTGATGATGACCGCGCCGCATATCGGCAACACGGGCATGAACGACGAAGACATGGAGTCCGGCCGCATCTGGGTGGCGGGGTTCATCGTGCGCGACCCGTCACGGGTCGTGTCGAACTTCCGCTCGCAGCGGAGTCTCGACGACGATCTCACGGCCGCGGGCGTCGTCGGCATCAGCGGCATCGACACCCGAGCGCTTACTCGCCATCTCCGCTCCGCGGGTGCCATGCGTGCAGGCGTCTTCTCGGGCGACGACGCGCTGCTGACCCCTGGGGAGCAGCTCGACCTCGTGCAAGGCGCGTCGGCCATGGTCGGCGCGAACCTGTCGAGCGCGGTCTCGACCACGGAGGCCTACACGCTGCCCGCCGAGGGCGAGCGGGTCGGATCGGTCGCGGTGCTCGACCTCGGCGTCAAGACATCGACCCTGAAGTACCTCGCCGAGCGCGGCTTCGAGGTGCACGTCGTGCCGCAGTCGATCACTGCTGAAGAAGTGCTCGCCCTCGCCCCCGACGCACTGTTCTTCTCCAACGGTCCGGGCGACCCCGCGGCGTCCGACCGCCATGTCGAACTGCTGCGCACCACGCTGCGTGAAGGGCTGCCCTACTTCGGCATCTGCTTCGGCAACCAGCTGCTCGGCCGGGCCCTCGGCTTCGGCACGTACAAGCTGCCGTTCGGCCACCGCGGCATCAACCAGCCCGTGCTCGACAAGGCCACCGGTCGCGTCGAGATCACGGCGCACAACCACGGTTTCGCAGTGGACGCGCCGATCGACCGGGTGAGCGAGTCCAGCGAAGGCTTCGGCCGCGTCGAAGTGAGCCACTACGGCCTCAACGACAACGTCGTCGAGGGATTGAACTGCCTCGACATCCCCGCGTTCAGCGTGCAATACCATCCCGAGTCCGCGGCCGGCCCGCACGACGCGAACTACCTCTTCGATCGATTCCGCGACATGGTCACCCTTCGACAAGCTCCGGGCAGGCCGCAGGATCAGGGCGAGTCGCCAACCACCGAGACCAGCCAGGAGGCAGGCAACTGATGCCCAAGCGCGACGACATCAACAGCGTCCTCGTCATCGGATCGGGTCCGATCGTCATCGGCCAGGCCGCCGAGTTCGACTATTCGGGCACCCAGGCGTGCCGTGTGCTCCGGGCGGAGGGCGTGCGGGTCATCCTCGTCAACCCCAACCCGGCGACGATCATGACCGACCCCGACTTCGCCGACGCGACCTACATCGAGCCGATCACGCCCGAGATCATCGAGTCGATCATCATCAAGGAGAAGCCCGACGCGGTACTGCCGACGCTCGGCGGGCAGACGGCGTTGAACGCAGCGATCGCGTTGCACGACGCCGGCATCCTCGAGAAGCACGGCGTCGAACTCATCGGCGCCAAGGTCGACGCCATCCGCAAGGGTGAAGACCGCCAGCTCTTCAAAGACCTCGTGATCGAGATCGGCGCCGAGGTCGCGCGCTCGCACGTCGTGAAGACGCTCGAGCAGGCGAAGGAGTTCGCCCTCGATCTCGGCTACCCGCTCGTCGTGCGCCCGTCGTTCACGATGGGCGGTCTCGGATCCGGCTTCGCCCACACCGAGGAAGACCTCGTGCGCATCGTCACGCAAGGCCTGCATGATTCGCCCACGAGCGAGGTGCTCCTCGAGGAGTCGATCCTCGGGTGGAAGGAATACGAACTCGAACTCATGCGCGACACGGCCGACAACACGGTCGTCGTCTGCTCGATCGAGAACGTCGACCCTGTCGGCGTGCACACGGGCGACTCGATCACGGTCGCGCCGGCACTCACGCTGACCGATCGCGAGTACCAGAAGCTCCGCGACATCGCCATCGACATCATCCGGGCAGTGGGCGTCGACACCGGGGGCTGCAACATCCAGTTCGCGATCGACCCCGCAGACGGACGCATCATCGTCATCGAGATGAATCCCCGTGTGTCGCGTTCGAGTGCGCTGGCTTCGAAGGCGACCGGCTTCCCGATCGCCAAGATCGCCGCGAAGCTCGCGATCGGCTACCGTCTCGACGAGATTCCCAACGACATCACGCGGGTCACGCCCGCGAGCTTCGAGCCGACACTCGACTACGTCGTCGTGAAGGTGCCCCGGTTCGCGTTCGAGAAGTTCCCGGCCGCCGACCCGACGCTCACGACGACCATGAAGTCGGTCGGCGAGGCCATGGCGATCGGCCGCAACTACGCGACGGCGCTGCAGAAGGCGCTCCGCTCGCTCGAGAAGCGCGGTTCTTCGTTCCACTGGGGAGACGAGGCCCGCACGGCCGACGAGCTCGTCGAGGCATCCGGCACCCCGACCGACGGTCGCATCGTGCTCGTGCAGCAGGCGCTTCGCAAGGGCGCCACCCTCGAGCAGCTCTTCGAGTCGACGAAGATCGACCCCTGGTTCCTCGACCAGATCGTGCTCATCAACGAGGTCGCAGAGACGATCGCAGCAGCTGAGAACCTCGACACCGAACTCCTGCTGCTCGCGAAGAACCACGGGTTCTCCGACGCGCAGATCGGACAGCTCCGCGGCTTCGGCGAGACCGACGCCCGCGAGGTGCGGCACATCCTCGGCATCCGGCCGGTGTACAAGACCGTCGACACCTGCGCGGGGGAGTTCCCGGCGCTCACGCCCTACCACTACTCGAGCTACGACCAGGAGACCGAGGTCGAACCGAGCGATCGCAAGAAGGTCGTGATCCTCGGTTCCGGCCCGAACCGCATCGGCCAGGGCGTCGAGTTCGACTACTCCTGCGTGCACGCCTCGTTCGCCCTCTCGGCGGCTGGCTTCGAGACGATCATGATCAACTGCAACCCAGAGACGGTCTCGACCGACTACGACACGAGCGACCGGCTCTACTTCGAGCCGCTCACCCTCGAAGACGTGCTCGAGGTCATCCACGCCGAGTCGCAGTCCGGTGAACTCGTCGGGGTCGTCGTGCAACTGGGCGGCCAGACGGCGCTCGGTCTCGCGAAGGGCCTCGAGGCTGCGGGCATCCCGATCCTCGGCACGACCCCCGACGCGATCGACCTCGCCGAAGAGCGCGGCCGCTTCTCCGGCATCCTCGATGCGGCCGGGCTGCTCGCGCCGAAGAACGGCACGGCCCTCGACGTCGCCGGCGCGGTGCAGGTCGCAGAGGGCATCGGCTACCCCGTGCTCGTGCGCCCGAGCTACGTGCTCGGCGGGCGTGGCATGGAGATCGTCTACGACTCGCCCTCACTCGCCGACTACTTCGACCGCATCGAGGGCCAGGGCATCGTCGGCCCGAGTCATCCGCTGCTCGTCGACCGGTTCCTCGACGACGCGATCGAGATCGACGTCGACGCACTCTACGACGGCACCGACCTGTACATCGGCGGCGTCATGGAGCACATCGAGGAGGCCGGCATCCACTCCGGCGACTCGAGCTGCACCCTGCCGCCCGTGACCCTCGGGCGTGCAGAGGTCGACCGCGTGCGCGTGGCGACGCGCGCCATCGCCGAGGGTATCGGGGTGCGGGGCCTGCTCAACGTGCAGTTCGCGATCGGCGCCGGCGTGCTCTACGTGCTCGAGGCCAACCCGCGAGCGAGCCGCACCGTCCCGTTCGTCTCCAAGGCGCTCGGTATCCCGCTCGCGAAGGCGGCTTCGCGCATCATGGTCGGCGCGACCGTCGCCGAGCTCATCGAAGAGGGCATGCTGCCGGCATCCGACGGCTCGCGCGTGCCGCTCGATGCGCCGGTCGCAGTGAAGGAGGCTGTGCTGCCGTTCCACCGCTTCCGCACCCGCGAAGGCATCATGGTCGACTCCGTGCTCGGGCCCGAGATGCGTTCGACCGGCGAGGTCATGGGCATCGACAAGGACTTCCCGACTGCGTTCGCGAAGAGCCAGCTCGCCGCGTACGGCGGAATGCCGACGTCGGGCACGGTCTTCGTCTCGGTCTCCGACCGCGACAAGCGTTCGATCATCCTCCCCGTGCTCCGCCTGCAGCAACTCGGTTATGACATCGCAGCAACCGAGGGCACCGCCGAGGTACTGCGGCGCAACGGCATCCGGGCGCAGGAGGTGCTGAAATTCAGCGAGAAGACGAGCGAAGACGCGGCTTCCGTGGTCGAGCTCATCCACCGCGGCGAGGTCGACGTGGTGGTGAACACCCCGAGCGGGCGTTCGTCGCGCGCCGATGGCTATGAGATCCGCGCGGCGGCCGTCGCCGCCGACATCCCGCTGTTCACGACCATCGCCGAGCTCTCGGCGGCGGTCGCGTCGCTCGACGTGCAGCGCGAGGGCTTCGAGGTCACGAGCCTGCAGGAATACCAGCTCCGACGGGAGGCGAACGCATGAGCGGCCAGCCGCTTTTCGGCGAACGGCTCAAAGCCGTCTTCGCCGCGTACGGCAAGCTGTGCGTCGGCATCGACCCGCACGCCTCACTCCTCGACGCGTGGGGCCTGCCCGACTCGGCCGAGGGAGTGCGGGAGTTCGGCTTGCGCGTGGTCGAGGCCGCTTCCGGTCGCGTGGGCATCGTGAAGCCGCAAGTGGCGTTCTTCGAACGACACGGTGCAGCGGGGTACGCGGCGCTCGAGCGGGTGCTTGCTGAGGCGCGCGACGCCGGGGTGCTCATCATCGCCGACGTGAAGCGCGGCGATCTCGACACGAGTGTCGAGGCGTACGGCCAGGCGTGGCTGCGACCCGGATCGAGCCTCGAGGCCGATGCGATGACCGTCAGCGCCTACCAGGGCCTCGGTTCGCTCGAGGGCGTCCTGACCGCAGCCGAGTCGGCAGGCAAGGGCGTCTTCGTGCTCGCCGCGACCTCCAACCCCGAGGCGGCGGCCATCCAGCGGGCGGTGCTGCAGCAATCGAGCCGCGAGGGCTTCACGGTCGCGCAGGCCATCACCTCCGGCGTCATCGGCTGGAACCAGGGGCGAGCGGATGCCACGAGCCGGCCGCTCGGCTCGGTGGGCGTGGTGCTCGGAGCGACCGTCGACCCCCGCACGTTCGGCATCGATCTCGATGCCGACCCGCCGAGACCCGGCTTGCCGGTGCTGGCGCCGGGCTTCGGATATCAGGGGGCAGAGCTCTCCGACCTCCGGGCGATCTACGGATCGCTCGCCGCCGGCGTCATCGTCAGCGAATCACGGTCGATTCTCAGCGCCGGGCCCGACGGCCTCGCAGAGGCGATCACCCGTCGCGTCGACGAAGTGGGGGCCGCGAGTGTCTGAGCATGAAACCGCCGCCGCCGCCGCGACGCGGCAGGCTCCGCCCGAGGTCGACCGGGTCGCGGCATCCCGCGCCGCCGTGGCTGCGCGTCGTGCGCGGGCCACGGTCAAGTCCGCGATCGCGGCCGGCTCGCGGAGTCCACTCGACGTGCTGCGTGAGGCATTCGAGTCACCCGACGGGGTCGAGGGGCGACTGCGGGTGACCGAGTTCCTGACTTCCATCCCTGCGATCGGCCAGACGAAGTCGGCACGCATCATGGAGGAACTCGAGATCTCCACGTCGAAGCGTCTGGGCGGTCTCGGCCGGCTGCAGCGGCGTCGTCTGCGGGAGTTCCTCGCCGATTGGGTCGCCGCGCACGGCGGCACCGGCGACCGGCTCGTCGTGCTCGCCGGTCCCACGGCGGTGGGCAAAGGCACTGTGGCCGAATACATCCGTCGTCATCACCCCGACGTGCGACTCTCGGTGTCGGCGACGACCCGAAAGCCCCGACCCGGCGAAGTCGAGGGCGAAAGCTACTTCTTCGTCGACGATGCCGAATTCGATCGGATGGTCGAGGGCGGCGAGTTGCTCGAGTGGGCCACGGTCCACAACGCATCCCGCTACGGCACACCTCGCAAGGCAGTCGAAGAGGCCATCGCCGCCGGCAACAGCGTGCTGCTCGAGATCGACATCCAGGGAGCCCGGTCGGTTCGACGGGCTGCGCCCGAGGCGACCCTCGTCTTCCTGCTCCCGCCGAGCTGGGACGAACTCGTGCGACGGCTCGTCGGTCGGGGCACTGAAAGCCCGGCCGAACAGCAGCGCAGACTCGAGACAGCGAGGGTTGAACTGGCCGCGGTCGACGAGTTCGATTACCAGGTCGTCAACCACGACGTCGCCGAAGCCGCGCAAGAGGTCGTAGACTTGATGAGATCTCGCAAGGGTCGGCGTTGAGCTGCCCTCGCCACGACTTTCCGCGCACTGCGGGTGTGCACCCCACGATCAAGGAGTCATTTCATGGCTGAGAAGCTGTCCGGCATCATCGATCCGCCCATCGACGACCTGCTCTCCAAGGTCGACTCGAAGTACCAGCTCGTCATCTTCGCGTCGAAGCGTGCACGTCAGATCAACGACTACTACGCCGACCTGCACGAAGGAAGCCTCTTCGACAACGTGGGCCCGCTCGTCGATTCGTCGATCGACGACAAGCCCCTCTCGGTCGCGCTGCACGAGATCAACGAAGACAAGCTCCGGCTCCGCCCGATCGCCGAGTGATCCGGAGGGCCGGATGACTCGGCTCAACATCGTCGTCGGCATCACGGGCGGCATCGCCGCATATAAAGCCGTCGGCGTCGTTCGCGCGCTCGTGCTCGCGGGGCATGACGTGCACGTCGTGCCGACCGAAGGCGCACTGCGCTTCGTCGGCAAGCCCACCCTCGAGGCGATCTCGCGCAACCCTGTGCACACCGAGCTGTACGAGGGCGTCTCCGAGGTGCGGCACGTCGCCATCGGTCAGGCGGCCGACCTCATCGTCATCGCTCCGGCGACGGCGAATTCGATCGCGAAACTCGCAGCGGGCCTTGCCGACGACCTGCTCGGCAACTCGGTGCTCGCAAGCGAGGCGCCCGTCGTCATTGCGCCTGCCATGCACACCGAGATGTGGCGTCACCCCGCCACCCAGGCGAACATCGCGACGCTGCGTGCCCGCGGCGTCACGATCGTCGGTCCGGCGGTCGGCCAGCTCACCGGAACCGACAGCGGGCCGGGTCGCATGGAGGAGCCCGGTGAAATCGTGCGCGCGGCACTCGAGCGTGCGCTCGGCGAGAGCGGCGCGGCCGCGGCATCCGCCGAACGCAGTGACCTCTCGGGACTGCACGTCGTCGTCACCGCCGGCGGCACGCGCGAACCGCTCGATCCCGTGCGGTTCCTCGGCAACCGTTCGAGTGGCAAGCAGGGAACCGCGATCGCCGAGGCAGCGCGGGCGCGGGGCGCGCGCGTCACGCTCATCGCGGCGAACCTCGAGGTCGCCGAACCCGACGGCTGCGACATCCGCCGTGTCTCGACCGCGCTCGAACTGCAGCGCGCGGTGACCGAGGCGACATCGGGCGCCGATGTCGTCGTGATGGCTGCGGCCGTGGCCGACTACCGTCCCGCGACGGTGAGCGAAGCGAAGATCAAGAAAGACCAGAGCGACGACGGGCTCACGATCGAACTCGTGCGCAACCCCGACATCCTCGCGGGCCTCGGTCATGCACCGCATGACGGCACCCTGCTCGTCGGCTTCGCGGCCGAGACCGAGGTCGACGACGAACGATTGCTCGCGCTCGGCCGAGCCAAGCGCGATGCGAAGGGCGCAGACCTGCTCGTCGTGAATCGGGTCGGCTGGAACGAGGGTTTCGCGAGCGACGAGAACCAGGTCGTCGTCATCGGCACCGACGGCGTCGTCGTCACGCGAGCGCACGGAACGAAATTGTCGGTGGCGCATGACATCCTCGACGTGGTTGTCTCGGAACTGACGACTGCGGCGCGTGCCGCGACGACCACGAAGGAATCCGATCCCGTATGAGCGCACTCCGCCTCTTCACGTCCGAGTCCGTCACCGAGGGGCACCCCGACAAGCTCTGCGACCAGATCTCCGATTCGATACTCGACGCGCTCCTGCGTCAAGACCCGACGAGCCGAGTTGCGGTCGAAACCCTCGTGACCACGGGCCTCGTGCATGTCGCGGGCGAGGTCACGACGCGCGGTTACGTCGAGATCCCGGCGATCGTGCGCGAGCGCGTCACGTCGATCGGTTACGACTCATCCGACGCGTGGTTCGACGGCCGCTCCTGCGGAGTCTCGGTGTCGATCGGGGGTCAGTCACCCGACATCGCCCAGGGCGTCGACCACGCGTTCGAGTCCCGTGAACGAGACAGCGACGACGCGCTCGACCAACAGGGCGCCGGCGACCAGGGCATCATGTTCGGCTACGCCACGCGTGAGACTCCAGAACTCATGCCGGTGCCGATCTGGCTCGCGCATCGACTCGCCGAGCGACTTGCGGCCGTACGTAAGAACGGCGAACTCGAGTACCTTCGCCCCGACGGCAAGACCCAGGTCACGGTCGGCTACGACGGGCAGGTGCCCAAGACGATCGAGACTGTAGTGCTCTCCACGCAGCACACTCGTGCCGTCTCGACCGAGCAGCTCCGGGTCGAGGTCGAAGAGCTCGTGATCCGCCCGGTGCTCGACACGGTCGAACTCATGCGCCCAGAGCTCGACGTGCTCATCAACCCCACGGGCCGCTTCGAGATCGGCGGGCCGCAGGGCGACGCCGGGCTGACCGGGCGCAAGATCATCATCGATACCTACGGCGGCGCGAGCCGGCATGGCGGCGGCGCCTTCAGTGGAAAGGACCCTTCGAAGGTCGACCGTTCGGCGGCATACGCAATGCGCTGGGTCGCCAAGAACGCGGTCGCCGCAGGGCTCGCCGACCGGCTCGAACTGCAGGTCGCGTACGCCATCGGCAAGGCAGCGCCCGTGGGGCTCTACGTCGAGACCTTCGGCACAGGAAAGCTGCCTGACGAGCAGATCATCGCCGCGATCCGTGAGGTGTTCGACCTGCGTCCTGCGGCGATCATCCGCGACCTCGATCTGCTCCGGCCGATCTACGCGCAGACCGCGAGCTACGGCCACTTCGGCCGGGAGCTGCCCGATTTCACATGGGAGCGCCTCGATCGCGTCGACGATCTCCGCACCGCAGCCAGGATCTGACGTGGCAGGCGGCTCCGTCGCCCGTGTGCTCGTCGACTCGCCACTGCCTCAACTCGACCAGCTCTTCGACTACGCGGTGCCCGAGCGGCTCCGCGAGGCGGCCGTCGCGGGGGTACGAGTTCGGGTTCCATTGCGGTCGGGTGGGCGCATCGCGAACGGCTGGCTCGTCGAGGTCGCAGAGACGAGTGAGTTCGCGGGGCGGCTGAGCGAGCTCGAAGACGTCGTCTCCGAGGTGCCGTTGCTCATGCCCGAGGTGTGGGCGCTGGCCCGCGCGGCCTCAGATCGCGCTGCCGGCAACGCCGGCGACATCCTGCGGTTGGCAATTCCCAGCCGCTATGTGCGGGCCGAGCGGGCGTGGCGTGCAGCAGAACCCGACCCAGGCGAGCTGCCGGCCCCGCCGGCGGCGATTCCCGGCTATGAGGCAGGCCGTCTCGAGACCGGCATCGACGCGGGCGAGCGGATGTCGCTGGCCGCGGACCCTCGGCCGGTACGGCTCGGCTCGGGGGAGTGGGTCGGTGCGTGGGCCGCGACGCTCGCGGCCGCGGCCGCTCATACGCTCGCCGCCGATCGCTCGAGTCTCATCATCGTGCCCGACTACCGGGATCAGGAGCAGCTTCAGGCCGCCCTGGCCGATCGCGTCGACCCTCGACGCGTGCTGCGCACCGATGCGCGTCAGACGGGCGGTGAGCGCTTCCGTGCCTTCCTCGACGCGACCGCGCCCGAGGCCCGCGTCATCATCGGCAACCGTTCGACCGTCTACGCTCCCGCGACCAGGCTCGGCCTCATCGCCATGTGGGACGACGGCGACTCGCTGCAGAACGAGCAGCTCTCACCCGGCGTGCACCCGCGCGATGCTGCGCTCATCCGGCAGGAGCAGTCGGGCGCGGCGCTCGTGTTCCTCGGTCACACGCGCAGCG
Source organism: Agromyces sp. Y558 (assembly GCF_059445415.1). Taxonomy (NCBI): domain Bacteria; kingdom Bacillati; phylum Actinomycetota; class Actinomycetes; order Micrococcales; family Microbacteriaceae; genus Agromyces; species Agromyces sp. Y558. The sequence goes on from NZ_JCAIUH010000002.1 coordinate 600,749, forward strand.
TCGAGGTCGAGCGTCTCGTCGAGATCGGTTGGGCGCGGGAGGTGCCTGCCGTCAAGCATGTTCGACCCCGCGTCATCCCGACCGAGCAGCAGTCGGCGCCCGCCCCCGGTTCGGCGCGCATCCCGTCGAGCGCCTGGCGAGCGGCGCAGCAGGCGATCCGTGAGGGGCCGGTGCTCGTGCAGGTCTCTCGTCCCGGCCACGCGCCGCTGCTCGCCTGCGATCGTTGCCGTGAACCGGCGCGGTGCACCGCGTGCGGCGGCGCACTGGTCGTGCCGCGCAGCGGTGGTGACCCGCGTTGCGTGCTCTGCGGCACGAGTGCGAGTACGTGGCGATGCCCGGTCTGCGAGGGCGTCAAGCTGCGTGCCGTCACAGTCGGGGCGAGCCGCACGGCGGAAGAGCTCGGTCGGGCATTCCCGACTGCCAGGGTCATTCTCTCCGACGGGGAGCGTCCGGTGCTCAGGGTGGGTGCTGAACCGGCCCTGGTGGTGGCGACGCGCGGTGCCGAGCCGATCGCTGACGGCGGCTACCGCGCGGTGCTCCTCCTCGACGGCGAGCGGATGCTGCTGCGCGAATCCCTCCGCGTTGCCGAGGACTGCCTGCGATGGTGGTCGAACGCCGCGGCGCTCGCAGCGCCGGGGTCGCCGGTCTTCCTCGTCGGGGTCGCGGGAGCGCTGGCGACCGCGCTGGCGTCGTGGCGTCAGCCCGAGTGGGCGAGCGGCGAACTCGCGGCTCGCCGGGCGCTGCGTTTCCCTCCCGCCGTGCGTGTGGCGAGCGTGACGGCTGCGCCCGCTTTGGTCGCGCAGGCGCTCACGGCGGCACGGGCCGCGGTCGATGGCGTCGATGCACTCGGTCCGGTGCCCGCCGACGAAGGACTCGAGCGGGCGATCGTGCGGTTCGACTACTCGGCCGGCGGGGCGGTCGCGAAGGCGCTGCGCGCAGAGATGATCCGGGTCGCGACGGAGCGACGGCGGCCGGTCACGGGTCGGCCGCCGAAGCGGCCGTCGGTGCTTCGGGTGCGCTTCGACGATCCCGAGGTTCCGTAGCCGCACGGTCTTCAGCGTTCGGCGCGTCGAATCGGCATGACCTCGGGGCGCTATCGTGGGGTGGTTCTCGCGGTTGGTCAAGCGACTCGCGGGTTTGGGACGTTCGAGCACGGAGGCGCTGAGGATGGGTTCATCGACCACGCAGTTCACTGGCAGGACGACGGAGATTCCCGGACTGCTCGTGTTCGATGTGACCCGTGTCGAAGATTCTCGAGGATGGTTTCAGGAGAAGTACCATCGCGAGAAACTGGTCGGCGCGGGGCTTCCTGCGGCGTTCGACGTCGTCCAGACCAGCGTCGCCTTCAATGAGCGGGCATCGACTCGGGGGTTTCACGCCGAGCCGTGGGACAAGTACATCTCGATCATCGACGGCACCGCCTTCGCTGCATATGTGGACCTCAGAGCGGGGGAGACGTTCGGGAGGATCGTGACGACTGAACTCCGCCCGGACAACGCGGTCTTCGTTCCAGCAGGTGTCGCGAACTCGTATCAGTGCTTGAGCGCACTCCACTACCTCTACAGCGTGAACCGACACTGGACCCCCGACGCCTACGAGTTGTACACCTTCGTGAATCTGGCCGACCCGGAGCTCGCGGTGGACTGGCCGATCCCGCTCGGTGACGCCGTTCTGTCGGACAAGGACGAGACTCATCCGTTCCTCCGGGATGTCGAGCCGATCTCAATCTGAGCTCGGTCCGGGGTCCCGTAGCCGCTCGTTCGTCGGCGACAATGGAGTGTGCAGAAGCTCCGCATCATCTTCGCCGGCACTCCTGCCGCGGCCGTCCCATCACTCGAGCGCCTCTCGGCGAGCCGCCATGATCTCGTCGGAGTCGTCACACGACAGCCGGCACCCCTCGGTCGCAAGCGCGTGCTGACACCGTCGCCCGTCGCGCAGGCAGCGGCACGCCTGCAGTTGCCGCTCATCGAGACCAATCGACTCGATGCCGACGCGACTGCGCGCATCGTCGAGCTCGCACCCGATCTCGGCGTCATCGTGGCCTACGGCGGGCTCGTACGCGAGCCGCTTCTCTCGACGCCCGCACACGGCTGGATCAACCTGCACTTCTCCCTCCTGCCCACTTGGCGTGGGGCCGCGCCCGTGCAGCACTCTCTCATCGCGGGGGACACCGTCGCGGGCGCATCCGTGTTCCAGCTCGTGCCCGATCTCGATGCGGGCGACGTCTTCGCGATGCACGAACGACCGCTCGGCGGTGACGAGACGGCCGGAGAACTGCTCGAGGAACTCGCCGTTTCGGGGGCGGCGCTGTTGGCCGGTGTGGTCGACGGCATCGCCGAGGGGGTGGCGCGCGCCGTGCCTCAGCACGGAGAGCCGAGTCTCGCGCCGAAGCTCACGATCGACGACGCACGCCTCGACTGGTCGCACCCTGCGTCGGAGGTGCGAGCGCGTTACCGCGGAGTGACGCCCGAGCCGGGCGCATGGACGACGGTCGACGGGCAGCGAGTCAAGATACTGGGGCTCGATGGCGTCGACGATGCGGCGGATGTCCCGGCGCTCGCGCCCGGCGAGATCACCCTCGCTGCACGACGCCTGCTGATCGGCACGGCCACGACGCCGCTCGAGCTGCGCCGGGTACAACCCGCAGGCAAGCCGGCGATGGACGCGGGCGACTGGTGGCGCGGCGCCGCCCAGACCGTGGGGGTGGCCCGATGAGTGGGACTGGCCGGGCGCGCAGCACCGGCGGCGGCACCGGTGCTCGGATCTCGCCCGCACGCCTCGTCGCCGTCGACGTACTCGAAGCTGTGCGAACCGATGAGGCCTACGCGAACCTCCTCCTGCCTGCTCGCATCCGCCGTGCCGGCCTGAGTCGCGCCGACGCGGCCTTCGCGACCGAGTTGACCTACGGCACGCTGCGCATGCAGGGGTTCTACGATCGCGTCATCGAGCTCGCCGCGAATCGCCCCGTCGGCGCCATCGACCCAGCGGTGCTCGATGTGCTGCGGCTTGGCGCGCACCAGTTGCTCGCAACCAGGGTCGCCACGCACGCCGCCGTCAACGAGCAGGTCGAGCTCGCGCGGAGGGCGTCACCGAAGGCCGCCGGGTTCGTGAACGCGGTGCTGCGCACGATCTCGCGATCGTCGCCCGAAACATGGCGTGAGCTCGTCGCCGAGGGTGCTGTCGGCGAAGATGCCCGCCTCGCCGCGGTGGCGAGCCATCCCGAGTGGATTGTGCGAGCGCTCCGCACCGCGCTCGAGCGCGAGGGTCGCGCCGATGAGCTGGAATCGCTGCTCGACGCCGACAACGCCTCGCCCCGGGTGAATCTCGCCGTGCTGCCGGGGCTCGATGTCGACACCGATGGCATCGAGGGATTCGAACCCGATCGGTTCTCACCGATCGGCGCGGTCGCCGACGACCCGATCGCCGCTGCCGAGGGCTCCGGCGGCCGCATCCGCGTGCAAGACGAGGGCTCCCAGCTCGCGGCACTCGCGCTCAGTCGTGCCATGCCCGTGCGTGCGGGCGAGCACTGGCTCGACCTCTGCGCCGGCCCGGGCGGCAAGACCGCGGTGCTCGCCGCGGAGGCGCTGACGGGTGGGGCCGCGCTGTCGGCGACGGAGACCGTGCCGGTTCGGGCGGAGCTCGTGCGCAAGGCGATCACCGGAGTGCCGCTCTCGGTCGATGTTCACGTCGGCGACGGCCGTGACCTCGACCTCGAGGTGCTCGGCGCGCCCGCCGGCTTCGATCGCATCCTGCTCGATGCACCGTGTACCGGACTCGGCGCGCTCCGCCGCCGCCCCGAGGCGAGATGGCGCAAGGCCCCATCGGATGTCGCCGAGTTAACCAAACTCCAGGGCGAGCTGTTCGACAGCGCGTTCGCCGCGCTCGCGCCCGGCGGGATCCTCGCGTACGTCACCTGCTCGCCGCATACCGCCGAGACGCAGGGCACGCTCGCCGCGGCGCTTCGACGAGCAGGCACGTCAGCTCGTCAGCTCGACACTCGTGTCGTGGTCGAGGGGCTGTCGCGGCATCCGCTCGACCTCGCAGGCGAGGCTGAGACGGTGCAGCTCTGGCCGCACCGGCACGGCACCGACGCGATGTTCATCGCCCTCGTGCAGAAGCAGCACGACGCACCTTCACCGGCGGGCACCGATCGGTAGGGTGGCTGCATGACGACGCGGATCAACCCGAGCATCCTCGCTGCCGACTTCGCGAACCTCGAGCGCGAGCTCGGGCGCATCGCGAGTGCCGACCTCGTGCACGTCGACGTGATGGACAACCATTTCGTGCCGAACCTCACCTTCGGTCCGCAGATGGTCGGGCGGTTGCAAGAGGTGAGCCCGATTCCGCTCGATGTGCACCTCATGATCGACGATCCCGACCACTGGGCGCCCGGCTACGCCGAGACGGGTGCGTTCTCGGTGACGTTCCATGCCGAGGCCGCCGCCGACCCCGTGGCACTTGCGCGGCGACTCCGCGAGATCGGCGCGCGCGCGGGCATCGCTCTCAAGCCCGGCACTGATGTCGAGCCCTACCTCGAACTCCTGCCAGAGTTCGACCAGGTGCTCGTGATGACCGTCGAGCCCGGCTTCGGCGGTCAGTCGTTCATGCCCGAGACGATGCCGAAGCTCACCCGGCTCGCGAGCGCGGTGCGTGAGACCGGCCTCGACGTGTGGCTGCAGGTCGACGGCGGCATCTCGCTCGACACGATCGGCATCGCCGCCGAGGCCGGCGCGAACACCTTCGTCGCGGGTTCGGCGGTCTTCGGGGCCGAGGTGCCGGCCGAGCGCATCGCCGAGCTTCGTGACGTCGCGTCCGCGCACGCCCAGACGCACCGGTAGCCTAGAAGAGTGAAGACCTTCGACGACCTCTTCGTCGAGCTCGCAGACAAAGCCCGAACCCGACCAGAGGGTTCCGGCACGGTGCGCGAGCTCGACGCCGGCGTGCACGCCATCGGCAAGAAGATCGTCGAGGAGGCGGCCGAGGTGTGGATGGCCGCCGAGTACCAGAGCGACGACGAGACGGCTGAAGAGATCTCGCAGCTCCTCTACCACCTGCAGGTGCTGATGCTCGCGAAGGGGCTCTCGCCCGCCGACGTGTACCGACATCTCTGAAACGCCCATGGCCGATCAGAACCGTCGACACGGCAGTATTGCCGAGAACCAGAGACAGAACATGCTCCGAATCGCTGTGCCCAACAAGGGCTCGCTCGCTGAAACCGCCGCGCAGATGTTGTGGGAGGCCGGGTACACCGGACGCCGCGACCCCCGCGACCTGCACGCCGCCGATCCCCGCAACGGGGTCGAGTTCTTCTACCTGCGCCCGCGCGACATCGCGACGTACGTGGGCTCCGGCGCGCTCGATGTCGGCATCACGGGTCGCGACCTCCTGCTCGATTCCGGGTCGGATGCCGTAGAGATCGCGCCGCTCGGATTCGGCGACTCGACATTCCGCTTCGCCGGGCCGGCGGGCGGCTTCGTCGAGCTTTCCGAGCTCGAAGGCGTTCGCGTGGCCACGAGCTACCCGGGTCTCGTGGGGGCGTTCCTCGCCGGTCACGGTGTCACCGCCAAGCTCGTGAAGCTCGACGGCGCGGTCGAATCCGCTGTGCGGCTCGGCGTCGCGGACGCCGTCGCCGACGTCGTCTCCACGGGCTCGACGCTTCGCGCGGCAGGCCTCGAGATCTTCGGTCCCGTCATTCTCGACTCCGAGGCCGTGCTCATCGGCTCGGGCGTCGACAAGCCCGGTGCGTCGACGTTGCTGCGACGGCTGCAGGGAGTGCTCGTCGCGCGCCAGTACGTGCTGCTCGACTACGACGTGCCGGTGGAGCACCTCGAGCGCGCCACGGCTGCCGCTCCGGGATTCGAATCGCCGACCGTGTCGCCGCTGCACGACCCCGAGTGGGTCGCGGTGCGAGTCATGATCGCTCGCGCCGAGATGAACCACGTCATGGATGAGCTCTACGAGCTCGGTGCACGGGCGATCCTCGTCAGCGCCATCCACGCGGCACGGTTGTGAGGCCACCGTGTCTCTCGCCGTCCGTGTGATCCCATGCCTCGACGTAGCAGCAGGCCGCGTGGTGAAAGGCGTCAACTTCCAGAACCTGCGTGATGCCGGAGACCCCGTCGAGCTCGCTGCCCGCTACGCCGAACAGGGCGCCGACGAGCTCACGTTCCTCGACGTCACCGCGACCGTCGACGATCGCTCGACGACCTACGACATGGTGCAGCGGGTGGCCGAACAGGTCTTCATCCCGCTCACGGTCGGGGGCGGCATCCGCTCGACCGACGACGTCGCGCGATTGCAGGGCCATGGCGCCGACAAGATCGGCGTGAACAGCGCCGCGATCGCGCGCCCGCCGCTGATCGCTGAGATCGCCGACCGCTTCGGCGCACAGGTGCTCGTGCTCTCACTCGACGTCAAGCGCTCGGGTCGCACCGCGTCGGGTTTCGTGGTGACGACGCACGGCGGCCGAACCGAGACCGACCTCGACGCGCTCGACTGGGCGCGCCGGGCCATCGAACTCGGCGCGGGGGAGTTGCTCGTCAACTCGATCGACGCCGACGGCACGAAGGCGGGGTTCGACCTCGAACTCACGGCCCTCATGCACGAGCTGTCGAGCGTGCCGGTCATCGCCTCGGGTGGAGCGGGCGCGGTCGGCGACTTCGCACCGGCCATCGCGGCCGGTGCCGATGCGGTGCTCGCGGCATCCGTGTTCCACAATGGCGAGGTGACCATCGGCGAGGTGAAGGCCGCACTGGCGACCGATGGGAGGATAGTGCGATGACCACGGAATCGACGGTCGATGCGGCGCTCGAACGAGCGGTGTTCAACGGTGACGGCCTATTGCCCGCGGTGATCCAACAATGGGACACGGGCGAGGTGCTGATGCTCGGCTGGATGGATCGCGAGGCGCTGCGGCGCACGCTGACCGAGGGCCGCGTGACGTTCTGGTCGCGATCGCGGCGGGAGTACTGGCGCAAGGGCGACACCTCGGGCCACGTGCAGTACGTACGCTCGGCCGCCCTTGACTGCGACGCCGACACCCTGCTGGTGAAGGTCGAACAGGTCGGTGCCGCGTGCCACACCGGCACTCGCACGTGCTTCGACGGCGACCCGATCGCCGTGACCCCGGGGTTCCCACCCGCCGACTGACTTGAGGAGCACACGTTGGCCGACGCCACGACCACGTTCGACGAGTTCACCGCCCTGCTCGCGGGGCGCCGCGTCGTGCCCGTCGTGCGCGAACTCTTCGCCGACGGCGAGACGCCGGTGGGCATCTACCGCAAGCTCGCGGCCGGCCGGCCGGGCACATTCCTGCTCGAATCGGCGGAGCAGGGCGGCATCTGGTCGCGGTACTCCTTCGTGGGCGTCTCGTCGTACGGCGTGATCACCGAGGCCGATGACCGGGTGGAATGGCAGGACTACGGGCTCAGCGCAGAACGCGCGCTCGGCGAAGCCGCAGAACTCGCACCGCTCGCAGCGCTCGAGGCTCTGTTCGAACGGTGGCGCACCGAAGACGTGCCCGGTGCGCCGCCGCTCACTGGCGGACTCGTCGGCTTCATCGGCTGGGAGGCGATCCGTCAGATCGAGCGGTTGCCGAACCGCCCGCCGTCGGAGTTCCCGATGCCAGGACAGGCGTTCGCGTTCGTCTCCGAGCTCGTCGTTATCGACCATCGCACCGGCACGGTGCAGCTCATCGCATCGGTGTTGAACGACCGAGGCGACGACGCCGGTGCACTCTGGAACGACGCGCAGACGCGGCTCGACCGCATGCAGCGCGGTCTTGCGCAGCCCACCGAGGCGTGGCTCGCCGAGATCGATCTCACACGTGCCGCCGACCCTGTGCACCGCACCGAGAAGTCCGACTTCCTCGCCGCCGTCGATCGCTCGAAGGAGTACATCCACGACGGCGACATCTTCCAGGTAGTCATCTCTCAGCGGTTCGAGCAGCAGGCCACGGCGCATCCGATCGATGTGTACCGCGTGCTCCGCAGCCTCAACCCGAGTCCGTACATGTACCTCCTGCACCTGGAAAACACGGCGGGTGACCCGTACTGGATCGTCGGGTCCTCACCCGAGGCGCTCGTGAAGGTGCAGCAGAGCCGGGTGTTCACGCATCCGATCGCCGGGTCGAAGCCGCGAGGTGCGACCCCCGAGGCGGATGCTGACTTCGAATCAGAGCTCATCGCCGACCCGAAGGAGCAGGCCGAGCACCTGATGCTCGTCGACCTCGCCCGCAACGACCTCGCGAAGGTCTGCACCGCAGGATCCGTCGAGGTGACCGAGTTCATGCGCGTCGAGCGCTTCAGCCACATCATGCACCTCGTCTCGTCCGTCGAAGGTGATCTCGTGCCAGGGGCGAACGCGATCGACGTGTTCCGTGCGACCTTCCCAGCAGGCACGCTCTCGGGCGCACCGAAGCCGAGGGCGCTCGAGATCATCGATGAGCTCGAGCCGGCGCAGCGCGGTCTCTACGGGGGAGTCGTCGGGTATTTCGGTTTCGGCGGCGACGCCGACCTCGCGATCGCGATCCGCACGGCCACCATCTCGGGCGGTGTCGCCCGGGTGCAGGCCGGCGGCGGTCTCGTCGCCGATTCCGATCCCGAGTCCGAGTACCAGGAATCGCGCAACAAGGCCGCTGCACCGCTCCGCGCCGTTGCGGTCGCCAACGCGATGAGACGGGTGCAGTCATGAAGCCGGCGCGCATGAAGCTGCCGACGATCCTCGCGACGATCGTCGCATCGGGGCTCGTGCTGCTCTCCTGGAGCCAGACTTGGTTCGAACTCGTGATCGAGGCGAGCACCGTCGCCGGTTCCGGTGAGCCGGTCGCTGTCGCAGGCAGCGCCGCCTCACCGGCACTCGCCGCGCTCGGGCTCGCCGGACTCGCCCTCGTGGCCGCTCTGGCGATCGCGGGCCCGGGCATCCGTGTCGTGCTCGGCGTGCTCGAGATCGTGCTCGGCGGGTGCGTGCTGCTCGCCGCGGGCATGTCGCTGGCCGATCCGGTCGCCGCAGTGTCTCCCGCGGTCACCGAGGCCACGGGAGTCGCCGGCGCCGCGCCGACGGCCGAGCTCGTGGCGTCCGCATCCCCGACGCTGTGGCCGGTGATCGCGATCGTGGGCGGAGTGCTCATGGTGCTCGCGGGCCTGGCGGTGCTCGTGACCGGCGGCCGCTGGCCGGGCTCGTCGCGGCGCTACGGTGGCGCGCGAGCGTCGCATGCGGGGGCCGGCGAAGGCGAACGCCCCGCCTCGGATCGCGCGATCGACGACTGGGACGGCTTGAGCCGCGGCGACGACCCCACCGGGGAACCGGCCGACGAATCGACTGGCGATCCGACCGACGGCGATGCCGCCGACCCGCACCATGACGAGAGCCCCAGCGGTCCGAACCGCTAGACTGACCGACGAAAACCCCGCACGAAGGAGCATCATGAGCATTGAGACCGCAGATCCCGGCCACGGACACTCGCCCGCGGCATGGACCGCCGTCACGATCATGCTCATCGCGTTCGTGATCGGCACCGTCGCGTTCTTCTTCGAGCTGCAGTGGCTCGTCTGGGCATCGGCAGGGCTCCTCATCGTCGGCCTCATCGTCGGCTGGGTGCTCACGCGCGCCGGCTACGGCGTCGGCGGCTCGAAGGTCGCCGAAAAGGTGCACTGATGCTCGATGAGTTGACGGCGAACGCTGTCGCCGACGCTCTGGCGCGCCGCGAGAGCGCGCCGCTCGCCGAAGTCGAGGCGGCCGCGCTCGCGCGCCCGGCCGCCCTCGATGCGCTCGAGGCGCTGCGGCCGGCGGCCCACGTGAAGGTCATCGCAGAGATCAAGCGCTCGAGCCCTTCGCGCGGCTCGCTCGCGTCGATCGCAGACCCTGCCGCCCTCGCCCGGAGCTACGAGCTGGGTGGTGCGAGCGCGATCAGCGTACTCACCGAGGGCCGCAAGTTCGGCGGCTCCCTCGCAGACCTCGAGACCGTGCGCCGCGCCGTCGCCCTGCCGGTGCTTCGCAAAGACTTCATCGCGACGCCGTACCAGGTGTTCGAAGCTCGCGCCGCGGGCGCCGACCTCGTGCTCCTCATCGTCGCTGCGCTCGATGACACCGTGCTCCGCGAACTCTACGATCTCATCGTCGAACTCGGCATGACGCCGCTCATCGAGACCCATTCCGCCGCAGAGCTCGAGCGAGCTGCCGCGCTCGGTGCGCGGCTCATCGGCGTGAACGCCCGCGACCTCTCGACCTTCGAACTCGACCGCGACCTCTTCGGCCGGCTCGCTCCCCGATTCCCCGACGGCGCGATCCGCGTCGCGGAGTCCGCGGTGCTCTCGGTTGCGGATGTCGCGCACTACCGCTCATCGGGCGCCGACGTCGTGCTCGTCGGCGAGGCGCTCGTCACGGGCGGCGACCCGATTGCCAACCTCTCAGCTTTCCTGGCGGTGTGACATGGCGCTCAGAGCGCAGACCGGTCCGTATTTCGGCGACTTCGGCGGACGCTTCGTGCCCGAGTCGCTCATCGCCGCCCTCGATGAGCTCGGCGAGGCATACGATCTCGCGAAGCTCGATCCGGCGTTCGGCGCCGAGCTCGCCGAGCTCGGGCGCAGCTACACGGGTCGGCCCTCGATCATCACCGAGGTGCCGCGGTTCGCGGCGCACGCCGGCGGCGCCCGGGTCATCCTGAAGCGCGAAGACCTCAACCACACGGGTTCGCACAAGATCAACAACGTGCTCGGCCAAGCGCTGCTCACGAAACGCATCGGCAAGTCGCGCGTGATCGCCGAGACGGGTGCCGGTCAGCACGGCGTCGCGACGGCGACCGCTGCGGCCCTCTTCGGGCTCGACTGCGTCATCTACATGGGTGAGGTCGACACCGAGCGGCAGGCGCTGAACGTCGCCCGAATGCGGTTGCTCGGCGCTGAGGTCATCGCCGTGAAGGCAGGCTCGCGCACGCTGAAAGACGCGATCAACGAGGCGATGCGCGACTGGGTCACGAACGTCGAGACGACCAACTACATCTTCGGCACGGTCGCGGGCCCGCACCCGTTCCCCGAGATGGTGCGCGACTTCCAGAAGATCATCGGCGAAGAGGCCCGCCAGCAGGTCATCGACCTCACCGGAGCGCTGCCCACCGCGGTCACGGCCTGCGTCGGTGGCGGCTCGAACGCGATCGGCATCTTCCACGCCTTCCTCGACGACACCGACGTCGCGCTCTACGGCTTCGAAGCCGGCGGTGAGGGCGTCGATACCGAGCGGCACGCGGCGACCATCACGAAGGGGCGCCCTGGTGTGCTTCACGGTGCACGCAGCTACCTGTTGCAAGACGATGACGGCCAGACGATCGAGTCGCATTCGATCTCTGCGGGCCTCGACTACCCGGGCGTCGGCCCCGAGCACTCGTGGCTCGCTGCACTCGGCCGGGCGACCTATCGTCCCGTGACCGATGTCGCGGCCATGAATGCGCTCCGGCTCCTCACCCGCACCGAGGGGATCATCCCGGCCATCGAATCGGCTCACGCCCTCGCTGGCACGCTCGAACTCGGGCGCGAGCTCGGCCCGGATGCGACGATCCTCGTGAACCTGTCGGGGCGCGGCGACAAAGACATGGACACCGCGGCACGCTATTTCGAGCTCTACGACCAGGAGAACGCCGAATGAATACGGTCGGTCCCGTCATCCGCCGTCGCAACGACGAGGCACGCGGCGCCCTCATCGGCTACCTTCCGGTCGGCTTCCCGACGTTCGACGAGAGCATCGAAGCGGCGGTGGCCATGGTCGAGAACGGCGTCGACGCCATCGAGCTCGGCCTGCCGTATTCCGATCCCGTTATGGACGGCCCGGTCATCCAGGCCGCCACGCAGCAAGCGCTCGCGAACGGGTTCCGTCTCGCCGACGGCTTCGAGGCCGTGCGGCGCATCACCGAGCGGGTGGATGCCCCGGTGCTGATCATGACCTACTGGAACCCGGTCGTGCAGTACGGCATCGACCGGTTCGCCGACGATCTCGCGGCGGCCGGGGGAGCGGGCCTCATCACGCCCGACCTCATCCCCGACGAGGGCGCGGCGTGGACCGCGGCATCCGAGCGCACCGGTCTCGACCGGGTCTTCCTCGCTGCGCCGACTTCGAGTGATGTTCGCATCAAACAGGTCATCGAGGCGAGCCGCGGCTTCGTCTACGCCGTGTCGACGATGGGCATCACGGGTGCGCGCAGCGACGTCGACCGGGCGGCTCGCACGCTCGTCGAGCGGCTGACCGAGGCGGGCGCGGCAGCGAGCTGCGTCGGTGTCGGCATCTCCACGGCCGCGCAGGTCGCCGAGGTGCTCGAGTACGCAGAGGGCGCGATCGTGGGCTCGGCGCTCGTGAACGCACTCGCGACGGGCGGTGTGGCGGCCGTCGGCGAGCTCGCCGCGGAACTCTCGCGCGGAACCCGCGCGGAGTGAAGTACGCTCATTGAGGCCGTCAGCGGCCGACGCAACTGAGGAAAGGCACAAGCCGGCGTGATCGCACCGTTCAGCATTCCGAGCCCAGACCCCGCGTGGCGCGCATTCGAGATCCCCGTGCCCTGGGGCGTTCTCGTCATCAACACCTACGCGCTCTGCATCCTCGTCGGCATCATCCTCGCTGTCATCATCACGTCGCGCCGGCTCACCAAGCGCGGCGCAGAGCCCGGCATCGTGCTCGACATCGCACTCTGGGCCGTGCCCCTCGGCATCATCGGCGCCCGGTTCTACCACGTGTTCACGCACCCCGCCGACTACTTCGCTGGGCAGGAGTGGTGGACGGTCTTCGCCATCTGGGAGGGCGGCAACGCGATCTACGGTGCCCTCATCGGCGGCGCGGTCGGCGTCATCATCGGCTGCAGGTTCACGGGAATCCGGTTCTGGTCGTTCGCCGACGCACTTGCGCCCGGCCTGCTCGTCGCGCAAGCGGTCGGCCGCCTCGGCAACTGGTTCAACCACGAGCTCTTCGGCTCGCCGACCGACCTGCCGTGGGGCCTCGAGATCTCCTCCGACAACGCCGCCTTCCCGGCCGGCCTGGCCGAAGGCACGCTCTTCCACCCCACGTTCCTCTACGAACTCATCTGGAACCTCGCGGGTGCCGCCGTCATCATCCTGCTCGAGCGCAAGTTCAACATGCGCTGGGGCAAGGCCTTCGGCGTCTACCTCATCTGGTACGGCGCCGGCCGCTCGTTCTTCGAGTCCATCCGTGTCGACCCGAGCGAGATGTTCCTGGGCATCCGGGTGAACGTCTGGGCGTCCTTCGCCGCGATCGTCATCGGCATCGTCCTGATCCTCGTGCAGCGGCGCCGTCACACCGGCGATGAGCCGAGTCCGTACGTGCCCGGGCGTGAGTGGAGCGCTCCGGATGCTGAGGTAGACTCCGAAGACTCCGAAGACATTGAGTCCGACTCCGACTCACTCGACGATGAGGTCGAGAGCGCGAGCGAATCGGGCGAACCGGCGGCCACAAGCCCCAGCCGATCCACCTCGAAGTAGGTCGCCCCAACACCGCGTTCTCCGAAAGTGACGCCGCACCACGCGTCGCGACATCTCCCTTGATGGGCCGACGACGTCCCCCGCTGCACACTTAGTTGATGAGGACGGTTCACGTGTCGCTCACCCCACCCTTCTCGAGGTTCGGTACCGTTCCGGCTGCCCAGGGCATGTACGACCCCGCCGACGAGAAAGATGCCTGCGGCCTCGCGATGGTCGCGACCCTGCGTGGCACGGGCGGACACGACATCATCACCGTGGCACTCGACGCCCTGCGCAACCTCGAGCACCGCGGTGCCGTCGGTTCCGACGCCGGCACCGGCGACGGGGCGGGCATCGTCACGCAGGTTCCCGACGGATTCCTCCGTGCGGTCACCGCATTCGCGCTTCCGGCGGCCGGGGCATACGCCGTCGGCAACGCCTTCCTGCCCGTCGACCCCACCGCGCGCAGCAGGGTCAAGCAGGCACTGGCCGGGCTCGCGGCATCCGAAGGCCTCTCGGTGATCGGATGGCGCGAAGTGCCGGTACGACCCGACGAACTCGGCTCGCTCGCCCGCGCGGCGATGCCCGTCGTGCAGCAGCTGTTCGTGCACGCCGTGGCCACCTCGTCGAGCGGTGCGACCGTGTCGGGCATCGAGCTCGACCGGCTCACATTCCGGTTGCGCAAGCGCGCCGAGCGCGAGCTCGAACTGTACTTCGCCTCGCTGTCGAGCCGCACCCTCGTCTACAAGGGCATGGTCACGACGCTGCAACTCGAGCCCTTCTACCCCGACCTCTCCGATGAGCGTTTCGCATCGAAGCTCGCGCTCGTGCACTCGCGCTACTCGACGAACACCTTCCCGTCGTGGCCGCTGGCCCAACCGTTCCGCATGATCGCGCACAACGGCGAGATCAACACGATCCAGGGCAACCGCAACTGGATGCGGGCGCGCCAGTCGCAACTCGAGTCGGAGCTCCTCGGCGACCTCGCGCCGATCCGGCCGATCGTCACGCCGGGAGCGAGCGACTCCGCCTCCTTCGACGAGGTCGTGGAGCTATTGACGCTCGCCGGCCGCAGCCTGCCGCACGCCGTCATGATGATGGTGCCCGAGGCCTGGGAGAACCAGACTGAGATCGACGCCGAGCGGCGCGCGTTCTACGAGTACCACTCGATGCTCATGGAGCCATGGGACGGCCCGGCGGCGATCGTCTTCACCGATGGCGCACTCGTCGGCGCGACCCTCGACCGCAACGGACTGCGCCCGGGCCGATACGTCGTGACCGACGACGGACTCGTCGTGCTCGCGAGCGAGATCGGCGTGCTCGACATCGAGCAGAGTCGCATCGTGCGCAAGGGCCGGCTGCGGCCGGGGCGCATGTTCCTCGTCGACACCGAGGCTGGTCGCCTCATCGAAGACGACGAGATCAAGGCGGAGCTCGCCGCATCCGAGCCGTGGGGCGACTGGCTCGAGCAGGGGCGCATCCAGTTGGCCGAGCTGCCCGAACGTGAGCACATCGTGCACCCGCCGGCATCCGTCAACCGGCGCCAGCGCACTTTCGGCTACACCGAGGAAGAGGTGAGGATCCTGCTCGCGCCGATGGCGCGCACCGGGGCGGAGCCTCTCGGAGCGATGGGCTCCGACACACCGATCGCAGTGCTCTCCGAGCGCCCGCGCCTGCTCTTCGACTACTTCACGCAGCAGTTCGCGCAGGTCACCAACCCGCCGCTCGACTCGATCCGCGAGGCGGTCGTCACCTCGCTCGGCACCTCCCTCGGCCCCGAACGCAACCTGCTCGACGCAGGCCCTGAGCACGCCCGGCAGGTCTCGCTCACGTTCCCGGTGATCGACAACGACGAGCTCGCGAAGATCGTGCACATCGACCCGACACCCGGGCGCCGCACGACGGTCACCGTGCGCGGCCTCTACCGCTTCGACGAGGGCCCCGAGGCGATGCGCAACCGTCTCACGGCGATTTGCGGTGAGGTCGACGAGGCCATCGAGGCCGGCGCTGCCTTCATCGTGCTGAGCGACCGGGACTCCAACAAAGACCTTGCGCCGATTCCGTCGCTGCTCATGCTCTCGGCGGTGCACCACCATCTCATCCGCGCAGAGAACCGCATGAAGGTCGGACTCGTCGTCGAGGCGGGCGATGTGCGCGAGGTGCATCACGTCGCGCTGCTCATCGGCTACGGGGCATCCGCTGTGAACCCATACCTCGCGATGGAGACATGCGAAGACCTCGTGCGTTCGGGCGTGATCACCGGTGTGACGCCCGAAGAGGCCGTGCGCAACGTCATCAAGGCGCTCGGCAAGGGCGTGCTGAAGATCATGTCGAAGATGGGCATCTCGACCATCTCCTCGTATGCCGGCGCGCAGGCCTTCGAGGCCATCGGTCTGGCGCAGGGTTTCATCGACGAGTTCTTCACCGGCACGACCTCCAAGCTCGGCGGGGTGGGCATCGACGTGATCGCGGTCGAGAACCTCGACCGGCACACCCAGGCGTACCCGCAAGACGCCGCAGTGCGCGCGCACGAGCGTCTGAGCACCGGCGGCGAGTACCAGTGGCGTCGCGACGGCTCGCCCCACCTCTTCAACCCCGAGACCGTCTTCCGCCTGCAGCACTCCACGAGGAACCGGCGGTACGACGTGTTCCGCGAGTACACCTCGCTCGTCGACGCGCAGGCCGAAGAGCTCATGACGCTGCGCGGCATGTTCGCGCTGCGCACCGGCACTCGCGCGGCCGTGCCGATCGATGAGGTCGAATCCATCGAGTCGATCGTCAAGCGATTCTCGACCGGTGCGATGAGCTACGGCTCGATCTCGAAGGAAGCGCACGAGTCGCTCGCGATCGCGATGAACCGCCTCGGCGCCAAGTCCAATACGGGCGAAGGCGGTGAAGACCTCGACCGGCTGCTCGACCCCGAGCGACGCAGCGCGATCAAGCAGGTCGCATCGGGCCGGTTCGGCGTCACGAGCATGTACCTCACGCACGCCGACGACATCCAGATCAAGCTCGCCCAGGGTGCCAAGCCCGGCGAGGGCGGTCAGTTGCCGCCGACGAAGGTGTACCCGTGGGTGGCGCGCACCAGGCACGCGACCGCCGGTGTCGGCCTGATCTCGCCGCCGCCGCACCACGACATCTACTCCATCGAAGACCTCAAGCAGCTGATCTTCGACCTGAAGCGCGCGAATCCGAAGGCTCGCGTGCACGTGAAGCTCGTGAGCCAGTCGGGCATCGGCGCGGTCGCCGCAGGCACGGCGAAGGCCCTCGCCGACGTGATCCTCGTCTCAGGACACGATGGCGGCACCGGGGCGAGCCCGCTGAACTCGCTGAAGCACGCCGGCACGCCGTGGGAGCTCGGCCTCGCCGAGACCCAGCAGACGCTCATGCTCAACGGCATGCGCGACCGCGTGGTGGTGCAGGTCGACGGGCAGCTGAAGACCGGCCGAGATGTCGTGATCGGCGCGCTGCTCGGCGCCGAGGAATTCGGCTTCGCCACCGCACCTCTCGTCGTGCAGGGCTGCGTCATGATGCGCGTCTGCCACCTCGACACCTGCCCCGTCGGCGTCGCGACCCAGAACCCCGAGCTGCGCAAGCGCTTCTCGGGCAAGCCCGAGTTCGTCGTCAACTTCTTCGAGTTCATCGCCCAAGAGGTGCGAGAGTACCTCGCCGAACTCGGCTACCGATCGATCGACGAGATCATCGGTCGACGCGAACTGCTCGACGTCGACCGTGCCGTCGATCACTGGAAGGCGTCGGGCCTCGACCTGTCCCCGGTGCTCGTCGGCCCCGACTTCGCCGAGGCCGAGCCGCGGCGCAACGCTCGCGCGCAAGACCACGAGCTCGAGAAGCACTTCGACAACGAGCTCATCCGTCGCAGCAAGCTCGTGCTCGAGCAGGGCGGCACGGTCGAGATCGCCCTGCCGATTCGCAACACCGAGCGCGCGGTCGGCACGATGCTCGGACACGAGGTCACGGTCCGTCGTGGCGAGCACGGTCTGCCCGCCGGATCGATCGACGTCACGCTCACCGGTTCGGCCGGGCAGTCGTTCGGTGCGTTCCTGCCGAGCGGCATCACCCTGCGACTCGAGGGCGACTCGAACGACTACGTGGGCAAGGGCCTCTCCGGCGGCCAGATCGTCGTCCGTCCGTCGAGCGATAGCGGATTCGTGGCCGAACGCAACGTGATCGCCGGCAACGTGATCGGCTACGGGGCGACGCAGGGCAGCATGTTCATCCGTGGCATCGTGGGTGAACGGTTCCTCGTGCGCAACTCGGGGGCGACTGCGGTCGTCGAAGGTGTGGGCGACCACGCGCTCGAGTACATGACCGGTGGTCTCGCGTTGATCCTCGGGGAGACGGGGCGAAACCTCGGCGCCGGCATGTCGGGCGGCACCGCCTACGTGCTCGGGCTCCGCGAGGGACGAGTCAACCGCGAGTCCCTCACCACCGGAGAACTCGAGCTGACGTCGCTCGGCAGTGCCGACCGCGAGATCGTGCGCGACCTGCTCGAACAGCACATCGCGAACACCGATTCCGCAGTCGCCGCGGCGCTCCTCGCTACTGGCGACGCGGCGTTCGACCGGTTCACCAAGGTGCTGCCGCGCGACTACGCCGCAGTGCTCCGCACTCGTCAGAGCGCGGTCGACGAGGGGCTCGACCCCGACGGAGACGTGGTTTGGACGCGAATTCTGGAGGTGACGAATGGCTGACCCGAAGGGCTTTCTGAAGGTCACCGAGCGCGAGTTGCCCAAGCGGCGGCCAGTTCCGGTGCGCATCATGGACTTCAAAGAGGTCTACGAACAGGGCGACCCAGCGCAGCTCCGCCGCCAGGCCGGCCGCTGCATGGACTGCGGCATTCCCTTCTGCCATCAGGGGTGCCCGCTCGGCAACCTGATCCCCGAGTGGAACGACCTCATGTACCGCGGTGAGGGTCGCGCGGCAGCAGACCGGCTCCACGCGACGAACAACTTCCCAGAGTTCACCGGACGGCTCTGCCCCGCTCCCTGCGAGTCGTCGTGCGTGCTCAGCATCAACCAGCCCGCCGTGACCATCAAGCAGGTCGAAGTCTCGATCATCGATCAGGCGTTCGGACACGGTTGGGTGCAGCCGCAGCCGCCCGGTCGGCTCACGGGCAAGACCGTCGCGGTCGTCGGCTCCGGCCCAGCCGGCCTGGCTGCCGCACAGCAGCTGACGCGTGCGGGGCACACGGTCGCCGTCTTCGAGCGCGACGACCGCATCGGCGGCCTGCTTCGCTACGGCATCCCCGACTTCAAGATGGAGAAGAAGCACCTCGACGTGCGCCTCGCGCAGATGACGGCCGAGGGCACCCGCTTCCGTGCCGGAGTGAACATCGGCGTCGACATCACCTGGGCCCAGCTCCGCGAGCGCTACGACGCCGTCGTGGTCGCGACCGGAGCGATCGTGCCGCGTGACCTGCCCGTTCCCGGGCGCGACCTGCCGGGCGTGCACTTCGCCATGGACTACCTGACCCAGTCCAACCGCCACCTCGCCGGCGACCAGGTCTTCGACCAGATCACGGCGGAGGGCAAGCACGTCGTCGTCCTCGGCGGCGGCGACACCGGGGCCGACTGCATCGGTACCGCGCACCGTCAGGGCGCCCTGTCGGTCACCAATCTCGCGATCGGCAAGGAGCCGGGCGCCAGCCGGCCCGAGCACCAGCCGTGGCCGATGCACCCGACGCTGTTCGAGGTGCAGAGCGCGCACGAAGAGGGCGGCATCCGCCAGTTCCTCGCCTCGACGGTCGAGTTCCTCGCGAACGAAGCGGGCGAGGTTCGAGCCATCCGCGTCGCCGAGACCGAGTATCTCGATGGGCGCCGAGTTCCGAAGGCCGGCACTGAGCGGGAGATTCCCGCTGACCTCGTGCTGCTCGCGCTCGGATTCACCGGCCCCGAGATCGGGGCGCTCGACGAGCAGATGCGGCTGCCGGTCACCGACCGCGGCAACATCGCGCGCGCGGCCGACTACGCGACGGCACAACCGGGCGTGTTCGTGGCCGGCGATGCCGGCCGCGGACAGTCCCTGATCGTGTGGGCGATCGCGGAAGGCCGTGCTGCGGCATCCGCTGTCGACCGCTACCTTGAAGGCGAGACCCTGCTGCCCGCACCGATCCCCTCGACGGCACAGGCGTTCTCCATCTGACCACTGCGCGCCGCACGGCGCGCTTCGACCAACAACCCAGCGCTTTGCGCGGAACATCGGGAGCACACACCACATGAGACGAGCGAAGATCGTCGCCACCCTCGGGCCTGCGACATCGAGCTATGAACAGATCCGGGCGATCATCGATGCGGGCGTCGATGTCGCGCGGATGAACCTCAGCCACGGCAGCTACGACGTGCACGAGGGCGTTTACCAGAACGTTCGCAAGGCCGCCAACGACAGCGGCAAGGCGGTCGCCGTGCTCGTCGACCTCCAGGGGCCCAAGATCCGGCTCGGCAAGTTCGCCGACGGGCCGCACGAGCTCGCCGAGGGCGACATCTTCAAGATCACCACCGATGACGTGCTCGGTACGAAGGAACTCGTCAGCACGACGTACAAGGGCCTGCCCGACGACGTGAAGCCGGGCGACTTCCTGCTCATCGACGATGGCAAGGTGCGCGTCGAGGTCGTCGAGACCGATGGCACCGTCGTCACGACCCGGGTCATCGTGGCCGGCCCGGTGTCGAACAACAAGGGCATCAACCTGCCCGGTGTGGCGGTGAATGTGCCCGCGCTCTCCGACAAAGACGAGGCCGACCTCCGCTGGGGTCTCGAGCTCGGCGCCGACCTCATCGCGCTCTCCTTCGTGCGGGACGCCTCTGACATCACTCGCGTGCACGAGATCATGGACGAGGTGGGGCGTCGCGTGCCCGTCGTCGCGAAGATCGAGAAGCCGCAGGCCGTCGAAGCCCTCGAAGAGATCACCGAGGCCTTCGACGCCATCATGGTCGCCCGTGGCGACCTCGGCGTCGAACTGCCCCTCGAGGCCGTGCCGATCGTGCAGAAGCGCGCTGTCGAGATCGCTCGTCGTCTCGCCAAGCCGGTCATCGTGGCCACGCAGATGCTCGAGTCGATGATCCACAGCCCGGTGCCGACACGCGCCGAGACTTCGGACGTCGCAAATGCCGTGCTCGACGGTGCCGACGCAGTGATGCTCTCGGGCGAGACGAGCGTGGGGGAGTACCCCGTCATCACTGTGCAGACGATGGCCCGCATCGTCGAGTCGACGGAGCAGCACGGGCTCGATCGCATCCTGCCGCTCGGCACGAAGCCACGCACCCAGGCCGGCGCCATCACGGCCGCGGCCGTCGAGGTCGCCGACTTCGTCGAGGCGAAGTACCTCTGCGTCTTCACCGAGTCTGGCGAATCGGTGCGTCGCATGACGCGCCTGCGTTCGGCGATCCCCATCCTCGCATTCACGCCCGACCCCGCGATCCGTCGCCGCCTCGCCCTCAACTGGGGCGTCGAGTCCTTCGTCGTGGCCCGCGTGACGCACACCGACCAGATGGTCGGTCAAGTCGACGAGGTGCTCGCCAAGACCGGCAAGGCAACCAAGGGCGAGAAGGTCGTGCTCATCTCGGGTTCCCCTCCTGGAATCCGGGGCACCACGAACGACGTCCGTGTGCATGTCGTCGGCGAGGTGCTCTAGTTGTATTTCCCCGACACGTTGTGAACGTGGGGTGATGTAGGCGAGGACCTCCGGGACGATGTGGGTTACCAC
>NZ_JCAIUH010000003.1:0-554335 GCF_059445415.1 Agromyces sp. Y558
CGTGATGCGAAGAAGCCGTATGGGGACCGTGATGCGAAGAAGCCGTATGGCGATCGTGATGCGAAGAAGCCCTATGGAAGCCCGTCGCGCGGCGGCCGACCTGATGGTCGCGACGAGCAGCGTGACGCGCCTCGCGAGACGTACGGTGCAGCCGAGTTGCAGGTGCGTCCGCGCCACGACGCCCCGGAGATCGACGAGTCCATCGAAGCGCGCGATCTCGACAAGGGCGCTCGCGCCGAGCTCAAGACCCTGAGCAAAGACAACGCGGACTGGGTGGCGCGCCACCTCGTCGCGGCATCCCAATTGCTCGACGATGACCCGGAGCTCGCACACCAGCACGCGCTGTCGGCGGCACGCCGGGCCGGCCGAGTCTCGGTCGTGCGCGAGACCCTCGCGATCACCGCGTACGCGACCGGTGACTTCCCGCTCGCCCTCCGCGAGCTGCGCACCTACCGTCGGATCTCCGGAAGCAACGACCAGTTGCCGCTCTTGGTCGACAGCGAGCGCGGCGTTGGGCGCCCCGACCGTGCACTCGAAGTCGGGCGTGCGGTCGATCGGTCGACGCTGCCGGCCGCGGTGCAGGTCGGACTCGCGATCGCGATGTCGGGTGCACGTCTCGACCTCGGTCAGCCTGAGATCGCTCTCGCCGAACTCGAGATCCCGCAACTCGAGCCCGACCGGGCGTTCTCGTACAGTCCTGCGCTCTTCGCCGCCTACGCGGAGGTGCTCGAGGAACTCGGCCGAACGGCTCAGGCGAAGGAGTGGCGTGCTCGCGCCGATCGCGCTGAAGCCGCCCTCGGCGGCCCCGCCGAGGCCGAGTCGATCGAGATCTTCGAGATCGAGATCGACGACACGGTCGAGCCGGAAGAACCGAACACGGTCGAGCCCTCGACTGACGAGTCGGTTGCTGACGAGTCAGTCGCCCAAGATGCGGCTGAGTCTGAACAGACTGAACAGACATCCACCGCGCCGAACGCGGATACCGATGTGGATGTGGATGTTGACGAGGACCCCGGCGCCGTGCTCGAAGACGACGTCGCAGCGGTGATCGCCGAAGGCGCAGCACTCGACGCCGACGAGAACGAGGGCACGCCCGATGGGCCTGTTTCGCGCGAAGACTGAGACGTCGACCCCGCTCGACGGGGTCGACGCCGTGCTCGCCGACCTCGATGGCGTCGTCTATGCGGGGGCCGATGCGATCCCGCGTGCCGTCGAGAGCCTCAACCGCGCCAAGCAGCACCGCGCGGTCGGGTACATCACGAACAACGCGTCGCGAAGCGATGCATCCGTCGCCCGTCATCTTGCCGAACTCGGCCTCGATGTGGTGCCGGCGGACGTCGTCACCTCGCCGCAGGCTGCGATGAGCCTGCTCGACCAGCAGGTGGCGCCAGGCGCGCTCGTGTTCGTCGTCGGTGGAGAGGGTATCGTCACCGAACTCGAGAAGCGCGGATACCGTGTGACACGATCGGCCGACGACGCACCCGACGCGCTCGTGCAGGGGTTCACACCCGATATCGGTTGGAGCGATCTTGCTGAGGCGAGCTTCGCACTGAACGCGAACGGCGGGCCGGATGCCGCGACGCCGGGTATTCCCTGGATCGCGACGAACATGGACTGGACGATCCCCGTTGCCAGAGGCATCGCCCCCGGCAACGGCACCCTCGTCTCGGCGGTGCACACTGCAGTCGGTCGGTTCCCGCTGGTCGCAGGCAAGCCCGAGACGCCGATCTTCGACGAAGCCAGGCGCCGGTTCGCCGCCGAGCGGCCTCTCGTGGTCGGAGATCGGCTCGACACCGACATCCTGGGCGCGAACCGCGCCGGCATGCTGAGTGCGATCGTGCTCACCGGGATCGACCGCGCGAAGCATCTGCTGGCCGCTGATGCGTCGAGCCGGCCGGACTTCATCCTCGCCGACCTCGATGGGCTCCACGAGCCGTACCCGGCGACTGAAGCGGTTCGCGGCGGCGCCGTACGTGTCGGCGCAGCTCGGGTTCGAGTGGCCGGCAATCGTGTCGAGATCGTCGATGAGGGCGATGGCGGCATCGACCTGCTTCGAGCGGCGTGCGCAGCGATCTGGCAGTCCGGCACGTCGATCCACGTACTCGAGGTGCCGGAGCGCCTCTACACCTGACCGGCGGTCGTGCCATCATCGGAACTCCGATGTGTGGAAACCGAGCAGCGCCGATGTCATCGACCCGAGCGTCGGTCTGTCGGGGTAGCGTTGAGGGGTGAGCACAGAACCAGATCGAAGCCGCGAGGCGAACACGCCCGCAGTGTCGAGCGCTGGTGAGTTCGGTGAGGCATCCGAAGCGACACCCGGGCTGCTCGCCGACATCGAAGCGCGCCCGCTCTCCGAGCGTGCCGAGGGCTATCAGGGCCTCGCCGACCGGTTGCGCACACAGCTCGAGCAGTCCGACCCGTCGCTGCGTTCCTGACGCATGACCGAACAACGCCTCGACGCGGCCCTCGCGGCTCGCGGGCTCGCACGCTCTCGCACTCACGCCGCAACGCTGATCGCTTCGGGTGTCGTGACCGTCGACGGTCGCCCCGTGACGAAGGCCGCAACGAGAGTCGGCGATGAGGCGCGACTCGGGGTCGCGGCATCCGACCACTATGTGAGCCGCGCAGCGCACAAGCTCATCGCCGGCCTCGATGGATTCGACGTCGACGTCGAGGGCCGCGTCGTCCTCGACGCGGGAGCCTCGACCGGGGGATTCAGCCAGGTGCTGCTCGAGCGCGGTGCACGCCACGTGCTGGCGATCGATGTGGGCCACGACCAGCTCGCACCAGAACTCGTCGGCGAGACACGACTCGTGCTCGTCGAGGGCTGCAATGTGCGCCACCTCGACGCCGCACGCCTCGCCGAGCTGACCGGCATCGACGAGCGACCATCGCTCGTCGTCGCCGACCTGTCGTTCATCTCCCTCACGGTGGTGCTCCCGGCGTTGAAGGCGACGGCGTCGGATGGTGCGGACTTCGTGCTGCTCGTGAAGCCGCAGTTCGAAGTCGGGCGCGGAGGCGCGCGTGAAGGCGTGGTTCGCGATGCCGGGCTCCGCTCCGAGGCGGTTTCGAACGTGCTCTGGGCAGCCTTCGACGAGGGGCTCGGCACGGTCGGCGTCCTGTCCTCCCCAATCGCGGGTGGTCACGGAAACCTCGAATACCTCGTGCATCTGAGCGCGGTGCGCGGTGCGAGTCCGACAGAATGGACAAGTCGGGTCGACGAACTGGCAGGAAGGGCGAAGGCGTGAATGACGCACGGCGCTTCCTCGTGGTCTCGCACACCGGCCGTCAGGCAGCCCTCGAGGCGACGAGCGAGGTGTGCGCGCAACTGCTCGCGGCCGGCGCCGTCCCGGTGATCGCGGCCGAGCACTGGGATGACGTTCATGACTTCGTGCCCGAGCTCAACGGCGAGGTCGAGCGGTTCGAAGAGACCGACCCTGCCCGTGTCGAACTCGTCATCGTGCTCGGTGGCGACGGCACGATTCTGCGTGCAGCCGAGATCATGCACGACTACCCGATTCCACTTCTCGGCGTGAATCTGGGCCACGTGGGATTCCTCGCCGAGAGCGAACGCGATGATCTCGGCTACACCGTGGGCCGGGCACTCGCGCGGGACTACACCGTCGAAGAGCGGATGACCCTCTCTGTGCGAGCGAAGGTCGGCAACGCCGTCGTCTACGAGAGCTGGGCGCTCAACGAGGTCACCGTCGAGAAGGCCGAGCGCGAGCGGATGCTCGAGGTCGTCATCGAGGTCGACCGGCGGCCGCTCTCGTCGTTCGGCTGCGATGGCGTCGTGATGTCGACGCCGACCGGCTCCACCGCCTACTCGTTCTCGGCCGGTGGCCCGGTCGTCTGGCCGAGCCTCGAGGCCTTGCTGCTCGTACCGCTCAGCGCCCATGCACTGTTCGCGCGTCCGCTCGTCGTCGGCCCCGAGTCGTCGCTCGCGGTCGAGATCCTGCAGCGTACCGAGGCATCCGCAGTCATCTGGTGCGACGGCCGTCGCACCTACGATCTGCCGCCCGGGGCTCGGGTCATCGTGCGCAAGTCCCCGGTGCCCGTGCGCCTCGCGCGGCTTCACGAGGTGCCGTTCACCGATCGCCTGGTGAACAAGTTCCAGCTCCCGGTCACCGGGTGGAGGGGACCGGTGGGGCGTGAGTGAGGCAGCGATGATCGAGGGCAGCGATGATTGAGGAGCTCGGCATCCGTGACCTCGGCGTCATTGCCGAGGCGACGCTTCCACTCGGTCCGGGTTTCACAGCGGTGACGGGCGAGACCGGTGCCGGCAAGACCATGGTGGTGACCGCCCTCGGGCTGCTGCTCGGCTCACGCGCCGACGCGGGCTCCGTGCGCGCCGGTGCCAAGCAGGCTTGGGTCGAAGGGCGCTGGTTGGTGCCCGACGACGGTGCGATCGCCGAACGCGTGGCCGAGACGGGTGGTGAGGTCGAGGCAGGGGAGCTGCTGCTGGGGCGCTCGGTTTCCGCCGAAGGGCGCAGCCGTGCCGTGGTGGGCGGTCGCAGTGCGCCGGTCGGCGTGCTCGCCGAACTCGGCGACGAACTCGTCGTCGTGCACGGGCAGGCCGACCAGCAACGGCTCCGTTCCGCGGTTGCTCAACGTGAGGCGCTCGACCGTTTCGCGGGGCAGGGCCTGCAGACCGTTCTCGAGGCGTACCGCACGGCCTTCAACGCCTGGCGAACGGATGCCGCCGAGCTCGATCGCTTGCGCGAGGCCCACGACGCCCGCACCCGTGAGGCAGCGGACTTGCGCGCCGCGCTCGACGAGGTCGAATCGGCGGACCCCCAGCCCGGTGAAGACACCGAGCTGCAAGAGCGCGCCGATCGCCTTTCGAATCTCGAAGAGCTCCGCCTCGCAGCTGCGCAGGCACGCACGCTCATCTCGGCTGAAGACGTCGTCGATGATGCACCTGACGCCGTCGCGCTCGTCGACGGGGCGCGTCGGCATCTCGAACGGGTGTCCGAGCACGACCCGGCCCTGCAGCCGATCGCCGAGGTGTTGACGAACGCTGGATTCCTCCTCGCAGATGCTGCGGCGGAGTTGTCCGGGTACCTCGCCGGTCTCGATGCCGATGGCGCTCGCGAGCTCGAGGTCGTCCACGAACGACGTGCGCTGCTCGGGGGGCTCATTCGCCGGCACGGCAGCCTCGACGGGGTGATCGAGTTCCGCCGCACCGGGGGGCTGCGACTCATCGAGCTCGACAGCGATGATGAGCGCATCGAGGGGCTCGAGGCATCCGTCACCGCGCTCGAGGCCGAGGTCGATCTGCTTGCCGAGCGGCTCACCGCCGTACGCACCGAGGCTGCCGGCCGTCTGGCCGCCGCGGTCACGAGCGAGCTCGCAGCGCTCGCGATGCCCGATGCCCAGTTGACGGTCTCCATCGAGCGGGCGCCCGAGGCGGTCGTGCATGGGCGAGATATCGTGTCGATCCTGCTGCGCCCGCATCCGGGTGCCGAACCGCGGCCGGTCTCGCGCGGTGCATCCGGCGGTGAACTCTCGCGGGTGATGCTCGCAATCGAAGTCGTCATCGCGGGCAGCGATCCGGTTCCGACGTTCGTCTTCGACGAGGTCGACGCGGGTGTCGGCGGTGCCGCGGCCATCGAGATCGGTCACCGGCTCGCCCGGCTCGCCGAGCGTTCGCAAGTCATCGTCGTCACCCACCTCGCACAGGTCGCCGCATTCGCGACGAACCACCTGAGCGTCGTGAAGGGCACCGACGGGCAAGTGACCTCGTCGAGCGTGCGCCAGCTCGCCGGAGCCGAGCGAGAGGCCGAGATGGCACGGTTGCTGTCAGGGCTCACCGACTCGGAGAGCGGACTCGCGCACGCGCGAGAGCTGTTGGAGATCGCCGCAGATCGAGCGGCGTGACGCGCGGCCGAAGGCCGTGCGCGATGGGGGATCGACCGGATCCCGACAAGAGATAGGGGAGCGCGTGGGGCATGTCGGGGCGAACGACCGGGAACGTGAGTTAGACTATAAGCCCGTGGTGGATGAACGCGGAACAGCTCCTTCGAGCACAGACAATTTGAACGGCACGACCAAGCACATTTTTGTGACCGGTGGTGTCGTTTCTTCGTTGGGCAAGGGACTCACGGCGGCGAGTCTCGGCAATCTCCTGACAGCCAGGGGCCTCAGAGTCGTCATGCAGAAGCTCGATCCCTATCTCAACGTGGATCCGGGCACGATGAACCCGTTCCAGCACGGTGAGGTATTCGTCACCGACGACGGCGCCGAAACCGACCTCGACATCGGGCACTACGAGCGGTTCCTCGACATCAATCTGAGCCAGGCGGCGAACGTCACGACCGGTCAGATCTATTCGACGGTCATCGCGAAAGAGCGGCGCGGCGAATACCTCGGCGACACGGTGCAGGTCATCCCGCACATCACCGATGAGATCAAGCGGCGCATGCGGCTGCAGGCCTCGGAGTCGCCGAAGCCCGACGTCATCATCACCGAGATCGGCGGCACCGTCGGCGACATCGAGTCCCAGCCGTTCATCGAGTCCGCCCGCCAGGTGCGACACGAGCTCGGCCGTAAGAACGTGTTCTTCGTGCATGTCTCCCTCGTTCCCTTCATGGGCGCGTCGGGTGAGCAGAAGACGAAGCCGACGCAGCACTCCGTCGCAGCCCTTCGCTCCATCGGCATCCAGCCCGACGCACTCGTGCTCCGCAGCGACCGGCCGGTCACCGAATCGAACAAGCGCAAGATCGCACTGATGTGCGACGTCGACGAGGTGGCCGTCGTCAACGCGGTCGATGTGCCGTCGATCTACGAGATCCCCACGATGCTGCACGATCAGGGGCTCGACTCGTACATCATCGACGCGCTCGGGCTCACCGCGGCCGACGTGGACTGGTCGGGCTGGAGTGAGCTGCTCGAGGTCGTGCACGAGCCGAAGCACGAGGTGACGATCGGTCTCGTCGGCAAGTACATCGACCTGCCCGACGCGTACCTCTCGGTGACCGAGGCGCTCCGGGCCGGCGGGTTCGCGAACGACACGAAGGTCAAGATCGAGTGGATCCCGTCCGACGAATGCCAGACGCCGGAGGGCGCCCAGAAGCATTTGGCCCACCTCGACGGCATCTGCGTGCCCGGCGGCTTCGGCGTGCGCGGCATCGAGGGCAAGCTCGGCGCCCTGCACTTCGCCCGTGAGAACGGCATTCCCGTGCTCGGCCTCTGCCTCGGTCTGCAGTGCATGGTCATCGAGTACTCGCGCAACGTGGCCGGCCTGCCCGGCGCGTCGTCGAGCGAGTTCGATCCCGACACCGAGTTCCCCGTCATCGCGACGATGGAGGAGCAGGTCGAGATCATCGCCGGCGGCGACCTCGGCGGCACCATGCGCCTCGGTCTCTACCCGGCCGCGCTCGTCGAAGGGTCGATCGCGGCCGAGCTCTACGGTTCGACCGAGGTCTCCGAGCGGCACCGCCACCGCTACGAGGTCAACAACGCGTACCGCGATCGCATCGCAGAGGCCGGCCTGACCTTCTCGGGCATGTCGCCCGATCGTCACCTCGTCGAGTTCGTCGAGTTGCCGCGTGACGTGCACCCCTTCTACGTCGGCACCCAGGCGCACCCCGAGTTGCGCAGCCGCCCGAACTCTCCGCACCCGCTGTTCCGCGGCCTCGTCGGCGCTGCGCTCGAGCGCCAACAGGCGAGTCTGCTGTTCGACGTCAACAATGATTGATCCGCACGACACCGGCGTCGGCGAGGGGCGAGAGCCGCTCGCCGACGAACTGGTCGAGGTGCCCATCGTCACGAGCGAGCGGGTCTTCGACGGTCGCGTGTGGGATATCCGTCGTGACGCCTTCGAGTTCGGCGGCGAGACGATCGTGCGCGAGTACATGGACCACACCGGCGCCGTCGGTGTGCTGGCGCTCGACGACGACGACCGTGCATTCCTGATCAAGCAGTACCGGCATCCGGTTCGCATGCGCGACTGGGAGATCCCCGCGGGGCTGCTCGACATCGACGGTGAAGACCCGCTTGCGGCCGCGAAACGCGAGCTGGCCGAAGAGGCCGACCTCGAGGCATCCGATTGGGCGGTGCTCACCGACTTCGCAACCTCACCGGGCGGCAGCGACGAACTGATTCGGATCTACCTCGCTCGAGGGCTCTCGGCCACCGCCGACGCGTTCGCACGCGAGGCTGAAGAGGCTGACATGGAGACGCGCTGGGTGCCGCTCGACGAGTGCATCGACGCGGTGCTCGAGCGGCGCATCCACAATGCGCCGCTCGCCATCGCGGTGCTGGCCGCCGCTGCGGCACGCGCACGCGGCTGGTCGAGCCTCGGACCGGCGGATGCCCCGTGGCCGGGTCGGCACGTCGGCCGCTCGGAGCCGTCGCGGCGATGACCCGCACGCCGGTCGACGACTATCTGCGGCATCTCGCCGTGGAGCGGGGACTCGCGCGGAACACCATCGCCTCGTATGGTCGCGACCTCGTGATCTACGCCGACTGGCTCGCTGATCGTGGCATCGCGGGGCCGGCTGCCGTGACGGAGCAGGATCTCAGCGACTTCATCCGTTTCCTCGGCGCCGAACGAGTGCCGACGTTGGCGACTTCATCGATCGCTCGTGTGCTGTCGGCGGTGCGAGGCCTGCATCGATTTCTCACCGATGAAGGGATCGTTCCCGCAGACGTGTCACGCGAACTGCGCCCGCCGAAGCTGCCCATGCGCCTGCCGAAGGCGATCCCGGTCGACGATGTCGAGGCGCTCATCGCCGCGGCCGGCGGTGAGGAGCCCACGGATCTCCGCGACACGGCGCTGCTCGAGCTCCTCTACGCCACGGGGGCGCGGGTGTCCGAAGCGGTATCGCTGAACGTCGACGACCTCGTCGACCAAGAGGTGGTGCGGCTCTTCGGCAAGGGGGGCAAGCAGCGCGTCGTGCCGCTCGGAAGCTTCGCCCGGCGCGCGGTCGACGCGTACCTCGTGCGGGCTCGGCCGTTGCTCTCCGCACGCGGCTCGGCGACGCCCGCGCTCTTTCTCGGCGTGCGCGGAAAGAGGATGTCGCGGCAGGCCGCGTGGGAGGCGATCCGTGACGCCGCCGAGACGGCAGGGCTCGCGACATCCGTTTCACCGCACACTCTGCGGCACTCCTTCGCGACGCATCTGCTCGAAGGCGGTGCGGATGTGCGCGTCGTGCAGGAGCTGCTCGGGCACTCCTCGGTCGCGACGACGCAGATCTACACCCTCGTCACAGCCGATACACTCCGGGAGATGTACACGGCGGCCCACCCGCGTGCTCGATAGAATCAACCAAGCACCCGCACAGCCCAGAAGAGAGTGGACACGTGACGCACCAGAAGCGCGACTCAGCGAACGGAATCGCAACGCTTCCGCCAGAGCTCGGTCCCACTGGTCGTCCCCACCGCGAATTCCCCGAGCCCAGGGCGCTGAAGACGCATGGACCGGCGCGCATCATCGCCCTCTGCAACCAGAAGGGCGGGGTCGGCAAGACGACCACGACGATCAACCTCGGCGCCACGCTCGCCGAGTACGGTCGCCGCGTGCTCGCGATCGACTTCGATCCGCAGGGTGCGCTCTCAGCAGGACTCGGCGTGCAGACGCACGACGTGCCGACGATCTACGATCTGCTGCTCTCCCGCAATCTCGACCCGGCCGATGTGATCCAGAAGACCGGTGTCGAGAACCTCGACGTGATTCCCGCGAACATCGACCTCTCCGCGGCCGAAGTGCACCTCGTCACCGAGGTCGCCCGTGAGCAGATCCTCGCCGGCGTGCTGCGCCGGGTCGCCGACGACTACGACGTGATCCTCATCGATTGCCAGCCGTCGCTCGGCCTCCTCACCGTCAACGCACTCACCGCGAGCCACGGCGTCGTCATCCCCCTCGAGTGCGAGTTCTTCGCGCTGCGCGGCGTGGCGCTCCTCATCGAGACGATCGACAAGGTGCGCGACCGGCTGAACCCCGCCATCGAACTCGACGGCATCCTCGCCACGATGTACGACTCGCGCACGCTGCACTCGCGTGAGGTGCTCGAACGGGTTGTCGACGCGTTCGGCGAGAAGGTGCTCGAGACGGTCATCACGCGCACGGTCAAGTTTCCCGACGCGACCGTCGCAGCGACCCCGATCACAGAGTTCGCTCCCGAGCACCAGGCGTCGAAGTCGTACCGCCAGCTCGCCAGGGAGCTGGTGTTCCGTGGCGCGGTCGCCTGAGGCGGCTTCGGCCCCCGAGCAGCAAGTGCCCGAGGGGGGCTTCCGTGTCGCCCTCACCAACTTCGAGGGTCCGTTCGACCTCTTGCTCTCGCTCATCGCGAAGCACGAGCTCGACATCACCGAGGTGTCGCTGTCGGCCGTGACAGACGAGTTCATCTCCTACCTGCGCGGGCTCGATTCCGAGGAGGAGCTCGACCGGGCGTCGGAGTTCCTCGTCGTGGCGGCGACCCTGCTCGACTTGAAGGTCGCCGGGCTCCTGCCGCAGGGTGAACTCGTCGACGCCGAAGACGTTGCGCTGCTCGAGGCGCGTGACCTGCTCTTCGCGAGGCTCCTGCAGTACCGGGCGTTCAAGGAGGCTGCGCGGTGGTTCACGGGGCAACTCGAGCAGGAGTCGCTTCGGCATCCCCGCAACGTGCGGCTCGAGGAGAAGTTCCGCCAGCGTGCGCCCGAACTCGTCTGGACTCTCTCGGCCGATGACTTCGCCGCGCTCGCGACGCTCGCGCTCACGCCGCGAGAGATTCCCATGGTGGGACTCGATCACCTGCACGCGCCGCTCGTGTCGATTCGCGAGCAGGCCGCGCACGTCGTGGCGGTGCTCCGGCGCGGCGACCCTGTGACATTTCGCCAGCTCATTGCGGGGGTTGCGCAGCCGGGACTCGTCGTGGCGCGGTTCCTCGCCGTGCTCGAGCTCTACCGTCACGCGGCGATCGGATTCGAACAGCTGGAACCACTCGGTGAACTGACCCTTCGCTGGTCGGCGGAGAATTGGTCGGATGAGAACCTCGAGAGCCTGGGGGCGGACTATGACGAGTGAGACGGATGTCGCGGCGATGAATCTCGATACCGGCGCAGAGCGCCCGAATCGACCACCGGAGTCGGCGGGGGAGGCCGACGGTCCCGAACTGTCGATCTCGACGCCGCTCGACGTGCCCGGGCAACCGGCGCTCGACCTCGACCGCGCCCTCGAGGCGATCCTGTTCATCGCCGACGAACCGCAGAGCGTCGTGTCGCTGGCGGCCGCGGTCGCACGGCCTGTGGCCGAGGTGCGTGCGTCGATCGCTCGACTCCGCGCGGACTACGACGGCACCGGCACTTCGGGCGAGCCGCGGACGGATGTCGCCGGGGAGCCCGAGGCTCGCGGCATCCGTCGCGGCTTCGAACTTCGCGAGGTGGGCGGTGGCTGGCGTTTCTACGTCCGGGCCGAGTACGACACCCTCGTGGCGGACTTCGTGCTGACGCAGTCGTCGACCAAGCTCTCGCAGGCTGCGCTCGAGACGCTCTCGGTGATCACGTACAAGCAGCCGATCACTCGGTCGCAGGTTGCCTCCATCCGCGCGGTGAACGTGGACTCGGTGGTGCGCACCCTGCTCGGTCGCGGACTCGTGACGGAGGTCGACACCGACCCTGAAACAGGCGCGATCCTCTACGGCACGACCGAGCTGCTGCTCACCAACCTCGGTATCAACTCGCTCGACGAGCTGCCGCACATCTCGCCGTTGCTCGACGACGGCCAGGAAGGATTCGACGTTGACTGACGCAACCAGCTGGAGCGGCGAACCGCCCGAGGGCGTGCGCCTGCAGAAGGTGCTCGCGGCGGCGGGCGTCGCGAGCCGTCGGGTCTCCGAGCAGTACATCGCCGAGGGCCGAGTCGAAGTCAATGGCGAGGTCGTCACCGAGCTCGGGCGCCGCATCGATCCCGAGACCGACCTCGTTGCTGTCGACGGCGTTGCCGTGCAGCTCGACCCGGCGAAGCGCTACTACATGCTGAACAAGCCGCGCGGCGTGGTCTCGTCGATGCGCGACGAACAGGGCCGCCCCGACCTCACGCGCTTCACCGCCGACCTCGAAGACCGCGTGTTCAACGTGGGCAGGCTCGATGCCGAGACGAGCGGCTTGCTGCTGCTCACGAACGACGGCGACCTCGCCCACGTGCTCGCCCACCCTTCGTTCGGCGTCTCGAAGACCTACATCGCGAAGGTCACCGGCCGAGTGAGCCCGCAGACCGTGCAGCAGTTGAAGAACGGCATCGAGCTCGATGACGGACCGATCAAGGCCGACCGTGCGCGCATCCTGCAGCAGCAGGGGGACGACGCGCATTCGATGGTCGAGCTGACGCTCCACTCCGGCCGCAACCGCATCGTGCGTCGCATGCTCGACGCCGTGGGGCATCCGGTCGTCGACCTCGTGCGTCGCAGCTTCGGGCCCCTGAACCTCGGCACGCTCCGATCGGGTGAGATGCGCGAGCTGACGAAGGTGGAGCGTGGCGAGCTGCTCACGATCTCGCGGGCTGCGAACGCGCCCGCGGAAGCAACCGCGGAAGCAACCGCGGATAACGCGGAAGCCGACGGGGAGGCGAAGGACGCGTGAGCGAATCACGCCTGGTCGGGCCGGTTCGCGTCGTCGGTGTCGGCCTGCTCGGCGCCAGCGTCGGCCTCGGTCTGCGGGCGAAGGGCATCGACGTGATCCTCGCCGACGCGTCGCCCACCCACCTCGCGATCGCCGTCGACTACGGTGCCGGCCGGCCGGCCGCACCCGGTGACCGGCCGCAGCTGATCGTCGTGTGCGTGCCACCCGATGTCACGGCTGATGTCGTGGCTGCAGAGCTCGATGCCTACCCGCAGTCGATCGTCACGGATGTCGCCAGCGTCAAGCTCGCCGTCTATGAAGACCTGAAAGCGCGCGGCGCCGATCTCTCGCGCTACATCGGCACGCACCCGATGGCCGGGCGCGAGCGCGGTGGCCCGATGTCGGGTCGCGCGGATCTGTTCCTCGGTCGCCCCTGGGTTGTCGCCGCGCACGGCGGCATCTCCTACCAAGACGGCTCGGCGATCGACGACCTCATCCTCGATCTCGGGGCCACGCTCGTCGAGCTCACGCCGGAGCAGCACGACGCTGCCGTCGCCCTCGTCTCGCACGTGCCGCAGGTGGTGTCGAGCCTTATGGCGCGCCGGCTCATCGAAGCCCCTCATGCTTCGGTGAACCTCGCTGGGCAGGGCCTGCGCGATGTCACTCGTGTCGCTTCGAGTGACCCTGAATTGTGGGTGCAGATCCTCGGCCAGAACGCCGCGCCGGTCGCTGAGATCCTCCGCGGCTACCGCGACGACCTCGATCGGTTCATCGCCGCGCTCGAGAACATGGATGCGCCGGGCGCTCGTCGTCGCGTGGCCGAAGAACTCTTCGGGGGCAACACCGGTGTCGAACGGTTGCCCGGCAAGCACGGCGTCGATCGACGGTACTCGAGCCTCATCGTCATGATCGACGACCGGCCCGGTCAGCTCGCTCGACTCTTCCACGACGTCGGCGACGCCGGCGCCAACATCGAAGACCTCCGCCTCGAGCACTCGCCCGGGGCGCAGATCGGCCTCGCCGAGATCTCGGTGCTGCCCGAGGTGCAACAACACCTCACCGACGAGCTGGCCGCCCGCGGCTGGCGGATTGCAGGTTGAACGTGCCACCCGTCATCCCGTTCGTGGTCGCCATCGACGGCCCAGCCGGCAGTGGCAAGTCGAGCGTGTCCAAAGAGGTCGCGCGCCGGCTCGGGTTCGGATTCCTCGACACGGGAGCGGCGTACCGCGCGTTGGCCTGGCATGCAGAGGCATCCGGGGTCGACACGGATGACGCGGCATCCGTCGCCTCGTGCCTGGACTCGTTCGAGTACCGCATCGGAACCGACCCGACCGGATACGCGGTGCACGTCGGCGACATCGACGTGACCGACGCGATC
The DNA here is from genome assembly GCF_059445415.1 of Agromyces sp. Y558. NCBI lineage: Bacteria > Bacillati > Actinomycetota > Actinomycetes > Micrococcales > Microbacteriaceae > Agromyces > Agromyces sp. Y558. The sequence continues at coordinate 13,919 of NZ_JCAIUH010000003.1, forward strand.
CGCGATCCGCAGATCTCGGCGGTGGTCAGCGCCGTCGCACGTGTGCCCGAGGTGCGTCGCCACCTCATCGAGCTGTTCCGTTCGATCATGGCGGCCGTTGACGCGCCCGGCATCATCGTCGAAGGACGCGACATCACGACGGTGGTGGCACCCGACGCCCCCGTTCGCATACTCCTCACAGCATCCGAAGCGGTTAGAATGGGCAGGCGCTCCTCCGAGCTTGCCGGATCCTCGGCCGAGGCAGTGGGGGAGCAGTTGCGCAAGCGCGATGCGGCCGATTCCAAAGTCGTGGACTTCATGACCGCGGCCGACGGCGTCACGACCGTCGATTCGACCGAACTCGACTTCGACCAGACGGTCGACGTGGTGATCGGCGTGATCCGCGCAGCGCAACCGGCGCTCGCACCGTAGTCGCGACGCGACCGGCGCACACAGATTTCAGAGGAGAGACCATGACGGACCAGGGCGAAGACTTCGACGCTCCCGACGACGACCTCGCGGAGCGTCTCGCCGACGTCGACGACGAGCTCGCCGAGCAGCGGGCGACCACGCTCCGGTCGGGGCTCGCCGACTACGCGCTCGACGACGACGACCTCGAGGTTCTCGAGCTCTCCGAAGAGGGCGAGGAAGCGATTCGCTTCCTCCCCGCACTGCCGGTGATCGCGATCGTCGGTCGGCCGAACGTCGGCAAGTCGGCCCTCGTGAACCGAATCCTCGGGCGCCGTGAGGCCGTCGTCGAAGATACTCCGGGTGTCACTCGCGACCGCGTGTCGTACAAGGGCGAGTACCTCGACCGACGGTTCACCCTCGTCGACACCGGTGGTTGGGAGCCCGACGCGAAGGGCATCGATGCATCGGTCGCCGCACAGGCCGAGGTCGCGATCGACCTTTCCGACGTCGTGCTCTTCGTCGTCGATGCCACGGTCGGTGCCACGTCGACCGATGAGCACGTCGTGCGCCTGCTCCGCAAAGCGGGCAAGCCGGTGTTCCTGCTTGCGAACAAGGTCGACGACGCGCGCCAGGAGTCCGAGGCTGCTGCGCTCTGGAACCTCGGCCTCGGCGAGCCGCTCCCCGTGTCGGCCCTGCACGGTCGCGGCGTCGCCGACATGCTCGAGACCGTCTTCAAGGTGCTGCCGCAGGTCTCGGCTGTAGCGAAAGACGAATTCGGCGGACCGCGACGCGTCGCGATCCTCGGTCGCCCCAACGTCGGCAAGTCGAGCCTGCTCAACAAGACCGCCGGTGAAGAACGCGTCGTCGTGAACGAACTCGCGGGCACCACCCGTGACCCCGTCGACGAGCAGATCGAGTTGGGCGGCAAGATCTGGCGCTTCGTCGACACGGCAGGCATCCGTCGTCGCGTGCACCTGCAGCAGGGCGCCGACTTCTACGCCTCGCTGCGCACCCAGGCTGCCCTCGAGAAGGCCGAGGTCGCAGTCGTGCTGCTCGACGTCTCGCAGCCGATCTCCGAGCAAGACGTGCGCATCATCGACCTCGTGCTCGAATCGGGTCGCGCGCTCGTGCTCGCCTACAACAAGTGGGACCTGCTGGACGACGAACGTCGCCGCTATCTCGAACGCGAGATCGACCAAGACCTGCACCACGTGGCGTGGGCACCGCGCGTGAACATCTCGGCGAAGACCGGCCGGCACCTCGAGAAGCTCGTACCCGCCCTCGAGACCGCGCTCGAGTCGTGGGACACGCGCATTCCCACCGGCAAGTTCAACGCCTTCCTGACCGAGCTCACGCAGGAGCACCCGCACCCGGTGCGCGGCGGCAAGCAGCCCCGCATCCTGTTCGGCACGCAGGCAGCGAGCCGCCCGCCGACATTCGTGCTGTTCACGACCGGGTTCCTCGACCCGGGCTATCGCCGCTTCATCCAGCGGCGCCTGCGCGAGATCTACGGTTTCGAAGGCTCGCCGATCGTCATCAACATGCGAGTGCGCGAGCGCCGAGAGCGCGGCAGGTAGTCCACGGATGCCGCGGCGCCCGAGTCGTTCCCGTCGAGCGGGGGAGTCGGGTGATCGCGGCATCTACGTCGAGATCCTGGTGCGCGCCGAACTCGACGAGGTCTGGCGGCTCACGCAGGAGCCGGCGTTGCATTCGCGCTGGGACCTTCGCTTCTCATCGATCGTGCCGACGTCGCAGTTGCCCGAGGGCGGCTACCGGTTCGTCTACGAACGGTCGCTGGGCGTGCACACCATCACCGGCTCGGGCGTGTCGCTCGGCGAGCGTTCGCACGCCGACGGCGGCGCAACATCGGCGCTGCGGTTCGACACGGATGACCCGTGGTCGCCGATCCGCGCAGGACGCGGCTACTGGCGCTACGTGCCCACGCCCGATGGCGTGCGATTCCTCACGGGCTACGGTTACGAGCCCGGATTCGGGCGGGCGACTGACCGGGTCGTCCGGCCGTTCGTGCGGTGGATGACCGCGTGGAGCTTCGACCGCCTGCGGATCTGGGCGGAGACCGGCGTGGAGCCCGAACAGTGGCCCGTGGCATCCGTCATCATGTTCTGGCGCCGCGACCGGCCGCGAGCGCAGCGCTGTCGCACCGCCCCGCCGCCGCGGGGTGTGTTCGCGCACGGGCCCGACGCGCTCGACGCATTGGAGGAACCGTGACCGAGATCTCCGATGTGCCCGGCGTCGTGACCGTCGGCGCGGTGTTCCCTCGCGTGCTCGGCGAGGACTTCGACCGGCTGCATCCGATGATGCAGCGGCGGTTCGGTGTCTCGCTCGACGGCGGCTACGCCTGCATCGGCAGCGGCACGATGACGAGCATTCGGCGCGGGCCGTGGTGGACGGTGCCGTTCCTGCAGTTCGGGCGCCTTCGGAACATCCTGATTCCGGATGTCGGCAGTGAGGTGCCGTTCACGATCGAGAACCACCCGTACCTCGATCCGTTCGGTCGGGAGACTGTGACGTTCGTGCGCGAGTACCGCGTGCCCGGCCGTCGGCGGGCGAGTCGCTTCGACGCGACGATGGTGGTCGACCCTCGACGTGATGTCGTCGTCGACTACCTCGGAACGCACCAGCATCTGGCCGTCGACCTGACGCTTTCGGTGGAGCCTGACGGATCGCTGCTGCTGCGTTCGGGCGAGCAGAGATTTCGCAAGGGATGGATCGACTTCAGATTCCCGATGCTCTTCTCGGGCCGCGCCGAACTGCGGGAGCGGTTCGACGATGAGTCGGGCGTGTACCGAGTGAAGCTCGAGGTGCGCAATCGCGTGTTCGGCCTTCTCTTCGGGTACGAGGGGTGGTTCACGTGCGAGTTTCCGCGATCGGGTGACGTGCCCGCCGAGGCGCGCCCCAAGCGGCACGAGGCACGGTACTGATCGCGATGGACCTCACGATCAGGGTGAAGCCCGGCAGCCGCAAGGGGCCGCTCGTGGAGCCGAACGAGGGTGATGCGTCGGCGTCGGTCACAGTGTTCGTGCGTGAGCGCGCGATCGACGGCGCCGCGAACGAGGGCGTCATCGCCGCGCTCGCGACGCACTTCAGCGTGCCGCGCAGTCGTGTGCACATTCTGCGCGGGGCATCGTCGCGTGTGAAGCGCGTGCGCATCGACGTGGACTGACCGGCACCTGCTGCGACCCGACTACAGCCTCAATAGCGAGGAGCGCCGTCACTCCCCAGCACGACCTGCATGATCGCTCGGTCTGGCTTCGGCCGGGAGACCTCGGTGAAGCCCGCGCCCGCGAACATCGAGACCGTGCCGTGGAAGAGCGCATCGGCTGCCACCTTCGCACGCTTCGAGGGGTCGACGGCGTAGGCCTCGACGATGTACGCGCCACCCGCGCGCGCGAAGTCGACCGCCGCTTCGGCGAGCGCGCGACCGACACCGCGGCCACGTTGGCTTCGCGGTACGACGAAGCAGGAGACGGCCCAGACGCCGGCGTCGTCGAAGTCGGGGTGGGCGGTGCCGCCGGTGACGATGCGGCTGAGGCGGAGTCTGGGGAGATTGCTTCGCGGCTCGACGGCGCACCAGCCGACCGGTGTCTCACCGTCGTAGGCGATGAGTCCCGGCCCGGCGCCGGTGCTGTGCATCTGCGCCTGCAGGCGGTCGTGCAGGCCCTCATCGCCGATGCCCCGCCAATCGCTGCCCGGAATCTTGTACCACTGGCACCAGCAGTGCGCCGCGTCGCCGCGAGTGCCGAACACGGCCTCGACATCATCGAACGGTACGCCGCTCGCCGGAACGACCCGCAGCGGTGCGGGCTCGAGATCTTCGATCAGGTCGGTCATCACGTCTCGAGAGTAGCGCCGACCACTGACATCCGAGTCCGCGATCGGGGGCTATCGACAGCGCAAGCACCGCACCCGAAGGACCGCCGTGCGATCATCGTGTCGCTCACGCCATCCGCTCACGACATGATGCGCGACATGCAGCGCGACCACGCCGAGCTCTCGGCAGAGTTGCTGGGTGCCGTCGCACCGGCCGATCGCGACCCGCTGCTGCGGCGGCATCGATGCGATCGCCGGGCGGCTGCGGGAGCTCAGCGAGGCCGACGAGGAGCGCCGCTCGCTCGACGACACCAAGGCGGTGGGGGAGTGAGCGTCGGGACCGCGGCCCGGCCCGAGGCATCCGTTTGGCGACGCGTCGGTCGCTTCCTGAAGCGAGCGCTCCTGCTCGAACTCAGCATCTATGCGAGCATCGGCCGGTTCATTGCGCGCCGCCCGGCGGTGCCGCCGGGTTCTGCTATCACAAGCCCGTGGTGACGATCCTCATGATCTTCATCGTGCTCTCGGCCGTCGAGATCCCGATCTTCGACCTCATCGTGCACCGCTGGCCGGCCGCGCGCATCACGCTGCTCGTGCTCGGCATCTGGGGCCTCACGTGGTTGGTCGGGCCGCTCTGCTCCTACCTCATGCGGCCCCACACGGTCTGGCCCGACGGCATCCGCGTGCGAGCGGGCCTCGAGACTGACATCGCGCTCAGCTGGGATGACATCGCCTCGGTTGCGCGCGAACTGCAGGTCGACGAGCCGAAGTCGCCGAAAATAGTCGGGACCCTTCGACAGGCTCAGGGCGGCGCGGATGCCTCGCGCACGTTTATGCTGCGCCTCAACAACGAGACCGACCTCGAGATCGAACTCGAACGCCTCACCATCGTGCGGCTGCCGGGGCACGGCGCGGCGGGCGGCGACCAGGCGATCACCGCCGTGCGCATCTGGGTCGACGACCCCGTGGCGTTCATGGACGAGGTGCGGAAGAACATCTGACCATCGTGTGCGGCCCAACCGTGAGTGGACGCCCCTGTTCGGGGGGCCGCGGTGCACTTTCATTCGCCGATACGCTCAGCCACATCTGTGTGCTCGGCGAAAGGATGCCCATTGGAGATCTCGGAACGGCTGTCAAGTCTCGCAAACAAGATCAATCAGCAAAGGCGCTCGATCGAGACAGAAGAAGCGACGAAGAATGCATTCGTCATGCCGTTCATATCCTTGATTTTGGGTTACGACGTCTTCAACCCAAGTGAGGTCGTGCCCGAGTTCACTGCCGATGTCGGGATCAAGCGCGGGGAGAAGATCGACTACGCGATCGTCAAGGACGGCGAAGTCCAGATACTGATCGAGTGCAAGAAGATCGGTTCCGGATTGAGCCTCGCGCACTCGTCACAACTCTTCCGGTACTTCGCGGTGGCGAATGCACGCATCGCGGTGCTGACCGACGGCAATGAGTACCACTTCTACACAGATCTCGACGCGCCGAATCGAATGGATGATAAGCCGTTCCTGGTGCTCGATCTCACGGACCTCGACGAAACGTTGATCCCCGAGATTCAGAAGCTCACCAAGGACACGTTCGACATCGACTCGATCATCAGCGCTGCTGAGGAACTGAAGTACATCGGTGCGATAAAGCGTGTGCTCGCGGCGCAGTTTGCTAGCCCGGATGCAGACTGGGTGAAGGCGATTACGGCACGTGTTTACGATGGACCGATCACGCAGCGAGTACGCGATCAGTTCAAAGTGCTCGTGGCCAAAGCATCGAAACAGTTCCTCAGCGATCAAGTGAACGAGCGGATCAAAGCGGCACTGGGCGGTCCGGGCTATTCTCTGCAACGGGACGATGCATCCGTCTCCGGTTCGACCGCGAGTGAGCATGTGGCGGAGGCGAGTACAAAGGATGCCGCCGACGGAGACGGCATAAGCACCACGCTCGAGGAGTTGGAAGCGTTCCAGATCGTGCGCGCAATCGCCTGCAGCGAAGTGAAACCCGCTCGGATCGCACAACGTGACACCAAGTCATATTTCGGCGTCTTGCTGGACGACAACAACCGAAAGCCGATCGCGCGCATTCACTTCAATTCAGGGCAGAAGTACATCGGCCTCTTCGATCGCGAAAAGAACGAGACGCGGCATCCCATCAGCGCTCTCGACGAGATCTATCAGTTTGCCGATGATATTCGCGAGACTGTCCACTACTACGACTGAGCTTCGTCCCTACGACTGAAGCTGGCCGCTAGATTCGGAGAGTCCTCAGAGCCCGGGCAGGTGCCGAATGTTCGACCGCGCCATCGCCACTGCCTCGGCTGCGCCGCCGTGCAGCACGGTCTTCGACATCGCAAGCGCGAATCCCTTCACCTGGTCGCCCGTGATCGCGGGCGGCAGCGAGAGAGCCCGCGGATCGGTGACGATGTCGAGCAGCGCCGGCCCGTCGTGGGCGAAAGCGGTCGCAACGGCATCCTTCAGCGCGTGCGGGTCGTCGACGCGCTCCGCATGGAAGCCGATCGCCTCGGCGATGCCGGCGTAGTCGACCGACGGAACGTCGACGCCGAATGACGGGAAGCCGTCGACGAGCATTTCGAGCTTCACGAGCCCGAGGGTCGAGTTGTTGAACACGAAGATCTTGAGCGGCAGCTTGTACGCCACTGCGGTGTTCAGTTCGCCGAGCAACATCGAGAGTCCGCCGTCGCCGGCGATCGCGACCACCTGGCGGTCAGGGTAGGCGAACTGTGCGCCGATCGCGTGGGGGAGCGCATTCGCCATCGAGCCGTGGATGAACGATCCGATGATGCGCCGATCGGGGCCGGGGGTGACGTAGCGGGCCTGCCAGACGTTGCCCATGCCGGTGTCCGCGGTGAACACGGCGTCGTCGTCTGCGGCCTCGTCGATGAGCGAGATGGCGTACTCGGGATGGATCGGCGCGACCCTCGAGACATCCGTATAGGTGCCCACGACCGTGTCGAGCAGCTTGTTGTGCTTCTTCAGCATGCGATCGAGGAAGGCATGCTCGCTCTTCGGCGCGACGAGTTCGGTGAGTCGGGCGAGCGTGGCACGCACGTCGCCGTGCACGGGGTGCGCGACGCTGACGCGCCGGCCGAGGTGCGCGGCATCCGTGTCGATCTGGGCGATGACGACTTTCGCTGGGTCGGGCATGAACTGTTCGTAGGGGAAATCGGTGCCGATGAGCAGCAACAGGTCGGCATCGTGGATGCCTGCGTGTGCGGCGCCGTAGCCGAGCATGCCGGTCATGCCGATGTCGAAGGGGTTGTCGTACTGGATCCACTGCTTGCCGCGCAGCGTGTGGCCGACGGGCGCCTTGAGCAGCTCGGCGAACGCGACGACCTCGTCGTGGGCGCCCTCGACGCCGGCCCCCGCGAAGATCGCGACCGTCTTCGCCTTGTCGATCGCGGCAGCGAGGTGACGCACATCGGACTCGGCGGGCACGAGCGTCGCGGGTTCCGTGAGCACGAGCGATGGGAACGAAGCGGATGCCTCGAACTCCGCGACATCCCCGGGCATCACGACGACCGACACCCCGGAGTCCGCGATCGCGTGCCGCAGTGCCGAGTTGACGACCCGCGGCGACTGCGCGGCCGTCATGACCTGCTCGCAGTAGTTCGAGCACTCGACGAACAGACGCTCGGGATGCGTCTCCTGGAAGTACCCCGAACCGATCTGCGCACTCGGGATGTGGCTCGCGATGGCGAGCACCGGCGCGCCCGAGCGATGCGCGTCGTAGAGGCCGTTGATGAGGTGCAGGTTGCCAGGCCCGCAACTGCCGGCGCACACCGCGAGCTTGCCGGTGAGCTGCGCCTCGGCGGCGGCCATGAACGCGGCGGATTCCTCATGGCGCACGTGGATCCAGTCGATGCCGCCCTTCGCCTTGCCTCCCGAGCGACGCACGGCATCGACGATGGGATTCAGCGAATCCCCGACGATGCCGTAGATGTGATCGACTCCGGCATCGATGAGCTGGGCGACGAGCTGGTCGGCTATGGTGCGTGCCACGGTGTTCCCCCTCAGAGCTGCGAACGTGCTCTCAGTCTTGCGGGGATCGCGCGCGCGGTCGAGGGCTCCCAGCGGATCGTCAGTGGCTCGAGGAGGATGTCGTCTGTTGGTTGAGGGGAGCGAAGCGAGCGTCTCGAAACCCGGCGAGCGGATGCCCCGTGGTCCTCCGCTGTGCACGAGCACGCCTTCGGATGCCGCTATGATGGTCAAGTTGTCTTCGGGGAAATCCGATGGCATCGGGCTGTGGCGCAGCTTGGTAGCGCACTTGACTGGGGGTCAAGGGGTCGCAGGTTCAAATCCTGTCAGCCCGACCAGAAAGTCCCGGAAACTCAAGGGTTTCCGGGACTTTTGAGGTTAAGAGATTTGATCCTCCCATCGAAAACCCATCACTTTCACCCCTGCAGCACCCCTGATCCGGACGTGCCGTCCGAGACGGCCGTGTCGTCACCGGTCGGTTCCGACTGCTCAGGGGCGCAATGCGCACCTGACCGGTATGAACACGCACGAGGATCTGCAGATCGGTTCCGCGACGGTACCCGCCGACGCATTCGGGCTCGAGCCGCTCTTGGACGTCACCGAGCTGGCTGCCTATCTGGGCGTGCCCGTCTCGACGCTCTACGACTGGCGCACCCGCGGCAAAGGGCCGGCGGCCTACCGTTTCGGCAAGCACCTGAAGTTCGCCGTCTCAGACGTGCGCGCCTGGGTGGCCGAGCAGCGGGAATCGGCGTAGCCGCCGCCCCCATGCTGCGAGGGGTGGCGAATTGACATGGGCCGGCCACGACTGACCATCGGCAGCTTCGGCGATATCACCACCCGGATCCTGCCATCCGGGCGATTCGAAGCCCGCACCCGGTATCGCGACTGGGACGGTCGCTCACGCATCGTGCAGGCCACCTCCGACACCGCCAAGGCAGCCGTGCGAGCCCTGAAGCAGAAGCTGGCGGGACGTTCGGAGCTCCAAACCGCATCCGGCACCGGGCACTTGACGCCGGACAGCCCCTTCGGCGACCTCGTCGCGTACTGGCTGCAGGACATCGACCTCGAGGGCCGGATCTCGACGACGACTCGGATCCTGTACGAGCGGAACATGCGCACCCTCGTGCTGCCGGTGTTCGAGCACCTGACCCTGCGTGAGATCGGGGTGGCCCGCTGCGACCGCTTCATCAAGGAGCAGGCGAAGATCTCGTACAACCGCGCGAAGCAGTCGCGCGTCGTGCTGCGGCTCGCGCTCGAACTCGCGGTGCGGCACGAGGTGCTGCCGGCCAACCCAATGCATCACGTCTCCCGCGTCCACCGTGAGGGCCGGATGCCCGACGCGCTGACGAGCGTCGAGGTGAACGCGATCCGCGCCGTGATCGCCCGCTGGGAGTCCGGCGTCGACCACATCTCAGGTCCCCGGCCCGATGGGCAGCTCGGCGCGATCGTCGAGGTCATGCTCGGCACGTCCGCCCGCATCGGTGAGGTGCTCGCGATCCGCCGGCGCGACATCGACGTCACCGGGCCGACGCCGACGATCCGCATCGCCGGCACGATCATCAGCCGTCATGGCGAACCGACATTCCGGCAGGACCATCCGAAGACGGCGAAGTCGCGGCGCATCATCGCATTGCCGTCGTACACAGCCGAGGCGGTGCGGCGTCGACTTGCGGTCACCCGCGACCCAGACCAGGAGTCGCTGGTGTTCCGCTCGCGCGACGGTACTCCGCTGACCACGGCCAACGTCCGGCGTCAGCTGCGACACGTGCTTGAGCGGGCCGGCATCGGCGGCGTGACACCGCACCTGTTCCGGCGCACCGTCGCGACCGCGGTGAACAACAACGCGAGTGTCGAACTCGCCGCCGAGTTGCTCGGGCACACCGATTCGAAGATCACGGTGCAGCACTACATCCAGCGTCGGGAGCTGGTGAACCCGGCGACGGCGGAACTGCTGGAGCGGGCGTTCAGGCGGGATGAAGACTGATCGAGACGCTCGGCGGAAGAGCGACGGGCAGCACGGATGCGGGTGTCCGGGTGGTCTCGCCGATACGACGCCGTCTGATCAGAATTGACGGTCGGGGCGAATCAGCCCCACCGTGTGATCAGGGCTTTTCTCCTTGAGGCACAATCGCGCCCGTGACCCGTGTGCGCGTCACCCGAGCTGTACAACCTCGACTTGGACGGAATGCGCGAGGCGATGTGCGTGGCCCAGATCGCTTCCATGACAAGTAGGTGCGCACGTGCTCCCTCGCGTGCAGCGCTGTGCATCTGTTGCCGCCTCCTTCACTATCTCGCATTCGAAGGACGTCCGCCTCCGTCCGATCGCCGACAAAGCACACGGTTCCCAGCTGAGGGTGGTACCGCGGGCACCTCAATACGGGCTGCCACAAGTTACATGTCGGAGCCCGGGTCGAAGAATCGGCTGCCTTCGTCCCAGGCAAGCGACCTTGCCCAGCCGGGCGACTCGTTCGCAAGGGTGGCCCAAACTTCTTCGTACGCACGGATGCGAAGGTCCCCGCCGGGCGGGTTGCCAAGCCATTCGTCGGGACGAAGGGCTGCCTCTGGAGGGCCGCCAACAACCGGGAAGGCAAGCGACCTGCTCCAAAGTCCAAAGCAGTCTCTATGCCCGCGGGCTCCCTGGGAAAGCGCGACGACGGAGATTCCCGGTTCCGGGGATCTTGTCCACTCTTGATAGCTCGACGAGAACGTGCCGAACAAGAGAGCTCGATGACCATACGCCCGAAGGTCCACCAAGAAGCTCGCTGGGTCTGTGGAAACCCCGCTGATGGGAGCAATCTCTTCGAACGGCGCCAAGTCAACGTCGTCTGAGGTGTCCACTATCGACACCTCTATCGAGCAGACCTGGGGCCAAGTACGCTCCATCGATGCGAGGTCGCCCTTCGTCATGCCACCGTCGCGACTTGGGAGCTGCCAGGGACGTACAGCTGTGATGGTCAGGATGTGCGCTCGCACCATGCCCTCGAGCGGCGTGAAGTGGGCCGATCGGCGCACGAGCTCCCTGCCGGTCAAACTTGCCGCGACAAATCCTGAACGGTGGTAATGCAGCTTCGGATGCTCGGAAGTTAGCACCCATGTGTCTTCTCGACTCTCCCGCTCACTGAAATTGCCGTATACCCACGGATGGCTTTCGACACCGACAGGGATGACGAAAACCCCGCCATCAGAGGCAAGCCCGATCCGTGCAAATGGCTTATACGTCATCGATGGCCCGCGCAGCAGGCCGACCCGCATTGGCGACCTCAGCTTCTTCAACCCGACCATGAGCTGATCGTAAGCTCCAGTCGCCGTCACGTCCTAGGAGGATGCGCTTGCGACGTCCGGTGACGGACAGGCTTTTCGCACTTCCCCGGGAACCGGTTTGCTCGCTCACAGCGCGATGGCCTTTCGAGCGATCAGGACCGCAATGGCGAGGTCTCCCGGGTTCCGCCTTCCCAAGCGACGAACCTTCGTGCGCTCCTCTGGCATCGCTAGCATTGGGGTGTGCAAGGAGTGGCTTCACGAGTCCGGCAGAGGAAGCGCGCGGCGGTCCCGAGGTTGCGTGGTCGTCATCGATTTTGAGCCTGAGTACACGCTGACTTGGCCGCGATCGCTCTTCGAATGGGAAGCGCGACGGCTTCTCAGTGCTGGCGATGAGGATCTACCCGTGACGGTGGCGCAGCTGCTCCGCGAAGCATTCGAGGAAGCCGACGCGGCGGAACAGTTCCTTGAGGCGATAGCTCCAGGAACTGTCGGAGTGTGGCACGACATCACCACTGCGACGGCACCTCAGACGACCCCCCGGGCGTGGCTCGTGGAGTTCCTCACCAACGAACAGGCTCTCGCCGAGCCCGTCCGCCCCACCTACTGGGCTCAACGCAACGGACTCACAAGTGCCGATCGCGTTGTCGAGGCGATCAGCCTCGGCGAAGAATTCTTCGCGCTCATTTCGGAATTCGAGTGGAGCGGCTACCTCCCGCGGATTCTTCCGAAGGTGTGCGTGGACGACCCGTCCGGGTACTCCAACGAGGAGGTCAGCCGGGCGATCTCCCGCGCAACCGGGCTTCGTATCAGCTGGCCGATCCCCGACAAGGAACAGCCACGGATATCGAATGCCGTGCTCTTCAGTCTGATCGAGTTCTTCCACGACCAAGCCCAACGGCCACGAAGCCCCGGGTATATCCATACCTGGGCCGAGTGCGGAGCGCATTACGCAAACTGGAACAAGGAGTCCGGAGGGGTCGTCTACCGGTGGCGCCTCAATCAGCTCCTAGAAAAGCACGATTCCGGCTACCGGCTCAGCTCCAATGTTGGTGAACGTGGCCGGCTCGTGGCCGTGATGCCGCCAGAAACCGAACTCATCGTCAAGGGACAACTTCTCGAGCGGACCGATCCCGCCGACGAAGTCGCCCACGCGCTCAGAGACTACCGGCGTCGCAACGCCAGCCGCCCACAGAAGATCGCAGCCCTCACACTGCTAGCCGGCGAGCTCGAACGGCGCCGGGGCCGCGTCAAGACAGAACTCCTGAAGGGTGACGAAGCCGGGCTCTTCCAGATCGCCAACGAGTACGCCATCCGGCACCGCAACGAGAAACAGAGGACGGACTACGGCGATGAGTTCCTTGACTGGGTGTTCTCCATATTCGTCGCGACGATCAACCTAATCGACAAGCTCGAACGACGAGGCATCGGGCCAATGGGAAAGCCTACTCAGTGAGCCGATAGTGGTGGGCACGTCAGAGAGCAGATCCCAAACTGCAGAATTGGCACAGCCCCAAGCCATCCACAAGCGGATCGCCATCCAAAAGCGGATCCCTCAGCGTGTCAGCTAGCGGAATGGTGCCGCGCGTCGATCGTTATGGTCGATCGTTGATTGTTCGATTGTCCAGCGCCGCGAAGTTCGGGGACTACCTCAACAAGACCGATCGCCGAATCCCAGTCCTGCAGCTCACCCCTCACGCGGACTATGAACCCGCCAACGTCGACGGGCGGTCGCGACCGGCTGACTTTTGGTGGCGGGCATGAGCAACGGGGCCAGCGTTCGTCATCGGCAGCGCTCGGGGCCCATACTTCACTCATGGCCTGGTTTGGAAAGAAGAAGCCCGCTTTGCCGACCTCCGGGCACGCGGGTGACGACACCGTATTGCAGCAGATGGTCAAGCACGGTGCTGACCTGACGGAGCCTCGTCACTGGGTCCACTACCTCTACTTCGCCGACGAACCGACAGCGCGCAACGCGGCGACCGCTATCGCCACCGCCGGATGGGAGCTCCAACGCGTGGACCGCGCCGCGACCGATGACGGCACCTGGGTCGTGATTCCCGAGCGGCACGACGTCATCGTCGATCCCGAGCGTGTCCGCGAGGCTCGAGTGTTCTTCGAAGGCGTCGCTGCGGCTCTGCCTCAATCGGATTACGACGGCTGGGAAGCGAGCCTCTAGCCAACTTCCCGCTGGGGGATCGGCGTGTGGGCGAGACTGTACATGTGGAACCGGTCATCTTGCTAGGCAGCGAAAGCGAGGGGTTGTCCGTCGTGGGCGTTAGTGGCCTGCAGGGCGGCGCTCCGGAGCAAGCACTCGTACAAGTGAGCACCGATGGGTTGAGGGCTACTCGATGGATAGCGGAGTACCCGGACTTTCGAGGCTTGGTGAAGTACTTCGCCGAGCTGGAGCGACATTGGCGCGGGTGGCCCGGGACGAAGTCGTGGATCTCCCTTGAAGGAGATCTCGCGTTCGCCGCTACGCATACGGGCTCTCGTGTCGTCGTCTCCGTGAGCCTCGAATCACCCTCGACATGGAAGGCACAGGCCGAAATGAGTCTCGGGGTAGGCGAGGAGCTTTCAGCTGCGCGACTCGCGGCTGCGCGCCTCTTGGACCCGTGAAAGACGTCACGCAGCCGCGAGACAACCCTCGACCGAGCTTCGTTGAAGGATCCACCGGCGGGCTCTCACTCGGCCGCTCCGGTTTCTGTCGGGCGCTCATCCCGGAGCGGCAGCGCGCAGACCGCGCCGATCGGCGATCTCGGATAGATGAGACAGTCAGCGCGCCAGGATGACACCGTGGCCCACAACCTTGGGACGTTCGCGGAGCTCGAAGTTTGTTCCAACGCCGAGCGCGGAGTAGTCGACCAACTCTGGATAGAGCGGCCCCAGGATCAGCTCCGTGGTCTCGCCGGCTAGCAGGTCGCATCCCGTCGAAATGACCCGAACGCCCAGTTACTCGCCATCGTCGACGACAACATGAGGTGAGTAATGCCGACCCCCGGAGTTCCGGATCGGCGTGAGGCGTCCTCCGGCTTCAGTCGACAGCAACATCACTCGAGCTCGCATGTTCCTCGTCCGTCGCAGCGCGGTCATCTATCGACATTGCGCTACCGCGCGAGTCCACCGCGCATGGCACTGGATTGAGCAACCTGCGTCCGTGAGGGATCGGTCACCCGGGCGATCCCTATGCCGGCGAAGGTGATCTCATTCTTGAGATTGGCCTGCTCGGTCTGTGCGGGAGGATTTGGTGGGGGCAACGGCGACCCGCACGCGCTGCGCGCCCTCGACGAGGCGAACGAGAACGCCCCATCAATCGACGAAGCAAGTGGCCGAGTCTAATGAGCGGCCTCCCCAGTGACGCGGTTCCGGATCGACTGAGGGGATCAGATGTGGGACCGCAACGGTCAAGGCTCTAGCTTCGCCAGCCGGTCAGGGATCGCCCCCCGACGCCACTGAGGCCCGACTTTTCGGACCCAGCGGCGGAGCACTTTGACCTCGTCGTCTCGGCGTCCGAGCTTCCTGAGGATGATTGCTGCCTGCTCGGTGTAGAAGGTCGGCATGGCTCCTTCCTGATGCGCGGACTCGGTCGCTTCGATCGCCTTGTACGCAAGGATCAACGCGTCCTCGAGTCGGCCTTGGCGTTTCAGCTCCTTGATCGGTTCCACGAGCTCCAGGTAGTGGACCCCGTCCACCATCCCGGCCTTGAACTGTTCTGCACGGATGCCGCCGCCGGCGACCGCATCCGCGACCATGGACCTGCTGCTGGCGTGCTGCGCCATTCGCTTCTCGGCCGGCGTCATCGGCGGCGGTGTTTGCGGTCCGTACGTCCACGCCGGAACATCATCGCCGATCCATGCCCACGCTTCCACGCGGAGCTTCCCGGAGACCAGGGCTGCGAACGCGCGGACCGGAACTTCGATCGCGCCCTTCTCCAGGTTGACGCCTTCCCTGGCGGCACGGTCGAGGTACCCGACCCGTTCGCCTTCGACGTGCACAGCGACAGCGTCACGATCGACGGGGTTCTCAGGCTCCCGCTGGACGGTGCCCGTGACGTCGACCATCCCGGATTCCGTGACGGCGTGCCGGGCCATCATGGCGTGGGCGCCGGCCTTGCTTGTCGTGGTGGTCCCGGCGAGCTTCGCTTCACCGGCGTAGTTGCCGGCGACGATCTCGAAGTCAATCCTGACCCGTTCCTGCCCGCCCGGGTCCTGCGAGGGTTCGGAGTTGCGTGCCAGCCAGTTCCTCAACGCCATGGGTCGATCCTGCCCGATTTCCCACGCCCGCAGGAGGAGCTTCTTCGTTGTTTCGGCTTTCGCCAACTGTCTCGGTTGGGTGCGCCGTCAGCGACATCGTCGAGATAGACACTCGAAGCTCTTACTTCCACTGGGCAAATCGAGTCCGAGGAGCCATCCCTGTGCGGGCGACTGCGGATGGATCGAGATCCGCCGGATGTGAGGGGTGGGCGTCAAATGGACACGAATGTGATCGTCGTAGACGTCCCTGCGGTTGGGTTCGAGCCCGCGAGGCGTATCAGGCCCGGCGCATCTGTCCAACCCTCGGATCGTGATTGGAGCCTGTCGGTGTGCTCGACGAACAGCTCATAGGTGCGGTCCCCGCCCTGTTGCTCGGCCCATGCGATGACCTGGTGGACATCCGTCGCGTCGGTGATCCTCCATTCGTAACTGGTGGACATGCTGCCGTCGGATGGGGTCGACCAGAAGTACACCCGGTACGTCGGTTCATCCCTCTCCCAAGTCGTGTCGCGTGGATCGATCGGTGATGCCTGCATGCCCCGAGGCTAGCGACGTGGTCGCTGATTCGGATCCGTTTTCGTGTGGAAGCGTCGGCAAGCGAACCAGCGCCAATGGATAGGGTGCGTTCATGGCGACGAAGCGGGTATGGCTTGAGAGCTGGGAGTGGAGTTGCTGCGGCGTGCCTTTCGGTCCCGGCGACACCATCAACCTCATGGTGGACAGGCCCATCAACGCCCCGCTGATTGACCTCCTTGGACCAAAGCTCGCGCAGACGATAGATGCGGCCGAGTCACACCACGAGGACGGCGGTGCGACCCGATTGACCGGCTCCGTCGCGGCTGTCAGCGGTGCGTTGATCCAGCACATAGAGCGGCGCGTCCCGCGGGAACGGCGACCAGCCTCCGACGACGCGGCTCCCCGCAAGTACGGTTCGCCCGGTGGATGGATGGCCCGGTCCGGCGCTGACACGGGGTACGTGATTGTGAGCGAACCCGTCGCCGGCACGGTGGAGCTGCACCCGATCCCGCGGGTGCCGTGGCCGCCCAGAGAGAATGAGGGCCTGACCGCACCGCGGGACCCCGTACCGCATTTCACCGGATACGTGGTCGACCTCGAAATCGACTAGCTTGCCCGCAGCCCGCAGCCCGCAGCCCGCAGCCCGCAGCCCGCAGCCCGCAGCCCGCAGCCCGCAGCCCGCAGGCGGATCGGCTTGGGGACAGGGGGCACCTGGCGACCTAGACGGTGCTCACCTAGCGATCGAAGATGCGCACAGTCACTGCCAGCTCAGCGTCAGCGCTCGTCTCTTGCAGATCACGCCCGAGACCTCTAGGGCTGGTCAGATGACCGCCGTGGTCCAACACAAAAGCTAGGAGATGATTCGCCGTGCCTGCATTTGTACGTCGAGTGCTACCAAGCAGGAGCCCGCCAGGTGGCGGCCCCCTTGCCTCCTTCGTCGATCTCGGCGGGCAGCATCCGCGTCAGCCATCGGCGGCTCGCTCGATGTGGTCGGCCTCGCCGAGAATCGCTCGGGTCTCATCGTCCGTTGTGCCGGGCATGCCGGATAGATCATAACGACCTTCCAGCTCCCGCTCCATTTCACCAAACTTGGTCCCTTCGCTAGGGTCGGCGAATGGGATCGTGGTGGAATGTCGAGATCGGTGGTCGAGATGCCCCAGTCTGGGGAAAGAGCTATGTTCCTGACGAGCTGATGCTGCTCTTCGAGGACGATGACTACTACATGAACTCCGCAAAACTAAAGGAGCTCGAGGACGCCGAGAGTGCAGACGCCGGACGGGGTGAGTTGCCGGCGACTTGGTATACAGATTTGCTCGGCTACTCATCGACTGCGGGCGCGCTTCGACAGCGATTGCAGCTCCAGGGATTCTCCTCGGAATGGGTCGGTCGTCTCTGCACCGCGTTCTTTGAAGACCAAGAAGAGGAGCGACAGGAGCAGGCTAATTGGCAAGAGCTGTCGGAATGGTATCCGAATAGCGCCGCGATCACGGCGGCGCTGACCACCCGTTCGGGCAGAGCCGTGGGCGCGGGCATCCCTCCGGATCGGCAGACGCATCCGAGGGAATCCTTCCTCTACGAGCAATGGGGGGCGCTACGGGAAGCCTTTGATGACCCGAGGTTCGCCTTGGCTCTCTCGCTGAGCCGCACCCACGAGTCGACCCCGGTGAGGATCGACCTCACGGACCTCGTGCTTGGAGGGTGGCTGGTCTCGACCGAGAGCCCACACCGTGAGGCCCGGCTGCGCATGGCCGCTGGTATGGGAGCAGATGGCCCGGTAATCGTGATTACGGAGGGAGCAAGTGACGCCCGGCGCCTGCGTCGCTCGCTGGAAATCTCCGCACCCCACGTTGCCCGCTTCTTTACGTTTCTCGATTTCGACCTTCGCCCTCCAGGCGGGACGGACCGAGTCGTTTCGCTCACGAAAGGCATGGCCGCAGCTGGTGTAATGAACCGGATCATTGCGGTACTCGACAACGACACAGCTGGCCGTGACGCCAAAGAACAGCTAATGCGCCTGGATATGCCCGACCAAGTCGTTGCAATCTGCTTGCCAGAGGTGCCGTACGCGGAGGTCTATCCGACGCTTGGTCCGTCGGGAAGCGGAACAGAGAGTGTGAACGGTCGGGCAGTCTCAATGGAGTTCATGTTCGGCGACGAAGTCCTCCGCGACGTGGTAGCAGCGCTAGCACCGGTGCGCTGGAGTGCATTCAATGAGCGAGTTGGTGACTATCAAGGCCACTTGGCCTCGAGCGACAAGTCAATTGTCGGCAAACGAATCGACGCAGCCCTTTCACCGACGTCGAGCAGCGGTGTCTCAGCGCAAGTCGCTGAAGGCTGCGCGCGGCTCGCAGCGATGCTTATCGCGGCTGCCATACCGCCACAGCGGATGCCAGCGTCTGAGGGCTCGGTGCTGACCGCAACGTGGCGACGCGAACCATTCACCGATCTCCGCGTCGAGCCCTAGCCGCCTACCCACATTCCGGCCGGCGATGCATAGTCGAACGATGCTTGTTGATTTGGGCCTGCAACCAATTTGGCTCCCAGGGCTGGTTCCTTGTTCGAACAACCACTGAGGTGTTGTGCGCCCAGTTTCGATGCGATTGGTAGGTTCGACAAATGACATCCGTAGTCGTGCAAGTCCGCCACGATCAAACGCGCGCCTTGCGCGACCTTGTTGGCGAAGGTGACGGCGAAGCGGCCGCCATCGAGGATGCAAAAACAAAAATGCTTCCAGGAGAGGCTGTCGTGCGGGTAAAGGCGCACTAAGCCGCCTCTGCTACAGAGCCTTGTCGCGAGGTATGTGGTGATTCGGTCGATCCCGGTCCGAGCGTATCCAGCGAGCTAGCTCTGGACGTCGAGGGTGGCCCGACTAGTCTCCTCGAGGTCCTGACGATGTTCCCGCCGTTGAGGGTGTTGGCGGGCGCAGTTTCCAGCGCCGCGCCCATCTGGAACCAACCAGTCGGAGTCCATGGGCGCGAATCCAAGGCACGGCCGGGTTGATTCTCCGCGACGATCTGAACGACGGCTTCATCGCCCGCAGGGACCAGCCAGCCGGCAAGGTCCGATTGCTCTCAAGTGGCAGGCCCTCGCGGACGGACGTGTGGCAGAGCACGTCCGTCACCTTTGCTGTTTCACGGGGACTGGTGAGATCTACAAACCGAGGAAGGCCTTGCCGAGCTCGATCAAAGCGCCGGCCGTGACGTTGGATGCCAGGCTTCCGGTGACAGCGATGGCGCGCCCGTCCGTCCCTTTAGGGCCCGCAGGCGGGTCGTCGACCGAGACGGTGCCTCGTTCCCGAACAGGACTGTGAGGGTGGCATCCGTCGAGGGCACGATTCTCGTAACACCCGCCCGCGATAGTGCCCGGTCAGGATGCCTCGAACGCAACAGCCGACGCAAAGCTGATCTGCTAGCCGGGCGTACAGAATAACGACCAAGCTCTCGCCGCCCGCGGGACGCGCTCGGAGCCCTCGGCGTCGAGTGCCGCCCCTTCGCCCCAGAAATCCAGCGACCCCACGCCTCTTGCAGATCGAGGGCGCGCACCTTTTCCGCGACGGTGGGGGTGGCGCGGTGACGGTGTCGATGCGGGTGATGAGTGCGGGCGACGGGTTCCGGTACCTGCTGCGCACGGTCGCCGCCGGCGACGGAGAACGGTCGATGTCGACGCCGCTGACCCGCTACTACAGCGCGAAGGGCACGCCACCGGGCCGCTGGACGGGTAGCGGGCTTGCCGGCGTCGGCGCTGGCTCAATCGCCGAAGGTGCTGAAGTCACGGAATCGCAGCTCCAGCTTCTTATCGGTATGGGCCGTGATCCAGTCATCGGCGAGCCGCTCGGACGCGCATACCCGACCTACGAGCACGCCGCCGGTCGGCGTCGTGCGGTTGCCGGGTATGACTTCACGTTCTCGATTCCGAAGTCGGCGAGTGTCCTCTGGGGTGTTGCGGATGCAATGACGCAGGAACGGATAGTGCGCGCGCACCACGCTGCCGTTGCGGAGGCGCTCGCGTTCCTCGAGCGGGAGGTTGCGGCCACACGCACCGGTGCAACATCTCGCGACGGGGCCGTTGCGCAGGTCGACGTCACTGGCGTGATTGCAGCGGCATTTGATCATTTCGATAGTCGGGCAAGTGATCCGCATCTGCACACGCACGTCGTGATCAGCAACAAGGTGCAGACCGTGCTCGACGGCAGGTGGCGCTCGCTCGACGGCCGGCCAGTACACGCCGCAGTAGTCGCTCTCTCCGAGTTGCACGAGGCACTATTCGACGACGCGCTCGCACGCGAGCTCGGCGTGCAGTGGGAGCAGCGGGAGCGCGGGCGCGACCGGCATCCGGCGTGGGCGATCGCGGCGGTGCCGGAGTCCCTGGTCCGGGAGTTCTCGACCCGATCGCGCCATATCGACGCCGAGACCGATCGCCTGATCGACGCATTCGTACAGGTGCGCGGTCGTCGGCCGAGTCCGGCGACGATCATGAAGCTCCGTGCGCAGGCCACCCTTGCAACGCGGCCGGCGAAAGAAGTGCGCTCGCTCGCGGACCTCACTGCGGAATGGCGCGAGCGCGCGGCACGGGTGCTCGGCACGGATGCCTCGAGCTGGGCGCACACCGCAACCACGAACCCTGCACAGCGAGCGCTGCGCTCGGATGACGTGCCCCTCGTCGAGATCGCCGCACTCGGTACGAGCGTCTTGGCAGCGGTGAGCGAGAAGCGCGCAACATGGCGGCATTGGAACCTCGCTGCGGAAGCGGCCCGCCAGACGATGCGATACCGGTTTGCGTCGGCATCCGATCGCGAAGCCGTCGTAGGACTCGTGGTCGACGCCGCTGAGCGGGCGTCGGTGCGGCTCAGCCCGCCGGAGCTTGCATCGAGCCCGGCGGCATTCCGGCGGGAGGACGGGACGTCCGTGTTTCGCCCGAAGCACTCGACTGTGTTCACCTCGATAGAGATGCTCGACGCAGAGTCCCGGCTGCTCGACCGCGCCGCCGACGAGTCGGGCCCACGCCAGGCGCCAACCGCGTTGCGGGAGGTCGCCCGCAAACGGCTGCCCGGCGGGGGAGTGCTCGCCGACGACCAACTCGAAGCACTCGAGAGGATCGCCGGCTCCGGCCGCGTCATCGACGTCCTCGTCGGCCCAGCCGGCGCGGGCAAGACCACGGCGATGAACGCCCTCCGCCACGCCTGGGAACAGGTTCATGGCGGAGCATCCGTCATCGGCCTCGCGCCATCTGCCGCTGCCGCACATGTCCTCGCCGAGGATCTCTGCATCGCGACCGAGAACCTCGCGAAATGGTGGCATGACCACCAGGCATACGGCGAGACACTCCGGCCGGGACAGCTCGTGATCGTCGACGAAGCATCCCTCGCCGGCACCCTTCCGCTGGACCGGGTCGCCACGCTCGCCGCAGCGGCGGGAGCGAAGGTGCTGCTCGTCGGTGACCCGGCTCAGCTGCAGTCGGTTGACGCGGGCGGTGCGTTCGCCCTGCTGGTCCATGACCGGTGGGATGCTCCGGAGCTCGTCGACGTGCACCGCTTCGTGAACGAGTGGGAAAAGTTGGCATCACTCGGTCTGCGTCGCGGCGATCCTGAATCGGTCGACCGATACCTCGCTCACGGCCGGGTGCGCGAGGGTGACACCGATGCGATGGCGAATGCCGCGTACCTGGCCTGGCGGGCGGATGCCCGCGCCGGCCGGGCGACTGTGCTGATCAGCGACTCGAACGAGACGGTCGACACGCTGAACCAGCGTGCTCGAACCGAACTCATCCTGGACGGCCGCATCAATGCGCTTCGCGAGGTCGACCTGCACGACGGCACCCGCGCCGCAGTCGGCGACACGATCATCACCAGGCGCAACGACCGCCGGCTGCGCGCGGGGCGACGCTGGGTGCGCAACGGCGACCGGTGGACGATCGTCGCGGTGCATCGCAACGGGTCGCTCGAAGCACGGCCGCCAGAGCACCTATGGGGAAGCACGGTCCTCCTTCCCGCTGCGTACGTCCGGCAGCACGTCGAGCTCGGATACGCCGTCACCTCCTACCGCGCCCAGGGCATCACGACCGACACCGCGCACGTCGTCGCGGCCCCCGGCATGACCAGGGAGAACTTCTACGTCGCGATGACCCGCGGCCGAGAAGCGAACACCGCGTACGTCGCCATCGACCGACCCGATGTCGCGCACATCGGCCCGCGACCCGGTGACAAAGAGGAGGCAACCGCTCGGAGCATCCTCTTCGGCGTCCTGCAGCACGTCGGCGCCGAGCTGTCCGCGCACGAGACGCTCACGGCGGAGCAGGACGCGTGGGGCTCGATCGCGCAACTCGCGGCAGAGTACGAGACGATCGCCGCCGCCGCGCAGCACGACCGATGGGCAGCGGTGGTACGTGCGTCCGGGCTCACGCCGGAGCAGGCCGATGCAGCGATCGAATCGGATGCCTTCGGGCCGCTGACTGCCGAATTGCGTCGAGCCGAGGCACAACACTTCGAGGTCGAGCGACTGCTCGCGAGCGTGGTTCCCTTGCGTGGGTTCGAGGACGCGGCGGATGTCGCGGCAGTACTCCGCTCGAGGCTCGCCGCAGCCGTCGCACAAGCCAGCGGCGTGCAAGCCGCTGCCGGCAGGGCGCGGCGGAGGCCTCGTCTGATCGCCGGTCTCATCCCACAGGCCATCGGCCCGATGGATGCGGACATGCGGCGCGCCCTGCACGAACGCTCCGAACTGATCGAGTCACGAGCTCGAGCCGTCCTTGACCCATCGTTGATCGCCGAGGAAACGTGGACTCGAGCTCTCGGACAGCCCCCACGCGTAGACCTTGCTGCCGTAGCTGCGTGGCGTCGTCACGCATGCACGGTCGCGGCCTACCGCGACCGGTACGGCATCGTCAGCGCGACGGCGCTCGGACCCGCACCCGAGACCACCGCACAGAAGCTGGATGCCGCCCGCGCCCACGCCGCGCTCGTCGCCAGTCGACGGCTGTCAGACCAGTACGCTGCACCTGCCGAGTTACGACCAATCGTCAAGACGGGGGTTCCGTCTGTCAGTCGCGAGTTCTAATCTCCTCCGTGCCGTACGGGCTGGCAGCCTGATGCCTGACGAGCCGAGCGACGTGCACGTGGAGATGAGAGGCCGTTCGCCTGGCCGACCGACTCTAACCGCGGGCGTCTCCGCTGGGACACGAAGCTCACGTCCATGACGAAGGACGAACCTCGACGCCAGAATCGATGATCCCACGAAGAAGGCCGCCATCCGATCTGAATCAGAAGTCGCGAATACTCTCCGTCCTAGGCGGTCTGGCGCCACTTGCGACGGCTGCGCTCGCGGATGGCGTAGCCACCCGACATCTTCATCCGCCAGGTCGCCATCTCGACACTGACCTGGAATCGGCCAGCGACGACCTGGGGCGAGATTCCCCGGATCACGGCGAGCTTCGCTTTCTCCTGCGGCACCAGGAGGGCGCCCGCCAATTCGGCGGCCTCCTTCTCCTGGGCGTTTGTGGTGCCACCGCAGCTGCTGTCCTCACCTGTCCAGGCAGGAGAGGGATCGTGCTCGGCTTCGAAGTGCGCGACCTCGTGCGTAAGGTCAGAGCGGATGCGCTCGGTACTTCGCTCCGGGTTGTAGATCACGAATCTGCGTCGTCCATCACGCAACAGTGCAGCGGACCAGACATGCGGCTTCTCCTCTAGGAAGCGACGCATGGCCGCTTCGTCGGCGGTGAAGTCGCGGAGTGAGATGAACGGTATGCCGTTCTCGTTCGACCAAAGGAACGGGTCGAAAGGATTGTCGTCAGTGAGGCCGAAATCCTTCCGCACCTCCTTTGCGAGTCGTCCGAGCGCAGCCTTGTTCATGCCTTAGCTCGTCTTCCTCGTCTGACGGAAGTAATCGAGCCCCGACTGCAAGATGGTCTCGAGATGTTGCTTGTCCTGATCGTCAAGGTCGCTGCGTGACCGAAGCAAGGCATTTATAGACGAGCTCAATTCTGGCTCTTCACGAGTTGCAAGCTCGTGGGCGTCGACCATGAACTGATCCGCTGGGATCCGAAGCCATCGAACGATGCGGGCGAACGCGTCGAGGTCGGGTCGCTGTTCGTTTCGAAGTCTGGTTAGAAGCGAAGGGCTGACGCCGATCTGGCCGGCCGCCTGTCGCCAAGAAATCTCGTCCGCTTTGACTCGCGTTTCGAGCGCGCTGGCGAGGCCGGTGACGTCGATGACTGTGTCTGGCATGAGGCTCCCATCTCCGGGGTCGACCTGCGACCCATCCTCCAAGGGTATCGCGACATCGGCGAACTGTTTTGCAACTGGAATGGTGTGTTATTCTTGAATCACTGTTTTGCTACTAGAACACTTTCAGGAGGAAGCGATGGCGAAGAACACCGGCAAGGGCTACCGACAGGGCGCTGTGAGCGCCCGCTCGCAGTCCTTCAACCCGAAGACGAAGACTCACACCAAGCGGGACACGACGACGGGTCGTTTCATGGACGGCAAGAGCGACAGCACGCCCTTCAAGGGCGTTCGACGAGAGGACTGACCATGGAGATCGGACTCGGGGCGTTCATCAAGTTCGCCAACGCCACTCCGCGAGCACGCCCCAGCCTCGCGTGTCAGATCGCCGCGCAGTCGCGCAGCGAGTACGACCCCGCGACCGACTTTTGGCGGCCGATGCGTCAGGCGATCAACCGCGACCGCAAGACCACTCGCGACGGCGAAGCTCTGCGCCAGGTCGCCCGCGCGGCCCCGGAGCGCCGTCGACCGAGCTTCGAAGAGATCAGCGTTCGTTGGGATGGTGTCGCAACGCGCTGGAACGGCGCGGGTCTCGTGGCCTCTCATGCCGCGCGCATCGAGATCGGCGGTCTGCTGGTGCGAGTCAACCCGCTCTTCTCCGAGCAGTGGGCGGACGGTCGCGCCGAGTCGGCCTATGTCTGGTTTAACAAGGAGGAGCTGCGCGACGACACGCTCGCAGGAGTTCGTCACCTGCTCACGCGTGATGGCCATGAGGCGCACCGTGAGCCGATTTTCATTGACGTGCGTCGCACGCTCGCGGTGCCTGCCGTGCCGATCGGTGGCATTGACGGCTGGCTCGAGGACCTCGGCTCCGAGTTCCGCGGCCTGGCTGCTTAGGAGGTGCGGCATGGAAGAAGCTAAGAGTCGCACGACCGGCACCGTCTGGGGCGCTGAGGATTTCGCCGCGTTGAGCTCGGGGGAGCGCGATTCACTGCGGGAAACGCTCATCTGCACGGCGTGCGGGGCCGACGCCTACTTCATCCGCGAAGCGCGCAACGGTCGCCGCGCATGCTTCGGAGCGCGCCCCCATAGCGACGACTGCGAGCTCGCCTCGTTCGTCACTGAGGATGGTGGCGGTGCGCCCCTCGACGAAGTTGACGAACTCATTAACGCCGGCGACATCTTCCGCATCGATCCGAACCGCGGGCGAACGATCAAGCACGTCCGCCACGATCCCTACGCGCCGCCTTCGAGCGGTGGTTCCGCGGTTCGCTACACCAAGCTTGGCCGCGGCAACGTGCGCCAGTCGTCGATGGGTCTTGGGCGCTTGCTCCGTCAGCTCGTCCTGCGCGAGCTCTTCCGCCGCAGTCAGACGCTCCTCATCATGTCCGACGACACGCGCCAGACAGTGAAGTCCGGCTGCGTCCATCTGTCAGAAATCGAGGACAAGCACAAGAACCGTCTTCGCGTGTACTGGGGCACGATCCGCTTCCCGAGACCGAAGGACGGCGGCGGTGCCTGGTTGAACACCGGGTGGGGGTCGCCCACGATCGTCATCAATGAAGACGAGCTCGCAACGCTCCTTGAGCGCTCGGGGCTCCAGGACCTCGAAGACCTGTCGGGCGCCTTCTTCGCCATCATGGGCAAGCTCCGCCAAGGCGCGAACGGCAAGTACTACTTCTTCGTTAACGAGGACGTCGACTGGATGGCTATCCGCCCGTTCATCGACGACGAGGCGCTCAACTAGCCGCCCTGTGGGACGAACTCCATTTGTACTGCTTTTTGGCAGGGCTGTCGACCGGCGCGTTGACGTTGTGATTTAGCTCGTCGTACTGCCATATCTAGAACGAAAGCCTGGGGTCCGAACTGCGTCACTTGTCCACAGATGCTGGATCCTTCGGCCAGGATAATAGGGTGGGGGAACCGATCGCCGATCCGCAGGAGCGCTATCGCCAGAGGCGACGACGTCCGCGCCAGCGCCGCGAGAACTCTGATCTGCCCTCGTCGCCAGATGTCGAGCGGGCCTTTGACCTTGTGCCAGAGATCGGTGAGGGTCTTCGCTGGTATGACCCTCCGTATCGTCTGCTCGGATGGCTGCTGTCTGGGTGGAGGCGAACACTCTTCCCTCCGTTCGCGCGCGTCTGGCTCAACGACCGGCTCAACGATCTCCTCCAGTTCAACGAACACGATCGGCACAAGGCTTGGAGCCTGGATTCGACCTTCGAGAACCTCTTCGTTCCGCCTGACGAGCATGTGCGAGTTGGTGGAATCTGGGTCGTCGAGCTCTTCCCACCCACTGAGCTTCCGGCTCTTGAGCGTTCGATGGAGAGGAACGGCTGGAACAAGCCGAGGGCCCTACCGCCGCACGAAGCAAACAACCTTGCGACGCTTCAACGCTCGCGCTCGGGCTCCGGCATGAACTGGTGGCGTTTGGCCGACGTGGTCGCATTGGACTCGAAGAGGTTCTACTCGTTCCACGCGCACAAGATGAGCTTGCCCGAGGCTTTCGACATGGTGGAGATTCGGGCAGTTCAGATCGGTCAGGGTCTCACCGCCGCGGTTGCACACTTCACGTTGACGAACACAGCCGCTTCCGCGCTTGACGTCACCTGGCATGAACGGCACGAACCGATGCTCACTCGAGTGAACGGGCGACTACATCCGCTCGATCGCAAATGGGCGGGAATGCGAGTGACGCAAGATGCGCGCCGCGCAGTTCATAGGTCCGCTCGAGCCTGGTTAGCGAAGCGACTGCCCGGCTCGTTCGCCGCGAGCGGTGAGCAGCAGTTGCTCCTGGAACTCTTGCTGCTTGACCAGTACGATCCGATGGAGTCGACCATCGATGAAAGCAACGAGGACGAGGTGCGATTCGCACGAGTCAGGCAAAGTGACGCGTACCGCGCACTCGGCCTAGATCTCGATGACTACGAACTCGTCAAGTCAAAGTCCATTCCGAAGCTCGTTCTGTCACAGCCCGACAAGGGAGGCTCCGACCGACTTGGCGATGATCCAACCTGGACGCTCTGGGGCAATGCACTATCTGTTGAGAGCTCTTTCGCCGAAGAGCGAGATCTCTTCGGTGGTTCCGCGGAGCGTGCAGTTGCTCGCAACGTCGACAGATTCCACAATCTTCTACCCATGCTTGCGATCGCCGAGTACTTGTCGAACCTCGGTGCAAGATACGCTCGTCTGCGCGATCGGGCCAGCACGAAACACGGCAAATTTAAGCCCCGCGCCCTCCGCGATCTGCGTCGGAGCTTGCTCACCCTGAGTCTCAACATCACGTCCACACGGCGCGATGTCAACGAGTTCTGGGAAATGGCAGCAAGGCGGGGTGGGCTCTCGGATTTCAGAATGCACAAAGCACCGCGGTACAAGGCTCGCGACCGAGCCGCCGGCCGTCGAACGAGTAAATCAACGAGGCTAGACGACGCGCTCAAGGAGCGGCTCGACCGGCAATTCGCGCGCCTCACAGAAGCCGATCGAGACTACCGCGACATTCTCTCGACGGTCGCCTCGCTCGGTGCATCGGCCGATGCCTTCAAAATAGGGAGATGGGCGCTCTGGGTCGCCATAGCCTCGCTTGCAGTAGCCTCGGCAACGATCCTCCTCGCGGACATCGGATGCGAAAGTTCGCTGCACGAGCTATTCGGTTGGCCCCCCGCGACCGAGTGTGCGACGGGGAACGGCCAGGTTGTTCCATAACGGCTACTGCCGCGTAGAGATAATTCGGCGAACGGCGGCGCCGCATCACAGGCGGCGTGGGCGGGATGGTGGCTGCCGTGGTCGCGCGGAACCCTGGCCACTTCTGGGCAAACCAGATCCGATGTCACCTATCGATGGAATAGACCCACTCCCATCGTTTACCCATCACAATCACCCGCGAGCGACCGCAACCATCCGGATAGAATCGGACGTAGCGAACCGCCCGGTTCCTTGTCAACACAAGGGAATCCGCGAGTTCCCGAGACATCCGGTGCTGACCCGAAGGGGGTTGAATCCTCCAAGGGGTCGCAGGTTCAAATCCTGTCAGCCCGACCAGGGACAAGCCCCGGTAATCGCGAGTTTCGCGAGGTACCGGGGCTTTCTTGTTACCTCAGAAATACGGTTCCACCGCCTTTTTCCAACACCGTGATCACGCTCACAATCGAGGGCGCCGTCGCTGACATCGCGCTGGATTCCCCGAGAAGCTCAACGCCCTGCCGCGGACGGCGCTGGACGAGCTCGATGCCGCGTACACGGAGGCGGCGGCATCCGGCGTTCGGCGTCCGTGCCCTCGTCCTGCATGGCGAAGGCCGCGCATTCTGCGCGGGGCGCGATATCTCGGGGGTGGACCCCGCAACCGACGACGTCGCGGACTACCTCGACGCCGTCGATCGGGTGATGCGCCGGATGAGCTCGTTTCCGGCGCCGACGTTCGCGGCCGTCCAGGGCGCGGGCCTCGGCGTCGGACTCGGTCTCGCGATCGCCAGCGATGTCGTGTACGTCGCCGAGAACGCCAAGCTGGGGTCGCCGTTCGCGGGCATCGCCGCGATGCTCGACTCCGGCGGTCACGCCCACCTCTACGAACGCGTCGGTGCGCATCGTGTCTCGATATCATCTACACGGGTTGCCTCTTGTCAGGGTCCGAGGCGGTCGCGGTGGGCTTGTTCAGCCGCGTGGTCCCCTTCGACCAGCTGCTGGCGTTCACGCGCGAGCGTGCGACACGCGTCGCCAGTGTCCAACGCGGGCGTTCTTGGCCTCGAATCTCCTCATCGCCCGCTTGCGCGACGAGCAGCTGTGGGATGTCTCTGCGGCCGAGACCGTCGTCGCCCGAGCAGAGGAAGGGCCGGCGTGTGTGGTGAAGCGGACTACGCCGGGAAGGACGAGCGGCCCGTGTACCCGAAGTCCGACATCAGACTCACGCCGTTCACGGCGCGGGCCTGACGCGATGCCAGGTAAGCGACCGACCACGCGACGTCTTCGGCCGACTGCAGCGGGAACGCCGGGGCGTCGATCGCCTCGTCGCCGAGCCCGCGCCTGGCCATCGGCGTGTCGACGATCGACGGGGCGACGCTGTTGACGCGGATGCCGGACTCGTCGTACAGCTCGACCGCGAGCGCCCGTGTGAGCTGCACGATTGCCCCCTTCGAGGCGTTGTAGGCGAGCATGCCCGGCACCGCGACGAAACCGGAGTCCGACCCGATGAGAGTGATGCTCGCGGCCTCGGACTTCTCGAGCCACGGCAGTGCCGCGCGCACGGCGAGGAAGGCGCCCACGACGTTGACGTCGAGCGCTTCGCGGAAGCCCGCGGCCGTGACCTCGCGCACAGAGGCTCCCATCTCGCCCTCCGTGCCGGCGCACACCACGAGCGCGTCGATCCCGCCGAGGCCTTCCGCGAGCGTGCTGACGGCGTGCTGGACGGCATCCTCATCCGTCACGTCGGCGGCCGCGTGCAGCACCGACTCGCTGAGTGATGCGGCGGCCGCCCCGAGCCGCTCGACGGAGCGGCCGATGAGGCCGACCGCCGAGCCGGCGTCGTGGAAGAGCCGTGCGCACGCGAGCCCGATGCCGGACCCGCCGCCGGTGACGACCACCCGCTGGGGCAGGTGTAGCCCTGTCATCGGTCTCCGGGCAATCCCGAAATCGTGTGATCTTCGGGCATCTCGGTGAAGTTCTCGAGGTCCGCATCGAGACCGCGATAGATGTCGGGCTTCCTCGCCTTCAGGTAGTACGCGTAGATGAGGCCGCCGACCACCGCGAGCACGAGGAGCCACGGCAGGAGCTGCACGTACAGCGCCTCCGACCCCGCCACGAGGGTGAAGTTGAAGATCGCCATGATGCTGAACAGGAGGAGGGCGATGAACCCGATGCCCGGCGCGATGAACGTGCTCCACCACTTCGTGCTGCGCTGACGGCGGAAGTACACGACGACCGAGAGCGCGGCGATGGCCTGCACGATCATGATCGCGAGCGTCGCGAAGCCGAGGCCTACCGGCACGAGCGTCAGCACGGGGGGCAGGGGGTTGCCGTCGGCGTCGGTCTCGACGAAGAGGGCGAAGATGCCGGCGACGATGATCGCGAAGACGAGGTTCACCAGGAGTGCACGCTGCGGTGCACCCTTGCTGTTGGTCTTCGAGAGCCACTGGGGCAGCACGCGGGCGCGTCCGAGGGCGAAGAGGTAGCGCGCGGCCGAGTTGTGGAACGCGAGCTGGGCGGCGAACAGGCTGACGACGAGGAGCACGAGTGCCACGACGCCGACGATCGGGCCGAGGTAGGCGTCGAGGAGGACGAGCGTCAGATCCCCCGCGGCCAGGCTGTCCAGCGCCGCTCCCTGCGCATCCGAGACGCCCAGGGCGCTCACGATCGCCCAAGCGACGATCGCGTGCATGACGCCGATGATGATGATTGCCGCGTACGTGGCGCGCGGGATGGTCTTGCGCGGCTCGCGCGCCTCTTCGCCGAACAGCGCCGTCGCTTCGAAACCGATGAAGGCCGTCGCCACCATGAGGAGGCCGATCCAGATCGAGCCGCCAATGAGGATCTCGGGGCTGAACGCCTGCGTGATCGCCTCGATGCTGAATCCGGTCTGGACGAGCACCGAGATGGCGAAGGCGACCAGGATCAGCGTCTCGAGCACGAGTGCGACTCCGAGCACGATCGCGCTGAGGTGGATGCCTGACCGGGCGAGCAGGAACACGACGATGAACAGGACGACACCGCAGAGGTACCAGTTCAGCTCGAACCCGAAGAGCGCGGGAAGGACGACCGCGCCCGTGAAGAACCCGATGGTGCCCATGGCTCCCGCGACGAAGAAGTTGTAGCCGATTGTCGCGATGAGTCCCGTGACGAGACCCGCGGGCCGCCCGAGTCCCTTCACTGCGATGGCGTAGAAGCCTCCCGCGTTGACGAGATCCTTCGTCATCTGGGCGTAGCCGATGGCGAACAAGAGCAACGCGAGCGCGACGATCACGACCGCGACGGGCGTGCCGCCGCCGTTGCCGAACGCGATCGCCAGCGGCAGCACGACGATCGCGACCGTGAGCGGGGCCACGGCCGCGAGCACCAGGAAGACGATCGAACTGACGCCGAGTTTGTTTCGGGCGAGGGTGCCGGAAGCAGGAGATGTCATGAAGACTCCAATGGTTGGGAGGGTGCGGAGCGCGTTCCCTCGGGTGGGAATGAAATCGGCTGCGGAACACCCGATACACGTCGTCGGGCATCGAGCAGGATCGTAGCCCCGGGCGGCGAGCCGGCACACGGGGGAGGGGGCCATCCGTGCGTCTGGTGCGTCATCGTGTGCGTTCCCCGCACACGATGGGCGGTATCGCAAGCGTTCACAGGACCACTGCGAGCGCCATGAGGACGGTTGAGGCGCCCATCGCGAGGTACTGCATCCGTTCGAGCACAGAGCCCGTGCGGGCGAGCCACAGCGATGCTCCGCCGTACCCCGCGGCGATAAGCAGCACGAGCGCCTGGGGCGATCCCGCCGCATGATGCCCCGACACGGCGGCACCCGGCGCGGAGGTCATGAACACCAGCAGCGCCGCCATGGCGATCAGCCCGATGCCCGCGTGCACCGCCATCGGCTCAGGACGCCTGCGGGGCCGTTCCGTGCGGGAGGCGCCCTGAACGCGCAGCCACACGGCCTGTGCGAGGGCCGTGGTGACGAGCGCCACAGCCCACCTGATCGGCGCGACGACGCCGAAGTGCGAGGCATCCAGCATCGCGACGATCATGAGGACGGATGCCGCGACCTCGCCCGCCCTCGTGCGCCCGCGGTCGGCGGCGACGCAGCACGCGCCGACCGCGGCAGGCGCGACGGCCCATGCGTGCAGGACCTCGACCATGTCAGTGGTGGTGGTGCGCGCCGGTGGAGCCGTGGTCGCAGTGGCACGATCCGCTCGCGCACGAGCAGCCGCCCGCCGCCTTCGCCGGTGCCGGCACGTTCAGCGTGGGGTTGCGCTCGAAGAAGTTGTAGGGCTTCAGCGTGAACTTGGCGTAGTCCATCGGCATGATCGGCCAGTCCTCATTGCGGGGGAAGTGCGTCAGCCCGAACGTGTGCCACAGCACCAGGTCTTCGCCCACGAGTGGCTCATCGCCCTCGATGAACGCGGGGATGCCCGACTGACCCGGATGCTGGTTGACGAAGTCCCCCGCAGCGTAGCGCTCCGCCGGGTCGTACTTCGTAACGAAGAGGTTCTTCGTCGCGAAGGCCGCGCGGGCGGCGATCGACGACTCGTCGGCGGCCAAGAGTACGGGATGCCCCTCGGGGAAGAGCACGTAGGACGTCGGCTGACCCATCGAGGTCTGCTTCTCGGTCGAGGCGATCTGCCACACGCGATTGACGGTGCCGTCCGCGAGGCGGCCGGACTCCTTCTCGGAGGTGATCGGTGTGACCTTCTTCGTGAAGGCGTTGCCGTAGGGGTTCTCGGGCGAGATGGGTAGGCGCACGGCATCGATCTCGTTGACCACGTTGGCGACGCCGTCGACCGTCATATCGAGCCGCATCGAGAACAGGTGCTGGTGGTAGGGGGCGCCGAGTCCCGGTGCGACCTCCGAGGCGAAGGGATACGGCTCACCGTCGGCGCTCGCGCCCGGGTACGCCGAGGTGAAGAGCACGCCCGTGAGCTTCGCTTCGCACTCGATGGTGCCGTCGAGGTAGAGGTACCAGAAGAAGCCGTAGTCGTAGTTGCCGACGGTCGTGAAGAACGAGATCACGAGGCGCCGCTGGCGGCGCACTTCGTTCGAGCCGGTGAAGAGGTCGTTGTGCTTCCACAGCGTGCCGTAGTCCTCCTCGTGCATGCAGATGCCGTTGCGGATCGTGCGCGGCATTCCGAGTTCGTCGGCGACGACCGGCGAGAAGTAGCGGATCTCGCCGACGCAGTCGCAGCCGAGTTCGAGTTCGCTCGTGTAGCGGCCGAAGAGATACTCGCCCGTGTCGAAGTAGTTCTGCCAGAAGCGGTTGGGCGAGGGATCCCCGTAGGGGACGACCATTTCGCTGACCGAGCCGCGGTACATGACGGGTCTGTCCGCGAAGCTCAGGTTGCGAAGAACCAGGCCTTCGCGGGTATCGAACCCGATGCGCAGGTCCCAGTTCCCCCACGTGATGTGCTCACCGTCGACGGTGTAGCTCGGTCCTTCGGGCTGCGTGATCACGATGGGCTTGAGTCCCTCGAGCGGCGGGCCCTGCTCTTCGGGGTCGTCGAAATTGCCGGTCGTCTGCGGGATAGGGAAAGCCGGGCCTTCGACGATCTTGGCGACCTCGCGGCGGCTGACGTCGATGTAGGCGGTCAGGCCGTCGACGGGGTGCGCCCAGGGGTGGTCTCGGGGAGAGAACTGCTGGAAGGCGAACGTGCGCAGCAGGCGCCGGTCGGTCTCATCCTCGAGGTCGTAGCTCCCCGCCGAGAGTGGCACCAGGACGACATCGTCGACGGTCAGCCCACGCGAAGCGAGTGCGGCGGCCCAGTCTGCGTCGGCGTTCGCGATCTCGGCGACGAGTTCGAACTCGGCATCGAGTATCGGCAGCCGGCCTTCGGCGGGGTCCAGTTCGATGTGGCTCACGAGGTCGCCGGTACTGATCGATACGACCGCGTCGATCGAGTCCCCCGTCGAGAGATCGAGCAACTGCACGCGTGCACGGCGATCGGGGAGGTTTGCGTCGCCCGCCGTCCAGGCGAGGACGTCGTGCTTGTGCGGCTCCTCGAGACCCACGTAGGCGAATCGCGTCGTCTCGGTAGGTGCGAGCGTGGAGAGCACGATCGATCGGACGGCTTCGATCTCGGCAACGGTGAGGGAAGCGAGCGGATGCGGCGCACCCGCATCACCGGAACTCTCGGCGTGCACGGAGTCGGTCATCGTCATGGGGTTCTCCTGTCCCGTCATTGGGATCGAGCAGCGCGTCGTCGCACTGTTTCGATCAGTGTCCAGGTTTTCGTACACGTGTACAAGATTGGAGGCGTGGCCGTTATGGTTCTGTTACATTCGCTGTATGCCGAAGTACGTCGACCATGACACGCGCCGTCGCGAGATCATCGGGCGGGTGTGGCGCCTGATCGCCTCCGAAGGCATCGACGAAGCGACGACGCGTCGTATCGCAGAGGAGACAGGATTCTCCAACGGACTGCTGCGCTACTACTTCCCGAGCAAGGACTCAGTCATGACGGCGGCCTTCGAGCACGTCTTCGGGGCGACGAACGAGCGCGCGGCGGCAGCCGTGGGCAAACCGGGGATCGGTGGCCTGCGGGCGCTGGCAATGGAGATCCTCCCGCTCGACGACGAGCGGATTGCCGAGGCCCGCGTCGTCATCACGTTCTGGCAGCGGTCGTTGAACAACGCCGCCGAAGCCGATCTGTTCTCCGAGCGCACGACCGAGTGGCGCGTGACCTTCGCCGAGCGATTGCGTTCGGCGATCACGCGCGGCGAGCTTCGGGAGACCCTCGACGTGCAGGAGGTCGTCGACGAACTCCTCTCGATGCTCATGGGGGCGCAGATCGTCGCGGTGTTCTCGCCCGCC
Organism: Agromyces sp. Y558; assembly: GCF_059445415.1. Classification (NCBI taxonomy): domain Bacteria; kingdom Bacillati; phylum Actinomycetota; class Actinomycetes; order Micrococcales; family Microbacteriaceae; genus Agromyces; species Agromyces sp. Y558. Next base: position 48,863 of record NZ_JCAIUH010000003.1, read on the forward strand.
GAGGCGAGTCCCGCGCGCCTGGAGCGTCAACTCGACCTGTTCATCGAGCGCCTCGCGACCGCGCGGCGTTGACGTGGTCGAACAGTGAGTACATAATCTGTACTCGGAGTACAGAAAGCCATGCGAGGCCGACGTGCCGGCTGACCGTTGAGGCGCGACTCGACAACGAGGAGATGTCATGGACGACAAGATCCGTGCCGCTGAGCTGATGGCGCGCTCGGCGCTGCTCGACTTTCCGGTGGGGGCCGAGCCCAGCATCCGCTTCGTGAAGTATCGCGAGAACGTGGTCTTCCAGGTCGAGGACGGCGCGGGGCGATACGCCCTGCGGATCGCGCGCCCCGGTTACCGCACCGACGCGCAGATCTCGAGCGAAGTGACGTATGTGCGTGCGCTGCGGGAACTCGGCATCCGCGTCCCCGACTTCATCCGCACGACGAACGGCAGGGATCTCACGTCTCGATCCGCTGACGGACGGCGCCACCAGATCCTGCTCCAGCACTGGATCGAAGACGCCGCGCCGATCGACGACATCGGCAACGGCTTCGACGGGAGCAGCACGCTCACGCCCGAGGACTTCGCCGCCATCGGCGCCCTCGCTGCGCGGATGCACGAGGTGGGCAGGCGCATCGGGCGGCCTACAGGGTACGACCGCTCGGCGTGGGACCGCGACGGACTCGTCGGCCCCGCTCCGCTCTGGGGTGACCCCCGCGCGATCGCGGAGCTCACGGCGGACGAGATCGCGGTACTCGATGCCGTGTGCGTCTCGCTGGCCAGGGTCCTCGACGATGCCGGCACCGACCAAGACGTCTTCGGGGTGCTGCACGCCGACTTCAGCCCCGAGAACGTGCTGCGGGCGGATGACGGAACGCTGACGCTCATCGACTTCGACGATTTCGGCGAGGGATGGCACGCGTTCGACCTCGCGACGACGCTGTTCTTCTTCCTCCCGCACCCTCGGTATCCGCAGTACCGCCGCGCTCTCGAGACGGGCTACGCCGAGGCCGCCACGCGCCCCGAACGCACGCTCGCGCTGCTCGATGCGCTCATCCTCGCGCGCGGCCTCACCTACCTCGGCTGGGCGGGGGAGCGTCGAGGTGACGAGACGGCGGAGTTCCTCGTCGCGGAGGTCCGCCCGCTCGTGCTCGCGCTCGCGCGCATCCACCTTTCCGAATGACAGATCCACAGGAGACACGCATGTCCGCTGACGAGAAGCCCACGCTGCTGGAGCGACGGCACCGCACGATCGGTCCGCACTCCCCGCTCTTCTACTCGACGCCGCTGCACGCCGTGTCGGCATCCGGCGTCTGGATCACCGCCGCCGACGGCACGCGCTTCCTCGACGCCTACAACAACGTCCCCCACGTCGGCCACGGCAACGCCCGCGTCATCGCAGCGGGGACCGCACAATGGTCCACGCTCAATGTGCACACGCGCTATCTCAACGAGCGGGTCGTGGATTACGCCGAGCATCTGCTCGCGACGTTCGGTCACGGGCTCGACCGCGTGTTCTTCACGAACAGCGGATCGGAGGCCAACGAGCTCGCCCTGCGCATCGCCCGCCAGCACACGGGCAGCACCGGGGTCCTCGTGTCGGACTTCAGCTATCACGGCAACACGACCTCGCTCGCTGAGCTCACGACGGGGCTGACGGTCGCCGAGGAGCTCGGCGATCACGTGCGGGCCCTGCGGATCCCAGACGCGACGGGTCCCGATGCTGCCGAGGCGGCGGAGCGCGCGCTCGCCGAGGCGGATGAGGCGATCGCCTCTCTGCGGTCGGCCGGACTCGGGGTGTCGGCCCTTCTCATCGACCCGGCGTTCTCGACGGAGGGGCTCAACGCCCTTCCCGACGGGTTCCTCGCCGCTCTCACGGACCGCGTGCGCGCCGCCGGCGGCCTGGTGATCTCCGATGAGGTGCAGTCGGGCTTCGGGCGTCTCGGCGACTCGCTGTGGGGCCACGACGTGGTCGGCATCCGCCCCGATCTTGTGACCCTCGGCAAGCCGATGGGCAATGGGCATCCGATCGGAGGCGTCGTGACGAGCCAGCAGATCCTCGAGGAATTCGGCGAGCACAACCTGTATTTCAACACCTTCGCGGGGAACCCCGTGTCGTCGGCCATCGGTCTCGCGGTGCTGGATGAGATCGAGGAGCGCGGTCTCGTCGCGCACGCGGGGGTTCTCGGTCGGGCGGCTCGCGCGCGCCTCGAGGGCTTCGCCGCCGGGCAGCCCCGGGTGCGCGCGGTCAAGGGTCGAGGGCTCTTCTTCGGCCTCGAGCTCGTCGATGAGCAGGGTGATCCCGATCCCGAGCTCGCCCGCAGCGTCGTCGAGGCGATGTACGCGCGGCACGTGCTCATCAGCCGCGTCGGACGCGACGAGAACGTGCTCAAGATCCGCCCGCCGCTGGTCATCAGCGCGGTCGAACTCGATCTCGTGCTCGACCGGCTCGAGGATGCCGTGGCGTCCGCCGTAGGATCTGAGCCAGGGAAGTAGGCCCATGACGACCGGCACCGGACGTACGCTGCGTGAACGTCAGCAGGAGCGCACGCGCCGCGATGTCATGCGCGCGGCGCTCGAGCTGATCTCCGCCGACGGCAGCGACCGGATGACGATCGATCGCATCGCCGCGGAGGCGGGGATGTCGCGCGGCACGCTCTACGCGCACTACCCCGACGGCCACGACGAGATCATCCGATCGGCCTACGACCTGCTCGGCGCCGATCTGCTCGCGACCGCGCAGGTGCGCGCCGAAGAGCACACGGACTGGGTGGATCGGCTGACGGCGTACGCGGAGGCGATGGTCGAGCTCGCGCAGGACTCGGAGCTCGGCTTCTTCTACAACATCTCGGGCCCGAGCCGGGTCGGTCTCCATCGGGATCGGGGCACGAGCTCCTTCAGCTACCGAGAGGTCTTCCGCACCGAGCTCCAGGGCGCTCAGACCGCGGGGCTCGTGCCGCCTGACGTCGATCCCGTCGCGACGGCAGGGCTCCTGGTGGGGATGATGCGTCAGGCCGGCATCGACGTCGCGCGTGATTCGTCGCTTGCGGCATCGTACGTGGCAGCCTTCCGCCGCACCCTCGAGGCGCTTTCGCGCTCCCAATGAGGGTGACGCGGAAGAGCCGGCCCGCGTGACGCGGGCCGGCTCTTCCGCGACTGTCGGGTCAGCGCTGGATCACCTTAGGGGCCGAGACCGCCTTGAGGCCGGCGACACCGAACTCCTGGCCGTATCCGGAGGACTTGATGCCGCCGAACGGCACCTGGGGGTTGATCGCGCCGTGCTGGTTGATCCAGACGGTGCCCGCCTGGATCCGCTTCGCGACCTCGACCGCTGCATCCGCGTCGTTGGCCCACACCGAAGCGCCCAGGCCCTGCGTCGAGTTGTTCGCGCGCCGCACCGCGTCGTCGACATCGCTGTAGCGGACCACGGGGATGACGGGACCGAACTGCTCCTCGTCGACGAGCGGGGCGCCGTCGTCGATGTCGGCCACGACGGTCGTGCGGTAGAACAGCGGCCCGTGCTCGGGTGCCGGCTCGCCGCCCGTGACGATGCGCGCGCCGCGGCTGCGGGCATCCTCCACCAGTCCCGCGACGATGTCGTACTGCTTCTCGTTCTGCAGCGGACCAAGCACGTTGCCGGCCGTCAAGCCGTTGCCCATCGGCATCGCGGCGGCCATGCCGGCGAGCGTGTCGACCACCTTGTCGTACTGCGAGTCGTGCACGTAGAGGCGCTTGAGTGCGGCGCAGGTCTGTCCGGTGTTGAGGAAGATGCCCCAGAACAGGTCCTCGGCGATGGCCGAGACGTCGGTGCCGGGCAGGATGATCCCCGCGTCGTTCCCACCGAGTTCGAGTGTCAGCCGGGCGAGGTTGTGCGCCGACGACTCGACGATCTTGCGGCCCGTCGCCGTGGACCCGGTGAACATGATCTTGTCGAGACCGCGATGACCCGCGATCGCGGCGCCGACTTCGCGGTCGCCCGAGATCACGGTGAGCACGCCGTCGGGGAGGTGGCGGTTGAAGACCTCGACGAGCGCGAGCACCGACAGCGGCGTGTACTCGCTGGGCTTCACGACGACCGTGTTGCCCATGCGCAGCGACGGCGCGATCTGCCAGACGGTGATCATCATGGGCCAGTTCCACGGCCCGATCGCACCGACGACGCCGAGCGGGTCGTAGTGCACCTCGGCGCGCGATTCGCCGGCTTCGAACACGACCTCGGGGTCGAGAGCCGTGTCGGCGGCGCTGCGTGTCCAGATGCCGCACGCACCGACTTCGAAGCGGGCGTTCGGACCGTCCATCGGCTTGCCCTGCTCACGCGAGAGGATCACGGCGAGCTCTTCGGTATTGGCGTCGAGGTCGTCGGCGATCGCGTTGAGGATGCGGGAACGTTCGGCGTGGCCGAGTGCAGCCCAAGCGGGCTGAGCGGCGCGCGCGGCGTCGATCGCGGCATCGAGGTCCGCCACCGTGTGAACGGGGGCGTAGCCGATGGTCTCGCGCGTCGCGGCGTCGGGAATCGCGCGACCGTTCGCTTCGGTGGTGGTGATGGTGTCCAGAATCGTGGCTGACGCGGTCACGGGTTCCTCCTCGTCTTCGTGGGCAACGTTGCCCACGAAGACGAGGCTAAGTGTCGTCTCGGGCGGGGGAACCGCGGTCGGGCGAACGGTGCGCGCATCGCACACACGCGTGCGCCTCGTGCGCAGAACCCTGCCGTTCAGCGCGCGATGTCGGCGCGTGCGCTTGCGCGGTACTCGCTCGGCGACATCCCGAATTGCTGCCGGAACGCCCGCGCGAAGGCGGCGGCGTCGGCGAAGCCCCACCGCATGCCCACAGCGGCGATCGGCGCCGTGGCCGCCGCGAGCTCACGCCTGCTCGCTTCGAGCCGACGGTGGCGGATCCAGCCGCTGACAGTGTCGTGCTGCTGCTCGAAGAGCTTCTGCAGGTAGCGCACCGACACGTGGTGCACCGCCGCGATGCCCGCGACCGTCAGGTCGGAGTCCGACAGGTGCGCTGCGATGTAGGACTCGACCCGGGTGCGCAGCGCTCGACGGTGGGTGTCCTCGTCGAGCAGGCTCGTGCTCTCGACGCGTTCGGCGATGGAGGCCATCACCAGGTCCAAGACGGCGTCCGACAGGGGGAGAGCGGCGCGCAGTTCGCCCTCGTTGAGCTGGCGGCTCATCTCGGCAAGGAAGCGCGAGGCGATCGCGCCGATGCCCGTGCGCCCCGAGAACCGCAGCGCCGTGAAGTCACGCAGCACTCCGCGATCGAGATGCAGGGATTCGACCGGGAACATCACGACGAACATGCGGAATGCGTCCTCGGAGTCCACCACGTACGGCCTCGTTGTGTCGTAGAGCGCGAAGTCTCCGGGCGCGAGCGCCGCATCGCGCCCGTCTTGCGTGATGACACTGTAGCCCCGCAGCTGGAGCCCAAGCTTGATGTAGCCGGGATCCGCTTGCGCGATCTGGCGAGCGCCGCGACTCACGCGCACGGCCGAGCCCGAGACGATGTTCACCGATGTGCCCGCGAGCGGTTGCGAGACGAGTCCGCCCATGAAGGCATCGCGCGCCGTCGCATCGCGTCCCGAGGCCAGGAGAGGGACGAAGCTCCCATCGACGGCTGCCGACCACGCATCGAAGCGCTCGCGCGGGCGTAGCGGCGCGCAGTCCAGGACCAAGCGTCCTGCGGGAGAAGGTGCGGCGTTCGGGATCGTCACGGCCGTCTGTGTCAATGGGACCCCTCCACGTCGTCGTGTTCCGTCAGCATACGCGCGACTTTTGCGTTGCTGAATGACCGGTCGAAAATAGTGCGCGGACCATGATGGGGCAATGGATGCCGCTACCGCTGAGCGACCTGGGGCCGGTGTCCGATACGTCTTGCGAGGCTAAGCTCCGAATCTCCCGACGCGGACGCCAGCGACCCACTTTCATGTATCCCGCAAGCTGGTCCGTCAGCGAGGCACATGCTGTCGCGTAGGCGGTTCCTTGGGTTCTTGCCCGCGCTAGCGTTGAAGCGAACAAGGAGGTTTGATGCGTGTCGCCCACCTGCGATCTAGGCCGTGTTGATCAATTTGCTTCGATGGGCCGGGGGGTCGGGCAAGCGTCGGTGCTAGTGTGCGAACGGTGCAGGTAGACCCCTTGATCACGGGAGTGATCTCAGCGTCGTGGATGACCGTGGCGATCCTGGCGGGTGGCTATGCGCGAACGCGGAACAGGTCCGCGTGGAACTGGTTCCTGCTGACGCTCTTCCTTGGTCCGATCGCGGCGTTCTTGATGGTGATGTGGCCGGCGCGTGTTAACCCCTCCGCGGTCCCGGCTCAGGCTTCCGCGGCTGATCGGGATCGTACGAAGACGGGCTAGCGTGCGCTGGTCAGGTCCGTTCTGATCCAGATCAGTGTGGCGGCGAGGGCGATCGCGGCCCGGTCTTGTCGGAGCGCATCGGTATCCCGCACCACTGCTTGAGCTTGTTGACGCAGCGCTCGACGACTTCCTGCACCGCGCCGGCACGTCCTGCAACGACGCCGTCGACGAAAGCATTCGAGGCCGAGCCGGCCGCAAATGAAACTTCAAGATGCTGGATACCGAACCAGGGGTGCGGCCCGGCCTTGACACGGCACTTCTATTTTGGAAGTGTTGTCTTTATGAGCCTATTCATTACCTGCCCGGTCGAGAGCGTCGAGCGCGCGACCACCTTCTACACCGCCCTCGGCTGGACTCTCAACGCCGGGATGTCAGATCACAACGTGTCGTGCTTCGCGATCGCCCCCGAGCAGTACGTCATGCTCGGCAGCCGCGAGATGTACGCGAGCGTCGGCGCCACCGAGGAGTTGACCGGCGGGCCCGACACCCCCTCGAAGGTGACGGTCTCGTTCGACCTCGGCAGCCGTGAGGCGGTCGATGAACTCGTCGAGCGCGCCCGCGCTGCCGGCGGGCGTGTCGGTGACATCGATGACTACCCCTTCATGTACCAGCGCCAGTTCGATGATCCTGATGGCTACCACTACTCGCCGTTCTGGATGAAGCCGGACACCGATCCGATCGCGTGAGCGACCTCGCCGCAGCCCTCGACATCGTCGGAGCACGGTGGGCCCTGCTCATCGTGGAGCGGCTGCTCGACGGGCCACAGCGATACGGGGATCTGCAGCGCGACCTCGGAATGGGGACGAACATGCTCGCGACCCGCTTGCGCGAGCTCGAAGCGGCTGGCGTCCTGCACCGTCTGCCCCTCCGGCACAACACCCGGGCCTATGCGCTGACCGATCGCGGGTTCGCCTTGCGCGCGACTATCGTCGCGCTCGGACGCTGGGGCGCCGAGGAAGCCTAGGTGTGCCCGAGATCGTCGAATCGTCGCGTTATCTCGCCAGTAGTCTCCAGTAAGCGTCCTCAAGGATGCTCAGGCGACATTGATTTCGGCTGGCATCGCCGCCGAGCTGAGAGTGGCCGAAGACTCATGTCGTGTGAGCTCCTGTGTCTGGGGTGGGTTGCGCAGCGGGTTTGCCGACCAAGACTGCAGCGGCGACGCCTGCTAGGGCCATGCTGAGGGAAGCGATACCGAGGGCAAGGCCGAAGCCCGCGAGTTCTGCTTCCGGCGCGGACGTGCTTGTCGCTCCGACATCGGATGCGTATCGCACGGCGATACTCACGAATATTGCGAGGCCAAGAGCCCCGCCGGCGTGGGTCATGGTGGCTTGGATCCCCGATGCGAGCCCCGCATCTTGTTCTCCGACGCCGGACAGTGCCGTGGTCGTCATTGAAGGCAAGAGGATTCCCTGGCCGAGGCCGACGACCACCATGCTGGGTGCAATCTGCCACCAGTAGTTTGCGTCCGGTGACAGGAGGGCGACAGTCAACCCCAGCCCGAGGGCGGTGAGAATGCAACCTCCAGCAAGCACCGTGCGGAGACCCACGCGAGGAATCATGGCCGAGCCGAGGGCGAGACCCGCACCGATTGCGATACCGATCGGCAGGTAGGCGAGCCCCGCGGCCAGCGGCGTATAGTGCAGGATGCTCTGCACGTACAGGCTCAGGATGAACAAGAACGAGCCGAAGGCGGCCGCATTCACGAGCGTCACCGCATTGGCGGTCAGCCGGGTCCGGTTGGCGAAAAAGGCGGGCGGGATCAAGGGTCGGCTGCTTCGGGCCTCGATGAGGAACATCAGCGCAAGCAGCGCTACTCCCACGATGAGCGGGACAACGACGTCAAGGGCAGTCCAAGAATTCTCTGATGCCCTCAGCAGCCCGTAGATGACGGCTGCAAGTCCGAGAGTTCCGGCGAACATCCCGGAGAACTCGGGTCGAGCGGCGTGCACCATTCGACTTTCCCTCAAGAGGCGAGGCCCAAGCACGAGAACCAGGAGCACTACGGGAAGGGCGATGAGGAAGACATAGCGCCAACTCGCTACGTCGGTGAGCACCCCGGAGATTACGGTGCCGGTCACGCCACCGATCCCTGCGAGCGCACCCCAGACGCCGATCGCCTTTGCTCGTTCCGGTGTCTCGGGGAAGAGTACGACGATGAGTGCGAGTGCGGCGGGTGCGGCGATCGCATCGCCAATCCCTTGGATGACCCGGCCGGTGACAAGGATCCACCCAGTTGGCGCGAGGCCCGCGAGGGCGGAACCCGCGGCGAAGACGATGACTCCCGTAAAGAACATCCTGCGTCGGCCCGCGAGGTCGGCGATCCGTCCGCCGAGCAGCAGTAGCCCTCCTGCGGTGAGCGCATATGCGTCGACGACCCAAACGAGGTTTGCGGGGCTGAGGTCGAGGTCAGTGCCGATGCGAGGAAGAGCAATGTTTACAACGGTGAGGTCGAGAACGAGAAGGAATTGCATGACCGCCAGTACTCCGAGGGCCTTCCACCGGCGTGGATCGGCCGGTATGGCGACGCGGTTCGCGACGGGCCGCGTTTCAGAGGTCGACATCGCCGCTTCCGATCTTCTCCCGCAGGGTCCGCCCAGTCTCGAGAAGACTCTTCAAGTCACGCAGCATGTACGGATGACCTCCGCCCGCACCGAGGTGTTCGAAGTCCCCGCTCACCACTGCGGCCATATGAGGAGCTCCGAGGAGATCGTGCGTTACGGTCAAGCGGGAGCGGCCATCTCCCAAGCGCTTGATCGCATATCGCACTTCGGTGGCAGGCTCATCGGCGGATTTCGGATCAACCAAGAAGCGCATTTTCGTCGCGAGCAGCGAGGGTGGATCGTAGGCAGTAACGACACCCTCGATGATGATGTCTGGCGCTGGAACCGTGCCGTCTCCGGCAACAACGCGAAGGTGCGGCGGTTTTTCAACGAAGTAGCGACCTCCGACCCGCGGCTCGACCACAGCACGTCCGCCGTAACCGTATCGGGCTGTCCAATCGGGATCGGTGATTGCCTCCCAAATGCGCTCGGGCGAGACGGCGATCTCGATTTTGTATATCTGAGTCGTACCACGGCGGCGTGATGCGGCCAGGTCTTCGTCGCGCAATCGCGGCACAACAGGAGTGTCGTCATTCATTTCCATGCTCCAATGCCTCTTTCAGTTCGGTCAGCGCTCCGACGCGCTCGGCCGTGTACTTGTCGATCCAGCGGTCGTGGATGAGCCGGATGGGCACGGGGTTCAGGTAGTGCAGCTTCCACCGACCGGATTTTTTGGTCGTGATGAGTCCGGCCCCCTCAAGCACACCGAGATGTCGCATCACACCGAACCGGGTGAGTTCGATGTCGCGCATCAGTTCCGCAAGACTCTGCCCATCGCGGACGAACAGCCGATCCAGTAGCAGCCGCCTCGTCGAGTCGGCCAACGCTTTGAATACCAGTTCGTCGTCGTCCATAGAGGCCAATATAGGTGCCAAGGTTGTCACGTGTCAAAATAGTCACCTATGATGCATGCGAACGAGAGATCGATCGACGTCGCCGATCGACGCGGACGAAGGAGTCATGATGGCCGAAGTACTGCTCTTCCATCACGCGCTCGGCCTCACGGAGGGTTTGCACCTCTTCGCGAACGAGCTACGTCAAGCGGGCCACACCGTGCACACGCCCGGTCTCTTCGAGGGGCGCACCTTCGACTCGATCGAGGCCGGTGTCGCATACGCCGACGAGGTCGGTTGGGATGAGATCATCGCACGCGGCGAGCGCGCCGCGCATCCGCTGACCAACGAGCTCGTCTATGCAGGCTTCTCGCTCGGGGTCATGCCCGCGCAGAAGCTCGCCCAGACCCGTGCCGGCACGAAAGGCGCGCTGTTCTTCTACTCCTGCGTCCCCGTCGCGGAGTTCGGCGGGTGGCCTGCCGGTGTTCCAGTGCAGATCCACGGGATGGATGCCGACCCGATCTTCATGAAGGAGGGCGATGTGGAGGCTGCCCGTGAACTCGTCGAGTCAGCCGACGCCGCCGAGCTGTTCCTCTATTCGGGCGACCAGCACTATTTCGCGGACCCCTGCCTGCCGAGCTACGACGCCGCCGCGACGAAACTCCTAACGCGACGCGTGCTCGAGTTCCTCGCGCGGCGTCAGTGATGGCGCGGGCCGACCGCGAACCGGCTGTTCCCGAGACAACCGGTGAGGACCCGAAGCGGGCTGAATCCTCCACGGGGTGGCTGGTTCGGGACTGTCAGCTGACGGATCGAGGATAGTTCGGCTATTGCCGTTGTCGTCGAGCGCTGCCACGAACAAGGGTTGCGTTCGTCACGTCAGATGGTCTCGCCAGCGTCGGCGAGCAGGACGCTTCCCGTCATGATCGTGGAGAGGTCGCTTGCGGCAAAGAGGACGACGCGGGCAATGTCGTCGGGCGTGCCGGTGCGGCCGATCAGACTCTGGTTCATGACATCCATGGGCGGAATCTCGATTCCGGCGGCTGCTGCCTGCTCCATCATGGTCGTCGCCATGGCGATGTTGCCCTCGGTGGGCACATAGCTCGGGGCGACGCCGAGAACGCGGATACCGAGAGGGGCGAACTCGAGGGCCATCGCCTTCGTCATGCCGCGCGCTGCATGTTTCGAACCCACGTATGCGGTAAGGCCGGGTGCCGGAGCCTGGAAGCCGGCGGTGGAGACGATGTTGACGATAACGCCGCCGCTTTCCGCCATCTGGCTCACGGCCTCGCGTGCGCCGAGGAACGTTCCGCGAGTGTTGACGGCATATACCTGATCCCACAACTCGACTGACATCTGCGGCACGGGGACGCTCGGGAAGAGACCAGCGTTGTTCACCCAGATGGTCAGCGCGCCGGTCACGGCTGCAGCCTTGGCCGCCGCATCCGAGACGGACTTCTCGTCGGTGACGTCCATCCGCACACCCACGGCGGTGATGCCGTGACGTGTACTGATCTCCTCAGCGGCTTCGATTGCGAGTTCGATGTTCAGATCGGCCAGTGCGACATTCGCACCTGCTTCCGCCAGACGCTCCGCGATGGCGCGGCCGAGTCCTTGCGCGCCGCCGGTGACGAGAGCCGCCCGCCCGGTCAGCGAGATCAGATCCGCGAGAGGACGGGTGGACACATCGGGAAAGGGAAAGGACATTGTGGCCTCCGAGTCGGTGACTGAACTGTTATGGCAGACTATGCCAAAACGCGCACCCTGCCAAACGATAGCGTGAACGGATGCAGCGAACCGAAGCACGGATCGGCCGTCCGCCAATCGCGGATCCGGAGGCGTTGCGCTCGAGGCTCCTCGAATTCATCGAAGAGGTCGGTTACCAACGGGCATCGATGAGTGCGCTTGCTGAAGTGGTGGGAATGAGCGTGCGCACCCTTCATCGCTACTTTCCGGCGAAAGCCGACATCGTCTGGGGAGGGATCGAAGTCTCCGTCGTCGCGCTCGCCGCAGAACTGCGCGCCGCGCTTGACCAGACACCTGCCCTCGACGCTGTCGCGGATGCCGTCGCAAAGGCATTCGCTCGCAACGTCGAAGAAGTCACCACCATGCGAGCCCGACTGCGTCTGATTGCGCTGTCATCGGAGCTGCAACACAGCCGATCAGCAACCTTCGACGGCTGGCGGCGTGAGTTCATCGACTTCTTTGCAACTCGTCGCGGCGAGAGCCAAGCGAGTCTGCGATCGGTCGCCGCTGGGGCGGCGATTCACACCGTGATCATGGAATCCCTCAGCTGGTGGGCGCTACACAACGAAGTCGCAGATCCCGCAGAAAGCATTGCCGACGCGATTCGCGGACTGGGTGCGCTGCGCGATGCGTGAGCACGCCTCGGCGATCTGCACCCAGGTCAGTCCGGCACTGCGGACAGCGAACAACAGCCCCGATTCGAGCCCGTCGACTTCGGCGCGCGCCGCAGGCAGGAGCGTGAGCGCACCGTCGACGGCACATTCGGCGCTGTCACCTGTTGCGTCCGCCGTGCGGGGGCGTCTGCAAGCGACCGAACTGGCCGATCTCGGGTAGTGGCGGACCCTGCTTGGGCCTGCGTCCGGCGGTGTCTCCGGCTCCGACGCGGTTGCTGCGCTCGGTGATGGCGACGAGCGCGAGGTGCCGGTCTGCGGTCCAGCAGATGAGCCGTCCGCGCTGATCCTTTGTGCGGCCGAGGATACCGGCGTCGGCCAGTTCGACCAGGGCGTTGTGCGCCGCGGTCTTCGACACCCCGTGCTGCTGGGCGGCGGACTCGACGGTGAGGACGGGGTCAGTCGCGAGCCCGTCGAGGATGCGGCCGATGACGGCGCCGCGTCGCGGGACCGCGGGCGTCTGGCCCCGGGCCCGACGGTAGACGATCAGCTCCTCGCGCGTGCGTTCATCGAGCGCTGCGACGTCGGCGGACAGGCGCACAGCGTTGCCCGCGGCACCCTCGGTGGCCTGGGCGAAAGCGATGACCCAGTCGTCGAGTTGTGGCGGGTCGGCGCGGAACGCGGTGAGACCGGCGATGTACGCGCTCGTGTCTCCGGCGAAGACCGTGCTGATGGGGATGAGGATGTTGCGCAGCGCGTCCGCCCGGTGGAGCACCGTGTGGATGAGCGCGCGCCCGGTGCGGCCGTTGCCGTCGATGAAGGGGTGGATCGTCTCGAACTGCGCGTGGGCGATCGCAGCGCGCACGACCGGGTTGCCGGTCGTCTCGGTCACGAAGCGTGCGAGATCGGTGACCAGCCGTGGCACCTCGGTTTCCGGCGGTGGGATGAACTCGGCTCGCAGCGGACTCCAGCCCGGCCCGCCGACCCAATTCTGCTCGGTGCGCAACCCGGGCTCGAGTGTCGGCTCGATGGCGTGCTGCAGGCCCTCGATGTCGGCCACGGTGATGGGCCGGGAGCGATCGGCGAGCGCGTCGATGGCGGCTTCGGTCGCGCGCACGTTGCCGATCACGTCGAGCGCGACCCGGCTGCCCTCGCGCAGCGACTCGGCGATCGCCAGCCGCTTCGGGCTGATGCGGTTGCCCTCGATCCACGACGACGAGATGCTCTCCGACCGGATCAGCAGGTGATTCAGGTAGGCGCCGCGGGACCCGATGCGCTCGTCGGCGCGCGCGAGCACCGTCACGGCGTCTTCGGCCGCCGACTGCGCCTCTTCACCGAGCGCGGGGAGCGCGGTACCCAGCTCATCGGGGATGAAGGAGTGGTAGCGGCCGGGTGCGCGGTCTTTGCGCCCGAGCTGGCCGACGTCATCGGGATCCCATACCCGTTCGATGAATGTCGGCATCGAGGCCTCCTAAGGCGGGCGGAATTCGAAGTCAAATCAATCTTAGAGCACCTAAGGTTGATTTCGGTCGAGATTTGCCCGCGCGGGTCGGGGACTCACTTTGGCTGAGCCTCGGGTGCACGAAATTGCGTCCCAGCTTGGAGTCGACGCCAATACGGTGCTCGCGCGCCTACGGGAGATGGGCGAGTACGTCAAAGGCCTGGGATGACCAGCCGACGACCGAGGAATACGCCGGTCTCGATTGCGCCCGGTCACCAGTAGCAACTACATGATGTGCAGTTTTCGCACATCGTGTGAAAGGGGCTCAGCGCGAGGGCTGTTGTACGCCGAGAGTTCGCGCAAGATCATATTTGGAAGCGTCGTCGGAACCGGGCTCCACCGTGTAGGTGATGATCCGCAGATCTGTCCCGATCGTGGTGTACACGTCGCAGTCGACGGTGATTGGACCGACGATTGGATGCAGGAAGGTCTTCTCCTCAGACCGTTGCGCGACGGAGGTGCCCTCCAGCCACATTTCTTCGAAACGGTCGATGCGACGCAATCGCTGTAGAAGCTGCTGAACGGAGCGGTCCTTGGGATACCGCAGCGTCGCGTTTCGCATATCCGTCACTAGGGCGCGCTCGAAACGTTCGATGTACGCCGCACTCATCAGGACACTGGGCGCTGTTCCGGTGAACTGCGCTTCGATGAGGTTGTAGTCGCGGTGCGGTTGCCCGAGCATGGCCTGCCAAGACGCGTTTACGGTGAGCAGGGTCCAGTGCATCGTATAGACGCCGATCGCAACATCGGGAGCGCGGAGGAGAAGCCGCTGCACGCTTCGCGGGATGTGGGTTGGCACGTTCGTCGGCAACGGGATCGGTAGCCCCGCCGCCTGGAACAGCTGATCGCGTTCTTCGTCAGACAGCTGTAATGCGCGCGCCAACGCCCTTGCGACCTGCACCGACGGGTTTTGAGAGCGGCCTTGCTCAAGTCGAACGAGATAGTCCACGGACAGCCCTGCCAGCATCGCCACTTCCTCCCGACGAAGACCCGTCAATCGGGCGGACACCGCAGGAAGACCCACCGTCGCGGGCTTCAATCGGGCACGCCACATGTTCAAGAGCTTGCTGAGTTCGCCACGGTCGGTCATGGCTCCATTGTGCAAGAAGCCTCGCAATGGCCACTGGTACCAGGAGTCCTACCCGCATTCTCCCGGCTGCCGCGATGCTGGTCACATCCACCTAGAAAGGAACCCATCGTGGCTGAAATCTTCACCGTCGAGTACTCCTACCCGACCGATACCACCCTCCAGAACGAGCACCTTTCCGCTCACCTGGCCTACTTGGGAGAGCGTGTGGAACAGGGCGAGCTCCTGCTTTCCGGGCCGTGGGGCCAAAACGAGGCTCCCGGTGGGCTACTCATCTACAAAGTCGAGGACCGCGCCCGCATCGACAACATCGTCGACAACGATCCTTACGTCGTTCACAACGTTGTCGTGGACAAGCGCGTGCACAATTGGCGTCCCATCTTCGGACCGGCATCGTCCGCATTCGCTGCCTAACTCTCGGCCTGGCCGCGTGGCAGCGCCAGGCGGCCCTAGCAAATGGAGAAGATCACAAATGAGAAATGGTGGCCTAACAGGTCCAGTAGTCATCCAGCGCATTGAAGGTGCCTTGATCGCGGCTCTCTCGCTCGTGGGCACAATCGTCATCGCCCCAGACTGGTGGTGGATGCCGCTGGCGCTGTTCTTGGTGTTCGATCTGTCCCAACTCGGTTACCTACGGTCTCCCGCCGCAGGAGCAGCCTGGTACAACGCCATTCATACCTACGCCTGGGCGGCAGTTCTGGGTGTCGTCGCGCTAGTAGCCAGCAGCTTCGCGCCCGCTCTGTCGATGTGGTCCGGCATCATCGCCTTCGCCTGGGCATTCCACGTGGGAGTTGACCGGGCTCTCGGATATGGCCTGAAGCTCCCGGATGCCTTCACGCACACCCATATGGGATGGATCGGAAAGAACAGGGAAACGCGTGCCTGAGAGCGACCCCGCGGCGCGGATCGTCGACCGACGGGCGCCGGTAGCTTTCGTACCTTCAGGGCATCAACCGCACCCTGGTCCGCAGCCCGGTCGTCGGCGCGACCGGCGGCAGCAGGGTCATCGCGGCGAGGTCGCGATCCAACGCGTCGATCGGGCGGCCGAAGCCGCGCATGTCCCGGGAGTTCGCCCGCGGCAGCCAGTCAGTCAGCTGCGTATTGAAATCGCCCGGTGAGCCGAACAGCCGGGGCGCAGCACCCCTATTTGTCGTATTTCCAGAATCGACGCTTACCTTCAGCGATCCATTCCAAAGCTTCATCTGTTCGCCGTTGTCGCGTTGCGGTCGTCTTTGCACTTTCAACCCAAACGATATATTCCTTGCGGAATGAGACTGATTGGTTCTCGAAGATTTGCTGAGCAACGACGTTTGTCGACAGTGCGTCTAAGAAGAATGCAGGAGTTTCTATTGGCTTGCTGTTCGGCGCAGCTTTGGCCGTCTTATCGAGCTTTACGCCTCTGTCATTTAGATCCATCGCTTGCTTGACAAAGCCTGCGAGTTCTTCGTCCGAGGGCAGGTCGGACAGACTTGTGATTCTGCTCATGAATCGCTGGCCCGGCTTTACCTTCTTGCCGCATCCGACACTCGCTCGTCGATTTCTTCGAGGGCCAGCAATGCGATTCGAGTTTTGAGGTCGTTGTACCCGTGCAGGTGAGAGTAGAGGCTTGCCGGCTTCACTGCGAAGCGCCGTGCAAGCTCGGCGATGGTCACCTGCTCGAAACCGATCTCATCGACCAGCTCGAAACCGGCCTGCGCCAAACGGTCGCCACTTAAACCCGCTCGTGCCATTCGCCGCATCCTTCCCTCGATGACAAGTCGAACCTACGATGCGTAGGTTATTGCCTACGTGGCGCAGCAAGCACAAAATCGCTCGGGCGATGTGATCAGCGACGACTCACCCGACGCCTGCCCGCTCGGGCAACGAGCCGTGCGCGGCCGGCTGCGCGACCGCACTGGACGCACTGCTGTCCGCGCGCACTGATGGATGCTGAGGGAACGCAGGAGGACGAGTGCCGATCCACGAGCGAGGCGACCAGGGCGCGCAGGGACGGCACGGCGAGCGAGGCGACCCGGGTGCGAAACGCGCAGGCGGCGCGACGCCCGCGAAGCACACCGCACAGCGCGCGCAGGCGTCACTCAAGGCCTCATGGATGCAGCAGCCCGACGATGTCATCGGCCTGCAGCGGGACGCGGGCAACCGCGCGGTCGCGACGCACGTGCAGCGCGATCTCGAGCCCGACTCGCTCGCCGGCCGACATGCGCGCGAGCCGATCCCGAAGGGCGGGCCCGACATCCGGCCGGCGTTGCAAGCGCGGTATCCGGCGCTGCTCGGCGCCCTCACCGCGGCGCAGCTCGACCACTGGCAGCGGGTCGTCGACCATTTCACGATTGCGTGGCACATCGACGCCCGCGTGCGGCGGCTGTGGGATGACTTCGCCTATTACGGTACGGTCCGCGAGCAGCATCCCGACTACCTGAAGGAGCGGCGCCGGCTGCTGAGCGCCGTGCCGCCGAAACCCGACGAGCACCTCAGCGTGGACGTGCGGCTGCTGCTCGCCGACGACGTGCGCGAGCCGCCCGAGTGGGACGTCAAGGCAGAGACCGACTTCCGTCAGTGGGCCGTCGAGCAGATTACGAAACGGCCGCTCGAGCTCAGTATGCGGCCGGTGCCCGGCGAAGCGCTCGGGCAGCACCCGATGCCCGGCATCGTATACAAGACGAAGGGCTTCGTGACGGCCGACGACCTGCGCAACGACTACCCCGAAGAGTACGCGCGGCGCGTGTCGAACCGCGAAGAGCTCACGAAGCTGCGGGAGGCGCTCAAGGAGACGACCGAGGTGTGGCACGAGTTGCAGCCGATGCACGTCGAGCGAAGTGCCATCAACGCGGAGCGCATCGGGTTCGGGGCGATCCGGCACATCTCCGAGGCGCTCGGCGAGGGCAGCGCGCCCTACCCGTCGATCCGCATCTGGGACCCGCCGCGGCAGCTCATCGAGCGTGCGTGGCCGCTGCTGCGCGAGCGCAAGTACGAGCTCGCCGTGCCGATCATCGCCATGGCCGAGCAGTCCACGGCCGAGGCAGCCAAACGTTTCTCGGCGTATGAGAACCGCGTCATGACGGGCGCGGGCACCGCCGTGAAATGGCTCAACCGGCTGAAGACCGCAGGCACCATCGCCGCCGGCATCGCCTCGGGAGGGCTCGGCCTCACAGGCTCGGCCCTCGTCGCCGGCGGCTACACCTTCGCGCAGGAGGGACTCGGCCGCGCGGCTGAAATGCACTACGGCCAGCGCACGAGCCTCGGACTCGCGAGCCTCGTGCAGGCCGCCGGCGTGAGCGCCATTATGACCTACCTCGGCGGCGCCCTGCAGGCCAGATTCCAGGTCGCGATCAAGGCGCGCATCGACCGTATCCCCGACCTCGCGGGCACGAAGCTCGCAGAGCTCACCGCGAGCGCGATGGCCGCCGGCACCTCGTCGGTCTACATGACGGCGACTGAAACCGTTCTGAAGACCGTCGTCGAGGGCAAGGCGCTGCCGAAGAACGCGAACGAGTTCGCCGACCTCATCGTCGACGGCGTGGTGCAGAACGTCGCCATGGATCTCGGCCTCGCCCGCGTCAACAGCCGAGTCGCGAAGGAATATGAGGCGTGGCGCGGCGGCTCGCGCGGCCCCGCAGTCACGGTGCCGGAGACCACGGGCACGGATGCCGGGGGCAGGGCCGGGC
Organism: Agromyces sp. Y558; assembly: GCF_059445415.1. Classification (NCBI taxonomy): domain Bacteria; kingdom Bacillati; phylum Actinomycetota; class Actinomycetes; order Micrococcales; family Microbacteriaceae; genus Agromyces; species Agromyces sp. Y558. The sequence continues at coordinate 67,253 of NZ_JCAIUH010000003.1, forward strand.
GAGCGGCACCCGCGGTCGACGTGCCGGGCGCGGCCGGAAAGACGGGTGCCCGGCTCTCGGATGTAGCCGTGCGATCGCTGCTCACCGAGGCAGGCGGATGGCAACGGCTCCACGCCGAGCTGCAGGGCGGAACGGGCCTCGGCGCGAACCTGCCGCTGCCCGAGCGGCACGCACTCATCGCGCGGTTCGAGGCTCACCGCGAGGGGCTCGCGCGGAACGCGGGCGTGGTGTTCGGCGGCGAAGTCGTCATCATCGACTCGGGCGCGGGGCGTCAGATCGAGGTTCACTTCACGGGAGACGAGGCGGCGCTGCAGGTGCAGCACGCGACCGAATACCTCGATGCGAAATCGAGCGGGTGGGCGCGACAGACCGACGTGCGGCTCGTCGCTGAACCTGCATCGACACGGTCGCCGCAGGCGACCACGGGCGGCCCCGGCGGCAGGGATGCTGCACTCGTCGTCGAGAACCTCGGCCCCGAGGCGCGAGCGCTCGCCACGGAGTTCGTCCCCCTCTACGACCGCTACCGTCGCATGAGCCCCGAAGCGCGATTCGACGCCCTGCTCGAGATCACGAACCGGCAGCTCACGGCGTCGGGTGCGCCGCCGCTCATTCCCAACCACCTGCACAACCCGACGCCCGACCAATTCGGCAAGCAGCCCGCCTCGGTGTGGGAGCTGCATATCAACCGCGATCTCGTGTCTCAGCGGGATCCGACACCAGAGCAGTTCGCCGATGCGTGCGACACGATCGCCCACGAGGCGCGGCACGCGCTGCAGTGGTTCCGCATGGCTCGGCTGCGCATCGAGCGCACGATGCCGGGCGCGACCTACGCCGACGTGCGGTCGCGCGTTGAAGGCGACGTCGTGCTGCGGAACTTCGATGCGCAGACGGTGAAGGCCGCTTGGGAGGCGCAGACCGGGGCACGGCCCGCGGAGTCGTTCCGCGCGGGTGAGCTGCACCATGACGCCGCGGCCGCCTTCTACGAGAGCGTGTTCGGTGCGAACGGTCCGGCTCGGAATCGGATCTACGACATGACGAAGATCCGAAAGGACGAGCTCGGCATCGCGATGCGTCGCCTCGACTTCATCTCACAGCTCGGCCTGCCCGAGAACAACAAGCAACTCGGCGACGCGCGTGCGCGTTTCCAGGAAGCCCTCGATGCGCACACTCGAGCGCACAACGACTACGAGATGCTCATCGAGGAGATCGACGCCCGCATCCACGGGCAGGATGTCGCGGCCGCCGTGCTCAGCGACGCCCGGATGCTCCCGCAGGTGCGCGATCGGGCGCGCGAGGCGCACCGTGCGTTCATCCTCGCCAGTCGCGAGACTCGGGATCCCTCTGGTGGAGGTACTCGTGCCGCCCGAACGACTGCGCGAGCCAACGCCTTCCGCCGGTATGAAGAGGCCATGGAGACGCTGCGTCGGCTCCAGCAGCGCCTCGAGGCGCATGCGGCCGAGGCGGCAAGGGCGGCGGCCTCGGGTGGCGGCGGCGCAGGCGGAACGGCCGGCGGCGGGGCATCCACTCGCTGAACCGGTCAGCTTGGCGAGCCGGGTCGCGAGGCGCGGGTGAGCAACACGTATGCGCTGCATCCGAGGGCGGCGATGATGGCCGCGGTGAGCAGCGACGTCGTACCACCGGTGTCGTGTTGCGGTGCGGCGATGAGAGCGCCCATCACGGCGACGCCGAGTGTTGCGCCCACCTGGCGGACGGCGTTGAGTATGCCGCCGACGCTGCCTGCGGTTCCATCTGGCGCCGCTGACAGCACGGCAGAGATCAATGCGGGGAGGGTGAAGGAGACTCCGAACCCCACAATGGCCAGTCCAACTGCGGTCGGAATTGGCGGGAAGTGAACGGCGACGGTCACGCTGAGTACCGCGCTGCCGAACGCGAACAGCGCCAGACCGCCGATGATCGGTGGTCGTGGTCCGTAACGGGCCACGATCCGGCCCGTCAAGAGAGGGTTCAGCGCACACGGGATCGTGAGCGGCAGCAGGAACATCCCGATCTGGATCGGCGTCAGGTCGAGGTTCTGGAACAGCAGCAAGGGCAGCGCGAATATCGTGCCAGTGAGTACGAAGTTCACCGCGGCGCCGGCGATCAGCCCGGCGACGACCCCCCGCGCTCGGAGCACCTGTGGTGCGAACACGGGCGAGGCGCTTCGCCGTTCGACGATGATGAGGGCCGCCGCAACGGCAATCGCAGCCGCCCCCGACACCGTGGCGAGCACGATGTCCCGGCCGCCGAACGAGATCAGCGAGCCGCTGAGAAGGGCCAGCGTCGCGCCGGCGAGCAACTGCGCGCCGACGTCGATCCGACGTTGGGTCAGAGGAGCGGCGAATCCGGAACCGGCGACCAGTACCAAGACGATGACGGCGATCGGCACGTTGACGATGAACACGGCGCGCCATCCCGCGAACGCCACCAGCGCGCCACCGATGATGGGTCCGGAGGCGAGCCCGATACCGCTGATCGCGGTCCAGGCTGCCAGCGCTCGGGAGCGTGCGGCGGGCTCGTGGTACAGGCGGGTGATCATCGCCATCGACGAGGGGATGCACAGCGCGGCCGCCACGCCCAGCAGCGCGCGCAACGCGACCAGCAGCCCGACCGACGGCGCGAAGGCGGTCAGCAGGGACAGCAGCCCGAACCCGGCGATCCCGACTCGGAACACTCGGTGGGCGCCGAACCGATCGGCGATTGCGCCGGCCGAGAGCAAGGACGCCGCCAGCGTGATCGTGTATCCGTTCACCACCCACTGCAGTCCGCCGACCGAGGCGTGCAGAGACCGAACGATGTCAGGTTCGGCAACGGAGAGCACGGTTGTGTCGAGGAGGACCATGAAGTAGCCGAGCGACAGGCCGAGCAGTGCCCGGAAGCGTCCCGGGTGCGTCGCAGAGCTCACTGAGTGCCGGATATACGACTGGCGCTGGCGAGCGTTCACCATGTATTCCTCCCACGGAATCGAATCGAGTTCGGAGCCAATCCTGTGCGGGACGAGCGAAGTCAGCGACCGGCTGAGCCGTATGCTGATTTCGGAGATTCCGAACGGAGGTGCGTGGTGGAGCTCAGACAACTGGCGGTATTCGAGGCCATCGTTCACGAAGGAACGGTCGGCGGTGCGGCGATCGCACTCGACCGTGCGCCCTCGTCGATATCCGAACAACTGCGCACGCTCGAACAATCACTCGGCGTCACATTGTTCGAGCGGAAGTCGCGCGGTATGCAGCTGACGCCGGCCGGACAGCGGCTGCAGCGGTGGGCCCGCGGCCTTCTCGACACGGCTGATGAGGCTCGCCGTGACGTGGCCGCGACTCCGGTCGAGGTCCGGCTCGGCGCCCTCGAAACCGTCATGGCGATCCACGTGCCCCGCATGCTGGCCCGGCTCAGCGCCCGACGTTCGGGCATCCAAGTGAAGACGAGCTGGACGGCCAGCCGCGTCGCCCTCCTCGAAGACCTCGACAGTGGGGCGATCGACGCTGGACTCCTGCTCGACCTGGGCGAGGGCCTCGGTGAACTCGGATTCGAGACGCCACCAGGCGACTTCGCCTACCTCGACATCGAACCGGTGTCACTCTCCCTCGTGGTGGCGGCGTCGCATCCGCTCGCGCAATCGGCGCCGCCGGAACCCGACAACTTCGAGGTCTACCCGCTCGTCGGCACCAGCCCCGGTTGCTCGTTCTGGCTCGCGGCCGACAAGATGATCGCCCCGCGCACCCCGCGGGTCGAAGCAGGCAGCGTTGCGATCGCGAAAGCCTGGACGATTCACGGCGACGGGCTGGCGCTGCTTCCGGACTTCGCCATCACGACCGAGCTCGCTGCCGGCGAACTCGTGCGCCTTCCGGTCGAGACACCACAACTCGAACTTCGCCTGGTCTGGCGCTCCGACCGCGAAGGGCGCCCCGGCGTCCGCGAGCTCCTCTACGCGATCGCCGATCCGACGTAGAACCGGGTCCCGCCGTGCACGGTCTACGTGCTCGACGGCACGGTGCGCCCGAGAAGGGTGTCAAGCGGCTGCGAACGGCGTTCGAGGAGTTCTGCATAGGTGCCGGCGCGTTCTGCCCAGCGAAGCGTCTGTGCGCGCTCGACCACGATCTCGTTCGGGGTCGGGTTCACCGTCATGAGGGCGATGACCTCGTCGAGGAATTCGTCCAGTGGCAGGGCAGCTGGGTTGATCTTCTCCTGGCCGGCCGTTGCGACCGCCGGCGGCACGAGTTCGGTGACCTCGACACCAGTGCCGGCGAGTTGTGCGCGGAGCGATTCGGTGTGCGCGTGCACGCCCGCCTTCGACGCGCCATACGTGGGCATGGCGGGGAACGGAAGGAACGCGATGCCGGAGGTTACCGTGATGATGTCGCCGCCACCGCGGTTGATCAGGTGCGGGGTGAATGCGTCGATCACACGAATCGTGCCGAGGAGGTTGACGGTGATGGTCGTCTCGGCCTGGGCGAGATGCGCGGGGTCGCGGAGGTCCTCGATGATCATGACACCCGACATCGTCACCACGACATCGAGGTCGGGATGGTTCAGGAGAACCTCGTCACGGGCGCGGAGGACGGATGCTGCGTCGGTCACGTCGATCTCGACCGCCTCGAGATCCTCGACCCTGCCGGTGTCACGCCCCCCGACGATGACGGTGCTTCCCGCGTCGACGAAACGTCGTGCCAGCCCGAGCCCGATGCCGGACGTTCCTCCGACGATCAGAACGGTGCGATTGCTGATGTCCATGTCTGTGTTCTCTCCATGCGATGAGCGGTACGTGCCGATGGCCGGTACGTCTCACCATGGTCACCCGAACGGCACAGCTCAGGAAGGACCCCGTCGGTCCGGGGAGTGACAGGACCCCTTTCACCCGCTGCCGCACGGATATCGTGGCCGCTATGGATGTTGACGGCCAAGCGAATCTCGACGGCGAGGCGAATCGGCTCGGTGAGTACCTCCGCGCGCGGCGCGCGTTGGTCACTCCCGAACAGCTCGGGATCGCCGTCGACTCGAACCGTCGCGTGCCCGGGTTACGCCGCGAAGAAGTCGCGTTCCTTGCCGGCGTCAGTGCCGACTACTACCTCAGGCTCGAACGGGGGCGGGACAGCAACCCCTCTTCACAGGTCTTGGAGTCGTTGGCCCGTGTTTTGCGACTCGACGAAGTCGAAACCGAGTACCTGCTCGGCCTCGGCGGACCTCGCCCGCGAGTCCGGCGGCGGCGGCACACCGAGCGAGTTCCTGCGCGGTTGCACCACCTGCTGGCCGCCCTCGACATGCCGGCATTCATCGAAGGGCGGCATTTCGACGTGCTCGCCTCGAACCCGCTCGCCGTCGCGTTCTCGCCTCGCCTCACGCCCGGGCAGAATCGGCTGCGGTCCCTGCTCTTGGATCCCGAAGAGCGCGAGTTTCACGAGAACTGGGATCGGGCCGTGGTCGAGTTCGTCGCATCGTTCCGGCGCTCCATCGGCGACGACGTCACCGATGCGCGCGCGGTCGAACTCGTCGGCGAACTCTCACTCGCGAGTGCTCGATTCCGATCGCTCTGGGCACGACACGACGTGCAGCAGCTTGACGGGGGCAGCACGATCGTGAACCACCCGACGGTCGGCGAGCTTCGCCTTCACCGTGAGAAGCTTCCCATCGGCGATCTCATCCTCGTGCTCTACTACCCCGACGAACGGAGCGACAGTGCAGAAAAGCTCCGCCTGCTCGCTTCGGGCCGATCAACCGCCGCGCACCCGCGCTCCTCCGAGCGTTCGCATCCCGACGCGCAGGGGTAGATGAAGGATTGGACGACCGCCCGCTCGGAACGGCGCGAGGAGCTCACCTGGTCGGGCCGCCTCAGGATATCGGGGTAGTCGAAGCTCTTCGAGAGAGCGGCGAACGCGGCGAGCGCGGCGTTGAATGCGATCGGAAGCGCGATCAGCAGGATGCTCGCGGCAGGCGACGTCGTCATCGATGATCCTCCTCAGCCGTGCTCGCGTTCACCCCGACCAACTCGGCGCTGACCCGCCAGAGGCGCTCGGCGTCGGCGTGATTCTCGCTACTTTTCGACGAACTGACGCGCTTGCCGTTCGAGAAGAACTCGCCGGTGACCCGCCCGAGTTCGGGAGCGGAGGCCAGCCGGATCGATGTCGCTGCGCCTTGGGCGGGCGTCTTCATGAACGGCTTGATGAGCGGCACGATGACGCGCTGCACAGTTGCCGGGTCCTCGGCGCCGAACGAGGTGCGCACCACGCCGGGATGCAACGCGTTGGAGGTGACCCCGCTGCCCTGCAGCCTTCTGGCCAACTCGTAGGCGAAGAGCACATTCGCGAGTTTCGACTGGTCGTAGGCGTGGGAGCCGGAGTAGGCGCGTTCACCTTGGAGATCATCGAAGTCGATGCGCCCGGTTCGGTGGGCGTTCGACGAGACCGCGACCACCCTCGATGGCGCGCCGGCCTTCAGTCGGTCGAGGAGGAGGTGAGTCAGCAGGAATGGCGCGAGGTGGTTGACGGCGAAGGTGCGTTCGAGGCCGTCGACGGTGATGTGCCGGGTCTGCCAGAAGCCGCCGACGTTGTTCACCAGCACGTCGATGCGCGGCAGGCGCTGCAGCACCTCGCCAGCGACGCGTCGCACCTCCGCTTGCGAGGAGAGATCGGCGACGAACGCGTCCACCATTCCATCGCCGGCCTCACGGATGTCGCGTGCTGCGGCCTCGGTGCGCTGCCGATCACGCCCGATGATCGCCAGGTGCGCACCCGCTCGAGCCAGCCCGAGGGCGGTCGCCTTGCCGATGCCGCCCGTCGCGCCGGTCACGAGCACGACGCGTGGCCGGGGCCCGGGCGGAGTCGAGGCCGACGCGGCATCCGACGGGGATTCCGAGTGATCGCGGCGCTCTGCTCCTCGCGACATGGCACCTCCCTCGGCGCGGATGAACCCAGTATGCTCCGGAACTCGCCTGGCCACAGCTGCGCGTGCTCGCGGACACCGACTGTGTTTCGAGGATCACCCCTGCGCTGACCCGATCAGTTGTGGGAGATGCGAGACGGAGTCGCCGGAACCGATGAGGTCGGGGCGGCGGCATCGCCCTGGCCGTCGAGGAGCAGGCGGACTGAGATCGCGGCGACGAAGCCGAACGAGATCGCAGTCCCCACGACGAGCCGCAAGCTCAGACTCCCCAGATCGGGCCACGCGCTGACGCCGATGTTGAGCACGAGGGCGACCACGCACAGCGCAACCCATCCCGGCCTTCCATCCGACGCGAACCGGCGTGCGAGCACGATGCAGGCGACGATCCACGACACGGTCGTAATGCCGAACCCGATCTCGTGCATGATGCCGTGCCAGCTGATGTCGGGAGCACCTTGTGGCGCGCCCGGTGGGAAACCTGCACCTGCGTCCGTGACGAAGACGCCGGCGATGATCAGGCCGATGCCGTTGAGTGCGATCAGGATGGGCGCCCAGGTCGACGCGCGTCCAGGGTGGAGTCGGCGTCGCAGGCCGAGAGCGCACGCAACGTACAACGCACCCGCGAGCACGAAGCTCGAGACCTGAATCCATCCCAGCTCGCCGAGGCTGAGCAGACTCAGTGGATGACGAGTCGGATCGAACCCGTCGCGAGTGAAGGCCTGCAGCGCCCAGATGACGAGGAACACTGGTCCGGCGAGGACGCCGCAGACGAGGAGTCGGGTCGTTGTTCTCTCGCCGCGGGCAGCGGTATCGGATGTCGACATGGTGGAACCCTTTCCCGAGCCCTCGTACCTCCGATGGAGGACGGAAGCTCGATGCTCAACAGTGAACTAAGAAGTTCAGTATTGCAGACTGAACCAATTGGTTCAATGTCGAGGGGTCGCGACTTTCAGAACGACTGCGCCAGGCGACTGAGTCCCTCGATGATCGTGGTGGGCGCGTAGGTGGTGAACGAGAGCCGCAGCGCGGTTGGGTCCGGTCGATCAGCGTAGAACGGCGCTCCCGGCACGTACGCGACCGAGTGCTCGATCGCCCGGTCCAGCTGGTGCGACGCGTCATGCCCGTGCGGCAGCGTGACCCACACGAACATCCCGCCTTGCGGGATGGTCCACGTGCTGCCGGCTGGAAGCGTCGCGGGCAGCGCGCCGAGCATCGCGTCGCGACGCTCGCGGTACGCTGCGCGGATTCGGCCGAGCACGGCCTCGAGGGTGCCGCCGCGCACGTAGTGCGCCGCAGCCGCCTGGTCGACGGTCGACGTGTGCAGATCGGCGGCCTGCTTAGTCACAACGACGGTCGAATGGAGATCGGCTCGAGTTCGGATCCAGCCGAGGCGAAGTCCAGGTGCGAGGATCTTGGAGAAACTGCCGACGGTGATGACGTGCTCGATCGAGAGGGCGGCGAGATAGGGCAGCGGTTCGCCCGAGTACCGCAACTCGCGGTAGGGCTCGTCTTCTATGATTCGGAATCCGTGGGTGGCAGCGAGCCGAGTGAGGCCCTCGCGCGTCCCGAGGTCGAGCGTGGTGCCGGTGGGATTCTGAAACGTCGGCACCGTGTACATGAGCTTGGGGCGATGCTGCAGGGCCAGCCGGTGCAGGGCATCGAGGTCGATGCCGTCGGCATTCACCGGGATGCTGACAACGCGCGCGCCCGCGAGGGTGAACGCTTGGAGTGCGGCGAGATAGCTCGGGCGCTCGACGAGCACCGTGTCGCCCGGATCGAGCAGTGCGAGCGCCAAAAGGCTGAGCGCCTGCTGCGACCCGGTCGTGATGAGGATCTCGTCGCTCGTGGTCGGCAGGCCCTGAGCGGTGTACCGATCGGCGATGAACTCGCGAAGCGCGACATTTCCCTCGGTCGTCGAATACTGCAAGGCGCCCGGATCGGCGAGCACAGCATCGAACGAGCCTCGAAGCCCGCCGAGATCGAAGAGCTCCGGCGCCGGCAGTCCGCCGGCGAATGAAATGATGTCGGGGTTCTCGGTGAGCGCGAGCAGATCGCGAACCGGAGAGCGCGTCGTGCCGCCGGAACGTCGAGACAGTTGGGGGAGCGGAGTCGGAGTCGGCATGAGGACCTTGTCGGCAGAGTGACGGAATCGCTGGATCAGGCGGCCGCTGATCGTGTCACTGGCCGGTGGGGCACGTCATCGTGGTGGGATGGCGGTGTCGAAGCTTTACGGTACAGAATGTATCGTATGGCGGCAATGACATTGGGGCGACCACGGCACGAGAGCATCGACCGCGCAGTTCTCGATGCTGCCGCGCGGATCATCGAACTCGAGAACTATCGGGCGCTCACCATCGGCCGCGTCGCCAAAGACGCCTCGACGACGCGTGCTGCCGTGTACCGGCGATTCAGCACCACCGCAGAACTCGTCATCGCAGTGCTGAGCGACCGGTTCGGCACCGACCCCGGCGTCGACACCGGCGACCTCGAGACCGACCTGCGAACCATTCAGCATCATCGCCTGGAACTGTTCAACCACCCGCTGATCGCTCGTGGTCTTCCGGGACTGATCGATGATCTCTCGATGCAACCCGACGCCGCTCAGCGCTTCTCCGCCGAGTTCCTGGGGCCCCGACGCATGGCGACGACTCGCGCCGTGCATCGTGCGATCGATCGTGGCGAGCTCGATGCATCCGTGGATGTGGAGTGGATCAGCGACCTCCTCACGGGGCCGTTGCTGATGCGAGCGCTGCTTCCGGGCCTTCAAACGATCGACTCAGCGCTGATCGAGCACACGATCAGGGTCGCCCTCAGCGAGCTCACCGAACTCGGCGCGAAGGAGCGCTCGCGATAGTCCTCTGCGATCTCATCGCACAGCGTGACCGAACCCGAGTCATGCGGGCTGGTGGGTCAGCCGAAGGGCACCGCTTCGAGCACCGTGACCTGCACGGTGCGGTTCGGCGCCTCATAGGCGACGGAGTCGCCGACGTACCGGCCGATGATCGCCGCGCCGAGCGGGGAGGTCGGTGAATACACGTCGAGGTCGACGCTCCCATCGAGGTCGGCGAGCTCGCGACTGCCGAGCAGGAAGCTCGTCGGCTCGGCGTCGCCGTCGAACCGCACCGTGATGCGCATACCGGGCTCGACGAGCCCGTCGTCGGGCTTGAGACCCACCTCCGCGTTGCGCACCATCGCGCGAAGCTCAGTGGCGCGCGCCTGCTCAGTGGCGGTCAGTGTTCGTCCGGGCCGGGAGAGTTCGGCGAGTTCCGCTTCGAGCCGCTCCAGTGCGGCCGGCGTCATCCATACGGATTCCATGGTCATCGGGGAGTTCCTCCCTCTCGGCGACCCCGCGGAGTCGTCTGGCAAAGAACTTCCCATCTTAGCCGAAGTGCCGGAGAGCGGCATCCGAAACCGCTGGCGTCGCTCTACCGGCTCAACCAGGCGATCAATGTTCCGATCGCGGTGAGGAGGATCAGAGCGATGAGCCCGTAGCGCCGTATCTGCACCGCGAGCAGCGCGACCGACGGGCGCCGGCGTCGTCGACGCCGGCGCCGTGGCGCGCGAGGGGGTTCGGGCGGAGTGCTCAGTTGGCGCTCGGCACGATGAGACCGCTCGTCGCGGTGCGAGCTTTGGTGAAGCGGGCCTGCACGTCGGCCCAGTCGACGATCTCCCAGAACGCCTTCACGTAGTCGCCGCGCACGTTGCGGTAGTCGAGGTAGTACGCGTGCTCCCACACGTCGAGCTGCAGCAGCGGGGTCACGCCGAGCGGCGCGTTGCCCTGCTGGTCGAAGAGCTGGAAGATCACGGGCCGGGCGCCGACGCTGTCCCAGGCGAGCACCGCCCAGCCCGAGCCCTGCACGCCGAGTGCGGTCGCCGTGAAGTGGGCACGGAACGTGGCGAACGAGCCGAAGCCGTCGTCGATGGCCGCCGCGAGCTCGCCCTCGGGAGAACCCCCGCCGTCGGGCGACATGTTCTGCCAGAAGACGCTGTGGTTGATGTGGCCGCCGAGGTTGAATGCCAGGTCTTTCTCGAGCTTGTTGACATTCGCGAGGTTGCCGCTCTCGCGGGCCTCCGCCAGCTGCTCGAGCGCGGTGTTCGCGCCGGTCACGTAAGCCTGATGGTGCTTGGAGTGGTGCAACTCCATGATCGTCGCCGAGATGTGCGGCGCGAGCGCTGAGTAGTCGTAGGGCAGGTCGGGCAGTGAGTAGGCCGGCATTCGGATGCTTCCTTTCGATGTGCCGATCACGTTTGAGAGCGGCGGTGGCGGGTCAGAGCTCGGGGATGTCGTGGTCGAGGCGGTGGAAGCGGCGATCGCGGTAGACGAGCGACGGCGCTGCGGGCCCGAGGAACACCTCGAGCACCTCGGCGACGACGAGGGACGAGCCGCCGACCGGCACGGTCTGCAGGGTGCGACAGCGCAGCGCAGCACTCGCGTCGGCGAGCCACGGCTCACCGGTCTCGAGCCACGACCACCCCTGTTCGGTCGTGAACCGGGGCGCGCCAGAGTGCGCGAACGCGCGGGCGACGTCGACCTGATGTGCGGCGAGGAAGTGCACGACGACGGTCTCCGCTGCGAGCAGCGCACCGGCCGAACCCGTCGCTCGCGTCACCGAGAATGAGAGCGCGGGCGGGTCTGCTGCCACCGATGCGATGCTCGACGCGGTCAGTCCGACCGGTCCGTCGGGCGTCATTCCGGTGATCAGGCCGATGCCGGCGGGGTGCCCGCGGAAGGCGGCCTTGAACCCGTCGGCGGTGGCGATCGGGTCGCGCACTGCGGCGGCATCCGTCATGAATGCGACGCCTGCGGGGGGAGCGCGGTGATCACCGGGTGGTCGAAGCTCAGCATTCCGGTCTTGGCGGCGCCGCCGGGGGAGCCGAGCGCCGACGCCGAACCGGGGGTGATCTCGAAGAACTCGACGTTGGCCTTGTAGTAGTCGGCCCACATCTCGGGCAGGTCGTCTTCGTAGTAGATCGCCTCGACGGGGCACACCGGTTCGCAGGCACCGCAGTCGACGCATTCGTCGGGGTGGATGTAGAGCGAACGTTCGCCCTCGTAGATGCAGTCAACGGGACACTCGTCGATGCACGCCTTGTCTTTCACGTCGACGCACGGTAGCGCGATCACGTACGTCACGGGGTGATCACCGACTTCACGATTCGCATACCTCTACCGTAAAACCTCAAGTAGCCTTGAAGTCAAACGAGGGGGCCGGATGTCGCAGCAAGACGAGCACGCGACGGCGACGTCGACGGCGCGACATGCGCCCGACGAGCTGATGACCGTCGGCGAGATGAGCCGGCGCACCGGCGTCGCACCGTCGGCGCTTCGATTCTACGAAGACCTCGGCCTCATCGCCTCCCAACGCACGGGCGGCAATCAGCGGCGCTATGCACGACACATGCTGCGGCGCGTCTCGCTCATCTCGGTTGCGAAGCGGCTCGGCATTCCCCTCTCCGACGTGCAGACGGCGTTCGAGAACGTGCCGCTCGACACGACGCCGAGCCACGAGGACTGGCAGCGGGCCTCACGCCGCTGGAAGCGACAGCTCGAAAAGCGCCGCCACGGCATCGAACGCCTCGAGCGCGAACTCACCGGATGCATCGGCTGCGGGTGCCTCTCGATGAAGGCGTGCGGATTGCTGAACCCCGACGACGCACTCGGTGACGACGGGTCGGGCCCCCAACGGCTCTGACCCCCTCGGCGAGAAGGTCGGCGCCTCAGACCGCCGCGACGAGACGCGTCACCTCGGCCAGCACCTCGTTGTTGTACGTCGCGTCGGCACGATCGGTGCGCGTCATGATCGCGAGGATCAGGGGCTCGGCGCCCGGGCGCCACAGCACACCGGCGTCGTTGACCACCCCGTAGTCGCCGCCGCCGGTCTTGTCCGCGAGCTCGAACGGAGCAGTGAGGCCGGCTCGCATCCGGGCGCCCGATGTGGTGTTGCGAAGCATCCACTCCTGGAGTCGAGCGGCGGCGAGCACACCGGCGCGCTGCTCGAGGATGAGCGCCCGGTACAGGCCGGCGATGTCGTCGGGGGTCGACGTGTCGCGCTCGTCGCCGGGCAGCGCGTCATTGAGCTCGGGTTCCCACCGGTCGAGTCGCGTCGCCTTCGCACCGAGTGAGGCCGCGAACGAGGTGATCGCCGATGGGCCACCGAGCTCGCGGAGCATCAGGTTGCCGGCCGTGTTGTCGCTGAAGCGCAGTGCTGCGTCGGCGAGTTCTTCGGGTGTGGCTTGATACGTCGTGGTCTTGTCGAGCACGTTCGAGTTCTCGACGATGTCGGCGCGAGTGAAGGGAATCGGCGTCGCCCAGTACTCCTCGTCGTAGCCGCGCGCCTGCACGAGGGCGGCTGCCGCGAGGGTCTTGAACAGGGAGCACATCGGGAAGAGCTCACCGCCGCGGTACCGGAATGAGCGTCGCGAGTCGTGCCAGAGAGCGGTGACGCCGATGGTGACGGATGTCGCGCGCTCGAGTTCGGCGACCGCCCGCGCCAGTTGGCGGTGACCGCCGACCGCGGGCGAGGGCGGTGCGGCGAACGCCGGCGGCGGCGAGAAGACGGCCGCGGCTGCCCCGGCGGTGGCAAGGCCGCCGAAGGCCAGCAACGAGCGGCGTGAGACGGGGGATGTCGGTCGATTCGTCATGTCCGGAGTCTGACCCGCGGTCGGCGATGCAGGCAAAGGCGGGAATGCGGCGATCAATGCAAGAATCGCATGCATGTCGCGACACCTCGATCTGCGAGCCGCGTGCGAGGCCTTCGTCTCCGTCGCCGAGCACGAGAGCTTCACGGCCGGCGCGACGGGTGCGGGGGTCACGCAATCCGTGGCGAGCCGCCGCGTCGCGGCACTCGAACATCACCTCGGGGCGCGGCTCTTCGAACGATCGTCGCGGCGGGTGGAGCTGACGGCGTTCGGTCGCGGTGTGCTGCCGAGCGCCATCAAACTCGTCGATGCGGCGCACGAGCTCTCCGACGACGCGGAGCGATCACGTCGGCTTCCAGTGACGGTCGGCGTGCCGCATCGCATCGACGAAGTGGAAGCGGCGAAGCTGACCTCCGGTGCAGCGCTCCGGTCGATGAACGTGGAACTCGTTCCCGCTCGTCCCGCAGAACGGGCCGAGTCCCTCGCCGCCGGGCGCACGACGCTCAATCTCGAGCCCATCGCGCCCGACCGCGCTCAATGGGCGGAATCACTCGGCGTCGCGGGGTCGGCGCCCCCCCCCCACGACCGGGAGTTCTATTTCGCCGAGCTTCGTCCGCGCCGGGGCATCCGTCGCATCGCACGACTCTGGTTGCAGCCCGAAGACGACGTCCCGCACGTGCGGGACCGCCTGGAACGAGTGAGGAACGGCGCCGGACTTGCGCCGGCACAGCTCCGGATCTCGCCATCGAACATCAACGCGATGGCCGCGGTGCTCGGAGGTGAAGACCTCGTGCTCTGCACCCTGACAGAGGGCGAGTCGTTCGGCCTCCGGTGGCGGGCACTCGGCGACCTGCATCTCGTGCGCGGATACGCCCTCGCCTCCCGTGAGGGGCAACTCGCGTCGCGGTTCCTCGATATCGCCCGCCCGCACATCGCCGCGCTGCTGCACTCGAGCGAGGTCGGCGGTCCCGCCGCCCCCACTCCGCTGGCGAAGAGGCCTTCACGTGGACACTGACCGGGCAGTACTTCGCGAAGCAGCCGACGTGCTCAGTGGGGCGGGCCTGCGCGCGTCGATCGCCGTGCGCGACCTCGGCACCGGACGGGAGCTCTCGCTGGCCGCGGACGACGCCTACCCGCTCGCCTCCGTCGTCAAGCTTCCCCTCGCGCTCGCCGTGCTGCAACGCGTCGCCGCCGGCACGATCGACCCGGCGCGCCCGGTGACCCTCGACCCGGGCGATCGCACACCGGGCGTCACCGGCTACTGCCGATTCCGGCACCCGACGATCGTCTCGGTCGAAGACCTGCTCTACATGGCAGTGTGCCTGAGCGACGATACGGCGGCCGACGCCTTGTTCGCACTCTGCCCGCCCGACGTGGTCACGGCGTCGCTTCGCGAGGCCGGCATCGCGGGCCTCACCGTGCGCCATTCGATCCGAGAACTGCATCTCACGCTCGCCAGCACGCTCCCGCCCGAGCAGATGCCGCACGCGCTCGAACTCGCGATCCGGGCCTCCACGCGCGGCGGCGGCCACCTCATTCCACAACTCGACGTGTCGAGCGCGAACGCAGGCACCGCGAACGCTTGCGTCGAACTGCTCGATCGCATCTGGCGCGCCCCGTCGCTCAGTGGCCAGAAGGATCGGCTGCGAGGTCTACTGGGCATGAACGTCATGCGTCACCGGCTCGCCCCCGACCTGGAATCGGATGACGCGGTGTGGCACTCCAAGACCGGTACGTTCCTGCATCTGCGCCATGAGGTCGGCGTGCTCGAGCATGCCGACGGCGGCGTCTTCGCGATCGCCGTGCTCAGCGAGTCATCCGTGCCAGCGCAGCGTCAGCCCGCAGCCGAGCAGGCTCTCGGCTTCGCCGCGAAGCTCCTGCACGACCGGGTGCGATCAGCGGCCTGACCGAAGTGTTCGGCGACTCGCGCCGCTGCGCGCGTCGGCTGCCGCCCGGGCATCGGCGACGCGGTACCCCGACGCCCGCAAGGCCACGTCGGTGAGGATCGCGCCTCATCGACGGCAGGTGTCGCGTAACCCATGGGTTGCGAGACAGAAGATGCGTTACTGAGGTATCTCAGCGGCATTCTCGCTGACCAGCTCAGCAGAAACCGTACGATCAAACCTCCCAGTCTGAGCGATAGCGGCGCGCGGAGAGCAGTTCGGACCAGTCTTCATCTTCGGCGCTCTCATCGGCGCGGTCGCCACGAGCGCCGCCGACCAACTCGCCGCGAACGCAGCACTCGGTGGCCTTGCCGAAGGGCCGAACCCTGCTCTCGGCTTCATCGCGATCGTGCTCTGTATCTTCGCTCAGGTGTCATCCAGGCCGCATTCGGGCTCGGCCTTGGCATCGTCTACGCGGCGACCACCGGGGAAGGCGTGTGGGTGCTCGGGCTCACCGCCCGCCGCACTCGTCAAGCTCCCGGCGATCTGGGCGATCACGGCGATCGCCGCGCTTCTGTACGGTTTCGCGCCGCGCGTCGCCGGCCCGATTGCCTACGCCGTGCTCGGCTGCTTGTTTGCGCTCGAGCTGGGTGCTGACCTCGGGCTCGTCCCGCGCGAGGCTCTCGTCGTCTCGCCGTACACGCTTGTGCCGGCGCTTCCGGTCGGTGCGCTTACCGTGATCCCGATGCTCCTCCTCACCGCCGCATCCGCTGCACTGGTCGCTATCGCGCCGCGGGGCTGCGTCGACGCGATCTACTCCACTGACGCGGCGCACTGATCGCCGGAAGACCACGCCCGGAATGGTCCTGAGTGCGTGCGCGGCCAACTGCGCGACCCTTGCGTGCGTGCGAGACGCCCGCGGATCCCCGGCTACACCCGGCATCGAGAACGCTGCGACCTGCCACGTCTCCGGCCAACGCCAGCATGGCGGGCCGTTCGTAATACGAGTTCGCGAGGCTGTCGTCGTTCTCTGCCGAATAGGCTGCGGCGAAAGCATCGTAGTCATTTGCCCGATGCTGCGCTCGGGCCTCAGTGCGCTTAGGTGCGTCCGTCATAGGCTCCATCCCGTCAACTTGCTAGACCGCGTGGCTGGTAATTCTGAACGTCAACTCGATCGAAGGCGAATCTGTCTTGGGAGTGGTTGCCGATTCGGGCCGTATTTCGCGGCAAGGTAGATCGGGGGATGGGAGGAAACAAACGTGGATGTGTATGAAGCCGTAAACAGTCGCCGGTCTGTGCGCGCGTTTAGCGATGAGCCAGTGCCCAAGACGGTGCTCGAACGAGTACTGACTGCGGCGATGCGGGCACCATCGAGTGGCAACCTGCAGCCCTGGCATGTGCATGTCGTGGCCGGCGAGCCCTTGTCTGAACTGAAGAGACGCGCGACCGCCAGGGCGTTGGCTGGAGATCCAGGTGATGAGCGGGAGTATCCGATGTACCCGGCCGAGCTGGCCCCGCCATACCTTGATCGTTTCTCCGCGGCGGCCGCGCAGAGATATAAGGCGCTGGGGATTGAGCGCGACGACCCGGAGCGGCCTGCGAAGATCGCAGCTTTGAACTCAGGCGCGTTCGGCGCGCCTGTCGTGCTGTTTTGCTATGTCGATCGGACGATGGGCCCAGGCCAGTGGACGGACGCGGGGATATACCTGCAGACGGTGATGCTACTGCTGAGGGCGGAGGGGTTGCACAGCTGCCCGCAGGTGATGTGGACGATGTATCGAGAGACGGTCCGCCAGACGATCGGGGCCGATGAAGGGCTCGTGCTGGTCTGCGGCGTTTCAGTGGGATTCGAGGCGGAAGGCGTACCGCCGCTGCGCACCGGGCGGGCACACGTGACGGAATCCGTGAGTTTCCTCGGCGCATGATCGGGTCATCGCGCATCGTCGTGAAACTGGTTCGGACATGTGAGCGGGAAGCACACGACCTCGTCGGCGCCGAAGGGTAGCCTCGGCACATGACGGTCGCACCGGCGACGGGGTTCGATGTTCGCGAGTACGCGCGCACTGCGCACGGCAGCCACCGCGCTGAACTCGATCTCGCCGTCTTCTCGACGGCACCCTTCGCACCCGAGGTGGCGCGGCTGCTCGCGGTGCTCCAGATTCTCGAGGGCGCCACGATGGCGCACCTCCGAAACGTGCTCGTCACGCCGACGCACAAAGATGCGCGCGTCACCGCCTTCCTGGTGACGTGGGCGTACGAGAAGTTCTGGATCGCCGACGCACTGGGAGCGATACTCGACGCCAACGGCCCGGTTTCGCCCACGGGTGGCGGCGAGCGCGTCGAGGTCGTGAGACGGGTCGGGGCGCGGGGCCCGGTGCGGCGGGCCTTCGCCGGGTTCGCTCAGGGCCCATCCGTCGTCGGAGCGCACATGGCGGTCGGGCTCGTCGACGACTGGGTGCTGAGTGCCGCATACCGACGTGCGGTCGACACCGCGAGCAACGCCGCGCTCGCCGAAGCGCTCGCCGGAATCCTCGCGGTGAAGGCGCGGCACACGCGGTTCTTCGATGAGGAGGCGCGGCGCCGCCTGGCGGCATCACCGCGAGCAGTGCGACTGACTCGCGGCGAGTGGCGCAGGTCGGGGATGCCCGTCGGCAGCGGAGTACTCGGCGAGGGAGACCACGGGTTCTTCACTCGATTCGTCTGGTCGGGATCCGAAGGCTCGGCCCTGGCGGAGGACATCGAACGCGGCATCCGAGAACTGCCCGGTATCGACGCGCGCACGGCCGCGCGAGTGCGAGCGCATCTCGCACGCTGACCGCGCGCAGTGCGCAGACGACGAGGGAGGACACGAATGGCATTCGACATCGACAGGTACACCGCGACTTCCGTCAGCGTGCACTGGGACGACCTCGACCTCGGGAGCTTCCGCGAGCACCCCCTGCCCGAACGATCACTGCGCACCCTGCGATACATGGCCGACGTCGAGTACCACACCATCTGCTACACCCGCGATCTGTTGACGACTCCATCGCACCGCGAAGCCGACGTGAGCGCCTTCATGACGATGTGGAACCGCGAGGAGTTCTGGCACGGCGAGGCGCTCGCCGCGGTGCTCACGATGCACGACATCACGATCGACTACGACGTGCTCAAAGCGAGTCGGTTGAAGCTCGGCTGGAAGGACCGCCTCGACCCCATCAAGCAATCGGTGCTCGGATCACTCGTCGGCACCGACTTCGTGGCGGTGCACATGTCGTGGGGGGCGGCGAACGAGTGGTCGGCGATCACCGCCTACCAGCGCATGGCCGAGCTCGAGGAGCATCCGGTGCTCGCGGAGTTGTTGCGTCGCATCGCGAAGCAGGAGGCGAGGCACGTGGCGTTCTACACTTCGCAGGCGCGCGACCGCCTCGCGGCGAGCGTGAAGGCACAGAAGATCACGCGCTTCGCGCTGAGCCGGTTCTGGGCGCCGGTCGGGTCGAGCATCATGTCCACTGATGATGTACGGCACGTGATGCATCATCTGATGAGCGGGCCCGAAGGTCGGCGCGCCGCGCGAAAGGTCGACGACAGCATCAGCGGCATGCCCGGCCTCGACGGTCTGACGATCGTGCAGGACGCGCTCGACGGCCTCGGCGTGCCCGCCTGAGTCGGTCGACTTCGCGCGCGGCTGCCTCGACCCGGTCGTGGCGGCCGGGGTCCAGCGCCCGGGTACCGATCGACGCGCAGAGCGTCGATGCACCGCTCTCGAGGTTTGCGATCTTCCTGGTCGTCACGATCGCCGAGACGGATGACGCGCTCGTCGCCCGGGGCAGGGCGAGTTCGGAACCTACTTCATCGGGTACCCGGGTCACCTGGGTGATCGAACTCATGCTCCGGCGCATGTTCATCGGCGATCCGCCGGGATTCCACGATCCTATCCTCGACGTCTCGACCGTGGTCACGGGTTCCATGTTCTTCGTGCCGTCGAATGCGACGCTCAGGAGTCTCTCTCTCGATGAAGCGGATGCCGAGGCATCCGCTCACTGAACGCAGGAGCGGCCGCCCCGGCGTTGAAGCCGGGACGGCCGCTCATCGCTCATCGGCGGATCAGGCCGTTGCCGCGTTGTCGCGCTTCGGCAGCTTCCAGCCGGGCCGCACGAAGTGGCAGGTGTACCCGTTCGGGTACTTCTCCAGGTAGTCCTGGTGCTCGGGCTCGGCCTCCCAGAACGGGCCGGCGGGGGAGACCTCGGTCGTCGCCGGGCCCGGCCAGAGGCCGGAGGCGTCGACATCGGCGATCGTCTCGTATGCGACGACCTCCTGCTCGTCGCTCGTCGGGAAGATCGCCGAGCGGTAGCTCGTGCCGATGTCGTTGCCCTGGCGGTTCTTCGTCGACGGGTCGTGGATCTGGAAGAAGAACTCGAGCAGGTCGCGGTACGACTCCGTCTCGGGGTCGTACACGATCTCGATCGCCTCGGCGTGGGTGCCGTGGTTGCGGTAGGTCGCGTTCGGCACGTCGCCGCCGGTGTAGCCGACGCGCGTGCTGAGCACTCCCGGGCGCTTGCGGATCAGGTCCTCCATGCCCCAGAAGCAGCCTCCGGCGAGAATGGCGGTCTCGGTTCGTGCAGTCATCGTGCGTTCTCCTGGTTCTCGAAGAGGGTGCGGTATCGACCGTAGCCCGACTCGTCGAGCTCGGCGAGCGGGATGAAGCGGAGGGCTGCGGAGTTCATGCAGTAGCGCAGGCCGCCGGCATCGGCGGGTCCGTCGTCGAAGACGTGGCCGAGGTGGCTGTCGGCGCCGGCTGAGCGCACCTCGACTCGCTTCATGAAGAGCGAGCGATCGGTGTGCTCGGTGACGGCCTCAGGGTCGATCGGCTTCGTGAAGCTCGGCCAGCCCGACCGGCTCTCGTACTTGTCGGTCGAGGCGAAGAGCGGCTGCCCCGAGACGACGTCGACGTAGATGCCGGGATCGTGGTTGTTCCAGTACTCGTTGCGGAACGCCGGCTCGGTGCCGCCGTCTTGCGTGACCCGGTATTGATTCGGAGTGAGGCCGGCGAGGGCCTCGGGAGTCTTGCGGTAGTCCTGTGACACGTTTCCTCCAAGCTCGGCGTCGCTGGCTGCGGCGTCATCAGGGAAAACGACGGCGGGCGCAGGAGTGTTCCGCATTCGGGCTCGCCGAGCTGTGGGTTCGCTGTGAACGGAGGACATGCTGCAGCACGCCTCAACTACCGTGACGGCGCATCCGTCACACGAGAGAGCTGAGATCGCCCGCTCGTTACGATTGCGGGGTGAGTGAACCCACCGTGCAGAGCCTGCCCGCATCCGTCGATGTCGAAGGCGCGGTGCGGCCCGAGCGATCGGCGCATCTGCTCGACGCGCTCGCACAGCGGGTGGTCATCGCCGACGGTGCGATGGGCACGATGCTGCAGGAGCACGACCCGACCCTCGACGACTATCAGCAGCTCGAGGGTTGCAATGAGATCTTGAACGTGAGCCGGCCCGACATCATCGGCCAGATCCACGACGCCTACTTCGAGACCGGCATCGACGCCGTCGAAACGAACACGTTCGGGGCGAACTGGTCGAACCTCTCCGACTACGGCATCGACGACCGCATCGAGGAGCTCGCCGCGGCCGGCGCCGCCATCGCCCGCGAACGCGCCGAGGCGTGGCAGGCGAAAGACGGTCGGGAGCGTTGGGTGCTCGGATCGATGGGTCCGGGCACGAAACTGCCGAGCCTCGGTCACACGAGCTACGCGCACCTGAAGCAGACCTTCGCGCTCCAGGCCGAGGGTCTCATCCGCGGCGGCGCCGACGCCTTCCTGATCGAGACCTCGCAAGACCTGCTGCAGACGAAATCGGCGGTGAACGGCTGCAAACAGGCCATCGCCTCGACCGGCGTGCGGCTGCCGATCTTCGTCGAAGTCACCGTCGAGACGACCGGCACGATGCTCATGGGCTCCGAGATCGGCGCCGCGCTGACCGCTCTCGAGCCGCTCGGCGTCGACGCGATCGGCCTGAACTGCGCGACCGGCCCCGCAGAGATGAGTGAGCACTTGCGGCACCTCTCGAAGTACTCGAACGTGCCCGTCATGTGCATGCCGAACGCCGGACTGCCGGTGCTCGCGGCGAACGGCGCGAGCTACCCGCTCACACCTGACGAGCTCGCGACCGCGCACGAGCAGTTCGTGCGCGAGTTCGGCCTGAGCCTCGTCGGCGGATGCTGCGGCACCACGCCCGCGCACATGAGCGCCGTCGTCGCGAGGCTGCGCGGGTCCGAGGCATCCGCTCTCGCTTCGACAGGCTCAGCGCGCGAGCACGACCCGGGAGTCGCGAGCCTCTACCAGCACGTGAGCTTCAGCCAGGAGAGCTCGTATCTCGCGATCGGCGAGCGCACGAACGCCAACGGGTCGAAGGCGTTCCGCGAGGCGATGCTCGACGGCCGATGGGACGACTGCGTCGAGATCGCCCGCAACCAGGTGCGCGACGGCGCGAACCTGCTCGACGTGTGCACCGACTACGTGGGCCGTGACGGCTCAGCCGACATGCGCGAGATCGTGTCGCGGCTCGCGAGCGCGTCGACGCTGCCGCTCGTCATCGACTCGACCGAGCCGGCCGTGCTGCAGGCCGGTCTCGAACTCATCGGCGGCCGGCCCGTCGTCAACTCGGTGAACTTCGAAGACGGCGAGGCGCCCGCCAGTCGCTTCGCCCGAATCATGCCGCTCGTCAAGGAGCACGGTGCCGCCGTCATCGCCCTCACGATCGATGAAGAGGGGCAGGCGCGCACCGCGGAGAACAAGGTGCGCATCGCATCCAGGCTCGTCGACACGCTCGTCGGCGAGTGGAGCATGCGCGTCGACGACATCATCGTCGACGCCCTCACCTTCCCCATCGCGACCGGTCAGGAGGAGACCCGCCGCGATGCGATCGAGACGATCGATGCGATTCGGCAGATCACGGCTAAGTACCCCGGCATCAACACGACCCTCGGCGTCTCGAACGTGTCGTTCGGCCTCAACCCGGCCGCTCGTTCGGTGCTGAACTCGGTCTTCTTGCACGAAGCCGTCGAGGCCGGCCTCACGAGCGCGATCGTCGACGCCGCGAAGATCGTGCCGCTCGCCTCGGTGCCCGATGACCGGCGCAAGGTCGCCCTCGACCTCGTGTGGGATCGCCGTGAGTACGCCGCCGATGGCACCCTCACCTACGATCCGCTCGTGACGATGCTCGATCTCTTCGCCGGCGTCGACATGGCCGCGATCCGCGATGCGCGGGCCGCCGAGCTCGAGGCGCTGCCAGTGGGAGAGCGGCTCGAACGGCGCATCATCGACGGCGAGGCGAAGGGTCTCGAAGCCGACCTCGACCTCGCCCGCGCCGGGGGACTCAGCGCCATCGAGATCATCAACGTGCACTTGCTCGAGGGCATGAAGGTCGTCGGCGAACGCTTCGGCTCGGGCGAGATGCAACTGCCGTTCGTGCTGCAGTCGGCCGAGGTGATGAAGAGCGCAGTCGCCCTGCTCGAACCGCACATGGAGAAGTCCGCCGCAGGTGGCAAAGGCAAGATGGTCATCGCGACCGTGCGCGGTGACGTTCACGACATCGGTAAGAACCTCGTCGACATCATCCTCTCGAACAACGGCTACGAGGTGATCAACCTCGGCATCAAGCAGCCCATCGCCGACATCATCAAGGCGGCCGAAGAGCACGACGCCGACGTGATCGGCATGTCGGGGCTTCTCGTGAAGTCGACCGTGGTGATGAAGGAGAACCTCGAGGAGCTGAACGCCCGCGGGCTCGCGAAGCGCTGGCCCGTCATCCTCGGCGGCGCCGCACTCACCCGTACCTACGTCGAAGACGATCTCGCCGGCATCTTCGAGGGCGAGGTGCGCTACGCCCGCGACGCCTTCGAGGGCCTCGCGCTCATGGAGCCGCTCGTCGCCGTCGCCCGCGGCGCCGATCCGGCGAGCGTGGGCCTGCCCGCGCTCAAGAAGCGCATCCACCGACCCGGACTCCTCACCGTCACCGAGCCGGAAGCGATGCCCGCGAGATCGGATGTCACGGCCGACAACTCCGTGCCGACCCCGCCGTTCTGGGGCACCCGCATCGTCAAGGGCATCGCGCTCGCCGAGTACTCCGCGTTCCTCGACGAGCGTGCGACGTTCATGGGGCAGTGGGGGCTGAAGCCCAGCCGCGCCGACGACGGCGCAAGCTATGACGAACTCGTCGCGACCGAGGGCCGCCCGCGACTGCGGTACTGGCTCGACCGCATCCTCGCCGAGGGGCTGCTCGACGCATCCGTCGCCTACGGGTACTTCCCGGTGGTCGCCGACGGCGACGACATGGTCGTGCTGCATCACGGCGACGACCCTGACGGCGTGCTGGGCGCTTCGGGTCTTCTCGCGCCCGATGGCGGCTCGGGCGGTGCGATCGGCAGCGACCGGCTCCGATTCCACTTCCCGCGCCAGCGCCGTGATCGACACCTGTGCCTCGCCGACTTCGTGCGTTCGCGGGAGTCGGGCCAAGTCGATGTCGTCGCCGTGCAGCTCGTGACGGCAGGGCAGCGCGTGAGCGAGGCCACCGCGAAGATCTTCGCCGAGAACCGGTACCGCGACTACCTCGAGCTCAACGGGCTCGCCATGCAGCTCACGGAGGCGCTCGCCGAGTACTGGCACTCCCGTGTGCGCGACGAGCTCGGCCTCGGCGGCGAAGACCCCGATGACGTCGCCGGACTCTTCAAGCTCCACTATCGGGGTGCCCGCTTCTCACTCGGCTACCCGGCGTGTCCCGACATGGAAGACCGCCGCAAGGTCGTCGAGTTGTTGAAGCCCGAGCGCATGGGCGTCGTGCTCTCGGAGGAGCTGCAACTGCACCCCGAGCAATCGACCGACGCGTTCGTCTTCCACCACCCCGAGGCGAAGTACTTCTCGGTGTAGTGCGGCGGAAGGGTCAGCGGCCAGCACGTCGTTCGCGCACCCGCTGCGGCCCATTCGCGGGCAGCTTCGCGCGCCGAAGCGCTGCGAGTACCGCCGGCCCCACGACCACGATGCCGATCACCGTGGTCACCGCGCGCACGGTATCCCACGTGAGGGTCGAGGTCACGAGCGAGTACATCGCGAAGGAGGCGACGTTCTCGCCGATCGGCGCGCCTCCGTCGTAGGAGATGCCGGTGCCGCCGCCGACTGCGAAGGGCCAGAACCAGATGTTCATGGCGAGGCCGAAGGCGTAGGACGCGACCGCACCGTAGCCGGCGAGCATCACGATCTCGAGGACAGTCGCACGTCGTACTGAACTGACGGATGCCGTGCGCGGTCTGATGCGCGGCAGCAGCCCCGCACCAGCGGCCACCCAGGCGCACGCGAACATCTGGAACGGCGCCCATGGGCCGAACCCGACCCAGAGCACTGACGACACGGCGATCGTGAGCATGCCGAGAAGGAACCCGAACCGGGACCCGAACGCCCGGCCGGCGAGGATCAGCAGGATGAAGACCGCCTCGATGCCGCCGATGCCCGCGCCCGCAATGCGGATCCCGGCACCGATCGCAGCGAGCACGCCGAGGAGGGCGACCGCCTTCGCGGAGCGCATCTGCCGGTCGAGGCACAGGAGCACGCCCGCGATGGCGGCCGGAAGTACGGCGAACGCGACGATCGGCGCCGCGCGCTGCGCGTCGGCAGGCACTGCGGCCGCGAGCAGCGGCCAGCAGAACGCTGCCAGCGCCACGAGACTGCCGCCGACGAGGGCGGCCGAGGTCATGAGATCGCGACGATTCGCGGTGACGCGGCCGTCTCGGGTTCCGAGCTTCGCTCGCGTCACGCCCTCACCCCCGCTGGTGAAGCAGGCACCGGTGAGATCGTTCCGCCGACGATGTGCAGCTTGCGGCTCGCGAATCGCTCGGCGAATTCGGTATCGTGCGTCGCGAACAGCACGGTTCGCTGCTCGTGCACGGTCTCGACGAGCGCGGCGCCGACGAGGCTGCGGGCGTGCGCATCGAGTCCGCGAGCCGGCTCGTCGATGAGGAGCACGGAGGGGGCGGGTGCGAGTTGGATTGCAATGGCGAGGCACAGGCGCTCGCCGGCCGACAGGTCGCGCGGATGCCGCAGCAGCAGTTCGTCGAACGCGGTGACGTCTGACGGCGTGCTGCGCCCGAGCAGTCGGACGAACGTCTCGGCGGTCGGCACAGCCGGCCGATCTCTTCGATCGGCCCGGTGGCACTCTGCGGCGACCGTGGTGCAGAAGAAGAGATCGTCGAACGACTCCGGCACCAGGGTGACGGAGCGGCGGCGGTCGCGGGCGGCGAGCCCGGCCACGTCGGCGCCGTCGATGATCACGCTCTCAGCGGCATCCGGAACCGCGATTGCCCACAGCAGGCTGCTCTTGCCGGCGCCGTTCGCTCCCTCGAGCGCGACCACCTCGCCCGCGACGAGTGCGAAGCTCGCATCGCGTACAGCCTCGGTCTGGCCGCGCGTCACGCTCAGACCTCGCACGGAGGCGAGCGGATGCTGCGGCGTCGCCCCGACCGGGTTGCGCGCCGTGGGGGATGCCCATTCCGCGCCGCCCTCCGGATCGAACCGTGATTCCGGCACGGCCGACGGAGCGACACCGACGGCCACTCGCGTGTCGTGAATCTCGAGCCACGCGTCGGCGATACCGTGCCACTCGGCGGTGCGGTGCTCGGCGATGACGACGCAGACACCGGACTCGTGGGCGGCGCGGTCGAGTGCGTCGCAGACCGTGCCGCGTGCCGCGGCATCGAGCTCAGCAAGGGGCTCGTCGACGAGCAGCAGGGCCGGGCTGGAGATCAGCGCCGCGGCGATCGCGACGAGCGTCGCTTCGCCGGCCGACAACGCGGCGATGGGACGCCCGAGCAGCCGAGTGATGCCGAGCCGTTCCGCGGTCTCGCGCACACGCTCGTCGATGTGCGCGGGGGAGTCGCTCCGCGTCGCGAGTGCGAACCCGATCTCGTCGAGCACCGTGGCGGTGGCGAACGCGAGACGAACCTGCTGAGCGACGGCGCCGACGAACCCCGACGTCTCACGCGGCGGGCTCTCGCGCCGGTCGAACCCGCCGACCTCGATGATCCCGCCCTGGCGGCCTCCCTCGAAGTGCTGGAACAGCCCGCTCATCGCGTCGAGCAGGCTCGACTTGCCCGAACCGGTCGGGCCGACGACGACCGTGAGCGTGCCGGGTGCGAAGGCGATGTCGAGGGCCTCGAGGCACCATGCACCGCCCTGATCGAGGGAAGCGTTCGTGAGGGTGACCGGCCGCGCCGGGTCGGGCTCGAGTCGGGAGGATGCAGCGAATCCCCGCACCTCCATCGATGCGGCTACCGCAAGTGCGCGTTCGATGGTGTGCTCGAAGACCGGGACGAGGAGTGCGGCAGGCCCGCGTTCGCCTCGGAGGGCGGCGGCTCGGCGCATCCGGCGCACGGACTCGGCCAGGGCTGGAGCGGTCGCCCACGCGATGACGAGCGATCGTGAGATCGCGCGCAGCGGCCCCCGCGTCGATCCGTGCACGAACATGCGCTGCACGTCGACGATGGCGTTCGCAAGGCCGAAGGCGAGGATGACGGCCGCGAACGGCAGAGCGCTCAGTGCGGCATTCGAGATCCCGCCACTGGTCACCGGACCGAACAGCGAGATGTGCGCGAACGGGCCGTCGAGCGGGATTCGCGGCGCATCCAGGAGGAGTACCCCGCCCCCGGAGCCGCCGCCGAACACGATCCGGTAGGCGACTCGCGCGACCACGAACACGGCTGCGACGATCGCCGCCGCCCGAAGCGGAGCCGCACGAAACCGCATCACCCGGCCGGAGTCGGCGTCTCCGTGCCGGTCGTGTAGACGAGGCCGACGCTCTGGCCCGGCTCGAGCTGCAGCGTCGGGAGCCCCGCTTGGGCGTACTCCCACTCGGCATCGGCCGACGTCTTGACCCAGAGCGCCCAGTACGCGTACGCAGGGGGCATCGACCGGCACGACTCGACGAATGACGCTTCGCCTTCGACCTCGACGGTCTCGTCGGCCGCAGGTCGCCCTTGGACGCGGCAGATGATCTGGTCGCCCCACTCGGCCGATCCCTCGGTGGTGACGCCGGCCGAGCCGAGTGCCGACACCGCATCGACGACGGATGTCGCCTCGACGCACTCCGACGCGGACGCGGTGTCGAGCGTGCCGAAGTCGACGATGACCGACACGCCTTCGCACGCGGAATCGGCCGCCGGAGTCTCCGAAGCCGAAGACGACGCGACCGTCGGCGCGGGGGATGCGGCCGCGCAGCCGCTGACGGCGAAGACGCCGACGAGAACCAAGGTGAAGAGGGGCAGTCGCACGTCGTCCACCCTAGCGACGAGCTGATCGAGGCCGCACTCACGTGAAGCACCGTGACGCCGACGGGCGGACGCTCGGTACGAATGGCTTGTGAACGCGAGGATCCCTTCGGTTAGTCTGTCGGGATTGGCAACTTCCGCGGGCGGAGGGCGCTCGCGGATCGTCGCATTTCGGGGGATCGGCCGATGAGTCGCGTTCCCCGACTGGGGAGAAGCATGAGCGAATCGTCCGGACCAACGACCGCCGCACGGCCCACGACGGGCGGATCGACCGGACTCGGCACACCGCGCAGGCGACCGCCCGGTCGGCGGTGGCGTGCGTTCGTCTCCGCCGGGGCCGTGATCGGACTCGCGGCCACGGCCGGCATCGGAGTGCTCGCGCGAGACGCCGTCGTCGATCGCGAAGCGAGCATCGAGGCGACGGCCCTGCTCACCGAGGCGTCGAATCTCGATGCGAGCCAGCTCGGCGTGCACGGCGGGATCCTGACTGCACGGGCGTCCCAGGACGCGACCGAGGCGCTCAGCGCGGCCGATGCGGCACTCGCGGCGGCGAGCGGTAAGTCGGACGCGGCCGACCTGGCGGCATCCGTCGCGGCGCTGAGGTCGTTCGAGCTCTTGGCGCCCGAACGCGTGTTCGCCCTCGCTGACCTGACGCGCGCCCACGCAGCGACTGTGCACGCCGCGGTCGCAGAGTACGACCGGATTGCGGCGGAGCGAGTCGCCGCAGAGCAGGCTGCCGCGGAGAAGGCTGCCGCGGAGAAGGCTGCAGCTGAGCAGGCGGAGGGCGCACAGCCTGCGCCCGCCGCACCTGCACCTGGCGCGCCCGCGAATCCGAGCGAGGCACAGGTCATCGCCCGCGACATGATGGCCGCGCGGTACGGGTGGGGCGACGACCAATTCGGATGCCTGGTCGCCCTCTGGAATCGCGAATCGGGCTGGAATGTCTACGCCGGCAACCCGAGCGGCGCCTATGGAATCCCGCAGGCGTTGCCGGGAAGCAAGATGGCCGCTGCAGGCGCCGATTGGCAGACGAGCGCGGCCACGCAGATCAGTTGGGGCCTCGGCTACGTGGCCGGACGGTACGGCACAGCGTGCGGTGCGTGGGCGCATTTCGAAGCGAACAACTGGTATTGATTCGCGCCGACAGGATTTACATCACGAGCGCGGGGTGCTGGTGCACGTGGATGACATTCACAGGAGAACATGAGGGTCTGTCCAGAACCTCTCGGCAGACTGGCCCCTTCGCCCGGGCGCCCCCGCTCGTGGATCGTCGATCAAGGATCGCCAAGCGCTCTGCGCCCCGGCGATCCGCCTTGTGAAAGTCATGCAGAACCAGTCTTCTTCTTCTGAAACCCCTTCGTCCGAACACCGCGAGACCACGGCACTTCGCCAACGGCCGCGCCGCAATCGCCCCCTCTGGAGGAGCGGCCCGATCCTCGCCACCGCCGCGGTCGTCGTCGTCGGCGCCATGGTCGGTACCGGTTTCGCCGTGCAGACCGCCGTCGCCGCGCAGAGCGAGAGCGTCGCCGAGACCGAGGCACTCACAGCTGCCGCGAACCTCGACATCGAGCAGCTCGGCTCCCATGCCGGCATCCTCGAGGCTCGCGCGGTGAAGGAGGCCAACGACACGCTCACCGTGGCCAACGACACGATCGTGGCGGCACAGGGCAAGGCGGATGCCACAGTACTCACCTCCTCCGTCGCCGCACTCGGGGACTACGAACTGCTCGCACCCGAGCGTGTCTTCGAGCTCGCGAACCAGACGCAGGCGCACGTAGTGCCGGTGCAGGCTGCAGTCGCCGAAGTCGATCGCATCGCCGCCGAACAGGCCGCATCCGCTGCGGCCGCTGCCGCGGAAGCTGCCGCCGCCGCCGCGGCAGCGGAGGAGGCCGCAACGCCCACACCGTCGACTCGCCCGACCGGGCCCGCGAACCCCAGCGGCGCCCAGGCGATCGCTCGCGACCTCATGGCCTCCCTGTACGGCTGGGGCGACGACCAGTTCGGCTGCCTCGTCTCCCTCTGGAACCGCGAGTCCGGTTGGAATGTCTACGCCTCGAACTCCTCGAGCGGCGCATACGGGATCCCCCAGGCTCTGCCCGGGAGCAAGATGGGCAGCGCCGGTGCCGACTGGCAGACGAACGCCGCGACCCAGATCACCTGGGGTCTCGGCTACATCGCCGGCCGTTACGCCACGCCCTGCGGCGCCTGGGACCACTCGGAGTCCGCCGGCTGGTACTGATCGCCGTCGAGTGATCGAGCGGCGGTGTCGTCGGGTTCAGCCCGATGTCACCGCCGCTCGGCATTTTCCAGGTGTCAAGCGGCTGCACGGACATCCATGCCTCGATAGCCTGACGGCATGAACGAGCACGGGGGCACGGGCCGGGAAACACGGAAAGCGACGGCATCGGCGGGTGGCGGCATCGTCGCGCTCGGAAAGCGTGTGACGGCCTGGGCATTGGCCAAGAAGCCCGTTCGTGCGTTCCTGCTGTACCAGGAGCACCACGGTGCGATGCTCGCCGACAGCGTGACCTACCGCGCGCTCTTCTCGGTCTTCGCGGGTGTCTTCCTCGGGTTCGCCATCGCCGGAGTCTGGCTGGCCGGAAACCCCGACGCGCTCGAAGCGCTCATCGCCACGCTCGGTACGGCGATCCCCGGCCTCGTCGGCGAAGGCGGACTCATCGACCCCGACGACCTCGTGCAGCCGCTGACCCTCAGCATCGCGGGCATCATCGCGCTGATCGCGCTCGTCGGAGCGGCAATCGGGGCGATCGGCTCGCTGCGCACGGCGTTCCGTGCGATCGGCGACCAAGCCGACGATCAGACGTTCTTCCTCTGGCTGCTGCTGCGCGACCTGCTGCTCGCCATCGGGTTCGGTGCTGCGCTCGCGGCCGCGGCTGCGGTGACGTTCTTCAGCACTTCCGCGCTCGGCACTTTGCTGGGCTGGCTCGGTATCGCCACGCACGACCCCGTGTTCGATGCGAGCACCAGAATCGTCTCGATCATCGTGATCTTCACCATCGACACCCTCGTGATCGCCGTGATGTTCCGACTGCTCTCGGGCCTGCGACCGAGTGCCCGTTCGCTCTGGACCGGGGCGGTCATCGGCGGCGTCGGGCTGTCCGTGCTGCAAGTGCTCTCGGGCCTGTTCCTCGGGGGCGCGACGAACAATCCGCTGCTCGCATCCTTCGGATCGCTCATCGCCCTGCTCATCTGGTTCAACCTGTCGAGCCAGGTCATCCTCATCGCCGCGGCGTACATCGTCACTGGCGTCGATGAGGAGCACGACCGCGTGCGCGCACGCCACGGCGCGCCGACGATCGCGATCAGGCGTATGCAGCACGCCGAGCGGCGGGCAGCGGATGCAGCGGCCGAACTCGCGGCGGCGCGCGACGCGGTCGAGCGTGAGCGGGTAGGCGGCTGACGGGGGCGACACGAAAGCCGCTGCACGCCAGAATGGGCAGATGCCGACCGTGTTGCATTTCGTCCGATCCGTGATCTCGCCGCTCACGCGCACTCGGCTGTTCCGCTGGAGCGCACCTCGAGTACTGCCGCGGGTCGAGCGGGTGTTCCGGGTGGCCTTCGGCGGCCGGGTGCAGCTCAGTGCGCTCCTCGTTCCGTCGCTCGTGCTGCACACGACGGGCGCGAAGTCGGGAGAGATGCGAGAGAGCGCGCTCATGTACACCCCCGACGGACGCGGGCGCGCGATCGTCGCAGGCACGAGCTTCGCGCGCGATCGGCATCCCGGCTGGACCTACAACCTGATTGCTCACCCCGATGCCGCCATCACGGTGCGGGGCAGGCGAATCCCGGTGCGTGCGAGAGTGATCGGCAGCGACGAACGCGATGCCGCGTGGGCCCGCATCGAGGCCCAGTGGCCGGGGTACCGCGCGTACGAGCGCGATTCGGGTCGTGTCGTGCGTTTGTTCCTGCTGCAGCCGGTCGCCGACACGCACCACGCCTCGATGTGAGGTGTCTGCGGCGACGCGTCGATGAATGCCACAGGCCGCGCTCAGCACCCGCGATTAAGCTGGGGACATGACGCGACGTCGCAGCGAACCCATCTACAGCGCGGCCATCGTGGCCGGGCGCGGACTCTTCGGGTTCTGGGGTCTGAAACGCAGCGTCACTGGCGTCGAGAACGTTCCCAAGTCCGGTGGCGCCGTTCTCGCGATGACGCATTTCGGGTACTTCGAGTTCGCACTCGTCGAATGGGTGACGTGGCTGGCGACGCGCCGGCACATCCGGTTCATGGCCAAGCAGGGCGCCTTCGACAAGCCCGTCGTCGGCTATCTCCTCCGTGGCATGAAGCACATCGCCGTCGACATGAAGGCCGGTGCCGCCGCCTACGGAAAGGCGGTCACCGCCCTTCGAGACGGCGAACTGCTGGGCGTGTTCCCCGAGGCCGGTGTCAGCGCGTCCTTCACCGTGCGCGAGCTGAAGTCGGGTGCGGCACGACTCGCGGCGGAGTCGGGCGTGCCGATCATCCCGGTCGCGGTCTGGGGTGGGCATCGATTGATGACCAAGGGTCATCGGATCCGATTCTTCGAACGGTTCGGGGTGCCGGTGAGCTTCGCTTTCGGGGCGCCGATCACCGTCGGCGCGAACGATGACCCCCGCACCGTGACCGAGCGACTGCGCGAGACGATGCAGGGGCTCGTCGATCGGCTCCAGGCCGAGTATCCCGTCGACGGCACCGGCAAGTGGTGGCAGCCGCGGAAGCTCGGCGGCACCGCGCCGACGCCCGAAGAGGCAGCCGCCGCCGATGCCGCGCGCGATGCGACGCGTGCCTCCGCACGCGACGGCGACACCGCCCCGGCCGGCTGAGCTCGAACGCGCGCAGCGTCCCAAGCAACCCGAGACATCCCTGACTCCACGCGTTAAGCTCGGAACATGTGCAGGAACATTCACACCCTCCACAATTTCGAGCCTGAGACCACCGACGACGAGGTGCACGCCGCCGCGCTGCAGTTCGTGCGCAAGGTGAGCGGTTCGACGAAGCCCTCGAAGGCCAACGCCGAGGCGTTCGATCGCGCAGTCGCCGAGATCGCGCACGTCACGCGGCATCTGCTCGATGATCTCGTCACCAGCGCACCGCCGAAGAACCGCGAGGTCGAGGCCGCCAAGGCCCGTGAGCGGGCGGCTGGTCGGTACGCCGCGATGCCGGCCGCACAGACGGCGTGATCCCGCGAGGCGGCCGGGCGACGCGCCCACCGGGGGAGTAGCGTCGGTTCCATGGCCGATGCCGTCACTCTCACAGTTCCGGGTCCGCACGGCGATCGCGACGTGCGGATCTCCAGTCCGACACGTGTGCTCTGGCCCGAGGCCGGCATCACGAAGCTCGAACTCGCCGAGTACTTCATCGCGGTCGGCGCACCGTTCGTCGAGGCGAACGGCGACCGCCCGGTGTCGCTGCAACGATTCCCGGGAGGCGTCGACGGCGAGCAGTTCTTCTCGAAGAATCCGCCGAAGGGCGCGCCCGAATGGGTGCGGTCGGTGCCCGTGACCTACCCGAGCGGGCGCACGCATCCGCAGCTCGTGATCGACGAGCCTGCCGCCGCGGTGTGGGCCGCGCAGATGAACACGATCGTGTTCCATCCCTGGGCCTCGCGCGCCGAGGCCCCCGACTTTCCCGATCAGCTGCGCATCGACCTCGATCCGCAGCCAGGCACCGGATTCAGCGAAGCCGTGCCCGTCGCGCTCGCGCTTCGCGAGCTCTTCGGTGAGGTGGGGCTCAGGGGCTTCGTGAAGAGCTCGGGCAGCCGCGGCATCCATGTATTCGCGCCGATCGAGCCCGAGCGGGAGTTCCTCGACGTGCGGCACGCGGTGATCGCGCTCGGTCGCGAGCTCGAGCGACGGATGCCGCAGCAGGTCACCACCAACTGGTGGAAAGAGGAGCGGGGCGACCGCATCTTCATCGACTTCAACCAGGCCAACCGTGATCGCACGATGGCGGGCGCCTACTGCCCCCGCCCGCTGCCGCTGGCCTCGGTGTCGTGCCCGCTCGAGTGGGATGAGCTCGAGCGGACGGATCCGAGCGAGCACACGGTGCGCACCGTGCCCGAACGGCTGCAGCGCGTCGGCGACCCCTGGAAGGGCATGCACGATTCGCCCGGCCGCATCGACACCTTGCTCGAGTGGTGGCAGCGCGACCTCGACGACGGGCTCGGCGAGTTGCCGTTCCCGCCCGACTTCCCGAAGATGCCGGGCGAGCCGCCCCGCGTGCAGCCCAGCCGGGCGAAGCAGCAGCGCTGATTCATCGAACCAGCAGCGCTGATTCATCCGCGCGGGAGCGGCAACCCCGCGACGTCGGCATACGAGGGCATCGGTGCGCCGTCGATCGAGTCACCGGTGAGCGAGGCGACGGTCGAGGCGATCGAGCCGAGCGCGGTGCGGAACAGCAGCGAACCGGTGCTGATCCTGGCCACACCGAACCCGGCGAGCTCGGCGATGCTCAGGCTCGGCTGCACGAGCACGTTGAGCGGTGCGTCGATTTCGTCGGCGAGCGCGGTGATGGTCGCAGACGCGAGCACGCCGGGCACGAAGATGCCGGATGCGCCGGCCGCCAGATACCGCCGGGCGCGCGACACGGCACTGCGGTGGCGTTCCCCAGAGCGGATGCCGCTTCGGGCGAGATCCTCGATCCAGAACGGGTCGGTGCGGGCGTTCAGGTAGAGCTCCGGCGCAGCGGCGGCGATCGCTGCGACTTTCGCCGCGGCCAGATCAGGATCGACGAGGCGCCCGTCGGCGTCGGAATCCTCGATGTTCACCCCGACGCACCCGAGCGACGCGAGCTGGGCGGCGAAGCGGCCGACCTCGTCCGGATCATCGGAGAACCCGGCTTCGAGGTCGACGGTCAGGGCGACGTCGTGCTCGGCGGCACGTCGAGCGAGATCGAGGGATTCCGGTGCGATCGCACCATCGCCGTCGCGCTTGCCCGCGGCGACGGCGATGCCGAGACTCGTCGTGCCGATCGCGTCGTGGCCGGCGGCGTGGAGCCAGCGCACCGAGGCGAGGTCCCATGCGTTCGGCAGGAGGAACGGGCCGCCCGGCCGGTGCAGGGCGGCGAATTCAGCGGCCGTGAGCATGCGCTGCCGCCGCTCTTCCATCGGTGCGCGCTGTGTCGATGATCGCTTCGGCGATCGCGAGTGCGTGGTGCGGTGCAGGGCATGCACGAGGTCCGGCGCCGAAGGCGAGCACTCGAGCCGCGTGATCTGCATTGGCGGCGCGGTCCGGGCCGTCCAGTCGCAGTGTGACGACGTCATGATCGTCGCGATCCGGCAGCAGACGCCTCGTGAACGGCACCGGGGAGTCGTCACGAAGCACGGCTTCGAGCAGCGCTCGCGTGGGCTCCGTGTCGGTGGCGGCCGCGGCTCGATCGAGTGCTCGCTCGATGAGCGCCGCCGTTGCCGCGTAGGCCTGCACGAGCAATTGCGTGCGCAACACCTGATCTGTCTCGTCGAACACACCCGCCGCGCCGAGCAGCGCGTCCACGGCGGCGTCCGCGGCCGACGATTCATCCGTGTCGCCGTTCGGGTAGGCCGACGCCACCGTCGCGACGAGCGCCGGCAGCGAGTCGGGGTCGCGGAAGCCGAGCGCCGCGCCGATCGTCACGATCGGGATGCGATGGGCCAGCTCAGCCATCGCGTCGGATCCGTCTATGCCCCTGTGTCGGTCTGCGAGGGTGGATCGCGCACGTTCGGAGGCTGCGCGAGCGAGGAGCGCCGGGTCGAGCGCGGCGAGGAGCGCGTCGATGCGCGCTCGGCGAGCATCGTGTTCGGCACCGTTCACGAACCTCGACACTTGTGCGCGGAAGCGCTGCAATGAGGTGCCGTTCGTGCTCACAGCTTCGGGCACTCGAGCGGCCGGGTCTGAGAGGATGCGCGCGACATCGGCGCGGTCGATGATCTCGGTCATGACTCGACGCTATTCCCGACACGCTTCGATGGGCGACGAAGTGTCACCGTCGTATCGTGGAGGCATGCACGGAGATGCCGATCTCGCAGAACCAGCCCGACTCATGGGCGAGCCAGCTCGGGCGGCCATGCTCGTGGCACTTCTCGACGGTCGCTCGCTCCCGGCGAGCGAGCTCGCCGCGATCGCCGGCGTCGCCCCGCCGACCGCGAGCGCGCACCTCGCGCAACTGCTCGGCGGCGGCCTCGTCACCGATCGGAAGCTCGGCCGGCACCGCTACTTCACGCTCGCGGGGCCGAACGTGGCGAATGCCGTCGAGGCCCTGCAACTCATCGCGCCGCGCCGTGCCGTGACCTCGTACGCCCAGTCCACGGCCTCCGAACGGCTCGCGCTCGCGCGATCGTGCTACGACCACTTCGCCGGGCGGCTCGCGCTCGATCTCACGGATGCGCTCGTCGGGGAGGGCGTGATCGCGCCGCTCGTCGCCGGCGAGTCTGGCCGGGTGCTCGATCCGAGCACGCCGCTCGCGCAGCGCCTGGGCATCGCCGAGCTGGCCGGCCCTTCGCGCCGGCCCGCCGTACGCGGCTGCCTCGACTGGACCGAGCGGCGCCCGCACATCGCGGGCCGACTCGGCGAGCACGTGCTCGCGCGGCTCCTCGCCGAGGGCTGGGTCGTGCGGCGCTCCGGCGATCGCTCACTGCGGGTGACCGACGCGGGCGAGCGGGTGTTCGCCTCGCTGGGGTGAGACGCGGTCAGACCTCGATGCCGGTCAGACCTCGATGCCGGTCTGGCCCGACGCAGGGTGGACGTGTGCCGACGACGCGGGGGGCGGGGCGCCATGCACCTCGCGGTGCAGCCGCTCCATGCGCGCATCGAGGTCGGCCGCCGTGTGCGCGGCATTCGTCAGGCCGTCGAGGAGCTCTTGCGGCACCTGCCGGTCGTACTTGTAATAGATCTTGTGCTCGAGGCTCGCCCAGAAGTCCATGGCGATCGTGCGGATCTGCACCTCGACGGCCACCGGGTGCGCGCCGGTGGAGAGGAACACCGGCACCTCGACGATGACGTGCAGGCTCTGGTAGCCGTTGGCCTTCGGTTCCTTGATGTAGTCCTTGACCCGCATCACTCGGATGTCGCGCTGCGCCGTGAGCAGCTCGAAGATGCGGTACGCGTCGGAGACGAAGCTGCACGTCACGCGCACGCCCGCGATGTCGGTGATCGTGTCGCGGATCATCTCGAACGTGGGATCGATGCCCTTGCGCTGCATCTTCTCGACGACGCTGTCGAGGCTCTTCAGCCGGCTCGAGATGTGCTCGATGGGGTTGTAGTCGTGGGTCTGGCTGAACTCCTCGCGCAGGATCGAGAGTTTCGTGATCACCTCGTCCATGCCGAACTTGTACCGGAGCATGAAACGCTCGGTCTCGTCGCGGAGCGCGCGCATCTCATCGAGCGTCTGGCCGTCGATGGTCTCGAGCGTGCGTTGCGCACGCGCCGTGAGCATGGGCGGCGTTGCGGCGTGCCGAGTTGGCGGGGTTCCGTCGAGCGGGGTCACGGATGCCACGCTACGACCTGAAGCTCTGCATTTCCTTTGATCACCGCGCCCGTTCGCCGATGGCGCATCGTTATTCTCGAGACATGGCAGATTGGCTCACCGTCGCACCCGGCATCCATCAGCGGCGGTACGACCCGTTCGACATCTCGATCGTCGTGATCGAGGGCGATGACGGTCTCCTCCTCGTCGACACCCGGGTGCAGCCGAGCGAGGCCGAAGAACTCGCCGCCGACATCGCGGCCCGATTCGGCCGACCGGTGCGCTGGGTCGTCAACACGCACGCGCACTTCGACCACACGTTCGGCAACCAGGTCTTCGGGCCGGGTACGACGATGGATGCCGCGATCTACGGCCATGCCCGCATCTACGCGCACTTCTCCGAATTCGAGGGCCCGCGGCTCACCGCCTGGCGGGCCGACCCCGCGCGTGAGCCCGGTCGGCAGTGGGAGGACGTGGTGCTCACCGCTCCGACGCATCCGCTCGCCGAACCCCTGATGCTCAACCTCGGGGGCCGTCTCGTCGAGCTGCTGCCGCAGCTGCCGGCGCACACCGACACCGACCTCGTGGTGTTCGTGCCCGACGAGCGGGTGTGGATCCTCGGCGACCTCATCGAGCAGTCCGGGCCTGTGATGTACGGATCGGGCAGTTTCCCCCTCGACTGGCCGGGCGTGCTCGAGTCGCTCGCCGCTCAGATGCGGCAAGACGACCGCGTCATCCCGGGCCACGGCGGGGTCGTCGATCGTGCGTTCGTCGAGCGGCAGGCCGATGAGCTCCGGCTGATAGCCGACCGCTTCCGCGCGGCGCACGACGCCGGCCTCACGGCCGCCGAGGCACTCGCAGCCCACGACGATTGGACGATCCCCGTCGATGGGCTTGTCGGCGCCGTCGAACGCGCCTACCTGACACTCGATCGTGCCGCGGAGGCCGGCGCGTGACGGGCATCGACGAGCCGTTCGAGATCAACGTCTCCGCAGGCGAGCTCGACGAGTTGCGCACGCGGTTGCGGCAGACCCGATTCGTCGAGGCGAGCAGCGCGCGCCCCTGGGCAGCGGGCGTTGATCCCACCTACCTTTCCGAGCTTGTCGCCGAGTGGGCGGACGCGTTCGACTGGAGCACGGTCGAGATGGAGCTCAATCGTCTCGACCACCGCGTGGCGGTCGTGCACGGCACGCGGCTGCACTTCGTGCGTATGGGTGTCGGTGCGGCCGACGGGCCGGTGCTGCCGCTCCTGCTCATGCACGGCTGGCCGTCGAGCTTTCTCGAGATGCTGCCGCTCGCCCGCGCGCTGCAGCACGAAGGCGAGGCTCGAGGCATCCGTTTCGAGCTCGTCATTCCCTCGATGCCAGGTTTCCTCTTCTCGGAACTGCCCGACGGCCCGCTGACCAGGGAGGCCATGGCCGATCTGATGGCGGAGCTCATGGAGCAGCTGTTCGGCGACGCACGCTTCGGGGTGTTCGGCGGCGACATCGGCGGCACGGTCGCCGCCTGGATCGCGGCGAAGCACCCCGATCGTGTGCTCGGCCTCTACATGATCCACCCGCCGTTCCCATCCGAGTTCACCGAGCCGCTGTCGGATGCCGAACAGCGGATGCTCGACGCCGAGGCCGTCTTCGACGAGGGTGACGGGGGCTACAGCGCGATCATGGGGACCCGCCCCGACACCATCGGAGCCGCGCTCATCGACTCGCCCGCAGGTCTCCTGGCCTGGATCATCGACAAGCTGCGCGACTGGAGCGACTCCGACGGCGACCTCGAGCGCCGGTTCGATCGCGAGAGCCTGCTCACGCTCGCGACCCTCTACTGGTCGACCGGTTCGATCGGCACGTCGTTCCGTCAGTACTTCGACTATCCGGCGAACCGTCCGCGACCGGTGATCACGGTGCCGGCCGGGTTCACGCTCAGTGCCGAGGCGATCATCCGCGACATGCCGAAGAGCATCGCCGACCGCGCTTGCAGTGACATCCGAATCTGGCATGCGGCGACCGTGGGCGGTCATTTCATGGCGCACGAGGAGCCCGAGTTGCTCGCGGGACACCTCGCCGCGTTCTTCGAGGCGCTCGAGCGCTGACGTCGCGCACCGTCGGCGCTGCGATGCGCGCGAGCTGTCAGCCCCGCCCGACGGAGGCAGTGGGCTCGAGTTCCGATGCGATGGCGGCGAAGGCTCGGTCGAGTGCCGCCTCGAACCGGTGCGGCGGCGGTGCTCCGTACCCGACGACCATCGCGGGACCGCGTGACGCAGCCGCATCGCCGAGGCGATACGAGCGCAGCCCATCGAGGCGCACACCGAGCCGGTCGGCTGCGGCGGTCACGCGACGCTCGTCGACACCGGCAGGCAATTCGATGAGGCAGTGCAGCCCGGCGCGCATCCCGCTGACCCGACATCCCTCGAGTTCTGCGGCGACACGCGACTCGAGACGTTCGCGCCGCGCACGGTACTCGGCGCGGCGGCGGCGCACGGTGCGGTCGTACTCGTGCGCGCGCATGAAGGCGTCGAGTGTCGACTGGTTCAGCACGTCGGCGAGACCACTCGTCGCGAGCAGTTGCTCGTCGAAGGCGGAGGCGAGGCGCTCGGGAACGACCGTCCAGCCGAGCGCGACGGCCGGCGCAAGGCTCTTCGACGCAGTGCCGAGGTAGATCACCGAATCGGGCGCGAGGGCTTGCAGGGCGCCGATCGCGCGTCGATCGTAACGGAATTCGCCGTCGTAGTCGTCTTCGACGATGAACGCCCCGGCGCGTTCGGCCCACGTGACCACCTCGAGTCGCCTCGAGGGCGCCAGTGCCGCTCCGGTCGGGAACTGGTGAGCGGGTGTGAGGAGCACGGCGTCGACGGAGAGTGCGTCGAGCTCTGCGACGACAGCGCCGTCGCGGTCGACCGGCACAGCGACGACCTCGAGTCCGGCGGCCCGGATGATGCGTCGGTGCGCCTCGTGCCCGTACTCCTCGACGGCGATGCGTCGGGCGCCGTGCGACACGAGGGCACGCGCGACCATCGCGAGACCCGCGCCGAAGCCACGCGTGACCGCGATCCGGTCGGCAGGCGCCCAAACTCCGCGGGTGCGGGAGACGTACTCGGCGAGCGTGGAGGCAAGCGCGGGGGAGCCGCGCGGCGGGCCATAGCCGAAGGCTGAGGCCGGCGCGTCGAGCGCCGAGCGGCGGGCGGCCGTCGCCCACTCGCGGCGCGGGAACGACGAGGCATCCGGAATGCCGCCGCGAAGGTCGAGACCGAGTCGCTCTGGCGTGCGCGGCGGTTCCGATTCGGCCGCTGCGCCGACGCTACGATCGCCGACCCAGGTGCCCGCGCCGACCCGCGTCTCGAGCCATCCCTCCGCCGCGAGACGCCCGTAGACCTCGGCCACGACGTTGCGCGCGATGCCGAGGTCGGCGGCGAGGGATCGGCTGGCGGGCAGCCGGCTGCCCGATTCGAGACGGCCATCACGCACTGCCACGCGCAGCGCCTCTTCGAGTGACGACGACTTTCGATGCGCATCGAGGTCGAGGTGCAGGTCGAGCCCGTGAATGGCCCATGTTCTCGGCATGGAATTGGACTGTAGCAGGGGTCAGATCATTCGTAGCGTTGGCTCATGACCATCACCGATGCACTCGTCGACGTCCCCGTCCGCCTCGACTTCGAGGCGATCGTCCCGCGGTTCTCGCGCGCGGTCGCTTCGCTCGACCATGCCGCCACCGCCGAGCTCGATCGAGTCGGCATCGACCCGCAGCTGCGCGAGATGGTGCGGCTGCGCGCCTCGCAGATCAACGGATGCGTCTACTGCGTCGACATGCACTCGAAAGATGCGCGCACGGCCGGCGTCTCCGAGCAGAAGCTCCACGCGGTCGTCGTCTGGCGCGACTCCGGGCTGTTCACCGCCGCCGAGCGGGCCGCCCTCCACCTGACCGAGTCGATCACACGCCTCTCGGAAACCCACGTGCCAGAGGAGGATCTCGCCGCCACCGTCGCCGTCTTCGGCGAGGAGCGCACGGCAGCGCTCATCTCACTCGTCATCACGATCAACGTGTGGGACGCGATCGGAGTGACCACGCGGTGCTGGCCCGTATCGCACGATGCCGCATGACGGGCCGCATCGGTCTGCGATGATGCAGAGATGACGGATGCCACGCGCCCACCGGTTCTGCAACTGCGAGTCGTCATCGAGGCCGAGGACTTCGACCGCGCCGTGGCGTTCTATCGCGACGCACTCGGCATGCCCGAACTCATGGCTTACGCCGAGGACGGTGACGACCGGGTCTCGATTCTCGACGCTGGGCGCGCGACGCTCGAGATTGCGAACCCCACGCACAAACGCGTCATCGACGAACTCGAGGCCGACGGAGTTCCGAGCCAGCGCATCCGGCTCGCTTTCGAGGTCACCGACGGTGCAGGCACCACTCGTCGGCTCGCCGATGCCGGTGCGGCGATCGTCGCCGAACCGGTGGTGACACCATGGCAATCCCTCAACTCGCGCCTCGATGCGCCCGCCGGTCTGCAGATCACGGTGTTCGAGGAACTCGAAGGCTCAGAGGAGCGAGCGCTGCGCGACGGGTTCAGTACGGAGGGCGAGCGAGGCTGAGCGCTCGGCATCGGGTCAGACGTCGCCGTCGACGTAGAACCAGCGGCGTCCGTCGCGAATGAACCGGCCCCGTTCATGCAGCACGCCTCGATCTCCGTCGGAACGGTAGGAGGCGCGGAACTCGACCTCGCCGTCCCGGTCGAATGGACCGCCGCGAACGGCGTCGACGATTTCGAGTCGATACCACCGCAGCTCGTGCTCGATGTCGAGAACCGCCGGACGGGTGCTCGGATGCCACGTCGACCGCAGGTAGTGGGCGTCGCCGACCGCGAAAGCCGTGTAACGGGAGCGCATGAGCTGGACTGCCGTCGGGGCATCCGTCGCCCCCGCGAGCAGCGGGCTGCAGCACTCGCCGAAAACGGATCCGCTGAGGCACGGGCAGCGCTCGTCGGCGGCCGGAACGGGGGAGCGGTCGGCAGTCGGCATGCTCCCAGTATCGCGGCGCACGGCGGCCGACCATCATGGTCTGCACAGGAAGAACTGAGGAACCCTTCAGAAACTCGGGGCAGAGTGTCTGACTTGTGCCCTCGCTCGGGGGCCGTCCCCCAACAGAAACCCGATCCGAGCACCTCAGACCTATGCGCAACGACACTACTTCAACGCCCGAAACCGAATCCGCCTCCGCAGAGCAGCACCAGCGCCGCGACATCCGCCGCCGCCGAATCGGCCGCAAGCGACTCGTCGTCGCCGGCGCAATCGTCGCCACCGGCCTCGTCGTCGGCGGCGGATTCGCGGTGCAGGCGACGCTCGCCACGCAGGCGAGCATCGATGCGACAGCCGCTCTCAGCGAATCGACCGGTGTACGTCACGACCAACTCGGCGCGTACAGCGCCATCGCCGAGGCCCGCACGCGCAACAGTGCAGCGGACACCATCACCGCAGCCACTGTCACGCTCGCCGCAGTGGACGGCAAGGTCGATTCCAGTGGGCTCGCGGCATCCGTCGCCTCGCTCGGCGACTACGAGCGGTTGCCCCTCGATTCCATCGTCGACCTCACGAAGCAGACTCGCGCAGAGACCGCGAAGGCCGCCGCCGCGGCTGCGGAGTTCGACCGCGTCCAGGCCGAGCAGGCGGCCGTAGTGGCCGCGGCACTCGCACAAGCGAACACGCCTGACGGGGCACGAGCGACCGCCCGTGCTCTGGGAGCGTCGAAGTACGGTTGGAACGAATCTCAGTTCCAGTGCCTGAACCAGCTCTGGCAGAAGGAGTCGGGCTGGTCGTACACCGCCTACAACGCGTCGAGCGGCGCCACCGGCATCCCGCAGTCGCTGCCCGGCAGCAAGATGGCCACCGCCGGCGCCGACTGGCAGACCAACGCCGCGACCCAGATCAGCTGGGGCCTCGACTACATCGCGCGTGGCTACGGCACGCCGTGCAGCGCGTGGTCGCATTCTCAGTCGATGAACTGGTACTGACGCCGACCCATCTCGCGTATGGTTGCCGCACGGGGCCGTCCGGGCCTCCGATCAAAGGGCAAATCCATGTCAGACAAGTCGCCGAAAAAGTCGTCGTCCAAGACGGCAGCCAGCAAGACGCTCAAAGAGAAGCGCGCCGACAAGAAGGCGAAGGTGGAGAACCGCAGCGGAAGCGACGCAGTGAGCGACGCCACGCACCGCAAGCGTTGACAGCGGTCGTCGTCACCCGGTGAGAGGTTCGCCGTCGACACCGGTGCGATCGACCGTTCGGGCAGATTTGCGAGCGACGCTTCGGCTTCGTCGTCCGTCCGAACGGTTCGCCGTTCACGTCGCGCGGGGGTCGAGCAGCCCGGCGCGATCCGGATGCCGGTCGAACCACTCGCTGACGTACCAGCAGCTCGGCACGATGTGGCGCGTCGAGGTCGCCTCGACGTCATCGGCCGCGAATTCGACGAGCTCCCCGGCCAGGCCACTGCCACGGTACGGCGGGTTCGTGAAGGTCCGGGTGAACGCGACCGAGTCGCCGAGCACCCGGTAGTCGAGCACGCTCGCGATGTCTCCGTCGACCAGGAGCACGTAGCGCCGCGCGTCCGGGTCGTGGCTGAGTTCCTTGTGCACCTGTTCAGGCTACGCCGTGGCGTTCAGTGTCCGCGGAGGCGGTCGAGGTCTCGTCGCTCGCGTTTGGTGGGGCGGCCGGCGCCACGGTCGCGCGTGGCGACCACGGCCACGGTCTCTCGAGGCGGCGGGGGCGGCGTGCGATCGTCGACCGCCGCAGCTGCGAGCGGCGCCGACACACGCTTGACGAGGGTCTGACGCACGACGAGCATGCGATCGAACCCGCCGATG
Organism: Agromyces sp. Y558; assembly: GCF_059445415.1. Lineage (NCBI taxonomy): Bacteria > Bacillati > Actinomycetota > Actinomycetes > Micrococcales > Microbacteriaceae > Agromyces > Agromyces sp. Y558. Next base: position 111,225 of record NZ_JCAIUH010000003.1, read on the forward strand.
CGAACGCGCACCTCGTCGCCCGGTCGTACGGGCTGCGCCGCCTTCGCGCGTTCACCGTTGACCCGCACATGTCCCGCGCGGCATGCGGCCGTCGCAGCAGATCGCGTCTTGAACTGGCGCACCGCCCACAGCCAGGCGTCGACGCGCACCGGTGACTCGCCGTTCATGTCATCAGCCTACGGGCGGGCCGTGCCCTCGCGGCGCGTGCGGCATGCTGGAGTCATGAGCGGAGCGAGCGGCGACGAATGGGTCGAAGGTCCCGACGGCGCACGGTATTGGGGCAGGTACGGTGCGGCGGGGCTGCTCGTCGTCAGCCCGACGCGAGAGGTGCTGCTCCAGCACCGTGCGGTGTGGAGCCACTTCGGCGGCACCTGGGGGATTCCCGGCGGCGCGCGGCACGAGCACGAAACCGCTGTCGAGGCGGCCGTCCGCGAGGCCGGTGAGGAGGCGGGCGTGACGCCCGAACTTCTCGAGGTGCGTTTCAGCACCGTGCTCGACCTCGGATACTGGTCGTACACGACGGTCGTCGCCGATGCCACCGAACGATTCGAGCCGGTCGTGAGCGACCCCGAGAGCATCGAGTTGCGGTGGATCACGGCCGATCGGGTCACCGAGCTCGCGCTGCATCCGCGGTTCGCCGAAGCCTGGCCCGGCCTCGCCGCGAGACTCTGAGCCGCCGGATCAGGTGATGCGCTCGCCGACCTGTGAATTCGCAGCCCGCGGGAACCACGGCACGATCGGCGACGTGCGCGATCGGTACTCGTCGTAGTCGGGGTACTTCGAGCGCGAGATCGACTCGGTGAAGATCGTGGATCCGATGAAGAGCGTCGTCAGCAGCACGGCCCCGGCGATGCTCCAGTGCAGCCACGCACCCGTCGCGGTCACGGCGAACCCGTAGAAGACCCACCACTGCCCCTGCTCGAAGAAGAAATTCGGGTGGCGCGAGACCAGGAACAGCCCCGTCTGCAGGAATTCGGGCTGCGGCGTGCGACCCGCTGCGCGCTCTGCGACCTTCCACCGGTGGAACACCCACTGCTGATGGTCGGCCACGGTCTCCCCGACCAGGAATGCCAGGAACACGATCGCGAGCACGGCGTCACCGGCCCCGAGCTGTGACGCGCCGGCTTCGAAGACCGTGTACGCAGGCAGGCAGATGAGCAGGATGATCGCGTTCTGGTAGATCGAGATGAACAACAGATTGAACGCGGCGAACTGCACGCGCGACATCCGCCCGCGCAGCACTGCCCACCGGTAGTCCTCGCCGCCGGGGCGATAGCCGCCCTTGCGGGCGAAATTGAGGGTCAGACGGATGCCCCACGCACTCACGAGTACCGCCATCAGCACGAGCCGCGCGTCGAATCCGCTCGCACCCGCGAAGACCCAGACATATGCGATCGGGGCGATCGACCAGATGCGGTCGACCCATGAGTACTCGCGAGTGATGATCGAAGCGAGCCACGTCGCGAGGGTGATCGCGGCACAGATCAGGAGACACACGTGCAGTGGAGTCATGGCGGCATTCTACGGATCGATAGGATCGTGTCGTGGCTGGGGAGCGCGCGGGGGTCGTCGGTTCGGAGATCTGGACGATCCCGAACATCCTCAGCATGCTCCGACTCGCCCTCGTTCCGGTCTTCCTCGTCTTCATCGTGCGCGGTGACTACGTCGTCTCGCTCATCGTGCTGATCGTCGCGAGCTTCACCGACCTGCTCGACGGATACCTCGCGAGGCGCCTCCGGCAGGTGACCAGGCTCGGGCAGCTGCTCGACCCTGCCGCCGATCGGCTGTACATCTTCGCCGCTCTCGTGGGGCTCGCCGCCCAGGGTCTCGTGCCCTGGTGGATCGTCGTCGTGATCGTCGCTCGCGACGTCTTCCTGCTCACCCTCGGCGTCGTGCTCGCGAACCACGGATACGGGCCGCTGCCCGTGCATCAGCTCGGCAAGGTCGCGACCTTCGCGCTGTTCTTCGGCCTGCCCGTGATCATGCTCGGGCTCGCATTCCCGGTCGTCGCCGACATCAGCCAGCCGGTCGGCTGGGCGATCACCCTGTGGGGGGCCTTCCTCTACTGGTGGGCCGGGATCATCTACGCGATCGAGACCGCTCGCGTCATCCGTATTCCGCGGGTGGCAGACGAGCCTCGATCGGATACGCTGGGACAGGGAGGTTAGTGTGGCGGATTCCGACATTACTCAGGCCGGTGGCACGAACGAGACCGGTGGCGAACCGTCGACGGCAACGTCGACGCAGGCTGCGGTCGACGGTGCGACCGATTCGACCATCGGCTTCAGCCGTGAGACGGCGGCGCAATTGAGCGCGCTCGACGCCGACATCACCGCTGAAGAGCAGGAGGCGATCGCTGCGCTCCCCTCGGGGTCGGCGTTGCTCATCGTTCGTCGGGGCCCGAACAGCGGCGCCCGATTCCTCCTCGACACCGACGTCACAGTCGTCGGTCGTCACCCAGACGCCGACATCTTCCTCGACGACGTCACCGTCTCGCGGAAGCACGCGGAGTTCGTACGGCACCGCAGTGCGTTCGAGGTGCGCGACCTCAGCTCGCTGAACGGTACCTACTACGACGGCGTGCGCATCGAGACGGCCCTACTGAGCGATGGTGCAGAGGTGCAGATCGGCAAGTTCCGCCTCACCTTCTACGCCTCACGCCGCGACCTGGCTCCGGTGGCGAGCGAATAGTGGCAGCTCCCGCTGCGTCCACGCGCGCGAGCGGCCAGGCGCCACTGCTGGGCATCGGTCAGGTTCTCGCCCGACTTCAGCCCGAATTCCCCGAGCTGACTCCGTCGAAGCTGCGGTTCCTCGAAGAGCAACGTCTCGTCTCGCCGGCGCGCACCGCGGCAGGCTATCGCAAGTTCTCCACCGTCGATGTGGAGCGCATCACGGTCGTGCTGTCGATGCAGCGCGACCACTACCTGCCGCTCAAGGTGATTCGCGCGCACCTCGAGGCGATCGACGCGGGCGAGACGCCGGCTCTGCCTGGGGCGACGAGTGCCGCGGCGTTCCTCGCCGGTGCCCGCAGGTTCCGACGTGACGAACTCATTGCACAGGCCGGCGCGACGAACGCGCTGCTCGACGACGCCGTCTCGACGTCGCTGCTGCCTGCAGCCGAGTACTACGGCGACGAGGCGCTCGGTGTGCTCCGCTCGCTCGTCGCACTCCGCGCGGTGGGCATCGAGCCACGCCATCTCCGCGGAGTACGAGCCGCGGCCGAGCGCGAGGCGGCGCTCGTCGAGCGTGCGATCGCGCCGTCGCGGCGAGCGGATGCCGCAGACAAGGCTCGTGCCGTCGAACACGGTCTCGAGCTCGCGGGTCACCTCGAGGCGGTGCACGCGAGCGTCGTGCGTGCCTCGCTCGGCAAGCTCGCGAGATGATGTCGCGACACGCCGTGACGTTCGGCCCGATGTGTTCGACAGAGGCTGTCGCCCTCGGTAGCGTGGAACTCGCGTCGACGGGTGCCGGCGCGAGAGTGAGGGGCGAATCGGATGAGTAAGCTCGACCGGACTCCACGCTCGCGCTACGACCTCGGGTTGCTCTTCACCGACGGCATGCCCGTCCACGATGACGCCACCGGGTATCGGGGCGCGGTCGCGGCTCGAGCTGCGGGCATCAGTTATCGACAGCTCGACTACTGGGCGCGCACGCAACTCGTCGAGCCGACGGTGCGCGGTGCAGCGGGTTCCGGAACGCAGCGACTCTACGGATTCCGCGACATTCTCGTGCTGAAGCTCGTGAAACGTTTGCTCGACACCGGCATCTCACTTCAGCAGATCCGTACGGCCGTCTCCCAGCTCCGAGAATCCGGCATCGACGACCTCGCGCAGACGACCCTCATGAGCGACGGCGCGAGCGTGTACCTGTGTACATCCGACGATGAGGTCATCGACCTCGTCAACCGCGGCCAGGGTGTGTTCGGCATCGCCGTCGGCAAGGTGCTGCGAGAGGTCGAGACGACTCTCGTCGAGATCAACACGCAGCCGGCCGATCCGCTCGACGAGCTCGCTGCGCGACGCGGCGAACGCCCGCGCAAGATCTCCTGACGATCACGCAGCCGACTGCTCGTCACTGCGACTGAGCGTCTGCACGACTCAGCGTCTGCACGACTCAGCGTCTGCACGACTGAGCGTCTGCACGACTGAGCGTCTGGGGAGTTGGTCCGCGTTCAGGCGAAGGGTGTCGGGCTGTCGAGCGGCAGGCCGGCGAACTCGCCGATGTGCGCGGTGCGCAGCACGCGCTCGAGCAGCTGGTCGAAGTGCGCCGACATCTCTTCGGCACTCTCTCCGGGCCACATGTGCAGCGGCTTCGCGGCACCCTGCGCCTGCTGCAGCGACGTGCGCTCGGGCAGCTGGGGCGAGAGCACGAGCGGGCCGAACATGTCGCGCAGCTCCTTGATGCGGAACTGGTGCTCGAGCGACTGCACGCGCGCGCGGTTCACGATGATGCCGAGCGGCTGCAGTCGAGGAGATAGGCCACGGCGGATCTCTTCGATCGCTCGGAGCGCCCGGTCGGCCGCAGCGACGGAGAAGAGCCCCGGCTCGGTGACGACCGCCACCCGGTCGCTCGCGGCCCACGCGGTACGTGTCAGCGCGTTCAGCGACGGTGCGCAGTCGATGAGCACGAGTTCGTAGTCGGCTTCGACGTTCGCGAGCGCTTCTTCGAGCTTCCAGATGTCGCGAATCGACGGGTGCGGCCCGTCGAAGTTGATCGCCGACGGGCTGCCGATCATCACGTCGATCGTCGACTGCGGGTTCGATCGCGCCCATCCGCTCGGCGCGATGGCCGATCGAACGATCTTCTCCTTCGGGGAGGCGAGCACGTCGGCGACGTTGAGATGACCGGCGACCTGGATGTCCATACCGGTCGAAACGTCGGACTGCGGGTCGAGGTCGACGACGAGGGTACGGACGCCGCGCGCGAACGCTGCCGACGCCAGTCCGAGGGTGACGGTCGTCTTGCCGACACCGCCCTTCAGAGAACTGACGCTGAGTACGTGCACGAACAGATACGTTACCTTTACTACTCGGGCGATACCTAAACGTTCGCTGTGCGGAAACCCGTCTGAAAGGTCTGCATGTTCACGAAGATCCTGGTTGCCAATCGCGGCGAGATCGCCATCCGTGCGTTCCGTGCCGCTGTCGAACTCGGTGCGAAGACGGTCGCGGTGTACCCGTTCGAGGACCGCAACTCGCTGCACCGCCTGAAGGCCGACGAGGCGTACCAGATCGGAGAGCCGGGGCATCCGGTGCGCGCGTATCTTGACGTCACCGAGATCATCCGCGTGGCGAAGTTGTCGGGCGCCGACGCGATCTACCCGGGATACGGGTTTCTCTCGGAGAACCCCGAGCTCGCGCAGGCAGCCGAGGCCGCGGGCATCACCTTCATCGGTCCGCCGAAGCGGGTGCTCGAGATGGCCGGCAACAAGGTCACCGCGAAAGAACACGCGATCGCCGCAGGCGTGCCAGTGCTGAAGTCGACACCGCCGTCGCGCGACATCGAAACGCTCATCGGCCAGGCCGACGAGGTCGGCTTCCCGATCTTCGCCAAGGCCGTCGCCGGCGGTGGCGGACGCGGCATGCGCCGGGTGAACACGAAGGATGATCTGCGCGCCGCCCTCGAGGAGGCGATGCGCGAGGCCGACAGCGCCTTCGGCGACTCGACGATGTTCCTCGAGCGGGCGGTGCTCCGGCCCCGTCACATCGAGGTGCAGGTGCTGGCGGATGCATCCGGCGAGACGGTGCACCTCTTCGAACGCGACTGCTCGGTGCAGCGCCGCCACCAGAAGGTCATCGAGATCGCGCCCGCGCCGAACCTCTCCGACGAGGTGCGCCGGTCGCTCTACCGCGACGCGATCGCCTTCGCGAAGTCGATCGGCTACGTGAACGCCGGCACCGTGGAGTTCCTCCTCGACACGGTGGGCGAGCGCGCGGGCGAGCATGTCTTCATCGAGATGAATCCGCGCATCCAGGTCGAGCACACGGTCACCGAAGAGGTCACCGATGTCGACCTCGTGGTCTCGCAGATCCGAATCGCGGCGGGGGAGTCGCTCGCCGACCTCGGCTTGGCGCAGGAGTCGATCCGGCTCCGCGGTGCCGCGTTGCAGTGCCGCATCACGACTGAAGACCCGACCGCCGGGTTCCGGCCCGACACCGGCAAGATCACCACGTACCGGTCTCCGGGCGGTGCCGGCATCCGCCTCGATGGCGGAACGATCAACCCCGGTGCCCAGATCAGCCCCCACTTCGACTCGATGCTCGCGAAGCTCACGTGCCGCGGACGCGACTACCCGGCCGCGGTGGCACGCGCCAAGCGAGCCCTTGCCGAGTTCCGCATCCGCGGTGTCTCGACGAACATCTCGTTCCTCCAGGCAGTCCTCGAAGACCCGGCGTTCGTCGCCGGAGACCTCAGCACGTCGTTCATCGACGAGCGCCCGCAGCTCGTGCGCGGGCGTGTCTCGAAGGACCGCGGCACCAAGATCCTGAACTGGCTTGCGGATGTCACGGTGAACCAGCCGAACGGAGCGGCACCGACGACCGTCAGCCCGGTCGAGAAGCTGCCTCCGATCGACCTCACGACCCCGGCACCGGCGGGATCGCGCCAGCGCCTCCTCGAACTCGGCCCAGTCGGTTTCGCACAGGCGCTTCGCGCGCAGACTCCGCTTGCCGTGACCGAGACGACATTCCGCGACGCGCATCAGTCGCTCCTCGCGACCCGCGTGCGCACTCGCGATCTCGTGGCGGTGGCGCCCTACGTCGCTCGGATGACTCCCGAGCTCCTCTCGGTCGAGGCTTGGGGCGGCGCGACCTACGACGTCGCCCTCCGCTTCCTCGGAGAAGACCCCTGGGCGCGCCTCGCTGCGCTCAGGGAGACACTGCCGAACATCAACATCCAGATGCTGCTTCGAGGCCGCAACACGGTCGGGTACACGCCGTACCCGACCGAGGTCACCGATGCGTTCGTGCGCGAGGCCGCGGCCACCGGCGTCGACATCTTCCGCATCTTCGACGCGCTCAACGACATCTCGCAGATGCGCCCGGCGATCGATTCGGTGCTCTCGACCGGGCACGCCGTCGCCGAGGTCGCGTTGTGCTATACCGGCGATCTTCTCGATCCGGCCGAAGATCTCTACACGCTCGACTACTACCTCGGTCTCGCCGAGCAGATCGTCGACGCCGGAGCGCACGTGCTCGCGATCAAGGACATGGCCGGCCTCTTGCGGCCCACCGCCGCTGAGAAGCTCGTGACGGCCCTCCGCGAACGTTTCGACCTCCCGGTGCACCTGCACACCCACGACACCGCTGGCGGCCAGCTGGCGACGTTGCTCGCGGCAAGCCGCGCGGGCGTCGATGCCGTCGACGTCGCGAGCGCACCGATGGCCGGCACGACGAGCCAGCCTTCGGCGTCGTCGCTCGTCGCCGCGCTCGCGCACACCGAACGCGATACCGGCATCTCGCTCGACGCCGTCTCCGACCTCGAGCCCTACTGGGAGGCCGTGCGCCGCCTCTACCGCCCGTTCGAGTCTGGTCTGCCCGGTCCCACAGGTCGCGTGTACCACCACGAGATCCCGGGTGGACAACTGTCGAACCTCCGACAGCAGGCGATCGCGCTGGGCTTGGCCGACGACTTCGAACTCATCGAAGACATGTACGCGGCCGCCGATCGCATCCTCGGCCGGGTGCCGAAGGTGACGCCGTCCTCGAAGGTCGTCGGCGACCTCGCCCTCCACCTGGCAGCGGTCAAGGCCGACCCCGACGACTTCGAAGCGAACCCCGAGAAGTACGACGTGCCCGACTCCGTCATCGGATTCATGGCCGGCGAGCTGGGCGACCTGCCCGGCGGATGGCCGGAGCCGTTCCGCACCAAGGTGCTCGCGGGCAAAGACATCCGCATCGGCGTCACGGAGCTCACCGCGGAGCAACACGCGGCGCTCGAGGCCGACAGCGGGACGCGGCGGGCGACGCTGAACGCCCTCCTCTTCCCGGCGCCCACACGTCAGTACGAGCAGATTCGCGAACTCTTCGGCGATTTGTCGGTGGTCGATACGGCCGACTACCTCTACGGACTCCGCCAGGGCGCCGAGCACGTCGTCGAGATCGACACGGGTGTGCGCCTCTACGCCGGTCTCGAGGCGATCGGCGAAGCCGACGACAAGGGCATGCGCACCGTCATGACCATCCTGAACGGCCAGCTGCGGCCGGTCTTCGTTCGCGATCGTTCCATCGTCGTCGAGACGCGCACGGCCGAGAAGGCGGATGCCTCTCAGCCCGGACAGATCGCCGCGCCGTTCTCCGGCGTGGTGACCCTGCAGGTCGAGGCCGGCACCGAGATCGCGGCCGGCCAGAGCGTCGCTTCGATCGAGGCGATGAAGATGGAGGCCGCCATCACCTCGCCCATCGCGGGCGTCGTCGAGCGGGTCGCGATCCCCAAGACGCAGCAGGTCGAAGCGGGTGACCTGCTCGTCGTGGTGCGCCCGCGCTAAGCTGGGCGTTGGTTGACACTGATGAGGAGGGGTATCGGTGGCTGAAGACAAGTTCGAAGAAGAAGCTGCGACGCGTCGCGGTTCGGCAACACGTACGTCGGCGCTCGATCGCGGCCGCAGGCTCGCCGCCACCGGCGCGCACTCGGGAGCGGAGCTGGCAGAGAACCCGAACGTTCGGGTCGACCTGCCGCCGGCACCGGTGCACGAGATGCCCGACGACGAGGTCGCAGTTGCGATCGACGACGTCGCGGTCAATCCCGGCAGCCTGGTCGGCGGTGGCAGCAGTACCACTTCCGTCGAGGTCATCACTCCGGCTCTCGCCGGTGCCGGATACCGCGGTGCTGCGCGGCGTGAGCCCTCGCCATATAGCGCGCTGCTCGCCTCCGACGCATCGAAACTCCGCCGCGAGCGGGTGAGCACTGACACGGGCAGCCATGTCGCGGTTGTCGATGTCCCCGGTGAACCGCAGCTCCCGCCAGAGGTGCCCGAGACCGCTGATTCGCTGACCGCCGATCGGCTCATCGACCTGAACCGCACGACTCGGCCCGCGCCGCAGGGCGGCCTGAACCGGTTCGTCTACGAGGCATCCCTCCACCTGGTCAACCTCGGTGATTCGGCGAAGGTGCAGGCGCACAAGGCCCTGAGCCACCGCATCCAGAAGCGTTTCGAGGGTGGCGCGCGCTTCGTGCCGGTGCTCACCCGAAAGGGTGGAGTCGGCAAGACGACCATAACGGCGCTGCTCGGTATGGCCCTCGCCAACGCGCGCGACGACCGCATCATCGCGATCGATGCCAATCCCGACCGCGGCACCCTCGCTGAACGCGTCGACCGCCAGACCCGCGAGACCGTGCGCGACGTAGTGGCGAAAGCCTCGTCGATCGGCGGGTACACCGACTTCTCCAGGTTCGTCTCACGCGATGAGACTCGTCTGGACATCCTCGCCTCCGACACCGACCCGACACTGTCCGAGGCGTTCGACGACAACGACTACAACGTCGTCGCCGGCCTTGCCGCGCGGTACTACTCGATCGTGCTCACCGATTGCGGCACCGGCATCGTGCACTCCGTCATGCGTGCCACGCTGCAGCGTGCCGACTCGGTTGTGATCGTCTCGGGCGGCAGCGTCGACGAGGCCCGTCTCGCGTCCGAGACGCTGACTTGGCTCGAGGCAAACGGATACGGTGAACTCGTGCGCAATGCCATCGTGGCGATCAACCTCGCGACCCAGGGCACGCACCTCGTCAAGGTCGACGAGATCGAGGCGCACTTCCAGTCCCGAGTGCGCGAGATCGTGCGCATTCCCTATGACCCGCAGCTCGCGGCCGGTTCCGTCGTGAACTGGCACGAACTGCGACCCGTCACCCAGCACGCGGCTCGTGAGCTCGCGGCGCTCGTGGTGGAAGGCATGCCCGCCGAGCGCGAGCACTGAACGGAGAACCATTGCCCGAACGACCCATTCGCCTGTTCGGCGACCCTGTCTTGAAGACCGTCTCCGCCCCCGTCGAACAGGTCGACGAGCGTGTGCGCGCACTCGTGACCGATCTGCTCGACAGCGTGAGAGTTCCCGGCCGCGCAGGTGTGGCCGCCTCGCAGATCGGCGTGAACCTGCGCGCGTTCAGTTACAACGTCGACGGTGAGGTCGGCTACATCTTGAACCCCGAGATCGTCGAGGTCACCGGCGAGAAAGAGCTCATCGACGAGGGTTGCCTCTCGGTTCCGGGGCTCTGGCACAAGACGCCGCGGCATCCGTTCGCCCGCGTACGCGGCATCGACCTCGACGGCAACGAGATCGAGGTTTCGGGCACGGGGCTCATGGCCCAGGCCCTGCAGCACGAGACCGACCATCTCGACGGTCTGCTGTACATCGACCGCCTCGAGAAGGCCGAACGGCGTCTGGCGATGAAGGAGATTCGCGAGTCGGACTGGTTCTGACTCGCGAGCACCCACCGACGACGAAGGCCCCGCGAGCGGGGCCTTCGTCGTTTCGTGAAGCAGTCCCTGATCGAACTCAGTGCACGATCGAGTGGCCCTCGGTCGCAGGTGCGCCCGAGTACATCGCCTCGACGTGCGGTGCGAAGTCGGCGAGGATGATGTTGCGCTTGATGCTCATCTTCGGCGTCAGGTGGCCGCTCTCTTCGGTGAGCTCGATCGCGAGCAAGGTGAACTTGCGGATCGATTCTGCACGCGAGACGGTCTCGTTGGCCGCATCGATCGCACGCTGCACCTCGGCGAGCACCGCCGGGTTGACGGTCGCCTCGTCGATCGACATGCCGGCATCTTCACCGTTGTTGTTGAGCCAGACGGGCAGCATCTCGGGGTCGAGGGTGATCAGCGCCGAGATGAACGGCTTCTTGTCGCCGACGACGATGATCTGGCCCACGAGCGGGTTCGCGCGAATGGGGTCTTCGAGCGTGGCGGGGGCGACGTTCTTGCCACCCGCTGTGACGATGATCTCTTTCTTGCGCCCCGTGATCGTGAGAAAGCCGTCGGCGTCGAACGAGCCGATGTCACCGGTAATGAACCATTCACCGTCGAACGACGCTGCGGTCGCCTCGGGGTTCTTCCAGTACTCCTTGAAGACATCGATGCCCTTGACCTGGATCTCACCGTCGTCGGCGAGGCGTACGGCGACACCGGGGAGCGGGGGGCCGACCGTGCCGATCTTCGACTTGTTCGCGAGGTTCACCGTTGCGGGCGCCGTGGTCTCGGTGAGGCCGTAGCCCTCGAGGATCGTGATGCCGAGGGCGTGGTAGAAGTGGCCGAGGCGCGGGCCGAGCGGGGCGGAGCCCGACACGGCGTACTTGACATTGCCGCCCATCGCCGCGCGCAGCTTGGAGTAGACGAGGGTGTCGAAGAGCTTGAACTTGAGCTTCAGGCCGAAGGGGACCTTGCCACTCTCTTTCGCGGTCGAGTAGGCGACCGCGGTGTCGGCGGCGGAACGGAAGATCTTGCCCTTGCCGCCGGCTTCGGCCTTCTGCTCGGAGACGTTGTAGACCTTCTCGAAGACTCGCGGCACTGCGAGCAGGAATGTCGGCTTGAAGCTCGCCAGCGAGGGGAGGAGCTGCTTGGTGTCGGGCTGGTGGCCGACGCGCACGCCGGCGTGCACGGAGAGCACCGCGATGAAGCGCGCGAACACGTGCGCTGTCGTGATGAAGAGCAGCGTCGAGGCGCCGCCGGGGTCGGACACGACCTCGCTGAGGGCGACCGCGGAGTTGCGGGAGAGCTCCACGAAGTTCGAGTGGGTGAGCACGCACCCCTTAGGCCTACCGGTCGAGCCGGAGGTGTAGATGAGCGTGGCGATGTCGGAGCCCACCGCGAGGCTGCGACGACGCTCGATCTCTTCGTCGGGAACCTCGGTGCCGCCGGCGATGAGCTTGTCGAGGTCGCCGAGGTCGATCTGCCAGGTTTCGCGGATCAACGGGAGATCGGGGTGCACCTCGTCGAAGCGTGTGAAATGGTCGGGCGTTTCGACGATGAGGGCGATCGCGCCGGAATCGCTGAGGTTCCAGCGCACCTGGGCGGGCGCACTCGTCTCGTACACCGGCACGAGCACGGCGCCGGCGAACCAGGTCGCGAAGTCGATCAGGGTCCACTCGTATCGGGTCTTGCACATCAGACCGATCTTGTCGCCCGGCTGGATGCCGGCCGCGACGAGCCCTTTCGAGAGTGCGATGACCTGGTCGTAGAACTCCTTGGTGGTGACCGGAGTCCAGCCGCCGTCAGTGGTCGGGAGCGAGAACAGCACGGAGTCGGGCGTCGCAGCGACGCGGTCGACCAGCAGGTCTGTGGTGTTCGCCTCGGGGTCGGCGGCAACCACAGGTGGGGTGGCGAATTCGATCACGGTAGCTCCTTCGGCACCGGGAGGGTTGCACGCGGCTCGGGTACCAGCGCGAACCGCGGCAATGGGGGTCTACTACACTCTAGTCGTTGCTCGTGCGGCCCCAGGTCTCGGCTCGATCACGCTCGTCCCCATCTGAAAGGCAGCCTCCTGGTGCACGCGATCGGAATCGACATCGGTGGAACGAAGATCGCCGGAGCGGTCGTCGACCAGCTCGGCAACATCGTCGCGAACGAGCGAGTCGCCACGCCGGCCGGTGACGCGAGACTGCTCGAAGACGCGGTCGTGCGAATGATCGATTCCCTGCGCGCCGGTGCAGAGGCCGAGATCGTGGCGATCGGGGTGGCGGCGGCGGGTTTCGTCGATGCGGCGCACTCCACGGTCTACTACGCACCGAACATCGACTGGCGCAACGAGCCCTTCCGCGAGAAGCTCGAAGCCCGGGTCGGCACTGCCGTGGTCGTCGACAACGACGCCAACGCGGCGGGCTGGGCGGAGTTCCGGTTCGGGGCGGGCCGCATGGTCAGCGACATGGTGATGCTCACGATCGGCACCGGGGTGGGCGGCGCGATCGTCGCCGGCGATCGCCTCTTCCGTGGGGGCTTCGGCGCCGGTGCGGAACTCGGTCACCTCAGGGTGGTGCCCGACGGGCTTGCGTGCGGGTGCGGCCAGCGCGGGTGCATCGAGCAGTACGGTTCGGGCCGGGCGCTGCTGCGCATGGCGAACGAGATCGCCGATGCCGGCGGCATCGGCCAGAACCTTGCGCGGGTACGCACCGAGCACGGCGGACTCGACGGGCACCTCGTCGGCGCGCTCATCGAGTCCGGCGACCCCGGTGCGATCGCTGCGCTGCGCCAGTTGGGCCACTGGCTCGGGCAGGCCGCGGCGAGTCTCTCGGCGGTGCTCGATCCGCAGCGCTTCGTCTTCGGTGGTGGGGTTGCGGCGGCCGGAGAGCTGCTGCTCGAGCCGATCCGCGCGGCCTTTCTCGAACACCTGCCGGCCCGCGGCTACCACCCCGAAGCCGACTTCGTGATCGCCGAACTCGTCAACGACGCCGGGGTCGTCGGCGCGGCCGACCTCGCGCGAGTCTGGGTCGCCGAGCACGCCTGAGCCGCCGGCGCTAGGCTGAATCGGCGACGCTCGGCCGGGTCGCTGCCGCAGTGGGAAGGAGCTTCAGGGTGTTCTACTGGATCATGAAGCACCTCGTCATCGGGCCGATCCTCCTCTCGATCTTCCGACCGTGGGTCGTCGGCCTCGAGAACGTGCCCAAAGAGGGGCCCGTCGTGCTCGCCTCCAACCACCTCTCGTTCATCGACTCGATCTTCCTGCCGCTCATCGTCGACCGCCCGGTCGCCTTCCTCGCCAAGAGCGAGTACTTCACGGGCAAGGGACTGAAGGGCTGGGCGACGAGACTGTTCCTCAAATCGGCAGGGCAGCTCCCGATCGACCGATCGGGCGGCAGGGCCTCCGAGGCGTCGCTCGAGACAGGGCTGCGCGTGCTCGGCGACGGCAAGATCCTCGGCATCTACCCCGAAGGCACCCGCAGCCCCGACGGCAAGCTGTATCGAGGGCGCACCGGTGTCGCCCGCATGGTGCTCGAAGCCGGTGTCCCCGTGATCCCGGTGGCGATGATCGGCACCGAGCACGTGATGCCGATCGGCACGCGCCTGCCGAAGGTGCGACGCATCGGCATCATCCTCGGCGAGCCGATCGACTTCAGTCGCTTCGAGGGGCTCGAGGGCGACCGATTCGTGCTGCGTTCCGTGACCGACGAGCTCGTCTACGACCTCCGCGGGCTGAGTGGTCAGGAATACGTCGACGTCTACGCCAGTTCGGTCAAGGAGAAGCGCGCTCCGCAATCGCGATAGGCTCGTTCAGCGGCGGCGCAACGTGCGTCGCCTTTCTCTTTCCCGGCGCGATCGTGCGCCCGAATCCCTCAGGACATCCCGTGGTAGAGCTCGTCGAGCCGGTCGTGAATGCAGATCCCTCCGTGATTGCCGGCCTCGACTATTGGCGCACCCTCCCCATCAAGCAGCAGCCGACGTGGCCTTCGCCCGAGGCCGCCCACGCGGCATCCGCTGAACTCTCAACGCTGCCGCCGCTCGTCTTCGCGGGCGAGGTCGACATCTTGCGCGACCGTCTGGCCGCGGCCTCCAGAGGCGAAGCCTTCCTGCTCCAGGGCGGCGACTGCGCCGAGACCTTCGCGGGCGCCACGGCCGACCAGATCCGCAATCGTGTGAAGACCGTGCTGCAGATGGCGGTCGTGCTCACCTACGGCGCGTCGATGCCGGTCGTGAAGATGGGTCGCATGGCGGGTCAGTTCGCCAAGCCCCGCTCGAGCGACAGCGAGACTCGCGGAGATGTCACGCTTCCCGCCTACCGCGGCGACATCGTGAACGGGTACGACTTCACGCCCGAGTCCCGTGCCGCCGATCCGGCGCGGCTCATCAAGGGTTACCACACCGCCGCCTCGACCCTCAATCTCATCCGTGCGTTCACCCAGGGCGGGTTCGCCGACCTCCGGCAGGTGCACTCGTGGAACCAGGGGTTCGCGTCCAACCCCGCCAACGCTCGCTACGAGACCATGGCCCGCGAGATCGACCGCGCGATCAAGTTCATGGAGGCGTGCGGCGCCGACTTCGAAGCGATCAAGCACACGGAGTTCTACACCGGCCACGAAGGCCTGCTCATGGACTACGAGCGGCCCATGACTCGCATCGACTCGCGTACGGGCACGCCGTACGACACGTCGGCCCACTTCATCTGGATCGGCGAGCGTACGCGCGAGCTCGACGGCGCACACGTCGACTTCCTCTCGCGGGTGCGCAATCCGATCGGCGTGAAGCTCGGCCCGTCGACGACACCCGAGACCATGCTCGAGCTCGTCGAGAAGCTCGACCCTGAGCGCGAGCCCGGCCGCCTCACCTTCATCACGCGCATGGGTGCCGGCAAGATCCGCGACGCGCTGCCGCCACTCCTCGAAGCCATCAAGGTGAGCGATGCCAACCCGGTGTGGGTCACCGACCCGATGCACGGCAACGGCATCACCACGCCCAACGGCTACAAGACGCGTCGCTTCGACGACGTCGTCGACGAGGTCAAGGGCTTCTTCGAGGCGCATCGCGACGCCGGAACGCACCCGGGCGGCATCCACGTCGAGTTGACCGGCGACGATGTCACGGAGTGCCTCGGCGGCTCCGAGCACATCGACGAAGAGACCTTGGCGACGCGCTACGAGTCGCTCTGCGACCCGCGCCTCAACCACATGCAGTCGCTCGAGCTGGCCTTCCTCGTGGCCGAGGAACTCGCAGCTCGCTGAGTTGGAGCGCGGGGCGTCCGGTGGCGGGTGCCCCGCGCACCGCTCGTGAGCGGGCGGCCGGCGTCAGGCCGTTCGTCCGATCCGTTCCGCTCCGATCTGCTCAGAGCGTGAGCGTGCCGACGAGCTTCACTGCGCTCCCGCGCACTGCCTGCGCGTCCGCGGCGGGGTCTTGCGAGGTCACGGTGACGAACGCCAGGAACGGTGTAGGGAAGCTGTGTGCGACGGTGAACTCCGCCGCCTCGAGCGCCTCGATCGCATCGGAGAGCTTCATGCCGACGACGTTCGGCACGCTCACGAGGTCTTGGCCCTTCGAGATGACCACATCGATCGAGTCGGCGGGTCGCACGGGATCGGTGTTCGCACTCGCGCTCAACACGGCGTCGGCCGGAATGGCACCGGAGTTGTCGAACTCGGAGCCGACCTCGTTCATGGTCAGGTCCGCGGCGGCGAGCGCGGCCTCGGCCTCCGCCCTGGGCATGCCGACGACATCGGGCACGGCGCCGGCCGAGACCACAAGGGTGAGCTTGCCGAGTTCGGGGTACTCTGCGCCGACCGCATTGCCGTCGGCGTCGAGCACGTCGATGACGAGGTCGGCCGGCAAATCGGTCGAGAACTGCATGGCGCTGCCTTCGGCGACCGTGAAGTCGCTGAGCGCGGCGCGGGCTTCGGCGGAGGGGGAGCCTCGCACCTCGGGAACCGGCAGGATGCTCGGCCCCTTCGAGACGTAGAGCGTGACGAGCGAGCCGCGTTGTGCCTGCGATCCGGCTTCGGGGTCTGTGCCCGAGACCTGGCCGATCGGCACCACGGGGTCGTTACGTTCGGCGGGCTCGACCGTGAACCCGGCCTCTTCGAGCAAGGTCGTCGCGCTGTCGGGTGCGAGGGTCGCGGTCTCGGGCACCTGGGTGAGCGCACCCGGCCCCGCGCCGAAGTACCAGCCGGTGCCTGCGGCGAGGCCGGTGAGGAGGACGACGAGGGTGAGGATCCAATAGCCGCGCCGTTTGCGGCGATCTGCATTCTTCGCGAGCGCGGCGGTGTCGTCGCCGTCGGATGCCTCGAGGGTCGCTGTCGAGGCGATCGATGCCGCTGCCCCGCCACCGTTGAGCACGCGGGTCTCCGCTGTCGCAGCACCGGCAGGCAGCGCCGAAGCGGGCAGCACCATCGTCGCCTGGGTGGAGAGCGGAAGGTGCGATGAACGGATCGACGGCTCGACCTCGCGCAGACGGTCGAGCATCTCGCGAGCGTCGTTCGGTCGCTCCTCGGGGTCGCGGGCCGTCGCCCAGAGCACGAGCTCGTCGAGTTCGACCGGCACCGCGGGGTTCTTGGAGCTCGGCGTGGGTACTTGGTCGTTCGCGTGCTGGTATGCGATCGCCATCGGCGCTTCGCCGACGTAGGGCTGCTCGCCCGTGAGCATCTCGTACATCATGATGCCGACGGCGTAGATGTCGCTGCGAGCGTCGGCGACGCCACGGGTGACGAGTTCGGGGGAGAGGTAGGCGATCGTGCCGAGCAGTGCCTGCCCGGTCGCGGTGTTCGCGCTGGCGGCCCGTGCCAAGCCGAAATCACCGAGCTTGATGCGCCCGTCGTCGGCGAGCAGCACGTTCTCGGGCTTGAGGTCGCGATGCACGATGCCGGCCTTGTGCGCGGCTGCCAGCCCTGACAGCACGGCGTCCATGATGTCGACGGTCTGCTCGGGCGTGAGCTTCTTGTAATCCTTCAGCAGGTCGCGGAGCGTGATGCCCGGCAGATATTCCATGACGAGGTAGGCCATGTCGGCGTCTTGGCCCTGATCGAAGACGTTCACGACGTTCGGGTGGGCCAGTCGCGCGGCCGAGCGAGCCTCTTGCACGAAGCGCGTCTTGAACGTGTTGTCGTCGGCGAGATGGCCGTGCATGATCTTGATCGCGACCCGGCGCTCGAGGCGCAGGTCGGTCGCGAGGTACACAGTGGCCATGCCGCCGCGAGCGATCCGCGAGCGCACCTGATAGCGGCCGTCGATGAGACGGCCGATCATGGGATCTGCGGGCGCGGTGGTCACCCTTCGAGTCTACGAAGAGGTATATGCCGCAGTCGGCGCAAACGCCGACGGCGCGCCGATCGCAATCCCATCGTGATGAGCGGGACCACCGATCAGCCGAGCTCGGAGAGCCAGGCCCTCGCCGACGCCTCCCACTTCGCGTAGTGGTCGGGGTGTGCGCTCAACTGCACGGCTTGCGCGGCCTGCGTGACGGTCAGCGCCTCCCAGCCCACGATGTCGAGGAGCCCCCGGGTGCGCCCGGGATTCGGGTTCGCGGCGCCCCCATAGAACGCCGTCGACGCCCGAACCGGGTCGAGTACCTCCTCGACGGTGCCCCAGCCTTGACTCGGACGTTGCTGGAAGAGCCCGAGCGAGTCGGCGTCGCCGTGGCTCGAGTTCTTCAGTCCTGATTCCTGTGCGGCCGAGGCGAGGGCGATGACGATGCCCTGGTCGGAAACGCCGAGTGCGCGGCCGACGTCGATGACGATTCGAGCGTTGGCGCGCATCTCGTCGGTGAGGGCGACACTCACCGACGCGACGGCCACAATGGCGACGGGCCGGGCGATGCGCAGTACCTGCCCTGCGCGGATGACCCCGGAAGCATCGAGTCCGTTGGCCGCGATGAGTTCCTGCACGCCGATATCGTGGCGCGCCGCGATATCCCAGAGCGTGTCGCCATCCACGACGACATGGGTGTCGGCGGTGACCGGGTCGGCGGGCGGCTGCGGTGCGGGTGCCGGTGCAGCCGGGGCCGGCGCATCCACTTCGCCGGCCCCGGGAGGCAGCACGATCGACTGACCGGGGAAGATCAGGCTCTGCCGGCTGAGCCCATTGACGCTGAGCACCTGGTCGAGCGAGAGCCCGTAGGCCGCGGCGATTCCGCTCAGCGTGTCGCCTGCGGCGACAGTGTGGCGGGAGAGTTCGGTGGCGACAGGTGCGGGCGCAGGAGCGGGTGCCGACGCCGCGCTGTCGCCGGGCAGGGCGAGTCGCTGGCCCGGGAAGATCAGGCTCGACCAACCGAGTCCGTTCAACGCCAGGATGTCGGCGGTGGCAACGCCGTATCGTTCGGCGATGCCGCTCACAGTGTCGCCGTCGCCGACGGTCACTTCGCCGGGCACGGTGGCGGCCGATGCCTCACTCGACGCGGGCGGGGTGGTCGATGCACTCGCAGCCTTCGCCTTCAGCAGCCGTTTCGCCGATTGAGGCACTGCCTCGGCGGGCTGTGCGATGCCGAGCGTGACGGCGATCGTCGAGGCGACCGCGAGCGGCAGCGTGATCAGTCGACGGATGCCTCGACGGCGGCGTGGCATGTCGAACTCCGCCCGTCGCGAACGAGCCGTCGGGTCGGGTTCAGGTTCGGTCTCGGCTTCGTACGACATCGTTCCCCCTTCGCCGGCGCGCTGCTCCCGGCCCCCGCGGCAACCGTCGCATAGCCCCTCGGACGAGTCAAACACCTCCGCGCGAGTCCGGTGAAGCCGTGCCGCGGCGCCCTGCGGCCGCTCTCGCTCAAGTCCGGGTTCCGGAGTGGGCCCAGGTCATGGCAGTCTTGATCCGTGACCGATGCTGCTGCCGAGACCGACTGGCTGACTGTTCCCGACCTCGTCGAGATGCTCGGGCAGAGCCCGAGTCGCATCCGCCGACTCATCGACGACAGGCATCTGCTCGCCACGCGGGTCGACGGTGTCCTGAAGGTGCCCTCGGCGTTCATCCGAGACGATGCGCCCCTGCCCGAACTGCACGGTACGGCGAACGTGCTCGCCGACGCGGGCTTCACCGACACCGAAGCACTCGAGTGGATGCTCGCCGAGGAAGACAGTCTCGGCACCTCGCCGATCGCCGCCCTCAGGGCGGGCCGAAAGGCCGAGGTACGACGCATCGCGCAAGCCCTCGCCTGATCCGAAGCCGTCCCGGCGCCTCGCGGCGCTCGCGGGCTCGGTGATTCAGCTCGCCCGACGGGTGACCGTCTTGGCGAGTGAACCGAGCTCGGCTCGGGCATCGCGACTGAGCGGTGCGTCCTCGAGCGCCGCCATCGCCTTCGCGACATTCGTGGTGATGAGCGCTTCGACCTCGTCGACCGCGCCGCACTCACGGATCGTGCGCTGCAGCATCCGCACCTGTTCGGGCGCGAGGTCGGGGTCGCCGAGGAGTTCGTCGAGCAGTCGACGCTGGCCGGGTGCGAGTCGTTCGCGGGCGATGGCGATGAGGATGGTCCGCTTGCCTTCGCGCAGGTCGTCGCCGCTCGGCTTGCCGGTGACCTCCGGGTCGCCGAAGACGCCCAGCAGGTCGTCGCGCAGCTGATAGGCGATGCCGAGCGGCAGGCCGAACGCTCGAAGGGCGCCGAGTTGGGCGCTCGTGGCTCCGGCGATCGCACCGCCGATCACGAGGGGCGCCTCGACGCTGTACTTGGCCGACTTGTAGATGATGACGCGCTCGGCGCGGAGCCGCTGTTCCGATTCGGGCTGGGCGAGCCAGGCGCGTTCTTCGAGGATGTCGAGATACTGACCGGCCGTCACCTCTGTGCGCATGCGCATGAACTCGCCGCGCGCGGCGCGCGCGGCTTCGCGATCGGGCAGCGGCGAGAGGCCCTCGTCGAGGAGCTCGTCGCTCCACCCGAGCAGTAGGTCGCCGAGCAGGATCGCCGCGGCACGGCCGAAGTCGGGGGAGCTGCCTGCCCAGCGGGAATCCGTGTGCAATTGCTCGAAGAGCCGATGGGCCGACGGAGCACCGCGCCGCGTATCGGAGTTGTCGATGATGTCATCGTGCAGCAGGGCGGCGGCGTGGAACATCTCGAGCGCGGACGCCGCGGAGACGATGGAGAACCGGTCGCGCCCGTTGTCGGCGGCGAACGGGTCGAACCCGTGTGCTCCGACGGCTTCCCAGCCCCAGTAGCAGAACAATGCCCGGAAACGTTTGCCTCCGCTGAGAAAGCGCCTTGAGAACTCATCGAGCGGCTCGAGGTCGGGGCTGATCGAGCGGAGAATGGAGGTGCGTTCGGCGAGGAAATCCTCGATGCGTTCGTGCACCAAATCGATCAGTCGGGAACCGTGAGCCACCTGCCTAGCCTAGCGAGGCGGGGCAGGGCTAGAATGAACTCGGATGCGCCGATCCCGAAGCCTGAGGGGAGTGAGATGCCGCTTTCAGAGCAGGAACAACGTCTTCTCGAAGAGATGGAGCGGAACCTCTATCGCAATGACGCCGACTTCGTGCAAGCAGTCGGCGGCGTTCGAGGTCGCCGACCGAACTACCGGGCGATCGTGCTCGGTGTACTTCTCGCCGTCGCCGGTGCCGGCGCACTCATTGCGGGGGTGGCATCGCAACTGCTCATCGTCGGCGTCATCGGGTTCGCCCTGATGTTCGCGGGTGTGCTCGTCGCTATCACGCCGTCGAAGCGGGGCGCTGCCACGGCCGCACCTGCCGAGCCCGCCGCCGCGGCCCAGGGTAGCCGCCGCTCGGGCGGCGGCTTCATGGACCGCATGAACGATCGTTGGGATCGCCGCCAGGAGGGCCGCGACTGATCCCTCCACTCTCCACCACCTGAACGGGTCGATCTTCGGATCGGCCCGTTTTTTCGTGCGCCGGGCGTCGAGATCGTTCGATCGGACCGCCCGGCCGGAGCCATCCGTCGCCGATCACGCCCGTTCCCTGCCGGGCGCGGCGCAACTCCCTCCACTCCACTCCACGCCAGGCTTTCCCACTGTTGCCGGGAAACTCACAGGCGGTTGACGAGGAAAACGAGCGAATGTCGTTGATTGGTGGATGAGAGTGGAGTAAAGTGGGGTTACCTGGATTCTGGCCGGAGGAAAGGGGGTGATGTGGTGTTCCTCGGTAGCTATGAACCAAAGCTTGATGAGAAAGGCCGTGTCATTCTTCCGGCGAAGTTCCGGGAGGAGCTTTCGAGCGGCCTCGTGCTCACGCGCGGGCAAGAGCACTGCATCTACGTGTTCAGCGCACGGGAGTTCGAGAGCATGAGCGACAAGATCCGCCAAGCCCCGGTAACGAGCAAGCAGGCGCGCGATTACATGCGCGTCTTCCTCTCGGGGGCTTCTGCGGAGACCCCTGACAAGCAGCATCGCGTCACCATCCCCGCAACGCTTCGTGCGTACGCGGGCCTCGACCGCGACCTCACGGTCATCGGTACGGGCAGCCGTGTGGAGATCTGGGACGCGACGGCATGGGCGACCTACCTCGCCGAGCAAGAGGCGGCCTTCGCGGACACGGCGGAGGAGGTGATCCCCGGACTCTTCTGAACCTCGGGCTCCGACTCCCAGCCGGCCGCGCCTGGTGCACTTCCCCGCATCAGGACGAACGGATGGGGATCGGAACCCGAGGCCCGGAAGGCAAGGCAGATCATGGACATCGAACGCATTCACACCCCGGTCATGCTCGAGCGCACGCTCGAGCTCCTGGCCCCTGCCATCGAGGGCGACGGCGCCGTGCTCGTCGACGCGACGCTCGGCATGGGCGGTCACGCGGCCGCGCTTCTCGAGCGGTTCCCGAAGCTCACCGTCATCGGCCTCGACCGCGACACCGATGCACTCGCCATCGCACGCGAACGACTCGCGAAGTTCGGCGACCGCGCTCGATTCGTGCACACGGTCTACGACGGCATCGAGCGCGCTGTGCGGTCGGAGGGGTTCCGCGAAGTGCAGGGCGTGCTCTTCGACCTCGGCGTCTCCTCGCTCCAGCTCGACCGGGCCGAGCGCGGCTTCGCGTATTCGAAAGACGCCCCGCTCGACATGCGCATGGACTTCACGAGTGGTCGCACCGCCGCCGACGTCATCGCTGAAGAGAGTGAAGAGGAACTGCGCCGCATCTTCCTCGACTACGGCGAAGAGAAGCTCGCTGCGCGATATGCACGAGCCATCGTCAAGGCACGAGCGGATGCTCCGATCACCCGTTCATCCGAGCTCGTCGCCGTCATCCAGACCGCGACCCCGGTCGCCGTGCAACGTCAGGGGCACCCCGCCAAGCGCGTCTTCCAGGCACTTCGCATCGAGGTCAACGAAGAATTGTCGGTGCTCGAGCAGGCCATGCCCGCAGCACTCGAGACGATCGCCGTCGGCGGTCGCATCGTCGTGCTGGCCTATCAATCGCTCGAGGACCGCATCGTCAAGCGCGCGCTCAGCGCCGCATCGAGTTCCACTGCCCCTGCCGGACTGCCGATGGAGCTGCCCGAACACCGCCCCGTGTTCAAACTCCTCGTGCGGGGCGCCGAGCTCGCGAGCGAGGCTGAGCAGGCGGAGAACCCGCGTGCGAAGCCGGTGCGACTGCGCGCAGCCGAACGAGTGCGGAGGCCGTCATGAGTGCTGTGCCCATCCAGTCCCTCCCCGTGCCGCGCCGGGGCACCCCCGACCGCGCACCGCGGCGTCTTCGACCGGCGCCCGAACGCGCCGTCCGTGCCGTTCGCGCGAAGCCGAGACTCGCCTACGCCGTCATCGCCCTCGGGGGAGTCGCCGCCATCATCGTCGCCCAGCTGCTGCTCTCGATCGCCGTCACTCAAGGGGCATACGACATCGACGCGCTGCAGACGCGCCAAGCGGCGCTCGCCCGCGAAGAGGCAACGCTCGCAGAGGACCTCGACCGCGTCGAGTCTCCCCAGTTCCTCGCGACGAAGGCCGAGGGGCTCGGCATGGTGCCGAACTCGAGCCCCGTGTACCTCCGACTTTCCGATGGTGCGGTGCTCGGCCAGCCCACCGCAGCATCGGGCGGCGCGGGTGCATCCGCGCCGCTCGTCCCGAATGCATTGATCGACGGCGTGCCGCCTGGCGCCGAGCAGCCGTCAGGAGAGACTCCGACCGGGGGAGTTCCCGGCGATGCGGCGGCCGACGTACCTGCTGGCGCACCGGCAGCACCGCCCGCCGACGGGGGTCTGCCGACTCCCGCCACGCACTGACCGTACGACCATTGGGAAGGCTCGATGAACCGCACCAGCCGTCACCCGATGCGGCGGATCCTCTTCTCCGCGGCCGTGCTCGTCGCAGTGGTCGGCGTCTTCGTCGTGCGCCTCGTCGACATCCAGGTCGTGCGGGCGTCGGAACTCAATGAGCAGGCCCAGGACGCGCGCTCCCAACCGGTCACGGTCCATGGGGCGCGAGGCGACATCGTCGACGCCAACGGCAAGGTGCTCGCCGACAGCGTGATGCGGTACGACATCGTGCTCTCGCCGAAGCAGGCGTCGAAGGCGGTCGTCGAGCGCGAAGTGCCCGACCCCGACAAGCCAGGCGAGCTCAAGGACGTCGAGGTGCCAATGGCCGACCTCGCTGCCGAACTCGGCGCCGAAGTCGGCCTGACCGGCGACCAGGTGCAGGGCATCATCACATCAGAGCTCGCCGAGAACGCGAACGCCGACTACGCCTACGTCGCCAAGCTCGTCGACACCGAGACCTACGAGCGGGTGAAAGCACTCGAGATCCCGTGGGTCTACGCTGACGAGCACCCCAGCCGCCGTTACCCCAACGGCGCCGTCGCTGGCAACCTGCTCGGCTGGGTCGGCACCGACGGCGAGCCCGCGGCCGGACTCGAGCTCTCTGAGAACGAGTGTCTCGCGAGCGAGAACGGCAAGGTCAGCTGGCTGCACAGCCTGCAGGACTGGGTGAAGATCCCCGGCACCGAGACCGTGCACAAGCAGGCACGCAACGGCGGCACGCTGAAGCTCACGATCGACACCGACCTGCAGTGGGAAGTACAGCGCATCGCCCAGGCGCAACGCCAGGCCGTCGGCGCCTCGTGGGCGATGGTCACCGTCATGGAAGTCAAGACCGGTCGACTCCTCGCCGTGGCCGACGTGCCGACCGTCGACCCGAACGACCCCGCCGCCACCGACAAGGACGATCGCGGATCGCGGTCGTTCACCGCGCCGTTCGAGCCGGGCTCGACGTTCAAAGCTCTCACCGCGGCATCCGTCATCAATGCGGGCAAAGCCGACCCGCTCAGCCAGGTCGTCGCGCCGTACCGATACAAGCCCTCGAACGGGGCCGACATCAATGACAGCGCCCGTCACGACGACCAGCAGCTCACGCTCACCGGCGTGCTCATCGAGTCGTCGAACACCGGAATGTCGAAGTTCGGCGAGTTGATGACCGACCGAGCGCGCTACGACGACATGCTCAAGTTCGGTCTCGGGGCCGAGACCGAGGTCGGCTTCCCGGCCGAGGAGCCCGGCGATCTGCACGGCGACCCCGATGAGGACTGGGACAACCAGACGAAGTACGCCACGATGTTCGGTCAGGGCCTCACGACGACCGCCGTGCAGATCGCGAGCGCCTACCAGACCATCGCCAACGGCGGAGTGCGCATGCCGGTCAGCCTCGTCGACGGCTGCGTCAGCGATGACGGCACCGCAACCACACCGCCGTCGCAGGGCACCCAAGTCATCTCCCCAGAGGCCGCAGGGCAGACGAGCCAGATGCTCGAGCGCGTGTACCAGGATGCCTGGCTCTCCGACGAATGGAACATCCCCGGCTACCGCGTCGCGGCGAAGACCGGAACGGCCCAGGTACCTGACGGCAACGGCGGTTACCTCAAGGAGTATCTCGTCTCCGTGTCGGGCTTCGCGCCCGCTGATGACCCCCAGTTCGTCGTTTCGGTGAGCTACATGAATGCCGTTAAGATGAATTCGTCCGCCGCATCCGCTCCCGTCTTCCAAGAGGTGATGAGCCAGGTGCTGAAGAAGTACCGGACCGTTCCATCCGGCGCCCCGGCGCCCGAGCTGCCAGCTACCTGGTGAGAAAGTTGGGTTCGTGACCGGATCGCCTCTCACGGCCCTCCGGCCGAAGCACCCGAGCGCTCGATCGCTCTCCGGCCTCGCCGAAGCGTTCGGGTTCGCCGTGCTCGGCGACATCAGTGGAATCGAGGTGACCGGCGTCGACCTGTCATCGAAGGCCGTACAACCCGGCGACCTGTATGTCGGCGTTCCCGGGCGCAACGCGCACGGCGCCGAGTTCGCGGCTGCAGCGCGCGACGCGGGCGCGGTCGCGCTGCTCACCGACGCCGCCGGCGCCGAGCTCGCGTCCGACGCAGGCCTTCCGATCCTCGTCACGGCCGACGCGCGCGCGGCGCTCGGCGACGTCGCCGCGTGGATTCACCGCACCGCCGAGAACCCCGCGACGCTCTTCGCCGTGACCGGTACGAACGGCAAGACGAGCGTCGTCTACCTGCTCTACGGCATCCTGCGCCAGCTCGGTGTCACGGCCGGGCTCACCTCGACCGCCGAACGCCGCATCGGCGATGAGGCCGTCACGAGTTCGCTCACCACTCCCGAGGCGAGCGAACTGCACGCCCTGCTCGCCCGCATGCGCGAGGTCGAGGTGGGAGCCGTCGGCGTCGAGGTCTCCGCACAGGCGCTTTCACGCCATCGCGTCGACGGTCTCGTCTTCGACGTCGTCGGCTTCACGAACCTCACCCACGACCACCTCGACGACTACTCGTCGATGGACGAGTACTTCGAGGCGAAGCGCGAGCTGTTCCAGCCCGAGCGTGCGCGTCGCGGCGTGGTCACGATCGATTCGGAGTGGGGTCGTCGCCTCGTCGCAGAGTCGCGCATTCCGGTGACGACGCTCACGGCCGTCGATGGAGTCGACGCCGATTGGCGCATCACCGTGCTCGAAGAAGGCGCCGACCACACCTCGTTCCAGCTCGAGGGGCCCGGCGGACGCCGGCTCGAGACGCAGGTTCCACTGCTCGGGTGGTACATGGCGGCCAACGCGGCACTCGCAATCGTCATGCTCGCCGAAGCCGGCTACGATCTCGACCTGATCGCCGCGGCGCTCGAACGCGATGGCGGCGTCAACGCTTACATCCCCGGCCGCGCGGAGCGAATCTCGGGTGACCGGGGCCCCGTCGTCTACATCGACTACGGCCACAGCCCCGACGCGTTCCTGCAGACGCTCGGCGCCATCCGGCGCAGCACCGCCGGGCGCATCGTCATGGTCTTCGGCGCCGACGGCGACCGCGATACGACGAAGCGCGCCGAGATGGGCGCGATCGCCGCCCGTGGCGCCGACGTACTCGTCGTGACCGACTTCCACCCGCGGTTCGAAGATCCGGCGGCCATCCGCGCCGCGCTCATCGCCGGCGCTCGCACTGCCGTGCCCGAGCGCGAGATCCACGAGATCGCCGACCCGCAGGCGGCCTTCCGTGCCGCGCTCGCCCTTGCAGGCGAAGGAGACGCGATCCTCTATGCGGGCCCGGGGCACGAGGACTATCACGAGGTGAAGGGTGTGAAGATCCCGTATTCGGCGAGAGAAGACTCCAAGCGGGCGCTGCGCGACGCGGGGTGGCTGGAATGATCGCCCTGACCTTGGCCGAGATCGCCTCGGCCGTCGGCGGCGTGCTCCGGCTCGACGGCACGAACGCCGCTCCCGAGACGATCATCGACGGCACGGTCACGACCGACTCGCGTGAGATCGGAGTCGGGGGAGTCTTCGTCGCCAAGCGCGGCGAGTTCGATGACGGCCACCGTTTCGCGCCCGCCGCGGCGGAACAGGGCGCCGCCCTGCTCATCGTCGAGCACGCGCTCGAGCTGCCGGTGCCTCAGATCGTCGTCACCGATTCGGTCGACGCCCTCGGGGCACTCGCGACCGAGGTCGTGCGCAGGGTCCGCGAGCTCGGTCGTCTCCGCATCGTCGGCGTGACCGGCTCGAACGGCAAGACGACCACGAAGAACCTGCTGCGCACCGTGCTCGAGCAGGTCGGCCCGACCGTCGCTGCACGGGCGTCGTTCAACAACGAGGTCGGTGCTCCGATCACGATGCTCGAACTCACCTCTGAAACCGAGTTCCTCGTTGCCGAGATGGGGGCATCGGCGGTCGGCGAGATCGCCCGGCTCGTGCGCATGGCCCGCCCCGACGTCGGCATCGTACTGAAGGTGGGCCTCGCACACGCCGGCGAGTTCGGCGGCATCGAACAGACCGTGCGCGCGAAGTCCGAGATGGTTACCGACCTCCTCGAGACGGATGTCGCGGTGCTGAACGCCGATGACCCGCGGGTGGTGCCCATGGCGGATCTGACGGCGGCGCGCGTCGTCTGGTTCGGATTCGGCGAGTCCGCCGACGTGCGCGCCACCGACATCCAGGCGCACGCACGCGGTACCGAGTTCACCGTCACGGTGCCGGGCGGCGAATCGGCACGCGTGCGCTTTTCAGTGCTCGGCGAGCACCACGTCATGAACGCACTCGCGGCGATCGCGGCATCCGTCGAACTCGGTGTACCGCTTGCCGCGGTCGTCGATGCGCTCGAGCAGGTGACGCTCGCCGAACGCTGGCGCATGCAGGTCATGGGCGGCCGCGACGGTGTGACGATCATCAACGACGCCTACAACGCGAGCCCCGACTCGATGTCGGCCGCACTCAAGACGCTCGCACAGGTGAAAGCGCCCGGCTCGCGCACGATCGCGGTGCTCGGCGAGATGAGCGAGCTCGGCGAGTTCTCGGGCGAGGAGCACGACCGCATCGGCCTGCTGGCCGTGCGCCTCGGCATCTCGCAGCTCGTCGTGGTGGGGGCCGGCGCCAGGCGCCTGCACATCACGGCGATCAACGAGGGCTCGTGGGACGGCGAATCCGCCTTCGTCGAGTCCGCAGACGAGGCATTCGACCTCGTTACGGCTTCCGTGCGCCCCGGCGACACGGTATTGGTGAAATCGTCGAACGCGGCGGGCCTCCGCCACCTCGGCGACCGACTGGGAGAATGGTTCGCGTGAGCACTGTGCAGGAACTCGGCGGGACTGGGCAGATGATCGGCCTGCTCGAAGACCGATTGGGAGAATGGTTCGCGTGAGAGCACTGCTGACCGCTGGGGCGTTGTCGCTCGCCTTCACGCTGTTTCTGACCCCGCTGTTCATCCGGCTGTTCACGCGGCTCGGGTGGGGGCAGTTCATTCGCGACGACGGGCCGAAGAGCCATCACGTCAAGCGGGGCACGCCCACCATGGGTGGCATCATCTTCATCCTGGGCACGCTCTTCGGCTATTTCACCGCGACCCTGCTCGTGAGCGACGAGCCGCCGACTGCCTCGGGATTGCTCGTGCTGCTGATGATGGTCGGCCTCGGCCTGGTGGGCTTCGTCGACGACTTCCTGAAGACGCGCAAGAAGCAGAGTCTCGGACTCGGCGGCTGGGCGAAGGTGGCCGGACAAGTGGTCATCGCGGCGACTTTCGCGCTGCTGGCGCTGCAATTCCCGAGTCGGCAGGGGGGAGTCACCCCCGCGAACACCAAGATCTCGTTCATCCGCGATCTCCCGCTGGATTTCATGGTGTTCGGCACGGTCGTCGGCATCGTGCTGTACGTCATCTGGATCTGTCTGCTCGCCGTCGGCACATCGAATGCCGTCAACGTCACCGACGGGCTCGACGGGCTCGCCACCGGTGCGTCGATCCTCGCGATCGGCTCATTCGTGATCATCGGATTCTGGCAGTTCAACCAGTCGCGCTTCAGTGTCAACCTGAATCAGAACGATCTATACCGCAGCTACGACGTGCGCGACCCGCTCGACATCGCGATCGTGGCGACGGCGATCGTCGGCGGGCTCATCGGATTCCTCTGGTGGAACACGAACCCCGCGAAGATCTACATGGGCGACACGGGCTCGCTCGCGCTCGGCGGCGCGCTCGCGGCGCTCGCGATCGTCAGCCACACCGAACTGCTCCTCCTCCTCATCGGCGGCCTCTTCGTCATCGAGACGGGCTCGGTCATCGTGCAGCGCGCGTACTTCAAACTCACGCACGGCAAACGCATCTTCCTGATGAGCCCGATCCACCACCACTTCGAACTGAAGGGCTGGGCCGAGGTCACGATCGTGGTGAGGTTCTGGATCATCGGTGGCCTCCTCGTCGCCGCGGGCGTCGGCGCCTTCTACTTCGAGTGGCTGCAGAGCTGATGACGGATGCCGCAACTCCCGTGCCCGATCGCCTCGATTCGCTGACCAGCTGGAACGCCGACTGGTCGGGGCTTCGCGTCGTCGTGCTCGGACTCGGTGTCACGGGGTTCGCCGTCGCCGACACGCTCACCGAGCTCGGCGCGAAGGTGATGGTTGTCGCGCCCGAGGTCGACGACGACCGTGCCCGCATTCTCGAGGTGATCGGAGCGGAGCTGCTGCGGCATCCGCTCGATGCCGTGCCGACCGCGGTCGTGCAGTTCGCACCCGAACTCGTCGTCGCCTCACCGGGCTTGCCCCCCGATCATCCCGTGCTCGCATGGGCCGCGACCGAGTCGGTCGCGGTGTGGGGCGACATCGAGCTCGCCTGGCGCGTGCGAGACAAGGTCGAGGCTGCCGAGTGGATCCTCGTGACCGGGACGAACGGCAAGACCACGACCGTGCAGATGACGGCGACATTCTTGGCTGCCAACGGCCTGCGCGCGGCACCGTGCGGCAACATCGGGGTTCCGGTGCTCGATGCCGTGCGCGACCCCGGCGGCTTCGACGTGCTCGTCGTCGAACTCTCGAGCTACCAGTTGCATCATCTGCCGAAGACCGGACCAGGCGCGCTGCACCCGTGGGCGAGCGTCGTGCTGAACGTGGCCGACGACCATCTCGACTGGCACGGCTCACCCGAGGCGTATCGCGCCGCGAAGGCGACGGTCTACGAGAACACGAAGGTCGCGTGCGTGTACAACCGCGCCGACGAAGCGACCCGTCGCATGGTCGAAGAGGCCGAGGTCGAAGAGGGCGCCCGCGCCATCGGGTTCGGACTCGACGTGCCCGGCCCGAGCGACTTCGGCGTCGTCGACGGAATTCTCTGCGACCGGGCGTTCCTCGACGATCGTCGTTCGGCAGCGCTCGAGATCATCACGCTCGACGAGCTGGAGCCGCATGGACTCGCCGCACCGCACGTCGTGGCGAACATCCTCGCCGCGTCAGCGCTCGCGCGTTCGTTCGGGGTGCCGGTGGGCGTGATTCACGACGCGCTCGGCGAATTCCGGCTCGACGCGCACCGCATCGAGACGGTCGCGGTCGCCGGTGGCGTCCGCTGGGTCGATGACTCGAAGGCGACGAACCCGCACGCGGCCGAAGCCTCGTTGCGCGCCTTCGGCAAGGTGGTCTGGATCGTCGGCGGTCTGCTGAAGGGCGTCGACGCCGACTCGCTCGTCGCTGCGCACGTCGGGCGGTTGCGCGCGGCGATCGTGATCGGCGTCGATCGCGCATCCCTCGTTGCCGCGTTCCGCCGACACGCCCCCGCGCTGCCGCTCTTCGAAGTGGCGACGGATGACACTGAAACGGTGATGCCCGACGCGGTCGCCTTGGCCGTGAGGGTTGCTGAAGACGGCGACACTGTGCTGCTTGCGCCTGCTGCGGCGTCGATGGACCAGTTCGCCGACTACGGCGACCGCGGGCGGCGGTTCCATGACGCAGTCCGATCGATGCTGGGGGGTGAGGCGCATGGCGACGCCGCCCCGCGCGAACCGCTCCCAGGAGCCTGACCGGCCGGGCGTCTCCGCCGCCCGCATCCGGCTCGGCCGCGTGTTCCGCGTCGAGTCGGCCGACTACTTCCTGCTCCTCGGCACCACGCTCTTCCTCGTCGTCTTCGGACTCGTCATGGTGCTTTCGGCATCCGTCGTGCAATCGCATCTCGAAGACGAGAGCTTCTTCGCCCAAGCGTTGCGGCAGGCGCTCTACGCCGTCTTCGGCGTTCCGATCATGCTCATCGCGAGCCGCATGCCCGAGCGGTTCTGGATGCGGATCGCATGGCCGGTGCTCATCGTGTCGTGCTTCCTCCAGCTCCTGGTCGTGGCGACTCCGCTCGGCATCAAGGTCGGCGGCAACACGAACTGGATCCAGCTGGGGCCCATGCAGTTCCAGCCGTCGGAACTCATCAAAGTCGCCCTCGTCATGTGGCTCGGGCTGATCGTCACGAAGAAGGCGGCGCTGCTCGGAAATCTCGTGCACGGCATCCTGCCGATCATCCTCGTCGGCGGCGGTGCGATCGGGCTCGTGCTGCTCGGCGGCGACCTCGGCACCGTCATGGTCATGGGGGCGATGCTGCTCGGCGCCCTGTTCCTCATCGGCGTGCGATTGCGGCTGCTGGTTCCACCGATCCTCGCCGCGGGTGTCATCTTCGTGCTCGTCGCGATCTCGAGCGAGAGCCGCCTCCGACGCATCACCTCGTTCCTCGACGCGAACTGCGAGAGCGGCGGCTCGGGCGACGCGGTCAGCGATTGCTGGCAGATCCAGCATGGCTCGTTCGCCCTCGCCAACGGCGGCATCTTCGGCGTCGGCCTCGGCAACTCGGCCGCGAAATGGTCGTGGCTGCCGGCCGCCGACAACGACTTCATCTTCGCCATCATCGGCGAAGAACTCGGGTTGATCGGCGCGATCGTCGTCATCGCCATGTTCGTACTGCTCGCCGTCGCACTCAGTCGCGTGCTGCGCGGGGCTCGCACCCCGTTCGCCCGTGCCGTCTCTGCGGCGGTGCTCGTGTGGATCATCGGTCAGGCATGTGTCAATATCGGTGTCGTGCTCGGCGTCTTCCCTGTTCTCGGTGTGCCTCTGCCTCTCGTCTCGGCGGGTGGCACGGCTCTGCTCACCACACTCTTCGCGATCGGCATCGTGTTGTCGGTCGCCCGCGACCCCGATGCGGCTTCTCGTGCCGCCGCTCGGGCCGCGTCGCGCAAGAAGACACGCGCGGCGTCTGCGAGAGCACCGCGATGACCGTCTACCTCCTCGCCGGCGGGGGCACAGCCGGACACGTGAACCCCTTGCTCGCGGTCGCCGACCGGTTGCGCGAGCGCGACCCGGCGGCAACCGTGCTCGTGCTCGGCACGGCCGAGGGACTCGAGGCGCGGCTGGTGCCCGCTCGCGGCTACGAACTGCTGACCATCCCCAAGGTGCCGTTCCCGCGGCGCCCGAACCATGCGGCTCTCGCCTTCCCAGCGCGATTCCGCGCGTCGATCGAGTCGGTCCGCGCCATCATCGACGAGCGCAGGGTCGAAGTCGTCGTGGGGTTCGGCGGCTACGTCTCGACGCCGGCGTACCTGGCCGCACGCCGGGCCGGCATCCCGGTGGCGATCCACGAGGCCAACGCGAAGCCCGGTCTCGCCAATCGGCTCGGCGCCCGATTCGCCGCAACCGTCGGCGTCGCATTCGAGGGCACCCCGCTGCCCGGCGCCCGCCTCGTCGGCATGCCACTTCGTCGTGAGATCGAGACGCTCGACCCTCCCGCACTCCGCGACGATGCGGCCGCACATTTCAGTCTCGACCCGTCCCGGCCGGTGCTCCTCGCCACGGGCGGTTCGCTGGGCGCGCGCCGCATCAACCGCACGATGGTCGACTCGGCGGCCACGATCACGGCTGCCGGCTGGCAGGTGTTGCACGTCACGGGCGCGAACGCAGAGGTCGCCGACCCTGGCGTCGTGGACTATCGCATGGTCGAGTACGCCGACCGCATGGACCTCGCTCTCGCGGTCGCCGATGTCGCCGTCTCGCGCGCCGGCGCCGCCACGGTCAGCGAGCTCGCGGCGCTCGGCATCCCGGCTGTGTTCGTGCCGTACCCCGTCGGCAACGGCGAGCAGCGCTTCAACGCGGCCGGCGTCGTCGAAGCCGGCGGCGGCGTGCTCGTCGACGATGCCGCCTTCGTTCCCGAGTGGGTCGCAGCACAGCTGCTGCCGTTGCTCACCGATTCCGACCGCCGTCGCGGAATGGCGACAGCCGCGGCATCCGTCGGGTTCCGTGACGGCACCGACCGCATGGTGGCGCTCGTCGACGAGGCGCTCGGCGAGGCAGCCGGCGACCGCGCGCGAGGCGCGTAACGTTGAGTGAGCGGATGTCGCGGCATCCGCTCCCATCGAATCCAGCGCCTGTCGGGCGCACCCGCGAACGACCGACCGCATTCCGACCGTACCGAGGAAGAACAGCCGCACCGTGACGATCAAGCCCGACCTCTCAGCCCCGATCCCCGCCGAACTCGGCGCCGTGCACTTCGTCGGCATCGGCGGATCGGGCATGAGCGGCATCGCGCGGCTCATGCTCGGGGCGGGGCACCGGGTCACGGGCTCCGACGCTCGCGATTCCGACAACATCGCCGCCCTCCGGGCGCTCGGTGCAGAGGTCGCGATCGGCCATGACGCGGCGAACCTCGCCGACGACGTCGACACGGTCGTCGTCACCGGGGCGCTCTGGCTCGACAACCCCGAATACCAACTCGCCCTCGAGCGCGGTCTGCCGATTCTGCACCGCTCGCAGGCCCTCGCCGCACTCATCGCGGGCCAGCGGCTCGTCTCGGTCGCCGGCGCGCACGGCAAGACCACCTCGACCGGCATGATCGTCACCGGCCTGCTCGCGCTCGGTGAAGACCCGAGCTTCGTCAACGGCGGCGTCATCGAAGAACTCGGAGTCTCTTCCGCGTCGGGCGACGGTGAGCTGTTCGTGGTCGAGGCCGACGAGTCCGACGGCTCCTTCCTGCTCTACGACACCTCGGTCGCGCTCGTGACGAACGTCGATCCCGACCATCTCGACCACTACGGTTCGCTCGAGGCGTTCGAGCAGGCCTTCGTCGATTTCGCCGATCGGGCCCGAGAGTTCGTCGTGATCTCCTCCGACGACGTCGGCGCGGCACGGGTGGCCTCGAGACTCACGCACGAGCGAGTGATCACCTTCGGCGAGGCGGCGGATGCGACGGTGCGCGTGCACTCCATCGCAACCGACGGCCCCGTGGCATTCGCCGTCTCCTACCTGGGTTCCGACTATCGCGCCCAGCTCCGCATCCCGGGGCGGCACAACGCGATCAACGCGGCGGGCGCGTTCGCGGTGCTCGTGGGCCTCGGCTTCGACCCCGGGGCATCCCTCGCCGGCATCGCGCGGTTCGCTGGCACCGGCCGACGTTTCGAACTGCACGGCACGGTCGGCGGCGTGAGCGTCTATGACGACTACGCGCATCACCCGACCGAGGTCGCAGCCGCGCTATCGGCTGCACGAACGGTCGTGGGGGAGGGGCGCATCATCGCGGTGCACCAGCCGCACCTCTACAGTCGCACGCGCATCTTCGCCAAGGAGTTCGCGGAGGTGCTCGAGCAGTACGCAGACGAGACCGTCGTGCTCGATGTCTACGGTGCAAGGGAAGACCCCGAGCCCGGCGTGACGGGAGCCCTTGTGAGCGAGCGTTTCGACGACCCCTCGCACGTGGCATTCGTGCGCGACTGGCAGGAGGCCGCCGACTACACCGCGGGCATCGCACGTGCCGGCGACTTCGTGATCACCCTCGGCTGCGGTGACGTGTACCGTCTCGTGCCGCAGCTGCTCGGGTCGCTCGAGCAGCAGCGCGGATGACGGTGATGCCACGGTGAAGCGGCCGGAGGGGTTCGACGGGCCGGTCGCGCGAGCACCGCGCTCGAGGCGTCCGGCTTCCCCGGATCCTGCCGACGCGGGCCGCCGGCAGTCATCGGCCGGCGCATCCGAACCAGTGGTTTCCCGGGCCGGAGCGACGAAGCGCGCCAGCGCCCCGAGTTCGTCCTCGTTCGATCCCGACCATATCTCGACCGAGCCGATCGATGTCGTCACCGCAGCCCCGGTGTCTTCGATCGTGCCGGGATCGTCGCGACAGGGAGTTGCCGCACCAGTGCCCGATTCACAGGCGGACGCTCCCGCCGATGGCCGAACAGAAGTCGACCGGCTGCCACGGGATGCACGGGCCGCCAAGCGTGCGGTCGCGGCCGCCGCGAGGGAACGGCGCCGCTATGAGCGCCACGAGGTTCGGCGCTTCACGAAGCGGTCCCGGCGCCGGCGCATCGGCTGGTCGGTCGTGCTCGGCTCCGTCGCGGCGCTCGTCGTGGTGGTCGCGGTTGCCGCCTACTCGCCGTTGATGGCGCTGCGCGAGGTGCGCGTCGAGGGCGCATCGCGCATCCCGGTCGCCGAGGTGCAGGCGGCGTTCTCAGACACCCTCGGCACGCCTCTACCGCTGATCGCGAGCGCCGATGTGCTCGCTGCGCTCTCGGACTTCCCCCTCATCGAGACGTACTCGACGGAGACCATCCCGCCCGGAACCCTCGTCGTGCGAATCGTGGAGCGCGTTCCGGTGGGTGTCGTCGACACCGGCGAGGGACTCGAACTCGTCGATGCTGCGGGCGTCGTCATCGAACGCCCCGCCGAACGGCCTGAGGGGCAGCCGCTCATCGTCGCGGAGGGTGGAGTCGCGGGCGAGGGATTCCGTGCCGCCTCGGCGGTGATCAGGAGCTTGCCGGCCGAGGTGCGCGCCCAGCTCGTGGGGGCATCGGCCGCGACGGCCGACGATGTGCGCCTGGAGCTCTCGACGGGGGCGACCGTCGTGTGGGGAAGCTCCGAGGATTCCGCGCAGAAGGCGACGGTGCTCGCCAAGCTCATGGTCGCCGCTCCGCCCGATGTGGTCGGCGAGTACGACGTCTCGTCTCCGACGAGCGCCGTCACGCGGTGACCGAGGGGCCTGCGAGGCTGTTTTCGGGCTGATCCGGGACGCGGTTCGCGACACGCGGGCGCGCCTTGCGCGGGAGGGTCGGCCGGGCACCTACCGTCAATTTCAGGAATTGCATACTCAGCAAAACTTTAACCTTCGACTAGAGGTTCAGAGTTCGCACGGAAGGCCGGTCATGTCGACAAACCAGAACTACCTCGCCGTCATCAAGGTCGTCGGCATCGGCGGCGGCGGTGTCAACGCCGTCAACCGCATGATCGAACTCGGCCTCCGCGGAGTCGAGTTCATCGCAATCAACACCGACGCGCAGGCGCTGTTGATGTCCGACGCCGACGTCAAGCTCGACGTCGGACGGGACCTCACGCGCGGTCTCGGCGCCGGCGCCGATCCCGAAGTCGGCCGACGCGCCGCCGAAGACCACGCGGAAGAGATCGAGGAGGCGCTCGCGGGCGCCGACATGGTCTTCGTCACCGCGGGCGAAGGCGGCGGCACGGGCACGGGTGGTGCGCCTGTCGTCGCTCGCATCGCGAAGTCCATCGGCGCGCTCACCATCGGTGTCGTCACGAAGCCGTTCGGCTTCGAGGGCAAGCGACGCCAGACGCAGGCCGAACAGGGTGTCGCACGCCTGAAGGAAGAGGTCGACACCCTCATCGTGGTGCCGAACGACCGGCTGCTCGAGATCAGCGACCGCGGAATCTCGATGCTCGAGGCGTTCGCGACGGCCGACCAGGTGCTCCTCGCGGGTGTGCAGGGCATCACCGACCTGATCACCACGCCGGGCCTCATCAACCTCGACTTCGCCGACGTCAAGTCGGTCATGCAGGGTGCGGGCTCCGCGCTCATGGGCATCGGATCGTCGAGGGGGGCCGATCGTGCCATCAAGGCCGCGGAGCTCGCCGTCGCGAGCCCACTGCTCGAAGCATCGATCGACGGCGCGCACGGTGTGCTGCTCTCGATCCAGGGCGGATCGAACCTCGGTATCTTCGAGATCAACGACGCCGCACGACTCGTGCAAGAGGCCGTGCACCCCGAGGCCAACATCATCTTCGGTGCCGTCATCGATGACACGCTCGGCGACGAGGTGCGGGTCACCGTCATCGCGGCGGGCTTCGACGGCGGCGAACCGGGAGCGAAGCCCGTCGAGGCGCGGCGCACGAACTTCATGCCGGCAACAGTCGGTGCAGCTGTCGGAGGCGGGGGCATCTCGAGCGAAGCAGCCGATGTGATCGCCGAGATCGACATCGACGAACTGGTCGAGACAGCCAACTGGGGTGAGGTCGAGTCGAGCACGGCAGATCAGATCGTCTCCGACCCCGCGTTCGACACTGATGACGACGACCTCGACATCCCCGACTTCCTGAAGTGAGCGACATCCACGGCCGGAGCGCCGCGGCGGGCGCTGACACGCTCGCCGGGCGCCTGGTCGAGGTGACCGGGCGAATCGCGGATGCCGCGGCCGACGCCGCTCGCGACGCGGGCGAGGTGACGACCATCGTCGTCACCAAGTTCCAGCCTGCGACACTCGTCGCCGAGCTCGCGGCGCTCGGGGTGCACGATTTCGGTGAGAACCGCCATCAGGAAGCGCAAGCCAAGGCCGCCGAGCTCGCGAGTCTCGACCTGCGCTGGCATTTCATCGGCCAGTTGCAGAGCAAGAAGGCCAAGCAGGTGCGTGGATACGCCTCGGCGATTCACTCGGTCGACCGCGCTGCGCTCGTCGACGGGCTCCGTTCCGACGAGGCATCCGTCGACTGCTTCGTGCAGGTGAACCTGACCGATGACCCCGGCCGGGGCGGCGTCGCCCCCGATGCGCTCGAGTCGCTCGTCGAGCGGGTGCTCGGTACGCCGGGGCTCCAGCTTCGAGGGCTCATGGCGGTCGCCCCACTCGGCGAGCCTGCGCGGCCCGCGTTCGCGCGCGTGCGAGAGTTCTCCGAACTCGTGCAGTCGTTGGAGCCCACTGCGAGCGATCTGTCCATGGGGATGTCGCACGATTTTCGCGACGCGATCATGGAGGGTGCGACACACCTGAGAATCGGAACGGCAATCACCGGGAATCGGCCGGTCGCCGGTTAACCTCGAAGAGACGGAACACAGACGGAGGCAGCGATGTCGAACCCGCTCAAGAAGACCATGGTCTACCTCGGACTCGCCGATGAAGAGCTCGAAGAGGAGACCCAGCAGGCACACGCGCCCGCGCCGGTGACACCGGTCGTGACCGCGGCGCCTGCACCGCGGACCGGCGCGGCGGTCACACCGCTGCGCAAGAACCATGTCCAACCGAGCACACCGCAGGCGGAGATGAACGAGATCCTGACCGTCCACCCGCGTCAATACCGTGACGCGCAAGTGATCGCCGAGTCCTTCCGCGAGGGAGTACCGGTGATCATCAACCTCTCGCAGATGTCGGATGCCGACGCTCGGCGTCTCATCGACTTCGCCAGCGGCCTCTCACAGGGCCTCTACGGCAAGATCGAGCGCGTCACGAGCAAGGTGTTCCTGCTCTCGCCCGCCCACGTGGTCGTCTCGGGGGAGACCGGCGAGAGCGAAGGCGACGTCGACGCGTCGTTCTTCACGCACGCGTAGCGCCCCGTGGGTGCTCTCGTCGTCGTTTGGAACATCCTCTACGCGCTGCTGCTCATCTACTTCTTCGTGATGTGGGGGCGGTTCGTGCTGGATCTGGTGCGCACCTTCAACAGGTCGTGGCGCCCGAGAGGCGCATGGCTCGTGGTCGTGGAGCTCCTCTACAGCCTCACCGATCCGTTGGTGCGCTTCTTCCGGCGGCTCGTGCCGCCGATTCGCATCGGCCAGATCGCACTCGATCTGGGCTGGAGTCTGGCTATGCTCGTGGTGATCGTGGCGATGACCGTGGTGTCACTATTGGCACAGGCAGCGGCCGTGCCCGGCTGATGATCTCCTCCGAGCATGAGGTCGAGATGATCGGCACTCACGACTCCGAGGATGTCTTTGCTACCGTTAGCTGAACGTGATCGAACAGTTCGACAGATTTGAGGGTGGAAAGCCATGGCGCTAACTCCGGAAGATGTGGTCAACAAGCGCTTCCAGGCGACGAAGTTCCGGGAGGGGTATGACCAAGATGAGGTCGACGATTTCCTCGACGAGGTCGTGGTCGAGCTTCGTCGACTGACCAGCGAGAACGAAGAGCTGCGGCAGCGGCTGGCTGCGGCCGAGGCCCGTGCTGCGGATGCGTCGAAGGCGCCGGCTGCCTCGGCGCCGACACCCGCGGTGTACGCCGCGCCGGCTG
The DNA here is from genome assembly GCF_059445415.1 of Agromyces sp. Y558. Lineage (NCBI taxonomy): Bacteria > Bacillati > Actinomycetota > Actinomycetes > Micrococcales > Microbacteriaceae > Agromyces > Agromyces sp. Y558. The sequence continues at coordinate 150,509 of NZ_JCAIUH010000003.1, forward strand.
CGCCGCCTCCCACCGTCGCGGTGCAGATGCAGCAGCCCGCAGCTCCGCAATCGGACTTCGACGAGCAGACGAGCACCACGAACCTCCTGCAGCTGGCCCGCCGGCTGCACGAGGAACACGTGCGCGAGGGCATCGAGAAGCGTGACGCGCTCATTGCCGAGGGTCACGCGACTGCTGCGCGAGTCGTCGCCGAGGCCGAAGCGAAGCAGCGCGCCCAGATCGGCGTGCTCGACCAGGAGCGCGTCGCGCTCGAAAAGCGCGTCGACGAGCTTCGCCTGTTCGAGCGCGACTACCGGGCGAAGCTGAAGAACTACATCGAGGGCCAGCTCCGCGAGCTCGACACGGCGGCCCCGGTGCAGGCGTCGGGCAACCAGGGCTTCTCCGCTCCCGCGGGCTTGCCCGCTGAGCAGCCCGCACCGACCTTCCAGGGCTTTGGAGGCTGAGCGGGCCGTCAAGGTCGGCTCAACCACAGCACTCCTCGTCGTGGCCGGCGCCGCAATCGCGGCGTACGGCCTCGACCAGTTGAGCAAGTTCCTCGTCGTCACGAATCTCACCGAAGGTGAGATCGTGCCCGTGCTGGGAACGCTGTTGCAATGGCAGTTCGTGCGCAACCCCGGTGCCGCGTTCTCGTTTGCGAGCGGCATGACGTGGATCTTCACGATCCTGGCCGCGGGGGTCATCACCTTCATCGTGTGGTTCGCACGGCGCATCCGCTCGGTCGCTTGGGCCGTCGTGTTCGGACTCCTCCTCGGTGGCGTGCTCGGGAATCTGACCGACCGGCTCCTCCGGGAGCCGTCCTTCGGCCTCGGGCACGTGATCGACTTCATCTCGACGCCGTGGCTCATCCCGGCCATCTACAACGTCGCCGACATGGCGATCGTGTCGAGCATGGTGCTCTTCATGATCCTGACGATTCGCGGCATCGGCCTCGACGGCTCGCGTCAACCGCGCGAATCCAAGGCCGCCGAGACGGCACCGGCTACGCCGGAGGCGACCGCAGGCGAGGGCGATGCCGGGCTGCGTGAAGCCGCCCACGGCGCCTGATGGAGCACCGTTCCTTCCCTGTTCCCGACGGCCTCGAGGGTTCGCGCGTCGACGCGGGCCTCGCAAAGCTCCTCGGGTTCTCGCGCACACTGGCCGCGGAGATCGCGTCCCGTGGCGGAGTGAGCCTCGACGGGGCATCCGTCGACAAATCCGACCGCCTGCGCGCCGGCGCCTGGCTCGAGGTGAGTTGGGAGGAGCCGCGCGGTCTCACGATCGAACCGATCGCGGTTCCCGACCTCGGCATCATCCATGACGATGACGACCTCGTCGTCGTCGACAAGCCGGCGGGAGTCGCAGCGCACCCCTCGGTCGGGTGGGCCGGGCCGACCGTCGTCGGAGCGCTGGCCGCCGCCGGATTCCGCATCTCCACTTCCGGTGCACCCGAACGCCAAGGAGTCGTGCACCGCCTCGACGCGGGCACGAGCGGGCTCATGGTCGTCGCCAAGTCGGAGCGCGCATACACCGACCTGAAGCGACAGTTCCACGACCGCGAGGTCGAGAAGATCTATCACACGATCGTGCAGGGCCATCCCGATCCGCTCGCCGGCACGATCGACGCGCCAGTCGGCCGGCACCCCCGCTCGGAGTGGAAGTTCGCGGTGACCGCCGACGGCAAGCACGCGGTGACCCACTACGAAACGATCGAGGCGTTCCCGTACGCGTCGCTGCTCGAGGTGCATCTCGAGACGGGCCGCACGCACCAGATCCGAGTGCACATGGCTGCCCAGCGTCACCCGTGCGCGGGCGACTCGATGTACGGCGCCGACCCGACGTTGTCTGCCAGGCTCGGCCTCGAGCGGCAATGGCTGCACGCGAAGCAACTCGCGTTCGTGCACGTCGGCAGCGGTGAGTGGACGACCTTCGTGTCGGAGTACCCCGCCGACCTCGCACACGCGCTCGACGTGCTGCGCGGGGACTGACGCGCGGTCGACCTGGGCCAGGCGTCACCCGGTCGCCGTAGACTTCAAGGACCCCCGAAACACACTCGCCATACACGATGAGGAGCCCAGTGGCCGCCGATTCCTTCGCCCACCTGCATGTGCACAGCGAGTACTCGATGCTCGACGGTGCGGCCCGGGTGGGGGAGCTCATCCAGGCGGCGAAGAACGAGGACATGCCCGCCGTTGCGATCACCGACCACGGCAACGTGTTCGGCGCCTACGACTTCTGGAAGCAGGCGACCGACGCCGGCATCAAGCCGATCATCGGTACCGAGGCCTACATCACGCCGGGCACGGCGCGCGGCGACAAGACACGCATCAGGTGGGGCAGCGGCGGTGGCGACGACGTCTCGGGCTCAGGTGCCTACACGCACATGACGTTGTTGTCGGAGACGACAGAGGGCATGCACAACCTCTTCCGTCTCTCGAGCCGCGCGTCGATCGAGGGCTACTACTTCAAGCCGCGCATGGATCGCGAGCTGCTGTCGACATATTCGAAGGGACTCATCGCGACGACCGGATGCCCGTCGGGTGAAGTGCAGACCCGGCTGCGACTCGGCCAGTACAACGAAGCGGTGAAGGCGGCATCCGACTTCCGCGACATCTTCGGCAAAGAGAACTACTTCGCCGAGATCATGGACCACGGCCTCGGCATCGAACGCCGCATCATGGAAGACCTGCACCGGCTCGCGAAAGACCTGGGCCTGCCGCTCGTCGCCACGAACGACCTGCACTACACGAACGCCGCCGACGCGAAGAGCCACGCGGCCCTGCTCTGCGTGCAATCGGGCTCGACCCTCGACGACCCCAACCGGTTCAAGTTCGACACCGACGAGTTCTACCTGAAGACCGCGGCCGAAATGCGGCACGTCTTCCGCGACTTCCCCGAGGCGTGCGACAACACCCTGCTCATCGCCGAGCGTTGCGACGTGCAGTTCAACACCAACGCCAACTACATGCCGCGTTTCCCGGTGCCCGACGGGGAGAGCGAAGACACCTGGTTCGTCAAGGAGATCGATCGCGGGCTGGCCGTGCGCTACCCGAACGGCATCCCCGCCGAGGTACGCACACAGGCCGACTACGAGGTCGGCGTCATCCTTCAGATGGGCTTCCCCGGCTACTTCCTCGTCGTCGCCGACTTCATCAACTGGTCGAAGAACAACGGCATTCGCGTCGGCCCGGGCCGAGGTTCGGGTGCCGGCTCGATGGCGGCGTACGCGATGCGCATCACCGACCTCGACCCCCTGCAGCACGGCCTGATCTTCGAGCGGTTCCTGAACCCCGATCGTGTATCGATGCCCGACTTCGACGTCGACTTCGACGAGCGTCGTCGTGGCGAGGTCATCAAGTACGTGACCGAGAAGTACGGCGACGAGCGTGTCGCGCAGATCGTGACGTACGGCACGATCAAGGCGAAGCAGGCGCTCAAAGACTCGGGCCGCGTGCTCGGCTTCCCATTCTCGATGGGCGAGAAGCTCACGAAGGCGATGCCGCCCGCGGTCATGGGCAAAGACATCCCGCTCACCGGCATCTTCGATACGAAGCACCCGCGGTACAAGGAGGCCTCTGATATTCGGGCGATCGTCGAGACCGATCCCGAGGCGAAGACCGTCTTCGAGACGGCACTCGGCCTCGAGAACCTGAAGCGCCAGTGGGGCGTCCACGCGGCCGGCGTGATCATGTCGAGCGATCCGCTCGTCGACATCATCCCGATCATGAAGCGCGAGCAAGACGGCCAGATCGTCACGCAGTTCGACTACCCTGCATGCGAAGCCCTCGGCCTCATCAAGATGGACTTCCTGGGGCTGCGCAACCTCACGATCATCGACGACGCCCTCGACAACATCGAGGCCAACCGTGGGCACCGCCCGGTGCTCGAAGACCTCGCGCTCGACGACCAAGGCGCTTACGACCTGTTGGCGAGGGGCGACACGCTCGGGGTGTTCCAGCTCGACGGCGGTCCGATGCGGTCGCTCCTGCGCCAGATGAAGCCCGACAACTTCGAAGACATCTCCGCCGTCATCGCGCTCTACCGTCCGGGGCCCATGGGCGCGAATTCGCACATCAACTACGCGCTGCGAAAGAACGACCTGCAAGAGATCACCCCGATCCACCCCGAGTTCGAAGAGTCGCTCCGAGAGATCCTCGACACGAGCTACGGCCTGATCATCTATCAGGAGCAGGTCATGGCGATCGCGCAGAAGGTCGCCGGGTTCTCGCTCGGTCAGGCCGACATCCTACGCCGCGCGATGGGCAAGAAGAAGAAGTCCGAGCTCGACAAGCAGTACGCGGGCTTCTCGGGAGGCATGAAGGCCAACGGCTATTCCGATGCCGCAATCCAGAAGCTCTGGGAGATTCTCCTCCCGTTCTCGGACTACGCCTTCAACAAGGCCCACTCGGCCGCCTACGGCGTGCTGAGCTATTGGACGGCGTACCTCAAGGCGCACTACCCGGCCGAGTACATGGCGGCACTGCTCACGAGTGTCGGTGATGCGCGCGACAAGCTCGCCCTCTACCTCAACGAGTGCCGGCGCATGGGCATCAAGGTGCTTCCGCCCGACGTCAACGAGTCGATCGGATACTTCGCCGCCGTTGGTGAAGACATCCGCTTCGGACTCGGCGCGGTCCGGAACGTCGGTTTCAACGTGGTCGAAGCGATCCGCAGCGCACGCGAGACGAAGGGCCGGTTCGAGTCTTTCCACGACTTCCTGAAGAAGTCGCCGCTGCCGGTGGCGAACAAGCGCACGGTCGAGTCGCTCGCGAAGGCGGGTGCGTTCGACTCGCTCGGACACACACGTCGCTCGCTCGTCGAGATCCACGAGGGCGCTGTCGAGTCGGTCGTGAAAGAGAAGCGTGCCGAGGAGGTCGGCGACTTCGGCTTCGACTTCGACAGCCTCTTCGACGACGACGAGCGGGATGCCGCGCCGTCGCTCGTGCCCGCGCGTCCCGAATGGCCGAAGAAGCAGAAGCTGGCCTTCGAGCGCGAGATGCTGGGGCTCTACGTGTCCGACCACCCGCTTGCGGGACTCGAAGCTCCACTCGCGAAGCATGCGTCGACCACCATCACCGATCTGGTGACCTCGGATTCGACGCAGGATGCCGACACCGTCACGGTCGCGGGTCTCGTCACGAGCGTTCAGCACCGCATCGCGAAGGCCTCGGGCAACCAATACGGCATGATCACGGTCGAAGACTTCTCGGGCGAGATCACGGTGATGTTCATGGGCAAGGCCTACCAGGAGTTCGCTCCCGGCCTGCAGGCCGATTCGATCGTGGTCGTGCGCGGGCGCGTCAGCATGCGTGACGACGGTATGAACCTGCATGCCTACAGTGTGTTGACGCCCGAGATCGGTCAAGACGAAGATTCGGGCATCGTGAAGATCACGCTGCCCGACCAACGGGCGACGCAAGAGACGACAGAGGCGCTCCGAGAAGTGCTCGTACGTCATCATGGGGAGACCGAGGTTCGGATCACGCTGACGAAGGGTCGCGTCGGTCGTGTCTTCGAGGTCGGACAGTACCCGGTCAAGGTGACCGCTGACCTGTACGGCGAGCTGAAGAGCCTGCTCGGCCCGAACTGCCTCGTGTGAGGTGAGCATGGAGCCGGTCACGACACGTCGGTATTCTTGAGACATCATGTTGCGCACCATCGATCTCCGTGGCACCCGACCGACTCCGGCGGGCCTGCTCGCCCTCGTACCGAGATCGGCGACCGATGTGTCCGCCGCACTCGACGCCACTCGCTCGATCATCGACGAGGTGCGCGAGCACGGCGAGACGGCACTGCTCGACCAGGCGGAGCGGTTCGACGGCGTTCGTCCGGCAGCGGTGCGCGTGCCCGCAGCTGAACTCGCCGCAACGCTCGATGGGCTCGCCCCCGAGATCCGCTCGGCCGCGCTCCAGACGATCGATCGCGTGCGCGCAGCGAGCGCGGCGCAGGTGCCGGCACCGCAGACGACCGAGCTCGCGGCCGGTGCCGTCATCGAGCAGCGCTGGCAGCCCGTCGCCCGCGTGGGTCTCTACGTGCCGGGCGGCAAAGCGGTCTACCCGTCGAGCGTGATCATGAACGTCGTGCCGGCACAGGTCGCCGGAGTGCGCTCGATCGCGCTCGCCTCGCCGCCCCAGTCCGAGTTCGGTGGACGCATCCATCCGACGATCGTCGGTATCGCGGCGCTCCTCGGCATCACCGAGGTCTATGCGATGGGCGGCGCCGGGGCGATCGGCGCGTTCGCGTACGGCGTCGAGGGCATCGGCCTCGAGCCCGTGCAGCGCGTCACGGGGCCCGGCAACGTCTACGTGGCAGCGGCCAAACGACTCGTGCAGGGGGTCACCGGCATCGACGCAGAGGCCGGCCCCACCGACATCCTCGTCATCGCCGACGAGAGCGCCGACGCTGATTTCGTGGCGGCCGACCTCCTGAGCCAGGCAGAGCACGACGAGCTCGCAGCAGCCGTACTGGTGACCGACTCACCCGAGTTCGCGGCGCGCGTGAGCGAACGCCTCGAGGCCCGGGCGAACGCCACCAGACACAGCGTGCGCGTGCGCCAGGCGATCGACGGTGCGCAGTCGGCAGTCGTGCTCGTCGATGATCTCGAGCAGGCCGCCGACTTCGCGAACGCCTTCGGCCCCGAGCACCTCGAGATCCAGGTGCGCGATGCGGATGCGACGCTCGCACGCATCGAGAACGCAGGCGCGATCTTCGTGGGAGCGTTCTCACCCGTCAGCCTCGGGGACTACGCGGCCGGCTCGAATCACGTGCTGCCGACCGGCGGTCAGGCACGGTATGCGTCGGGACTCTCGGCGGCGACGTTCCTGCGGCCGCAGCAGATCGTGCGGTACGACGAGACGGCACTTCGCGCAGTCGCTCCCGTCATCGCCGCACTCTCGACGGAGGAAGACCTTCCGGCGCACGGGGAAGCGATCACGGCTCGCTTCGAACGATGACACGAGCGCGCAGACGTTCGAGGGCCGGCGGCCCAGCGGCGAACACGCGCGAACCACCGCCGCTAGGCTTGGAGCACCATGTATTGTCCGTTCTGCCGCCACCCGGATTCCCGCGTCATCGACTCGCGCACGAGCGACGACGGGCTCTCGATCAGACGCCGACGCCAGTGCCCCGAGTGCGGACGCCGGTTCTCGACCACCGAGACCGCGAGCCTCGTCGTCATCAAACGTTCCGGCGTCGTCGAGCCGTTCAGTCGAGAGAAGGTCGTGCTCGGCGTGCGGAAGGCCTGCCAGGGGCGTCCGGTGACGGATTCCGATCTCGCGGTACTCGCGCAGAAGGTCGAGGAGACCATTCGCTCGACGGGCGCGTCGCAGCTCGAGGCGAACGATATCGGCCTCGCGATCCTGCCCCCACTGCGTGAGCTCGACGAGGTTGCGTACCTCAGATTCGCGAGCGTCTACCAGGCCTTCGACTCGCTCGACGATTTCGAATCCGCGATCGAACAGCTTCGCGAAGAGCACGGCCGGCTTCCGGCCCGACCCGTCGAGTGACGTCGGGTCGCGTGCTCGCACTCCGATAACCTGAGTGCGGCATGTATCGACTTCTCTTCTCCGTCTTCCTGTCTCGCATGGACCCTGAAGACGCCCATCACCTCGCATTCCGGGTAATCCGTGCGCTGCCGACGCTGGGGTTCGGAAAACTCGTCGAGCGGGTGACCGCGCCCGATCCCTCGCTCGTCGTCGAGACGCTCGGCCTCAGATTCCCATCGCCGTTCGGCGTCGCGGCCGGCTTCGACAAAGACGGCCTCGCCGTGCGGGGGCTCGGGCAGCTGGGATTCGGGCACGTCGAGGTCGGCACCATCACCTCGATCGCACAGCCCGGCAACCCTCGGCCGAGGCTCTTCCGCCTCGTCGGCGATCGCGCGCTCGTGAATCGCATGGGCTTCAACAACGGCGGTGCGGATGCCGCGGCGGGCCGTCTCTCGCGGCTGTCACGCCGTCGCGACCGCCCGGTCCTGGGCGTGAACATCGGCAAGAGTCGGGTCACCGAGGTCGAAGACGCCGTCGCGGACTACGAACGGAGCGCCCGGGTGCTCGCGCCGTTCGCCGACTATCTCGTGGTCAATGTCAGCTCGCCGAACACCCCCGGCCTTCGCGGCCTGCAGGAGATCGACTCGCTCGCCCCGCTGCTCGAATCGGTGCGTGCGGCCTCAGGGGCGACGCCGCTGCTCGTCAAGATCGCTCCCGACCTCGCCGACTCGGAGATCGTGCGCATCTGCGAGCTCGTGCAACGCCTCGGACTCGACGGCATCATCGCGACGAACACGACGATCTCGCGCGAGGGCCTGCGCGCCGCGGCATCCGTCATCGAGGCCATCGGGGCAGGAGGGCTCTCGGGCGCCCCGCTCGCGGCCCGCTCGCTCGAGGTGCTGCGGCTCATTCGCGGGCAGGTGCCTGCTGAACTCTGCGTCGTCTCTGTCGGCGGTGTCGAGACCGCGACCGACGTGCAAGACCGTCTGGATGCCGGCGCCACCCTGGTGCAGGGCTATTCGGCGTTCATCTACCGTGGGCCGCTCTGGGCGCGTCAGGTGAATCGCGGGCTCGCGAGGTTCGTACGTGACCGCCGGAGTTCCCTCGCTGCACGCGTCTAGGCACCGCGGGTCACTGCACTAGAGCACGCCGATCTCCGCGAGCTGGTCGGCGATCGTCGAGCCGTCGCTCGCCGACACCCACGGCACACCCGCCGCGTGCTGTTCACCCTTTGTGCGACCGCCCGCGAGCACGGCCTCGCCCTTCGAGAGACGCCGGATCGCGATGGCGGCCACCCGGCCGGGATGCTCTGCAGCGAAACGCTCATAGAGCTCTTCATCATGCTGGCCGTCGTCGCCGATCAGCAGCCAGCGCATGTCGGGGAACTCTTCGGCGAGGCGTCGCAGGTTGAGCTCTTTGTGCTCACGGCCGCTTCGGAACCAGCGGTCGTGCGTCGGACCCCAGTCGGTGAGCAGCAACGGGCCCGCGGGATAGAGATTGCGTGACAGGAACCGCGTCAGCGTCGGGGCGACGTTCCAAGCGCCTGTCGAGAGATAGATGACGGGCGAGCCCGGATGCGACCTGACGAGCCGTTCGAAGAGCACAGCCATGCCGGGTGTCGGGATGCGCGCGTGCTCGTCGAGCACGAAGGTGTTCCAGAATGCAACGAACGGCCGGGGGAGCGCGGTGACCATCACGGTGTCGTCGACATCGGAGATGATGCCGAAGTCGACATCGGGGCCGACGATCCAGATGGGCGCTTCGACGACCTCGGATCCTTCGGTGCGGAGAGTCACGCGATGCCAGCCCGGCTCGAGCGACACCGGCACCTTCGTGTCGACGACCCCGCCGCGGTCGGCCAGAACCTCGACGCGCTGGCCGGCGACTTCGATGACCACGGGCACGTCGCCGACGGGCACGCTCGTGAAGCTGCGCCATCCGCGAATGCCCTGTTCGCCCCGGCGGCGGCGGCGCTTGGACCGTTCGTTCGGGTCGACCGGGCGGCTGAGCAGGACGCGGCAGAGCACGCGCACCCACTCGGTCGAGCCGTAGCCGGTGTAGGGCACCACGGTGGGAACGTGTCCTCGACGCCGGGCCCAGCGTTCGCGGATGTCGTGGGCCCAGTCTTCGAGGCGCGCAGCACGATGCCGGACCTGGCGCTCTCGAGATCCGGCCGGAAGGGGGGGACTCGCCGGCATCCACTCAGTCTGTCATGAGGGGGAGTCGCGCCGCGAAACGGGCCGCGGGTGGTCGGAGCGCGTCTGCGGCTCCCGGTAGAGTGGACGCGCAACTGAGGAGGTTCCGTGCCGAATGTCGACCTGATCCTGGGGGCCGATCCGAGCCGGAGGCGCTCGATCCGCACCGAACCGACGCAGCGACGCAGTACGCAGCGGCTCGATGCGCTGCTCGATGCCGCCGCCGAGATCGTCGATGAGTCGGGCTTCGAACGGCTGACCACGCAGATGGTCGCCGAGCGTGCCGGTGCGTCGATCGGCACGGTCTACCGCTATTTCCCCGACCGTGTCGCGGTGCTGCACGCACTGCGCGAGCGATCGATCCGACGATTCCGGGAACGGGTCGCCGATGACTTGGCACGTACTGAACTCGCAAGCTGGTGGCAGGTCGTCGACGTCGCACTCGACGCCTGTGCCGCGATGTACCGCGATGAACCCGGTTTCAGCGTCGTGCACGCGGCGCAGCGCGAGACCGCCGACGGCGATGTCGAGCCCGAGTTCGCCCACCGCATGGCACGGGTGATCGAGGCCGAGTTCGGCGGCGATGCCGACCAGACAGAGCTCCGATTCCGCCTCGGTGTGGCGATCGAACTCGGCGACGCGCTCATCAGCCGCGCCTTCGAGCGCGCGGCGGCCGGCGACGAGCGTTACCTCAACGAGGCGAAGCGCCTCGTGCACGACTACCTCGCCGAACACCTCGGAGAATCCCGCGCCTCCAGCAACGCCGCCTGACTTGCCCGGGGCGCGTGCGTTGCCTCTCCGCCGAAATGGTGTTTGGCTTGAAACCGTGCCGGGCGAACGCCGGGCCGGGGATGAGGCACAGCATGATCGAGTTCCGGGGCGTCACGAAGCAGTTCCCCGACGGTACGGTCGCGGTGGCGGGAGTGGACATCGCCATCCCGCCGCGCAAGACGACGGTGCTCGTGGGGTCCTCGGGCTCGGGCAAGACGACCCTTCTGCGGATGATCAACCGAATGGTCGACCCGACCTCGGGCCAGGTGCTCATCGACGGAACGGATGTCGCGACCCTCGACCCCGTCTCGCTTCGCCGCGGCATCGGCTACGTCATGCAGAATTCCGGTCTGCTGCCGCATCGCAAGGTGATCGACAACGTCGCGACGGTGCCGCTGCTGCGCGGTGAGAAGAAGCGCGAGGCGCATGCGCATGCTCTCGAACTGCTCGATACGGTCGGACTCGATCGCTCGCTCGCCGACAAGTACCCGAGTCAGCTCTCGGGTGGGCAGCAGCAGCGGGTTGGCGTCGCCCGCGGTCTCGCGGTCGACCCGAACATTCTGCTGATGGACGAGCCGTTCGGTGCGGTCGACCCGATCGTGCGCGCCGAGCTGCAGCAGGAGTTGCTGCGCCTGCAGGGGGAGCTCGGCAAGACCGTCGTGTTCGTGACGCACGACATCGACGAGGCGTTCCTCCTCGGCGACCAGGTCGTGATCATGCAGCACGGCGGCCAGATCTCGCAGGCGGCGTCGCCGGCCGAGATTCTCGCGAACCCGGCCGACGAGTTCGTCGCGGACTTCGTCGGCGCGAATCGTGGCAAACGTGCCTTGCACCTGACCGAGGTCGATGGGCGCCGGCTCGTCGTCGACGCCGACGGTCGCCCGGCTGGAGTGCTCGCCTCGTGAACTGGCTCTGGTCGAATCTCGACCTGGTCGGCGAGCTGACGCTCACGCACCTCGCGTTGTCGGTGCCGGCGATCATACTGAGCTTCGTGGTCTCAGTGCCGATCGGCTGGCTCGCGCACCGCTACCGATGGTCGCGGGGGGTGCTGCTCGCTCTCTGTGCGCTGCTCTACGCGATTCCATCGCTCGCGCTCTTCATCGCCCTGCCGGCGATCACCGGTCTCGGGCTGCGTTCGCCGGTCAACCTCGTGATCGCCCTGACGCTCTACGGTGTCGCCGTCATCGTGCGCACCTCGGCCGATGCGTTCGACTCGGTCGACCGCGACATCCGCCAGTCGGCCACCGCGGTCGGGTATTCGCCGGTAGGCCGGTTCTGGGGCGTCGAGCTGCCGTTGGCCGGCCCCGTGCTGCTGTCGGGGCTTCGGGTCGTCGTGGTCAGCACGGTGAGCCTTGCGACGGTGGGAGCGGTGATCGGCGTGCGGAGCCTCGGCACCCTCTTCACCGACGGATTCCAACGCGGCATCCAGATCGAGATCTTCACCGGCATCGTCGCGACGATCGTGGTCGCGCTCGTGCTCGACTGGCTCTGCGTGGTCGCCGGCCGGATGCTCATGCCGTGGTCGCGCAGCGACACGACGAGGTCGCGCGCCTCGTCGGCAGCGCTCGTGAAGCAGGCGGATGCCGCATGAACCTCATCATCGACGGCATCGCCTGGATCCTCGACCCGGCCAATTGGGTGGGAGTCGGCAGCATCCCGCAGCGCCTCTGGGAGCACCTGTGGATCTCGGCCGTCGTGCTCGTCATCGCCTCGGCGATCGCCCTCCCCATCGGAGCGTTCATCGGACACACCGGCCGGGGCCGGGAACTCGCGGTCAGGGTCTCGGGCGGGCTCCGAGCATTGCCGACCCTCGGCATGCTCACGCTCTTCGGTCTGTGGCTCGGCATCGGCCTCGGGGCCCCGATCATCGCCCTCGTCATCCTCGCCGTGCCGCCGTTGCTCGCCGGAGCCTACGCCGGCTTCGAATCGGTCGACCGGCGCACGATCGACGCAGCGCGCGCCATGGGCATGCGCGAATCGCAGCTCGTCGGCAAGGTCGAGGTGCCGCTCGGCATGCCGATCATCGTTGGTGGCATCCGCTCGGCGACGCTGCAGATCATCGCGACGGCGACGCTCGCCGCCTACATCGCCGATGACGGACTCGGCCGGTTCATCTTCGCGGGGTTGAAGACGCGCGACTATGCCGAGATGCTCGGCGGATCGATCCTCGTCATCCTCCTCGCCCTCATCGTCGACGGCGTCTTCGCGATCACGCAACGACTCGTGGTGCCCGCCGGCGTGCGTGCGACCCGAACCAGAGAGCTCCGCGCGCGGCCGACCCGGCCTCGAGCGGTCGTGGGGCAACCCATCATCGAAGGGAATCGAGAATGAATACAAAAGGAAAAGGCCGGCTCGCTGCCCTCGCAGCAGTCGCGGTCGGGGCGACAGTGGCCCTGGCAGGGTGCGCGTCGGGCGATCCGCTGGACAGCGGATCGGGAGGCGGCGACGCTTCGTCTGAGACGATCGTCGTCGGCTCGCAGGACTACTACTCCAACGAGATCATCGCCGAGATCTACGCGCAGGCGCTCGAGGAGAACGGCTACACGGTCGATCGGCAGCTCCGCATCGGACAGCGCGAGGTGTACATCCCCGAGATCGAGAGCGGGGAGATCGACGTCTTCCCCGAGTACACGGGCAACCTCCTCCAGTTCTACGTACCCGACACCACCGCCACGACGAGCGACGACGTCTACGCCGAGCTCGAAACCTCGCTGCCCGAGGGCCTTCGGGTGCTCGACCAGTCGCCGGCGACGGATCAGGATTCGTACAACGTCACCAAGGAGTTCTCCGAGACCAACGGCGTGACGAGCCTGGCCGATCTCGCGAAGGTGACGACTCCGTTGACGCTCGGCGGCAACTCCGAGCTGGAGACGCGTCCCTACGGTCCCGACGGGCTGAAAGAGGTCTACGGCGTCGAGGTCGGGTTCACGCCGATCGAAGACAGCGGTGGACCGCTGACGCTCAAGGCACTCGTCGACAACCAGGTGCAGCTCGTGAACATCTACAGCGCCGACCCGAACATCAAGGCCAACGACCTCGTCACCCTCGAAGACCCTGAAGGTCTCTTCCTGGCGTCGAACGTCGTGCCCGTTGTCAGCGAGAAGGTGACCGATGAGATCGCGGAGGTGCTCAACACCGTGAGCGCCGCGCTCACCCCCGAAGACCTCGTCGCGCTCAACTCGCTGAGCGTGAACGAACAGCAATCGGCCGACGAGATCGCGAAGAACTGGCTGGCCGAGAAGGCCCTCTTCTAACGATTCGCGTCGAGATTCGAGGGGTCGGATGCTGCGGCATCCGGCCCTTCCTCGTCGACGGGCGCCGTCGCGTCCGTCGACGCTGCAGCCATGTGCTTCGACTCGGATCGCACCAAGAGCTTCTTCACACCCCAAGCCGCGAACAGGAATACAGCGATGACTCCGACGAACAGGTAGCCGGCCCAATGCAATTCGCGGCTGAGCTCGCGATAGCTGCCCGCCGCCAGCCAGCCGACGGTGACATAGGCGAAGGCCCAGACGACGCACGCTGGGAGAGTCCAGGCCATGAAGCGCCGGTAGCGCATCGAGCTCATGCCGACCGTGAGCGGGATGAGCGAGTGCAAGACGGGGAGAAAGCGGGAGATGAACACCGCGGGTCCGCCGCGGCGCTCGAGATAGCGCTGGGCGCGATCCCAGTTCTCGTCGCCGATCTTGCGCCCCACCCACGAGCGATGGATATGCGGGCCGAACCAGCGGCCGAGGGCGAATCCGATGCTCTCGCCGATGAGGGCGCCGATGACGACGGTGATCGTGAGGGCGAAATACTCGCCGAGCCCTTCGACGGCTGTCGACGCCACGATCACGATCGTGTCGCCGGGCACGATGAGGCCGATCAGCACCGAAGTCTCGAGCAGCATGCCGAGCCCGGCGAGCAGGGTGCGTGCGATCGGGTCGACGGCCTGGACGGTGTCGAGGATCCAGTCGAGGAGCTCGTTCATCGTTCGAGCGTAGCGAGGCGCGCTGAGCGCCCGCATCAGTCTGCGGGGTGATTCCGGGTCGCCGAAACTCGTACCGTAGTCGGGGTCGACGGCGCGCGAATCGACGTGTGCGGGGCCGGCGCTACGAGAACGAGCCGAGCGTGGCGAACAGTGACACGATCGGAATCGCGATGATCAGCACCGCGGCCGCGACGACCATGCCGCGGAAAGCGCCGCTCGGCCGACGGCCGGCCTCGCCGAGGCGGGAGAGCCTGGCTTCGAGCATCGCGATGTCGGGGATCACGCCGCCGGACTCGGCGTACGCCCCCGGCTCGCCGCCGCTTCCGACCTGCAGCATCGCCCGCCGGAGGGCGTCGTCGCCCGCCGCCAGTCGGGCTTGATCGTCGGCGAGCATCTCCGCGAGCAAAGCGACCGAACGCTCGGCGCGATTGGCGATCGGGAACCACGGCAACGCAGTGTGCCACGCACGGAACGCGAGCAGCACGAGGTGATGCAACTGGTCGAGGTGCGCCCGTTCGTGAGCGATGACGGCGCGCAGCTCCGACTCGTCGAGTGCGTCGATGAGTCCCTCGGTGAGCACGGTCGCCGTGCGGATGCCGGGCACGCAGTAGGCGAGCGGCAACGGGTGGGCGAGCACCCGGGTACGAGGTTCCCCGGGCATCGGATCGCCGAGGATGTCAATGAGCTGGTGCTGTCGGCGACGCTCTCGTTCGGCGCGCACCCCGGTGAGCGCCAGGGTGAGCGCGAGGTGCACGGCGAGACCGGCGGCGAGGGTGAGCGCGGCGAGATGCACCACCCCGAATCCTGGGGGGATCGGTCCCACGAACAGGTGCGGAAGGAGTGCGGCGGCCGCAGCGAGCAGGGAGCCCTCTGGGGAGGCGCCGAAGACCAGCAGGCTGCCGATCATCGAAAGCCCGCCGCCGAGGGCGATGGCCTGCCACAGGGCGAGCGCGGTCGCGGGTGATCGGGAGGGCCAGGCTGCCCGGGAGAGCGCGACTGGAATGGGCCAGGCGAGCAGGAGCGCGAACCCGCCGAGCAGTGCAGCGACGGCGAGCATGGTCAAGATCGGGAGAGCTCGTCGAGGAGTCGTCGCAGCGTGGCGGCCTCGCCGGCGCTCACGGTGCCGACGAAACGAGCGAGGGCCGCGTCGCGGTCGCTCGAACGATCGAGCACCTCGTGCATGAGCTCTGCGGTGTGCTCTTCGCGGGTCAGGAGGGCTCGGTAGCGGTGCGGCCGGGTGTCGCGCGCGCGGGTGACGAACCCCTTGCGCTCGAGGCGCGACAGAACCGTGAGCACCGTCGTCGTGGCGACGGCGCGGCCGGGCTCGCCATCGCGGAGCGCGAGCGCGTCGCGAAGATCATTGGCGGTAAGTGCGGCGTCGCGCGACCACAGCAGCTCCATCACGGAGCGCTCCAGTTCGCCGAGACTCGCCATGCCTCCAGACTACCGTCGGCGAGCGAAATGTTCTACGCTCTGTAGAAGAATCTTCTACGCGACGTAGAACGAACGATGGTCGCGACGTGATCGCGTGTGAAAGGTGCATCCGTGAACGAGCTGCTCGACCCGCTGCTCCTGGCCCGATGGCAGTTCGGGCTCACCACCGTCTACCACTTCTTGTTCGTTCCGATCACGATCGGTCTCGCGACCTCGGCGGCCATCTTCCAGACCGCGTGGTACCGCACCGGCAAGCTCGAATACCTGCGCATCACGCGCTTCTTCGGCACGATCTTCCTCATCAACTTCGCCATGGGCGTCGTGACGGGCATCGTGCAGGAGTTCCAGTTCGGCATGAACTGGTCGGAGTACTCGCGATTCGTCGGCGACGTCTTCGGCGCACCGCTCGCCCTCGAGGGACTGCTCGCGTTCTTCCTCGAAGCGACCTTCATCGGCATCTGGATCTTCGGTTGGAATCGCCTGCCGAGGGCCTTGCACCTCGCGAGCATCTGGATCGTCGCGGTCGGCACGATCCTGTCGGCGTACTTCATCCTCGCCGCGAATGCGTTCATGCAGAACCCGGTCGGCTTCCAGTTGAACGAAGAACGCGGGCGCGCCGAGCTCGTCGACATCTGGGCGCTCCTGACGAACCCCGTGGCGCTCGCGGCCTTCCCGCACACGATCGCGGCGAGCTTCATGGTCGGCGCCGGTCTCATCATCTCGGCTGCCGCATGGCACCTCGCACGCAATCAGCATCTCGACACGATGCGGCCTGCGCTGAAGTTCGGCCTCTGGACGATGGTGATTGCGGGCGTACTCACGGTCGTGTTCGGCGACCAGCTGAGCCTCGCGATGGTCGCGACCCAGCCGATGAAGATGGCCGCGGCCGAAGCCGCCTTCAACACGGTCTGCGGCGCGGATGCCTCGTTCTCGCTCTTCACGCTCGGCACCCCCGACGGATCGAGTGAGCTCTTCTCGATTCGGGTGCCGTACCTGCTGTCGCTCCTCTCGACGCACAGCTTCGACGGATGCGTCGAGGGCATCAACGACCTCCAGGCCCAGTATCAAGTGCTGTTCGGGCCCGGTGACTACGCGCCGATCCTCTGGGTGACGTACTGGTCGTTCCGTTGGATGATGGGCCTCGGGTTCCTGCACATCTTCGTCGCCATCGTCGGTCTGTGGCTCACCCGCAAGGGGCGTATGCCGAAGCAGGCATGGGTTTGGAAGGCGGCGGTCTGGAGCTTCCCGTTCTCGCTCGCCGCGATGATCTTCGGCTGGGTCTTCACCGAGATGGGCCGGCAACCCTGGATCGTCTTCAGCCAGCTCTTCACGGAATCCGCGGTGTCTCCGAACGTCTCCGGTCTCGACGTGCTCATCTCGCTCATCGCCTTCACCCTGATCTACGGCGCCTTGGCGGTCGTCGAGTTCAAGCTCGTCATCCGCGCGATCAAGAAGGGCCCGCCGGAACTGGCGGAACCCGACCCCGAGACGGGGCGCGTCGAACAACCCACCACGGTGTACTAGGAGGAATGCGCACATGGATCTCTCGGTGCTCTGGTTCTGGATCGTCGCCTTCCTGTTCGTCGGCTACTTCGTACTCGACGGCTTCGACTTCGGCGTCGGCATGTCCCTGCCGTTCCTCGGCAGGGACGAGACCGACCGTCGCGTGCTGATCAACACGATCGGCCCCGTGTGGGACCTCAACGAGACCTGGGTGATCGTCGCCGGCGCCTGTCTCTTCGCGGCGTTCCCCGAGTGGTACGCAACCCTCTTCTCCGGGTTCTATCTCGCCCTCCTCCTGATCCTGCTCGCGCTCATCGCTCGCGGCGTCTCGTTCGAGTACCGTCACCAGCGTCCCGAAGCTGCGTGGAAGCGACGCTTCGACTGGATGATCATCGTCGGCAGCGCGGTGCCTGCGCTTCTCTGGGGTGTCGCGTTCGCGAACATCGTGCAGGGCGTGCCGCTCGATGCCGACCACAACTACATCGGCAGCTTCTTCGACCTGCTGAACCCGTACGCGCTGCTCGGCGGAGTGACGACACTGCTCTTGTTCTTCACGCACGGCGTGGTGTTCGTCGCGCTGAAGACCGACGGCGACATCCGCGACCGGGCACGGCGGCTCGCGACGAGGGCCGGCGCGCTCACCGTGCTCGTCGCGGCGTGTTTCCTCGTGTGGACCGGCTTCGCATTCGGCTCCACCTGGTTCTGGGTCCTCGCTGTCATCGCTGCGATCGCGCTCATCGGCTCTTGGGTTGCGAACGTTCGCGGAGCCGAGGGGTGGGCGTTCACGCTCATGGCCGTCACGATCGCGGCCGCCGTGTTCGCGCTGTTCGCCTCGCTCTTTCCCGACGTCATGCCGGCTTCGAACGATCCGGCGAACAGCCTGACGATCGCCTACGCCTCGTCGACGCCGTACACGCTCACGGTCATGACGTGGACCGCGGTGATCTTCCTGCCGCTCATCCTCGCGTACCAGGGCTGGACCTACTGGATCTTCCGCAAGCGTGTGATGCGCACGCACATCGAGGCGGCGGCGCACTGACGTGAAACCTCTCGACCCGAGGCTCGTGCGACGTTCGCGGGCGGCGCGCCGATTCCTGCTCGCGGGCGGCGTGCTGGCGTTGGTCCAGGCGCTTGCGATCATCGCGTTCGCCTGGGCGCTCGCGACCCTCGTCGCCGGGATCATCGGCGGAATGGGCTGGGCGGATGCCACTGCACCACTGACCGTCCTCGCCGCTGCGGTCGCGGCTCGCGCCCTCGCCGCCTGGCTCTGGGAGTGGACCGGATCAGCCGGCGCGATGCGTGTGAAGGGCGAGTTGCGCACGGAACTGCTCGCCGGGATCGAGCGCCGCCCGGGCGGACTGCCCGGATTCCCGACCTCGCGCATCGCCACGTTGCTCGGCCCCGGACTCGACGCACTCGACGAGTACTTCGGGCGGTACCTGCCGCAGCTCGTGCTCACCGCCGTCGCGACGCCGCTCCTGATCGCGGCCGTCTGGATCACGGACTGGCTGTCGGGGCTGATCCTCGTGATCGTTCTCCCGCTCGTCCCGGTCTTCATGGCGCTCATCGGTCTGGCGACCGAGGCCGTGCAGCGTCGCCAGTGGACGAGCCTGCAGTCCCTCTCGCGCGGTTTCCTCGAGGTCGTCGGCGGCCTGTCGACGCTCATGCTCTACGGCCGGGCCGAGCGGCAGACCCGGCGGATCCGTCAGGTGACCGACGACTACCGCGTGCATACCATGAAGGTGTTGCGCGTCACCTTCCTCTCGAGCTTCACTCTCGAACTCGCGGCCAGCCTCTCGGTGGCGCTCGTCGCCGTCTCGATCGGCCTGCGGCTCGTCGCCGGTGACATGACGCTCGCTTCGGGGCTTCTCGCGCTCGTACTCGCGCCCGAGGTCTTCTTGCCGCTGCGAAACGTCGGAGCGGCATTCCACGCATCCGCCGCGGGCGTCGAGGCGTCGCGAGATGCGTTCGACCTCTTCGAGGCCACGGATGCCACGGGGCGCGCGGAGCAGTCGGCGCACGGGTCGTTCGCTCCCGCGATCGTCGGCGCGGGCCTGCACGTGCGGGGACTCGGCGTGCGCCTCGACGATCGCGAGATCGTCAGCGGGTTGGACTTCGATGCGGGGCCGGGGGAAATCCTGGCCATCGCCGGGGAGAGCGGCGTCGGCAAGTCGAGCGTGCTCCGGGCGCTGCTCGGGTTCGTTCCCGCCTCAGGGAGCGTCACGCTGGACGACGCCCCATTCGACGCCGGTGCGCGACCGTCTGATCGCGGCAGGCTCGCCTGGGCCGGACAGACGCCGACGCTGCTCGCCGGAACCGTCGCCGCGAACGTGCGGCTCGGTGACGAACACGCCGATCCATTTCTGCTCGGCGAGGCGCTCCGACTCGGCGGCGTCGACGTCGCTCCCGAGCTCGAGCTCGGTGCGGGCGGTTCCGGCCTGTCCGGCGGCCAGTCGCAACGAGTTGCGACGGCCCGGGCGATGCACCGTCTGCTCGCCCGCAGCGCGCCGTTGTTGTTGCTCGATGAGCCGAGCTCTGCACTTGACGAGCGGCGGGAGGCCGAGCTCGTTGGGCACCTGCGGGAGATCGCAGCAAGGGGGCACACCGTCGTCGTCGCCACGCACCGCCCGGCCCTCCTCCACGCGGCCGACCGCGTCGTGACCCTCACGGCGGTGGCGCATGTCTGATCGCACGCGCTCGGTGATGCGACGCGCCGTGCCTGCGCCGAAGCGGCTCGCGTTGCCGGTGCTGCTCGGAGTCGCCTCCGCCGGGTCGACCATCGCGTTGCTCGCCTGCTCGGCGTGGTTGATCGCGCGCGCGGCTGAACAGCCGCCGGTGCTCTACCTCCAGCTCGGCATCGTCGGGGTTCGGGCGTTCGCTCTCGGACGCGCCACGTTCCGCTACCTCGAGCGCCTGACCGGCCACGACGCCTCGTTCCGGCAGCTCGCGAGTATCAGGGTGGGCATCTTCGGGCGGATGCTCCCGCTTGCACCCGACGGGCTGCGCACCAGCCGTCGCGGTGAGCTGCTCTCGCGCTTCGTGGGCGATGTCGACGAACTGCAGAACGTCACCTTGCGGGCCGTTCAGCCGGTCGTGAGCGCGGTACTCGTGCTCATCGCCGCGGTCACGGCGCTGGCGATGCTCGCACCGGCGGCCGCCATAGCCATCGGCGTGGTTCTCGTCATCGGACTCCTCGTCGCACTCCTGGCCGAGCGCACTGCAGCGGGCCGGGCCGAGCGTTCGATCGCGCCTCTGCGCGGCGCGCTGCAGGCGGCGGTCGTCGACCACGTACAGGCGCTCGACGTGCTGGTCGCCTTCGACGCAGCGAGCGACGACCGGTCGCGCATTCGGGCGATCGGCGTCGACCTCGAACGAGCCACCCGCACCCGAACGGCGTCTGCCGGTGCGGCTGCGGCGGTCGTGACGGCCATCGGCGGCTTCGCGACGCTCGCGAGTCTGCTCGTGGCCTGGCCGGCGTTCGCAGCGGGCGGCATCGACGGGCCCGAGTTCGCGGTGCTCTGTCTCGTGCCCCTCGCGATCGCCGAGGTCGCGGGTGCCATTCCCGTCGGGCTGGCCGCGTGGCGCGTCGCGCGCGTGAGTGCCGCGCGGGTCGCCGACGTCGTACCCGATTCGGTGCCGCCGGAGATTCCCGTCGCCCCGGCGGCTCCGCTCGCGGTTCGGTCGGAGCCGCACGACGGCCGACGAGAGCCCGATCGGTCGGGCCCGGGAGCGGGTTCGCGCGTGGGGCCGCCGGCGATCGAGCTGCGCGAGATCAGGGCGTCGTGGCCAGGAGGGCCCGCCGCCCTCGACGGACTCGATCTCACGCTCGCGCCGGGGGAACGGCTTCTCGTGCAGGGTGAGTCGGGCTCGGGCAAGACGACGCTCGCGCACGTCCTCGTGCGCTTCCTCGAGTACCACGGTTCGTACCGGCTCGACGGAGTCGAGGCGCGAGCGCTCGACCCCGTCGAGGTGCGGCGCACCGTCGGCCTCGTCGAACAACGTCCGTGGCTCTTCGACGAGGACATCAGGCAGAACCTCCTCTTCGCTCGCGAGACGGCGAGCGACGAGGAGCTGCTCGACGTGCTCGACCGGGTCGGTCTCGCCGATTGGGTCGCCGAACGCGGTGGCCTCGATGCACGGGTGGGGGAGCGCGGTGCGCTCGTCTCTGGTGGACAGGCGCAGCGCATAGCCCTCGCGCGGGCGATGCTCGCCCGATTCCCGGTGCTCGTGCTCGACGAGCCGACCGCGAACGTCGACCCCGACCGGGCCGGCGCGCTGCTCACCGAGATGCTCGGCGCAGCCGGAGCGGAACGCAGTGTCGTGCTCATCGCGCATGCCGGCGTCGACCCCGCGCTGGTCGATCGTCGCATCGAGATCCGCGACGGCCGGGCGCTCGACCTAGGCTGAGGGGATGCCCCGCCGCATCCGGAGCCTCGCGCTGGCGAGCTGGCGCGACCCCGCGCAGGCCTTCAGTGCGTTCGCCTCCGAAGCGCACACCGCCGTGTGGCTCGACGGTGGCCCTGGTGCGGTGGCCGGCTCGAGCGTCATCGCCTGGGCGCATGGCGACAGCACGCTGCTCGTGGGGGATGACCCGCCCGCCACGGTCTATGCGGAACTCGGCGCTGCGCTCGGCGATGAGGTCGTCGATGCCCGCGCCGATGTCGGCTCGCCGTCTCCACTCGGCTGGATCGGATGGTTCGGCTATGAGTTCGGCACCCGCACGGCGGGCCTGCCGTTCGATCGTGCAGAGACGCCGGATGCTGCATTCCTCTTCGCCGACCGTGCGATCGTGTTCGATCATGCCGCCGGCTCGGTGCGGCTCGAGTGGCTCGAGACGAGCGACTCCGCCGCAGCGCAGGAGTGGGCTGAGGGTGCCGCCGAGGCCTTCGCGCTGCTGCCCGCTGAGGTGAACACGGAAGCCGAACCCCCGCCGTCCCCGGCATCCGCACGGCCCGCATCGCACTGGCGCCACACCCCGGCCGAGTACGCCCGCCTGATCGCGGCATGCCAGGCCGCGATCACCCGCGGCGACGCGTATCAATTGTGTCTCACCAATCGCATCGACGTCGACGTCCGCCCCGATCCGCTCGAGACCTACCTGCGGCTTCGGCGCACGAGCCCGAGCCACCACGGCGGTTACCTGCGTTTCGGCGACACCGCGCTGCTCAGCGCCTCGCCAGAGCAGTTCCTGCGCGTCGAATCGAGCGGCTCGGTGTCGACGAAGCCCATGAAGGGCACCCGGCCGCGGAGCGCGGACCCGGTCCTCGACGAGGCGCTGCGTCGGGACCTCGTCGAGAGCGAGAAGGAACGCGCCGAGAACCTCATGATCGTCGACCTCATGCGCAACGACCTCGGACGCGTCGCCGAGCTCGGTAGCGTCGAGGTGCCAGCGCTCCTCGACGTGGAGGAGTACGCCCACGTGCACCAGCTCGTCTCGACGGTCACGGCGCAGTTGCGACATCCGCTCACTGCGCTCGATGTGGTCGAGTCGGCGTTCCCGGCCGGCTCGATGACGGGAGCGCCGAAGCACAGCGCGATGACGATTCTGCACGAGCTCGAAGCGGGGCCGCGTGGCGTGTACTCGGGGGTCTTCGGGTATCTCGGGGTCGACGGCGGCGCCGACCTCGCGATGGTGATCCGCTCGATCGTGCTGACGCCGAAGGGTGCGAGCATCGGCACGGGAGGGGGCATCACGGCGTTGTCGGTCGCGGCCGAGGAGATCGAGGAGACGCGCATCAAGGCGAGGGCGCTGCTCGCCGTGCTGGGCGCGGATCTGCCGGTCGCGGAGTGAGTAGGCTTGATCTCCGAGTGCGCCGCGGTGCGGCGTGCCCGGAAGCCCCCGAGCGACACACGATTGAGAGTCACGTGGCACACGACCAGGACCCAGCGCACGCCGATGCCGACGCGTACGACTTCGCCGCAATCCAGGCGAAGTGGCTTCCCGTGTGGGAAGAGTCCGAGCCGTTCCGTGCCGGACGCCCGGGTGACACGAGGCCGCGCAAGTACATCCTCGACATGTTCTCCTACCCGTCGGGCGATTTGCACATGGGTCACGCCGAGGCGTTCGGCTACGGCGACACCGTCGCGCGCTACTGGCGGCACCAAGGCTTCGACGTGATGCACCCCGTTGGCTGGGATTCATTCGGTCTTCCTGCCGAGAACGCCGCGATCAAGCGCGGCGTCGATCCGAGCGCCTGGACCTACGCGAACATCGAACAGCAGAAGCGTGCCTTCCGCCAGTATGCGCCGTCGTTCGACTGGTCACGGGAGCTGCACACGAGCGACCCCGAGTACTACAAGTGGAACCAGTGGCTGTTCCTGAAGCTCTACGAGAAGGGCATCGCCTACCGCAAAGACGGTCAGGTCAACTGGTGCCCCAACGACCAGACGGTGCTCGCCAACGAGCAGGTCATCGACGGGCACTGCGAGCGTTGCGGCGCCGTCGTCACGAAGAAGGCGCTCACGCAGTGGTACTTCCGGGTCACCGATTATGCCGACCGGCTGCTCGACGACCTGAACCAGCTCGAGGGCGCCTGGCCGTCGAAGGTGCTCTCGATGCAGCGCAACTGGATCGGCCGATCCTCGGGTGCCGATGTCGAGTTCGAGATCGAGGGCCGTGATGCACGGGTCAGCGTCTTCACGACTCGGCCCGACACACTGTACGGCGCGACCTTCATGGTCGTCGCGCCCGACTCGGAGATCGCAGCCGAGCTCGCTGGTGGGGCATCCACCGAAGTGCAGACCCGGTTCCAGGACTACCTCGACTCGGTCCGTGCCGAGAGCGACATCGATCGCCTCTCGACCGACCGGCCGAAGACCGGGGTCTTCCTCGAGCGGTACGCGATCAACCCGGTCAACGGCGAGCGCCTGCCGATCTGGGCCGCCGACTACGTGCTCGCCGACTACGGCCATGGCGCGATCATGGCGGTGCCGGCGCACGACCAGCGCGACCTCGATTTCGCGCGGGCCTTCGGACTGCCGGTGCGAGTGGTCGTCGATACGAACGCGCCCGTGACCGGCGTCATCCCGGTCATCCCGCTCGACGAGAACGGCGACCCCTACCTGCCCGATGACCTGCCGGCCGACGACCCGGCGTCGACCGGTGTCGCGCTCGCTGGCGAGGGTCGGCTCGTGAACTCGGGTCCGCTCAACGGCCTGTCGAAGTCCAACGCGATTCGCCGGGTCATCGAGCTCCTCACGGAGCGCGGTCTCGGGCGTTCGTCGAAGAACTACCGACTTCGCGACTGGCTGATCTCGCGTCAGCGGTACTGGGGCACGCCCATCCCGATCATCCATTGCCCGACTTGCGGCGAGGTGCCGGTGCCCGAGTCGGAACTGCCGGTGCGCCTGCCGGACTCAGCGGGGCTCGACCTCAAGCCGAAGGGCGCGAGCCCGCTCGGTGCGGCCGAGGATTGGGTCAACGTCGCGTGCCCGAAGTGCGGCGGTGCCGCGCGCCGCGACTCCGACACGATGGACACCTTCGTCGACAGCTCTTGGTACTACCTGCGCTACCTCGACCCGAACAACGACGAGCGCGCCTTCGACCCGGCAGAGGCTGAGAAGTGGCTGCCCGTCGACCAGTACGTCGGCGGCGTCGAGCACGCCATCCTGCACCTGCTCTATTCGCGCTTCATCACGAAGGTGCTCTTCGACCTCGGGTACCTGAGCTTCACCGAACCGTTCACCTCGCTCCTGAACCAGGGCATGGTCATCCTGAACGGCACGAAGATGTCGAAGTCCAAGGGGAACCTCGTCGAGTTCGCGAGCGAGCTGCAGGCGCACGGCGCAGACGCGCTGCGCGTCACGCTCGCGTTCGCCGGCCCGCCCGAAGACGACATCGACTGGGCGGATGTCTCGCCGGTCGGTTCCGCGAAGTTCCTCGCGCGGGCGTGGCGCATCTCGGGCGAGGTCACCTCGAGCCCCGACATCGAGTGGAAGACGGGCGACCCGGCCTTGCGCCGCATCACCCACCGACTGCTGGCCGATGCGCCGGGGCTCGTCGAGGCGTACAAGTTCAACGTCGTCGTCGCGCGCCTCATGGAGCTCGTGAATGCCACACGCAAGGCGATCGACTCCGGTGCGGGTGCTGCAGACGCCGCCGTGCGCGAGTCCGCCGAGGTCACGGCGATGATCCTCGACCTGTTCGCTCCGTACGCCGCCGAAGACATGTGGCAGCGGCTCGGTTACGAGCCGACCGTCGCGCTCGTGTCGTGGCGTAAAGCCGACCCCGCGCTGCTCGTCGAAGAGTCGGTGACGGCCATCATTCAGGTCGACGGCAAGGTGCGCGACCGTCTCGAAGTGTCGCCGAAGATCTCGGGCGACGAGCTCGAGGCATTGGCCCGTGCGTCAGCTGCGGTGACCCGTGCTGTGGGCGAGCGCGAGATCGTGAACGTCATCGTGCGGGCACCGCGATTGGTCAATATCGCGACCAAGGGCTGACGCGCGGAGCGACTCGTCCTCGACAGGGCGCTCGTCGCGTTCAGCGTCCGGTGGTCTCTGCGGGAGTCGCGGTGCGGTTCGCGCCTCGATTAGCGTGCGGGCATGCCCGCGAGCGACGAACCCGACCCGTTGGCCGCTCTCGACCCCGCTGCGCGCCGACACGGTCCTCGCGTGCGCGTCGCCGTCGGAGCCGGGGTCGTGCTCTTCGTCGTCGCAGTCGCCGTTGCTGCGCTCATGTCGTTCAGTGCGACGGGCGGCGGTGAGCAGGGCCGCATCGAGGCGTCGGGCGAGGCCGTCGCAGATGCCGACGACGGTGTGTCTGCAGCAGGCGTCGGCGCGCCACCAGTGCTCGTGCATGTGCTCGGCGCCGTCGCGAAGCCGGGTCTGGTCGAACTCGCGGCGGGCGCGCGCGTGGTCGACGCCGTCGCAGCGGCAGGCGGCTTCTCCGGCGACGCAGATCCCGCCGGGGTGAACCTTGCGCGCCTGCTTGTCGACGGTGAGCAATTGGCGGTGCCGGTGGTCGGTGAAGTGCCTCCACCGGCGGCGACGGGCAGCGGCACCGGCGCGCCGGGCGTGACCGACGGGCTCGTGCACCTGAACACCGCCGACCTCGCCGCACTCGACACGCTCCCGCGCATTGGTCCGGCACTTGCGCAGCGCATCATCGACTGGCGGGAGACGAACGGATCGTTCACGAGCATCGAACAGCTGCTCGATGTGGCCGGTATCGGCGACGCGGTGTTCTCGGGCCTCGCGAACCTCGTGGCGCTCTGACGTGCGCGATTTCCGGATGCTGCTGCCTGCGGCGGCCGCCTGGGTCGCCGCGTGGGTCGCGATCGGCCTGCCGGGTGCGGCATCCGGTGCAGCGATCCTCGCGTGGGTGCTGTGGGCAGCGGCCTGCGTCGCGGGCGGCATCGCCGTGCGCGGCGGCATCCGTCGTCGACGTCGGCTGGTGATGCGCGACCGCCGCGACCGTGCAGGCTGTGATGACCGCCGTGATGACCGCCGTGATCCGGATCACCACGCCGGGAGCACCTCGGTGCTCGTGCGGATGTCGGCGACGCTGCTCGTCACGCTCTCGGCGTGCGCGCTCATGGTGAGCGCCGCAGCACTCGGACTCGGCGCTCGCGAATCGTCGCCCCTCACTGAGGCGGCGCGGCATCACCGCACCGCGGAGGTCGTGCTCGAACTGACCGCCGCCCCGCGCGCGATGAGCACGAGCTGGTTCGCCGAGGGCGATTCACCACCATTGCGCGTCGAGGGCCGTGTCGTCGCCGTCGACGGTGGTGACACGCGGTCGGTGCCGGTCACGGCCGCCATTTCGCTCCCGACCCGCGAGCTGCAGCTGGGTGCGCGCATCGGGTTCGACACCCGGGTGGCCGCGCTCCCGAGCGCCGATGGCGCCGCCTTCCGGTTGAGTCCGACCGGTGACGTGCGGGTCCTGAGTGCACCGCCGCCGTGGTTGGGCTGGACGGTCGGCCTGCGCACCGGCTTCGCGGAGGCCGCGGGCGCGCTCGGCGGTGACGGGGGTGCCCTCGTGCCGGGGCTCGCGATCGGCGACACGAGCGCCGTCGACGATGGGCTCGATGCAGCGATGAAGGCCAGCTCGCTGAGCCATCTGACAGCCGTGTCGGGCGCCAACTGTGCGATCGTCACGGCCGCGGCGTTCGCCTTCGCCGCCCTGCTCGGCGTGCCCCGACTCGTGCGAATCGTCGCTGCACTGACCGCGCTGGCGGGATTCGTCGTGCTCGTGACACCCGAAGCGAGCGTCGTGCGTGCGGCGGCGATGGCGGTCGTGGTGCTCGTCGCCGTCGCAGTGGGCCGACCCGGAGGCGGCGTGGCGGCCCTTTCGCTCGCGGTCGTCGTGCTTCTGGCCGTCGACCCGTGGTACGCACGGGACTACGGGTTCGCGCTCTCAGTCTGCGCGACCGCCGGCCTGCTGTTGCTTGCTGCGCCGTTGACCGGCGCGCTCGCGCGGTGGATGCCGCTGCCCGTCGCCGCGGTGATCGGCGTGCCGCTCGCGGCCCAGTTGGCGTGCCAGCCGGTGCTCGTGCTGCTCGATCCCGCGCTCGCGCTCTATGGCGTCCCGGCGAACCTGCTTGCAGCTCCCGCAGCGCCGGTCGGCACCGTCGTCGGCCTCATCGGCTGTCTGCTGCTGCCGGTCCTGCCTTCCGTCGGGTTCGCGTTCCTCCAGTGCGCCTGGCTTCCGGCGTCGTGGATCGCGCTCCTCGCCCGGGCGTCGGCAGCACTGCCGGGTGCGAGACTCGAGTGGGTGCCGGAGGCCGCGGGCGCGCTGCTGCTCGCCGCCTGCACGGCGATCGCGCTCTGGCTCGCCCTCGACACGCGTCGTCGGCATCGGCGCCGACTTCGCGCGGTCGCGGCGGCGTCGCTGCTCATCGGACTCGCGGTGCCCGTCGGCATGTTCGCAGGCGCACCTCTTCTCGGGGCGGCGACGAGGCCGGCCGATTGGGATGTCGCGGCCTGCGACATCGGACAGGGCGATGCCGTGTTCCTGCGCTCGGCGGGTGCGACGGCACTCATCGACACCGGGCCCGATCCTGCAGCGCTCGCTCGCTGCGTGTCGGTGCTCGGCGTCACGAGCATCGATCTGCTCGTGTTGACGCACTGGGACGCCGATCACGTCGGTGGAGCATCAGCGGTGGCGGGCCTCGTCGGCACGGTGATCCACGGCCCGCTCGATGGCGAACGATCAGACCGGGCGCTCGGCCCATTGGTCGAGGCAGGTGCCGAGCCCGTCGAGGTCGTCGTGGGGTTCGGCGGCACACTCGGCGACGCACGGTGGCGGGTGCTCTGGCCGAAACCGCGCGCCATGCCCGGCAACGACGCGAGTGTGGTGATCGATCTCACGACACCGAGCTACCGGGGCCTGTTCCTCGGCGATCTCGGCGAAGAGGCACAGGACAGGCTGCTGCGTTCTGTGAGCATCGGCCGGGTCGACCTGGTGAAGGTCGCCCATCATGGCTCGGTAGACCAGAGCGAGCGCCTCTACGACGAGCTCGACGCGACGATCGGCGTAATCGGTGTGGGCGCGGACAACGGATACGGGCATCCGACCGAGCGGCTGCTCGACCTCTTGCAGGCCGAGGGCACAGCCGTGGTGCGCACTGACCGCTCCGGTACCGTGTTGCTCACTGCCGAGGGCGACGGCTTCCTGCTCTGGAGCGAGCGGAGGGAAAGCGCTGTCGGTGCGGGCCCGTAGAATCGACGAAGAGAACGGGAGGTGCCGTGGCAGCGCGCACAGGGGCATCGGCCAAGACGAAGACGACGATTCCGCAACTCGCATGGCATGCGATCCGGCCCGCTCCGATCGTGCTGGTCTCGGGCGCAGAAGACGTGCTCGCCGAGCGGTCGATCACGATGCTGCGCGACTTCCTGCGTGGTGAAGATCCCGAGCTCGAGGTGAGCGACCTCGAAGCCGACGGGTATCGCCGTGGTGAGCTCATAACCCTCGCGAGCCCCTCGCTGTTCGGCGAGCCCCGTCTCATCCGGGTGAGCGGAGTCGAACGTGCGAGCGACGACTTCCTGCTCGATGCGCTCGACTACCTCGGGCAGACAGCCGAGTCGACCACGCTCGTCCTGCGCCACCGCAGCGGTGTGCGGGGTAAGAAATTGCTCGACGCTGTGCGTGCCGGCGGAGGGGGCGGCATCGAGATCGTCTGCGCCGAGCTCAAGAAAGACGCAGAGAAGCAAGACTTCGCGGCCGCCGAGTTCCGCGCAGCGGGCCGCAAGATCGCCCCGGGTGCTCTGCGCGCACTCGTGGGCGCGTTCAGCGACGACCTCCGCGAACTCGCTGCAGCGTGCCGGCAGCTCTTGGCCGACGCACCCGGCGACATCACCGAGGCGGTCGTGGCTCGCTACTACGGCGGGCGAGTCGAGACCAATGCCTTCGCGGTAGCCGACGCGGCCATCGCGGGTCGTCACGGTGAGGCGCTCATCGCCCTCCGGCACGCGCTCGACAGTGGCGCCGACCCGGTGCCCATGGTCGCCGCGTTCGCGATGAAGGTGCGCACCATGGCGAAGGTCTCGGGCACTCGTGGTGGGGGCGCGCAGCTCGCGGGCTCGCTGAGCCTCGCGCCATGGCAGATCGATCGCGCACGACGCGACCTGGTCGGGTGGAGCGACGAGGGGCTCGGTCGAGCGATCGAGGCGCTCGCGTCCACCGACGCCGCAGTGAAGGGCGCAGAGCGCGACCCGGTCTTCGCGCTCGAACGATTGGTCGGCGTGATCGCCTCCCGGGGTCGCGACCGCTCGTAGCGTCGCGTCGTGGGGGCCACCGGCTCACGACGGCGGCTTGGGCTGCGTGCGCTCCCAAGCCGTGTCGTCCGAGCACATATCGACGAACGACGAAGGCCCCGACACATCCGTGCCGGGGCCTTCGTGGAATACGTGTCGCGTCAGAGCGCGGCGACCTGCTTCGCGATCGCCGACTTCTTGTTCGCGGCCTGGTTCTTGTGGATGACGCCCTTGCTGGCCGCCTTGTCGAGCTTGCGGGTCGCGGCGCGGAGGGCGGTCGTCGCCTTCTCCTTGTCGCCCGAAGCAACGGCGTCGCGCGTTGCGCGAACGGCGCTCCGCACTTCGCTCTTGACGGCCTTGTTGCGCTCTTGCGCCTTGAGGTTCGTGCGGATGCGCTTGATCTGCGACTTGATGTTTGCCACGTGGAGTTCGTCTTTCGTTCTTGTGCGGGTACCGGATATGCCGAGCGAAGGTAGAGGGGCCTCGCCGGCGAATCGTGCGGGGTGGGACCCACACGGAAGCCAACAGGCAACGATACCAGCTCTCAGCGGGAGTCACCAATGCGCTCGCGCGCGAGTCGGGCGGCGGATGTCTCGTGCGATCCGTGGCTCGCCCTGCGTCGCTCGGCGCCGGCGGCACGTCGGTCGAGTTCGGCGACCGCGCCGAGCACGATCGCGGCGAAGTCGTCTGGCCGGATGAGGCTGACGAGGTGGGTGGCACCGGGAATGATCACGAGCCGCCCGTCGCGGGCGGCGCGGAGCATCCGGCGCTCTTCGAATCGGAAGTGGTCGAAGCGTCCGTTCACGAACCAGACGGGTGCGTCGACATCCGCGAGCGCGGCCTCGGGGTCGAGTCGGCCGACCGCCTCGAGCACTGGCGCCATCACATCGAGCGCGACGCCGCCCGCGAGCACGTCGTCGGCGGCGCTCGGCGAGAGGAAGAGTCGGGCCATCGCGTCGTTGAGGCGACGCCCATGGTCGGGCATCGTGCCGATTGCGGCGGCGAGACGGCGATAGCCGTCGAGGGCGACGCCCCGCGGGCGCGTGCCGCACGACGCCGCCACGAGTCCGTCGAGACGGCCGGGATGGTGCGCGGCGTACTCGATCGAGATGTAGCCGCCGAGACTCAGGCCCACGAGAAGCCGCGGGATGGCAGTTTCGGCGGCGACCGGGTTCAGCGCAAGGTCGATGCTCCGCAGTGCCGCTTCGAGCGAGAAGGGTTCGCCGAGCCGCGTCCCGTGTCCGGGCAGGTCGACGGCGACCGCCTCGATGTCGTGCGCGGCGAGCAGCTCGAGCTGCCTTCGCCACATCGTCGACGAGGTGCGGAGTCCGTGCACGAGCACGACGCGGGCGCGAGGCATCCGTCAGCCCGCCCTGATCGCGCCGATTTCGCGGGCCCGTGCCACCGCAGCGGTGCGCGAACCGACGCCGAGCTTTGTGAAGCTGTGCACGAGATGCGACTTCACCGTCGCCTCGCTCAAGAAGAGGGATCTGCCGATCTCGCGGTTGGTGCGCCCTTCCGCGACGAGCGAGAGCACCTCGGCCTCTCGTACCGTGAGCCGCTCACCGCTCGCGAGCGACGCGTCGAGGCGCGAGGAGACCCCGGGTGCGAGTGCGGCATCGCCGACCGCCGCCGCGTGAACCGCGGCGATGAGTTCGGCAGGCGGTGCATCCTTCAGCAGGTAGCCGCTCGCGCCGGCCTCGATCGCGCCGAGGATGTCGGCATCAGTGTCGTAGTTCGTCAGCACCAGTACGCGGGGCGAGCCCGGTTGCGAACGAATTCGACGGGTCGCCTCCGCGCCCTGCATGGCGCCGGGGTACTGCAGGTCCATGAGCACGAGGTCGACTTCGGATGCCGCAGCGAGCCGTACCGCGTCTTCGGCCGTCGTCGCCTCGCCGACCACCTCGAGGTCGGGCTCGCTCTCGAGCATCGCGCGGATACCGGCACGCACAACGGGATGATCGTCGCTGAGCAGCAGCCGGATCACGGTGCCACCACCGGGATGCGAACGGAGACCGCGGTGCCGTCGCCGGGTGTCGATTCGATGTCGATGCTCCCGCCGAGGGCCTCGGCGCGCTGCCGGATGGCGCGGAGGCCGAAGCCGGCCGAGGCCGCGGCAGTGGGGTCATCGGCGTTCGAAGCATTGAAGCCGATGCCGTCGTCGACCACGTCGAGCGCGATCTCGTCGCCGAGGTAGCTCAGGGTGACGGATGCGTGGGCGGCATCCGAGTGCTGGAGCACGTTGGCGAGTGAACCCTGCGCGATGCGTAGGAGTGCAGCCTCGGTGGACATCGGCAGGAGGATCGGATCGCCGCTGGTGCCGAACTCGACCCGCAACGGTGTTCCCGCCTGCACCGACTGCTCGGTCGTGGCCTCGACGAGTCGCCGGAGCGCGGCGGGCAGCGTCTGCGTATCGAGCGAGGGCGGCGCGAGCTCGCGGATGAATCGCCGGGTCTCGCCGAGATTCAGTGCAGCGGTCTCGCGTGCGAGCTGCAGCTTCTCTTGAGTCGCGGTGTCGGTGACATCGCGCTCGGCCGCGTGGAGCAGCATCTGGATGCTCGACAGGCCCTGCGCCACCGTGTCGTGGATCTCCTTGGCGAGGCGCTCGCGTTCGGCGAGTGTGCCGGCCTCCCGGCTCGCCGACGCCAACTCCTCGCGAGTGGTCATGAGATCGAGGATGAGCGCCTGGCGCTCCTGTGTCTCCTGCGCCATCGCGCGGTACCCGAGCCCGATGACGATCGCGACGCCGGCACTGATGAGCGGGCCGAGGATCGAGCCGACATTGAATCCGAGGTGGGTCGCGGTGCCCCAGACCGAGAGACCGAAGGTGAGCACGACGAGCGGCACGGCGATCGGGGCCGCGAGCACGTGCAGTTCGAGGAAGAAGAGCGGGAAGGCGAGGAACGCCGCATCGGGCGTCAGCGCCGACATGCCGACCCAGAGCATGAGAAGCCCGATCAGCCAGACCACTCGCGCCCAGGTCGGCAGGTGGCGGTGGGCCGCCGCGATACCGGCGCCGTACCAGGCGAGGAACGCGACCGCGAGGATCGTGACGGAGACTTCATCGGGCGAATCGGCGAGCAATGCCCGCACGACGACGAAGAGCGC
Organism: Agromyces sp. Y558; assembly: GCF_059445415.1. Classification (NCBI taxonomy): domain Bacteria; kingdom Bacillati; phylum Actinomycetota; class Actinomycetes; order Micrococcales; family Microbacteriaceae; genus Agromyces; species Agromyces sp. Y558. The sequence continues at coordinate 183,646 of NZ_JCAIUH010000003.1, forward strand.
GAGTCCCACAACGAGCACGTGCAGGCCGAGCCGGAGCGCGGTGAAGACCGGACGGAGCGCCGAGGGCGCCACGTGCGCGTCAGGGATCTCGATCACGGCCATTTGCTCCGAGCGTAGCCCGGGGGCCTTGCGCGGGGCATCCGTCGAAAGTCTGAACGGAAGTCATGGGAGAATCGACTGGATGTCTCCGAGAGCTGCTAACCCGCCGGTGCCTGCCGCCACCGACCCCGCGCTGATCCGCAATTTCTGCATCATCGCGCATATCGACCATGGCAAGTCGACCCTTGCCGACCGCATGCTCGGAATCACCGGTGTCGTGAGCGATCGCGACATGCGTGCCCAGTACCTCGACCGCATGGACATCGAGCGCGAGCGCGGCATCACGATCAAGAGCCAGGCTGTGCGCATGCCTTGGGCCCTTCGACAGGCTCAGGGACCGGATGTCTCCTACGCCCTGAACATGATCGACACCCCGGGCCACGTCGACTTCAGCTACGAGGTCTCGCGTTCACTCGCTGCGTGCGAGGGCGCGATCCTGCTCGTCGACGCTGCACAGGGCATCGAAGCGCAGACGCTCGCGAACCTCTACCTGGCGCTCGAGAACGATCTCGAGATCATCCCGGTGCTGAACAAGATCGACCTGCCGGCGGCCGATCCCGAGAAGTACGCGAAAGAGCTCGCCGACCTCATCGGCGGTTCGCCCGATGACGTGCTCAAGGTCTCGGGCAAGACCGGTGTCGGTGTCGAAGAACTGCTCGACCGCGTCGTCGAACGCATCCCTGCGCCGGTCGGCCGAGCGGATGCCCCGGCGCGCGCGATGATCTTCGACTCCGTCTACGACAGCTACCGTGGCGTCATCACCTATGTGCGCATGATCGACGGCCACCTGAAGCCGCGCGAGCGCATCCAGATGATGTCGACGAGGGCGACCCACGAGATCCTCGAGATCGGCGTGAGCGCCCCCGAACCGACCCCGTCGAATGGTCTCGGCATCGGCGAGGTCGGCTATCTCATCACCGGTGTGAAAGACGTGCGCCAGTCGAAGGTCGGCGACACTGTCACGACCGCCGCGAAGCCGGCCGCCGAGGCGCTGCCGGGCTACACTGAGCCGCTGCCGATGGTCTTCTCGGGTCTCTACCCGATCGACGGCAGCGATTATCCCGAGCTCCGCGAGGCGCTCGACAAGCTGAAGCTCTCCGATGCCGCGCTCGTCTACGAACCCGAGACCTCGGTGGCGCTCGGCTTCGGGTTCCGCTGCGGATTCCTCGGCCTGCTGCACCTCGAGATCGTCACCGAGCGCCTCGAGCGCGAGTTCGGGCTCGACCTCATCGCCACGGCGCCTTCGGTGATCTACGAGGTCACGACGGAAGACAAGAAGACCGTCACGGTCACCAACCCGAGCGAGTTCCCGACCGGCACGAAGATCGTCGAGGTTCGCGAGCCGATGGTGCGAGCCGCGATCCTCGCGCCGAAAGACTACGTCGGCACGATCATGGAGCTCTGCCAGTCCCGTCGAGGTGCGCTCATCGGCATGGAGTACCTCGGCGAAGACCGGGTCGAAATCCGCTACAACATGCCGCTCGGCGAGATCGTCTTCGACTTCTTCGACCAGCTGAAGTCGAAGACCGCAGGGTACGCCTCGCTCGACTACGAGCCGACGGGCGACCAGGCCGCCGATCTCGTCAAGGTCGACATCCTGCTGCAAGGCGAGCAGGTCGACGCGTTCAGCGCGATCGTGCACCGCGACAAGGCGTACGCCTACGGCGTGCTCATGACCGGTCGCCTGCGTGAACTCATCCCGCGCCAGCAGTTCGAGGTGCCGATCCAGGCGGCCATCGGCGCTCGCATCATCGCGCGCGAGTCGATCCGTGCGATGCGCAAAGACGTGCTGGCCAAGTGCTACGGCGGTGACATCAGCCGCAAGCGCAAGCTCCTCGAGAAGCAGAAGGAGGGCAAGAAGCGCATGAAGATGGTGGGTCGCGTCGAGGTTCCCCAAGAGGCGTTCATCGCAGCGCTCAGCGGCGACGTCGAGAAGAAAGACAAGAAGTAGCGTTCCGTTCGTCGCCGAGCGCTGATCGCGATGACCACGAGCCGCAGCCAGAACGGTCACAGGAGACATCCGTAGAATCGACGGATGTCTGCCGCCCGATCGCCGCGCCCGACCCGCACGCCCGTCAGGTGCCGCACCACAGGAGAGGCCGCCAGATGACCCGCCGAAGCACGTTCACGGACCAGTCGGTCACCTACGGGGCGATCGGGGCGACCCTCGCTCCCGACCTGCTTCGGTATCCGCCCGCCGGGTATCGCCCTGCCGAAGACGCGGTACGTCTGGGGTCGGGTGTCGACCGCTTCGAGCGCGCTGCTGAAGCACTCATGAGCTGGGGCATCCAGCGCGGTGCAGGTTTCGAGGTGACGGATGTCTCGGCCGGCACCGGTGCGCAGTACCCCGGCATCGTCTACGACGTCGAGGGGTCGCCGCTCGGCGAGCAGCCCGCCCCGCGCAGCGAGGAGCGCTTCGGGGCAGACGGCACGCCCTGCGTCGCCGCGGGAATGACCGCCGTGCTGCAGCGCAAGCGCCGGTTCGGTGCCGCGAAGACCCCTGTGCTCGTCGTCTACGTCATCGACGAGCCCGACCGCATCGGGTTCGCCTACGGCACGACGGGTGACGGTCCCGAGAGCGGTGAGGAGTCCTTCATCCTCGAGCGCCGCGACGACGACACGGTGTGGCTCACGATCCGATCGATCCTTGCGACCTCGGCCGTTTCGGCCCCGATGCAGCGCAAGCGCCGGCGCGAACTCACGAAGCTCGAACTCCGGGCGTTGCACCCTGCGGGCGGCGCGTAGGCGTGGCATCTGCGCTGCCTCTCGGCGATCCAGCACCGGCCGACGGGCTCCTGCCGGCATCGGCCGCCGTCGGCGCTGGCCAACGTGCGTTCGGCGTGTACATCCATGTGCCGTTCTGCCGGGTGCGCTGCGGCTACTGCGACTTCAACACGTACACCTCCGATGAGCTTCGCGGTGCGAGGCAGGTAGATTACGCCGACCATGCGATCGCCGAGGTGCGGATGTCGCGGCAGATGCTCGCGGCATCCGACCTGCCTGAACGCCTCGCGTCGACCGTCTTCTTCGGCGGCGGCACGCCGACCCTGTTGCCCGCGGCCGACCTCGTGCGGATGCTCGACGCCGTGCGCCAGGAGTTCGGCCTCGTTCCGGGCGCCGAGGTCACGACCGAGGCGAACCCCGACTCCGTCGGGCCCGAAGATCTCGTGCGACTCGCCGAGGGCGGGTTCACGCGTGTTTCCTTCGGCATGCAGTCGGCGGTGCCGCACGTGCTCGCCGCGCTCGACCGCACGCACGACCCGGCGCGGGTGCCGCTCGTCGTCGGCTGGGCACGCGACGCGGGCCTCGATGTCAGCCTCGACCTCATCTACGGCACGCCGGGGGAGTCGATGTACGACTGGGAGCGGAGCCTCGACCAGGCGATCGCGCAGCGACCCGATCATTTGAGCGCCTACGCCCTCATCGTCGAAGACGGCACGAAGCTCGCCCGGCAGATCCGTCGCGGCGAACTCGCGGCTCCGTCAGACGACCTCGAGGCGGACATGTACGAGCTCGCCGACGAGCGGCTCGCCGCAGCGGGCTACGAATGGTACGAGGTCAGCAACTGGGCGACGGATTCCTCGCATCGCTCTCGTCACAACCTCGGGTACTGGCGCGGCGACGACTGGTGGGGCGTGGGTCCCGGCGCGCACAGTCACGTGGGCGGGGTGCGCTGGTGGAACGCGAAGCATCCCTCGGCCTATGCCGATCGGGTGACCGCGGGCGTGTCACCGGCGGTGGGCAGGGAGGTGCTCGATGCGCCGACCCGCGAGACCGAACGTGTGATGCTCCTGACGAGGATCCGCGAGGGAATCGTCATCGCATCGCTGCACGCGGGTGGGCGTCACGCCGTGGCGGGTCTCATCGCCGATGGCCTCGTGGACGCGAAAACCGCCCTCTCCGGTGAGTTGGTACTCACCAGAAGAGGGCGGCTGCTCGCTGATGCCGTGGTCAGGCGCCTGCTCGACGAGTCGTCGGAGCTCAGCTCACGAACTTGATCGCGAGCGGGTAGGTGTAGGGCTGGCCCTGGTTCGCCTTCACTGCGGCGATGATCGAGAAGATGATCACGACTATGCCGATCGCGATCGTGATCAGCCAGCCGATGAAGACCAGCCAGAGGATGTAGCTGACCACGTAGGCGATCGCCATGGTGATCTGGAAGTTCAGCGCCGTCGCGGTGTGCGCGCGCACGAACGGCCCGCGGTCTTTCAGCACGAGGTAGCCGATCAGGGCGGGAACGAAGCTGAAGAAGATGCCGCCGATGTGGATCAGCGTCGCCCAGAGCTTCTCGTCGGACGGGCTGAGCTGCGCGCCTTGCTGGTAGGGGTTCGCCGGCGGTGGCGGCGGAGGGGGAGGCGGGGTTGCGTCAGACATGTTGTCTCCTTGATCGGGTCGCCCGAAGGCGCGATTCGGCCTCGTCGCACGACGGGCGAGCTTTCAACCACCCCATGCTGGCACAGTGGCGCGCGCCGGGTGCGGAATTCGCCCGGCGCGCTCGGCCCGGCGACTACTTGATGAGGCGGATCGCGAACGGGTAGCGGTAGTGCTGGCCGTCTTTCGTCTTGAGGAACGCGATGATCGAGAAGACGACGCTCACGATCCATGCCAGCCACACGACGAGGACGCCGATGAGGATGAACGTCAGGATCCAGCCGACCACGTAGGCGATGAGGATCGTGATCTGGAAGTTCAGCGCCTCTTTCGCCTCGGTGTTCGTGAAGGAGCCCCGGTCTTTGAAGACGAGCCAGATGATGAGGGCCGGCAGGAATCCGAGGATGCCGCCGAGGTGCGCGAACGAACCCCACTGCACGTCTTGATCGGGTGCGAGCGGTGCAGCGGCGACGGGTTGGGCGGGCGGAACGTTCTGATCGGGTGCAGGTGAGTTCGGATCGGTCATGGCGGGTGCCTTTCGGGGTTCTCGGGTGAACCGCGTCTCGCGCGATGGGAAGATCGCATCCAAGGGTGACTCGCGGGATACCCATAAGCTAGCGCCGTCGCCCCGCTGCTGGCAACGGCCTCGTCGCAGGATGTCGCGATATGATTGGCACTCACTCAGAACGAGTGCTAAGTCTCAGAATGAGTGCTCAGCGTCAGACGGAAGCGAGGGTCATGGTCTCCGAACGCAGCCTCGCAGTGCTGCGCGTGATCGTTCAGGACTACGTCGCATCACGCGAGCCCGTCGGGTCGAAGACGATCGTCGAGCGGCATGCCTTCGGGGTGTCTGCAGCGACGATCCGCAACGACATGGCCCTCCTCGAAGAAGAAGAGCTGATCGCAGCTCCGCACACGTCTTCGGGTCGCATCCCGACCGATAAGGGCTACCGGGTCTTCGTCGACCAGCTCACCGACGTGCGCCCGCTGACCTCTGCCCAGCGTCAGGCGATCGAGACGTTCCTCGGCGAGTCCAGCGACCTCGACGAACTGCTGGCCCGCACCGTGCGCCTCATCGCCCAGCTCACCAAACAACTCGCGGTCGTGCAATACCCGAGCTTCGGCAGTGACCGCGTGCGTCACGTCGAACTCGTCTCCCTCGCACCCGATCGGGTGCTCTGCATCCTCATCACCGACTCGGGCCAGGTCGAGCAGCGCCTCGCCGAACTCGAGGAGCCGGTCGACGAGCGCACACTCGATGCGCTGCGGGCGCGGCTGAACAAGATCGCAGGGGGCCGGGCGATGGCGGATGCCGCTGAGGCGCTCTCGGGCGAGATCGACAGCGCCGACCAGCGGCACGCCGCTGTGCTGCACACGCTCGCGACGACGCTCGCCGAGCAGGCGCGCGCGCAGCGCACCGAGCGCCTCGTCGTGGCCGGGGCAGCGAACCTCGTACGCACCGAGCAGGATTTCGCCGGATCGATCCTCGGCGTCATCGAGGCGATCGAGGAGCAGGTCACCCTGCTGAAGCTCTTCGGCGAGATGGCGACCGATGAGCATGCGGTGACCGTGCGCATCGGGCGCGAGAATGCGTCGTTCGGACTCGGCGAGACCTCGGTCGTCTCGAGCGCCTTCGCGATTCCCGGGCGCGATATCTCGCGACTCGGCATCGTCGGGCCCACCCGCATGGACTACTCCACCAGCATGGCGGCCGTTCGCGCCGTCGCACGCTACCTCTCCCGCACGCTCGGCGAGAGCTGAACCCGCCGCCCGTCGCACCCGACCGGCATCCGGCAATCGAAAGGACATGCCCTCCGTGGCCGACCATTACGAGGTCCTCGGCGTCTCGCGCGACGCCACACCCGACGAGATCAAGAAGGCGTACCGTCGTCTCGCCCGGGAGCTCCACCCCGACGTCAACCCGGGCGCCGAGGCATCCGAGCGATTCAAAGAGGTCACGCACGCGTACGACGTGCTCTCCGATGCCCGGGAGCGCGAGCAGTACGACCACGGAGGTCAGGGCGGCTTCGGCGGCGGTCAGAACTTCGGCGGCTTCGGCGACATCTTCGAGACGTTCTTCGGGGCCGGCCAACAGAGCCGCGGCCCGAGATCGAGGCGGGAGCGCGGTCAAGACGCGCTCATCAGGGTCGAGGTGGGCCTCGAAGAGGTGATCTTCGGCACGCACCGCGACATCGAGGTCGACACGGCGGTCACGTGCGAGACGTGCCACGGCTCGTGCTGCCAGCCGGGCACCTCGCCCGTCACCTGCGACATCTGCCATGGCACCGGATCGATCCAGCGCTCGGTGCGTTCGTTGCTCGGCAACGTCATGACCTCGAGCCCCTGCGGCACCTGCCGCGGCTACGGCACGATCATCGCGACGCCGTGCGTGACCTGCCAGGGGCAGGGCCGCGTGCGTGCGCGTCGAACGGTGCCGGTCGATGTCCCCGCCGGTGTCGACACCGGCGTGCGCCTCCAGATGCCGGGCTCCGGCGAGGCCGGCCCCGCCGGCGGTCCGAACGGCGACCTGTATCTCGAGATCAAGGTCAAGAACCATGAGGTGTTCAGCCGCAACGGCGATGACCTGCTGTGCACACTCGAGGTCGCGATGACCGACGCGGTCCTCGGCACGACGGCCAACATCCCCGCGCTCGACGGCGACGTCGAGCTCGAGCTGAAGGCAGGGCTCCAGAGTGGCGAGATCCTCACCGTGAAAGACCGAGGCGTCACGCGGCTGCGCGGTGCAGGCCGCGGCGACCTGAAGGTCGGCGTGCAGATCGTCACCCCCACGAGGCTCTCCTCGAAGGAACGCGAGCTCATGCAGCAGTTCGCAGCCTCGAAGAAGGCGCCCGAGCCTGAACTCAGCCACTTCCAGCAGGGCATCTTCGCCCGGCTGCGTGACCGGTTCCTCGGTTAGGCGGATGCCCCGGTGAGTCACCTCTACCTCGGCGAATCGCTCGACCTCGCGACCGTCGTATCCGGCGGCACCGTCGCGCTCTCCGGAGACGAGGCGCGGCACGCCGTGACCGTCTCAAGGGTGCGAACGGGCGAGCGCATCGCGATCGGCGACGGCCACGGCACGCTCGTTCACGGGATCGTGGCCTCGACGGGTGCGCGTGAACTCGAGCTCACCGTCGACGAGGTCATCGCCGAACGGCCGCCGGCACCGCGCATCACCCTCGTGCAGGCTCTGGCGAAGGGTGACCGCGACGAACTCGCGGTGCAGGCGGCGACCGAGCTCGGCGTCGACGCGATCGTGCCATGGGCAGCGAGCCGCTCCGTCTCCCGGTGGGAGGGCCCGAAAGCCGAGAAGGGTCGCCTGCGATGGGCTTCGATCGTGCGCGAGGCCGTCAAGCAATCGATCCGCGCCTGGTTGCCTGTGGTCTCGCCGGTCGCGACGACCGCTCAGCTCGCCGAGCGACTCGGCGGGCAACGGATGCTGCTGCTCGAGCCGACGGCGACGGCGATGCTGACCGACATCCGGCCCGATGGGCGTGATTTTGCGCTCGTGGTCGGTCCCGAGGGCGGCATCGCCCCGGCCGAGTTGGAGCGCCTCACCGCTGCCGGTGGCGAACCCGTGCGGCTCGGGGCATCCGTGCTTCGTACCTCGACGGCCGGGCCGGCCGCGATCGCTGTGCTGAACGCGGCACTCGGGCGGTGGTGAGGCATCCGTCGCTACGATGGTGGAATGACCTCGTCCCGCGCAGAACCGACTCTCTTCGAGCGAATCGCCGCTCGTGAGATCCCCGCGCGACTGGTTGCGGAGACCGACCGCATCATCGCCTTCCACGACATCGCGCCCAAGGCGCCGGTGCACGTCGTGGTGACCCCGAAGTCGGGGGAGTACCGCGATGTCGTCGAGCTCGCGGCCGGCGACCCGGGGCTCCTCGCCGAACTCGTCGAGGTCGCGCACGGCGTCGCCGACGAACTCGCCGACGGCCAGTTCCGTCTCGTCTTCAACACCGGTGCCGCCGCCGGTCAGACCATCTTCCACGTGCACGCGCACGTGCTCGCGGACAGCCGTGACGGCGGTCTCGAGGAGGCCACGCTTGCCGGTGAGTGACCCCATCGGCGCCGGAGACGCCTCGCAGCCCGCCGAGGCCGACGAGGAACGGCTCAGCATCGACGGCATCGCCATGGTGCGGCTGCTCGGTCCGCAGGACCGCCTGCTCACGACCATCCAGCGCGAATATCCCGGCGTGGCCGTGCACGTGCGCGGCAACGAGATCGCGATCCGCGGCGACGTCGACGATCGCGTGCGCGTGCGCCGCCTCATCGAAGAACTGCTGGAGCTCGTGAAGAACGGGCAAGACCCCACCCCCACCGAAGTGAGGAGCTCGGCCCGCATGCTCGACGCCGATCCCAACGCCAAGCCGTCCGAACTGCTCGGGCAGGTGATCGTCTCGAGCCGCGGCAAGACCATCCGGCCCAAAACCGCGGGGCAGCGGCGCTACGTCGACGCGATCGACGAGCACACCATCGTCTTCGGCATCGGCCCGGCAGGCACCGGCAAGACGTACCTCGCGATGGCCAAGGCCGTGCAGGCGTTGCAGCGCAAAGAGGTCAGTCGCATCATCTTGACGAGACCGGCCGTCGAGGCGGGGGAGCGGCTCGGGTTCCTCCCCGGTACGTTGACGGACAAGATCGATCCGTACCTGCGCCCGCTCTACGACGCGCTCAACGAGATGATGGACCCAGAGCTCCTGCCGAAGCTGCTCGCGTCCGGCACGATCGAGGTCGCACCGCTGGCCTACATGCGCGGACGCACATTGAACGACTCGTTCGTCGTGCTCGACGAGGCGCAGAACACCACGCCAGAACAGATGAAGATGTTCCTCACCCGCCTCGGATTCGGATCGCAGATGGTCGTCACCGGCGACATCACCCAGATCGACCTCCCGGGTGGCGCGAGCGGACTCCGGCTCGTCACCCGAATCCTCGACCACGTCGACGACGTCGAGTTCGTGCACCTCACGAGCGACGACGTCGTTCGGCACACCCTCGTCGGCCGCATCGTCGACGCGTACACCGAGTACGACCAGCGCCAGCAGGCGCAGCGATTCGAACGAGACCAGGCACGAGAGTTCGCGAACCGTGCCGAACGGCGCGGACACCAGGGTCCGCGCGACCACCAGCCACGGCTCGGCAAACGAGATGGACAGGCCAAGTGAGCAAGAAGGAGAGGTTCACGGCGTGAGCATCGAGATCAACAACGAATCGGCGATCGAGGTCGACGAGGCCGCCATCCAGCGGCTGGCCGTCTATGCGCTCGACGCCATGCACGTGCATTCCGACGCGGAGCTCGCGATCGTGCTCGTCGACGAGGGCGCCATGGAGCAACTGCACGTGCAGTGGATGGACGAACCCGGCCCCACCGATGTGCTGAGCTTTCCGATGGACGAGCTGCGGCCGGGCACCGAGGAGTCGCCCACTCCGCCCGGGCTGCTCGGTGACGTCGTGCTGTGCCCGCAGGTGGCCGAGGCGCAGGCACGCGCAGCGGGGCATCCGCTCATCGACGAACTGATGCTGCTGACGGCCCATGGAATCCTTCACCTGCTCGGCTTCGACCACGCCGATCCGGCAGAAGAGAAGGAGATGTTCGGCGTCCAGCGCGACATCCTCGTCGGGTTCTCAATGCAGGAGCGGCGCCGCTGACATGCAGCCGTGGATCTTCCTCGGCGCGGCCTTCGTGCTCGTCGCATTCGGCGGGCTCATGGCCGCCGTCGATTCGGCCATAGCGTCGAGCTCGCGTGCCGACGTGACCGAGTTCGCGCTCGAATCCCGCTCCCGGCGCTCGCTCCTCGCGATCGCCGTCGACACCGGCGCGCACGTCAACACGGTCAACTTCCTGCGCATCATCGCCGAGACGACCGCAGCGGTGCTCGTGACCCTCGCCTTCGCGTCGTTCCTCGACAATGTGTGGCTCGTGCTGCTGTACTCGGCGCTCATCATGACCGCTGTGTCGTTCGTGCTCGTCGGCACCAGTCCGCGCAGCGTGGGCCGAGTCAACGCAGAGACGGTGCTGCGACTGACCGCGACGCTCGTGCACTTCCTGCGTGTGCTGCTCGGGCCGCTGGCCGGCGCCCTCGTCTCGCTCGGGAACCGGGTCACCCCTGGGCGGGCCCGGTTCGGCGGGGTCTCGAGCGAAGAGGAACTGCTCAGCATGGTCGACGAGGCGACCGAGCTCGAGGTGCTCGAAGAGGGCGACCGTGAGCTCATCCACTCGATCTTCGAGTTCAACGACACCGTCGTTCGCGAGGTCATGGTGCCGCGTACCGACATGATCACGATCGAGTCGTCGGCGCATCTCTCGCACGCAATGGCCGTCTTCCTGAACGCCGGCTACTCGCGCGTTCCGGTGATCGAGCGTGACGCAGACGACGTCACCGGCATCCTCTATCTGCGCGATCTGGCCCGTCTCAGTTTCGAGCGCCCGCTCGACGCTGAGGGACTCACTGTCGGCGAACTCGTGCGACCGGCGGCGTTCGTTCCCGAATCGATGAAGGCCGACGCGCTTCTGCGTCAGATGCAGCTCGAGTCGAACCACCTCGCGATGGTCGTCGACGAGTACGGCGGCATCGCTGGACTCGTGACGCTCGAAGACCTGATCGAGGAACTCGTCGGCGACATCTCCGACGAGTACGACCGCGAGGCCGCTCAAGTCGAAGAGCTGGGTGATGGGCGGTTCCGCGTGAATGCGCGATTGCCGGTTGACGAGCTCGGCGAGCTCTTCGGCCTCGACCTCGACGACGAAGACGTCGACTCAGTGGGCGGCCTGTTCGCGAAAGAGCTCGGCCGCCTCGCGCTGTCGGGTGAACGCGTCACCGTGTCGGGCCTCGTGCTCGAGGCGGAGCGTACGGAAGGCCGACGCAAGCGCATCTCGACGATCCTCGTCGAACGCGATCAGGCGCTCATCGACGTGCAGAGCGCGTTCGAGTCGAGCGGCCCCGATGGAAGGAACAGCCGTGGCTGAGTACCGTGCCGGATTCGTCTCGTTCGTCGGGCGACCCAACGTCGGCAAGTCGACGCTCACGAACGCGCTCGTGGGTGAGAAGGTCGCCATCACGAGCTCGAAGCCGCAGACGACGCGGCGCGCCATTCGCGGCATCGTGCACCGCCCCGACGGGCAGTTGATCCTCGTCGACACCCCCGGCCTGCACCGGCCTCGCACTCTGCTCGGCGAACGACTCAACGCCCTCGTGCAATCGACGCTCGGCAACGTCGACGTGATCGCGTTCTGCGTGCCTGCGAACGAGCCGATCGGCCCGGGAGATCGATTCATCAACGAGCAGCTCGAGCACTATCCGCGGGCCAAGAAGGTCGCGATCGTCACCAAGACGGATGCCGCGTCGAAGAAGCAGATCGCCGAGCACTTGCTCGCGGTGTCGGAGCTCCGCGAGTGGGCGGCGATCATTCCCGTGTCGGCCCCGCGCGGTGAGCAGCTCGATGTGCTCGTCGCCGAACTGCTGGCGCTCCTTCCCGAGTCTGAGCAGCCGCTGTACCCGGCAGAGACCCTGACCGACGAAGACCCGGCCGAGCGCATCGCCGAGTTCATTCGCGAGGCCGCGCTCGAGGGCGTCTCCGACGAGCTGCCGCACTCGATCGCGGTCACCGTCGACGACATGGTCGAGCGAGAAGACAAAGACCTGCTCGAGATCTACGCGAATCTCTACGTCGAGCGCGACAGCCAGAAGGGCATCATCATCGGCAAGGGAGGGTCGCGCCTGCGCGAGGTCGGCACGACCGCTCGGGCGCAGATCGAGGGCCTACTCGGCCGCAAGGTGCACCTCGCGCTGCACGTGAAGGTTGCAAAGGAGTGGCAGCGCGACCCGAAGCAGCTCGGCCGCCTCGGCTTCTGACGCGGTCTGGTGCTTCGGCCCGCATACCTCTCGAGGATGATTCCGGGCGCCGGCTGAAGCTGTGCCACCGGTGAGCGCGTACGGTGGATCGGTGCCCACACCGATCAGCCGCGCGAAACTCACGACCGACATCGTGCTCGCCGGCGTGTTCGCGCTCGCGTGCCTTCCGTTCGCGTTGCTCGGCGGTGCGTCCGACATCGCGGTGCTCATCGTGTTCGCCGCGGCACTCGCGGTGCGGCGGTTTGCGCCCGGATGGTCGCTCGGCCTGGCATGGGCGGCCGCGCTGGCGCAGATGCTGATGCTGCGCGACCTGCAACTGTACGACGTCGCCGTCTTCGGAGTGCTCTATTCGAGTGCCGCACACGGTGGTCGAGTCGTGAAGTGGCTGGGTCTGGTATCGGCGGGCGTCGGCGCCCTGTTCGCGACCGGGTATCTCGCGCTCATCAAACCGCTCATCGACAACGCCGGCTTCCTCGGTCCGCAGAGCACGATCAGCACGCTGATCTTGACCGCCGTGCTCTTCATCGCATCGATCGCCGTGTTCGTGCTGTCGTGGACGGCGGGCCTGCTTGTGCGGTCGGTGCGCGACACGCGTGAAGTGCGCCGGCGTGAGGACGCCGCGAACCGCGAACGAGAGCTGGTCGAGTACCGCTACGTCGTCGAGCAGGAGCGCAACCGCATCGCCCGCGACATGCACGATGTCGTCGCGCATTCACTCGCGGTCGTGATCGCTCAGGCCGACGGCGCGCGTTTCGCCGCTCCATCACGCCCTGAGACGGCCATCGATGCCCTCGGTACGATCGCCGGCGTCGCCCGCGGCGCTCTCGGTGACGTGCGTCTGCTTCTCGCAGAGCTCCGTCATGATGAGGCGGGGGCGCCGCAACCGGTGCTCGACGACCTCGAGGGATTGCTCGAGCAGGTACGCGCAGCCGGACTCGACGTCCGCTTCGCCGAGACCGGTGCACGGCTGCAGCTCGGCACCGGCCACCAGATCGCGGTCTACCGCATCGCGCAGGAGGGTTTGACCAACGCTCTGCGACATGGCGACGTGAGCGCCCCGGTGCATCTCGAGCTGGGCTGGGACGCCGACGGTGTCGCGATCACACTCGTGAACGCCAGGCGAGCGGATGCCGCAGCACCCGAGTCGCACGCATTCCGGCACGGTATCCCCGGCATGCGGGAGCGCGCCCAGCTCACGGGCGGCACATTGCGGGCGGAGGCCGGCAGCGACGGGATGTTCCGGCTCATTGCGCGGATCCCGGCGCAGGCGGGCAGGCCGGCATGAGCGGCATCCGAGTCGCACTGGTCGACGACCAGTCGCTGTTCCGTGCCGGAGTGCGCATGCTCATCGAGTCGCAACCCGACCTCGAGGTCGTCGGCGAAGCGGGCGACGGTGCAGCAGCCGTCGTACTCGCAGCGCGCGAGCGACCCGATGTCGTGCTCATGGACGTGCGCATGCCGGTGCAGGATGGCATCGCCGCGACCGAGCAGATTCTTGCGACGGCCGAACGTGACGGCATCGCTGCGCCGAGGATCCTCGTGCTCACGACCTTCGATCTCGACGAGAATGCGGCTCGTGCGATCCGCGCCGGGGCGAGCGGGTTCGTGCTGAAGGACGCCGATCCCGAGTTCTTGCTCGCGGCGGTGCGCACGGTGCATCAGGGCAACCAGGTGATCGCTGCCGCAGCGACCCGCGCGCTGTTCGCCCATGTCGGGCGGGGCAGTGGCCGACGGCCGGCGCCAGCCGCATGGACGGACCTCACCCCGCGTGAACGCGAGATCTTCGGTCTCGCGGCCCGCGGGCTCAGCAACGGCGAGATCGCGGCATCCGAGTTCCTCTCGGAGGCGACGGTGAAGACGCATGTCAGTCGCATCCTCGCCAAGCTCAGCCTGCGCGATCGCGTGCAGCTCGTAGTCTTCGCCTACGAGCACGATCTGCCGACCATCCCCTGACCACGTTTCTCAGGAGATATTCGCCGATTTCGCGCGTTCGGGTGCGGATTCTCCTGAGAAAGGTCGTATTCGCCAAGGGTGTTCCTGAGAAAGGGTCATCCGCAGGGATGACGGCGAACCATCCATTCGCCGGATGCCCCGACACCTGCGCCTTCCGTAGCGTCGATGACATGCAGATCCAACCCTCTGACCTCGGCCTGATCGCCCGCGTCGCCGAACTCGGCAAGCGCTACGGAGGCGGCTCGGGAGCCGTCACCGCCCTCGACGATGTCTCCCTCGGCCTCCGCCGCGGTGAGTTCACCGCCATCATGGGCCCGTCAGGGTCCGGCAAATCGACGCTCATGCACATCATGGCCGGGCTCGACTCGCCGAGTGCCGGGCGGGTGTGGCTCGGCGACACCGACATCACCGAGCTCTCCGACTCGGCATTGACCGTGCTCCGGCGACGCCGCATCGGTTTCATCTTCCAATCGTTCAACCTCGTGCCGACGCTCGACGTGCGGGGCAACGTCATGCTGCCGTTCGATCTCGACGGGCGCCGGCCCACGCACGAGGAGCAGGGCTGGATCGACGAGCTCTTCGACACGCTCGGCCTGCGTTCCCGCATCGGGCATCGCCCGCACGAACTCTCGGGCGGCCAGCAGCAGCGGGTCGCGATCGCGCGGGCCCTCGCCACGCGGCCCGATCTCGTCTTCGCCGACGAGCCGACCGGCAATCTCGATTCACGCACCGGTCGCGAGGTGCTCGGGCTGCTCGCCGCTGCGAGCGCCCGATACGGCCAGTCGATCGCCATGGTGACGCACGACCCGATCGCGGCGAGCCACGCCGACCGCATCCTCTTCCTCGCCGACGGCCGGATCGTCCGCGATTCAGGGCGTTCGACGGCCGAGGAGATCTCGACCTTCATGCTGGCCATGGAGGCGGCGGCCTGATGCGCACCAGATTCAGGGATCAATGGCCGACGCTCATCGTTGCAACCCTCGCGGGCAGCTTCGGCGTCGCCCTGCTGCACGTCACCGGGTTGCTCGGCGCTGCGGTCGCCGCTGACGACGTCATGGGCTCGAGTGCGACGGTCGCACTCATGCTCGCCATCGTCGCGATCGTCTTCATCGTCATCTCGATCTACGTCTCCGCCATCGTCACCGCGAACACTGTCTCGACGGTCGTCGCCGGCCGCACGCGCCTCATCGCGTTGCTCCGCCTGATCGGCTCGAGCGCGAGGGCCCAGCGTGCGCAGGTCGCCAAAGAGGGGTTCCTCATCGGTGTCGTGGGAGCCGCCGTCGGTGTCGTCATCGGTTCTGGCCTCGCGTTCGCGCTCGAGGAGGTCGCGGTGCGGATCGACCTGCTCCCTGCAACCGACTACGACTATCTGAACCCCCAAGTCGCCCTGCCTGCGATCGCCGTCGTGTTGACGACGTGGCTCGCCTCGTGGGTCGGATCGCGCCGGGTGCTCGCCGTGAGCCCCGTCGAGGCGATCGGCAATTCGAACGAGCACGACCGCAGCGAGGTCACCGCGCAGCGCGCGCGCAATGTGATCGCACTCGTGCTCGTCGTGGTGGGGCTCGTGCTGGTCGCGCTCGGGGTCGTCGTGGGGTTGGTCAGCCCGTTCGGGGTCTTCATCGGAGTGGTCGGCGGCGTGGTCTCGTTCACGGGCATCGTGCTCGGTGCGCACATCGTGATGCCGCCGGTGCTTCGCCTCGTCGGCCGGATGCTCGGGAGTTCGCCGGCCGCCCGGCTCGCAGCAGAGAACGCGGTGCGCCACCCCGAGCGCAGCTCACGCATGACGATCGGCCTGGTGATCGGCGTGACGCTCGTGACGACCTTCAGCGTCACGATGCAGTCCTATCGCGACATCATCGCGGCGGCGCAGCGGGCCCAGCCCGAGTTGTATCAGGGCATCGACGAGATGATGAACGTCACGGTGACGGTCTTCGCCGTGCTGATCGGCTTCAGCGCGCTCATCGCCGCGATCGGCATGGTCAACACGCTCTCGCTCAGCGTGTTGCAGCGCACTCGCGAGCTGGGACTGCTGCGGGCGCTCGGCTTCGATCGCCGGCAGCTGCGGGCGATGATCGTCGCTGAGAGCGCGGCACTCACGATCGCGGCGACCCTGACGGGGCTCGTGCTCGGCTTCGTCTACGGCTGGGCGGGGGCGCAGGCGTTGCTCGGCAACGTGAACGGCAGCCCCGGCATCGTGCTGCCCGGCATTCCGTGGGCGATGTTCGGCGTGCTCATCGCCGCGGCCGGCGTGTTGACGATCGTCGCATCGATCGCGCCCGCACGGCGCGCGATGCGCGTCTCACCGGTCGTCGCCCTCGCGGCCGACTAGGGACTCACGACGCGAGGTGAAGAAGGGGAACGGAACGAGCGGATGCCTCTCGAGGCATCCGCTCGTTCCGTCATATTGCGCGCCCGGACAGGTGCGGTGTTAGCCTTGGGAGGTGCTTCACGGCCTGCTTCTCCTTAGCTGCCGCAGCGAGTCCTAGTTCTCAGGCCTCCCTCGCTGCGGAGTTCGTCGTCGGCTGAAACCCATCCGTAAGCGAGAAGAGCACTCATGCAGAACACCCAGAAGCCGTCGTCGATGCCCGTGCATCGCTACCGTCCGTTCCACGAGCAGATCCGCGTCGAACTGCCCGATCGCACGTGGCCGTCCAAGCGCATCGAGCGGGCGCCGCGTTGGTGCGCGGTCGACCTCCGTGACGGCAACCAGGCCCTCATCGACCCGATGAGCCCCGAGCGCAAGCGCATCATGTTCGACCTCCTCGTCAAGATGGGCTACAAGGAGATCGAGGTCGGGTTCCCGTCGGCGAGCCAGACGGACTTCGACTTCGTGCGCAGCCTCATCGAAGACGGCGCGATCCCCGATGACGTCACGATCCAGGTGCTGACTCAGGCCCGCGACCACCTCATCGAGCGGACGTACGAGTCGATCGCCGGGGCCAAGCAGGCCATCGTGCACCTCTACAACTCGACGAGCATCCTGCAGCGCGAAGTCGTCTTCCGCACCGACCAGCAGGGCATCATCGACATCGCGCTGCACGGCGCGCGCAAGTGCCGTGAGATGGAATCGACCGTCCCCGGCACGACGGTCTACTACGAGTACTCGCCCGAGAGCTACACGGGCACCGAGCTCGAGTTCGCGGTCGACGTGTGCAACCAGGTCATCGAGATCTTCGAGCCGACGCCCGAGCGCAAGGTCATCATCAACCTGCCGGCGACGGTCGAGATGGCCACGCCGAACGTCTACGCCGACTCGATCGAGTGGATGTCGCGGCACCTCGCCCACCGCGAGAATGTGATCCTCTCGCTGCATCCCCACAACGACCGCGGCACGGCGGTGGCCGCCGCCGAGCTCGGCTACCTCGCCGGTGCCGACCGCATCGAGGGCTGCCTGTTCGGCAACGGCGAGCGCACCGGCAACGTCGACCTCGTCGCCCTCGGCATCAACCTGTTCACGCAGGGCATCGACCCGCAGATCGAGTTCTCCGACATCGACGAGGTCAAGCGCACCGTCGAGTACTGCAACCAGCTGCCGGTGCCCGAGCGACACCCGTGGGCCGGCGATCTCGTCTACACGGCGTTCTCGGGTTCGCATCAGGACGCCATCAAGAAAGGCTTCGAGGCCATGGATGCCGAGGCGGAGCGCCGCGGTGTCGCACTCGGTGAACTCGAGTGGGCGGTGCCGTACTTGCCCGTCGACCCGCGCGACCTCGGCCGCAGCTATGAGGCGGTCATCCGCGTGAACTCGCAGTCGGGCAAGGGAGGGGTCGCGTATCTCCTGAAGACCGATCACGCGCTCGACTTGCCGCGCCGCCTGCAGATCGAGTTCTCGGGCGTCGTGCAGGCCAAGACCGATGCCGAGGGCGGTGAGGTCTCGAGCGATGAGATCTGGCGCGTCTTCAACGACGAGTACCTGCCGGCGTCGCAGGAGCGCCCCGACGAGAAGTGGGGTCGCTTCGAACTGCTGTCGCTGCGCACCGAGAGTGCGCTCGACGGGGTCGTCAATGTGCGCGTCGGGCTCCGCGACGGCGAAGAGCGCGTCGAGGCCGACGCAAGCGGCAACGGTCCCATCTCCGCGTTCCTCGCCGTACTCGGCGCAGAGGGCGTCGAGGTGGCACTGCGCGACTACGTCGAGCACACCCTCGCGGCGAGCGGAAATTCACTCGCTGCCGCGTACGTCGAGCTCGAGGTCGACGGCCGGGTGCTGTGGGGCGTCGGCATCGACGCCGACATTTCGACGGCGTCGCTGAAGGCGGTCGTCTCCGCGGTCAACCGCGCACTCCGCAACGCGGTCGCCGTCGAACCCGAGCGCGAGGTCGTCGGCGTCTGACGTCTCCGGATGCCGCGTGCACGTTGTGCGCGCGGCATCCGCTCGGAACCGTTCCATCGAGTTGCAGGGTCGTCAGGCCCTTCGCCAGACCTTCCAGGTGCCGAGGGCACGCTGTTCGGGCAGGCTCCAACCGAAGCGCACCGAGCCCAGACGGGTGAGCGTGGTCACGACGACGCACACCGTCGCCGCGATGATTACGTTCACGCCGAGCGCGACGAGCGCGACGAGCAGCACCGTGCCGGTCGTTGCAGCGATGGCGTAGAGCGATCCGACGTGCATGAGCGCGATGGGCAGGTTGAGCGCGACGTCGCGCAGGATCGAACCGCCCACGGCCGAGAGCACTCCGATGAAGACCGCCGGCACTACCGGCACTCCGTAGGCGAGCGCCTTCGAGGTGCCGATCGCGCCGAAGAGTCCGATCGTCACCGCGTCGAGGGCGATGATGAGACCGTTGAGTTTCGTGAAGACGCGCAACAGCGCCATGCCGAGCAGGGCTGCCGCGGTCGCGATCGGCAGGTACCAGTTGCTCGAGATCGCGGCCGGCAGTTGATTCAGCAGCAGATCGCGCATGAGACCGCCGCCGAGGCCGACGATGACGCCGATGAGCGCGACGCCGAGCAGGTCGATGCGACGTTCGGTCAGCCGGGCGGCGAACATCGCACCCTGGATCGCGCCGATGGCCACGGCTGCGAGGTCGAGCCAGAGGGGGATCGTGAAGAGTGCGTGGTTCACGGCACCAGTGAACCATGTGCCGGAAGCGCTGGGAGACAACCGCGCCGCGGCATCCGCTTCGGCCGCTTCGCCCGTCTGGAGTGGGAGAATGAAGGGTGCCCGTGTATCGAGATGAAGCCGTCGTGCTCCGCACCCACAAGCTGGGCGAGGCCGACCGCATCATCACGCTGTTGACGCGGCAGCACGGCAAGGTGCGCGCGGTCGCGAAGGGTGTGCGGCGCACGGGTTCGAAGTTCGGTTCCCGGCTCGAGCCGTTCATGGTCGCCGACCTGCAGTTGTACGAGGGCCGCAGCCTCGACGTCGTCACTCAAGCCGAGTCCCTCGGCGCGTACGGCGCTCTCATCACCCAGGACTACTCGGCCTACACCGCAGCCAACGCCATGGTCGAGGCCGCCGACAAGCTCACCGAAGCTGAAGGCTCGCTCCAGCAGTACCTGCTGCTCGTCGGCGCCCTGCGCTCGTTGTCGAAGAGCGAACACGGCGCGAGCCTCACCCTCGATTCCTACCTGCTGCGCGCGCTCGCCCTTGCGGGCTGGGCCCCGAGCTTCCAGGACTGCGCGCGCTGCGGCCGTGTCGGTGAGCACACGGCGGTCGTCGTGCAACTCGGCGGCGTCGTCTGCGACGAGTGCGCGCCGCCCGGCACGCCCCGCATCGCACCCTCGACCGTTGCGCTGCTCGGCGCGCTGCTCGCCGGGGACTGGGCGTTCGCGAAGGCCTCGAGCGACCGTGACCGGGGCCAGGCGAGCGGTATCATCGCCGCCTACACCCAGTGGCACCTCGAGCGTGGCCTCCGCTCGTTGCCGCACGTATCCAGGGAGACGACCACCCAGTGAGCCCGAAGCCCTTCACACACCGTGACGCGGTTGCCTATCGGCCGATCGACTGGACGGGTCTGTATCCGCCCGAGCTGCCGAAGGGCGCGGCGCCCGCGCACGTCGCCATCGTCATGGACGGCAACGGCCGCTGGGCCAACCGCCGCGGCCTCACTCGCATCGAGGGGCATAAGGCAGGCGAAGCGGCCCTGCTCGACGTCGTCGCGGGGGCCATCCAAGCCGGCGTCAAGCACCTCTCGGTCTACGCCTTCTCGACCGAGAACTGGAAGCGTTCACCCGAAGAGGTGCGGTTCCTCATGGGCTACAACCGTGACGTGCTGCACCGGCGCCGAGACCAGCTCAACGAGTGGGGCGTACGCATCCGTTGGGCGGGGCGACGGCCGCGACTCTGGGCCTCGGTGATCAAGGAGCTGCAGTTCGCCGAGAAGCTCACCGCGGGCAACGACACGCTCACCCTGACCATGTGCGTCAACTACGGCGGGCGCACCGAGATCGCCGACGCCGTGCGGTCGATCGCCGACGACGTGGCATCCGGTCGACTGCGCCCCTCGGCCGTGTCGGAGAAGCTCATCGCGAAGCGTCTCTACGTGCCCGAGCTGCCCGATGTCGACCTGTTCGTGCGCAGCTCGGGGGAGCAGCGCACCTCGAACTTCATGCTCTGGCAGTCGGCCTACGCCGAGATGGTGTTCCTCGACACGCTCTGGCCAGACTTCTCGCGCGTCGAGCTCTGGCAGGCCATCGAGTTGTATGCGGGTCGCAACCGCCGCTTCGGCGGCGCGGTGGATACGCCGACCGTCAGCTGAAGCAGGCACCGCTGGCGCGCCGTCGTCACCGCCCGCGCTGCCTGAAGAGGCCGGCGAACAGGGCGTGCAGCAGCGGCAGCACCGAAGCCGCCACGAGGGTCGTGCTGAGCACCGGGTTCGGCGTGGCGAGCAATGCGCCGCCGATGAGCAGTGCCGCGAACAGTACAGCGGAGACGACCCGGCGAGCGAGCCCTTCGATGCGATCGATGCGCCGCTCGAGCCGTGACGTGTCGAAGGACAACCTGCCTTCGTCGGCCTTGGTGATCAGCGCATCGATGCGATTCGGCAACTGCCAGACCAGTTTGGCGTTCGTCGCGGCCTGCGCCCCGAGATCTTGTGCGAGGTTGCCGCGCTCCTCGTTCACGAGCTGTGTGGCGTAGGGCTCGACAGCCTTCCACACGTTGAAGTCGGGGTCCAGTGCGCTGCACATGCCCGAAGTCAGGGCCAGCGCCCGGAACAGCAGGAGCAGCTGCTCGGGCAGCTGGAAGGGCAGCGAGCGCATGACGTCGCCGAACTCATCGCCGAAGTCGCTGAGTTCGCGCGGATCGACGTCTTTCAGCTGGGCGAATCCCAAGCCGCCGAACCGCGCGAAGAGCTGGGTGAGGGCGCGCTCGAGTTCGCCGGTGTCGGCCGAGGGAAGGAGTACGCCGATCTGCTGCGCCGCCTGGATCATGCCGCGACCGTCGCGCGCGGCGACGGCGATGACGAGGGTGCGGAGGCCGGCTCGCAGTTCGGCGGGCACTTCGGCCATCATGCCGAAATCGACGAACGTGAGCCGCCACGGCGTGGCGGCTCCGGGCGTGGGCGCGCCCGCACTGGCCGCGCCCGGGGTGACGAAGATGTTGCCGGGATGCGGGTCGGCGTGCACGAAACCGTGAGTGAACACCTGCTCGAACATGCTCTCGGCGAAGACCCGGGCCACCTCGCCAGGTGCGATGCCCGCGGCACGCAGCGCAGCGGTGTCGTTGATCTTGATCGCCGTCACGTCCTCGAGCGTGAGCACGCGTCGAGTGGTGCGCTCCCACACGATCGCGGGAGCGGCGACCCGGGAGTCGTCGGCGAAGGCCTCGGCGAATCGTTCGCCGCTCGCGGCCTCGTGCAGGTAGTCGATCTCTTCGAGGCTGGTCTCCGCGAACTCCTCGACGAGCGCCGGTGCGTCGACCCGGTCGGACACGATTCGGACGCGCTGCACCCAGCCGGCGATGCGGCGGAGGGCCGCGAGGTCGACCGCGACGATTTGTTCGATGCCCGGCCGCTGCACCTTGACCACCACGTCGACGAGTCCGGTGTCAGCGGTATCGCCATCGGCGAGTCGTGCGCGATGCACCTGGCCGAGCGATGCTGCGGCGACCGGCGTCTCGTCGATGCGGGCGAACACTCGCTCGAGCGGGGCACCGAGCTCGGCCTCGGCGAGCGCGCGGATCGCCTGGAACGGCTCGGCCGGCACTTCGTCTTGCAGACCCTCGAGCTCGGCGGTGATCTCGGGCGGCAGCACGTCGAGGCGGGAGGAGAGGAACTGCCCGACCTTGATCATGAGCCCGCCGAGGTCGACCGCGAGAACGCGGAACTGCTGGGCGAGTCGGCGCATCCGTCGTTCCCGCGAGCGCTCGGCGATGCCAGCGAGCCCGATGCGGGGGAGCACGAGTTCGAACCACCAGAGCGCCGCGAGTTGGCGCGCCGCGAAGCGCAGAATGCGGCGCGTTCGCGCGGGCCCGGCGCCTCCCTCCACCAGGTTCAGCCCTCGGCGAGGATCGAGTAGAGCCCGCGCCGGGTCTCATCGAGCAGCTCGACTGCGCGCCGCGCCTGCTCGGGTGTGCCGCTGCGGGCGATCTGCGCGGCTGCGGCGGCGAGTTCGACTCCCGCCTTCGACAGTGCTCGGTGCTGGTCGGCTCCCTGTGTCGCTGCAGATTCCCACGGCGCAGGTCGGTCGGCCCCGGCGGAGGCTTCGACGCGGCCGGCCTCGGTGAGCGAGTAGGTCTTGCGACCCCCGAGCTCCTCCGCGACGATGAGTCCCTCGTCGGCGAGCAGCTGCAGCGTCGGGTACACCGAACCCGCGCTCGGCTTCCATCTGCCGCCGCTGCGCTCCTCGATCTCGTGGATGATCTGGTAGCCGTGCATCGGCTCCTCGCTGAGGAGTGCCAGCACGGCCGCGCGCACATTGCCGCGCGCCATGCGGGTCGATGTGGGGCGCTGTTCGAACGAGGAGCGCAATTGCTGCATCGCCTCCCAGATCGCGGCGGCGGGCCCGTCGCCCGAAAAACCAGTTGAGCCGAATTCTCCTGTGGAGCCTGATCCGTTCATGACGACCTCCTGCGGTGCAATCGAACGATACTCAACGATATATCGTTCAGCCCGGATCTGGAAGGGGGTCATGGCCGGAGCGTCCGAAGACGCGAGCGACCCAGGCGTCTGCCTCGCGCGGATGCCGCAGCCGCACGACTTCGAGGGTCGAGTGACGCGCCTCTGCCGCGGTGACGAGCTCGAGCCGCCCGGCGTGGGTGTCCCACGCCCAGCGCACGATGTGCTCGGGGTCGGTGAAGATCGTGTGGAGCGGCGCCTCCCTATTGCCGTTCCAGAGCTCCTCGCGGCGCAGGCGACGGCGCACCGTGCGCGTGATCACTCGCTGCATCACGAGCGGGCGCGAGTAGTCGAGCGAGAGCATCACATCGGCCCGGCCGGCGAGCAGCTCGCGCACCGACTCGTACTGCCACTCGATGACCCAGCCCTGTTGCGCTGTGAAGGCGTCGACATCGACCATGAAGCTCGGGCGAGGCGTCCAGCCCGGTCCATGGAACAGGGCGTCGATCTCCAGGTACGGCAGGGCGGATGCCGCGGCGATCCGCCGCGCGAGGGTCGACTTGCCTGCCCCGCTCGTGCCGGCGACGAGGATGCGGCGCGGTGCGGGATCGGGCATCATCCGAGCCTATCGAGGTGCTGGTCGTCATCGAGTTCGCCGGGCTGGAACTCCGCGTGGGGAATACGGTGCACGATGCATCCGTTCGCATACTTCGTGAGTGAAGCCATCAAAATCGACATCTGGTCCGACATCGCGTGCCCGTGGTGCTACATCGGCAAGCGGCACCTCGAGAGCGGAATCGCCTCGCTCGGCGACGACGCACCTGCCGTCGACATCACGTACCACTCCTTCGAGCTCTCGCCTGACACTCCGCTCGACTTCGAGGGCTCGACGGTCGAGTTCCTGGCCGACCGAAAGGGCATGCCGGTCGAGCGCGTCGAGCAGATGCTCGAGCACGTCACGGGCGTCGCCGCGAACGCCGGACTCGACTACCACTTCGAAAAAGTCGCCCACACGAAGACGCTGAAGGCGCACGAACTCCTGCACTTCGCGAAGGCCAACGGCAAGCAGCTCGAGCTGAAGGAGCGCCTGCTGAAGGCCTACTTCGTCGAGGGCGGGCGCGTGAACCGCATCGACGAGCTCGTGAGCTTCGCCGTCGAGGTCGGCCTCGACGCAGACGAGGCGCGCGAAGCGCTCGAGTCGGATCGCTACGCGTCAGACGTGCAGGCCGACATCGCGCAGGCACAGGACTACGGCATCAACGGTGTTCCGTTTTTCGTGATCGACGGCAAGTACGGCATCTCGGGTGCGCAACCTGCCGAGGTCTTCGCCCAAGCGATCACGCAGGTCGCCGGCGAGCGCGACGGGGCAGCCGCATGAGCGGCCCCGAGGCAGTTCAGGCGACGGATGCTGCTGTGCCCGCGCCGTTCGCGATGATCACGGGCGATGCGTCGGCGATGGTGTGCGAGGGCGACGTCTGCTACATCCCGACTGCTGGTTGAGCCTGTCGAAACCGGGTACCGACAAGCCAACCAGCAGTCGCGCTATTCGGGATCGGAGATGTCGGCGACGGTCGCGTCGAACGCATCGATGAGCCGATCGGCGTCGACGAAGAGGCTGCGGCCGTGCTCGCCTGCTCCCATCGAGACGCGGCGGCCCGCGATCGAGGCATCGGCGACGACCGGCCAAGCCGTGGTCGAGCCCAGCGGGGTGATCGTGCCGCGTTCGTAGCCCGTCGCGGCGAGCGCGAGCGAGGCATCGGGCAACTGGAGCTTGTTGACGCCGACCACAGCGCGCAGTTTCGGCCACGAGATCTTGCGACCGCCCGGCACGAGCGCGAAGACGTACGTGTCGTCGCTGCGCTTGACGACGAGCGACTTGACGATGTCGGCGGGCGTGATGCCCAGGAGCTCGGCCGCCTCCTCGATGCTGCGCGCTGCCGGGCGCTCGATGATCTCGACGTCGAGGCCTCGTGCCGCGGCATCCGCTCGCACTCGATCTACGCCCGTGAGCTCTGACATCTCGTCCTCCCCAGCCTCGTCTTCCCGTGAATCCTAGGTGCGCATGGCCGAAGCGGGCGACTGCGCCCCGAACTCTGGGAGAATCTTGGTGATGTCCTCCACCACCACGCTTCCCGCGGGCCCGCTGACGATCGGCGGGCTCGCCCTCGACGTGCCCGTCGTGCTCGCCCCTATGGCCGGCATCACGAACACGGCGTTCCGTCGCCTCTGCCGCGAGTTCGGCGCCGGTCTCTACGTCAGCGAGATGATCACCTCGCGTGCGCTCGTCGAGCGCACTCCCGAGTCGATGCGCCTCATCACGCACCACGAGTCCGAGACGCCGCGCTCGATCCAGCTCTACGGCGTCGACCCGAAGACCGTCGCCGAGGCGGTCACCATGCTCGTCGCCGAAGACCGGGCCGACCACATCGACCTGAACTTCGGATGCCCCGTGCCGAAGGTCACCCGCAAGGGCGGGGGAGCCGCGCTGCCGTGGAAGAGCGGGCTCTTCCGGGGCATCGTCGAGGGCGCCGTGCAAGCCGCCGGCGACATCCCGCTCACGATCAAGATGCGCAAGGGCATCGATGCCGACCACCTCACCTACCTCGAGGCGGGGCGCATCGCCGAAGGCGCGGGCGTCGCCGCAGTCGCACTGCACGCGCGCACCGCCTCGGAGTTCTACTCCGGCGAGGCAGACTGGTCGGCCATCGCGAAGCTCAAAGAGACCGTGACGAGCGTTCCGGTGCTCGGCAACGGCGACATCTGGTCAGCCGATGACGCACTGCGCATGGTCGCCGAGACCGGGTGCGACGGCGTCGTGGTCGGGCGCGGATGCCTCGGTCGCCCGTGGCTCTTCGGCGACCTCGCCGCGGCGTTCCGCGGAGAATCGCAGAGCTTCCAGCCGTCGCTCGGCGAGGTCGCGCAGACGTTCCGGCGCCACGCCGAGCTCCTCACCGAGTTCTTCGACAGCGAAGAACGCGGGTGCCGTGACATCCGTAAACATGTCGCCTGGTACTTCAAGGGTTATCCCGTCGGGGGAGACCTTCGGGCCCGGCTCGCGACGGTCGAGTCCCTCGCCCAGCTCGACGAGCTGCTCGGCACGCTCGACTGGTCGATGCCCTACCCGGGCGAGGGCGCCGAGGGTCCGCGCGGCCGCGCGGGCACTCCCAAGAAGCCGGCGCTGCCCGAGGGCTGGCTCGACTCCCAAGAGCTCGTCGGCCACGATCGGGTCACCCTCGTCGACGCCGAACTCGACACGAGTGGCGGCTGAGCGTGCGCGAACGACTCTTCGGCGGATACGAACCCGCCGATACCGAGCGCTGGCTCCCCGAAACGCACTCCTCACGGCGCAGCGACTTCGCTCGCGATCGTGCGAGGCTCCTGCACTCCAGTGCGCTCCGCCGACTGGCCGCGAAGACCCAGGTGCTGAGCCCCACTGCGGGCCTCGACTTCGCGCGCAATCGGCTCACGCACTCGCTCGAAGTGGCCCAAGTCGGTCGAGAGCTCGCCGAGAGTCTCGGACTCGACCCCGACGTCGTCGACACTGCTTGCCTCGCGCACGATCTCGGCCACCCGCCATTCGGCCACAACGGCGAGAAGGCGCTCAACACGTGGGCGATCGACGTCGGCGGATTCGAGGGCAACGCGCAGACGCTGCGACTGCTCACGAGGCTCGAACCGAAGGTGTTCGGGCCCGACGGTCGCAGCTATGGCCTCAACCTCACGAGGGCGAGCCTCGACGCGAGCTGCAAGTACCCGTGGCCCGAAGAGACGAGCGTCGCAGATCCGTCGGGCCGTGCGAAGTTCGGCTTCTACCAGGGCGACGTCGAGGTGTTCCGTTGGCTCCGCGCGGGCGCACCCGAGCGCCGGCTCTGCATCGAGGCGCAGGTCATGGACCTCTCCGATGACATCGCCTACTCAGTGCACGACTTCGAAGACGCGGTCGTCAACGGCTACATCGACGTCGCCGCTCTCGGCGCACGCGTCGATCACGATGGTCTCGTCAGCTCGATGTACGAGTGGATCGGCGGGTCCATCGCCCACGACGAACTCATCGCGGCGTTCGATCGGCTCGATTCGCTCGACGGCTGGCTCGACACGTGGGACGGAAGTCGCCGCGACCAGGGCCGTCTGAAGAACCTCACGAGCCAGCTCATCGGCCGCTTCGCGCACGCTGCGACCGCAGCGACTCGGGCGGCGTTCCCGGTCGCGAGCCTCATCCGATTCGACGCCGACGTCGTCGTGCCACGCGAGATCCAGGCGGAGATCGCGGTGCTGAAGGGCATCGTCGCGGCATTCGTGATGTCGCGCAACACTCGGCAGCCGATCTATCACCAGCAGCGCGAGGTGCTCACCTCCCTCGCCGACACGCTCCTCGAGACGGGCGAGCAGCACCTCGACTCGGGGTTCGCCGAAGACTGGCGAGCGGCCGCAGATGATGTTGCGCGCAAGCGCGTCGTCGTCGACCAGGTCGCGAGTCTCACCGACCAATCGGCTCTCGCTTGGTACGAGCGCCTCGTGCAGCGCTGAGAACCGATGCCGTCGGCCGGCCGTCGGGACTTCCGGGCGAACTAGGATGAGAACCATGGCGGGCCGAATTCGACAGAGCGATGTCGATGAGGTGAAGGCCCGAACCAACATCGCCGACATCGTGGGCGAGCACGTCAATCTGAAGTCCGCCGGCGTCGGGTCGATGAAGGGGCTCTGTCCCTTCCACGACGAACGCAGTCCGAGCTTCCATGTGCGGCCGGGGCTCGGCTACTACCACTGCTTCGGCTGCGGCGAGTCGGGTGACGCGTACACGTTCCTGCAGCGAATGGACCACGTCTCCTTCACCGAAGCCGTTGAGCGGCTCGCAGGGCGCATCGGGCTCGAACTGCACTACGAAGACGGCGGGCAGGCCTCCGATCATGGCAACCGGGCTCGGCTGCTCGCCGCGAATCAAGCGGCCGCCGAGTTCTTCACCGAACGACTCGGTACGCCCGAGGCCGAGGTCGGTCGCCGGTTCCTCGGCGAGCGCGGGTTCGACGCCGAGGCGGCGAAGCGGTTCGGCGTCGGCTTCGCGCCGAAGAGCTGGGATGCGCTCACGGACCACCTGAAGGGCCGCGGGTACACGAGTGATGAGCTCGCGGCATCCGGCCTCGTCTCGCAGGGCGATCGTGGCATATACGACCGTTTCCGCGGCCGACTCGTCTGGCCCATTCGCGACGTCACCGGGCAGACCGTCGGCTTCGGTGCCCGGCGCCTGCTCGACGACGACAAGGGCCCCAAGTACCTGAACACCCCCGAGACCGCGGTCTACCACAAGTCGCAGGTGCTCTACGGTCTCGATCTCGCCAAGCGCGACATCTCCAAGTCGCGCCGGGTCGTCGTCGTCGAGGGGTACACCGATGTCATGGCCTGCCACCTCGCCGGCGTCACGACCGCGATCGCCACCTGCGGCACCTCCTTCGGCGTCGACCACATCAAGGTGCTGCGCCGGGTGCTCGGCGACGACTCGGGCCTCGGCGAGGTCGTGTTCACCTTCGACGGCGATGCCGCAGGCCAGCAGGCCGCGATGCGCGCCTTCGGCGAAGAGCAGCGCTTCGCAGCCCAGACCTTCGTCGCGGTCGCTCCCGACGGGCTCGACCCGTGCGACCTGCGACTCGCTCGAGGCGACGCTGCGGTGCGCACCCTCATCGACTCGCGCACGCCGATGTTCGAGTTCGTCATCAAGCACACCCTCGCTCGCTACGACCTCGAAACAGTCGAGGGGCGGGTCGCCGCACTTCGAGCGGCGGCACCGATCATCGCCGAGATGCGCGACCCCGCGGCTCGCCCCGGGTACACGCACCAGCTCGCGCGCATGCTCGGCGTCGAACTCGCCGAGGTGACGCGCGCCGTGCGATCGGCATCGAGTCGCGCGAAGCCGGCGAGGGAGCGGGGCGGGTCGCCGGCGTCCGCCACGGCCGGCGGCGGCACGGCGGTCGCGACGGATGTCCCCGAGCGCCCGTTCTCGATCACCCAACTGCCGGCAGACCCCGCCACCCGCCTCGAGCGCGATGCCCTCCAGGCGATGCTGCAGTACCCTGACGCGGTCGGAGCCGAACTGCTGCGTCACGCCGTCGACAGCCGCTTCGGCAATCCGTCGCTCGCCGTCATCCGTGATGGAATCGCCTCGGTGCTGGCGACGCCCGATCCGGCGGTGCGAGTCGATCGCGTCATCGCCGAGGTGCCCGCGCCCTTCGCGGGCCTCGTGCAACAACTCGCGGTCGCCCCCGTGCCGCAACGCAGCGAGGGCGAGCTCACTGCGTACGTGCAGGCGGTCGTGAGTGCGCTCGTCGATCGCGAGCTGCTGCGACAGAAGTCCGAACTGCTCGGGCGTCTGCAGCGCACGGATCGCACCGACCTCGCGGCGTACGGCACGCTGCAGCGCGCTCTCGTCGAGATCGAGACCGAGCGTCGAGCGCTTCGCGCGGAGTAGCGCGGGTCAGTCGTCGCCCGCGACGATGCGATCGAGCTGCTCCCTGAGCTTCACCGCATCGGCGCCGGCGGGCCAGAGCTTGACGAGGTGTCCATCAGCGTCGATGAGTGCGGTCATGGGCGGTTCGGTCACCGCGTACGAGCGCCAGATCTGAAGTTCGGGATCGACGAGCACCGGCTGATCGACGTGATGCTCGTCGAGGTAGCTCGCGAGGGCCGCCCCATCGGTATCACCCGAGACCTGCGCGATGGCGATCATGTCGCCGTACTCCGAGTCGATCTCCGAGAGAACGGACTGTTGTTCAGCGCAGCTCGAACACCAACTGGCCATGAACTGCACGATCAGCGGCCGGCCGGCCGCGAGCGTCTCGAGGTCGACGGGTGTGTCATCGATGAGCGCGCCCTCGAGGGCCGGGGCCGCAGGGCCGACCGTGCCGGTTGCGTATGAGGCGCCCTCGGGCAGCGGCCCCGGCAATTGGGCGACGCCGCCTCGAGGGCCGCTCGTGCAGGCGGTCAGGGCGAGGATGAGTGCGGCGACGGTGCCGATCATCGCGATCGGTTGGATGCCGTTCATTCTGATCCTTCCGATCGTTCTGGTTCTTCGATGGCGGGGTCGAGGTCGGCGAGTGCGGGGACGAACACCATCGTCGCAGCAGCATCCGCTCGATGTTCGGCGACGACGTGGCCGTCGATGCTCACCCGATAACTCACGCCGTATTCGAGTTCTGCGGCGCCGAGCTGGAAGCGGCAGAAGGTCGGGATGCGCGGTGCGTTCCCGTAGTCGATCTCGTCGACCTTCACGGCTTCGCCATCGTCGAGTACCGCCCCGAACGCTTGGTCACCGTTCTCGTCGAGCAAGCTCAGTTCGGCACCCTTGTGGAACTCGAGGTACGGCCTCGCGCCTGAGCACGAAGCGCCGAGCTCTCGCAGGTGACCATCGCGGACGACGAGTTCGAGCACAGCGCCATCGCCGGCGGAATCGTCGGCGCCGCGCGAACTCGCGCACGCGGTGAGCGCGAGGGCCGGCAACAGGAGTGCGAGGCACAGTGCCGAACGTCGGACGGACGTGAACAAACGTTGCCTCCTCGTGCCCGTCAGTATGGCGGGCGTGGTGGGTGGTGCAGGTACGGAGGATGCCGACGCCGAACGGGGCGGCGCGGAACGGGAGTGCTTCCCGTTCCGCGCGCCCCGATCGGCGCGGTCGACTCAGCGGGCGTTGCCCGGTGCGTCGAGCTCGCAGGTGATCGTCTCGGCCGCCAAGGGGTCGTTCTCCGACGTCGCGGTGATCGTGACGGTGGCATCCCGGGCGGCGTCGGCGCCGCGTGACGCATAGACCGGCACGGAGATCGTCTCCCCGGCCGTTGCGGTGACGATGCTGCTCGGCGTTTGCACCGACCAGCCGCGGCCCTGGATCGAGGTCGCGAGGCGATAGATGTCGCTGTTCGCCTTCGCATCCTCGACCGCGCCACCCGTGTTCGTCAGCGGAACGGCGCACTGCGCGATCGCGATGCCGTTCGCCTGCGCCTGACCGTGCATGGAGGCGAGGTGGCCGTTCACGACCGCCTTACCGAGGTCGACGCCACGGGCCTGCGGCCCGGCGCTCACCGTCGAACGCACGGCGACGTCGTAGGCGAGGATGCCGTCGTCGTCGCGCTGCACGTTCACGACGTAGAAGTGCAGTCCGTTCGCGGTGTCAACGTACTCGTACTCCGAACCGGAGTCGTTGCCGGCGTGGAAGAGCCCGTCGTTCAGCTGGCGCTGGTCGCCTCGAGTGACCATGATCGGCGTGCCGTCGGGGCGAACGTAGTCGACCGTCGCGATGTCCTGCGGGTTCGCGTCGATCGTCCAGATGAAGGGGTTGCGATCCTGGTTCTTCGTCTTCGCGATCATCACGCCGTGGTCGGGCTGGAACGAGTCGGTGCCCATCTGGTCGATCACTTCGACGGTGTAGTTGTCGAAGGAACCGCCGTCGCAGTCGAACTGGGCCTGCCGGGTGCACGTGCCGCTCGAATCGTCGGCCGCGGCCTCGCCCGGCTTGTCGAACACCAGGTTGATGCCGGTGAGTTCACCGGGACGCATGACGGCCCGCGAGACGACGTTCGTGACGATCGAACCGAGCGAATCGAGTTCGCTCTCCTGAAGGTTCAGGTAGTTCGACTCGTCGATGATGCCGAGGTCGATGCGGTTGCGCAACGCGACGCCCGCGGGCTGCGATCCGCCGGCGACCGATGGGACGCTCCAACGTTGATGCGTGCCGCCCGGGCCATTGAAGCTTCCGCGGGCGAGAACGTCGAACGGACCGCTCGTGTCGCGGAGTGGCCCGCCATCGGCGGCTTCGGTGCCGTACGGATTCCCATAGTTGTCGGAGATCCCGAGGATGTGCGAGAACTCGTGGGCGTAGGTTCCCATGCCCGACGATTCGGCCTGCGTGGAGTTGCCGGCCCGCCCGTTCGAGGCGAAGTTGGCGTTCGGCCAATGGTTGACCGCAGCGGCCCATGAGGTCCACGGCACGTAGCGGGTGGTCGCCCAGTTGGCCATCGGCGCGCCGTTCTGGTCGAGGGCGATGCCGTTCTCATCACGGGGCGGTCCGAAGTCGTCGGTGACGTCTTCGGGGCTCTCGAACAGCATCTGCCCGAATTCCTCCCAGGTCGCCGACTCATCGTGCCCGGCGGTGACGTAGAAGACCTGGTCGAACTGGGTCAGCGGATCCGTGCTCCCGATGTCGGCGCCCCAGAGAGCGAGCGCGTCGGTGCGGATGTTCTTGTCGCACGAGAGACCCTGCGGACAGAATGCCGCGTTCGGCTTGTTGAACCGGTCGTTCAGGCCGTACTCCTCGATGTTTCCCGGCAGTTCGTAGGGGCCGAATGCCTCCATCTGCACGCTGAGCCGGCCACCGGACTGCTCCATCCAGTACTCATTGATGGTGCGGCCGTGGTTCAACTCGCTCGGCTTGTTGAGCAGGTCGAGATAGAACCCGGGCACCGCTTCACGGTCGAGCCCGTTGGCGAGGCCCGAGGGATCGCCGAACGCATGCGTGCCTTCCGGCTGGGTCACGAGGAACGGCTGGTTCTCGAAGTCGACGAGCACGATGGCGCCGTGGAACTGCCGGTCCGAGCCTTCGGCGTCGTTCGCCCAGTCGGTGCCTGGCACGCCGACGTAGTCGTCCCAGGTCATGTCGTCCATGTTCTCCCAGCTCTGGGAGTCCACGGGGTTGAGCACATCAGGGTCGAAACTGCCGGGCGGCGCGGCCATCGCGGCGCTGTTCGAGACTGACGCGAGCGCGATTGCGCCCGCAGCGGCGACGACCGCGACGGTCGTTCGCCTCATGCCGGTTCTGCGTCCCGCCTCAAGCCGTTCCGCTGGGTTGTGTCGTGTCACTGCCAACCTCCCGATCGTGTTCGCGGGCTTGCCGCCCGCTCTCAATCCTGTGAAGCGGCGTTGAGTCCGCTGTCAAGATGGTGTGCAGGAAGCCTCCCACCGAGAGCTCGCCGAGCGACAGACGTCAGTACATTCCGACGAGTGGGGACTTCCGACCGGTATTGTTCGGAATTGTTGAACATTACGGTCCGATAACGTTGGGTTCTCCCTCAAGGTCGCCGTGCTACCTCTTGAAGGGTCTCCCGCAAGCGTGCGGTGGGGCGCCCTCACCTCATGTCATGAGGGTGGGAATGAGCAACCCGGCTCGTCCCCCGCGGGCCCGAGCGTCTCGGTCTCACACACAGCCGGCACCCGTCACGCGGCGGTCGTGCCGAAATCCATAGGAAGAGGTAGACGGATATGACATCCGCATCCAAGAACGGCAGGCGCAGCCTCGTCGCCGTGGCCGGTCTCTCGGTCGCAGCCCTCGCACTCGCCGGCTGCTCCGCCGGTGGCGCCGGCGACAGCGCCTCGGGCGACTCGATCACCGTCGGCACGACCGACAAGGTGACGACGCTCGACCCGGCCGGCTCGTACGACAACGGCTCGCTTGCGGTGCAGACGCAGGTCTTCCCGTATCTGCTGAACACCGACTACCAGAGCACCGACGTCGTGCCCGACCTCGCCGAGAGCGCCGAGTTCACCGCACCGACCGAATACACGGTCACGCTGCCCGAGGGCCTGAAGTGGGCCAATGGCAACGACCTGACGGCCGACGACGTG
This sequence comes from Agromyces sp. Y558, assembly GCF_059445415.1. Taxonomy (NCBI): domain Bacteria; kingdom Bacillati; phylum Actinomycetota; class Actinomycetes; order Micrococcales; family Microbacteriaceae; genus Agromyces; species Agromyces sp. Y558. The sequence continues at coordinate 217,523 of NZ_JCAIUH010000003.1, forward strand.
AAGTTCTCGTTCGACCGTCAGCTGGCGATCGCCGACCCCAACGGCGCCTCGAGCCTGCTGTACAACCTCGACAGCACCGAGGTCGTCGACGACACTACCGTCGTCTTCCACCTCAAGGCCGAGAACGACCAGGTCTTTCCGCTGATCCTCACGAGCTTCCCGGGTGCGATCGTCGACGACGAGGTCTTCGCCGCCGACGAGCTGACCTCCGACGACGACATCGTCGCGGCAAACGCATTCGCCGGCCCGTACGCGATCGCGAGCTACGACTTCAACACCCTCATCTCGTTCAAGAAGAACCCCGAGTACAAGGGGCTCCTCGCCGAGGCGAAGACCGACACGGTCAACCTGAAGTACTACGCCGAGTCGTCGAACCTGAAGCTCGACGTTCAAGAGGGCAACATCGACGTCGCATACCGGAGCCTCTCCGCAACCGACATCGACGACCTCAAGGGCAACGACGCGGTCAACGTCGTCGAGGGCCCCGGTGGCGAGATCCGCTACATCGTCTTCAACTTCGACACGCAGCCCTACGGTGCGAAGACCGCCGAGGCCGACCCGGCCAAGGCGCTCGCCGTTCGTCAGGCCGTCGCCGACCTCATCGACCGCGATGAGCTCGCCACGCAGGTCTACAAGGGCACCTACACCCCGCTCTACTCCTACGTGCCCGCCGGCATCGCAGCTGCGGTCGAGCCGCTCGTCGAGATGTACGGCGACGGTCAGGGCGCGCCCGACGCCGACAAGGCGGCCGAGCGTCTCACGGCAGCCGGCGTGACCGCTCCGGTCGAGCTGAACCTGCAGTACTCGAACGACCACTACGGCCCTTCGTCGGCCGACGAGTACGCGCTCATCAAGGACCAGCTCGAGGCGAGCGGCCTGTTCACGGTGAACTTGCAGACCACCGAGTGGGTGCAGTACTCCGAGGACCGCACGTCCGACGTGTACCCGGCGTACCAGCTGGGCTGGTTCCCCGACTACTCGGACGCCGACAACTACGTCACGCCGTTCTTCCTGATCGAGAACTTCCTCGGGAACCACTACGTGAACCAGGAAGTCAACGACCTGATCATCAAGCAGGCCTCGGAGCCCGACCCCGCCGCGCGCACCGCGCAGATCGAGGAGATCCAGCAGAAGGTGGCGGCCGACCTGTCGACCGTGCCGTACCTGCAGGGTGCCCAGGTCGCGGTCACCGGTACCGACGTAGAAGGCGCCGACGACACGCTCGACGCGTCGTTCAAGTTCCGCTACGCGGCACTGTCGAAGGGCTGAGTCGTCTGAACGACTAGAGTCTCTTCAACGCAAGGAACGGGTGGCCCGCTCTCCGGAGCGGGCCACCCGCGTTCCAGCCCACACCCGATTGGCGAACATTGACTTCAACGACGACGGCGCCCGTCAGCAGCGCGTCCCCTGAAAAACGGCGACGGCCGAAATCCACCGGTGGTGGTCTCGGCCGATATATCATCGTTCGGGCGCTGCTCATCATCCCGACGGTGTTCATCCTCGTCACCCTCGTGTTCGTGCTCATGCGTTCGACAGGGGACCCGATCACCGCCGCGCTCGGCGGCCGGCTCACCGCCGACCAACTTGCCGAGCGCATCCACGCGGCTGGCTACGACCGACCGATCATCGTGCAGTACCTCGAGTACATCGGCCAGTTCTTCACCGGCAACTTCGGCACCACGATCACCGATCATCGTCCGGTCACCGAGATCCTCGTCACCTACGGCAGCGCGACCCTCGAGCTCGCGTTCTACGCGCTGCTCGTCGCTTTCGTCGTCGGCATTCCGTTGGGCCTCGTCGCCGCGTACTTCCGCGACAAGGGTCAGGATGCCGCGTTGCGCGTGTTCGCCATCCTGTGTTACGCCACCCCGGTGTTCTTCGCCGGACTTCTGCTGAAGCTCGTCTTCTCCGTCTGGCTCGGCTGGCTGCCGGTGGCCGGGCGCGCTTCCGTCAGCGCGCAGCTCCAAATGGAGTTGCTGCCGAACAACACGGGCCTGTACACGATCGATGCGATCATGACGGGTAACCCGGCGGTACTGGGCGATGTGCTCGCCCACGCGGTGCTTCCGGCGATCGCGCTCGGCCTGTTGACTGCCGGCGTGTTCCTGCGGCTCGTGCGCACGAACGTGATCGGCACGCTCTCGACCGATTACGTCGATGCGGCGCGATCGCGCGGAGTCAGCGAGTACCGGCTCGTGCAGAAGCACGCGTACCGCCCCGCTCTCATCCCGATCATCACCGTCATCGGACTGCAGATCGCCCTCCTGCTCGGCGGCGCAGTGCTCACCGAGACGACGTTCGAGTGGAACGGGCTCGGGTTCCAACTGGTCGAATACATCCAGGCGCGCGACTTCGTCGCGGTACAGGGCATCGTCGCCCTGCTCGCCGTGATCGTCGCGCTCACCAACTTCATCGTCGACATCATCGCGGCGCTCATCGACCCGAGGGTGAGGTACTGACATGTCGACCGACACCGTCATCCGGGCGCCGAAACGGCGCCTCCGCGACCGGCTGCCCGTCGTGCACCAATTGCGCCAGAGCGTCGGCCTCCAGCGCGGCATGCTCGTCGCCGGCCTCGTGCTGACCGTCCTCTTCGTGCTGGTGGCGATCTTCGCGCCCCTGCTCGCCCCGTACGGCTTCGCACAGCTGCGCGACGCCGAGGGGCCGTTCGGAAGCCAGCAGCCCCCGTCGGCCGAGCATCTCTTCGGCACGACGGTCGGCGGCTACGATGTGCTGTCTCGAGTGCTGTGGGGTGCGCAGACCGCGATCCTCGTGATCATCATCGCCGTCATCCTCTCGATCTTCGCGGGTGTGCTGCTGGGGCTCGTCTCCGGTTACTTCGGAGGCTGGCTCGACCGCATGCTCGTCGTGGTCTGCGACGCCATCTACGCCTTCCCCTCGCTGCTCCTCGCGATCGTCATGGCGATCGTGATCTCGGGAGGCCAGTCGAACCTGTGGGGCGGCGTGTTCGCGGCCGCCATCTCGATCACGGTCGTGTTCATCCCGCAGTACTTCCGCGTGATCCGCGCCGAGACGGTGCGCATCAAGGCCGAGGCTTACGTGGAATCGGCGAAGGTGCTCGGCGCCTCCAACAGCCGGGTCATGTTCCGCCACGTGCTGCGGAACGCGACGCGCACACTCCCGCTCATCTTCACCCTGAACTCGTCAGAGGCCATCCTCACCCTCGCGGGCCTCGGCTTCATCGGCTTCGGTATCGAGCCGACCGCGGCCGCTGAGTGGGGCTACGACCTCAACAAGGCCCTGTCCGACGTCTCGAGCGGCATCTGGTGGACCGCGCTGTACCCCGGTCTGGCCATCGTGCTGGTCGTGCTCGGCATCACCCTCGTGGGCGAGAGCCTGAACGACCTCGCCGACCCGCGACTGCGTGGGCGACGCAGGGTCGCACAATCGTCGGGTGAGGTCGCAGAGACATCCGTCGTACCCGGTGGCGCACTCACCGCTGGTCCGGGCGGACTGGCGGGGCTCGAAGACGGCGAAACATTCGACGAGCACGGAATCGAGGTCCGGTCATGAGCACGGTCGTCAGCATCGAACGGCTCGGGGTCTCGTTCGCCACCGACGCAGGCGCGGTCAAGGCCGTCGACGATGTGTCGCTCTCGGTCGAACGGGGCGAGGTCCTCGCGATCGTCGGCGAGTCGGGCAGCGGCAAGACCGTCACGGCGAAGGCCATTCTCGGGCTCCTGCCCGAGACTGCGACGGCCAGAGGCGCGGTCATCCTCTCCAACAAGGCGGGCACCGCCGAGCACGATGTCGTCTCGCTCTCGAGGAAGCAGTTGCGCGGCGTCAGGGGCACGGATGTCGCGATGGTGTTCCAGGAGCCGTCGAGCGCCCTGAACCCCGTCTACACCGTCGGGTGGCAGATCATCGAGGGGCTCCGCGCTCACACCAAGATCTCCAAGAAGGACGCACGGGCGAAGGCGGTCGAGATCCTCGGCCGCGTGGGCATCCCCGATCCTGAGCACCGTGTCGACCACTACCCGCACCAGTTCTCGGGCGGGCAGAAGCAGCGCGTCGTCATCGCGATGGCGCTCGTGCTCGACCCGGGTCTCATCGTCGCCGATGAGCCGACCACCGCGCTCGATGTCACGGTGCAGGCCGAGATCCTCGACCTGCTGCGTCGCTGCCGCGATGAGTTCGGCATGGGAATCGTGCTCATCACCCACAATATGGGTGTCGTTGCAGACCTCGCCGACCGGGTCGCCGTGATGTACCAGGGCAAGGTCGTCGAAGAGGCAGATGTCGAGACGCTCTTCGCCTCGCCGCAGGATGAGTACACGAAGGCGCTGCTCGCAGCCGTGCCGTACGTGGGCACCGGCACGGCGAGTGCGATCGACCGCGCCGAACAACGACCGACGGATTGGGCCGACCAGGCGCCGGTCGTCGAGGCATCCGGTCTCGAGATCGTCTACCCGGGCCGGTTCGGCCGTTCGGGCTTCCGAGCCGTCGATGGAGTGGACTTCGTCATCCGCCCGGGTGAAGTGCTCGGCCTCGTGGGGGAGTCGGGATCGGGCAAGACCACGATCGGGCGTGCCATCGCCGGTCTGACGAAGGTCACCGGCGGTTCCCTCCGCGTGCTCGGGCACGAGATGAATGACGTGCGCGAGCGCGAGTTCCGACCGTTGCGCAGCCGCATCGGCTTCGTCTTCCAAGACCCGGCGTCGAGCTTCAATCCGCTGCTCACGATCGCCGAGTGCGTTGCCGAACCGCTCGTGATCCACGGCCGGGCGTCGAATCCCGGCGCTGCGCGCGCCCGGGTCGACGAGCTGCTCGAGGCCGTGCAGTTGCCCCGTGCGTACGGTGACCGCTATCCGCATGAACTCTCCGGCGGACAGCGGCAGCGTGCCAGTCTCGCCCGGGCGCTCGCGCTCGAGCCCGAACTGCTCATCGCCGACGAGCCGACCTCGGCGCTCGACGTCTCGGTGCAGGCTCGCGTGCTCGAACTGTTCGCCGAACTTCAGCGCGAGTTCGGCTTCGCGTCGCTGTTCATCAGCCACGACCTCGCGGTCGTCGACCTGCTCGCCGACCGCATCGCGGTGCTCTACCGGGGCTCTCTGGTCGAGGAGGGCACCGGAGCAGAGGTGCTCGGCGCGCCGAGCGATCCGTACACACAGCGGCTGCTCGCTTCGTTGCCGGTGCCCGATCCGGTCGCTCAGGCCACCCGACGGGAAGAACTCCGTCGACTTCGGGAGGCCGTCTGATGCGTGGCGCCGCCCACGGGTTCCCGATCGTGCTGAGCGATCTCTCGGTCGAGTACCCGGCGCACGGTGCGAGCCCCGCCTACGTGGCGCTGCACGGGCTCACTCTCACGATCGCTCCCGGTGAAGTGCTCGGTCTGCTGGGCAGTGCGGGCAGCGGCAAGAGCACTCTCGCGAAGGTGCTCTCGGGCGCTGCGTTCGAGACTCGAGCCGGTGAGGGCCGAGCCGTCATCACGGGCGGTGACGCGACCGTGCTCGGCCAGTCGCTGCGCGGAATCCCGAAGCGAAAGGTGCCCGAGTACCGGTTCCACGTCGGCTATCTCCCGCAGGATGCCGCATCGAAGCTGCCAGCCGACCGGAGCGTTTCCGAGATCATCGCGGAGCCGATTCTCGAGCGCGATCGTCGCTACAACGCGCGCGCTCTTGCCACGCGGGTCGCGACGATGCTCGACGGTGTGCGGCTCTCGCTCGGCATGCTCGACAAGTACCCGTACGAACTGTCGGGCGGGCAGCGGCAGCGGGTCGCCCTGGCACGCGCGCTCGTGCTCGGCCCTGCGGTGCTGGTCGCCGATGAACCGACCGCGGGCATCGACCTCACGGTTCGCGATGCAGTCGCGCAACTGATCGGCGAGCTTCGCGACCAGCACACGTTCTCGGCGATGATCATCAGCCACGATCTGCCTGTGCTGCGAAGCACGGCCGAGCGCATCGCCGTGCTCGACAAGGGCAGGCTCGCTGCGATCGGCACGATCGACGAAGTGCTCGACGATCCGCGGCATCCGTATGTCATGGCCCTGGCCGGGGCGCTCGACGCCGGTCATGCCGTGATCGACGACCTCGATCTGGGTCCCTCGGCATGACGGATGCCGCACCCGAGATGTTCATGACGCTCGGGTGGCGTCGAATTGGGAGTCGGGGCATCTTTTGCTAGAGTATTGACGCTGAACAAGCGATCCTCCATAGCTCAATTGGCAGAGCAATCGGCTGTTAACCGGTAGGTTCTTGGTTCGAGTCCAAGTGGGGGAGCAGTGAGGGCCGTCCGGGCATCCGGGCGGCCCTTCGTCGATGAGGGAGGTCTCGTGGACGAGCACGCCGATGCTGCGATGCCGCCTTCCGAGCGTGCCGAGACGATGCGCGCTGTGCGCTCCGGCGCGGTTCGCGACAGCCTCGCCGTCGGTCTCGCGACCGCGATCTACGGCATCTCGTTCGGGGCACTCTCGGTCGCAGCCGGACTCGACGTCTGGCAGACGTGCTTCCTCAGCCTCGTGATGTTCACCGGTGGCTCCCAGTTCGCGCTCGTCGGTGTGCTCGCGAGCGGAGGCGCCGCCGCGGGCGGCTCGGCGATCGCCACCGCCGCGATGCTCGGCATCCGCAACGTCGTCTACGGCATGCGCATGAAACCAATCGTCGACGGCGCCGATGGCGGCGGAGTGTGGCGGCGCGTCGCCGCGGCGTGGATCACCATCGACGAATCCACGGCGGTCGCCCTCGCGCAATCGACTGAGCGCGGTGCGCGCATCGGGTTCTGGGTCACGGGCGTCACGATCTTCGTCGGCTGGAACCTCACCACACTCGCCGGTGCACTGATCGGCGACGCGCTCGGCGACACGAGGGCATGGGGGTTGGATGCCGCGGCCGCAGCAGCCTTCCTCGGGCTGCTCTGGCCACGCCTGAAGCGCTTCCAGGCAGGTGCGGTCGCCGTGGCGGCCGCAGTCGTGGCCACGCTCACGACACCGGTGCTGATGCCCGGCGTGCCGGTGCTCGTCGCCGCGGTGGTCGCGGTCGTCGTCGGCTGGTTCGACCTCTTCAACCGGAGGCGTGCATCGTGACGACCTGGCACATCATCCTCATCGCGACGGCGGCGACGCTGGCTCTCAAACTCGTCGGCCACTTCGTGCCGGCCGGATTCCTCGAACGCGAGCGGCCCGCGCGCATCGCGGACCTACTGACCGTTGCGCTGCTGGCCGCGCTCATCGCGGTGCAGACGCTCGGGGTCGGCCAAGAGATCGTCATCGACGCACGGGTTCCCGCGGTGATCGTCGCTGCCGCGCTGTATGCGCTCAAAGTGCCGTTCGTCGTGGTCGTCGCCGTCGCCGCAGCGGTGGCGGCCGGCATCCGTGCACTGGTGTGAATCGGCTGCACGAGGCATCCGTCGCCCTGAACCGGCTCAGGCCTCGAGGTCATCGACTCCCGGCATCCACTGCTGCCCAGGCTTGCCCCAACCCAGCTTGCGGGTGATCTTCGCGACGATGCGCTGGTCGCGCTCACCGAGGCGGTCTGTGTAGAGCGTGCCGTCGAGGTGGTCGTATTCGTGCTGGAAGATGCGCGCGAGCCATCCCTCAGCCTCGATCTCGAAACGCTGGCCGTCGAGATCGGTTGCGCGCAGAATCGCGCGCTCGGCCCTGCGCAGGCCGAAGCGCTCCCCGGGCACGGAGAGGCATCCCTCCGATTCTTCGTCGACGTCGGGCTCGCCCGGGGGCGGCGGTGTGATCCAGAGCTCGGGGTTGATCGCGACACCGCGCCAAAGAGTGGCCGACTCGTCGACCCAGCCGTAGGTGAAGAGCCGCAGGCCGACGCCGACCTGCGGTGCGGCGAGGCCGACGCCGGGCGCGGCATCCATCGTCTCGAACATGTCGCGCACGAGTGTGCGGAGATCGTCGTCGATCGTCTCGGCGGGAAGAGCGGGTGAGTGCAGCACCGGGTCGCCGGTGATTCGTATGGGGAGCACGGCCATTCGGCAAGGATATCCGGCTGTGAACGGGTAGGGTCGATGCGTGGATCCGGACCTGAGCGAGCTTTCTGAACAGATTGCCCTCGACCCCACCCAGTTCATCGGAATCCCGCTCGCTCTCGTCGGCGCGGTGTTCCTCTCGCTCGGTGCGCAGTTCCAGCACCGTGGTGTCGTCAAGGTCGAGTCGCACACCGTCGACACCCTCGGCAAGGGGCTGAACGGCCGGCAGCTCGCCCTCCTGCTTGCGAGGCCGTCGTGGGTCATCGGCACGGTCATGCTCGGGCTCGCGATCGTCTTCCAGCTGTCGAGCCTCTACTTCGCGCCGATCATCGTGGTGCAACCGCTCGGCGCGATCGCGCTCGTCATCACCTCGATCCTCAACTCGCGCATCAATAACGTGAAGCTGAACGGCAAGTCGATCTCGGCGATCGTGATGTGCGTGGGCGGCGTGTTCCTGTTCGTCGGTGTCGCCGCGTTCACCGCCGTCGACAAGCCGGTCACCGATCAGCAGCTCGTGACGATCCTGATCATCCTCGCCGTGGTGCTCGCCCTCGCCGCCGTGGCGTTCGGCATGTTCCGTGAGCGCATCCGGGCGATCTTCTACGTGATCATGGCGGGCGTACTGTACGGATTCGTCGCGACGCTCGCCAAGGTCCTGCTCGGCCGGCTCCAGCAGGGCGAGTTCGAATGGCTCAGCTGGCTGTGCGTGCTCGGACTGCTCGGCGCGACGGCGCTCGGCGCCTACTTCGTGCAGAACGCCTACGCCTCGGGCCCGCCCGATCTCGTCATCGCCGGTCTGACGGTCGTCGACCCCATGGTGGCGGTCGCGATCGGCATTCTCGTGCTCGGCGAAGCTTCGCAGGCGCCGCTCTGGGCGATCGGCGTGTTCATCCTCGCCGGGGTGATCGCCGTGTGGGGTGTGTTCCAGCTCGCACGAAACCACCCGCAGACGCGCTTGTGAGCTGAACCGAACTCACACTCCGACATGCGAGCGCACGGCAGCCTGCGTTGCGCTGCGTAGACTATCGTCGGATTCAGTCCGCGCGCCGATCCGCCTGTCGCGGCGCCCCGACGAAGGCCGATCGCCCTCGATTCGATGAAATGGTGAGGAACAACCCCACGTGTCTGACACCCCCGGTGCGCGTACCCCCGCCGGCACCGCCGGCGCGGAGACCGATCGACCACTCACGGTCCTGATCGGCGCCGACACCTTCGCCCCCGATGTCAACGGTGCCGCCCGCTTCGCGGAACGCCTCGCTGCGGGCCTCGCCGAGCGGGGCCATGACGTGCACGTCATGGCTCCGGCAGCGAGCCGCAAGCATGGCACATGGAAGGAGGTGCACGAAGGTCAGGAGATCACCGCGCATCGCCTTCGGAGCTGGCGCTGGTACCCGCACGACTGGCTTCGCTTCGCACTGCCATGGCGCATCAGGCAGAACAGTGCCCGCGTCATCGACCAGGTGCAGCCCGATGTCGTGCACTTCCAGTCGCACATCATCACCGGCCGCGGCCTCTCGGTCGAAGCCAACAAGCGCGGCATCCGCATCATCGGCACCAACCACTTCATGCCCGAGAACATGCTCGAGTTCACGCTGTTGCCGCCTGCATGGCAGGAATGGGCCGTCGGGCTGGCATGGAAGGCCGCCGGCCGTACGTTCGGCCGCGCCGAAGCGGTGACGACGCCGACCCGCAGGGCGGCGCAGTTCCTCGAGAAGCACACCGGTCTCTCGGAGGTGCACGCTATCTCGTGCGGCGTCGACGCACACAAGTATTCGCCGAGCTGGGAGTCTCGCACCGAGAACCGCATCCTGTTCGTCGGCCGCGTTACAGGTGAGAAGCAGATCGATGTGCTGCTGCGTGCGCTCACACTGCTCCCCGATTCGCTCGACGCGAAGGTCGAGATCGTCGGCGGCGGCGACCAGAAGAAGAACCTCGAGCACCTGGCCGTGGAACTTGGCATCGCCGACCGGGTGACCTTCACGGGGTACGTCACCGATGACGAGCTGCGCGAGGCCTACCATCGCGCCTCTGTGCTGGCGATGCCGTCGATCGCCGAGCTGCAGAGCATCGTCACGATGGAGGCGATGGCCTCGGCACTGCCGATCGTCGCCGCCAACGCGATGGCGCTCCCGCACCTCGTGCACGACGGAGAGAACGGATACCTCTTCGAGCCGGGCAGCGCGGAAGATCTCGCCGCGAAGCTCCGCACCGTGCTCGAGGCCTCCCCAGCCGACTACCGCGTACTGAAAGACGGGTCGATCCGACTCATCGCCGCACACGACATCCAGCGCACGATCTCGACATTCGAGAGCCTGTATCGTGGGAGGCCGGTGACCGACCCGGTCACCGATACCGCGCCGGCGACGCATCGAGACTGACCCGGCGCGCGGGGCGGTAGCTCAGCTGGTCAGAGCAGTGGACTCATAATCCATCGGTCACGGGTTCAAGTCCCGTCCGCCCTACCTCGATATCTGTCTGATCAGGTCTTCTCGTCCTTATGAAAGGGCAGAGACTTGACTGGCTCTCCACCTACTCACCACAAATGCGCGCGGATTGTCGCAGGCCTGCGTTCGTTATCGGGTCGTCACGGGTTGCCTCGGCCTATCTGGTTCTCGCTGAATCGGGAAGCTATTCCGAGTCGGCCAGTCTCGGTTCAACTCGGTTCGGTGACTCGTGCGGCGCACCTGTCTGGCATGGACACGGAACGATTCGCCGGGCTCGGCATCGAGCCCGTGCTGACGACAAGCGAACTCGCCGACTACCTCGGCGTGCACGTGCAGGCGATCTACGACCTGCGCACCGACGGTCGCGGCCCGGCCGGACTTCGGGTCGGGCGGGAGATCCGCTTCCGCATCTCCGACGTGCTGCGGTGGTTGGAAGACATGCATGAGCCCGACCATGCGCTGAGTGGATCGGGGGACCGCTGATGGTGGGCCGGCCACGCCAGCCGGTCGGGACGTTCGGATCGGTCGCCACGACCGAATACGCGCCCGGGAAGTTCCGGGCGACCACTCGGTTTCGTGACTGGGACGGTCAGTCGCGGAAGGTGACCGCGACGGCGAAGAGTCGGAAGGGAGCCGAGACCGCGCTGAAACTCGATCTGGCGAATCGAATGCGTGTCAGCAGCGGCCGTGACGACGTGCACGCGGATTCGCCGTTCGCCGCACTCGCGGCGGCGTGGGTCGAAGACTTGCGGATGGATGTCGATCGTTCGGAGAGCACGAAGGACTCGTACCAGCGCACGCTTCGGCTCTGGGTGATGCCGTCCTTCGAGAACTTCACGGTCCGTGAAATGACCGTCGCCAGACTCGATCGGTTTCTCAAGACGCAGCGTGCGAAGTCGTACTCGCGGGCGAAGCAGTCGAAGACGATCCTGAGCATGATCCTCGGGTTCGGTGCGCGTCACGGTGTTATCACTTCGAACCCGATCAAGGAGACCGCTCAGATGAAGCGACGCAAGAAGGTGCCGAAGGCGCTCACGCTCGAACAGGTCGCAGCGATCAGGCGCGCCGCGCGTGAGCACGGACTCGGCCGAATGGGAATCAAGCCCGATGGGCAGGTACGGGACGTGATCGAGGTGATGCTCGGTACTGCGACGCGCATTGGCGAGGCGCTCGCCCTTCGCAAGTGCGATATCGATATGACCGTTGATCCGCCTACGGCGAGTGTTGCGGGGACCATCGTGTGCGCGATGAACGGCGCCCGCAATCACATCGCGGCTGCTGCGGTGCTTCACCTTCAACTTTATCTGCACCATGCACCTTGCGCGGACACCGGGATCTTGTGGCTGACCGGCACCCTTGACGGCAAGGCCCTCGACGCAAACCATTCACTCGCCTGGTGCAGCTCGGGTAGGCATCGGCCGGCGCAGCGGAGGCCCCATTGCACCGCGAGCTCTTCGAGCAGCTCTCGGCGCCGCGCGAATGGGAGCGCGCGCACGTCAACGAGTTCCGGAAATGCTGCTCGAACACTACTTGGAAGGCTTCCCGACTGGCGAAGGTGTAGTGGTGATCATTAGAGAGTGCGCCGCGCGCGCTGGCCAAGGGACTGGCGTCGATCCCTCCACATGCGCTGCTCTTCGCGCGTCTGAGCAACCACGTCCGGGTCGATTTCGGCGATCGCCACGCCCTCTTCGGTGGCAAGCTGGACAAGAGGTCGTCCGACGGGATCGTAAATGCCGGAACCACCGATGAAGCCGCTTGGCGCCCCGACCAATCCGCTGAACACGACGTACATCCCGTTGTCCAGGGCGCGAGAGGCCTTGTGTAGGTCACGCCGGTGGCCGCTGCCAGGAAAGTAGGCGCCGCTGTTGGCGTAGACGATTGCACCATCAGTCGCAGCGGCGGCAGCATGCTCGGGGAAGTTGGCGTCGTAGCAGACCGACAGCGCAACCTCGATGCCCTTGATGTGGACACTGGTGCCCCGCTCACCGGGCACGAAGACCGGCGTTTCCATGCGGAACAGGTGCTGCTTGTCATACGCCGCCCACGGTTCTGTGTGCGCCGCAAGTATCAGACTCGTCAGTGTCTTTCGGTCGCCTCGATCGAGCGGGCTGTTGAGCACAGCGACCACACCAGTGGCGTCGACCACGTCCTGAATAGAAGTTAGCCACGAAGTGTCCTCAAGGCTTGGCAGATCACCCTTGAAGACCCTTGTGTCATACCCCGTGGTGGCAGCCTCCGGGAAGACGACGAAGTCGGCTCCCTCGCACACGGCTCGCTCAAGCCACCGTGCGGCGACGTCGATGTTTCGAATCACGCTACCCGGGATGGCTTCCATCTGCACCGACGCGACCCGCATCACCATAATGGACCTGTCATCGCATCGGCGTGGTGCGCCGGCCGTGGTGACGAAAGCGGCGATCAGAATGCGAGTGTGCTTCGAAGAAGCTGGCCGCGTCCTCGATCCAGTTGCCCAGTGACACGTCGGCTGCGGGCGTAGCATCCTCGGCGGTCGTGCGGAGCTGTGAGGTGAGAGAGCGAAGGCCGTGGGTGTTGAGGATGGGTGTCACGCGGTCCCAAGCCCAGGGTCCGAGGCCACTGCCGCCGAGTAGCGCGATTGCGTGTGGTTCGGTCATTCGTATGCTCCGGTTCTGTTAATGAAGTCGGGGTGGCCCCATGCACGTCGGGGCCTCTTGCGTGCAAGACGTGACTGCGGGGACGCTGAAGGTCCGAGATCGGGTCAGGAGTGCAGGGTCGGGACGTACGTGAGGAGTTGGACGCGTCCGTCGAAGAGGCGGGAGTCGACGAGTTCCAGGTCGAAGTCCGGGAGCCCCGCGAAGAGCGGATCCCGCCCGGAGGCCCCCGTGATCACCGGGAACACGGTGACCTCGAGCCGGTCGACCAGTCCTGCCACCAGAAGCGCGCGGTTCACCGAGAGGCTGCCGTGCGAGCGCAGCGGGACCGGCGACTCAGCCTTGAGGCGGGGGATCGCGTCGACCGCGTTCTCCGCGATCAGCGTCGTATTCGACCACGCCGGCGGCTGGTCCATCGTCGAGGAGAGCACGATCTTCGGCATTGAGTTCATCTGGTCGATCGTGGGACCCTGTCCCTCGCTCGCGACACGGGACAGAACCCGGTAGGTGTTCGCTCCCAGCACGTGCACGTGCTCCTGCTCCATGACGCGATGACGGTGCGCGAGCAGCTCCGGACCCTTTTCGCCCCAGAGTCCGGGCCAGTTCACGGCGGAGGCGAAGCCGTCCAAACTGCTGAGCCAATCGATGGTGTACGTCTGCATAGTTGTGACTTCTCCTTTGTGGATCGATGAAGATGACGGTGACATCGGCCGGCGGGTCATCCGCTCGTACTCGACTCGTCCTTCTTCGATCCGTCGAATGTTCTTGAACAGCACTGTACGACTTAATTCGAGGGAAGACAACCCTCGATTTCGGGTCGGCGGGTGCTGCGAGTCGGGCTCGTTCGAGGGCTCGGCCCATCGCCCTGATCGGTTGATACGGCGACGGAGGCTCGAGCTGTAGGTTCCAGCCGTGGTCACGGAACTCACACTCGTGCCAGACCAAATCGATGTAGTTGCCTTCGGCGGTGTTCGCTGGGACAGGTGCCGCCTCGGGTGCGTCGGGTCAGGTCGAGGCTGGCGTTGATGCCGGCCACGTCGTCGTCCAAGTCCTCCCGAGTGATGGCGCGAGCCTGGATTGCGCCGTGCTCGAGGGCGCGCGCGGGACGACGCTCGTGGCAGGAATGGTCAGGCGTTTGGTGAATCCGGTGAGGTCCATGAGTGTGCTCCTGTAGGGTGGGCTTCTGCTCCACCGCGGTCACTTCACGACGCGGTAGCGAATGTGCGTGGCGTCGGGTGTCGATGACGCGGATGACCTCGAGTTCGATCTCCTTCGAGAGTTCATCGAACAGCCGGCGACCGCCACCCAACAGGACCGGAACGAGATGAACCTGGATCTCGTCAAGAACTCCTGCCTCGAGGGCGCTCCGACCGGTGTATCCGCCCTGCACGTACACATCCTGGTCGCCGGCGGCAGTCTTCGCCTGTGCCATCGCACTCTCGATGCCGTCGGTCACGTACGTGACATGGGGATACCCATATCGGGCGGGAGTGTGATGGTGACGACCAAGGCCGTGCGATACCAAAATCGCGTGGCGGCGACTGCTGAGGCGAGATCGTCTCCCGCAAGGGCCGTTTTCACGCGTTGTGCGGTCCGTCCGAGCCCGAATACGCCGAGCAGCGTCACGACGGCGTATCCGACGAGTCCCAGAACGATCCAGAGGTCCGACATGACCACCCGGTCCGCACGGAGCGCCAACGGGATTCCTGCCGCCAGCACGAGCAAGCTGGAAGGGCCGATCACTCCGGCGCCGAGCCGCGCCATGACCGTGAAGTGCTGGGTGATCCTATCCTTTGTGGGCTGCCGGACCACATCGGCGGCGAATGCGCAGTTCGCCACCCAGGCGCCTGCCCACACCACCCCGCCGACGACGTGAAGGACGGCGAGACCATCGTCCAGATCAGGCATCGTCGCGTTCGGTCGGACGCGCGAAATTTGGGATCTGGCCCGGTTCGAGGAGCGGCCCGCTGAGCTGGATATGGGCGATGGCCCAGTGACCGTCGGTGCGGACGACAACCAACGCGAGCCGGAAGGACCCACTGGTGTCCATGCCTCGCGCGGTGGTGCGCTGGGTCTGCACGGCGTCCACGATGACCGTGTCGCCGAACTCCCGCACATGCGGGTCGATGACGGCGAACTCGTGGTTCGTGAGATCGCTGCTGTGGCGCTGCGCCCACTGCTCCGCGTTCAGCGTGAAGCCGACCGGACCGATCCGTGAAAGTCCGGTACGAGCAGCCCGGGGTATGAATCGACGATCCCATCGAGCTCGGCTGCCGCCCACGCATCTACGACGGCAAGGACCTCTGCGGTGGCACTCATGTTCCCTCCTCGTTGCGAGCGCCCGCCCGACGGCGAGACGCGGTGTTCTTCGGATTCGGTCGTTGAGATGCGCTGGGCAGGGGCGTCACCGTGCCCGCGACCGTCGGGCGCGTCGGATGAGAGCTTTGGCTGCTGGGATCAAAAACGTCGTGGCGATCAGTGTCAGGCTCGCCACAACCGCATAGCGGTCGATCACCAGGACCAGGTCGACAGCAGACTGCCCGAGTTGGTAGCCGAGAACGGCGACCAGTCCGGTTCCGATCGACGCGCCGAGGATGTTGAGCATCACGAATGTGGCCAAACGCATGCCCGCCATTCCGGCCATCGCGTACACGAGAGGCGTGGGGATGCCGGGGAGGGCTGCGGCGGCGACCGCGACGCGAATGATCCACGGGTTCCACTCGCGAGCTCGGGTGGCGAATCGCCGGGCGCGCTCATTCGTGGTGAACATCCTGAGGATGCCCTCTCCCCACCTTCGCCCGGCACACCACATCAGCCAGTCGAACTTCGCCATTCCGATCGCACCGGCGACGATGACCAGCCAGAGCGGCACCTCGCCAATGCGGGCAAACGCCGCCGCCGCACCGATCGAGACCAGGTTCCCGGTCAGGAGTTCCAGCACCACTGGGCGCGAGGCGAGGAGGAACGGCGTGATGGGCTTGATCGCGATCCCGAACATCAGAACCGCCACGAAAGCGACCATCAGCAGTTTGTCGCTTCGAGTGGCTCGTCCTCGCCAGGGCCGGTACCGCTCGGGCCAGGGCGCGGCGAGCCACCTCATCAGGTTCGAATGGCCACGGCGCGGAGCCGACGTCGTCCGCGCGTCCTGAGCCGGAGCAGCGACTTCCTCCTCGCGCGGGTCCAGCCTCATGGCGTCGGCCACAGGTGCGGTGATCTCGGAGCTCATCGTGGGTCACCCCAGTCTTCCAAATCGAACAATACGGTTCATGTTAGCAACATGTACACCAATGTACAGGTTCGGTTCAGCGAGCTCTTGGTGGTGACTGAACAGGCTATTGTGAACAGAGCTGTACAGGAAGGTGCTGATGTGTCTGCGATCACCACACAAGTCAAGCGCGCTGATGCGCGGCGCAACATAGAGGCCATCGTCGACGCGGCGACCGCTCTGCTGGCCGTCAAACCAGACGCGAGCGTGCAGGAAATAGCAAAAGCTGCGGGAGTCGGGCGGGTAACGCTTTATGGGCATTTTGACTCGCGCGCGGCACTCATCACCGAAGTCGCCACACGTGCCATCGCGCAGACCGAGGCGTCGCTGGCGGAGGTCGACTTCAGCGGTGACCCGAGCGAGGCGATGGCACGGCTGCTCGAGACGACTTGGCATCTGACGCACCGATTCGGTGGGATCGTCATCGCCGCAGGTGAGGTGCTTCCTTCCGAAGCGATGCGGCGCGCGCACGCTGGGCTACATCAGCGAGCGCGGGCGCTTCTGGAACGCGGCAGGCATGAAGGCCGGTTCCGTACCGACATGCCGGTTGAGTGGCAGATCACCATGATCCAAGCGGTGCTGCACGCTGCGTCGAGCTCGGTTCATCGCGGAGAGATCGCCGCCGAGCAGGCGCCACGGCTCGTCCGTGATACCGTGCTCGCCGCACTTACGACGCCGACCTCCCACTAGAGGGGGTCGTGACCCGCTCTCGACCGGGCAGGACAAGCAGCGCGAGGACGGCAGAGACCGCAGCGACCACCACGGCGAACCAGAACCCGAGATTGTATGCGGGAAGCGCGTTGCCGACGAGGGCCGCCGCCGCCACGCTCGAGACGGCAGAGACCCCGGTCGCGGCACCGAACTCGTGCATCGTGCTCAGCGCCCCTGAGCCGACGCCCGCCTCGTCCGGCGCGACCGCCGTGAACGTGCTGGTCGAAGCGGCCACGAACACCATCCCGATGCCGAGCGACGCGACGCTCATCGCGATGACCAGCACCGTCATGCTCAAAATTGCCGCTGCTGCGGCCATTCCGAGTGCGGTGATGACTAGACCGGTGGCAGCGACGGTGCGAACACCGATCCTGGGGAGAGTGCGTCCACCGAGCTGTGCACCGGCGATCGTTCCGAGCGCGACCGGGACGAACACCAGACCGGTGTCGAGGGCGGAGAATGCATGGACCCGCTGGAAAATGAATGAGCCGAGGAAGAACACGGCGATCATCAGGGCGGTGGCGACGAAGATCAGTCCGAGACCCGCGGTGACCGGCCGTCGCCGGAGTAAACCGATCTCGATCAGCGGCGTCCGGGCGGCGCGTTGTCGCCACGCGAAGAGCGAGTATCCGATTGCCCCGCCAAGGATGGGGAGCAGGGCAGCGAAACTGAGCCAGCCGGTATCGCCGGCGGTGACGAGCCCATAGATCACCGAAGCGGATGAGATGGTTACCAGCACGGCGCTGAGCCAGTCGAGCCGGCCCCCAGCCCCCGGCAACGAGGGGACGATGCGGTGGAGCGCGACGTACAGGACCACGCCGATCGGGACGTTGATCCAGAACACCCACGACCACCCCGGACCCGACGTGAGCAGTCCGCCCAGCAAGACTCCGAGCGCCGCTCCGGTGCCGCCGAGCGCCGACCAGACGCCGAGCGCCTTTGCGAGTTCGGCGCCTCGGAAGGTGCGCGCAATCACCGCCAGCGCCGCCGGTGACATCGCGGCCGCCCCGAGGCCCTGCAGTCCGCGACCCGCCAGGAGTGCGGTCGAATCGGTCGCGAAACCGGTCAGTAGCGACGCGATGGTGAACACGGTGAGCCCGATCAGGACGATCCTTCGGCTCCCGAACACATCGGCCGCCTTTCCGCCGAGCAGCATCAAGCCGCCGAAGATCAGTGCGTAGATGCTGACAACCCAGGTGAGTGCGCTGCGCGAGAGGTCGAGCTCAGACCCGATCTGCGGCAGCGCCAGCGCCACCACGGTGACATCGATGATCAACATGAGTTGGGCGATGCCGAGGAAGGCAAGCATCCGCCACCGGCGAGGATCCCCGCCGGCCACCACTGGTGCTTCGCCAGGAGAAGTGGACATGGTGAACGCTCCCTTCGTATAACATGAACATTGATGTTCGAATTGAACCTAACATGAACACGAAAGTTCAACAAGCGCTCGACAAGA
Organism: Agromyces sp. Y558; assembly: GCF_059445415.1. Lineage (NCBI taxonomy): Bacteria > Bacillati > Actinomycetota > Actinomycetes > Micrococcales > Microbacteriaceae > Agromyces > Agromyces sp. Y558. The sequence goes on from NZ_JCAIUH010000003.1 coordinate 235,976, forward strand.
CCCTGACATCCGCGGGGAACGAGACGGCGCTTTGGCGATGCCTCGGAGTCTCGTGCGCGCCGATCTGGCCGCGATCACGGCCTGTTGGACAATTCCTCGGCGAGCAGGGCTCGTTCTGCACCGTGCTTCCGACCCCGACGTTTGTCGGTCGGTCCTGAACTGGCTCGAAGGGGAGTTCCTCAGGGGCCCTGATGACGTTCGCGGTCTGATTGCGGTGAGTGGCGTCGAGATGATTCCCGACCCAGGGCAGTCAGGGGCAGAACTTCGCAGCATGCTCGGTCCTGCTCTTCGGGAGGTTGACCCTTGGCGTCGTTGATCGCCCACGTCGCATTCAACCTCGTCCACCCACGCCTGGATCTACGCAGACTCGAAGTGACCGAGGACTGTCAGCGCCGGGTCTGTCCGTGGTTTTGTGTAAATGGTCATCGGCTCGGTTGTTCAGTTGATGCCTAGGCGGTCGCCGTAGGTCATGGCCAGTACGTTGCAGGATGCCCTTCCAGCTGGCGGTTTCGCCAGTGTGACTGCTGTCGGTTGATTGACTCGCTGACCTGGCCCACGGTCTGGTTTCTCGATCCAGATCACAATTTCGAGCCGCAGATCTTGCCTCGTGTGCCACCGTTTCGCTTGAGGACGTTCTCCTGCAGTAGCGAGAAGAAGGAGAGCGTGGACTTGGGGTCAATTCGCGAGCGCATGGTCGAAATTTGAACCGTTCACGTTTATCCAACGCTTATTCGATCCGAGCCCGATCGAGTCGCTCCGAGTAACCCGAGTATTCTGGGAGGTGCAGTTTCAGGATCGGCGAGAATTCCCCGATCATGTCGAGATCAGTCGAGCAATAGCCGAGATTCGAGGTCCGGGGGAGTAGTCCCGGGAGAGTCCATCGGTCACGGGTTCAAGTCCCGTCCGCCCTACCGTAAGTCGACATGATCAGGGTTTCTTGCCTCACGCGCACGAAAATGGGCGCGCTCCGACTATGCCGGTCGACCGTGTTCGGCTCAGTTGGGTTCGCCTCGAACACCTTCGTGTCATGAACAGCGAACGCCTCTCCGGGCTCGGCCTCGAGCCCGTGCTGATCACGAGCGAGCTCGCCGAGTACCTCGGCGTGCACGTGCAGGCCATCTACGACCTGCGCACCGACGGACGCGGACCGGCGGGCATGCGTGTCGGTCGGGAGATCCGCTACCGCGTCTCCGATGTCATCCGCTGGCTGGATGGGCTGTCGACTATGACGGACAGTGCCGGAAATGCGTGGAGCTGGGAGTACGACGTCCTCGGCCGTCAAGTCACCGCCGATGATCCCGACTCCGGCCGAACAACGACCACCTACGATGACGCCGGCAACCGGCTCAGCACGACGGATGCGCGTGACGTTACGATCTCGTACTCGTACGACGAGCTCGGTCGTCCCACCGCACAGCATGAGGGCGCCACCGGCGATGACGGCGCTGTGCTGGCGTCGTGGACGTACGACACCTTCGCGAAGGGGCAGCTGACGAGCTCGACGAGCTACACAGGATCGTCACCCGCGGGATACCGGCCGACCGGTGCGACGTTGGCGATCCCCGCTGGCGCGCCAGGCTTCGGGGGAACGAGCTTCACCACTGCGACGGCCTACAACCAAGACGGCACGGTCGCGTCGAGGACGTTGCCCGCGATGGGCGGTATCGTGCAGGAGAAACTCCGATGCGGGTACGGCCCGGTCGGGTTGCCATCCTCGGTGGTGGGTCTTGCCGTGTACGGGCAGTTCGCGTACACCGGCATTGGACAAGTCGCGCAGATCACCCGCACCGGCACCGCTGCGTTGTTCACCTCGTACGGGTATGACGCCGCTAGTGGCGCGCTGCAGCACATCAAGGACACATCTCGGGTATCAGGGGTGTACACCGATGTCGCGGACCGAACCTACGGGCGAGACGCGGCGGGGAACATTACCTCCGCGACCACGGTCGGCACCGCGGCGGCCGCGGAGACGCAGTGTTACCGCTACGACCCGCTCCGGCAGTTGACGGATGCATGGACCCCGGCGTCCGAAGCGTGCACAGCCGACCCCGACCCGGCTGCGTTGGGCGGCCCGGCACCGTACCTCGCGTCTTATTCGTACGACACGGCGACCGGGAACCGACTCTCCGCTGAAATCGTCACGGCGGGATGGCGACGTCGGACACGTACGAGTACCCGGCGCCGGGAACGGCTCGCCCACACGCGGTCACGTCGGTAAACCACGACGGCGGAACGACCGCCGGATACGGGTATGACGAATCGGGCAACACCACGACCCGGCCCGGAGCAGGTGCTGACGTACACGCCGACGGGGAGGCTCGAAACCGTCACCGCGGGCGATTCGTCCCGCTCGAACGTGTACGACCATGACGGCAATCTTCTATTGCGGGTTGATGATGACGGGGTCACCCTCTTTCTCGGGGAGACGGAGCTGCGTGAGACATCCGGGTCCGTGACCGCGACTCGCACTTACACCGCCGCGGGCCGTCCGATCGCGGAGCGCGTCACATCGGCCGGCGGGCCGACGAACGGGACGCCGACCTGGCTGGCCGCGGATATCGTGCAGACTGCCGATGTCCGCGTCGACCCGGTCACGGGTGCCGCCGTCCGGGTGTTCATCGGCTCGTTCGGGGATGTCCGTGACGGGTCGGGCTGGCAGGTGCGCACGGGTACCTGAATGCCCCGGTCGACGCCGGGACTGGGCTGACGCATCTCGGGGCCAGGGAGTACGACCCGGCGTTGGGTCGGTTCCTGAGCGTGGACCCAGTCCTTGCTCCGGGCAACCCGATCCAGAACAACGGGTATGCGTACTCGGTGAACAACCCCGTCACCTTCGCCGATCCAACTGGGCTCTGCGCGATCGGCGCTGACGATCACACTGATGTCTGCGGGAACCGGAAGACCACGAAACCATCCGGCACCGCCACCACTGCCGCACCACCAGCCGCAGGCACGGACACCAGCACTGGGGGTGAGTGGTGGGAACCGTGGAAATGGTCAGGGAGCCAATGGCAAGATGCCGGCGCGATCGCCGGGGGCGTCGTGGTAGGTGTCGTGATCGGTGCGGCCGTGGTTGCATGTGTCGCGGCGACCGCCGGGATCTGCGCCGTGGCCGGGGCAGGTGTCCTGGTCGGAGGCCTGATGGTCGCCGGTGCTGCCGCGACAGTGTCGACATACCACTGGTCCCCCAGGCCGAAGACCGCGGACGGGTACGCCCAAGCCATGCTCGGCGGTGCGATCGCCGGCGCTATCGCGCCAGGCGTAAGCAACGCCATCACAGCTGCCGTATCGAAAGCCGCCGCAGCCACCCTCCCCAAATCGGCGGCGAGTTCTGCGGCCACGTCAGCATCTGGCACCGCTGCCGCTAGGCCCTTCGCGATGGGTATTGATGATCACCTCGACGACTTCGCGATTACACTCGGTGCGAGCACGTGGAAACAATTCGATGATCCGGTGAACTGGCAGTCCGGGGTGCTGAAAAACCTTGAGGACCCGAACCAGCGAGTGCTGTTCAACCTCGACGGGGTTGACGTCTGGCCGGATGTCACGAGAGCTGCGTCAGGCCGGGGTGGCGCTACCGACTGGGAGTTGCTGCAGATCCGAACTGGCAACTTCCCCAATGTGGAATTTTGGCAGACCGGCATGCGAATTGGGAGCCCGTTCGAATGATTGCCGACTACTCCGACCGTAGGTTCCAGCTCTGGGAGTACAGGGTTAGCCACGGCTCGCTACTTATCCGCAGCCCGAAGAGCTCTAAGGCCGTTCTCAACGTCGACGTGGTCTTCGTAGGCGTTGAATACCTCGCTGCGCCGCGCGCGCTCAATGGCTTGGCCGTGGACATGGGCGCGGAGGAGGATCGCGCGGCGGTGAACGCTGCGTTCGGCGAGGTTGCCCCTCAGCGACTCTTCGTCCTGCTTTCTGCGGGCCGTCGATATCCGGTTGTCGCCGTCACTTGCCGCGTCGCCGAAAACGACGGCGACATCTTCGACAGCCCGTTCTGAACGGAATCACCAAGGATTCCGCTACTCGGTACACCTCGAAGGAACTCAACGGCGGCAGCCTCAACATCATTGCCCGCGGTCCGAAACAGGACATGCTTGCGCTCGAGCGCTCACTCACGAGACGCTGCCTATCGGGCCCGAAGAGGGGCAGCTGTTCTACATCCAGAAGCAGATAGCCAATTGTCTCCGTCCACCCCCGTACCCCTGGTAGGCAGATATGCCGTTCGTCCTCGTTCTGCAATGGCCGGCCGCTTCCGAGGCCCCCTACGACGCCCTCATCGCCATGGAAGACACCCTGGAGTCCGATCTCGACGATGCCCATGGCTATGTCGATGGGCACGACTTTGGCTCTGGAGAGATGAACCTCTTCGTCCACACAGACCGACCACTCGACGCTTTTCGGGACGCGCAGGCGTCCCTCAGCGCCGATCCACGGTGGGCCGATGTGCGAGCCGCGTACAGGTCGGTCGACGGCGATCGGTACACCGTCGTCTGGCCCGAAACGCTTCAGGAGTTCTCGGTGTCGTGACGTCTGCTGCTTGCCATCGTAAGCCTCATCCTGGTTGGATCGGTTTCGTCCAGGCTGAGGCATCGGCGGCCGCTCCTAGCTCACCTGCCTGGCTCTACGACTTTCGCCGGCCAATTTCGCGCGTCGCTCGAGGTGCACACCGGGACCGAACCGGGCCCGCCAACGATCCTCTACGAGTGCGCCGCATCGCCTCAAACCGTCGACAGCATTTCGCGCGGCCATTCGATGCGCCCACGCGTCGGCGGATCCGGAATCATGACCACCTATGCCCCGCAAGTGCAACCCGTGCAGGCCGACAACGATCCGGATGTGGTCCCTCACAGGGCACGTCGATCAGTGGTCATTGGATCCACGATTCGCCGCGGACTGGATGGGTGGTTCCCGCAGGACCTGCCCGTCTCGGCGCGGTGATCTACCCGTTTTTACAGCAGAACGTCCTGAACTATCGAGACTTCATGGTCGCGAGATTCAAGAAGGACCTTGCTGACTCGATGACGTGGCAACTCCTGCCGATTGGGGCAACAGCGCCGGCCGACGCCGTCCAATTCATGAAAGTTGACAAGAACTCGACCATGATCGCGGAGGTTGAAGACTTCATCAACGAGCTGCGGGGGCTGATGGACATCGCACAGGCCGCCAGTGCGGATATGGGGCGTGTCGCGACCGTGTACGACATCCACATGCAGTCCGTGAAGAATATGACGAGCGCTGATCTCGTCGTGGCCGTAGCTCCAACGGCTGACGGGCAGGTTGCCCTCCGCAAGACGGATCCCAACCAGACCCATCCTTACAACGCGTCCGAGCTGATAGAGCGCGTGAACTCGAAGAGGTCTGGGCGGAAGCTCAACAGCTACGACCACCAGGCGGTCTGCTGGAAGGAGTCCCTTCGCGAGAATCCGAAGTTCGCCTGGAAGCACAGCAACGGGGCCGCTCATGTTTGGTCTGGAGACGCCGTCGCGCATCTCGCGAAGCTGACGGACGAGCAACTCGACACTATCCGAGCGGAGTATGGCGCACATCTCAAGGCTCGAGCCAAGAAGGCCAAGTAGATCGCCTCACGTACCGCCAAGCTTCCGGCAGATCGAGGTTGGGCACCCGGCCCGTTTTCCGAACGTAACGGTAGATGAAGGAAGAGTACGAAGATTACCGCCTCACCACCGTGCGCCGGCGCGAAGGGGTCTGCGGTCGGAAGTGCGAGCGGCACCAAGATCAGAACAGCTCGCGCCTGGTCGTCACTGTGTCCCTTTTGGGTCCCTTTTCAACCACAAGTACCGGCAAATGACCACAACCAACCGGCATCTCCAAATCGCCTGCACAGCCGCCCGGCCTTATGATTACTGGCATCCACAACCAAACACGTGCGCTCAAGCGAAATGCAGCACTGTCTGGGGGTCAAGGGTTCGAGTCTCCTCAGATCCCACCAAAAACCCCTGATGAATCGGTAGATTAACAGGGGTTTTTCGCGTTGAAGAAGGCCGAAATAGGCCGTTGGTGCCTTTTCAAATCGATGATGGGCTTCCACAGCCGGGTACGACGCGGGATACCGGCCGACAGGGCCGCAAATCTTGTTGGGAGTTGATCCGTGACGCTTGGACCGAACTTGAGCAAGCTGTTGTCGTTGAGTGCGGGACCAGGAGCCAATGGGCCAGTCGTGGGAATGCCCAATGGCAGGCTCGGCGATGAGTTGGAGGAGCTGCTCCGTCGTGAAAACGGATTCTCGGCCTATGAATCCGCGTTAGTGGTTCGCGGTGCAGGCAAGGCATCCGGCGACCTCGCTGCTTGGAATTCCTCCACCTCGTGGCGAGAGTGCTACGCCGGAATGGCGGATGGCCCCTGGTTCTTTGCGGAGGACATCTTCGAGGGTCAGTTCGGGCTCCTGAATGACGTTGTTGTGACTTTCGACCCCGAGACTGGGCATCATGCCCCCATGGCGTCCAGCCTCGAGCACTGGGCAGAAAAGATCCTGGCCGAATTTGAGATGTTGACGGGATACCCGTTGGCCCTCGAATGGCAGAGGCGCTCCGGCTCATTGCCCATGGGACGAAGGTTGGTGCCGAAGGTGCCATTCGTGCTCGGCGGCGAGTTCGTCGCCGAGAACCTCGTCGCGATGGACGACGTTGCGGCAATGCGCCTGCGGGGTGAGTTAGCCGTACAGCTGCGCGACCTGCCAGACGGAACGCAAATCGAGTATCGAATCGAAGACTGAACGTTCGGCCTTGGAAAGCTGATTCGTGCCCTGATGCCGCCGAGAGCGGCGGCCGCCGTTCTCATTGCGGATCCGTGGCCGGGACATTCGCATTGACGCTGCATCTGGTTCGGGCGGTTCAAGTCCAGAGAAGGCGGCGACAACCACTCAGCGACTTCGGAGGCGTTCTCAAAATCGCCCGTGAACGAGCGCCCGAAGAGGGGCAGCTGTTCTACATCCAGAAGCAGATAGCCAATTCTCTCCGTCCACCCCCCGTACCTTGGTAGGCAGATATGCAATTCGTCCTCGTCCTGCAATGGCCGGTTCAGGAGGCCGCGCGCTTCAGGCGCCAGTTGTCGCCTTCAGTGCCCTTGGGAGTCGCTCGGAAATATCCCGCGCCAGGAACCCGATCGAACCCACATCGGCAGCGAGGTCATTTCCCGCCGCTATGTGCAGGAAGGTAGCCCAGACAGTCGCCTGAGCGATGTCGTCAGTGCGTCCCGCCAAGCCGAGCACGGCGCCAGCCAGGACGTCCCCGCTGCCCGAGGTCGCCAGCCCAGGGTTGTCTGAGGGGATGTGCCAGGATCGAGCACCTGGTTGGCTGATCACCCCGTAACAACTGACCGCCGCTCCGTAGCGTTCGGCGATCCGATCGAGATCCTCGTCGTCTCCCTCGTGGTCCTTGCCGAGTAGAATCGCCGCCTCACCGCGGTTTGGTGTGAGGATGAGCGGGTTCGTCCAGGCCGCCGCCTCGCCATCGAGGTCTGGAAGCACCCCGAGCGCGAAGGCGTCGAGGACGAGTGGCGCGTCCGGCGGCATCGCCTCCCGAACCTGGTTGAGCGCCAGCCGAGTGACATCGGGGTCGGCGAGCCCGGGGCCGACCAGCACCGCATCCGCATCCTCCAGTTCACCGCGTGCGTCGCCGGAAAGTGTTCCGTCGTCACCGAGTTCGAACACGCCCGCCTCCGGCACGGCCAGAGCCAGCGGCACGGCGACTGCTCGGGGTACGATCAGGGTCAGCCGACCCGCACCCACGCGGAGCGCTGAGATCCCGGCCAGTGCAACGGCGCCCGGAGCGGTCAGCGACCCACCGACCACGACGACCCGGCCTCGGCTGTACTTGGAGTCGCCGGGTTCGGGGAGCGGCCAGGCGCGCAGGCGGGCCGGCGTGATCTCCACATTCCCTGCGTCGTCAGCTCGGCTTGACATCGCGGTCTCCTGAGTGAACGGTGACGGGTGCTCCGTGGTGGGCGAGGTGGGCGACGTCGGAGAAGCCCGCCACCTCCCACGGCTGCTCTGAAGAGGTCCGCACGAGGTGCGTGATCGACGCGTTCGCTACGGTGTGGGTCTGCGCGAAGTCCAGCAGGTCCGCTTCCGAGAGCTCGAGGAGGACGTAGAGGATCAGCACGACGATCGCGTCGTGAGCAACGATGAGCCCGCTGTGAGCCTGCTCTCCCCGTTCCGACGTGTCCGAGAGGAACGAGCGGAGACGGAGGACGACGTCGGCCCAGGACTCGCCGCCGGGTGGCCGATAGTACAACTTTCCGAGGTGGCGCCGTCGGGCGACCTCCTCGGGATGTCGGTGCAGTGCACCGACTGAGGTGAGTAGGTCGAGGACGCCGAGCTCACGGTCGCGCAGTCGTTCGTCCACCATGATCCGCGCCTCGGGAGCGTCGTCGCCGAGAGCCAGGTTCAGTGTCTCGCGGGCACGTGCGTACGGCGAGCACCAGACGGCTGCGAGCGACGGCAGCGTTTGGGCAAGCCACGGCCGTAGCGCGATCGCCTGTTCCAACCCTGACGCTGAGAGGCCAACGTCCGCATCGCGGATGTCGAGCGGGATGACCTCGGCACCGGCGGCCTCAGCCGCCGAGGCGGCGACGTTGCCCAAGCTCTCCCCGTGCCGGATGAGCCACAGCTCCGTCCACGGAAAGTCCTCCATTGCACCGCCCCTTTTCGATCGCTCGATCGGCACCGCCGCACCGGCGAAAGCTCCCTACTCCGATCGGCTCTGCTTCGTTCGACTCGTCCCGCGTGGCGGGTACATCAGCCTGACGGGTTCTCCGGCTCCCCGTGCACGTCACGTTCGATCGCTGCGGGGGCGCCCTCGTCTCCGCTGGTGTCGAGTGCGGGGTCGTCAGCTTGGTCGGGATCGCGTGAATCCTTGTGCTGGTCTGAGGCGCCCGTAGTCATGTTCTGCTCCTTCTTGTTGATGCTCGAGGGTCGCTGACCTTCATGAGGTGCATGGGCAAACGTACGTCTGTCGCTCGCTACTCGTCTCTGGGTTGACATATCGTCTCGCACGGTGCAAAGGCCCCAGGGGCAGAGGCCCCAGGAGCCGAATACCACTGGAAGTGCGCAGCACCCTCTGAGAGGATGTTCTTGAGCGGGAGGGGAGAAGTTCCCCGGCATCAAGTTCGGCTCCGCATTCTTCAGGTGGCTCACGGCCGACGGAACCGCGGTCTAGGAGGAACTGAAGATGCAGACCACCCCGAACCGTCGCGCAGCCCTCATCTACAACCCGGTAAAACTCGACGCCGACTCGATGCGGCCGGTGCTGGAAGCGCTCGAAGCGGACGGCGACTGGGAGCCGAGCCTGTGGCTCGAGACATCCGTGGAAGATCCCGGAACTGGTCAGACGGCCAGAGCACTGGAGTGTGGTGTCGACGTCGTCATCGCAGCCGGAGGCGACGGCACCGTACGCGTCGTGGCGGAATCGCTGCGCGGTTCCGGCGTTCCACTCGCCCTGCTCCCGACAGGAACCGGCAACCTCCTCGCCCGAAACCTGGACCTGAATCTCGACGATCCGGAGCATTCGCTGCGAACCGCCCTGACCGGCACCGACCGACCGATCGATATGGCGCTCATTGAGATCCGCGGGGACGACGGGAAGAAACGTCGCCACGCCTACCTCGTCATGGCCGGGCTCGGCCTCGACGCGAAGATGCTCGCGAACACGGATGATGATCTGAAAGAGAAGGCAGGGTGGCTGGCCTACGTCAAGGCGATCGGGCTGGCTCTCCAAGACAAGGACCAGCTGCGGCTGCGCTACAAGCTCGACACCGGCGGCATTCACCGTGTTCGTGCCCACACGATCATCATCGGCAATTGCGGTTCACTGCCGGCCAACATCCTGCTGCTGCCCGACGCGGCCCTCGACGACGGTCAACTGGAGATCGTCATGCTGCGCCCGGAGGGGTTCTTCGGCTGGGTGCAGATCATGACCAAGATCTTCTGGGAGAACGGGGTCCTGCGCCGCACATCGGCCGGTCGTCGACTCATGGGTCTCACGAAGGATGTGCGCGCGCTCGACTACCTGAAGGGCAAGGAGCTCGTGGTGTCACTCAGCCGACCGGAACAGATTCAGCTCGATGGCGACTCGTTCGGCGAGGCGCGCTCATTCAAGACCTGGGTCGACCCGTCGAGTCTTGTCGTGCGGATGCCGAGGGACGCCTGATCCTCCCGATCCAGAAATCGAGGAGGCTCCATCCGGCTGCGTTGTGCTTGTCGAGTTCCGCGCTGTCAACCCCGCGAGGCCTCGCGACTTGCCCGTTAGCGTCGAGGTGAGGTCGCCGCGTGTCGGCCGGGAGGGAGCGATATGTCGCGAAACGTCCGATCGATGGGCTGTACGCCGTCGGCGGTCTTCGACGTGTTGGCCGACGGGTGGCTCTACCCCACGTGGGTGGTCGGCGCATCGCGCATGCGCGACGTCGATGCCGCGTGGCCGAACGAGGGCAGCAGCCTCGCCCACTCCGTCGGCGTCTGGCCGATCCTCATCGATGACGAGACGGTGAGCCTCGAATGGAACCCGCCCCACCGGGCGGTCATGCGCGCCAAGGGCTGGCCGATCGGTGAGGCGCGGGTCACGATCGACGTGCGCCGACACGGGAGCGGGTGTCTCGTCCGCATCCAGGAGGAGCCGGTCGAAGGCCCTGGAACCTGGGTGCCGCGAGTGCTCACCGACCCGATGCTCCACGTGCGCAACCGTGAGACGCTCCAGCGCCTCGCCTTCGTGGCCGAGGGCCGGCAGCAGAACGGGGAATCCTGAAGCCGCCGGTCGCTGACGTGCTCGGCAGGTCAGCCGGACTCGGCCGCGCTGTCGTGCGCGAACTGGCCGGCGCCGGGCGGGACGTCGGGGTGATCGCACGCGATCAGCAGCGGCTGTCGACCACTGTCGACGAGGTCCAGCAGCGCGGGCGACGCGGGCTCGCGGCATCCGTCGATGTGACCGATACCCATGGCATCGAGGCGGCGGGCGAACGCTTCGAGCGCGAACTCGGCCCGATCGACGCTGCTCTCCTCATACCGCGCCGCGAAGGCGGCGAATAGCCACTTCGACCACCCGCGAAGGATGGGCTTGAGACGGACGCGGCACGGGCTGTCAACCCCTACTCGCGTCGACGATCGCCAACGTAGCCTAGCCTCCTCCGCGACGACGACGGAGCAATTCAGGAGGTAGAAATGTTCTTCCACGTGCAACGACTGATCAACGAGATCGTTCCCGACGAGCCGGATCCGGGTGCAGCGAACGCGCTGCAGGAGGGCCTCGGCGGACAGTTCGGTGAGATGCGCACGATGATGCAGTATCTGTTCCAGGCGATGAACTTCCGAGGGCCGGACGGCAAGCCGTACCGGGATCTCATCCAGGGAATCGGCACCGAGGAGATCAGCCACGTCGAACTCATCGGAACCACGATCTCTCGGCTGCTCGACGGATCGCCGCGGTACCAGGGCAAGCCCACCGACCCGGTTGACGAACCAGGGGCAGGCGGCGCGACCCCGCTGAAGATCGCGCTCGACGAGGGCAATATCCACCACTACCTGGTCGGAGCGCAGGGCGCCATGCCGGTCGATGCAGCGGGCAACCCGTGGCTCGGCAGCTACGTCTACAACTCGGGCAATCTGCCGCTCGACCTGCTCTACAACCTCATGCTCGAGTCCACCGGCCGGCTGCAGAAGTGCCGCATCTACGAAATGACGGACAACGCCACCGCGCGCTCCACGATCTCGTACCTGATCGTGCGCGATCAGGCCCATGAGAACGCCTATGCGAAGGCGCTCGAATCGCTCGGCGTGAAGTGGAACACCCTGCTGCCCATTCCGAAGACGAACGCCGAGCAATTCCCAGAGGTCAAGCGGCTGCTCGACCTCAACCTGCAGAGCAAGCAGTTCACGTTCGACCTCGCGGGGCAGTCGGAGGCCGGCCGCATCTTCCGGGGCATGTCGCCCTCGAACGACGGCACCGAGCTCGATGCACGCGAGCAGGCGCCCGAGGGTGTGCCGTCCACGATCGCTCCTGAGCGGTTCGAGGAGTACGCGCCCGGCCTCGATCCCGATCTCCTCGCGCTCGTGCAGGCGACCGCAGAGATGGAGATGGCCGAGGCCGCTGATCCGCTGTTCGGCCCCGTGGGTTCCGCTGCGGCATCCCGAACCAAATCTCAACCGAAGAACCAGAGTCCGTCGAAGAAGTGATGCAGGCGCGCGGCCTTCCGAGACCGGCTCGCGCGTTATACGCCGCGATCCGTCAAAAGGGAAGGGCCTGTTTCACCGAGGATCGCCGACCTAGCGTTGGCCATCCACCAACGAGAGAAGGAGCATCACTATGAGCAAGCCGACTACTCCGGATACCGCCGGCTCTTCGCCTGCGACCACGGAGTCATCGCGAGTCGGTGTCGGGGCGGAGAGTGACGGCACGCTGTCCTCCCTCGCCGCAGATGCAGGCGAAGCCACCCACCAGGTCGCCGAGACGGCCAAGGACGAGGCGCGATCGGTCGCATCGGAGGCCGGCCACCAGGCGAAGAAGCTTGCGGGGCAAGTGGGCGACGAACTGCGCGAGCAGGCTGCCACGCAGCAAACCCGTGTCGCTGACGCCCTGCACGCGACCGGATCGTCATTCTCCAAGATGGCCGAGAAATCGGACGACGACGGCTACGCGCCGCAGCTCGTGCGCGCTGCTGGCGATCGGATCGACTCTGTCGCGACCTGGCTCGGCACCCGCGACCCTGGCACCGTCGTCGAGGACGTGAAGCAGTTCGCCAGACGGCGCCCCGGCGTCTTCATCGCGATCGCAATCGGCGCGGGACTCGTGGTCGGTCGCCTGGCCAGAGCGCTCGCCTCGTCATCCGGCAATGACTCGTCTGACGGGCCATCACGATCGACGGACTCGACCCCGACGATGGCATTCGATGCGCCGCCTGCTCCGCCCCTTCGCGAGACCGTCGCGCCCAGCGCGACGCGTGTCGGAGCCGGCACCGGCTCCAGCCGCGCCACCGGCACCTTCGGAGCCGACTCCGAGTTCCCGACCGAGGTCGGTGATCTGCGGTGAGCGATCCAGGATTCCACGAGACCCGCACGCCGTCCGAGCGACAGGCCGACGCGAGCTCTGTCGGGGAGCTGCTGGCCGAGGTATCCCGCGACATCTCCACGCTCATGCGCCGGGAGGTCGACCTCGCCAAGGCCGAGCTGAAGGAGTCCGCAGCGAAGGCGGGCAAGGGCGCTGGCATGTTCGGCGGCGCCGGTGTTGCCGGCTTCCTCGCACTCGCGTTCCTGTCCGTCGCCCTGTGGTGGGCGCTCGGCTACCTGATAAGCAACGCGTGGTCGGCGCTGATCGTCGCCGCTCTCTGGGGCGTCGTCGCCCTTGTCCTCGCCCTTGTCGGCAAGCGCGAGATCGAATCCATCTCCGGCATGCCCGAGACCGTGGAGACGATCAAGGAGATTCCCGATGCACTGAAGCGAAATGAGGAGAACCGATGAGCAATCCAGATGTGATCCGCGAGGACATCGAACGCACGAGAGCTGAACTCGGCCAGGATGTCGACGCCCTCGCCGACAAGGTGAGCCCCGGCAAGATCGCCGAGCGGCAGGGGCGCAAAGTGAAGCACGCGTTCACCGCGCTGAAGGATCGAGTGATGGGCGCGGCATCCGATGCCACCCACGGAACGCGGGACGCGTTGTCGGACGCAGGCTCGGGTGTGGCCGATGCCCCGCACAGGGTGGCCTCGACGACTCAGGGCAACCCCGTGGCGGTCGGCTTGATCGCGTTCGGCGCGGGCCTGCTCGCAGCGTCGTTCATTCCCGCATCGAAGCTCGAGGAGCGCGTCGCCGAGAGGGCGAAGGACGCTGCCGAGCCGCTCGTCGACGAGATGAAGGCTGCAGTGCAGGATTCCGCCCAGCACCTGCAGGAGCCAGCGAAGGATGCGGCGGAGTCCGTCAAGGATCGCGCCGCCGACGCCGTCGAGACCGTCAAGGCCGAGGGCGCGGAGGCTGTCGAAGGGGTGCGGGCCGACGCCGCGGGCGGCGACGCCGGGGCGGGTCACGGGTGACTGACCGTACATGCCACGGTGTCGACGCCACTGGACGCCCGGGCGTGACGGGCCTCAACGGCCGCCGCGCGGCTCGCCGCCCCGGCCGCGAGCTCCCAGTCCTTCCGGCGAGACGCTTTCCGAGTCGGCCAACTCGAATACGCGTGCGTCAACCCCCTTGCCTGTTCTCGAGCGGCTGTTGGACCATGTCGCGAGGAACCCGCGGGTTCCGCGGCCTCGGCAAGGTGCGAGTGCCGAATCGATGAGGAGGTTGTCATGCATAGCACCGTTCGCCCGACGGCGGATCGCACAAGCTACGCCGAAACGCCCGTCCAGAAGGTCGCCCTGGTATTCGGCATCGTCTTCGTGGTCGTCGGCATCGCGGGATTCATCCCCGGCCTTACAGCGGACCTGGAGACGATTCAGTTCGCCGGCCACGAATCGCAGGCCCTGCTGCTCGGCGTGTTCCAAGTGTCGATCTTGCACAATCTGGTGCATCTGCTCTACGGCATCGTCGGGCTCGCCGCCGCGGCGAGCTTCGCGTTCTCGAAGAACTACCTGATCTGGGGCGGAGCGGTGTACGCGCTGCTGCTCGTATACGGGCTCTTCCTCTCGGGTGATCACCCCGCGAACTTCGTCCCGTTGAACTCCGCTGACAACTGGCTGCACGCCTTCCTCGCGGTGGCGATGATCGTGCTCGGCGTCGTCCTCGGCCGCCGCGAAAGGGGCGACCGCACCGCCGGCACAGCCAGCTAGACGGCGCGTAGCTCTCGCCGATTCTGCGGGCGAGCCGCACGCAGTCTGGTTACCTTGTGATCAGTTGACATTCGCAGCGCCACCGTTCTACCGTGCGGGGCACCTGCAGCTCCAGCGATAGTTGAGTGCCCATTCCGACATCGTACGGAGCGTCAGAACTGGCGCGTGGCGATTGAACGTCCGATCGCTCATCCGCCGGTTCGGATTCGCTCGCTCTCGCCCGTTGGGACCTGTTCGGCCGGCTCCTGAACCAAACCGAGCATCCCGGTCATGCCGACCAGGTCCGAGAGTGCGTAGAGCCACGCACGATTCAGCGTCGGTCTCCGGCTCTCCGAGTACACGAACTGCAGTCGTGATTGTGGCGTCATCCACATCGTCACTGTCCGAGATTTCGCCACCAAGGACAGTGCGAACTTCTCTTTGCGGCGGAATTTGTCGACGATCACGACCTGCAAATGGGCGAGGGTCCGATCGTCCATTTCGATCTCGAGCTTGTTGTTGTAAATGAAGAGACCCATCGGTGCCCCCTTTCCACACCGGTGGTGCCTGGGTCGAGCGGCAACCGGATGCGCGACGAACTCTCAAGGAGAGATCCACGACGGAACCAATACTTAACGCCGATGATAGACACGCGGCGGTGGCGTGCTCAAGGACAGATGGCACGAATCGTCCAGCTCGATGTCCGCGGGCCGACCCCCTGCTTCGATATGCCCCCTGCTTCGATATGTGGAGCGAGGCCGCTGCTTTCGACGCCCGCGCTTGCATGCCTCGGCCATCGGTGCAACCCCCTGCGACTCGTTCGCTAACGGGGTGATGCTTGCATGCCTGGGAGGTGCGATATGAAAGCCATGGTCTATCGAGGACCGTACAAGATTCGTGTCGAAGAGAAGGCGGATCCGAGATTGGAGCATCCCAACGATGCGATCGTGCGGGTCGAGCTGGCGGCGATCTGCGGATCAGATCTCCATCTGTATCACGGCATGATGCCGGACACTCGGGTCGGGCATACCTTCGGCCATGAGTTCGTGGGCACGATCGAGCAGGTCGGCTCGTCGGTGCAGAACGTCCAGGTCGGCGACCGCGTCATGGTTCCGTTCAACATCTACTGCGGCTCGTGCTTCTTCTGCGCACGCGGGTTGTTCTCCAACTGTCACAACGTCAACGCCAATGCCACTGCGGTCGGCGGCATCTACGGGTACTCGCACACCGCCGGAGGGTACGACGGCGGTCAGGCCGAGCTGGTCCGGGTGCCGTACGCGGACGTCGGCCCTTCGGTCATTCCGGCTGACATCGGGGTCGAAGATGCCCTGATGCTGACCGACGCGTTCTCCACGGGGTACTTCGGTGCGCAACTTGCCGACATCGTGGCGGGCGATACGGCTGTGGTGTTCGGGGCTGGACCCGTCGGTCTCGCGGCGGCGCGTTCATGCTGGCTCATGGGCGCCGGTCGCGTGATCGTCGTCGACTACCTCGACTACCGGCTGGAGAAGGCGAAGACCTTCGCATTCGCAGAGACGGTGAACTTCGGGCAGGTGAACGATATCGTGCGCGAGCTGAAGGACCTGACATACGGCCTGGGCGCGGACGTCGTGATCGATGCGGTCGGGGCCGAGGCGGACGGCCACGTGCTGCAGCACGTGACTTCCGCCAAGCTGAAGCTGCAGGGCGGCTCGCCGGTGGCGCTCAACTGGGCGATCGACGCGGTCCGTAAGGGCGGAACCGTCTCGGTGCTGGGGGCCTACGGCCCGCTGTTCAGCGCGATCAAGTGGGGCGATGCCGTGAACAAAGGCCTCACCATTCGCACGAATCAGGCTCCCGTGAAACGACAATGGCCACGCCTATGGGAGCACATCCGCAACGGCGTCATCTCGCCGAGCGAAATGATCACCCACCGCATCCCTCTGGATGAGATCGCCGAGGGTTACCACATGTTCTCGTCGAAGCTCGACGACTGCATCAAGACGGTCGTCACGCCGACACCCTGAGCTGCGAACTCCATCACTTCGAAGGACAATCATGCCGTACACGTCTGAAAAGCCAGGAACCATGCCCACCGCCGAGGAGCTCCGCGCACGCATTCCCGGCTGGGGCGCGGACCTCGACCCTTCTGAGCGTCCCGCATTCCCGCGCGAACAGCCGGGAATCCACACAGGCGCCCACTGGGATCTGCCCGAGCAACAAGCCAATTCCGGTCGGCGCGAAAAATCGGTGGAGCACCTGCGTCTCACGCCTGTCTTCGGTACCGCACAGCCGCTGAAAGGACTCGCGGGCGCACTACGTCGACGGGCGTACGAGGCGTACAGCGAAGGACAGTCCGCGCACTGGCTCCTGCTCATCCTCGCCGACCGAGTCGATGCCGTGACCGCACACCTGAAATCCTTCGCGTCTGCGCGGCCGGACAACCCCATCACCCAGACGGGTGTGCTCGGTGAACGCGGCCGACGGCCGCTCGCATCACGGTTCGGGCGCGGAAGGGTGGACCTGAAGCACACCTGGTTGGACCCGATCCTCATCGCCGGCCCCTGGGTCCTCACCGCGGTAGTTCTCGTGCGAGGTGTGCGAAGGGCACTGCGGCCTCGTTAACCGGCAGTAGTAGACCGACCAGCCGGCGCACGCAGCTCGCGCACGATGTCGGGGCCGCGCTCCTTGAGTTGCGCGATCGACGAGACGCCAACAAGTGTCATCGTTCTGCGAAGCTCTTCGGCGAGGATGGCGATGACGCCGACCACGCCGGCGGTGCCTGCCGCAGCCAGTCCATAAAGATACGGGCGGCCGATGGAACAGGCGTCGGCGCCGAGCGCGATGGCCTTCACCATGTCACTGCCGCGTCTGATTCCCGAGTCGACGTAGATCTCGATTGAGTCGCCAAGCCGCTGACGCGTCTCTTGAATGACGTCCATCGGGCTCACCATGTGATCGAGCTGTCGCCCGCCGTGGTTGCTCAGTTGCACGGCATCGATGCCAATGCTCTCCGCCCTGACCACGTCGGCCGGATTCACCATGCCCTTGAGCACGATCTTGCCCGACCACGCCTCACGCAGGGCTGCAACGTCATCCCACCCCTGACTCGCCTCGGAGTGTCCGAGGATCTGCTCCCACATCGACGGCGTGGCGAGCGAGGCCGAATCATTGAGGTTGGGGAAGCGGATGCCTTCAGCACGCAGAAAGTTCATCCACCACGTTGGGCGGGTGGCGATTCCGTACATCGAGGCGACGGTGAGAGAGGGCGGCGCCGTGAATCCATTGCGGAGATCACGCTCGCGTGAGCCGAGTGCGCGGGTGTCGAGGGTGACCACGATCGCCCGGTATCCGGCGGCCGCACAGCGATCGAGTTTGTCCTGCATCGCCCCTTTGTCGGGCGACAGGCTGACGTTGAACCACCGGTCGAGGTCCGGCTGTTCGCGCTCTATCTGCTCCATCGACACCGTGCTCAATCCAGCGAGTCCGTACGGGATACCGGCAGTGGTCGCGGCTCGCGCCACGGCGGACTCACCCTCGCGTTGGAACAGTCTGGTTGCGCCCGTGGGTGTGAGCGTGAGAGGCAGCGCTGAAGCACGCCCCAGAATCGTTGTCGAGGTGTCCAGATCGACAACGGGCCCCCACGAAGGAATGAGACCCCAACGGTCGAAGACCTCCCGGTTGTGGCGCATCGTCGCCTCGTCTTCTGCGCCACCCTCGAGGTAGTCGAAGATACCGGCAGGCAGCATCCGCTTCGCTGCTGAACGATATTCGGCCACGCTAAAGCAGTCCCTCACGACGCGGTCCTGGCGCCTGAGCACCGGCATCTTGAGCTGCACTAGCTGCCGTACATCGCTTGGTCTCACGGAACACCCCTCTGCCACTCACAACGCGATCCTCACGCGCCGTCCGTCAGCCTAGAATCTGATTCGGCCGCAAACTATGGATGCCATGACGAAGTCGGGAGTGCGAGACTGTAATGAGATACCAAGGTCTGCTCCCTGAGGGCCTTCCCACCGTCGTTGAGGTCGCCAGGGCCGTCGGTTCTGAAGTCGCGGCGCTGGTTGAAACGCCGGCCGAAGAGCCGCCTCGCGTCACGGGAGTGACGATCCGCGATTTCTGTGCACCGTCCAAGCGATTTCCCGGCGCGCTCGCGCTGCTCATCGGCACGACGCTAGTCGAGTCGGAGCTCAGGGCGCACTTCGAGCGGCTCGCGGATGCCGGCTACGCGGCGGTCGTCTACAAGTCATACGGCGGTGCGGATGCCACGCTTCGCGAATCCGCCCGGGCTACCGGCGTTGCCGCGTTCAGGGCCGCAGACGATATTCCGTGGGATCAGCTCGCCGACTTCTTCCGCGCCGCCATTGTCCCGCAAGGAGAATCGAGCCATTCGCTCGTAGACATTCGGCCGGGCGATCTCTTCGAGCTGGCGAACGTCGTCGCCTCGCTGGCCGGTGGTGCGGTCGCGATCTCCGATCCGGACCAGACGGTGCTTGCCTATTCCACGCTGCCGGAGCAGCCGATTGACGACACCAGACGGGCATCCATTCTTCGCCTGCACGTTCCGCACTCAGCCCAGAACGACCAGGACTACCGTCGCGTGCACGCCGCGCCACGGGTGGTGAGCGTTGCACCAGAAGAGAACTCTTTGACGCGTGTTGCCGTGGCCATTCGCGCGGGCGATGTCGTTCTCGGTTCACTCTGGCTGATCGACGCTGCCGATGCGGCCGACGACGACACCAACCGTGTCCTGCTCGAGGCGGCGAACGTGGCCGCGTTGCATCTCCTGCACCGGCGCACGCATCACGATGCCGAGCGGACACGCACGATCGAGCTCGTGAACCCTCTGCTCTTCGAACGCGATCGGGCAGAGCTCGCAGCCCTTCAGCTCGGCATTGCCTCGGATGAGGTGCAGGTAGTGGCGATTTCGGTGAGCGGGGCCTCTGGCAGCGCCCTCGAGACCGTGCGCTTGAGCATGCAGCTCTTCGACACAGTGCGCACCGCCTGCGCGGTATGGCTGCCCGGCGCCATCTGCGGCGTAGCCGACAACATCATCTATATGGTGTTGCCGCACGGTCCCACCTCGTCCTTGCTCTTTCAGCGTGCTGCCGTGCTGCGCATCGCGCACCACGCTCGTCGCGCCATTGGCCGCTCGGTTCTGGCGGGAATGGGCAGCCGGAAGGCGATCATCGGCGCGGTTGAGTCACGCATCGACGCAGAGTCAGTGCTCGCGATGTTGTTGCAGGATGTCGACGACGGGCGCGTCAGCGCCGATTCAGATGAGATTGTGGCCGACTCGCAATCGTTCGGCGCTCGCCTCCAGCTGCGCCACATTGTTACGGCGCTGCGGGAGTCCGGTCAGCTGCCCGGCGACTTTGCGGCGCGCATCGCCGAGCACGATGCGCGCCGCCATACCGCGTACGAGGCGACCATTCGCACGTTTCTCGACTGCAACTCGAACGCGATCGAAACGGCGGCGAAGCTCGGTCTGCATTCGAACACGGTGCGATACCGGCTGTCGCGCGTGGAACCGCTGTTCGGCGTCAACCTCAGCTCGCCCGAGACGAGGCTGCTGGTGTGGCTACAGCTGAGCGCGAATCAGCTGTAGCCGACGGTTCGCGTTATCCGGCCGTTGCGGCGTTGATCGTGATTTCGTCGAGACCACCGGACGCAACCCCCCAGTCGTCGAGGATGGCGGCGTACGAGCCGTCATCAACCATTCCCTGGAGCGCGGCCTGAACCGCCTCGGCCATGCCGGAATCCTTCATCACAGCAAAGCCATACGGCGACACATCGAAGGTTTCGCCCGCGAGCTGTAGTTTGCCCGCCAGTTTCGAGATGGCGTACAGGGAGACTGGCGAATCGGCGCTGAAGGCATCGGCCTGGCCGAGGACGACGGCGTTGACCGCGGCATCCTGAGTGTCGAATGGCAGCTTCTCGATCGGAGCCTTACCTGCTGCGACGCACGCTGCGCTCTTGTCGGGAACCTCGTCCGTGTCTTGGAAGGTCGTGGCCTGAACAGCGACCTTGAGGCCACAGGCATCCGCCGGGTCGACGTCTTCACCTGTGCGAGAACCCCACTGAACCCCGGCCGTGAAGTAGTTGACGAAGTCGACCTGCTTTTCACGCTCCGGGTTGTCGGTGAAGGATGAATTGCCCACGTTGATCTGGCCGCCGACAATGCCGGGAATGATGGTCTCGAAGCGAGAGACCGTGACGGAAGGCTCGAGACCGAGGGTGGCAGCGAGCGCATCCGTAAGCTCGATACTCCAGCCGACAGGGGTTCCGGACTCGTCCTTGAATTCGTTCGGCGGATAGTTGGGGCTCGTCGCAATCACGAGTTTGCCCGACTCGGCAACGTCTTTCGGAAGCAGAGCCACCGCTTCGGCGTTGACCGTGGCATCGATGGTCTCGGAGTCATCGGCCTTGGGGTCTGCTGCGGAGTTGTCGACACAACCGGTGAGCAGCAAGGCTGCGGCAGCGGCGAGTGCGGGAAGGGCGAGTCTGGTGCGCATTGGGGGTCCTCATCTTTTGGTTACGGCTGCTGTGGACTTCAGCCGATGCCAGTTGTCACTGATTCATCGGCGAAGCAGGTGAGCGGGGTACAACACGGTTGAGCCTAGGAGCCCTGTCGCCGACGCTCTATGGAGCATTGTCCGAGCGCAGAAGCGCAGGCTTGTGAAGAATTGCCAAGGTGTCTTGCTGGCGCCCGTTCAATGCACGTGTGCGGTCAGAGGACCTTGGCGAGAAAGTCCTTGGTACGTTGGCGCTGCGGGTTCGTGAGCACTTGTGTCGGGTCGCCGGATTCGACCACCACTCCTCTATCCATGAAGACGAGCGAATCCGCGACCTCGCGCGCAAAACCCATCTCGTGCGTGACCACGAGCATCGTCATGCCGTCGCGGGCGAGCCCCTTCATGACCTCGAGCACCTCACCGACCAGCTCGGGGTCGAGCGCACTTGTCGGCTCATCGAAGAGCATCAGCTTCGGTTCCATCGCGAGGGCTCGAGCAATTGCGACGCGTTGCTGCTGGCCACCGGAGAGGTGCGCGGGATAGTAGCCGGATCGCGCCGCGAGCCCAACTCGATCCAACAACTCATGGGCGTGCGCCTCGGACTTCGCCTTGGCGCGCCCCTTGACCGTTCGCGGTGCCACCATGACGTTCTCGAGCGCGGTCATGTGCGGAAAGAGGTTGAATCGCTGAAACACCATGCCGATGTCGCGACGTTGCCTGGCGGCATCCTTGGGTGCCAGCTCGTAGAGCTTTCCGCTGCCCTCTCGGTAGCCGATCAGCTCACCGTCGACACTCAATCGACCAGCCGAGACGACCTCGAGGTGATTGATGCAGCGCAGAAAAGTGGACTTGCCGGAACCGGACGGCCCAACCAGGCACATGACCTCGCCGCGGCTCACCGTCAGCGAAATGTCAGTGAGAACCTCGTTCGAGCCGAAGCTCTTCGAGACGTGTTCCGCCAGAACCATCGGCGGTTCGGATGCCCCCACCGGGGTTACCGTGAGTGCGGATGTCTCTGTCATGAGTGCGTGCCCGAATCTCTTGAGGTCGTGGTCGCCGCGGCGTTCGCGAGTCCGCCGTCGATCTCGGGAATGGCCCCGGTCGGTGCGGCTGGTCGATCCGGTCGCATCTCACCGACCCCGCGGGCGAAGCGCTTCTCGAGGAAGTGCTGGCCGATCATGAGGATCGACGTGAAGAACAGGTACCAGATCGATGCGACGAGCAGCAGCGGGATCGGGTTGAACGTCTCGGCCGATATGTCTCGGGTGCGGGTATAGAGGTCGAGCGTGAACGGCACCGCTGTCACGAGCGAGGTCGTCTTGAGCATGCCGATGACGCTGTTGCCGGTTGGCGGAATGATGACGCGCATCGCCTGCGGGATGACGATCTTGCGCATCGTCTGCCCCCAACTCATGCCGAGCGCGGTCGCAGCCTCCGCTTGGCCCTTGTCGACGGAGAGAATGCCGGCCCGCACGATCTCGGCCATGTAGGCGCCTTCGTTCAGGCCGAGGCCGATGACGGCGAGAAAGAACGCGCTGAACAATGCTTGGGTGCTGAACTGCGCCCACGGCTCTGTGAACGGGATGCCGATGTCGATGGTCTGGTAGATGGTGGCGAACAGCCCCCAGAACACCAGCTGAACATAGACCGGTGTGCCTCGGAAGATCCACAGATACGCCCACGCGACACCCTTGACCACGGGATTGGGTGAGAGGAACATGACGGCGACGACGAGTCCGATGACGATGCCGAGCGCCATCGAGTACACGGTCAGCTGGACTGTGACGAACGCCGCCTGCGAGATGCGCCGATCGAAGAGATACTGCGCGACGGTCGGCCAGTCGTAGGCCGTGCGCCCGGCAGCATCGATGAGGAACAAGACAATGACGGCGAGCAGAACGATGGCGAATACCGCGCGCCACGGATGCCGCAGCCGAACCGCTTTGATGGCAGGTGCACTCATGGCGACCTAGATGCCCGCGTTGATCGTGGCCTCGTCGATGCCCCCGTCACCAACGCCCCAGTCCTCGAGGATCGCCGCGTACGATCCGTCGTCGATCATCGACTGCAGCGCGGCCTGCACGGCCTTCACCAGTTTTGAGTCCTTGGCGACACCAAGGCCGTAGAAGGTGGTCTCGGCCATCGTTCCAGCCGTTTGCAACTCGTCGCCGGTCTTCTCGATGCCGTACAGAATGACCGGCGCTGCCCCGGTGACGGCGTCAGCCTGACCGAGCACAACCGCATTCATCGCACTGTCCTGCGTGTCGAACGGCAACTTGATGATCGGCTCATTGCCTGCGGCAACGCAGGCGTCACTCTTGGCTGGCAGCTCGACGACGTCTTGTTTCGTCGTCGCCTGAACCGCGACCGTCAGCCCGCACGCGTCATCTGGATCTACCGTTTCGCCCGCCGCAGATGCCCACTGGGTGCCGGAGCTGTAGTAGTTCACGAAGTCGATCTGCTCCTGCCGCACCGGAGTGTCGGTGAACGACGACTCGCCCAAGTCGATCGTGCCGCCGACGATGCCCGGAATGATGTTCTCGAAGTTCGCGATCTCAAAGCTCGGCTCGAGTCCCAGCTTGGCCGCGATGCCGGCCGCAACTTCGATGCCCCAACCGATCGGCTCGCCGGCTTCATCCTTGAACTCATTCGGCGGGTAGTTCGGGCTCGTGGCGATAACGAGAACACCGGCCGTCGCAACGTCTTCTGGGAGCAGTGCAGCTGCGGCATCATCTGTGGTGATGGTGGCAGGCTCGGCGTCGTCTTGCGACTTGCCTCCGCTCGTCGCGGAGTTGTCGACACAGCCGGTCAAGGCGAGAGCGGCGATTGCCGCAAGTACAGGGATCAAGAATCGGGCACGCATAGAACGTCCTTTGTCGGCAGTTGGGGTGAGAGGCAGTGAGTTGAGCCTAGGAGCCATCTCATTCGTACACTATGGGTGCTCGTACAGAGGGCGCCCATCGACCTTGGACCCTCCAACAAAGTCGCCTCGGCTCGCCTCAGGCCGGCTCCCGAGTCCGCGCCGCTGGACGGCCGAGCCGACCGGCGTCGAGGCACTCGTGGTCGCGGCGCACGAGTGGCTCGGCATCCGCGCCTGAGCCCAGCAGCGGGGTGAGCACCGGCGCATGGTCCATTCCGCGACGATCCCAAGCTCGGGCGACGCGAGCGACCGTGGTCGGCGAGCCCGAATCAGAGCAGGGTGAGGAGGTCGATGCCGCACCAGAGGAGCGCTTCGTGCGCCACCCCGACGAACACGTACAGGGCGAGCATCGATCCGAACGCCATCTCTCGCGGCGATCCCGTGTCGCCGAGCACGGGCAGCGCGATGTAGCCGTTCGGGCGCCAGATGCTGCTGATGACCGGCGCCTTTCGCAGCAGCTTGGGTGGCTTCGGCTTGATCGGCCAGAGGAGCCCGGGCAGACCACCGGTGGTGAGGAGGTCTCCGGCGAGGTGGGCGACGAACCCCACCACGACGGCGAGCGGGAACCAGCCGATGCTGCTCGGAGCCAACAGCACGAGGAGCATTCCGAACGCCGCCCCGAGGGCCCACGCCGTCAGCCACGATCCGACCAGGCCGCGCGCCTTGACTGCGAAGCACATGAGCGCTGCGGCGCCGATCACGGTGCCGACGGAGAAAGTGCCGAATCGCTCGGTCGTGAGTGTCAGGAAGGTCAGTGCCCATGCGCCGATGCCGACGATCGCCGCTGCGATCAGCGAGTGCGCACCGTGGCGATGACCGCCTGAGATCGATCCGACGGCGCCCGCGGCGAGCCGGCCGAGAATCGGCACCGACTGCGCGATGGTCGCGCTGTGGTGATCGGCATCGGGCAGCAGCGCCGCGCCGGCGCAGACGAAGGATCCGGCGACGACGCCGACCGGATCGAGCGGGTACGCGCCGCTCGTCAAGTACGGCATGGCTCCGGTCGCGGCGATCCAGGCGGCGGCGCCGCTCGTGGCATGGTTGACGCCCATCATCTCGGTGGCGTGCTCCTTCTTCTGCGGGCGTGCGACATCCGCTTCGGTGAGTCGTGTGAACTCCGACTGCGTGCTGGAAGTGCGGCGGTCGACGCCCGGAGAACATCAGCACACCGTCACTCGAATGGCTGCGCCCGGGCCGTTCGACCGTATCGTGCACGGGTGACACGGCTGCGCGAGGTCAGCGCCGCGCGGCGCCTTGACCCGTCGCGCCTCGCGACCCACAATTGGGAGGTTGACTGAATGCTAGGGGAGCGGAGAACTGATGTCCGACGCGTACACTCGTCCGACCATCGATGAGCAGACCGGCGCTAACGAGGTGCCGAACTTCGCGCCCGCGCCCGACGATGGGGTGCCGCCTGCCGCTCACACGCCCGTGGACTCGGTCGAGCGACGCAAGTGGAGCAGCGACCTCCGGTTCATGCTCGTCGTGCTGGCAGCGATCTTGGTGCTCTTCCTGGCGTTCGCGCTGCTCATCGCCTTCAGCCCGACGGGGCCCGCGATCAGTGCCCTCGCGATCATCGCCGCTCCGATCGCCACGATGGTCGTCGCGTACTACGGCATCTCCCTCGCGCTCCGCCAGGTGAAAGACGCTCGAGATGCGGCCGAGTCGGCCGATGCCCGTGCACGCGCAGCCGAGGTGAGCGCCCGTGAGTCGGACGCGTGGGCGGCCCAGATGGAGTCGGGCCTGCGCGTCGCCGTCGCCAAGCTGACCGCCGCCGGTCAGGAGACGCGCGACGTCGAGCGCGCCGCAGGCACGCCCGACGAATTCTTCTGATCGGGAGCTGTTCAGCGCTGGGAGACCTGCTCGGGCCTTAGAGCTCCGCGAGAACTGCGACAGGGCGTTCGATGCACCCCGCCATGAAAGTCAGGAAGCCGGCCGCCTCCGCGCCATCGCACACGCGGTGGTCGAATGAGATGGTCAGTTCGGTCACGGTGCGCACGGCGAGCTCACCGTCGACAACCCACGGGCGTTCGATGAACCGGCCGACGCCGAGCATTGCCGCCTCGGGGTGATTGATGATCGCGGCCGAACCGTCGACACCGAGGGTGCCGTAGTTGTTCAGCGTGAACGTGCCGCCGGTGAGCGCCGACGGTGGGAAGACACCCGTCGCGGCCTCGCCGGTGCGAGCGACGATGGCGTCGCGCAACGTGCGCAGCGACATCCGCTCGGCGCCGTGCACGACCGGTACCAGGAGGCCGCGCGGGGTCTGCGCGGCGAGCCCGAGGTTCACGGCCGAGTGGTAGACGAGCTCTTCGCGCTCGGCGTCGAAGCTCGCATTCAGAGACGGATGCCTGGCGAGGCCCGCGACGACGAAGCGGGCGATGAGGGCCGTGATGCCGAACCGCTCACCAGTCGCCTCCTGCAATTGGCGGCGGGCAGTGAGGAGTCCGGTCGCGTCGACGTCGAGCCAGACGGTCGCTTCGGGGATCTCCCGGCGCGAGCGCGAGAAGTGGGCGGCTGCGGCGCGCGCCATGCGGTCGAGCGGCACGCGGCGGTCGCCGTCGCGGTCGGTCGTCGTGCTCGCAGGCTGCGGTGCTTCGAGCGACGGGGCAATGGATGACGCAGCAGTCTGCTCGACCGCCGGTTCGCCTTGCTCGGCGATGAACGACTCCACGTCGCGCCGCATCACCAGGTGCTCCGGCCCCGATCCGAGAAGCTGGCTGGCGTCGAAGCCGTGCTCACGGGCGAGGCGACGCACGATCGGTGAGACCACGGGGGAGCGGCGTGCGGCGTCGAGTCGGGCGGCTCCGCCTGAACGCGGCCCCGCCGATCCGTTGCCGCGACGGCCGAAGCGCGTGGGTGCCGACGCGGCGCGCTTCGTGATGGTCGATTGTCGCGTGCCATAGCCGATCAATACGGCGCCGGACTCCTCGGCGAGCGCGGTCTCGCTCGTCACGATGCCGGGTTCGGCCGGCTCCGCGGCATCCGCCGGCGAAGTCTCGCCGCCGAGCCTCATCAGCACGGTGCCTGCGTGAAGCACGTCGCCGACCTCGCCGCCGAGCGACTCGACGACGCCGGCGAACGGTGTCGGCAGTTGCACGACGGACTTCGCAGACTCGAGTTCGACGACGACCTGGTCGATCGTCACCTCATCGCCTGGCGCGACGAGCCATGCGACGATCTCGGCCTCGGTGAGGCCCTCGCCGAGGTCGGGCAGGATGAAGTCGCGGCTCATGCGTCCCACTCCCAGCTGTCGAGGGCCGCGAGCACGCGGTCGGCGGTCGGCAGGTGGTACTCCTCGAGTTTCGGTGAAGGGTAGGGAATGTCGAATCCCGCGATGCGAAGCACGGGCGCGGCGAGGTGGTGGAAGTTGCGTTCGGTGACGCGGGCGGCGACCTCGGCGCCGTAGCCGCCGAACTGTGCAGCCTCGTGGATGACAGCCGCTCGCGAGGTCTTGCGCACTGAAGCGCCAACGGTGGCGTCGTCGAAGGGGGAGAGGCTGCGCAGGTCGACGACCTCGATCGAGAGGCCCTCTTCGGCCGCTGCCTCGGCGGCCTCGAGCGCGGTGCGCACGGTGGGGCCGTAGCCGATGAGGGTGACGTCGGTGCCTTCGCGCACGACCTCGGCGCGATCCATGGGCGCGGTCGTCACGGGCAGGGCGAGCGGCGCCTTCGACCAGTAGCGGCTCTTCGGCTCCATGAAGACGACGGGGTCGTCACTGTCGATCGCCTCACGCAGCATCGAATACGCGTCGGCGGGGTTCGACGGCATCACGACTGTCAGGCCGGGAGTCGACGTCCAGTACGACTCAGAGGAGTCGGAGTGGTGCTCGACGCCGCCGATCGCCCCCGCGCAGGGGATGCGCACGACCATCGGAAGCGTGACGCGCCCTTTCGTGCGGTTCCGCATCTTCGCGACGTGCGAGACCATCTGCTCGAACGCGGGGTAGCTGAACGCATCGAACTGCATCTCGACCACGGGTCGCATGCCGTACATCGCCATGCCGATCGCGGTGCCGACGATGCCCGACTCCGCGAGCGGGGAGTCCCAGATGCGGTCGTCGCCGAACTCGGTTTGCAGGCCGTCGGTGACGCGGAACACGCCGCCGAGCGGCCCGACGTCTTCGCCGTAGACGACGACGCGATCGTCGGCCGCCATCGCGTCGCGCAGGGCGGCGTTCAGCGCCCCGGCCATGGTGAGCTGCGTCGGGGCGGATGCCTCGGCGGGCGTGGCGCTCGTCACGGTCGCGGTCATCGCGTGGCTCCTGCATGCTGTGCGAACGCACCGGCGGAGATCTCGGCCTCGAGGGCGGCGCGCTGCTCGAGGAGCGCTGCGCGCTCCCGCCCGTAGACGTGATCGAAGAGCTCGAGGGGATCGAGCTCGGCCTCGGTCGTCATGACGTCGCGGGTGCGTGCGGCGAGCTCCTCGGCGGCATCCGCGATCTCGGTGCGCGTCGCCTCGGTGAGCGCGCCCTCTGAGACGAGGTACTTCTCGAGTCGCTCGATGGGGTCGCGGCGCTTCCAGTGCTCGACGTCGCGGGCGGTGCGGTAGCGAGTGGGATCGTCGGAGTTCGTGTGCGCCTCGATGCGGTAGGTGACGCCTTCGATGAGGGTCGGACCGCCGCCGCTCCGCGCGCGTTCGACCGCCGCGCGGGTCACCGCGTACATCGCGGCGATGTCGTTGCCGTCGACGTGATACCCCGGCATGCCGTACCCGACGGCTTTGTCGGCGAGCGTGGCGGCGCGCGTCTGGCGCTCGAGGGGCACGCTGATCGCGAACTGGTTGTTCTGCACGACGAAGACGGTCGGTGTCTGCCAGACCGCGGCGAAGTTGAAGGCCTCGTGCGCGTCACCCTCGCTCGTGGCGCCGTCGCCGAGGAAGGTGAGGGCGACGATCGGATCGTGGCGGAGCCTCGCCGCGTGCGAGAGGCCCACAGCGTGCAGCGTCTGCGTCGCGAGCGGAGTCGCCTGCGCGGCGGTGCGGTGCGCGTGCTGGTCGTAGCCGTTGTGCCAGTCGCCGCGGAACGAGGCGAGGATGTCGCCCGGCTCGATGCCGCGGGTGAGCAGCGCGATGCTGTCGCGGTAGGTCGGGAAGAGCCAATCGTCAGCCGTGATGGCCGAGACGGCGCCGATTTCACACGCCTCTTGACCGTAAGCCGAGGGATAGGTCGCGAGACGACCCTGCTTGGTGAGCGCGGTGACCTGCACGTCGAAGCGTCGGGCGATGACCATCTTTCGGTAGAGCTCGAGCAGGGTCTCTGCGTCGGGGAGACCGAAGCCACCGGTCGCAGCGCCCGACACCGCGTGGCCGGCGTTGTCGAGCAGTCGCAGTGGCTTTTCAGAGGGCAGGGTGCGAACGGATGCGTGCTCGACATTGAGGGTCATGTCCTCATCGTGCGACACTCTCGTGCGCCGCGGAGGGGCTCTCGTGCAACCGTGAACGAACGGCTCCGCCCGCTCGAAAGCGGTACCGATCGTCCGTTCAGCGGAGGCTCAGGCGCGCCAGATGTCCAGCGTCTGAGCGGGCGGATGCCCCTCCAACTCGGCGAGGATCAGGTGCGATCTCGTCGACACCACACCCGGCATGTCATGGATGTCGCGGAGGATGGCCTGACTCAACTGCTCGTGGTCGGGGGCGCTCACCGTGAGGATGATGTCGATGTCACCGGAAACGGCCTGCACCTTCTCGACGAAGGGGAGGGTCGCGAGCTTCGCGGCGATCGACTCCCACGAGACTTCGCCGATGCGCACGACGACGAGCGCCGAGATGTTCAGGCCGATGGCCTTGCGATCGATCTGCGCGCCGAAGCCGGTGATGACACCGCGCTGCTGCAATTGCTGCACCCGATTGTGGGCTGCGGTGCGCGAGATGTGCACTCGTTCGGCGAGCGTGCGCACCGAGAGCCGGCCGTCGCGGCTCAACTCGGCGACGATGCGACGGTCGATGCTGTCGAGCCCGTCGTTCCGGTGCGGTGTCTGCTGGGTCATCATCGTCCTTGTGGCTCACGCCCAGCGTACCGGCTGCGGCGCTCCGCGCGTCGGAGCGAGATGCGCATCGGTGCGTGCCTGATCGCCCGCGGCAGCAGCGGCCAGAGCGTACCGATCGTGTCGAGCCATCCGTTCGCGACGCGTTCGACGCGGGGCGTCCAACGGAACCCGTACGCCGCGCGCATCGAAGGCGGCAGGAGCGCCGCGGTCATGAGGCGCACGAGCGGCAGTAGAGTAACGGCTCCGAAGGGCAGAGCGGATGTCTCGGTGAGCAGGCTCCGCGCAACCGCGCGGGCCTCATGGCCGACGTCGAGCGCGGCGACCCGATCGGCCCACCACTCGTCGAACTCGGCGCGGCTCGCCGGCCATCCTTCACCGGCCGACTGGAGGCTGGCACCGAGCGGCGCGTAGCCTTGCACGATCGCGTCCCCCGTCTCGGGCGGCAGCGCACCCCACAGCCGTTCGTGCAGGTCGAGCGCCACCACGAGCAGTGTCGAGGCGACGAAGCGTTGCGCGTCGGCGTCGAACGCGCTGTAGGCGGGGCCGTCCCCGTCTGCACCGCCTCGCACGGGTGCGTGACGACGGTTGACCGTGCGCACCGCCGCTGCTGCGACCGCGTCGTCGCCGAATCCGACGGCATAGACGTAGTCGAGCGTTCCGATCAGTCGATCCAGCGGGCGTTCGCGGAAGGCGCTGTGCCGGGCGACTCCGCGGGCAACCCTGGGGTCGGCCAGTTGCAGCAGAATCGCTGCGCCGCCGCCGAGGAGCAGCACGCCTTCGGCGCCGTGGCGGCGGAACACCGCTCGATCGTCATGTTCGCGCATGAGTACCAGTTGTACCGCTAGTACCAGTTGTTCGCCTCCGAGTGCGCCCAGGCTCCGCATGGGGCGCCGTAGCGGCCGGCGATATAGGTGAGGCCCCATTCGATCTGGGTGGCGGCGTTCGTGCGCCAATCGGACCCCGCGCTGGCCATCTTGCTGCCGGGCAGCGATTGGGGAATGCCGTAGGCGCCGCTCGAGGCGTTGTAGGCGTCGGCCCGCCAACTCGATTCGCGCGTCCAGAGGAGCACCAGGCACTGGTACTGGTCGCTGCCCCATCCGTATCGCGCGACGGCGTCGGCCGCGTAGGCCTTCGCGCCGGCGGTGTCGACGACGACGCCGGGCGGCGGGGCGCTGCCCACTCCGCCGCTGTTGGCGGCGGCCTCGGCGGCCGCTGCGGCGGCCTTCTGCCGCTCTTCGGCGTCCCTGCGTATCTGTTCACCGACCTGAAACTGTCGTTCGAGTTCGACGGTGCGGTCACGAAGGCTTGCGAGCTGGGCGTAGAGCGTGTCGACGACGACTCGTTGCTCGGCCAGTTCCGTCTCGGCCGCCTCGTGTGCTGCTTCGGCCGCGGCGGCTGCTTCGGCCGCCTCAGTGGCACGGCGCTCCCGCTCCTGTTCGGCGACGTCTGCTTGAGCGCTGAGCGCCTGCGATTGAGCCTTCGCCTCGGTCGCGCGATCGGCGACGGCGCCGTAGATGTTGGTGAGTTGCGCTGCGCGGGAGAGGCCCTGCAACAGCTCGGTCGAACCGTCATCGGCGAGGAGCAGGCGCAGCGTGACATCCGCGCCGCCCGATCTGGCGAGTACGGCGCCGACCCGGCCGAGCCGCTCGCCCGACGCTGCGGCCTCTACGGCTGCGGCCTCGGAGGCCGCAGCGATGGTCGTCGCACGCAGCTCGGCCATCTCGTGTGCGGTCGCCGCGACGGCGGAGAGCCCGGCGGCTTCGACGGCGTCATCACCGAGCCGAGCGGACTCGGCCTCGAGGGAATCGACGAGGGCGGTGATGCGCGTCGCCTCGGTTTCTCGCGAGGCGACATCCTGCTTCGCGGCCTCGACTTCCTCCCAGCTCGGATAGTCCTCGCCGAACGCCGGAGCCACGGGCAGCACGAGGGCGGCGACGATCAGCGCCGCCGCGCCCGCTGCGAACCTCGATCTTCCCCGCACAGCACCCCCTTCGAGGCCGTGAGTCTACCTACGGCGCCGCTCGGCGGACGTTCGGACACGCAGCGTAGAGTTGTCCGGATGCGAGTGAAGCGAATGGCTGCACTGCCGTTCGTACTTACGGCGGTGCTGCTCGCGGTGACGGCCTGCACATCCTCGTCCCCCGTCACCCCGGGCGCGAACGAGTCGCCGACGTCGACCCCTTCGGTGACTCCGACACCCGTTGACCCCATCGCCGAGTGGGTCGATGAGCGGATGTCGCGGCTCACGATCGAGCAGAAGGCAGCGGCGTTGTTCATGCTGCACGCGCCCGGCACCGATCCTGCACCGCTTCGCGCCTACGCTGACGCGGGCGTCTCCGGGCTCATCCTCATGGGCGACAACGTGCCGGCCGGGCCGGCCGAGCTCGCGGCGCTCACCGCAGCCGTACAGACCGACCCCGAGGCACCCCTCCTCATCGGCATCGACGAGGAGGGCGGAGAGGTGCAGCGGCTCTCGTGGGATGCGGCGGCAGCCGCAGACACGTTGCGGGCCGTGCCCGCTGCAGCAGCGCGAGACGCCTTCGCGGCGCGAGCGGCGACGCTCGCCGCGAGCGGGGTGAATGTGAACTTCGGCATCGTCGCCGACGTCACCGCAGATCCCGATTCGTTCATCTTCGGGCGAGTGCTCGGCACCGACCCAGCCGGCTCGGCGGAGCGGGTCGCGGCCGCCGTAGCGGGGGAGCAGGGAGTGGTTGCGAGCACGCTCAAGCACTTCCCAGGCCACGGCGCAGCGCCCGGCGATTCGCACTCGAGCATTCCAACGGCGCCGCTCGGGCTCGAAGAGTGGCGCGCGGCGCCGGCGCTGCCCTTCGCGAGCGGTGTCGATGCCGGGGCCGAACTCGTGATGACGGGTCATCTCGCCTATCCGGCCGTCGACGCGGCGCCGGCATCGCTCTCGCCGGCCTGGCATCGCATCCTGCGCGACGAACTCGGGTTCGACGGCGTCGTGGTCACCGACGACATGCTGATGCTGGCGCACAACGGTCTCCCCGAGTACGCCGACCCCGGGGAGAACGCCGTTCGCGCGGTCGCCGCCGGCGCCGACCTACTGCTCTACGTGCTGCCCGCCGACCCGTCGACATTCGGCCTCTCGGTCGACGGACTCGTCGGCTCGATCGTGGGTGCTGTGCAGGCCGGCCGGATCAGCGAGGCCCAGCTGAACGACGCGGTCGAGCGAGTCCTGACGCTTCGCCGCTCGTTCGCGAGCTGAACTCGTGCTGTTCTCTCCGGCGGGGAATTTCTCGGTGTTATATGCGTTTGCATAGGTGTGACCGAACGGTCGCCACGACATCGAACACGGGAGACTGCCCAATATGACGACCACTGCCTCGACGATCGAGATCCCCGGATACCGCGCCGGCACCTGGAAGATCGACACCACGCACAGCGAGGTCGGCTTCAGCATCCGCCACATCATGATCAGCAAGGTCAGGGGGAAGTTCGACCGCTTCGACGCCACCTTCGTCACCGCTGAGAACCCGCTCGACTCGAGCGTCACCGCCTCTGCCGAGGTCGCCTCGGTCACCACGAACGAGCCGACCCGCGACGCGCACCTGCGCACCGGCGACTTCTTCGAGGCCGAGACCCACCCGACCATCGACTTCGTCTCGACCGGCGTGCGCGTCGAGAAGGGCGACTTCAAGGTCGACGGCGATCTCACCATCCGCGGCATCACGAAGCCCGTCACCTTCGACTTCGAGTTCGGCGGCTTCGGCGGCGACCCCTACGGCAACTACAAGGGCGGCGCGACGGCGAAGACCGTGATCAACCGTGAGGACTTCGGGCTCATGTACAACGCGGCGCTCGAGACCGGCGGCGTGCTGCTCGGCGATCAGGTGACGATCACGCTCGAGCTGCAGGCTTCGCTCGACCAGTAGTCGGCATGGCGGGAACGGCGGTCGTGCACAGCGCACGACCGCCGTTGCCGTACGCGTGCGAGTCCGATTCAGAGTCCGGACCCGCGGATGCGCGCTCGATCAGGCGCGAACGGTGCGGCCGCCGTCCACAGAGAGCACCTGGCCCGTCACATAGCCGGCATCGTCCGAGAGCAGGTATGCGCCGGCTGCCGCGATGTCGCCGGGATTCCCGACGCGTGACTTGATGAAGGTCGCCTTGACGGTCGACTCCTCCATCGCCGCACGGATCTCGGCGGGAAAGCGGTCGTGCAGAATCACGCCGGGGGCGATGGCGTTCGCCCGGACTCCCTGAGCGCCGTAGCGGGCGGCCACGTGTCGCATCAGCGCGTGACCGGCGGACTTCGCCATCGCGTAGGCGACGCGCACGGGCTCGGCGACGTACGCGGCACCCGAGCTCGTGAAGACGATCGATCCGCTGCCACGTTCGATCATTGGCGGAAGCGCCGCGCGGGTGCAGAGCACGTAGCCGCGCTGGTTGATCCGGATGCTCTCGTCGAACTCGTCCATGGGCACGTCGAGCACTCCGTGCTCGGGATCGCCCGACATGCTCGCGAAATTCACGTGCAGGCCGTCGAGACCGCCGTAGGTGGCGAGGGCCAGCGACACGGCGGAGCCGACGGACGCCTCATCGGCGCCGTCGAGTCGGGTGGCGACGATCGAGCCGCCCTCACCGCGGATGCCGGCGGCGACCGATTCGACGCCGTCCGTGTCGATGTCACCCAGAACGACATTCGCGCCCTCCGCCGCATAGCGTTGCGCAAGCCCGGCTCCGATGCCGCCCGATCCCGCGATCAGGATGGTCTTGCCGTCGAGTCTCTTCATGGATTTCGATCTCCTTGTCCTCTGTCGATTTACGAGACGAATAGTCTCATAAATGTCGAGGCTAGCAGTCGAGGTCCACGGGAATACGGGTGCGGTGCGGTGCGGAGTCGCTCGAAATCAGTGTTCAGGGGCGACCGGCTGCGCCGCCGCGCCGTGCAGGATGAGGTCGACGAGTCCCTCCGTGCTGGTGCCGCCCGGCCGCCGGGGGTTGGCGATTCGGTGGAAGACAGCACCGAGCAGTGCGTCGGCGATGATCTCCACGTCGGCGTCCGATCGGAGTTCCCCGAGTGAAACCGCCCGTGCGAGGCGTTCCTCCAGTTGCTCGTGCAGGGGCGCGATCATGAGATCGTGCTGCCTGATTCCCACCTCCTCGTCGGCCGCCGCCGCAGCCACGAGGGCGCTGCGCAGCGCGGCTGCCCCCGGCGCGTTCAGGGCCGCCGAGATGGCGTGAAACGTCGATCTGAGGTCGGTCTCGATGTCGGAGGAGTCGGCGACGGATATCGGGAAGTACGAGATGTTCCCGTTGACGATGCCCTCTGCGACGACAGCGCCCTTGGTGCGCCACCAGCGGTAGACGGTCTGTTTCGAGACTCCGGCGCGGGTCGCGATCCGCTCGACGCTCAGCGCGTCCCAGCCGATCTCGGGGAGGAGATCACGTGTGGCGTTCAAGATCGCGGTGCGAGTCGATTCACTGCGCGGGCGCCCGCGGGCAATGGTGGCCATGCACGAAGAGTAGCGGGGGTCACGGCTCCCGGCCGATCGTGCCGGCGTTCACTTCGCAGTGCCGACCTCGCCGAGCTGCACCGCCCAGAACCGCGCCCATTCGCGCAGCCTCGGGGTGAACGACGCTGGGTCGAGCGGGCCCTCGAATCCGTCGAGCGTCACGGATGTCGCGCGTGCACGCTTCAGCGTGCGCCAGAGTCCGATCACCCGGCCGCTCTGCACGAGCGTCGGCTGGAACACTCCATTGCCACCGGGAACCACCCGGGGCGCATGAACAGGGTCGCAGACCGGGTCGCGGTCTCGATAGCCGAGATAGTACTCGTCGAACGCCGCGAGCGCGTGGCGGCCGGCAGCCCGCGTGGGTGAGGGCGTCGACGTGAACCCGGCTCCGACCTGATCGACGGGGTCGGCGACGACATGACGCTCATCATCGAAGGCGGCGACCGCGTCACCCGCGTCGGCGAGCGCCGCCCGCGCATCGGTGAGCGTGACTCCGCTCCACCAGGCGAAGTCATGCACGGTGGCAGGTCCGTGACCACCGAGGTACGAGAGGAAGAGCGCGACGAGCGTCTCACCGCGTTCCGATGCCGGCGCGCTGCGAGGCGACCACTCGTCGAGCAGCACGAAGCGCTGCCCGCGACCCTCGACCGGTCCGCAGCAGAGCACCCCGTCGTGGGCAAGCCACCAAATCAGGTGGTACCCGCGCTGGCCGGCGGTCGAGATGCCACCCGCCTGCCAGGCGGCCTGCAGTTCGTCACGCGAGAGCGAGCGGCCGCCCACGAGTTCGCGTTCCGCGATGTCGCGGGCTGCGGAGTAGACGTCGGCGTCGAGCTCGAGCTCCCGATGGGTCGCGGCGGCGCGCTGCATGATGCGCGGCCCCGTGATCGCGAGGATGTCGCGCAGCGATTCGGCCGGCACGAGGTGGAGGGTGCCGCGCATCGGCCAGGAGCGGAGCACCTCGCGGGACTCGATCGCCGCATCGACGTCGGCGGCGACCGAACCCCGCACCCGAGCGCCGACGACCCACTTCGACGCGGCGAAGTCCTGCGCCTGCACAGCGCCGAGTCGCCGCACCGCTTCGACGGCCGAGGGCAGCCCTCGGGCGAGGCCGTGAGATTCGAGTCGGGCAGCGCGAACGCGGGCGTCGCTGGCGAGATGCGGCATGGTCCGAGTCTGGCGGATGCCTGAGACATCCGGTCGCAGACCCTGTATGGCTGCTGCCCGGGCACCCGAGCGGGATAGACTGGGAGGCTGTGCCGCTCGGCACGCCATCCCACCCTTGTTCCTTCGGAGGAATCCCGTGCTCGCCGTCCATGATCTCGAGATCCGCATCGGTGCGCGCGTGCTGATGGAGCACGTCGACTTCCGCGTCTCCGACGGTGACAAGATCGGCCTCGTCGGCCGGAACGGCGCCGGCAAGACTACCCTCACGAAGACACTGGCGGGCGAGACGCTGCCCACCGGGGGCCGTATCGACCGCGGCGGAGAGATCGGCTATCTGCCGCAGGATCCGCGCTCCGGAGACCCCGAGATGCTCGCCCGCACCCGCATCCTCGATGCCCGCGGACTCGGGCAGATCGCCCTCGGCATGCACGAGGCCTCCCTGAGCATGGGTGATTCCGACCCGGCGACCGCCGAACGCGCCATGAAGAAGTACGGCAACCTCACCGACCGTTTCAATGCGCTCGGAGGGTACGCCGCTGAAGCCGAGGCCGCTTCGATCGCATCGAACCTGAATCTGCCCGACCGCATCCTCGACCAGCCGCTGAAGACGCTCTCGGGTGGCCAGCGACGCCGCATCGAACTCGCCCGCATCCTCTTCTCCGCCGCCGAGACGATGATCCTCGACGAACCGACGAACCACCTCGACGCCGACTCCGTGGTCTGGCTTCGCGAGTTCCTGAGGGGCTACCGCGGCGGCGTCATCGTCATCTCGCACGACGTCGTACTCATCGGCGAGATCGTCAATCGCGTCTTCTATCTCGACGCCAACCGCTCGGCGATCGACATCTACAACATGGGGTGGAAGCACTACCAGCGTCAGCGCGCCGCTGACGAAGAACGTCGCAAGAAGGAGCGGGTGAACGCCGAGAAGAAGGCCGGCGTTCTGCAACTGCAGGCCGCCAAGTTCGGTGCGAAGGCCTCGAAGGCCGCCGCGGCGCACCAGATGGTCGCCCGTGCCGAGAAGCTCCTCGCGGGCCTCGACGAGGTGCGCGCCGTCGACCGCGTGGCGAAGCTGCGTTTCCCGACTCCGGCGCCGTGCGGTCGCACGCCTATCACCGCATCAGACCTTTCGAAGAGCTACGGCTCGCTCGAGATCTTCACCGCCGTCGACCTTGCGATCGACCGCGGGTCGAAGGTCGTCATCATCGGCCTGAACGGCGCAGGCAAGACGACCCTGCTCCGCATCCTCGCGGGCGTCGACGAGCCCGACACCGGTGTCGTCGAAGCCGGCCACGGCCTGCGCGTCGGCTACTACGCGCAAGAGCACGAGACGATCGACGTGAAGCGTTCGGTGCTCCAGAACATGGTCAGCGCATCACCGAACCTCACCGAGACCGAGGCGCGAAAGGTGCTCGGCTCGTTCCTCTTCACGGGCGACGACGTGCACAAGCCCGCCGGAGTGCTCTCCGGCGGTGAGAAGACCCGCCTCGCGCTCGCGATGATCGTCGTCTCGGGTGCGAACGTGCTGCTGCTCGACGAGCCGACGAACAACCTCGACCCGGCGAGCCGCGCCGAGATCCTCGACGCGCTCGCGCACTACGAGGGCTCGGTCGTGCTCGTCTCGCACGACCCGGGCGCGGTCGAGGCGCTGAACCCCGAGCGGGTGCTCATCATGCCAGACGGCACCGAAGACCATTGGAGCCGTGAATACCAGGAGCTCATCGAGCTGGCTTGACCTACCGCCGGTCGAGCACGCCATCTTCCAGGTCGGCGTCGGTGTCGCGCTTCGGCTGCTTCGGCTCGCGGCGTGGTCGCGTGGCGGTATCGGTCGAACCGGATGCCTCGGCAAGCCCCTTGCGCTCCTGGTTCGCAGCCCACCCGAGCCCGATGAACGCCAACAGGGCGAAGACGTACCACTGCAACGCGTACGAGAGATGCGGGCCCTCGTCGCGCTCGGGCCGCGCCGCTGCGAGCGGGGGCTCGCTGCCGTCGGCCCCCGATTGCACGAGCACGCCGTAGGCCGCCGTGTAGCTCGGCTCGCCGATGCGTTCGGCGAGCTCGGCGAGATCGATGGTCGCGAACTCGATGCCAGTCGACGTGCGTCCTGAGATTCGACCCTCACTGGCTTTCAGCCGAGCCTCGACTTCGACCTCTCCGGCGGGCGGCGCCGGCACCTCGCTCGGGCGCCCCTCGGAGTTCTGGGCGATCCAGCCCCGATCGACCATGAACACGGTGCCGTCGTCGAGGCGGAAGGGCGTGATCACCTGGAATCCGGTGCTGCCCTGGAACGGCCGGTTGCGCACCACGACCTCTTCATCGGGGAGATACTCACCGGACAGCGAGACGACCTGCCAGCGCTGGTCGATCTCGAACGCCCCCGGATCGGGCAGCGCCTCGGCCACGGGCAACGGTTCGGCGTCGTAGTTCGCGTCGATGCGGGCGACCTCGGCGAGCGCCTCGGCACGCCGATTCAGCTGCCACGTACCGAGCGCCGAGCAGACGATCGCGAAGATGATCGTGAGCAGGAGGTAGCCCGCCCAACGGCGGTGAAGGAGGAAACGCCACTCGTTCATCGACGATCCTCCTTCGCGGCATCCGCTCGCTCGTCGCCGGACTCGTCGAAGGCCGCCACCGAGACGGGGAACGACCGCGCCTCGAGGAACCCGCGGAGGTACTCGACGTGTTCGTCGCAGGCGAGCCAGGTCTTGCTCCGGTCGCCGGTGTGGATGCGCGGATTGCGCCAGTCGATGCGCCAGGTCGCGGACTCCCGGCATTCCGCGCGCGAGCAGACCCCATGGTCGGGCGACGCGCCCAGGCCACCGATCATGCGGCACCACGCTCGTCGTCGTGAGCGTCGTGAGCGTCGTTCGCGGGTTCGGCCGGCGCGTCTGACGGGGCGGCAGGAGGCGGGGGAATGAGCGGCACGATGGCGCCGGGGCGGAGCACCTCGGATTGCGGGGGCGACGTGCCCACGTTGGCGAGGACCACTGCGAAGTACGGCAGGAAGATCGCCCCCACGGCGCACACGGCGAGCCACCAGCCATCGACGAAGAGCATGGCGACGATGCACAGCATACGAATCGACATCGCGATCGAGTACTTGATCATGCGCGACCGCCGCTCCGCCTCGGGCGATGGCGGCAGCGAGGTGATCGACGGCTGCTTCATGGTGGTGGCCGTGGTCTGCGGCGCTCCTCTGCATTCAAGCCTACGTCCGTCTGAGGGCGGCGGATGCCCCGATTCGACCAGCCTCTAAACTGGAACGGGTCGATCGGCCCGACACCCAGAAGGAGACGCACGCATGACGACGAGCCGCACCGTTCTCGTGACCGGGGGCAACCGCGGGATCGGGTTCGCCATCGCCCGCGAGTTCATCGCACAGGGGCACCGCGTGGCCGTCACGGCGCGCTCGGGCGCGGGCCCCGAAGGGTCGCTCACCGTGCGGGCCGACGTCACCGACGCGGCATCCGTCGATCAGGCCTTCACCGAGGTGGAGGCCGCGCTCGGTCCCGTCGAAGTGGTCGTCGCGAACGCGGGCATCACGCGCGACATGCTCGTGCTGCGCATGAGCGAAGAAGACTTCGCGAGCGTCGTCGACACCAACCTCACTGGAGCGTTCCGCGTCGTCAAGCGTGCCTCGAAGGGCATGCTGAAAGCGCGCTTCGGCCGTATCGTGTTCATCTCGAGCGTCGTCGGGCTCTCCGGCTCCGCCGGCCAGGTCAATTACTCGGCGTCGAAAGCGGGGCTCGTGGGCATGGCCCGCTCGCTCACCCGCGAGCTCGGGGCACGGGACATCACGGCGAACGTCGTCGCGCCCGGCTTCATCGAGACCGACATGACCGACGAGCTGCCCGAGGCGCAGCAGGCGGAGTACAAGAAGCGCATCCCGCTCGCCCGTTTCGCCTCGCCCGACGAGGTCGCGAAGGTCGTCGCTTGGGTCGCAGGCGACGACGCCGGGTACATCTCCGGCGCCGTCATCCCCGTCGATGGCGGCTTCGGAATGGGGCACTAGGGCAGCGCCGCGCCGCGCCGACCATTGACCTGTCCGAGTATCGCGGGGCAGACTTGGGCCACTCGGGTCGAATTTCGACATCCGGTGCAGGTTCAGTTCGGGGGAACGATGAATCGCGCGGCGAAGCGTCTCCTGGTTCTGCAGTGGCGAGCGTTGGCGAGGGGGAGCCATGTCGGAACAAGCCGAAGCACCGAAGCAGGCCAGTCCGGGTCGGGGATGGATCTGGATCGTCGTCGCTATCGCCGTCGTCCTCGGCCTGATCGCGGGGGTCCTGGGCGGCGTGCTCGGACAGCGGCTCGTCGCCGCACCCGTAACGTCTGCGACATCTGAGCCCTCGGCTTCTGTCGCCATCGCCGATGGCAGCGTGTGCGATGCGACACAGGTCTCCGATGAGGTGCTTCCGGCGGTCGTGACGATCTCGGCGAGCGGCGAATCCGGAAGCGGTGTCGGCACCGGCGAGATCATCAGCGACGACGGCTACATCGTCACCAACAACCACGTGATCTCGCTCGCTGCCGAGGGCGGCGAGATCATCGTTCTGTACAGCAGCGGCGAGACCGCCCCGGCGACGCTCGTCGGTCGCGACCCGCGGGCGGACATCGCCGTGCTGAAGGTCGAGCACCCGTCGGCGCTGCCGACGATCGAGGTCGGCAGCTCGGCGGACGTCGCCGTCGGGCAACCGGTCGTGGCGCTCGGCGCGCCGCTCGGACTCTCGGGGTCGGTCACCGCCGGCATCGTCAGCGCACTCGGGCGCGACGTGACCGTGCCGAGCGACGGCGACCAGACCACCATCCTCACCGGTGCGATCCAGACGGATGCTGCGATCAACCCTGGCAACTCGGGCGGCCCACTCGTCGATTGCGACGGCCGGTTGATCGGCATCAACACGGCGATCGCTACGGTGCCGAATGCCTCAGGGGAGGCGGGCGGCGGCAGCGTGGGCATCGGATTCGCGGTCCCCGTCGATCGCGCGATGTCGATCGTCGAGCAGCTCATCACCACCGGAAGTGCGAGCTACCCGTACTTCGGGGTCGCGGTCGCCGCGATCCCCGCGAGCGCCGCAGCAGACTTCGGTGTGGAGGGCGGCTTGTTCGTGGTGTCGGTCGTCGCAGGCGGCCCCGCCGATGAGGCGGGAATCCGTGCCGGCGACGTCATCGTCGAAGTGAACGGCGAGCCGGCGACCCGTCCCGAGGCCTTGACGGCGATCACGCTCGAAGCTCAGGTCGGAGACGAGGTGGAGATCGGCTACCTGAGAGACGGGACTCCAGAGACGGCGACGGTCACACTTCAGGAAGCGCCACAGGGCTGATCGGTGGAGGACATCTGGGTTGTCGCGGGAATCCTCGTCTTGGGGCTCACACTCCTCGATGTCTTCCTCACTGCGCTGAACTATGACGAGGCGGGGTTCCTCGCCGGGCGACTCGCCGCCTGGCAATGGGCGCTCGTGCGGCGCGGAACCCGTCGACTGTCGCGCCGTTGGAGACCCGTCGTTCTCCGGCAGGTCACGGGATTGCAGATCCTCATCACCGTCGTCACATGGCTCGCTGGGGTGATCGTCGGGTTCGGCTTGATCTACTTCGGC
Source organism: Agromyces sp. Y558 (assembly GCF_059445415.1). NCBI lineage: Bacteria > Bacillati > Actinomycetota > Actinomycetes > Micrococcales > Microbacteriaceae > Agromyces > Agromyces sp. Y558. Next base: position 278,363 of record NZ_JCAIUH010000003.1, read on the forward strand.
TTGATGAGGGGCCAGAACTTCCTCTACGACGGTGTGGACGGGAATCCGTTCAGCGCGATCTACTTCAGCGCCGCGCAGCTGTCGACCGTCGGAACGTCGCAGCTGACGCCGAACACCGACATACTCCGCGCACTCTCGATCCTCGAGACGCTCACCGGCGTTGTGCTCGTCTCGTTGATCCTCACGTTCCTGCTCGGCATCTATTCCGTGATCAGTGATCTGCGGGCGCTCTCGGTCCAGTTCTACAGCGCGGGTCCCGGGGTAGGGGAGCCGATCGCGAGCCTCGAGCCCTATTTTCCCGAAGGGAAGTCCCGCGGTCTGGACTCGCACCTGCAGAGCATCGCCGACTCCTTCAGTGCGTACACCGACGGCGTTCGGCTGCACCACTCCGCGTACTACTTCCAGAGCGGACGAGACACGTTCTCGCTGCCGTACTCGATCAGGATGATGGCGGGAGTCATCGGTGCCCTGCGCTGGGGGCTGCCGACGGGCAATCCGGTGACCCAGGAGCCGTCGCTGTTGCCCCTGACGGCGCAGTTCGACGCATTCCGCCGATATCTCCAACCGCTCTTGCGGTGGAAGAGCGAAGACGTGCCGGCCACGGTCGAGTTGGAGGAGTTCCGCCGTCAGGTCACCGAGGACGAGAAGACTCGAACCGACGAGCGACGACGCAGGAACCGGCACCCCATCGACCCCTGGGTCGATCGATTCATCCAGCTGAATCACGACATGGCCGATCTCGTGCACGGGACCGCGCTGACCGACGTCGATGAGGCGTACGCGCGTTATGTCGAATGGCTGCCGTTCGCCTACCGTTCGCAACAGTTCAGCGCGGCGGTCAGTCATGACCTCGACTACCAGCCCGTCTACTCCGACAGCGATGAACCGCTCTCGGTGCTGATTCCACCCGCTCCCAAGCCTCGCGGAACGCAGCGAAGCGGGGTCCGCGACTTCTTCTCGCGGCGGCTCACTCTCGTCGATCCGGGAAACATCCGCTTCTTCCAGGCCCTTCGTGCGCTGATCGCGGCAATCGTGACCGTGCTCGTGATCGTGGCGGTGTTCACGGTGCTGAAGCTTCCGGTGATGCCGGCCGCGGTCTTCGGCGGCATCGTCGCGATGTTCGCCGGATCGGGATCGAGGTCAGCTCACGGCGCCGCGCGCCTCGCCGGGCTGCTCGCAATCGTGCCGGTGCTGATCGCAGTCGTGCTGAACGTCGTCGTACCGCACGATTCGTTCCTCACGACCGCGGTGTTGGTGGTGCTCGCCGTGGTCGGAGTGTGGGCCTCCACACTCGGACCCGCGATCGGCGGCCTCGGTCAATTGCTGTTCATCACCTACTACTTCACCCTCCTGATGCGCTTGCAACCGGGCGAGTTCGCCGAGTTCGCCCTCGCCGGAGCGATGGGCGTGGTCATTGCGACGATCGCTGCACTGTCGCGGAGTCGGGGGATGGAGCGCAAAGCGGTGCTCGCCGGAGTCCGGGCGTTCGAGATGCGGGTCGCTTCGACCATGGACCCGGTCATCGACACCGTTTCGGCCGCCCGCTGGGAGCCGGATCTCGTGCGACGCGTGCGGACCGAACTCGCGCAGACCCATCGCAGTGCGTCCTTCCTCACCGGCAGGCTCAGCGGCGTCGACGGCTCCGTCGGGCTGACACAGGAACAGGCGGATGTGCTGAGACTGCGCGTCTTCGACGCGGAACTCGCCCTCGTCAACATGGTGGACGCGGCGAAGGATGCGACCGGTTCGCGCATCCCGATCGAGGTCAGATCACGGCTCGCGGGAGACCTCGAGTCGGTCCAGGCACATATTCGCGGGTACTCGCCGACTCCGGAGTGGGCGGCGGCGGAAGGTGCCGTATCGGCGTCGACTGCCGGCGACTCCGCGGGGAGCGGCAACGACCCCGCGTCGGCTGGCGCCGACTCGACAGCGACCGGCGACGAGGCGGATGTGACGCCGACCGCTCTCAGCCTCGAGGCTTCAGAGCGCTGGCCGGAGCAGGCACGCCGACTGGTCGGCGCGATCGCCGAACTCGAGGTCTCTCTCGACGCCGTGCAGTCGACCAGGAGCGACGACCTCGTGTTCTCCCGTTCCGAAGCCGAACTCGAGACAGCCGAAACCGGAGACACCGGCGACACCGGCGTCGACGCCGAGACGGTGTCGGAGGCCGATACCAGCGGCTCCCGTGGCGGACCAACGAGTGAGGTCCGCCGAGCCATCCAGGCGGGTCTCTCGACCGGTCTGGCTCTCCTCGTCGGGTCGACCGTGTCGCCGAGCTATCAGTATTGGGCGGCGATGCCGGCGTACATGACGCTCGGCGGAACCGACGGCGAGACGTACTCGAAGGGGGCCCGCCGGATCCTCGGCACGATTCTCGGTGCCACGGTAGGCTTCGGCATTGCGCTCGCCACCGATGGCAACGAGTTCGTGGTGCTGCTCGTGCTCGCGGTCTGCGTGTTCGCGACGATCTTCTTCCGGGCCACTTCGTCGCCGTTGTCGAGCTTCTGGCAGACGATGATGTTCGCCCAACTCTACGAGTATCTCGGCAAGCTCGACAGCGAGACGATCGAGCTGCGGGTCGCCGAGACGTTGATCGGTGCGGTCATCGCGCTGCTCGTGGCTGCACTCGTGCTCCCCACCCGCACGAGGACCCGACTTGCGCAGGACTCGCTCCGCCTCGTGCGTTCGGTGCAGGCGGTCACGGACATGTCGCTGGCCCGGCTGCGCGGCGGAGCAGCAGCCACCAGTGTCACCACCGAGAAACTGCGAACCGCCGAGATGGCGATGACGGATCAGCTCCGAGTCGTGCAGAAGACCGCTGCACCGCTGCGCCGCAGCTCCGGTTCTCTCGACCCGAGCGGTGTCGAAGCGAAGCTGACCGGCTATTGGGCGCTGCTCTACTACACTCGCCACCTCGCGCAGACGACCGTGCATCCCACGCGCTCGTCGCCGTTGACGTCGGATCAGTGGGAGCACTTCGAGACGGTGACCGACGGCAACTTCGTCGCTCTCGAGACGATGCTCGACAACGGCGTCGCACAGCCGGTGCAAAACGATCTCGGAACGGCCGACCTCGACGAGATCGAGTTGCCGGCGTCGATCGAACGAGCAGTGCGGTCCCTCGAGCGCATCAACGGCACGGTCTCGCTGCTCGTCGCGGGCGACGGCACTGGAAGCCCGAGGCGTATCCGGCTCGGCCGAGAGCAGGAAGGTTGATCTTCGTGTACACGTCGTGAAATTCCGCGCGACCATGCGGCTCTCGGGGCCCGGAGCGACAAGAGCTGGCGGCATTCTGGTGAAAGGCGTAGGGTCGGGACTGCATTACCGACCTGGGGGGGCCAGGCCGAATCGGCAGTTTTGCATTGGGGGGGACCGTGAATCTCACACCGCGCGAGATCGAGAAGTTGTACGTGTACCAGGTCGCAGACTTGGCACGGAAGCGGCGCGAGCGAGGCACCAAGCTCAATCTGAGTGAGGCCCAAGCGCTCATCAGCGAGGCCATCCTCGAGGGTGCCCGTGACGGTAAGAGTGTCGCGGAGTGCATGGAGCTCGGAAAGAAGATCATCGCCGAGAAAGACTGCATGGGCGGTGTGCGCGAGCGTCTGGCGCTCCTTCAAGTCGAGGCGACATTCCCTGACGGGAGCAAACTCGTCTCCTGCCACGATCCGGTCGGCGTCTGACATGGGTCGACCGACCAACTCGCTCGCGACGTTGGTGCTGGTCGGCGGACACGAAAGCGCAAACGGCGCGGCTCTCGCATTCCTCGCGAGTGACATTCCCGGACTGGTCCTCACGACCGCCGGGCGCCGCCTTCATCAAGTGACCGCACGGGCCCTGACGCAGTCGACCGATCCGGTCGTCGTGCTTCCGATGACGTTCGGGCGCAACCCAGCGCTGGTCGCCGACGTCGCCAAGACGCTGGACTGGTTGTCGCGCGAAGCCGAAGGGCGCATCGCGCTCGCGGACGACTTCGGCACGCCCGATCATCTGACGGCATGGCTCCGAGCTGCGGCAACGCAGATCGAACGCGACTCGCCCGAAGCAGGGATGCTGGTAGCCGCGGCGGCCGCGAACCCGTTCGACGATGCCGATGTCTTCCGCACCGTGCATCTCGTGCGAACCCACGGGTCGGGCATCGAGGTCGAGGGCGGCATCATCGGCTCGAGCGAAGACCTGGCGAAGTCGGTCGATCGTCTTCACCGTCTCGGTTCGGAGGAGATCGTCGTGGTGCCCGCGGGGTTCCAGCGTGACTCCAACGCGGACTTCGGCGTCGGGGCGCTCGAGGGGGTCAGGTTCTTCGGTCCGCTCATGTCGGAGCAGGCCGTGCTCCGGGTGGTTCGCGACCGGCGTGAAGCCGCTCTCGAACGACTCCGTCACGGGCGCAACGGCATCGACGTCGGACTTCAAGCCGACCACGGCCACGGATACGCCCACTCGCACGCCTTCGAGGAATCTCAGGGCCACACGCACAGCCACGGCGGTGCACCCCACTCGCATGGTGGATCGTCGCACCCGCACAGCGAACTCCTCGCGCGTGACCCCGCAACCGACGAACATGCCGCCGAAGACAACCACTCGCACGGCACGCTCGTCCACGAACACTGAACGGAAAGAAAGAAGGACGCATCATGCTCGGAAGTCCGAAGTATCAGCACCGAAGCGAAGAGATCGAGATCAACGCAGGCCGACACAGCGTGACGCTGAACGTCAGCAACACGGGCGATCGCGCGGTGCAGGTCGGTTCTCATTTCCACTTCTTCGAAGCCAACAAGGCTCTGCTCTTCGACCGGGAGGCCGCGTACGGCATGCACCTGGACATCCCGGCGGGCACCGGTGTCCGGATCGAGCCTGGCGACACCAAGGAGGTGACGCTCACCGCATTCGCCGGGTCGCGTCACATCATCGGCTTCAACGGACTCGTCGACGGAGGTCTTGACGCAGAGGCGACCAAGATCAAGGCGATCGCCTTGGCCAACGAACTGAACTACCAGAACGGAAAGCCGAAAGCTCGCACCAGTGCTGCCAAGGGCAGTGCAGCCGCAAAGGGGAAGAAGTAATGGCGATCATCTCTCGCAAGCAGTACACGGATCTCTACGGTCCCACCGTTGGCGACCGGGTGCAGCTGGCCGATACCAACCTCGTCATCGAGATCGAAAAGGACTACAACGAGGGCCACTACGGCGACGAGATCGTCTACGGCGGAGGAAAGACCGCCCGCGACGGAATGGGCGCTGATCCTCAGGCCACCGGAGCTCAAGGGGTGCTCGATCTCGTGATCACCAACGCGGTCATCCTCGACCCCATCCTCGGGGTGGTCAAAGGCGACATCGGAATCCGCGATGGCAAGATCGTCGGCATCGGCAAGTCGGGCAACCCGCACCTGCAGGGCGGCGTCGACCCACGGCTGATCGTGGGGCCCGGCACCGAACTCCTCGCCGGCGAGCATCTGATCGCCACTGCGGGAGGCATCGACGCCCACGTGCACTACGTGTCACCGCAGCAGGCGGAGGCAGCTCTGTCGAACGGGATCACCACACTGTTCGGTGGCGGCACCGGTCCGACCGACGGCACCAACGGTGTCACCACGACCCCGGGTGTCTGGAACCTCCATCGGATGCTCGAGGCGGCGGATGGCCTGGCGGTCAACACCGGATTCCTCGGCAAAGGCAACGGCTCCCTTCCCGACGCACTGATCGAGCAGATCGAGGGCGGCGCCGCCGGGCTCAAGGTCCACGAGGACTATGGGGCAACCCCAGCGGCACTCAGCAACGCGCTCGACGTCGCCGACCGCTACGACGTGCAGGTCTCGGTGCACACCGACAGCCTGAACGAATCGGGCTTCGTCGAGAACACGCTCGATGCCATCAACGGTCGAACGATCCACACCTTCCACTCGGAGGGTGCGGGCGGTGGGCACGCCCCCGACATCCTGAAGATCACGGGACATCCGAACGTACTGCCGTCGTCGACAAACCCGACGCTGCCGTACACGGTCAACTCGGTCGACGAACTGCTCGACATGGTCATGGTGTGCCACCACCTCTCGCACGACATCCCCGAGGACGTCTCGTTCGCCGACTCTCGAGTCAGGGCCGAGACGATCGCTGCTGAGACCGTGCTCCACGACGAAGGAGTGATCTCGATCGTCTCCTCCGACTCGCAGGCGATGGGCCGGGTGGGAGAGTCGTTCATGCGAACCTTCCAAGTCGCGCACCACAACAAGGACCAGCGCGGAAAGCTCCCTGAGGACTCGAAGGACAACGACAACTTCCGAGTCCTGCGCTACCTCGCCAAGATCACCATCAATCCGGCAATCACGCAGGGGATCTCCGACTACATCGGTTCGCTCGAAGACGGCAAGATCGCCGACATCGTGTTGTGGCCGGTCGACTCGTTCGCCGTCAAGCCCAAGCTGATCGTGAAGGGCGGTCTCATCAACTGGGCGCTGATGGGCGAGCCGAACGCCTCGCTGCCGACGCCGCAGCCGGTCTTCTACCGGCCGATGTTCGGATCGTACGGCAAGGCGCAGACGAGCACGCGCATCACTTTCATGTCGAAGGCGGCCATCGCCAACGGGGTGCCGGAGAAGCTCGGCCTGGAAAGCATGATCCTGCCGGTCAAACGCACCCGTGAGCTCGGAAAGGAACACATGGTGCGCAACGGTGTCACGCCGGTCGTCGAGGTCGACCCCGAGACGTACAAGGTCACGTACGACGGCAAGCCGGCGACGATCGAGCCGGCGAAGTCCCTTCCACTCACGCAGTTGTTCTTCCTTGCGTGAGGTCGGAATGGGGGTCTCGGAAGTGCAGCAGCTGCTGACGAGTCTGCAGTTCTCCGACTCCGCGTTCCCCAGCGGGTTCTACACGATGTCGCACGGGCTCGAAGGGTACCGTCAGGCGCATCTGGTCGGCCCGGGCGATGTGCAGGAACTGTTGACCGAACTGCTCGTGCACTCGGTGGGCCCCGGCGATGCGACTGCACTCGCCGGGGCCCACCGCGCGGCATCCGTGTCGGACTGGAACCGCGTCGAGGAGATCGACCAGTTGTTGTTCGCCTCGAAACTGAACGCGGAAATGCGCACGGCCTCCGTGCGGAGCGGGCATCAGTTCACCGATCTCGCGAGCGAGGTGATCGGCGGGGCCGGGCTCGCAGAGTACGGCCGCAGAGTGACGGCCAGAACGACCCCGGGATGCCAACCGGTCGCGGCGGCGGTCGCATATGCGGAAGGTGGCGTTGCGACCGAGCGGGCGGTCGTCTCCGACCTGTTCGCCTTCTCGGTGAGTTTCGTCGGCGCCGGACTCAGGCTCAGGCTCACCGATCACCGCAAGGCCCAGGTGATCCTGCGCGCGATCGCACCCGTCATCGAGGAGGTCGCCGGCGACGCACTTGCACGAGACCCCGACGAGCTCGGCGGGTGCGCACCGGTGGCCGACATCATGTCGGCCCAGCACGAACGGGCCGAGGCGCGGCTCTTCGCCAGTTGACCGAACGGAACGAGAACGTGATCAAACGTCGAAGCAACGAAGAGGGAATGAGGAACTCATGAGGGACAACGTCTTGAGAATCGGCATCGGGGGACCGGTCGGATCGGGCAAGACCGCGCTGGCGGAAGCGCTGGTGCCGATCCTGATCGCGGCCGGGCGCACGCCGGGTGTCATCACGAACGACATCTACACCCAGGAGGACGCCCACCACGTGCGTCGTGAGCTCGCGGGAATCCTCGACCCCGAGCGTGTGGTCGGGGTCGAGACCGGCGCATGCCCGCACACGGCCGTGCGCGACGATCCGACGATGAACCTCGCCGTCGGGGCCGAGATGCTCGAGCGGTTCCCTGATATCGACACGCTCATCTACGAGTCGGGCGGGGACAACCTCACTCTGACATTCTCGCCCGCCCTCGCCGATATCTTCATCTTCGTGCTCGATACCGCGGAGGGAGAGAAGATGCCGCGCAAGCGCGGCCCTGGCATCACCGACTCCGACATCCTCGTCATCAACAAGATCGACATCGCGCAATATGTGCGCACCGACCTCGCGGTGATGGAGAGCGATGCCCATCGCGTACGCGAAGGCCGGCCCGTCGCCTTGACGAACTCACTGACCGGCGAAGGGCTGGAGGAGCTCCACGCCGAGATCATGTCGCAGTGGAACGGCAGCAGATCCGAGCTCGTCGGATGAGCGTGACCGTCCCCGTGCCGGTGCCCGCCCCGGAGTTCCCGGGAGGGTACCGGCTCCGGCCCGAGCACTACGAGCCCCGCCGGGTTCCGGCGGAGGTGCTCCGGCACGCCGGCACGCCGGCGATGCTCCCAGTCGGGAGCCCGGGAAAGGTCGGGGTGCTGCAGCTGCGCTTCGAGCGCACGGGGCCGCGTACCGAGCTCGTCTCGCACTATCAGAAGTCGCCGCTGCAGATCATGCGCCCGCTCTACTTCGACCCCGAGCGACCCGACATGCCGCACACCTACCTGATGTCGACGGGTGGCGGCATCGTGCAGGGAGACCGGCTGCGGACCGATCTCGAGTTCGGGCCGGAGACGTCGGCTCATATCACCACGCAAGCACAGACGCGCGTGTACAAGTCGGAAACCGACTATGCCTCCGCGATCATGAACCTCACGGTGGGGGCGTCGGCATTCGTCGAGTACCTTCCCGACCCGGTCGTGCCGTTCGCCGGTTCGCGGTTCACTCAGCAGACGTCGGTCGTGCTCGACGAGACCGCCACACTCGTGGTCGGTGAGCAGGTATATGCGGGCAGGCTCGCCTACAACGAACGTCACGACTACGAAGTGTTCGCGTCGGACTTCGAGGTGCGACGGCCGGGGGGCCGTATCGTCGCCGTCGACCGGGTGCGCCTCTGCCCCGAGCGCCGCGGCGTCGGCGGCACCGCGGTGCTCGCCGATCACGACATCCTCATCTCGTTGTACGTCTTCACACCGCTCGTTCCGCCGGCCGAGATCGCGGAATGCCTGCGAACGGTGCTCGACGGCATGGCCGACGACGACCTCGTCTTCGGTGTGAGCGCGCTGCCGGGCGATACGGGCGCTTGGATGCGACTGGTCGGAAACGACCCGGTCGCCGTCGCGCGGGCATGGAGCGCGACATCCGCTGCAGTACACGAACTCCTGACCGGCCGCCGTGCACCGAAGTCGAGAAAGACCTGAGAGAAGGAGCAGACACCATGAGGATTCAGCGTTCATCTCCTGTACGGCGGTATCGCGGCGAAAGGTCACGGCGATGACCACGGCATCGGCGTCGGCAGCACCGACGCACGTCGGGTCGTTCCAGAATTGGCTGCTGGCATTCGTCCATGGCCCCTCGCAGATCTACTTCCAAGCGAACATCTGGACGGGGTTGCTCATCCTCGCCGCATTCGTGGTCGCCGACTGGCGCATGGCCATACTCGTGGTACTCGGCTGCGTGGCGAGCATGCTCGCCGGTCGATGGCTCGGGGCGAAGCCCGATAATGTCGTCGCCGGCATGCAGGGCTTCTGCGGGGCACTCGTCGGAGCCGCGACCTTCTCGGCGCTCGGGGGCGATCAGTGGGCCAGCTATCCGATCGCGATCGTGGGTGGGCTGATCTGCGCCCCCGTGACGTGGTTCGTGGTCTGGGTCTTCGCACTGAAACCGATGCAGCGGTTCGCGCTGCCGTCGACCACCGCGCCGTTCTGCATCGTGGCGACGGGCATCCTGCTCACGACGGTTCCGCTGCACGTGAGTTCAGCGCCACTGACCGTTGCCGACTCGGCCGTCGAGGCGTTCTTCCGTTCGCTCTTGACGAACGTGTCGCAGGTCGTGCTGATCGACAACATCTGGTCGGGCGCGCTGATCCTCATCGGCCTGTTCATCGCAAGCTGGAAGGTCGGAGTCGCCGCAGTCGTGGGAAGCGTCGTCGGCAGCCTGTGCGCGCTCTCGGTGGGGGAGACCCTCACCGAGACGGCGAACGGTCTCGCCGGTTACTCGGGCGTGCTGACCGCGATCGCACTCGCGGTGGTGTTCCTGCAGTCGAGCACCATCTCATGGATTCTCGCGGTGATCGGCACCATCGTGACCGCGTTCGTGACCCTCGGCATGCATCACCTGTCGGGGCCGACGTACACGTGGCCGTACATCCTCACGACCTGGGTGTTCTTGATCATCGCGGCGTTCATTCCGCAGGCCAAACGCACCTGATCGGGCGACATCTCGGGGCTCGCGTGAACGGCTGAACCCCCGGGTCTCGGAGGTTCAGCCGTTTCTCGGATCGTCCACGGAGCCGAGAGGCGACCGTCGGGAAACTCAGATCGAAAGGCCGATCCAGAACCCGAGGCCTGAGGCCGCGACGCTGAACACGAGCATGAGAACGCCGCTGATGAACGACTGTGCATACCGTCGCTGCTTGATCAGCTGAACCGTCTCGTAGCTCGCCGTGCTGAACGTCGTGTAGCCGCCGAGGAATCCCGTGCCGATGATGACGCTGAGGTCGGTCGGCAGGAGGTGCGTCATCGTGAGTCCGGTGATGAAGCCGAGCACGAGGGATCCCGACACGTTGATGATGGTCGTCGCCCAGGGGAACGCCGTGTGCAAATGCGAACGGATCGCCCCGTCGACGAGGAAACGCACGCCGGCGCCGAGTCCGCCGGCGACGGCGAGCAGGAGGAGGAGCCAGAAGGTCATGAGGTGGCCTCCACCTTCGTCGTGCGTGCCTTCCAGGAGCTGAACGCGGAACCGGCGATGATGCCGAGCCAGGTTGCGAAACCGCCCACGACGACGGTGCCGAGCGCATAGAGCACCGATGCTCCCACTGAGCCGTGATGTATGAGGACCACGGTGTCGGTCGCCAGCGAGCTGTACGTGGTGAACCCACCGCAGAATCCCGTTCCGAGCAAGAGCTTGAGGTTCTTCGCCGTCGAACTCGCGGGGCCGAGGAAGGTCACCCCGGAGTAGAGATACCCGAGGAGGAACGCACCGACGACGTTGATGATGGGAATCGCGATCGGAACGTCGCCGAGATTCGGGATCGCGAGCGAGAGCAGCTCGCGCGATGCGGCTCCGAAGGCTCCGCCCAGCACGACGAGACCGATCGGCGCCCACCTGAGGTGAGGCGGCCGTGCGGCGGTCATCAGCTGCTCCCCGGGAGCGCTGACGGAACGTCGGGGGCTCGCGCGGGGATGACGACGACGGGGCGCAATTGCTGGTGCACCAATTGCACACCGATCGAACGGTTGAAGAACTCCTGGATGCTCCCACCGATGGAGCGTTCGTGACTCCCGACCACGATCATCGATGCATCGAGCGTGTCTGCGAGGTGGCCGAGCGCACGCGCGATGTCGCCGGGCAGCACAAGCCGGCGCCAGACGACGTCGGAGTCGGCGAGGATCTCGCTGAGCGCCGCGCCGAGTTCCGCATCGAATTCGGCTTCGCTTTCATCGGCGTAGTCGGGATCGAGTGACGAACTCGTGACGGAACCGTCGTCGGCCTCTGCAACGGCGAATCGTGCCGGATTCACGTGGGCGCACACGAGTTCGGTGCCGAACCGCTTTGCGAACGACGCAGCGTGCAGAACCACGACCGGCGGCTGACCCGGTGCGACACCCACCACGACCGGATGCGAATGCTGACTTTCCCCCCGAAACGTCATGTGCGCCATGCTACGCAGCTCCGACGACAGGGTCAACGGGCCGAAGGGCCATCGCGGCGCGAGGTCAGCCGGCGATGGATGTTGCCCGCGCGGGCCTGCCGAGCAGCGCGAGCACACTCGACAGGTCGGCGCGATCGATCGCGACATCCGCTTGCGCACGCACGATCGGCTTCGCGCAGAAGGCGACGCCGAGCGCCGCGCGCTCGAGCATCTGCAGGTCGTTCGCTCCGTCGCCGATCGCGACGGTGCGCCGGAGCGGGATGCCGCTGGCCGTCGCCCATTCGACGAGCGCCCTGGCTTTGGCGTCGGCGTCGATGATCGGGCCGTCGACGAGACCGGTCAGTCGGCCGTCGACGATCTCGAGTCGATTCGCCCGGCAGAAGTCGAGTCCGAGGCGCTCGGCGAGCGGATCGAGCAGCTCATGGAACCCGCCGGAGACGACGCCAACACGCCCGCCGGCGGCGTGCACGCCCGCGATGAGTTCATGCGCCCCGGGCGTGGGTGTCATGCGCTTGCGCGCTTCCGCGAGCACGCCGACCTCGAGGCCCGCGAGCGAGGCCACCCGCTCGCGCAGGCTCTCTGCGAAGTCGAGCTCACCGCGCATGGCGCGTTCGGTCACGGCGGCGACGTGGTCGAGGGTGCCCGCCGCTTCGGCGAGCAGCTCGATCGCCTCTTCGCGGATGAGTGTGGAATCCGCATCGAGCACGACGAGGGGGCCGCTCGCGCGGCCGGTGGTGCCGGCACTCACGCGCTCGCCCGAACCCGTGAGCCCTTGCCGACCACGGTGATGCCACTGTCGGTCACGATGAATCCGCGGGCGAGGTCTTCAGCGCGGTCGACGCCGATGCGGGCGCCGGCATCGACGACGACCTCCTTGTCGAGGATCGCGCGTTGCACGGTGGCGCCGGCGTCGATGCGCGCCCGGTCGAAGAGGATCGAGTCGGCCACGTGCGCGCCCGAGCCGACGATCGCCCAGGGCCCGATGACGCTGCGTTCGACGTGCGCGCCCGAGATCACCGAACCGAGCGAGACGATCGAATCGATCACGGTGCCGAGCGTGCCGCGGGCGTCGCGCGTGAACTTGGCGGGCGGCGAATTGAGCTGCTGGCTGAAGATCGGCCACTCGCGGTTGTACAGGTTGAAGACGGGCAGCACCGAGATGAGGTCTTGGTGGGCTTCGAAGAAGGAGTCGATGGTTCCGACGTCACGCCAGTAGTACCGGTCGCGGTCGGTCGAGCCCGGCACGTCGTTGCGCTGGAGGTCGTAGACGCCGGCGGCACCCTGCGAGACGAACGCCGGAATGATGTCGCCGCCCATGTCGTGGCTGGAGTCGGTGCGTTCCCCGTCGCGGAGCACCGCGTCGATGAGAGCGTCGGCGTCGAAAACGTAGTTGCCCATCGAGGCGAGCACCTCATGAGGCGAGTCGGGGAGTCCGACCGGGTCACTCGGCTTCTCGAGGAAGCGGTGGATGCGCGCTGGATGCGATGGGTCGACCTCGATGACACCGAACTGGTCGGCGAGCGAGATCGGTTGACGGATCGCGGCGACCGTTGCCGCCGCGCCGGACTCGACGTGCGCGTCGATCATCTGGTCGAAGTCCATGCGGTAGACGTGATCGGCGCCAACCACGACGATGATGTCGGGGCGCTCGTCGTAGACGAGGTTGAGGCTCTGCAGGATGGCATCGGCCGAACCCGAGAACCAGCGCTTCCCGAGGCGTTGCTGGGCCGGCACCGAGGCGACGTAGGAGTTCAGGAGCCCACTCAGACGCCAGGTCTGCGAGACGTGGCGATCGAGGCTGTGCGACTTGTACTGGGTGAGCACGACGATCTGTCGCAGGCCCGAGTTCAGCAGATTCGACAGGGCGAAGTCGATCAGGCGGTACTGTCCGCCGAACGGCACCGCCGGCTTCGCGCGGTCTTCTGTGAGGGGCATGAGTCGCTTGCCCTCGCCGCCGGCGAGGACGATGCCGAATACCTTGCGCGTCGCCATGCCACAACTGTAGCCAGCGGCGAGCGGGAACGGGCAGCGAAGTCGGAGCGTGACGGATGCCGCTGCGCTACGTTTGCTGCATGCGCGTCGACCTGCTCACCCGCGAGTATCCGCCCGAGGTCTACGGGGGCGCTGGTGTGCACGTCGCCGAACTCGTGCGTGCTCTCCGCCGTTCGATCGACGTGCAGGTGCGCTGCTTCGGCTCGCCGCGTACCGAGGCGGGCACCACCGGCTACCCGACGCCGGCGGAGTTCTCCGCTGCCAACCCGGCGCTCGGCACGATGAGTGTCGACCTGCTCATGGCGGGTGACGTTGCCGGCGCCGACCTCGTGCATTCGCACACGTGGTACGCGAACTTCGCCGGGTTCACGGCGAAGCGACTGCACGGCGTGCCGCACGTGGTGACCGCGCACAGCCTCGAGCCGCTGCGGCCGTGGAAGGCCGAGCAACTCGGCGGCGGGTACCGGCTCTCATCGTGGGTCGAGCGCGCCGCCTTCGAAGACGCCGACGCGGTCGTCGCAGTGAGCGAGGGCATGCGCCGCGACATCCTTCGCGCCTATCCCTCCATCGACCCGGAACGGGTCGGCGTGGTCTACAACGGCATCGACCTCGTCGACTGGGCACCGCGCAACGATCCCGATACGGTTCGCACGCTCGGCGTCGACCCCGACCGTCCGTCGATCGTCTTCGTGGGGCGCATCACCAGGCAGAAGGGGCTTCCGTACCTCCTTCGCGCTGCGCGCCTGCTGCCCGCCGACGTGCAACTCGTGTTGTGCGCCGGCGCTCCCGACACCGACGAGATCATGGCCGAAGTCACGTCGTCGGTCGAAGCCCTTCGCGCCGAACGGGGCGGCGTGGTGTGGATCGACCGGCACCTACCGCGCGCCGAACTCACCGCACTCCTCACGGCTGCGACAGCGTTCGTCTGCCCATCGATCTACGAGCCGCTCGGCATCGTGAATCTCGAGGCGATGGCGTGCGGGGCACCGGTCGTCGGCACCGCGACCGGTGGCATCCCCGAGGTCGTCGATGACGGTGTCACGGGCGTGCTCGTGCCGATCGAGCAGCTCGACGACGGAACGGGCACCCTCGTCGACCCCGATCGATTCGTCGCAGACCTTGCGGCGGCGCTCACCGCGGTCGTCGCCGATCCCGCGCGCGCAGCGGCCATGGGGGCTGCCGGGCGACGTCGCGCTGAGACGCACTTCGGCTGGACGGCGATCGCCGAACGCACCCTCGAGCTCTACGAAGGGGTGCTCGCCGCACGTTGACCCGCGAGTGGCGCGGGCGGGCGCGCTCCCTGCGCCAAGCGACCCCCTCGCTGCCGATAGCATGGGACGCATGGCGAGCACGGTTCTGCAGTTCCACGATGTGTCGGTGGTCCGCGATGGCAACACGATCCTCGACTCGGTCGACTGGAGCGTCGCCTCCGACGAACGCTGGGTCATCCTCGGCCCCAACGGGGCAGGCAAGACGACGCTGCTGCAGATCGCCGCAGCGGCGATGCACCCCACTTCAGGCACGGCAGACGTGCTGCAGGAGTCGCTCGGCAAAGTCGATGTCTTCGAACTGCGGCCGATGATCGGCTTCGCCTCGACCGCGATGGCCCGCAAGATCCCGCGCAACGAGACCGTGCTCGACGTCGTGCTGACAGCCGCCTACTCGGTGACCGGCCGCTGGAACGAGGAGTACGAGACGATCGACCTCCGCCGTGCACAGCGGGTGCTCTCCGAGTGGGGCCTCGCCGGCTTCGCCGAGCGCCGTTTCGGCAGCCTCTCCGACGGCGAGCAGAAGCGAGTGCAGATCGCACGCTCCGTCATGACCGACCCCGAACTGCTGCTCCTCGATGAGCCGGCCGCGAGTCTCGACCTCGGTGCGCGTGAAGAGCTCGTCGGGCTGCTCGGCGGCTACGCCGGTTCGTCTGCGTCACCTGCGATCGTCATGGTGACTCACCACGTCGAAGAGATCCCCGTCGGCTTCACTCACGCGCTCCTCCTCAAGAAGGGCGGCATCGTGACCGCCGGCCCGCTCGCCGAGGCACTCACTGCCGAGAAGCTCACCGAGGCGTTCGGCATGAAGATCGAGCTCGCCGAGACCGACGGCCGGTACGCGGCTCGCGCCGTGTGACCGACCTTCGCTACCGATTCTGCTAGAATCGGTAGCTGGCCCATGGGCTGCACCACTTTCCTGCGTGCGCGCAGGCTTCGAATCCACCATACGCAGAGCAAGGAAGTCTCCATGAAGACCGACATCCACCCCGAGTACAACGCAATCGTCTTCCGCGACCTCGCTTCGGGCGCCACCTTCCTCACCCGTTCGACGACGACGAGCGACAAGACGATCGAGCTCGACGGTGTCACCTACCCGGTGATCGACGTCGAGATCTCGTCGGAGTCGCACCCGTTCTACACGGGCAAGCAGCGCATCATGGACTCGGCCGGCCGCGTCGAGAAGTTCAACCAGCGCTTCAAGAACTTCGGCAAGTAGCACTTGCCACACGAAGGAGGCCCCGCCTGACGGCGGGGCCTCCTTCGTGTACTCGCATTCAGCGCGGCGTGCGGCATCGTGTTAGCGTCGCCGGATGCCGGGATCGTCACCCATCCGCGCGGGCGCGACACGAGCGTTCGAGCTGCCCTCGATCGCGGGCGACCGCATCGCGCTCCGTGCGTTCCTCGACGATGACGTCGAAACGGTGCGCGAGGCTTCGCGGGACCCGCTGATCCCCGAAATCACTACCGTTCCGCCGAACACCGACCGCCGCGGCGCGCTTGCGTACATCGCGCGTCAGCATCGACGCCTCCGTTCGGGCGCGGGGTACTCGTTCGCGATCTCGGACCCTGCTGGTCGCGCCATCGGGCAGATCGGCCTCTGGCCCGTGCGCGACGACCCGGGTCGCGCCAGCATCGGGTACTGGATCGCCCCGTCGGCGCGAGGTCGAGGCTACGCGACCGAGGCGCTGTGTGCGCTCAGCGCGTGGGGGTGGAGCCTGCCGACGCTCGAGCGCCTCGAACTGTTCGTCGAGCCCTGGAACACCGGCTCGTGGAAGGCAGCCGAGGCGGCCGGATTCGAGCGCGAAGGACTGCTGAGATCGTGGCGCGTGATCCGCTCGGAGCGACGCGACCTGTTGGTCTATTCGAGGCTTCGCGAGGTGGGGGAGTCGAGCGACGGCTCAGCGCACCGGCCAGGTGCCTGAGGTGGTGAACTCGGGCTCGCCGTTCTTGCGGCGCCATTGCTGGTAGCTCTCGGCCTGCTCGCGACTCCAGCCGACCTGGCGCGCGTGCAAGTCGGCGACCGCCACCGCCGCGAGTTCGGGGTATGCGCGGGCGATGGCCTGTGCGACCCGGCCAGCCGCGACGGCGTCGGCTCCGGCGTCGTGTGCGTCTTCGAGCACCACGCCGTAGTGCTCGGCGGTGGCCGAGAGTGTGCGCTTGCCGCGGCGGTAGCGATCGACGGCCTTGTCGATGACGAGCGGGTCGATGACCGCGCCGGGGCCGGGCAGCGGAGCGTGCCCGTATCGCTCCGCCTCACGCTCGAGCACGGTGAGGTCGTAGGCCGCGTTGTACGCGACGATCGGCAGGCCGCGTGCTGCGGCATCCGCCAGTGCTTCGATGATCTCGACGACCGCGGTCGCCGCGTTCTGGCCCTCGAGTCGCGCACGCTCGGTCGTGACGCCGTGGATGAGCGAAGCGGCAGTCGGAATCTCGACACCGGGGTCGACGAGCCACTCACGTCGCTCGAGTACCTCTCCGTCGACGCCGACCACTCCGACGTGCGCAGTGACGATGCGACACGTGTCGACGTCGATGCCGGTCGTCTCGAGGTCGAAGACGGCGAGTGTGTCGGCCCAGCGGGCTCCCGTGAGATCCATGGCGTCAGGCTATGGTCGGCCACCGTCATCGCCGTGCCGGCGCACGCGTGTCGGCGGCATCCGGTCGAGATCGGTTCTCCACAGCACTCAGTCGAGTGCAGGCGGTGCGCCATAGAATGGAAAGGATGATCACCTCCCCGTACGCCGAGCAGCTCGCTCGCATCCCCGTGCGGGCGCACCGCGTCGACGTCGACGGCACCGAGACCGCCTGGTGGGAGTACGGCGAAGCGGATGCACCGGCGCTCGTGCTCGTGCACGGGTTCCGCGGCGACCACCACGGCCTCGAACCGGTGGTGGCCCAGCTCCCGGGCTTCCGCATCATCTCGCCTGACCTTCCGGGATTCGGCGAGTCGGCCACGTTCTCCGGTCGACCTCACGAGATCGCGGCGTACGCCGACTGGCTCGGCGCGTTCATCGACGCCGTCGGCATCACGGGGCCTTACGCATTGCTCGGCCATTCGTTCGGCTCGATCGTGTCCGCGGCGGCCGTCGCCGGCGGGCTCGCACCCGAGCGACTCGTGCTCGTGAACCCGATCGGCGCACCGGCGCTCGAAGGGCCGCGGGGCGTCATGACCCGACTCGCCGTGCTCTATTACCGCACGGCCGCGGCGCTGCCCGAGCGGGCAGGGTTCGCGCTGCTGCGCAACGGCGCCATCGTGCGCATCATGAGCGTGACGATGGCGAAGACCCGGTCGAAGTCGCTCCGTCGGTGGATCCATGACCAGCACGATCGTTTCTTCTCCGCCTTCGGCGACCGCGACGCCGTGCTCGAGGCGTTCCGTGCATCGGTCAGCAATGACGTCAGCCAGTTCGCCGCCGATATCGCCGTGCCGACGTTGCTCGTCGCCGCCGAGCGCGACGACGTCACGCCGCTCTCGGCTCAGCACCGGCTCGTGACGCTTTTCCCCGACGCGAGCCTCGAGGTGATCCCCGAGGTGGGCCACCTCATCCACTACGAGACGCCGGGCGACGCCGCATCCCGCATCCTGCGGTTCCTTCGCGCCGGAGCGCGCGCGTGAGAATCATCGTCGACTGCCGTTACACCCGCATCGGGCAGCACGACGGCATCAGCCGGTTCACGGTGGGCATCGTGACCGAGCTCGGCAAGCGGCATCCGCTCACCATGCTCGTCAGCGACCATCGCCAGCTCGACATGCTGCCCGAGCTACCGTGGCAGCTCGTGAGCTCGCCCACGAGCATCCGTGAGCCGTTGGTGGCGCTGCAGGTCAAGAAGCTCCGACCCGACGTGGTGTTCACGCCGATGCAGACCATGGGCTCGTGGGGGCGCGACTACAAGCTGCTGCTCACCCTGCACGACCTCATCTACTACGAGAACCGCACGCCGCCACGCGATCTGGCGGCCCCGGTGCGCCTGCTCTGGCGGCTCTACCACCTCGCGTGGTGGCCGCAGCGCCTCTTGCTGAACGGCGCCGACCAGGTCGTCACCGTGTCTGAGACGACCGCCCGGCTCATCCACGAGCACCACCTCACCGACCGGCCGGTCACCGTCGTGCCGAACGCCGCCGACGACCTCGGTACGCCCTCGCTACCGCGTGTACGCCCTGAGGGGCACCGGCTCGTGTACATGGGCTCGTTCATGCCATACAAGAACGTCGACACCCTCGTGCGCGCCGTCGCAGCGCTGCCCGATCACGAGCTGCACCTCATGAGTCGCATCAGCCGAGACGAGCGGGCGCGGCTCACGCGACTCGCCCCGCAGGCCAGGCTCGTCTTCCACGACGGCGCAACGGATGCCGCGTACGCCGAGCTGCTCTCCGGCGCCACGGCCCTCGTGCACGCCTCGAAGGCAGAGGGCTTCGGCATCCCGCTCGTCGAGGCCATGAGGCTCGGCACTCCGGTGGTCGTCAGCGACATTCCGATCTTCCGCGAGATCGGCGGCGACGCGGCGGTGTACTTCGACCCCGAGAACCCCGAGTCGCTCGTCGCGGCCCTGTGGTCGCTCGAGCGTGCGGGGGAGTGGGAGCGGCGCTCCGCGGCATCCGTCGAGATCGCAGCCCGCTACAACTGGGCGGCGTCGGCCGAACGACTGCTCGCACTCATGCGCACCACCGTCGCAGGCAACGGGCTCAGGCACCGTCGACGCCGCAAACGCTGATTCAGCGCGGCCCCGTCGATCGGCTCGCGAGCCTCACGCGTCGGTGCCGGTGAGCGCTTCGGGTTCGACGAGCTCCAGTTCGCCCGCTTCGAATCGTACGAGGTGCACCGAACCGTTGGCGATCGCGTACCCGGGGCCAGGGAGCGCCCACTCGCTCAGGTGCAGCATGAGCGAGTGGATCACCCCGCCATGGGAGACGACGATGACGGAACCGCCCGGGTGGACCGCGGCGATGCCGGCGAGTGCTGCCGTCGCCCGGTCGATCACCGCCGAGCGCGGCTCGAGTCCTTCGATGGTCGCCGCTTGGGCCTCGATGGCGGCGCGGCCGGCGTGGTCGAGCCCCTCGAGCACGCCGTGGCCGCGCTCGGCCAGCTCGGCGATGAGGGCGGGCTCGGGCAGTTCGAGCGATCGGGCGATGATCTGCGCGGTCTCCGACGCACGTGAGAGGGGCGTTCCGTAGACGGCGTCCCACGGCTCCTCGCCGAGGAGCTCGGCAGTCAGCGCCGCCTGCCGACGCCCGGTGTCGTTCAAGGGGATGTCGGTCGTGCCCTGAATGCGGCGCGCGCGATTCCAGTCGGTCTCGCCGTGGCGCACGAGGGCGATGCGCACCGGGGCGTGGCGAGTGGCGTCGGTCGCGGCATCCATCATGGCGCCAACTCTTGCAGAACGGCCGCTGTCGTCACGAATCGAGCGCTGCGGCGAAGGCTTCGAGCGTCTCGCTCGCGCCCGCCTCGATCTTCACGACGGCTCGGCTGTCGCCCTTGGTGATGCCGCGGTTGACGACGATGATCGGCAGGTGCTTGCGGCGCGCCTGCTCGATGAGTCGCATGCCCGAGTTCACGACGAGCGAAGAGCCGGCGACGAGCAGCACGTCGGCGCCCTGCACGAGCGCGGCGGCCGCCTGGAAGGTGGCGGCCGGAACGAACTCGCCGAAGAACACGACGTCGGGCTTCAGGATGCCGCCGCACACGGTGCACGACGGGATCACCATCGCGTCGACGTCGTCGACCTCGACATCGCCGTCGGGTGCGGGTCGAATCGCGGTTTCGAGGTCGATGTCGGGGTTGAGGGCTTCGAGTCGATCGGCGATCGCCTGGCGGGCGTAGTGCTGGCCGCACGTGAGGCAGAGGACGCGATCCATGCTGCCGTGCAATTCGATGACGTGCCGGTTGCCTGCGCGCCGGTGCAGGCCGTCGACGTTCTGCGTGATCACTCCGCTGACGACTCCGCTCGCCTCGAGCTCGGCGAGCGCGAGGTGCCCTCGGTTCGGGCGAGCATTGCCGAAGCTGCGCCAGCCGAGGTGGCTGCCGGCCCAGTAGCGTTTGCGGGCTGCCTCGGAGGCGAGGAACGTCTGCACGGTCATCGGCGTGCGCACCGGCGCGCCCTCGCCGCGATAGTCGGGAATGCCCGAATCGGTGCTGACGCCGGCGCCTGTGAGCACCGCCACACGCGCACCGCGCATGAGCTCGATCGCTTCGGCGAGTTGCGTTTCGGCCGCGACCGGAGTCTCGATGCCAGCGCTCACTGCACGTCTCCCTTCGGCGGTGGTCCGATTCTAGACGTGTCCGTTTTCCGGAATGTTTCCGGCACTGGCAGGCTGGAGGTGAGGAGACCCATGCATATCGAACGAGTCCGCGACGCGGCATCCGATGCGGTGGCCGATTACGCGCGGCTCACCGACGTCGCCCTGCGCAGCGTCAGCGAGCCCGAGCGGGGCCTCTACATCGCCGAATCGGCCAAGGTCATCGGCCGCGCGATCCGTGCCGGCCACAGCCCCCGGTCCGTGCTCATGGAGGAGAAGTGGCTCGCCGCGCTCGAGCCGGTACTCGCGCCGTTCGACATCCCCGTGCACCTCGCCGACCCTGACCAGCTCGAAGCGATCACCGGCTATCGCGTGCACCGCGGTGCCCTGGCGGCGTTCGAGCGCCCGGTGCTCGCCGACCCGGCAGAGCTCCTCGCGAGCGCCCGTCGCGTCGTGGTGCTGGAAGACATCGTCGATCACACGAACGTCGGCGCGATCTTCCGCAGCGTCGCCGCGCTCGGCGCCGACGCAGTGCTCGTGAGCCCCCGATGTGCCGACCCGCTCTACCGCCGCAGCGTTCGAGTGAGCATGGGCACGGTGTTCCAAGTGCCATGGACCCGGCTGCCCGAGTGGCCCGAGGCGGCACGGATGCTGCACGCTCACGACTTCACGATCGCTGCCCTCGCCCTCGCCGATGACGCGGTCTCGCTCCGCGAGCTCGCGGCAGATGCGCCAGAGCGGCTGGCACTCGTGTTCGGCGCCGAGGGCGACGGACTCAGCCGAACTGCGCTCGAGGCCGCCGACCGAGTCGTGACGATTCCCATGCGGCACGGCGTCGATTCCCTGAACGTGGCTGCCGCTGCTGCAGTCGTGCTCTACGCGGTCGCGGTCGACGAGGAGGCTGCGGATGACTGAGATCGAGGCGCGCCAGGCGAAGGCCAGCGTGTACCGGCGGCGGCGCATCGTCGTCTTCAGTGCACTCGTGATCGTGATCGCGCTCGTCACGACGGGCGGGGTCTACACGGCCAATACGCTCGGCGCAGCGGTGCCGGCCGCCGCGCCGCAGATCACCGACCCCGAGCCCGTCGCGGCGGCCGCGCAACCGCTCGCACTGCCGGGATTCGGCGGATACGCCGTCGGGGCCGTCGGGTTCGACGGTCTCGTCGCCTCTGGAAACGAGGCGGCGCCGATGGCGATGGCGAGCATCACGAAGGTCATCACGGCCCTCGTCCTGCTCGAGGCGCATCCGATCCCGGCCGGCGAGAGCGGCCCCGACATCGAGTACACCGAAGCCGACGTCGACATCTACTGGGACATGGTCGCCCAGAACGGGTCGGTCGCTCCCGTCGAGGCAGGCGCGACCCTGAGCCTCAAGGAGAGCCTCGAGGCGCTCCTGATCCCGTCGGGCAACAACTACGGCATCTCTCTCTCGAACTGGGCCTTCGGCTCCGAACAGGCGCTCGTCGAGAAGGCGAACGCCTGGTTGGCTGCCCACGGGCTCGCGAACACGCACGTCGTCGACTCCAGCGGCATCTCCGACTACAACGTCGGCACCCCGGCCGACATGGTCGCGCTCGGCGAGATCGCTCTCCAGGACCCGACGATCGCGGCCATCGTCGCGTCGAAGAGCGTCGAGATCCCCGAGATCGGTGTTCTGACGAACTCGAACAAGCTGCTCGGCACGCACGGCGTCGACGGCATGAAGACCGGCTCGACGGATGACGCGGCGAACCTGCTCTTCACGGCCGACTACGCCGTGGGTTCGTCGACTGTGACCGTCATCGGCGTGCTGCTCGGCGGCGAGTCGCATGCCGTGCTCGACGAGGCGATCGCGATGCTGCTCGACTCCGTCGCACCGGGCTTCCACGAGGTCGCGGCGCTCGAGGCGAACACGGTGCTCGCCGAGTACACGACGCCGTGGGGCGACTCGGCGCGCGCACGCGCCGCCGATGGGGCATCCGTCGTCGTCTGGAGCGATACGCCGGTCGACGTCGAGGTGCGGGCCGACCCCGTCGGGCTCGCGGCTCGCGGCGAGCAGGTCGGCACCGCCGTCGTGCGCGCCGGGTCTCAAGAGATCACCGTGCCGCTCGTGCTCGACGCCGCGATCGACGACCCCGGCACGTGGTGGCGGCTCGCCAATCCGGGCGCGCTCGACTGACGATCGCGTGAGCCTCCGGTGGCCGTGCGTCAGTCGGGCAGTGAGTACGGCCCGGCATCGGGTCGCTTGGCGCTGATGAGGTCGCCCGACGACTGGTGACGCACTCGACGCACCACCCAGGGCACGAGGTATTCGCGCGCCCACGAGAGGTCTTCGACTCGCGCCTGACGCCAGGTGCTCGACGGCAGCGGCTCGGGCTTCAGCGGCTCGAGTGAGTTCTCGACGTTCAACGCATCGAGGACCATGCGTGCGACGGTGTGGTGCCCGAGCGAGTTCAGGTGCAAACGGTCGGGCGACCACATGCGCTGGTCCTGGATCGCGGTCAGCCCCCACTGGTCGGCGACGATGCAGTCGTACTTCTGCGCGATGGCGCGGAGGTTCTCGTTGTAGATCGCGACCTTGCCGCGGATGCCGCGGAACACGGGGGAGAAGCCGACATCGACGCCGGTGAAGATCACGATCGTCGCATGATCACGGGAGAGTCGCTCGATCGCGTACTCGAAGCGCGCCGCGATCTCATCGGGGTCGGTGCGCGGCCGGAGCACGTCGTTGCCGCCCGCCGAGATGGTGATGAGGTCGGGGCGCAACGCGAGGGCGGGTTCGAGCTGTTCGTCGATGATCTGCTGGATCAACTTGCCGCGCACCGCGAGGTTCGCATAGGCGAAGTCTTCCGTGCCCTGGGAGAGCACCTCGGCAACGCGATCGGCCCAGCCGCGGTGGCCGCCGGGCACAGTCGGCTCGGGATCACCGATGCCCTCGGTGAAAGAGTCGCCGAGGGCGACGTAGCGCGACCATGGATGCTGCTGGGTGACCATGCCTCCATTCTGCACGTCCCTGCACGTGCTCGGTTCGAGGATGTCGGCCCCCTCCGCTACGCTCGGATTCAGTGAGCACCGCGATCCCTTTCGGCCCCCAACCGGGCACGTCAGCCGCCGAGCACCTCTCACCCTCATTCCCCGAACGTGCAGCGTGGGGCACCGCCTCGAAGCTTCGTGCATGGCAGGCCGAAGCGCTCGAGCAGTACCTCGCCGAGCTACCCCGCGACTTCCTCGCGGCCGCCACTCCCGGTGCCGGCAAGACGACCTTCGCACTCCGAATCGCGGCCGAGTTGCGCTCGCGCCGCATCATCGATCGCATCACGGTGGTGGCGCCGACCGACCACCTGAAACGCCAGTGGGCGGATGCCGCGGCGCGCGCCGGCATCCGTCTCGACCCGGGTTTCCGCAACGCCCACGGGCGAAGCGCCCGGCACTACCACGGAGTGGCGGTCACTTACGCGCAGGTCGCCATGCGGCCGGCGCTGCACCGTGAGCTGACCCTCTCGGGCAAGACCCTGGTCATCCTCGACGAGGTGCACCACGGCGGCGACGCGCTCTCTTGGGGCGACGCGATCCGCGAGGCGTTCGAGCCGGCGGCGAAGCGACTCTCGCTCACCGGCACGCCGTTCCGATCAGACACGGCGCCCATTCCGTTCGTGCAGTACGAGCCCGACGCTCAAGGCGTGCGGCTCTCGAAGTCCGACTACAACTACGGTTACGGCCGGGCACTCGCCGACGGCGTCGTGCGCCCAGTGCTCTTCATGGTCTATGCGGGCCACATGCGCTGGCGCACGAAGGCCGGCGACGAGATGGAGGCGAAGCTCGGCGAAGACAACACGAAAGACATCACCTCCTCGGCGTGGCGCACCGCGCTCGAGCCGAGCGGCGAATGGATCCCGGCGGTGCTCGCAGCGGCCGATCGCCGTCTCACCGAAGTGCGTCACGGCATCCCCGACGCAGGCGGGCTCGTCATCGCCACCGATCAGACGGTCGCGCGCGCGTACGCGCAGATCCTCGAGCAGATCAGCGGCGAGAAGGTCACGGTCGTGCTCTCCGACGAAAAGGAGGCGAGCGCCCGCATCGAGGAGTTCTCGGAGAGCGCGACTCGCTGGATGGTCGCGGTGCGCATGGTCTCCGAAGGGGTCGACGTGCCGCGTCTCGCGGTCGGCGTCTACGCGACGAGCGCCTCGACGCCGCTCTTCTTCGCCCAGGCCATCGGCCGCTTCGTCCGGGCCAGGCGGCGCGGTGAGACGGCATCGGTGTTCCTGCCGAACGTGCCCGGTCTCATGGCGCTGGCCGCGCAGCTCGAACTCGAGCGCGACCATGCTCTCGACCGGCGCAGCGGCGAGGACGACGATGACGGCCTCGACGACAGCCTGCTCGAGTCGGCCAACCGAGAAGAGCGCGCCTCCGAAGAGGCCGGTCTCGGCACATGGGAGGCGATCGGGTCGGATGCCTCATTCGACCGGGTGCTCTACGACGGCACCGAGTTCGGTACCCTCGCCGAGCCCGGCAGCGACGAGGAATTCGACTTCATCGGCATCCCCGGCATCCTCGATCCAGAGCAGGTCTCCGAGTTGCTTCGCCATCGCCAGACGCGGCAGGCGCGGCGCGTCGGGGAGCGCCGCAAGCAGGTTGTCGCCGACGAGAACCCCGAGCCGGTGGCGCTCTACCGCACCCTGAAAGAGCAGAGGTCGCTGCTCAACAGTCTCGTCGGGCTCTGGGCCCGACACACGGGCGAAGCGCACTCGCAGGTGCACGCCGAACTGCGCCGTGTCTGCGGTGGCCCCGCAGTTGCGCAGGCCACGGTCACGCAGTTGCAGGCGCGCATCGAGTTCCTCCGCAAACGGCTCGGCAGCCGCTGAGCCGCACCGACTCGCGGCATCCGTGGCGGGTCTAGCATGACCCGTATGGAACGTCGCTCGCGAGTACTCGTCGTCGCCATCGTCGTCTCATTCATCGCGTTCCTCGACGGCGCGGTCATCAACGTCGCCTTGCCGGCGATCGAAGCGGAGCTCGGCGGGGGTCTCGCGCTGCAG
The DNA here is from genome assembly GCF_059445415.1 of Agromyces sp. Y558. Taxonomy (NCBI): domain Bacteria; kingdom Bacillati; phylum Actinomycetota; class Actinomycetes; order Micrococcales; family Microbacteriaceae; genus Agromyces; species Agromyces sp. Y558. The sequence goes on from NZ_JCAIUH010000003.1 coordinate 304,490, forward strand.
CAATGGGCGGTCGACGCATACCTCCTGACCCTCGGTTCGCTGATCCTGCTCGCCGGTTCACTGTCGGACTCCTTCGGGCGATTGCGCATCATCCGCATCGGCCTCTACGGCTTCGCAGCCACCTCGGTGCTCTGCGCGGTCGCGCCCGACGGTCTCGTCTTCGTGATCGCCAGGGCACTGCAGGGCGCAGCGGGGGCGCTTCTCGTGCCGAGTTCGCTCGCGCTCATCATCGCGACCTTCCCGGCTGCGGCGCAGGGCAAGGCGATCGGGCGATGGACCGCGTGGACCACCGTCGCCTTCCTCATCGGGCCGCTCTTGGGCGGAGCGCTCGTCGACCTCGTCTCGTGGCGGCTCGTGTTCTGGATCAACCTGCTGCCGATCGCCTTCTCCCTCGTCTTCATGCACGCGCTCGGTCGAGATGCGCCGAACCCCGCGAAGGAGCGCATCGACTGGCTCGGGGCGGCGCTCGGCGTCGTCGGTCTCGGCGGTACGGTCTTCGCGCTCATCGAGCAGGGCCGGTTCGGTTGGTCGTCGCCGGTGGTCTACATTCCGCTCGTCGTCGGCCTCGTCGCGCTCGTGGTGTTCGTGTGGTGGGAACATCGGGCGCCGCAGCCGATGCTGCCACTCAGCCTCTTCCGCGCGCGCAACTTCGCGGCGGGCAACCTCGCCACTCTCTTCATCTACGCCGCGTTCTCGCTCGGACCGTTCGCGATCACGATCTTCCTGCAGGAGTACGCCGGCTTCTCCGCGACGCTGGCCGGGCTCGCGACCCTGCCGCCGACCATCATGATCGTCTTCCTCGGATCGTGGTTCGGCGGACTCTCGTCGCGCCTCGGGCCGCGGATCTTCATGACGCTCGGCCCGATCACGGTCGCAGTCGGGTACTTGTTGACGCTCACGGTGGCGCCCGATGTCGAGTACTGGACGCAGTTCCTGCCCGGCATCGTGGTCACGGGTCTCGGTATGGCTATGACCGTCGCGCCGTTGACCGCGGCGATCCTCGGCGCGGTCGACCCGGCGAGGGCCGGCATCGGCTCGGCGGTGAACAACGCAGTGGCACGCATCGCCGGGCTCGTCGCGATCGCGTCGATCGGTGTCATCGTCGGCACGCAGCTCGACGTCGACGGCTATCACCGCGTCGCGATCGCGACGGCGGTATTCCTCGTCGTCGGTGGCATCGTGTCGTGGATCGGGATCCGGAACCCGGCGCCGGTCGCCGCCGCCGGCTCCGAATCAAAGCCGGCGCGCGACTGAGGCACGCGCCGTTCACTGCCCGGGTCAGCGCACTCCGTGGTTCACGTTTCATCGGTTCGAGGTCTTGAGAGAGGATCGGTGGATGATCCGCGTTGTGCTCTTCGACCTCGACGGAGTTATCCGACACTTCGACCCGAAGTACGTGGCCGACATCGAACTCAGGCATGGGCTGGCTGCTGGGACGATCGAAGGCTTTGCCTTCGCGAAGCCGCTGATCGAGGAGGTCACGGCCGGCCGAATCACCCGAGCTGATTGGGTGTGCCAGGTCAGCGAGCTGGCCGGAAGTCTGCCGGCTGCGGAGGAGTGGGGCGTTCAACCCGCAGTCGTGGATGAGGCTCTTTTGGAACTGTCTGACGAGGTCCGCAGCTTGGGGCTCAGGACGGCTGTGCTCACCAACGGCACTGACACCATCCCCGCCGAGATCGCTGCTCTCGGTATTGCCAGCCGGTTCGATGCAATCTTCAACTCGGCCGACATCGGTTTCGTCAAGCCCGATGTCCGCGCGTTCGCGCATGTGCTTGAGGCCCTTGGGGTGACAGCCTCGGAGGTGTTCTTCACCGATGACTCCGCCTCGAAACTCGTCGGCGCCGACAGTCTTTCGATGCGCACCCACTTGTTTGAAAGCGTTGAGGGCCTTCGCGGTCACCTCAGAGCGGCGGGTGTCGAGGTTCGGCGGCGAACTTCCTCAGACCGTCAGGTCGTTGCTGTAGAGCCGGCGGATCCAGTTTAGATTGCCCTGGTGGGTCCCGAAAACGCTGCCAGAGTCACGATCGGGTCGGCGTCGTGGTGGAGTCCGCCCAGTTCGGCCGCACGGTCGAGCGCGGCCATGAGGTCGCTCGTGAGGTCGTCGACGTGCTCGAGCCCGATCGACAGGCGCACGACGCCCGCTCCGGGCTTCGCCTCACCGGCGACCGGGCGGTGCGTGAGCGAAGCCGGGTGCTGTACGAGCGAGTCGACACCGCCGAGCGACACGGCATGCGTGATGAGCTCGCACGATTCCGTGAACCGCGCTGCAGCGTCGTATCCGCCGATGAGTTCGATGGCGATGATCGAGCCGGGCCCCTCGAGCTGAGTGCCGAGGAGACCGGCAGGGTCTTGGCCGGGCAGGCCCGGGTAGTGCACACCGGCGACCGCCGGATGCGTGAGCAGCCGCTCGGCGAGCACGGTGGCCGTCTCCTGTTGCGCGCGCACGCGCAGCGGGAGCGTGCGGAGTCCGCGGTGCAAGAGGTACGCGGCCATCGGATGCAGCAGGCCACCGGTGAGTGCCCGCACCTGCCGCAGCCGCTCGACCCAGCTGCGGTCACCCGCGATGATGCCGCCCATCACGTCGCCGTGCCCGCCGAGGTACTTCGTCGCGCTGTGCAGCACGAGGGTCGCGCCGTGTTCGACGGGGCGCTGCAGCACGGGGGTCGCGAAGGTGTTGTCGACGAGCACCGGCACGTCGCCCGCGGCATCCACGACGGCCCGGATGTCGACGAGTTCGAGCGTCGGGTTCGCGGGTGTCTCGACGACCACGAGCCCGGTGTCGGGACGGACGGCCGAGCTGATGTCCGCGGCATCCGCCCACGTCACCTCGGTGCCGAGCAGGCCGCTCGCGAGCACGTGGTCGGTGCCGCCGTAGAGCGGCCGGACCGCGACGATGTGCGGCTGACCGGCCGAAGCCGTGGCGATGAGCGTCGCTGCGAGCGCGGCCATGCCGCTCGCGAAGGCGACGGCGCCTTCGGTACCCTCGAGCCCGGCGAGCGACTCCTCGAAGCGCGCGACGCCCGGCTGCCAGAGACGCTGGTAGACCGCGGAGCGGCCTTCGCCGAGGTCGTGGCCGGTCGCGAGCTCTTCGTACGACGCACCGCCGTTCTCGACGGAATCGAGCGGGTTGGTGGTCGAGAAATCGATGACGGGCACGTGGGATCCGCTCTCTCGAACGCCCGCCATGCCGCCGTGAACGGCGCGGGTCTCGAGATGGGACGACGATGTCTGCATGGGTCGAACCAAGCAGAATCTGTGAGATTCAGCAACTCGGCATGAAGCATCGATGCGATATGCTCGAAATCTCGAATCTTCTGCAAATCCGACGCAAGGAGCCGACCCGTGGCGCAGAAACCAGAACTCGACCGTGTCGACCGCGCACTGCTCCAGGCGCTCTCGACGAATGCGCGCGCCTCGGGTGCCGCCCTCGCTGCCGAGGTCGGGGTCGCCGAATCCACGGTGTCGCTCCGTTTGCGACGCCTGCAGAGTCTCGGCACCGTGCGCGGCTACCGCGTCGACGTCGATCTCGCCTCGCTCGGCGTCTCGCTTCAGGCGCTCATCGCAATTCGTCTCGTGAAGCACGATCGCAGTGAGATCGATGCGTTCCGGCAGGCGGTGCCGCACCTGCCCGGCGTGCTCGGCGTCTTCCACATGGCCGGCGCAGAGGACTACCTGATCCACGTCGCCGCGCGCGACGCCGAAGAACTGCGCGAGTTCGTGCTCGCGTACCTCACGGGGCATCCGGCCGTCGCGCACACCGAGACGAACCTGATCTTCGAACACGTCGACGGCGACGGCTGGAACCGCCTCGTCAGCTGAGGTTCCGGCCTCGTTGCCCGATGTCCCCGCACCGCCGGTTCGGCGTTCCGAAATCCTGCCAATCCGGGCGAACCGCGGAATCCCGCGGGCAACGGCCGATATCGTGACTTTGGTCGCGCGAGCGGTCGGCAAGCGATGGCGCGGAGCGAGCACGGCCACGGCTGCCGGTTCCACGCCGTGAAATGGGAGCATGATGAGCAACGACCAGTCGAGGGGCACCTCGACCGACCGCGCCCGATGGCGGCGTTATCTCGCCGACGAACGCGCAGAGGCGGCCGTCTACCGGGAGCTCGCGGCACGACGCGAGGGTGAGGAACGAGAGATCCTGCTCGCGCTGGCCGCCGCGGAAGGGCGCCATGAGGCGCATTGGCTCGACCTGCTCGGCGGCGACGACCACGGCGTGCCCCGCGCCGACGTTCGCACGCGACTGCTCGGCGCGCTCGCGAGACGGTTCGGTTCGATCTTCGTGCTCGCGCTCGCGCAGCGTGCCGAGGCACGCTCGCCGTATGCGAGCGACCCCGATGCCACCGCGGCGATGGCTGCCGACGAACGCATCCACGGCGAGGTGGTGCGCGGGCTCGCAGCTCGAGGCCGCCGCCGCCTCGCCGGCACCTTCCGTGCCGCCGTCTTCGGCGCCAACGACGGGCTCGTCTCGAACCTTGCACTCGTGCTCGGAATCGGCGCCACGGGCGTCCCAGCTTCGGTGGTGCTCTTCACGGGTGTCGCCGGACTGCTCGCTGGTGCACTGTCGATGGGCGCCGGAGAGTACGTTTCGGTACGATCGCAGCGCGAGCTGCTCGAGGCATCCACCCCCGACCCCTCGGCGCGCGACGCCTTGCCCGACCTCGACATCGACGCCAACGAGCTCGCGCTCGTCTACCGGGCGCGCGGCATGGAGGAGCGCGCTGCAGTCGAACACGCCGCCCTCGTCGTCGCCCGTGTGCACGCAGCCGAGCAGGCGCAGACGCCGACCGACGCATGGACCGTCGCCGAACACGACGACGAGGCTGTCGGCACCGGACTCTCGGCCGCGATCTCGAGCTTCTGCTTCTTCGCATCTGGCGCACTGATCCCGGTGCTGCCCTACCTCTTCGGTATGACCGGTCTTCCGGCGGTCATCACGGCGACGGTGCTCGTGGGCATCGCGCTACTCGCGACCGGGGCGATCGTCGGGCTCCTCTCCGGAGCGTCGCCGCTGAAGCGGGCGCTTCGCCAGCTCGCCATCGGACTCGGCGCGGCGGCCATCACCTACGTGCTCGGACTCGCGTTCGGCACCACCATCGCCTAGGAGCTCCATGTCACGACGTACTGCCCTGATCACCGGTGCCGGCCGCAGCAATGGCATCGCCTGGGCGATCGCCACCTCACTCGCCGCCGACGGCTGGGACATCGCATTCAGCTACCTGGGCGACTACGACCGGCGGATGTCGCTGGGCGGCGATCCCGACCGGGACCCTGCGGCGCTCGAGGCCGAGCTTCGCACGATCGGCGTGCGTGCGCTCGGCATCGACGCCGATCTCGCCGATCCTGAGGTGCCCGGCCGACTCGTGTCCCAAGCGGCTGCCGAGCTCGGACCGATCGGTGCGCTCGTGCTCTCGCACGCGGAAGGCGTGGATTCCGGCCTCCTCGACACCTCGCTCGAGAGCTTCGACCGTCACTTCGCCGTGAACACCCGGGCATCGTGGCTGCTGCTCCAGGCCTTCGCCGCGCAGGTGCCGGTCGATGGCGGCGGCCGGGTCGTCGCCCTCACCAGTGATCACGTCGTCGGCAATCTGCCGTATGGTGCGAGCAAGGGGGCGCTCGATCGCATCGTCATCGCGGCTGCCCGTGAACTGGCGCCGCTCGGCATCACGGCGAACCTCGTGAATCCGGGGCCCGTCGACACGGGTTGGATGGACGATGCGACGCGCGCAGCACTCATCGCTGCACAGCCGAGCGGGCGTCTCGGCACGCCAGATGATGCCGCACGACTGGTGCGCTTCCTCGTCTCAGACGAGGGGCGATGGGTCTCGGGTCAGCTGATCAAGAGCGACGGCGGCTTCTCGATCTGATGCGCCCTGATGCGCCCTGATGCACCTCGACCGGCGAACGCGCTCCGGCGGCCGCCTCATCCGACCGGTGCGGTCACGAAGTCGATGAGTTCTTCGACTCGGCCGAGCAGCGCGGGTTCGAGGTCGCCGTAGCCGCGCACACGGCCGAGAATGTGCTGCCAGGCCCGCGCGATGTCAGCCTGCTCGGCGCGCGGCCAGCCGAACGCATCGCATACGCCGTGCTTCCACTCGGTACCCCTCGGGATCACCGGCCAGGCGGTCTTGCCGAGACGGGCGGGCTTGACGCCCTGCCAGATGTCGATGAACGGGTGCCCGACGACGAGTACGTTCGCCGCGTGCGGGCCCCGCATGACGGCGTCGGCGATGCGCTGCTCCTTCGAGCCGGGCACGAGGTGGTCGACGAGCACGCCCGCCTTGCGGCCGGGGCCCGGCCGGAACTCGTCGAGCACATCATCGAGCACATCGACGCCTTCGAGGTACTCGACGACGACGCCCTCGACGCGCAGGTCTGCGCCCCAGACCTTTTCGACGAGCTCGGCATCGTGGCGCCCCTCGACGAATATGCGACTCGGCAGCGCGACCCGGGCGGGTGCGGATTCCACCGCGAACGATCCCGATGCCGTGCGCAGCCGGCCGGCCGGTGCCTTCGGTTTCGGTGCGACGAGTTGCACGGCTTCGCCGTCGACGAGGAACCCATGGCCGAGCGGGAACATCCGCTTGCCGCCGAAGCGGTCCTCGAGCGTCACGACACCCTTCGCAACACCGGTCACTGCACCGCAGAAGCCGTTCTCGGCGAGTTCGACCACCAGATCGCGTTCGGCCTCGACCTCGGGGATGGTGCGACGGCCGCGAGCCTTCCAATCGCCTGCGAGCACGTCGGCTCCGTAGCGGTCGGAGGAATCACGGCGGGAGGCATCAGAGGGTGTCACGGGCACCGGTCGAGGCTAACGGAAGTCGCGCGATCGGTGCGGCGCCGACACGGTGAGCGGCTCGAATCGATCGGCGATGAGATTGGTGACCCCCTCGCGTGATCGTTCGAGCATGCCGCGCACGATCATCGCAGGTGCCTCGCGGGCGATGCGCCGGTAGCGGTTCCACACCCCGACGCCGGCGATCACGTTCAGCGTGCCGGACTCGTCTTCGATGTTGAGGAAGGTGATGCCGCTCGCAGTCGCCGGTCGCTGCCGATGCGTGACCACCCCTCCAACCTCGATGCGGCGGCCACTCTCGGCCTGCTGCAGCCGGTCGATGCGGATTGCTCCTCGCTCGTCGAGTCGCTCGCGCACGTGCCGGATCGGGTGGTCGTCGGGGGAGATTCCCGTGGCCCACAGGTCGTAGACGACCTGCTCGGCCGGGCTCAGCATCGGCAGCAGCGGTGGTTGCACGACGACGACGGATCCGGCGAGATACTCCTCGCGGTCGGCGGCGGCCTCGCCCGCGAGCCAGAGGGCTTCACGTCGCTCGAGCCCGAACCCGTCGAAGGCGCCGGCCGCGGCGAGCGCCTCGAGCTGGGTGGCGTCGAGCGCTGCGCGACGCGAGACGTCGGCCATGTCGCGGTACGGGCCTCGAGCCTCGCGTTCGGCGATGATGCGCTCGGCGACGACCTTGCCGATGGAGGAGACGTCGGCGAGTCCGAGTCGCACTGCGAAGGCGCCATCGCGACGGTGCTCGGCTCCGCGGTCGGGTGCAGTGCGGTCGAAGCTCTGGTCGATGGGCGGCTGCACGGGGTTCGCGCACGCATCGAGGCCAGTCGGATGCTGCGTTCCCTGAGCCTGTCGAGTTCCCTGAGCCTGTCGAGTTCCCTGAGCCTGTCGAAGGGAACCCGCTTCGACAGGTTCAGCGAGCGGTTCGCCCGCCTCGAGCCCCGCGTGCACCCCCGACCGCAGGATGTCGGGGCGCAGCATCTCGACGCCGTGGCGCCGTGCATCGGCGGTGAGCGTCTGCGGCGAGTAGAAGCCCATCGGCTGCGCGCGCAGGAGCGCGGCGAGAAACGCGGCCGGATAGTGCAGCTTCAGCCATGAGCTCGCGTAGACGAGCAGTCCGAAGCTCAGGGCGTGGCTCTCGGCGAAGCCGAAGTTCGCAAAGGCTTCGATCTTCGCGTAGATCGAGTCGGCGACGTCGTCTTCGATGCCGTTCTCGGCCATGCCCGCGTAGAGCTTCGCTTTCAACCGCTCGATCTTCTCGACCCCGCGCTTCGAACCCATGGCACGCCGCAACTGGTCGGCGTCGGCGGCGTCGCAGTTGCCGACCGCGACCGCCATCTGCATGAGCTGCTCCTGGAAGAGGGGGACTCCCAGCGTGCGCTCGAGCACCGGCTCGAGTTTCGGATGCAGGTAGCTCACCGCCTCTTCACCCGTGCGGCGTCGGATGTACGGATGCACCGCGCCGCCCTGCACGGGACCTGGACGGATGAGCGCGATCTCGACGACGAGGTCGTAGAAGCACCGGGGTTTGAGCCGAGGGAGCGTGCCCATCTGCGCCCGGCTCTCAACCTGGAAGACACCGATCGAGTCGGCGCGACAGAGCATGTCGTAGACCGCCTCTTCCTCTTTCGGCAGGGTCGAGAGCTCCCACACCTCACCCGTCGACTCACGCACGAGGTCGAAGGTGTACTGCAGCGCCGCGAGCATGCCGAGGCCGAGCAGGTCGAACTTCACGAGCCCCATCCACGCGCAGTCGTCTTTGTCCCACTGCACCACGGTGCGGTTCTCTTTGCGGGCGTGCTCGATCGGCACCACCTCGCCGACCGGGCGGTCGGTGAGCACCATGCCGCCCGAGTGGATGCCGAGGTGGCGCGGAAAGGTGAGCACCTGCTCGGCGAGCTCGACGACGGCGGCGGGGATGTCGTGGTCGTCGGTCTCGACGACCGCCCCCCATCGTTCGATCTGTCGCGACCAGGCATCTTGCTGGCCAGTGGAGTAGCCGAGCGCCTTCGCCATGTCACGCACCGCGACCTTCGGCCGATAGCTGATGACGTTGGCGACCTGCGCCGCGTTCTGCCTGCCGTACTTGTCGTAGACGTACTGGATGATCTCTTCACGTCGGTCGGAGTCGAAGTCGACGTCGATGTCGGGCTCTTCGTCGCGGAGCGCGGAGAGGAAACGCTCGAACGGCAACCCGTACCCGATCGAATCGACCGCGGTGATGCGTAGTGCGTAGCAGACCGCCGAGTTCGCCGCCGAGCCGCGCCCCTGGCAGAGGATGCCGCGCCGCCTCGCCTCGGCGACGATGTCGTGCACGATGAGGAAGTAGCCGGAGAAGTCTTTCAGCTCGATGACGTCGAGCTCGCGCTCGAGCCGCTCGCGCACATGCGTCGGCACACCGGGATAGAGCTGCTCTGCGCCCTGCCAGACGAGCACCCGCAGCCAGCTCATCGGCGTGTGCCCCTCTGGTACCTCTTGCTTCGGCAGCTTCGGACGGGCACTGCGCAGGGTGAATCCGAGCTCTTGGGCGAGCGTCACCGAGCGGGCGACCGCTCCGGGGTAGCGGGCGAACCGCTCGGCCATCTCGGCGCCGCTGCGCAGATGCAGCTGGTCGGATGCCGGCAGCCATCCGTCGAGTTCGTCGAGGCTGCGGCGTGCCCGCACCGCCGCGAGGGCGGCTGCGAGACGATGCTCTGGCGGTGTCGCGTAGTGCACGGCGTTCGTGGCGAGCAGCGGCAACCCGGCGCGCTCGGCGAGTCCGGCGAGGGCGTCGTTCGCCGTCTGATCGAACGGATGCCCGTGGTCGAAGAGCTCGACCACGACGTTCTCGTGGCCGAAGAGCGCGGTCAGGCGATCGAGCTCGCGCGCCGCGGCATCCGCCCCACCCTCGGCGAGCGCACGACGTACCGCGCCCTTGCGGCATCCGGTCGGCACGACCCACTCACCGCCTGCTCGCTCGGCGAGCTCTTCGATGGAGTACACCGGTCGCCCCTTCTCGCCGCCGGCGAGCTGACCGGCGGTGATCGCGCCGGCGAGCCGGTGATAGCCCGCCTCACGCCGGGCGAGCACGAGCAGATGTTCGCCCTCGGGGTCGGCGAAGCCGTTCTGCGGGCCTTGCAGGCCGAGCGAGAGTTCGGCGCCGAAGACCGTCTGCAGCTCGGGGAAGCTCTCGGCGGCCTCGGCGAAGTGCACGATGCCGTAGAAGCCGTCGTGGTCGGTGATGGCGAGCCCCGTGAGCCCGAGCCGCTGCGCCTCTTCGACCAGTTGCTCGGGGGAGGAGGCGCCGTCGAGGAAGCTGAAGTTCGAGTGCGCGTGCAGCTCGGCGTAGGGCACGATCGGCCCGGCCGGTGCCTCGAGGTCGGTTGCAGGGCGATACGGATGCCGCTTGCGGCTCCACGCCGGACTGTCGCCGCCGTCGCCGATGAGCTTGGGCGCACCCGGCCGACGCGCATCGGAGAGCTTGCGCTCGAGCTCCGACCACGGGATGCCGGGGTTGTTCCACCCCATCAGCGACCACCACCCATCAGCACAGCCAGTCGTTCCACACGATCAGTTCAGCCAGTTCCACCTCATCAGTCGTACCTCGCCTCGGCCCACCAGCCCTCGTCGTCGCGCACGAGAAGCCACGCACACCCGTCATCGTCGACGATCTGGAAGCGGTGCACACGTTTGGCGTGCTCGGCGTCCCACCAGCGCTCGACGACCGGCCAGGGCCCCGCCCACGCCCGCACAGGGGCGGCATCGCCGCCGGCGAGCGCGAAGCGTTCGGGGTTCGCCGAGATCGCCCCACGGGCGTCGATCGTGACCGGGGAGCCGCTGGCGTCGAGCAGCCCGATCGGCAGCCGCTCACGGAAGACGCTTGCGGGCGCGAGAGCGGGCAGGCTGCCGGGCCACGGCGCCGCCGTCTGCTCGCCCGTGCGCTCGGGAACCCGGTCGCCCCACGGCACGAGCACCTGCCGGTCGGCGAGCATGCGGCCACCACCGACCGACGCGGTCACGACCGCGTCGTGGCCGAGCATGCTCTGTACCCGGGTGAGCCCATGGTGCACGCGCTCGTCGGGTCCGCCGCCCCAGAGCCCCTCTTCGTGGTTGCCGGTCGAGTCGATGCGTTCGGGCACGACGCGCAGCCGCACGATGGGCGAGGCGAGCCCGCTGTCGGCGGTGCCCGCGCCCTGCAGCTGCCAGCGCACCCGGTCGACGACGTCGGCGGGTGTGAACCAGCGTGGGTGCAACCAGCTTCGGCTCGAGTGCCCGCCGCCTTCGTCGTCGATCTCGACGCGGATGCCGGTGCACACGAGTCGCTTCGCCCGCATTCGTTCGATGAACTCGGAGGCACGCACTCGAAAGGCGAAGGCGAGCTGGTCGATGCGATCGAGCGGCGGCTCGAACTCCTGCGCCACCTCGAACTCGGGCGGCGGTGTGCGTGCGAGCACCCTGGCCTGCTCGCGCCCCGACGCCCGGTCGTGTGCGAACGCGCCCGCCGCGCCGAAGCGACGCCGCACATCGGCCTCGGGCAGCGCTGCGAACTCGCCGAGGGTGCGAACGCCGAGCCGGTTGAGCAGGGCCGACGTGCGGGCATCGACGACGAGGCTCACGGGCAGCGGAGAAATGAACGCAGCGGATGTCCCGGGCGCGACGATGCCCACGGGGGATTCGCCGGTCGCCCGCGCAGCCTGCTCGGCCGCGAAGGGGCCGTCGGCGACACCGACCCGGGCGCCGGGCACCCCGAGCGCTGCGACGGTGTCGAGGAGCGCCTGCGCCGCGGCTTCCTCACCGCCGTAGTAGCGGGCCGCGCCGCGGGCCCTCATTGCGAGCGTGCCCGGGCGGATGAGCTGCACACCCGGCACCGTCTCTTCGACACGTCGCACGACCGGTTCGAAGACCCGCACGTCGAGCGAGGCGTCGTAGTCGAGCAGCGTGAGCGCGGGGGAGCGGTACTGGGCCTCGCGAATCTTCAATCCGCGAACGACACCGTCGCTGCGGGCGGCCGCCGAGCAGGCGAAGACCTGCCCTCCCTCGGTGAGGGCGATGGGGGAGGCCGGGTCGATCCCGTGTTCGCGACAGGCCGCGAACACGGGCCAGTCGGCACACCAGAGCACGATCGTGCGGCCGGGGTCGATGACCATCAGACGGCCCGCCGCACATATTCGTCGAGACGCACCGGATCGGGAGTCGCTTCCGAGGCGGCCCGGAACTCGAGCGAACGACCCGGCAGCCGGAGACGGGAGCGAGGACGCCGCCCGAACTCCCCACGCCCGCCCGCAGCGACGACGACGTCGCGATCGCTGAGATGCCCGTGACCCAGCTCGAGACCGTGCCACTCGCTCGCCTCGACGCCGAGGCTCGCATCGCTGCCCGGCCATTCGCCCGCGACGAGCAGCACGGTGCCGCGCTGCCTGAGCCGCGCCGTCAGTCGTGACGTCTCGGCTGGGGTGACCCGACCGGCCGGTCGCACGGCGACCACGGGGATCACATCGGCGAGCGCGGCGATCACGGTGAGCCACTGCCGTCCGGGGTCGGGCACGAGCACGAGCCGCTCGAGGTCGATGCCGAACCGTGCGGCCGCCTCGATGCCGAACTCCGGCATGCCTGCGACGGCGACCCAGCGCCCGCTCGCCGACGGGCCGGCGAGGAGGGCCATGAGCAGGGTCGTCGAGCCTTCGACGGTGACGACCGTGCCCTCGCGAAGGCTGCCGCCCGGCAGCACCTGTTCGAGGGCCGGATGTGTCGGCACCGTCTTGGAGTCGAGCCGCGTGGCCTGCATCCCGCGGATGCGGGCCTGCAGCTCCTCGACGCGCGAGGGCACTTCGGCCGGGGCGAGGGGAGCGGTCATGGTCATTCACACAGTTTCGAACACATGTTCGAATAGAGCAAGTCGGCAGTGCCGACTGTCCGGAACATCCGATTTGTCGCGACAGACATCGGATGAGTGAGGCGCGGTCGTCGGATGTCGTGCGATGAGGCGTCTCTCGGCACACGAGAACACGATGTGCGGGGGAGATGCGCGGATCACAGCGCAACGTCCGGAAACGCAACGTCCGGAAACGCAAGAAGGCCGGATCGCAATGATCCGGCCTTCTCGACACAAGCGTGCGCGAGGGGGGACTTGAACCCCCACGCCCGTTAGGGCACTAGCACCTCAAGCTAGCGCGTCTGCCATTTCCGCCACCCGCGCTCGTGTCAGGCCCTTCCGATTCCTCGGTGGCCCGAGAGAAGACATTAGCACGATTTCCGGGGCGCTTCCGACACGTTGGCCATTGCAGGATGCCCCGGCTAGCGTGATGGCATGGCCCTGTCATCCACCGATTCCGACCTCGTTCCAGAACTCGATGAGACGGCGATCGTCGCACAGGAGCTGATCCGCTTCGACACCTCCAACTACGGCGAGGGCAAGGCGAACGGCGAGCGCGAGGCTGCCGAGTACGTCGAGGCTCGGCTGGCCGCGCTCGGGCTCGCACCGCAGCTCTTCGAGTCCGAGCCGAGACGCACGAGCGTCGTCGTACGTGTTCCTGGGCGGGACTCCGCGAAGCCGGCCCTCGTCGTGCACGGACACCTCGATGTCGTGCCGGCAGATGCCCGCAATTGGAGCGTCGACCCGTTCGCCGGTGAGGTGCGCGACGGCATGCTCTGGGGTCGCGGTGCGGTCGACATGAAAGACATGGACGCGATGATGTTGACCGCCCTCGGCGACATCATCGGCTCGGGCTCTCAGCCGGCACGCGACCTCGTCGTGGCGTTCTTCGCCGACGAGGAGTCGGGCGGCGGCCTCGGCTCCCGATGGCTCGTCGACCACCATCCGGAACTCTTCGCGGGAGCCACCGAGGCGATCAGCGAGGTCGGCGGGTATTCGATCACCGTCGGCGGGCAGCGTGCGTATCTCCTGCAGACCGGGGAGAAGTCGCTGCTCTGGATCCGACTCGTCGCGCGCGGGACCGCCGCTCACGGCTCGAGGCTCATCCGCGACAACGCCGTCACGAAGCTCGCCGAGGCGGTGGCGACCCTCGGCCGTACCGAATGGCCGATCCGGCTCACCGACACCACTCGCGAGCTGCTCGCCGAGATCGCGGGAGTGCTGGGTGTCGACCCCGAGCAGGTGTCACCCGACGAACTCGCCCTCGCCACGGGTTCTGCGTCGGGGTTCATCACCGCGACCCTGCGCACCACGAGCAATCCCACGCTCCTGACCGCGGGATACAAGCACAACGTCATCCCCGACCGCGCCGAGGCGCTCATCGACATCCGCACGCTGCCGGGCGAAGAAGACGCGGTGCTGGCCGAAGTGCAGGCGCTCATCGGCAACGAGGTCGACATCGAGATCGTGCACCGCGACGTCGGGCTCGAGGCCGCGACATCCGGCGCTCTGGTCGATGCCGTGAAGCGCTCCCTCGGTGTGCATGACCCCGGCGTGCCGGTCTTCCCGTACCTGCTCTCGGGCGGCACCGACAACAAGGCGCTCAGTCGGCTGGGAATCGCCGGATACGGCTTCGCGCCGCTGAAGCTGCCAGAAGGCTTGGACTTCCCGGCGATGTTCCACGGGGTTGACGAGCGGGTGCCGCTCGACGCATTAGTCTTCGGGAGGCAGGTCCTGCGAGACCTCCTCCTCGACTACTGACCGAACCAGTCCCTGATCAGCACGCCCCTGACCAGCGCAGTCCTCCGACTTCCGCGGAGGCGGAAGGCGGATGCACCACGTGATCGAAGCGCTCATCCTCGGCCTCGTGCAGGGGCTCACCGAGTTCCTCCCGATCTCCTCGAGCGCGCACCTGCGCATCCTGGGGGAATTCCTGCCAGGGGCCCAAGACCCGGGTGCGGCGTTCACCGCCATCACGCAGCTCGGCACCGAGACCGCGGTCGTGGTCTTCTTCTGGCGTGACATCGTGCGAATCGTCTCGCACTGGTTCGGTTCGTTCACGGGAAGGGTCCCGCGCAATGATCCGGATGCGCGCATGGGCTGGCTCATCATCGTCGGCTCGGTGCCGATCGTCGTGCTCGGCATCCTCTTCCAAGACGAGATCGAGACGAGCCTGCGCTCGCTCTGGATCGTCGCCACGATGCTCGTCGTCTTCGGGCTCATCCTCGGCCTCGCCGACTGGGCGGGCGCGAAACGGCGGGGGCTCGACGATCTGACCGTGCCGCACGGCATCTACTTCGGTCTCGCGCAGGCGCTGGCACTCATCCCCGGGGTCTCACGCTCCGGCGGCACCATCACCATGGGGCTCTTCCTCGGCTACGAGCGCGCGGCCGCCGCACGCTATGCGTTCCTCCTCGCGATCCCCGCGGTGTTCGGCAGCGGCGTCTTCCAGCTGGTGAAGAGCCTGGGCGAGCCCACGGTGTACGGGCCCATCGAGACCGCGGCGGCGACGCTCGTCGCGTTCGTCGTCGGAATCCTCGTGATCGCGTTCTTCATGAGCTACATCTCGAAGCGCAGCTTCCTGCCGTTCGTGATCTACCGGGTGCTGCTCGGCATCACGCTCTTCGTGCTGCTCGGCACGGGCGCACTCACCGCGTAATGGTTCGCTGAGCTCGTCGAAGCGGACCACGGAGGGCTGCAAGCGCCCTTCGACGGGCTCAGGGAGCGAACCTCGACATGGCCGTCAGCGGGGGCCGTCGCCACGACCGTCGGCGCGCCCCTCGGGGCCGTCGCCACGACGGCGAAGGTACCGCTCGAACTCCTGGGCGATCGCCTCGCCGCTCGCCTCGGGGGCATCGACGGCGTCGCGCGCCTGCTCGAGCTGGGTGATGTAGCCGGCCATCTCGTCGTCGTCGGCGGCGAGCGCGTCGACCCCGGCCTCCCACGCTGCGGCATCGATCTCGAGGCTGCCGCGGGGGATGGAGAGTCCCGTGAGCTCCTCCAACTTGCCGAGCAGGGCGAGCACCGCCTTCGGCGACGGCGCGTTGTGCACGTAGTGCGGCACCGACGCCCAGAGCGACACCGTGGGAATGCCCGCATGCTCGGCCTGATCAGCGATGACACTGAGGATGCCGACCGGGCCCTCGTAGTTCGAACGCTCGACGCCGAGTGCAGACCGCACTTCGGGGTTCTCACTCGAGGCGAAGATCGACAGGGGCCGGGTGTGCGGCGCGTCGGCGAGCATCGCACCGAGCAGCACGATGCCCTCGATATCGGCGGCGAGCGCGGCATCGATGAGTTCGGCGGCGAAGCCCTTCCAGCTGCGAGCCGGTTCCGCACCGATGAGCACGTGCAGGGTGTCGGCTCCCGGCCCCGTGACGCGGTCGTCGTCATCCGCATCGTCAGCGACGGGAAGATCGCCCGGGCCCATGATCGCCGCCCCAGGCCACTCGAGACGACGCACGCCGTCATCACCGACGACGATGGTCGGGCGCGTGAACTGGTAGTCGAAGTAGAGCTCGGGGTCGACGGCGGCGATCTCGACGAGGTCGAGTCGCTCGACGAGGAGCTTCGCAGCTCCGGTCGCCGCCTCTCCGGCGTCGTTCCATCCTTCGAATGCGACGACGAGCAGCCTTCCGCCCTCGAAACCGGTCGGCTGATTCACTCCTGGTGCCCCGCTTTCCGCCCCGGATCCCGGGTACACCTCCACAATAGGCCGTGCCCGTAGACTTGACGGTTGTGACCACTCGCCTCCCCGCCGCAGTCCTCTGGGACATGGACGGCACCCTCGTCGACACCGAACGCTATTGGATGGCCGCAGAAGAAGAGCTCGTGGAGTCCTTCGGCGGCTCCTGGGGCCACGACGACGCGCTCGAACTCGTCGGCAGCGGTCTGTGGGAGGCGGCGGCGTACTTCCAGGCGAAGGGCGTCACGCTCGACGCAGATGCCATCGTGCAGCGGCTCACGACGCGAGTGCGCGAGCAGTTGAAGGAGCACGGCGTGCCGTGGCGGCCCGGAGCCCGTGAGCTGCTGCAGGCGCTGCGCGAGGCATCCGTGCCCACCGCGCTCGTGACCATGTCGATCCGTTCGATGGCCGACGACGTCATCGCGACGATCCCGTTCGATGCGTTCGACGTGATCGTCACCGGCGACATCGTCGAGAATGCGAAGCCGCACCCCGAGCCGTACCTGCTGGCCGCGGCACTGCTCGGCGTCGACATCGCCGAGTGCGTGGCGATCGAGGATTCGCCTGCCGGCCTCGCCTCCGCATTCGCCTCGGGCGCGATCGCCGTCGCCGTTCCGAACATCATCGCGCTCGACGACGAACCGTCGAGTGCACTGTGGCCGACTCTCGACGGCACGACGGTCGCGGATATCGCGGGGCTCATCGCCGCACGGCAGGCCTCGGCATGACCGAGAGCCGAGGAGAGCAGAGCGGCCCGTTCCGCGTCGGTGACCGGGTGCAGCTGACGGGCCCCAAGGGCCGACTGCACACGATCACCCTGCAGCCGGGCGCGCACTTCCACTCGCACAAGGGCCTCCTCGCGCACGACGACCTGATCGGCCGGCCCGACGGCTCGGTCGTCGCCAATCAAGCGGGCATCGAGTACCTCGCCCTGCGCCCGCTGCTCACCGACTTCGTCATGTCGATGCCGCGCGGTGCGGCGATCGTCTACCCGAAAGACGCAGCCCAGATCCTCGCGCAGGCCGACATCTTCCCGGGCGCGCAGGTCGTCGAGGCAGGTGTCGGCTCCGGAGCGCTCTCGCTCTGGCTGCTCCGCGCGATCGGCGCCGACGGGCACCTCTTCTCCTTCGAGCGCCGCGACGACTTCGCGAGCGTCGCCCGAGCCAATGTCGCGACGTTCCATGGCGCCGACCCCGAGAACTGGTCGATCACGCTCGGCGACTTGGCGGAGGCGCTGCCCGAGACGGTCGCCGAGGCATCCGTCGACCGCGTCGTGCTCGACATGCTCGCGCCATGGGAGTGCCTCGAGTCGGTCTCGGTTGCGCTCAAGCCCGGCGGCGTGCTGCTCTGCTACATCGCCACTGCCACACAGCTCTCTCGGGTCGCCGAGGCGATCCGGGCGACGGGGGAGTACACCGAGCCGCAGTCGAGCGAGACGATGGTGCGCGGCTGGCACGTGCAGGGCCTCGCCGTGCGCCCCGATCACCGCATGATCGCCCACACCGGATTCCTCATCACCGCGCGCCGACTCGCGCCCGACACGATCCTTCCCGAGCTCAAGCGACGCCCGTCGAAGACCGAGTTCAGCGACGAGGACTTCGAGGCATGGACGCCCGGCGCACTCGGGGAGCGCAACGTGAGCGACAAGAGTCTGCGCAAGCGCGTCAGGCAAGCGGATGCCGCGGCATCTCGATCGCGCGAGATCGACACGACTCCGCCGGCGGACGCTGCCGATGCCGAACCGCCCAGCACCGAACCCTCTGGTTCGGCCGGGTAGGCTTTCTACGCCCTTCACCGATCACCAAGGAATCGAGGATCAGTGCGCTCGTCATTCGCGCTCATCGCCACGGCCGGCCTCATCGCCCTGACACTGTCGGGTTGCGCTTCGGCGCCCGCGCCTGAGGCAGGATCCGGTGATTCGTCCAGCGCTGTCACGGTGAAGGGCGGCTTCGGCGAGAAGCCACGGGTCGAATTCCCATCGCCGCTCGCGCCCGAAGAGACGCAGTGCACCGAGGTCATCGCCGGCGACGGCGAACGTCTGGTCGACGGTCAGCAAGCACTCGTCGGCCTCGCCGTGTACAACGGCGCCACGGGCGAAGAGCTGCAAGTCGGGGGCTTCGGCGGCAAGACCGGCGACCCCGTCCCGCTGACGATCTCCGACTCCACACTGCCCGGACTCAGCCAGGGGCTGACGTGCGGTTCGGTCGGATCGCGCATCGCCGTCGTCGTGCCCGAGAAAGACGGCTTCGGCCCCAACGGCAATCAGTCGCTCGGCATCGCGCCCGGTGACAGCCTCGTGTTCGTACTCGACATCCAGCGGGCCTTCCTCCCGCGTGCCGACGGGGCAGTGCGCCTCAGCCGCGACGGATTCCCGGCCGTGGTGCTCGCACCCGATGGACGGCCGGGCATCACGGTGCCGAAGGCCGACCCCTTCGAAACCACTGAGATCGAGGTGCTGAAGGAAGGCTCGGGCGAGGTCGTCGAATCCGGCGACGCCGTCGTCGTGCACTACACCGGCGTGATCTGGGCCGACGGCAAGGTGTTCGAGTCGACTTGGGAGAACGGCGCACCGTTGATCATGACCGTCGCCGACGGCGAGGGAAGCCAGGCGGTTCCCGGCTTCTCGAAGGCGGTCATCGGCCAGAAGGTCGGCTCGCAGGTCGCGGTCGTGATCCCGCCGGGCGACGGCTACGGTGACCAGGCGAACGAGAAGGTTCCCGCGAACTCGACCCTGTTCTACGTGATCGACATCCTGGGCGTCGTCTGACCCGGTCCGAGCGGCCGTCGCTATCGCCACGGTTCAGTAAGATCGCACCTGTGGCAAGCGGCGGAGAGGCAAGAGGCGAGTCGCGGATTCCCGTCGAGGATCGCCTCTTCAGTCTTGTTCTCGCGCTGCTCGCAACCGAGACGGGCCTCCTGAAGTCAGAGATCCTCTCGACCGTTCGCGGCTATGCCGATCGCTTCGATTCCGGCGGTCAGAATGCGAACCTCGAGCGCCAGTTCGAGCGCGACAAAGACGACATCCGCGAACTCGGCATTCCGCTCGAGACCGTCGAGTCGCCCGATCGCCCCGGTGACAACCAGGCGCTGCGCTACCGCATCCCGAAGGGGCAGTACAACCTGCCAGATGAGGTCAGGTTCACTCCTGACGAACTCGCACTGCTCGGCCTTGCCGCCGAGGTCTGGCGTGAGGCATCCTTGTCAGCCGATTCGCAGCGCGCGCTCACGAAGCTGCGCTCTCTCGGCATCGAGCCGCGCGAGCCGGTGATCGGCTACGCACCCCGGCTCCGCGTGCGCGACACCGCGTTCGAGCCGTTGCGGCAGGCACTCGACCGCCGCCACGCGGTGCAGTTCCGCTACTTCAAGCCCGGTGAGGCCGAGCCGCGACTGCGCACCGTCGATCCGTACGCCGTAGTGCTGCACGACGGCCGGTGGCACCTGCACGCGCATGATCGCTCGGCCGGCGACGTGCGCACCTTCCTGCTCTCGCGCATCATCGGCGAGGTGACGCCCGTACCGGGTTCGAGCTTCGAGGCACCGCCGCTCGGCATCCAAGACCGCATCATCGCCGAGCTGCAAGAACTGCACCTGCGCAACGTCGCCGACCTCGCGGTCTCGGCCGGCAGTGATGCCGAGGTGCGGCTCGGCAAGCGGGCCATCGAAGGCGACGAAGACGCCGGGGTCATCCGTCTGCACTACACCGATGCGGCGGTGTTCGCCGACGAGCTCGCGGCCTACGGGCCCGAGGTTCGGGTGCTCTCGCCCGAGTCGTTGCGCGTCGCGGTGCGCGACCGGCTCGCGACGGTTGCCGCCGCTCACCGTGCCACCGCGCTTCACGATCCGATCGAGCAGGGCGCAGCAGCGGGGGAGGAGCGTTGATGGCGAAGCGATCAAAGCCGCTGAAGGCACCCGACAAGCTCGTCTTCCTGCTCTCGTTCGTGCCGTACCTGCTCGAGCAGCGGGTCGTCGACGTCGCCGACGCTGCGGTGCACTTCGGCATGTCCGAAGAGGAGATCCGGCTCGCGGTGCGCCTCATCGCCACTTCTGGCCTGCCCGGCGAGACCGGCACCTACCAGCCGAACGATCTCTTCGACATCGACTGGGACTCCTTCGAAGACGAAGACGTCATCGTCATCGTGCACCACGTCGCGATCGATGATGCGCCGAGGCTCTCGGCTCGTGAGGCGGCCGCCCTCATCGCGGGGCTCCAGTACCTGTCGGCATCGCCCGAAAACGCCGGGCGGGCATCGCTCGCGTCGCTCATGGCCAAGCTCACCGCCGGCGCATCAGCGGCGCCCAGCCGCCTTGCCGTCGCCGAATCCGAAGCGGATGCCTCGCTGGCGCTCATCCGGGCGGCGGTGACCGGCGGTCGGCAGCTCGAGTTCGACTATCGCAACGCTCTCGGCGTCGCCGGCCGACGGCGTGTCGATCCACTGCGGATCCTCTCCCAAGACGCCGATTGGTACCTGCAGGCGTACTGCCACACGCGCGAAGACGTGCGCAATTTCCGCGTCGACCGCATGAGCGACCTCCTCGTCTCCGATGCGCCGATCGGCGATCATTCCGATCGTGTCGTTCCCGACACGCTCTTCCAGAGTTCCGAGTCCGATCTCGACGTCGTCGTAGATGTGGCGCCCGAGACCCTGCCGCTCCTCGCCGACTATCTCGCGGATTCCCGCACCGAAGCAGTCGACGGGCGGCTGCGAGTCACGCTTCGACTCGCGCACGTGCACGGCCTGAAGCGCCTCGTCGCCGGGCTTCCCGGGCTCGTGACGGTCGTCGAGCCGGCCGAGGCGCGCGCGGTCGTCGCCGAGTGGGTGACGGCGGGCCTGGCGGGCTATGCCGAGCAGGAGGCATCCGAAGCGCGATCACAACCGACGAACGCTCACGACAGGTAGACTGTCGTCACCCTCACCGACGAACGGACGAACCCCCATGTGGCAAGGATTCACCGGTTGGCACGCGCTGATCATCCTCGTGGTCATCCTGTTGCTCTTCGGAGCCCCCAAGCTCCCGGCGCTCGCTCGCAGCCTCGGCCAGTCGATGAAGATCTTGAAGACCGAAGTCCGCTCCGACAAGGTTGACGGCGAGGCACCGAGCGACGAGACGACGAAGACCGAAGAGCCGGATTCCGGCAAGAAGTCCTGACTCCGGTGACCGCGGTGGATGATCGCGGCGAGAAGAGCCGCGAGAAGAAGAGCCCCGAGAAGCGGATGTCGCTCGGTCAGCACCTGATCGAACTCCGCAAGCGCCTCTTCATCTCGGCGATCGCGATCGTCGTCGGCGCCGGCATCGGCTGGTGGCTCACGAATCTGTTCATCTGGAACGCGCTCCAAGAACCGGTCGAGCGCGTCGCCGAGGCGCGATCGAATGAGACATCCCTCGTCTTTCCGACGATTTCGAGTGGGTTCGATCTCTATCTGCAGATCGCATTCACCGTCGGCATCGTGCTCTCGAGTCCGGTCTGGCTCTATCAGGTCTTCGCCTTCCTCGTGCCGGGACTCAACACGCGGGAGCGGCGCTTCACACTCGTCTTCTTCGTGACCGCGATTCCGCTGTTCTTCGCAGGTTGCGCCGCCGGTTGGTTCGTGCTGCCGAACATCGTGAAGCTCATGACCGGATTCGTTCCCGAAGGCTCGCTGTCGCTACTCACCGCCAAGGAGTACATCGACTTCGTGCTGAAACTCGTCGTCGCGATCGGTATCGCCTTCGTCGTGCCGGTCTTCGTCGTACTGCTCAACTTCGCCGGCGTCATCAGCGCGGCGGCGATCATCAAATCGTGGCGGGTGGCGATTCTCGTGATCGTGCTGTTCACGGCCATCGCGACGCCGTCGGCCGATGTCGTGTCGATGTTCATGCTCGCGATCCCGATGATCGTGCTCTACTTCGCTGCATGGTTCATCGCGCATCTGCACGATCGCCGTGTCGCGCGCCGCAACGAGGCCGAATTCGGCGCAGCTGTCTAGGCTGAAGGGGTGATGAGCCCCTCGCCGGCCGAGCGTTACGCGCAGTCTCGCCAGCAGCACCGCCAGCCCCGTCTCGCCGAGTTCGTCGCGGGTCTCCGCTTCGATCTCGATCCATTCCAGCTCGCCTCGTGCGGCGCGCTCGACGAGGGCCGAAGCGTGCTCGTCGCTGCCCCCACTGGCGCAGGCAAGACGGTGGTGGCCGAGTTCGCAGTGTTCCTCGCGATGCAGGAGTCCGGCGAAAAGGTCTTCTACACGACTCCGATCAAGGCGCTCTCGAACCAGAAGTACCAGGAGTTCGTCGAGGCCTGGGGTGCCGAGTCCGTAGGTCTGCTCACGGGTGACACGAACATCAACTCCGGAGCGCGCATCGTCGTCATGACGACCGAGGTGCTGCGCAACATGCTCTACGCCGACTCTCCGCTGCTGGACCGGCTCGCGTACGTCGTGATGGACGAGGTGCACTACCTCGCCGACCGGTTCCGCGGTGCAGTGTGGGAAGAGGTCATCATCCACCTGCCCGAGGCAGTACGCCTCGTCTCACTGTCGGCCACCGTCTCCAACGCGGAGGAGTTCGGCGACTGGTTGCAGGCCGTGCGCGGAGACACCGACGTCATCGTCTCCGAAGAGCGTCCGGTGCCGCTCGAGCAGCACGTGCTCGTGAAGGCGAAGCTGCTCGACCTCTTCGACTCCTCGGGTCAGGCGGCGGCCCACCGGGTGAACCCCGAGCTGAAGCAGCTCGCTCGAGCCGGCGGACGCTCGATCTCCAGCCGGTCGACACGAGGGCAGCGCGGCGGCGACCGCGGTCGCTACCATCGCGAAGCGCGTGGCAACGGCCGTGCCGACCGTGCGGCGGTCGTCGCCCTCCTGCAGGGCAAAAACCTGCTGCCGGCGATCGCATTCATCTTCTCGCGTGCCGGGTGCGACCAGGCCGTTCGGCAAGTGCTGCGCAGCGGCATCCGTCTCACCGACTCGGCTGAGCGCGCCGAGATCAGGCAGATCGTCGAATCGCGGGCGCGCGTGCTGCGTGACGAAGACCTCGCTGTGCTCGGGTACTGGGAGTGGCTCGAGGGTCTCGAACGCGGCGTCGGCGCCCACCATGCCGGAATGCTGCCCGCGTTCAAGGAGATCGTCGAAGAGCTCTTCCAGCTGAAGCTGCTGAAGATCGTCTTTGCCACCGAGACGCTCGCCCTCGGCGTCAACATGCCGGCGCGTTCGGTGGTGCTCGAGAAGCTCGAGAAGTTCAACGGCGAGGCTCGCGTGCCGATCACGCCGGGGGAGTACACCCAGCTGACGGGGCGCGCCGGCCGGCGGGGCATCGACGTCGAGGGGCACTCCGTCATCCAGTGGGTCGACGGTCTCGACCCGGAAGCGGTCGCCTCGTTGGCATCGCGTCGCAGCTACCCGCTCAACTCCAGCTTCCGGCCGACCTATAACATGGCCGTGAACCTGATCGACCAGTTCGGTCGCGAACGCACCAGACAGATTCTCGAGCTCTCGTTCGCACAGTTCCAGGCCGACCGCGCCGTCGTCGATCTCGCTCGCACCCTGCGCAAGCAAGAGGAGTCGATGGCGGGCTTCGAGCAGGCGATGACCTGTCACCTCGGTGACTTCGGCGAGTACGCGGCACTTCGCCGTCGCATCGGCGAGATCGAACGGCAGACGTCGAAGGGCAATCCGACGCACGGGCAACGCGAGCGGATGCAGCGTGAGCTCGTATCCGCCCGCAAGGCGATGCGCGCGCACCCGTGCCACGGCTGCGCCGAGCGCGAGTCGCACGCTCGATGGGCGGAGCGCTGGTGGCGGCTGAAGCAGGAGCACGAGCAGCTCTCACGCCAGATCCGCACCCGCACGGGTCAGGTCGCGAAGCGTTTCGACCGGGTCACCGAAGTGCTCGAGTCGCTCGGATATCTCGAGCGCGACAGCGACGGCGCGCTCGTCTCCACCTCATCCGGGCGCATCCTGAAGCGCATCTACGGTGAGCGCGACCTGCTCGTGGCAGAGTGCCTGAGGCGCGGTCTCTGGGATGGTCTCGACGAAGCAGGGCTGGCCGCGATGGCCGCGGCCCTCGTCTACGAGCCGCGGCGTGACGACAGCGGTGTCGAGTATCGGCTGCCGCGCGGGCGCTTCCGTGAGGCGTTCGAACGCACCACCGACACGTGGAGTGTGCTCGACGACCTGGAGCGCGAGCATCGGCTTCCCGGCAGCGAGGTTCCGTCACCTGCGCTCGCCTCGGCGATGCACTCGTGGGCGCGAGGCACCGGGCTCGGAACCGTGCTCGGCGACACCGAGCTCGCCGCGGGTGATTTCGTGCGTCTCACGAAGCAGGTGGTGGACCTGCTCGACCAGGTCTCGATCGTCGCCGATGCCGAACTCGGCGCCACCGCGCGGGCGGCCATCGACGCCGTGCGCCGGGGCGTCGTGGCGTACGGCACCGTCGCCTGAACAGCCTTCGTCGTCGCTTAGGCTGAGCTGGTGCCCGAGAACGCCGTTCGCCCCCTGCTGCCGCTCTGGGGTGCGGTGCTCGCCGCGATCGCGGGTGGGTTCGCCTACGATCTCGGTTTTCCGGGCGCGAGCATCTGGCCGGCCGCCTTCCTCGGCATCGGGCTCGGCCTGATCGGCCTGATCGGTCGATCCGCCTGGGGCGCCGCCCTCGTCGGCTTCGCGTTCGGGATCACGTTCTACCTGTTGCAGGTGTCGTGGACGGCGCTCTATCTCGGTCCTGTGCCCTGGCTCGCGCTCTCGGTGCTCGAGTCGCTCTTCGTCGCGGGGGGCGGCGTGCTGATCACGCTCGCGTACCGATGGATGCCACGCGTGAGTACCTCGCCATGGGTGAGGCTCATCGCGCTGCCGTTGCTCGTGGCCGGTCTCTGGTGCGTGCGCGAAGCGGCGACCGGGAGCGTCCCCTACGGCGGATTCCCGTGGGGTCGCGCCGCCCTCAGTCAGTCGGAGAGCCCGTTCGCCCAAGTCGTGTCATGGGTGGGCTCGACCGGGCTCGGATTCCTCATGGTCGCTCTCGTGTCGGGCGTCATCGAATGGGTCCGGCTGGCGGGCTGGCGCCGCCTGAGCTTCGCGGTGCCGACGGTGAGCCTCGTCGCCGTCGCGGTACTCGTGCCGGCTTGGCCGACGACGCCTGCCGGCGAGATCCGGGTGGCGAGCGTGCAGGGCAACGGGCCCGCGGGATACTTCGACGAGCGTGAGCCCGGCGACGTCTTGGCGGCACAGCTCGCAGCGACCGAGCCGATCCTCGATGAACCGGGCATCGACGTGCTGCTCTGGCCCGAGGGCGGCTCCGACATCGACCCGACTCGAAGTGAGTCCGTTGCACGCATCTTCGATGGGCTCTCCGAACGTCTCGATGCGCCGATCGTGCTGAACACGGTGACGACGAGCGACGAGCTCTACTTCAACTCATCGCTGCTCTGGCGCGCCGACGAGGGCGCCGTCGATCAATTCGACAAGCGCAACCCCGTACCGTTCGGCGAGTACATCCCCGACCGCTGGTTCTTCGACGCGATCGCCGGCGATCTCACGGGGCTCATCCAGCGCGGCTACACTCCCGGCACGAACGCGCCCGTGTTCGACCTCGGCGAGGCGGTCACGGGGCTCGCGATCTGCTTCGACGTCATCTACGACGAAGTGATCTGGGAGGGCGCGCGCGACGGCGCGCAGCTCTACATGCTCCAGACGAACAACGCGGATTTCCGCGGCACCGACGAGAACGAGCAGCAGCTTGCCATCGCACGACTCCGCGCGATCGAGACGGGCCGGTCGGTTGTGAACATCTCGACCGTCGGCACGAGTCAGGTGATCGACCCGACGGGTCGTACGATCGACTCGCTCCCGGCCGACCAGCCCGGCGCCATGGTCACCGACGTCGAACTTCGCGACGGGCTCACCCCGTCAGTGGTTCTCGGTGGGAGCGTTCCGCTCGTGATCACGATCGGATCGCTGGCGGCACTCATCGCCTCGGGCCTCATCGCTCGCCGTCGATCTCGTGACGGCGACGATGAGACCAGTGAAACGAGTGCGGCTTAGGCGCCGATCTTCTGCTGGCCGCGGCGGGCGCGCAGGTAATTGAGACGATCTTCGAGCAGTTCCTCGAGCTCGGCACGAGTGCGGCGCTCGAGCAGCATGTCCCAGTGGGTGCGTGCGACCTTCTCGCCCGAGCGGTCGATCTCGACCGGCTTCGAATCCACGAGCAGCGTTGCGGATGCTCCGCAGTGCTTGCACTCCCACGACTCGGGCAACTCGGCCTCGGTGGAGAACGTCATCACGGTCTCGCGACCGCACGTCTCGCAGCGATAGGCGTATTCGGCCCGGTCAGCGAACACCACGCCGTCTTCACTCTGCAGGCTCTGTGCGCCGATGCGCATTCCCCGTAGGCTCCTGTCCGCCATGGCGTACTCCTTTCGCTCGTCTACATGTCTAAACGATCAAGCTGGGCGTTCCCTTTCCGCAGGCTGATGTTTAGCGGGGAATTCTCAGTTTCGAGCGGCGATGAGCGGCAATGCGATGTCTGCGCGATCGGTCACCAGACCGTCGACGCCGAGATCGAGCAATCGTTGCATGTCGGGCGCCTCGTTGACGGTCCACACGTGCACCTCGGCGCCAGCGCGGTGCACGGCCGCCACGAACCGTTCGGTCACGAGTCGCAGTGGGCCGGCGCGCTCGGGCACCTGCAGCGCTCGGGCACCTCGGAGAGATCGGGTGAGGATCTTCGTCGAACCCGAGAGCGAGGCGAGACGAGCGCGGATGACGCCTGCTGCGCCCGCCGAGGTGACCGCTTCGGGCACCTGAGCGGCGAGCCGTCGACGGCGCGGTTCAGAGAAGCTCGTGAGCAGAACGCGCGGTGCCGCCCGAAGCCGGCGGACTGCTTCGACTGCTGGTGCGACTGCACCCTCGACTTTCACATCGATGTTGAACCGCGTGTCGGGGAATGCATCGAGCGCTTCCTCGAGCGAGCAGAAGCCCTGGGCGTGGCCGAGATCGATGCGTCGCAACTCGGGCATTGTGAGCTTCGCGACCTCGACCCGGCGACCGGCGAGACGCTCGAGGTTCGGGTCGTGCGCCACCACAGCGGCGCCGTCGTGCGTCAGGTGCACGTCGGTCTCGATGTACTCGCAGCCGATCGCGACCGCCTTCGCGAAGGCGAGCAGCGTGTTCTCGGGGGCGTCGAGCGCGAGGCCGCGGTGCGCGAGCACACGCGGCCTCGACGGCTCGTAGTACGCGGAGACCACGGACCGGCGTCAGAAACGCTGACCGGTGGCCCCTGAGGCATCCGGAGTCGAACCGGCCGGCCCAGTCGGGGCGGTGGGCACGAACGCCTTGCCGATGCCCTTCAGCGCCTCGGTGAGTTCGCTCGGCACAATCCAGAGCTTGTTCGACTCGCCCTGTGCGATCTGGGGGAGTGTCTGCAGGTACTGGTAGGCGAGGAGCTTCGGGTCAGGGTCGCCCTTGTGGATGGCGTCGAAGACCGTGAGGATCGCTTCGGCCTCGCCCTGAGCGCGGAGCACCGCGGCCTTCGCATCACCCTCCGCTGAGAGGATCGCGGCCTGACGAGCACCCTCGGCGGTGAGGATCGCGGACTGCTTGGTGCCCTCGGCGGTGAGGATGAGCGCGCGACGGTCACGCTCGGCGCGCATCTGCTTCTCCATCGAATCCTGGATGGAGTGAGGCGGGTCGATCGCCTTCAGCTCGACGCGACCCACGCGAATGCCCCATTTGCCGGTCGCCTCATCGAGCACGATGCGGAGTTGGCCGTTGATGTTGTCGCGCGATGTGAGCGCCTCTTCGAGGTTCAGCCCGCCGACGACGTTTCGAAGGGTCGTGGTCGTGAGCTGCTCGACCGCACCGAGGTAGTTGGCGATCTCGTAGGTCGCTGCTCGCGCGTCGGTCACCTGGAAGTAGACGACCGTGTCGATGGAGACGACGAGGTTGTCTTCGGTAATGACCGGCTGCGGCGGGAAGGAGACGACCGTCTCGCGCATGTCGACCAGCGGGCGAAGCCGATCGATGAACGGCACGAGGACGTTCAAGCCCGGGCTGAGCGTCTTGTGGTACCGCCCCAGCCGCTCGACCACGCCGGAGTACGCCTGCGGAATGATGCGGATCGACTTCGCCAAGACGACGATGACGAAGATGACGATCGCAATGACGATGACCGTCACGACGATGCTGGAAATATCCATCTAAACTCCAGTGCTCCTCTCAATCGGGACGACGACGGCCGTCGCCCCGTCAATACCCGTGACGAGCACTCGCTCGCCGACCGCGACATCCGACTGTTCGGTGATGGGCGACAATCGTGCCGTCCAGACATCACCGTTCCGCAGGCGCACCTGCCCACCCGCTGCGGTCACCGTGCGCACGACCTGACCGTCGGCGCCGATGAGCGCGTCGATGTTGCTCCGCGCCGGGTCGCCGCCGCGGCGCAGCATTCGGAGCAAGGAGGGCCGCAGTGACAGGATCAGCGCGATCGCGACGAGTGCCGCGATGATGAACTGCGCCCACCACGGAATGCCGAAGAGCCCGGAGAGGAGCCCGGCAACGCTGCCGAGCGCGAGCATCAGGAACGTCATCTCCAGAGTGAAGACCTCGATGGTCGCGAACGCCAGGATCAACACCAGCCAGACGATCCACGCGTATTGGGTCAGGACATCCAATTCGTTCTCCTTCGCACGCGGCCTGTACCGAAACTATCAGTGCGCATCACCCCACGGGGATCAGCCGGCGGAGTTGATAGTCTCGGTTCGCCTGTTCCGCCGCGGACCAAGTCCGTTCAGCCTCGAGGAGTACCACTGTGACCAACCCGCTCGCCCCCGGTTCGCTCGACGGCCGCGTAGCCCTCGTGACTGGCTCCTCGCGTGGAATCGGCGCCGACACAGCCCGGTACCTCGCTGCAGCCGGAGCATCCGTCGTCGTGAATTACCGCAGCAAGGCGCCCCGTGCCGAGAAGGTCGTGGCCGAAATCTCGGGGGCAGGCGGCACGGCGATCGCGATCGCGGCAGACCTGACCGATGCGGCATCCGTCGCCTCGATGTTCGATCGTGCGGTCGCGGAGCTCGGCCCGATCGACATCCTCGTGCTCAATGCCTCCGGCGGCATGGAGACCGGCATGGGCGAGGACTACGCGATGCGACTGAACCGCGACGCTCAGGTCAATGTGGTCGAGGGTGCACTGCCGCACCTCGCGCCCGGTGCACGCGTCGTGTTCGTCACGAGCCACCAGGCGCACTTCATCCGCACGACGCCGACCATGCCCGAGTACGAAGCGGTCGCACTCTCGAAGCGTGCCGGTGAAGACGCGCTGCGCGCCAAGCTGCCGGAGCTCGAGGCGGCCGGGTTCGAATTCGTCGTCGTCTCCGGCGACATGATCGAGGGCACCATCACGGCGACGCTGCTCGAGCGGGCCAACCCCGGCGCGATCGAAGCGCGCAAGCAAGACGCAGGGCGGCTCTTCAACGTCGCGGAGTTCGCCGCAGAGGTCGCATCGGCCGCCGTCGACCCGGTACCCGCTGAGAACACCCGGTACGTCGGCGACACTTCAGGCTTCGCTCGCGAAGGCGATGCCTGAGCGCATCCGCTCGAACTCGCTCACCTGAGACGGCCAACGGCCGGCCGAAGCAACTGCTTCGGCCGGCCGTTCGTTCGTTCGTTCGTTCGAGCTATGCCGCAGCCGTGACGCCGCGTCCGAAGGTGAATGCGCGCACGATCTGCACGATGCCGAGCACGATCAGGCTGATGCCCGCGACGATGAAGAGCACGACGGCGCCCCACAACGGCGAGAACAACAGCACGATGCCGGCGACGATGCTCAGGATGCCGAAGAAGATCGCCCACCCCTTCGAACCCGCGTCACTGGACTGGGCGAGTGCGACGACGCCTTCGACGATCCACAGGATGCCCACGAGGATACCGAGGAAGATGCCGAGGAACACGGCGGACCCGCTCGGGTTCGTGAGCACGATGATTCCGGCGATCACGAAGAGCAAGCCGAGGATGATGTCGAGCGCTCGAGCACCGCCCGAGATGCCCTTCGAGAAGATGCCGAGGCCGAGGTAGGCGATGCCGGCGATCAGGAAGTAGATGCCGAACAGCACCGTGATCACCACGGCGGACCTCTCGGGCCAGAATGTGATCAACAGGCCGAAGATGAGCGCGACGGCGCCGCTGATGCCGAGCGTCGCGCGGATGGTGTTGATCGCCGACTTCGTGAGTGACGAAGCGTCGAGCGAGAATGACGCGAAGACCCCACTGGGCTGCGACGTAGACATGATTTGTCCTTTCTGGCGGCGGGTGCTGTGCAGGGTCAGGCTATGGCCCTCTGTCGGCTGAGTGTTGGATGTGAAACCGCGAGTCGTCGGAAGTCTCGGCGTGATGGTGTGCTGTGGGTGGCGCGCCAGCGACGACATCCGGGCACGTGACGTCACGGAAGTGCCCGAGCCCCGGGGGAGCGACGACGAAGGCCGGGAAGTGCTCAGCTTTCTCCCAGGTTTGATGCATCGCCGATGCGACACGCCTGACCGGATCGTTCAGTCGTCACCGATGGTCGACCGACGAGCCGTCTTGACGGCTCAGGAATCGACAAACGCTGCTGAGCGATGAGTGCAGGATGCCCCGGCGCATCACTGGGACGGGAGCCACGTCCTCGCGGCGGTGACGAGCGCCGTTACTCCGATCGTGAGGGTCGGTTCGATGACCGGTGCGTAGTGCGGTGAGTGGTTGGACGGAACTTTGAGCAGCGCGGGGTCGTTCATGTCTCCGGTGGTGAACAGCGACGGGTCGGTGCCGCCGAGGAGCCAGTACGACAACGGTGCATTCGCGCTCGTCGCGAGGACGCCGACATCCTCGCTTCCGGCTCCTGCGCCCGGGTCGAGGATCTTGTCCGGTCCGAGCCACGCCGCGAACGCCTGGAGTGTCTTGCCGAGCGCGGCCGCGTCATTCACCACGACCGGGAACCGCTCGATCTCGGTGATCGTCGGCTGGTCAGGAGCGCCGGCGGTCGTGGCTTCGCCTTTGACGATGCGGTCGACGCTATCGAGGATGTGCTGGCGCACTTTCGTGTCGAGGGTGCGGATGTTCAGCTGCAGTTCGGCCTCGCCGGGGATGACGTTTGCAGCATCCCCTGAGTGGATCGAGCCGACCGTGACGACCGCGACATCGGTGCTCGGAACCTCTCGCGACACGATGGTCTGGAGCCGCAGTATGGTCGAGGCCGCCATCACCACCGGGTCGATCGAGTTCTCTGGCCTCGATCCGTGCGCTCCTTTGCCGATCAGGCGTACGAGCAACGAATCCGAGCTGGCATACGAAGCGCCCGCGTGTCCGGCGATCTTGCCGGCCGGTAGTGGGGCCACGTGCTGACCGAGCACGATGTCGGGCTTCGGGACCTTCTCGTAGAGTCCGTCGTCGACCATGGCCTGTGCGCCGGCGCCGAGTTCTTCTGCTGGCTGGAAGACGAGCACCAGCGTGCCGGCCCAGCTGGAGGTGTCGGACGAGAGGATCTCGGCTGCACCGAGCAGGCAGGTCGTGTGCAGGTCGTGCCCGCAGGCGTGCGCCACGGGAACGACCTTGCCGTGCTCGTCAGTCGCCGTCACCGTGCTGGCATAGTCGAGGCCGGTGTCCTCCTTGACCGGCAGCGCGTCCATGTCCGCGCGCAGCAGCGCCGTGGGCCCCGCACCGTTCTTCAACACCCCGGCGACCCCGGTCTTGCCGATACCGGTCGTGACCTCGAACCCGAGAGACGTCAACCGCTTCGCCACCATGTCGGCGGTGCGATGCTCTTGGAAACCGAGCTCCGGATGGCTGTGGATGTCCTTGTAGAGATCGGCCAGTGCCGGATCGATGTTGATGTTGTCGTGCGCAGTTGTACCCATGAGCGTCGTTCCCCCTGAACGTTCAGCGACTTCCCTGCCTGCAGGATATGAGGTTTACTCGACGGCCGCTAGACCTGTGACGTCGGGCTCGGGTAGTGGCGATGGCGCTGACTAGGCTTGCGACATGACGGATGAGTCGGCAGCGCGGGGTTCGATGACGCTGGAGACGGTGCTCTCGCTGCCCTTCACTGGTACCTGGATGGCGCAGAACAGTCCTGCGCGGCGGGTGCCGAGTCACGGCGTGGATCTCTTCGGCGAGCGCTACGCCATCGACTTCGTCGCGGTCGATCATCGCCGACGCACGGGGGAGCACCGTGACTGGCGCACGTTCTTCGCGACCGAACCGGCAGAACGATTCTTCGCCTTCGGGCAGCCGATCCTGGCACCGGCCGACGGGGTCGTCGTCGGCGTGCACGATGGCGAGATCGATCACGTCGGGCGGCGGTCGCAGTTGGCGCTGCTGCCGTACATGCTGGGTCAGGCCGGCCGCCTCCGGGAAGGGGTGCATGCGATCGCGGGGAACTCGCTGACCATCGCGCTGCCCGAAGGTGGTGTGTTCGTGGCCCTTGCTCATCTGCGAAGCGGTTCGATGCGTGTCGCGGTCGGCGATGCGGTGACGGCCGGACAACCGATCGCCGAATGCGGAAACTCCGGAAACTCGACCGAGCCCCATCTGCACATGCAAGTGATGGACAGCGATGACTTCTCCGTCGCCCGGGGCATTCCGATGTCGTTTCGGAACTATCGAGAGTGGCCACGTGGGGTGCATCGGCCACTGATTCGGGAAGTCGGCATACCAGGTGAACGGTCGATCGTCGAAGCAGCGCGGATCGGGCAGGATCCGAGAAGCGGCGGGCCTGATCGACAACTATCGTGACGGTCATGGACATCACCATCCACTCGAGCTTCCTTCCGCACGATGACCCCGACGCCTCGTTGGTCTTCTACCGCGACATCCTCGGTTTCGAGGTCCGCAGCGACATCCGGTACGACGGAATGCGCTGGATCACAGTCGGCCCGGCCGATCAGCCCGGCACGTCGATCGTGTTGGAGCCGCCCGCGGCCGACCCGGGAGTCACCGACGACGAGCGCAGTCTCATCGTCGAGATGATGGCCAAGGGAACGTATGCCGGCATCCTCCTCGCCACGCCCGATCTCGATGATGCATTCGCACGACTGATGGCCGGAAACGCAGAGATCGTCCAGGAGCCGACTGAGCAGACCTACGGAGTTCGCGACTGCGCCGTTCGGGATCCCGCGGGCAACCTCATCCGAATTCAAGAGCTTCGATAGACGCTCAGCGGTCACCGCGTGTCAAGAGGCCCACCGGAGAGCGCGGAAGAACGTACGCACGTCGCCGACCAGCAGCTCGGGGACTTCCATGGCTGGGAAGTGGCCGCCGTGCTCGAACTCGGACCAGTGCACGACGTTGTGGTCGCGTTCGGCGATGGAACGGATTCCGACGTCGCCGGGGAACACTGCGACCCCCGAGGGTACTTCTGAGCGTTGCGTCTGGTTGCCCCAGCTCGCCTGGCCTTCTTTGTAGAGTCGTGCGGCGGAGGTTGCGGTGTTGGTGAACCAGTACACGCTGACGTTGGTGAGCAACTGGTCGCGATCGACGGCTTCGTCGGGAAGTTCGAACGCCGGGTCGGTCCACTCCTTGAATCGCTCGACGATCCAGGCGAGTTGGCCGACGGGGGAGTCGGCGAGGCCGAAGCCGATGGTCTGCGGGCGGGTCGATTGGATCACGGCGTAGCCGGAGCCCTCCTGCAGTTGTCGTTGCATGTCGGCCAGTCGGGCCAGCTCGGCCTCGTTCATGCCGGCGAGCTCTGCCGGATCTCCGCTGGGGAAGCCGAGGCTGCCGTTGACGTGGACGCCCACGACATGCTCGGAGTCGATGGCCCCGAGCATCGGTGAGATCACCGCGCCGGTGTCGGTGCCCTGCGCGCCGTACTGCTCGTAGCCGAGCCGGCTCATCAGTTCCGCCCAGGCGCGCGCGATTCGCGACATGTCCCAGCCGGTCTCGTGCGTCGGTCCGGAGAATCCGAAGCCCGGCATCGACGGGGCGACGATGTGGAACGCGTCGGCCGGGTCGCCGCCGTGGGCGCGGGGGTCGGTGAGCGGCCCGATGACCTGCATGAACTCCACGATCGAGCCCGGCCAGCCGTGGGTGAGGATCAGCGGCATCGCGTTCGGCTCGGGGGAGCGCACGTGCAGGAAGTGGATGTTCTGCCCGTCGATCGTGGTCGTGAACTGCGGGAACTCGTTGAGCTTCGCCTCCTGCGCGCGCCAGTCGAACGAGGTGCGCCAGTGCTCGGCCAACCCCTGCAGGTAGTCGGCCGGTACGCCGTAGCTCCACCCGACGCCGGGAAGTTCGTCGGGCCAGCGGGCGCCTGCCAGTCGAGCATTCAATGCATCGAGTTCGGCCTGCGGGATCTCGATGCGGAAAGGACGAATGTCGGTGTTTTCGGAGTTCATGGAATGAACGTATCGAGCCTTATGGACTGTTTCTGTCCTAAAGAATGAACTGCTACCAGGCACGGATCCGAAGGATGATTGCGGCTCGCACGACGCGATTCAGATTGGAGACGCCGGTGCGCCGCTCGGTGTGGTGTCGCCCACTGATCAATTCCGCCCTGAGAGGATGGTCGGATGATCGAAGTGAACGATGTCGGCGTCATCGCGGGCGACGTGACGCTCCTGGCACCCGTCTCGGTGACGGCGCAGCGCGGTGAAGCGCTGGTCGTGCGTGGCAGGAACGGGGCCGGAAAATCGACGTTGCTGCGAGTGCTGGCCGGGGCACTGAAGCCGTCGAGCGGGAGCGTGCGCGTTGGCGGTGCCGCGGTGGTCGAGCGTGACAGTCGCTTCCGTCGACGCGTCGCCGCAATGATCGGGCTACCGCCGATGGCGCCTGACCTCACTGTGGTCGATCACGTCACTCTGGTCGCAACCACGTGGGTCGACGATCCGTCGGCGGCCACTGAGGTCGCGCAGAGCGTCCTCGCAGAGTTGGGGCTCGACGCGCTGGGGGAGCGGTTCCCACACGAGTTGTCATCGGGCCAGACCCAGTTGGCGGGCCTCGCGCTGGTGCTGGCCAGGCCGTTCGAGGTTCTGATCCTCGACGAACCGGAGCAGCGGCTGGACCCGGAGCACGTCGCTTCGGTGACCCGCACCCTGCGTGCTCGACGTGATGACGGCGCGACACTCGTGGTCGCCACGCACAACCCGGTGCTCGCGCACGAACTGGCTGATCGCACGCTACTGCTGGATACGGCTGCATGAGCGCGAGAGCCGGGGTCGCCATCAGGATCTGGCGGGCGCGCAACATCCGCACAGCAGGTGATCGCGCATTCGTGATCTACACGATCCTCATGGTCGCCGGGGTCGCAGTCGCCCCGGTCGGCCGTGCCGTGTGGCTGAGCGCGACGAGTCCCGAGGCGGTCGCGGCCTTCGCCTCGCCTGCCGCATCCGGAGTGACGGTGCTCGTCGTCGCGACACTGTGGGCGTGCGCGCTGCTGATCGGCCGGGACCGTGGCCCGGCATTGCTGGCCCCGTTCCTGACCTATGCCTTCGCCACCAGCGACCTGCCACGGTCTGACACGTTTCGGGGCCCGTTGCTGCGTGCCGGGGCGCTCGTGACCGCGCTGACGACGATCGTCGCCGGGCTGGTCGGCGGCAGCTTGTTGAGCCACGGGCTGGCCGACCCGATCAGCGTCGTGATCTTCACCGCGTTCGGCACGCTCGTCGGGGTCATCACCACCGTTGCCTGGCTCACCGGTCAAGCGTTCCCGCGCGCTGCTGTGCCCGTCGCTCTGGTTCTTCTGATGCTCGGGGCGACGACGGGTGCAGTCCCGGTCATGCAGCCGTTCACTCCATGGGGATGGGTCGGGCTCGCCTATCCAGGGAGCGGCTCGTCAGACAGTCTCTTCGCTCTGACCGCTCTCGTCGTCGCTCTCGTCGCCGCAGTTCCTGGCCTGATGAACCGGCTCGAGTCGGCGGCGCTGGCAGAGCAAGCCGCGCGCTGGAGCTCCGCGACGAGCCACGCGACGGTCATGGACTTCAGCGCAGCCGCGACGATCTACCGGGGAAGACCGCACATCGGTCGGCGCATCCGCGCTGTCCGACCGATGCATCGACTGCCGATGATCTTCCTGATCCGTGATGCGATCGGGGTCACCCGCACGCCGGGTCGACTCGTCGTCGGCATGATCGCCCTCGCGAGTGCTGGAGTGCTTCTCACGCTTGCATTCGCGCCGGCCGCACCGGGCTGGCTTCTCGGCGCGGCCGCCGGCCTGATCCTCTTCGCCGGGCTCGGCCCACTCACCGACGGAATCCGGCACGCCGCGAGTGTCGCGTCAGACTTCCCCCTCTACGGGATCAGCGACCTGCATCTGCTCGCAAACCACATGCTCCTTCCGCTCACCGTGACTGTCATCGTGCTGCTCGCGGTGGTCTTCGCGTGCTCGATCGTCGCCGGAATCGCACCCGGCGTGCCGATCATCACCTCACTCGTTCTCGGATTGCTCGGCCTGATCGCCCGCGTCGGCAACGCGTTGAAGGGCCCGTTCCCGCCGGTCCTGCTCACCCCGATCCCGACACCGATGGGTGATCTCAGCGCGGTCGTCCAATTGACATGGGCCCTGGACGGCCCGCTCCTCGCGGCACTTGCAGGAACCGCCGTAGCGCTCGTGTTCGAGGCACCCGTTCTCCTCGTCGCTGTGGCCGCCACCCTCATCGGAGTCGGGATCAACCGCTGGCGCCACCGGTCATAGCATCCGGCTATGCTCAACCAACCTCAAGGAGGAACTGTGGAGTTCGAGGCTCATGAAGCAGCGCTCGACGTGGCACGCCGATTCATCCGCAATGCGCACCCTGAGGCGGCAGCCGCAGCTCTGGCCGGCAGCTCTGCCTCTGGCAAAGCGACCGAGACATGTTCGCGGGCGGCGAGCCTGATGACGGCGCGGTTGTTACCAGGATGAGGCCATGAATCACATCCTCGTCCCGGCGGCGATCGTTGTCCTAGGGATCGGCGCTCTGTGGAGCTGTGTGGGGTGGGTCCTGGACAACTACGTCAACTCGGCACCGGCGAGCGTCAGTCGGTGGGTGCTTTGGTCTGGCGTCGCAGTTCTCGCCGTCGGTGTGCTGCTCTACATCTGGCCGGTGTTCGGGAGCTTCTTCGCTCATCCCGCATAGGGCACGCCGAAACGGACTGAACGCCCGGCGGCTCTGCTGATGCTTGGAGTGCGTTGGATAGGATCGCGGAATGCGCCCGCCAACACACGTACTCGAGGCGTTTGGCGCCACCGGACCGATTGTTCGATTGATGGGAGGCAGAGGAACTGCGTGGCGGGTCGGAGACGTTGTGCTCAAACCACTCGACGTGCTGCCCGAAGAACTCGACTGGCTGCGCGAGCACGGTGTGAACGCTTCGGGCGACGCGAACGGAGGGATCATCCGGCAGAGTCTGCCGATCATCAGCCGGGCGGGGGAGTTGGTCGTCGAAGGATGGACCGCGTTCCCTGTGCTCGAAGGTGAGCACCGAGCGGGCATGTGGGCTGAGATCGCGAATGTCGCTCGCGTGTTCACGGATCGATACCGAGGAGTCGACAGGCCCGCCTTTCTCGATGAACGGACTCACGCCTGGGCCCGTGCTGATCGTCTCGCCTGGGGAGAGGGCGCCCTTCCCGAGCTCGACGGCGCGCCGTTTCTCGCCGAACTGCTCGCAGCACGCCAGTTCGTGTCAGATCCTCCGGGCATCGTCCACGGCGATCTCACCGGGAATGTTCTATTCGACGAGACGAAGGCGCCCGCGGTCATCGATCTGACGCTGTACTGGCGGCCGGTCAAGTACTCCATCGCGATCGTTGCTGTGGACGCGGTCTGCTGTGAAGGAGCACCTCTGTCGTTGCTCGAGACGATCGAACCTTCCGATCACTTCGCGCAGTACGTCTTGCGCGCGCTCATCTTCCGTATCGCGACCGATTGGTTCAACCAGCAGGCGCAAGCTGACTTCACTGTGTATCAGGATGCCACTCAGCGTGTACTCGAGCTTGTCTCAGCTGACATGAATCCATCGACGTCCGCAGAACTCAGCTGAGAGCCGCTCGGGCTTCATTTTCGACTGGCGGGACGTCGATCGATCGAAGACGCGGCTCCTGCTCACTGAAATCACATTGAACCTGTCGCCCTCAACGCGCGGCCTCCACTGGTGAGCAGGAGCGTTCCGCGACCAGATCGCGGGGGGCGTCGGCAAGGTTCTCGAGTGGCGCAGGCAACCGGTTGCCCGACCGTTCACCAAGAGCCGATAATGCACATTATGTCCGTTTGGAAATCCCCTCTCTGCAGAAAGTGCAGGATCTGGCGCACTCGAGCGCGCAGGCTGGAACGACGTCAGAACATCCGTCCCTTGTCGATTTGCTCCTGCGCTTGTTCGATCGCGACGTCGATTTCTGAGCTGCCGGTCCTAGAGCGGCGCGGACGCGAGCGCGCCAATACGATCCCGGCGATCATTGCGACAGCAATCGCCGTACCGCCCGAAGCGATCAGCGCAATCAGGTATCCGCTCATCGTCGGATCTCCTCTCGTGGATGTTCCTCTTCCGGAGCGACGAGGGCCTGCTTCATGGTTTCGCGTGCCCTCGCGTACTTGCCCCTGGCTGTTGACGCATTGATGCCCAGAACCGTCGCGGCCTCGGCGATGCTGAACCCATCCCAGTGGATCAGGCGGACGAGCTCCGCTTGCGGTGGAGCGAGCTTCGCGATCGCGTCCGCCACATCGAGGCGAGTATCGGGATCTGGTGCTCGCTGCACGGAAAGCTCGGTTCGGACACGTTCGAGCGCCGCCGACTGCCGTCGACGCGAACGCGTGGCATTCGCAATGACGTTGCGGAGCACCACGAAGAGGTACATACGCGCTGCGGTCGGATCTGCAGGCACGCGCGCGCTCCGCCGCCAGACGATCTCGAGAGCGTCGCCGAGGGCGTCTGCCGCGTCAGGTCGGTCCACCACGCGGCGCTCGGCGTAGGCGAGCAGGTCGGAGAGATTCTGCGCAATGATTCGTTCGAGAGCATCGTCACGGCCCTGGCGACGACTCATGCGCTGCCCCGCTCACACGCCACACGTAGCTGCCTGCCGGCCAGAACGATCCCCTCCGAGGCGAACGCTTCATCGAGGGCGTCAATGATCGCTTCCGAGACGGCATACTCTTCGAACTCGGCAGGCGCGTTTGCGAGAATCGAGAATGGATCATCTACCTCGAGTTCCGCGCGCGCATCGGCGACGATCTTGTCGATCCCTGCCTGTGAGAAGTCAACGCTGTCGGCAGCGCTCATCGCTGCTGCATACATCTCGTCTTCCGTCTTGGGTTGGCCCATGCGCCACTGCTGGTAGTCGAGGCCGAGCAGCACCGTGCAGTTGCCACCGTCTTCAGTCGTGTAAGTGATCGTGCGATCTACTTCCCAGCCGAGGAACTGCCTGACGGCTGGCAATGCCATGGCCGTGCTCGTGCCCGCGCCTGCAATTACGAGCGCTCCCACCAACCCGACTGTGCCGAACCAGCGCCGGCGATGCTTGCGTGAGGCCCGGCCCTCGGAACTCATTGCGGCCATCGCCCCAACGAGCTCTTGGCTGCGCTCGGCAAAAGCTGGCGCGCTCGCGCGGAGCTGTTCATCGAGCTGTTGATCATCCATCAGTGAAAACCGTCCTCACGTCCATCCTGTCCCCTACTCATACATGTCCGCGGGTGGGTGAAATGTCCTCGACGGGAGAACATTTCGTCGGAGCGCAAAGAAACATGCCCCGCCAATCACTCCTCGATCGCGGTCGTTCCGGCCGCTAGCATGCGGGGATGAGCACTCTGCAGGCTGAGAAGGTCACGCTGTCGACCACTGCGACACCGTGGCGCCGCTACTACGTGTGGGCGGCCGTCGGAGGCGTGCTCGTAGTACCGCTGGTGCTCGCGTTCGCTTTCAACAGTTGGTCGGCACCCGACGATGCGGCTTTCGTTCGAATGGCTTTCTCGCAAGTCGCCGGCGGGACGATCGCGATCGCGACGATGCTCACGCTCGTCGTCGTGAGCCTTGTGAACCGCACCAAGACAGCAACGCCCGTGCTCATCGTGGTCGCCGTGATCGTCACTCAGTACTGGGTCGTGTCTCTCTCCACCGCAGCAGACATGCTGCTCCAAAGAATCGGCTGAAACCGCCGCTTCGCCGATATGGCCGTGCGCCTGGATCGAGCGTTGTGGAAAAACGGTTAAGGGACTTCACCATCAGAAGAGGCATTATTGCAAAAGATTCACGATTCGGATTCCTATCCACTTCCCCATCGGTCCGGTTGCGTAATGCCGACGAATGCCGCGTCTGATCAGCAAGTTTCCGCGCATGGCGCTGGAGTTGGCGCGAGTTCCGATGTTCAGGTCGGCATTGTTCACCGGCGCCATGTTGCTCGAGTCCTGAGCGCGGCCTGACGCCCGTTGATCATCCGGCGAGAATGCAGTGACGGGTGCGTGGCGGCCGTGTGGCTGGTCAGATTCCGCCTCTGGCATCGTTGACAAGCTTATTTTGCATAGGTAGCTTAACCGACATGGGGCCAATTACTCGCGTGACTGTTCCAACGGTCGAGGTGCTTGAGGTTCTCCTCGACGAGGAGGGACCCACTTGGGGCTTGCGGATCGCGAAACACACCGGCCGCGCTCCCGCCAGTATCTACCCGATACTCAATCGCCTCGAGCAAGGTGGATGGCTCGACGCATCTTGGGAGTCCGACGTCGGACGGACTGGTCCCCGACGTCGCTTGTATCAACTCACGTCTCGTGGCCGCGTCGAGGCTCAGCGCGTCACAGCGGGCTTCAGACGGCAACAAGATCACCCCGCGCCGATAGAGCCGAGACTGGCATGAACATCTCCCGGATGATCGTGACGGCGAGCAGCGCTCTGATCAGCCCAGAACACCGCGAAATCTGGCGAGAAGCACTCCTCGCAGACCTCCGAGATTGCGAAGAACTCGGGATCAAGCCCACCCAGGTTGCCCTAGGCGCAGCGCGCATCGCCGTCTCGCTGCAGAACGGCCGGCAACTCAGTGAAGCCGACACTCCACCAGGAAAGGAACGCCCGATGCAAATCTCTCCACGCATGAGAACATTTCTGCTCACCATCATTGCGACCACATGGACGCTGGGAGCCCTTGGCCTTCTCAATATTGCGCTGACTCACTTTTCGGTCACCGGAAGCGATCTCGGCTTTCGCCTGCCCAACGGCGGTCTGGAGTTGGAATTGGTTCCTGTCATGATCGGGGTTGCGGCTGCGGCGATCGCCGCTGGAATAGCAAGTCTCGTGCTCATCGCGGCGAGAGCGCGTCGGTCCACGCCAGCCAGCTGATGAGAGGCCGACGCCTTAGAACTCTGCCGCGCGTTCCGAACGCTGACTACCCGCAGCGACGCGGGGCATGGCGGGCCTCAATATCGACAGATCGAATATTGCTTCTCACCGATAAAACTCACACTATTTGCGAGATGTGCAAATAGGCGAGATGTGCAAATAGGGAAGAATCAGGTAACGCTTCCCAACTCCCCCATAACCGCGTCACGCACTCACAGCAGAACACCGGACGGCCAGAAACGCCCCTTCACGCAACGCGAGGTGCAGCAACTCTTCGACCTCGCTGACCTCGAAGTAGCCAGGATTCTGGACTCCGGCCGGCGTGGCGCGCTGAGCGCATGGCGCGATGCCGTCGCGTTGAAGACCTTGTACGGCTGGGGTCTGAGCACCAACGAGATGCGCCACCTCCAAACGGTCGACTTCTCTCGCAACAGCCGTGCGCCCTACCTCGGCGACTACGGCGTAGTTCGCGTCCGTTGGGGCAAGGCACATCGCGTGTCCGCCAAGAAGGTTAGAGCAGTGCTCACCGTATGGCAGTGGGCCGCCGACGTAATTGGCGGCTGGGTCGACTACGGGCTCCCCCGCTATGGGGAACCAGGTGCGCTCTTCGACGGTCGACCGCTCGAACGCGCCCACGAGGCGGAGCTATGGCGCGTGACCCTTGCCGCCGAATCACCGCTGCAGCGGCATCCATTCGGCGATCACCGCGACGGCGCAGTCCATGCCTCAACCGTACGACGGGCGGAGGCGCAAGTCGAGGAGCGAGGCAGCGCGGTGCGCGCGGCCTCGGGGATGCGGGGACGTCCGGGGCGGCTGGGCTCACACGTAGATCGCGACGAGCTTGTCGAGGGACTCCTCGAGGCCCTTCTTCGAGAGCGCGAGCTGCTCGGGGTCGATGTAGCCGAGTTCGGTGACGGTGAGTCGAGTCGCGTCGTCGCCGATCGACTCGAACGTGATGACGTGCCGCACGTCGCGCGGGATGCCCGCGGCCCCGATGGTCGCGGGGTCGATCGCGGCGCCGTGCTCGTCGGCGATGTTGTGGATGAACTCGAGGCGGTGCGGTGCGTCGACGAGCGTGTACGCCCAGGTGCTGTACAGCGCCCGGAACCCCCAGTCGGGGGCGCTCATGCACACAAGGGACGTGCCGCCGACGCGCACGTCGAGCTCGGCGACCGTGCAGGTGAAGCCGTTCGGGCCCCACCAGCGAAGCACGCGGTCGGGTTCGGTCCACGACTTCCAGGCCGCCTCGATGGGGGCGGGGATGTCGCGGTTCACGACGAGATCGTGCGTCTCGTGCTGGGTCGTGTCGTTCATCGTGGCTCCTCCGCTGCAGGCCGCCGCCGCGGCATATGTTTCACTTCGATGATCGAAGCGTAGATCACTACGATGATCAAAGTCAATGCCGTAGACTCGACGCATGAAGCGAGCTGAAGGGCGGTCGACCTGCCCCACCAACTTCACCGTGGAGACCTTCGGCGACAGCTGGTCGCTGCTGATCATGCGCGACCTGCTCACACTCGGCAAGCACACCTTCGGGGAGTTCCTTCGGTCCGAGGAGCGCATCGGTCCGAGCGTGCTCGCCGACCGCCTCGCCCGACTCGAGCGCAGCGGAATCATCGTGCGCACCCCGAGCGAGACGGATGCCCGCAAGGTCACCTACTCGGCGACGGAGAGCGGCATCGCGGCGATCCCGCTCTTGTACGAGGCGGCGCGATGGGGCATGGGCAACGTTCCCATCGAGGAGGACGATCCGTGGGAGGCGGTCATGGCGATGGACCGCCACGACGTGCTCGACGCGTGGCAGCAGGCCGTGCGCGAGGGTGGTTCGCTCCTCGGAGGCGCGGAGAGCGCGTTCGCGCGGCTGAGCGCCAGCGCGCGCGGTCGCGTGACGGCGACGGTGGAGGTTTCCGGGCGCACATAAGCGGCGAACCACGTGGAATTCCGCGGCATTTGTCATCGGTTCTGTGGGCTAGATTCCATGAGAAGTGGCCAATTCCTACACTGGCCGCTGCGAGGTGCCCGCTCGAATTCTCGGACTCGACTCTCGAGCACCGTCGTCCCGAAAGTCGATCCCTCAGTGGTCTCTGATGCGGAGGGTTGCGTTGCTCTCGTCATCCAGTTCATAGCGCCACGCGTACCATCCGAATACGGTCGCGGAGCCCAGGGCCGATA
This sequence comes from Agromyces sp. Y558, assembly GCF_059445415.1. NCBI lineage: Bacteria > Bacillati > Actinomycetota > Actinomycetes > Micrococcales > Microbacteriaceae > Agromyces > Agromyces sp. Y558. Next base: position 348,208 of record NZ_JCAIUH010000003.1, read on the forward strand.
CCACCCAAGCCCAGGCCGGAGGCGCCTCGAACTCGATGCACCACCAGAAGATTGTCGCGATGGCGATCCCACCGATCCCTGCGATCGCAGCGAGGGCGAGCACTCGGGCGAGCGCTTCTCGGGCAAACGTCGCCCGCACGGCGAGGAACGCCAGCACAATGGTCTCGGTCACGAGGAAGAACGCAAGTAGGTACAGCGGAACCGCAAACACAGCCCATACGCCGGTCGCTGGATTGCGGGCGAGGAACACCGCTACGACACCCAACGTCAGTCCGGTTGCGAGAATCATCGCGAGAGAGCTGTAAGCGCTGAGTGGTCTCCACCGCAGGGATCGACCGATCACCCGCTATCGTCCGCCTGCATATCGATCCCCGACGGGAACCCATCGTCTGCACCAGAACCGGGTGCGCTGCCATCCACCCGCCCATACTGCCAGAGGCCCGTCGGAAACGCGCCCGAAAGCCGGTCCCCCCAGCGGTGCTCGCGCTCGAGCGGAGCAGCCCGAGGGCAACAACCGGCCGCGATTCCCGTATGCCCCGCCCGCGTCACTTTCGCGTTGCATCGATCAATAGAATCCGGGGTGCCCTAAACGCTTCGAAAGCCCCGCGAGCTTTGTTGAAATCCGGTTAAGCAACTCCACCATCGGTAGACGACATCTTCGCGTTGGTTGCGAACTGGCCGCTCCCCCGACTTGCCTCATACGGCACTGATCCAGCGATGCACGACGTGCCAGAAAGAAACCGCACGAAACCCGGGACGGTTCACCACCGAACACATCGAGCTTCGACCCGAGGTTATGCTCATCCGGCTCGGCGGGATTCCCAGCGAGATCCCCGAACTTCTCGCGCCTTTGTTCTGGCGGTAACTTGACGACAGAGAGGGCCTGACGACGAACACCGGTACCGAATGGCTCTTTCCCGGATACCGAGCCGGCCAACATATCTCCGTCCCCACCCTCCAGCAGCGGCTCACCACCCTGACAACGGACGCGAAACACGACCCTGAAGCAACTCGCAGCGCTCATCGACGTGAGTCCCTGTCCGACCTGCTGGGCTACTCCCCCAAGACACTCGCACAGCACGCCGCACGTGCCGGCTCACACATGGCCCGCTGTGTCGATGCGAAGCACCGGCTTCACATCTCGGACACGGTGCAGCCGAATGTGGCTCAGCCGGAGCGAGCTTTGTGGAACTTCACCATCAGTAAATCCCCCATCTGCAGAAATTGCAGGTTGCCGGTCGACCGGGATTGCCGGGCCCGTCACAGCCGTCACGTACTCGGCATGTCACGAACAGGGACTCAGCGTCCGATAACGTCGCGAATGGCTTGGAGCACTGCGGCTTCGCGCTCGATGTGCAGGTACTGATGTGAGGCGTCCGGGAGTAGGCGCTGCTCGCCCCGCGGCACCGATTCGGCGATCGCTGCTTGCATCCGGCGTACGCCGTCAAGCGCCTCGCGCATGTCCGTTTGGGACATGAAGTTCGCCCAGTAGGGGTTCACACCGCCGGCGGTGAGGACCATCACAGGAACCTCGGGAAGAGGGCCGCCTGAGCGCAGCTCGTCGTAGACCTCGGTCTCGAAGTTCTTCGTCTCGTCGATTTGGGTTCGCCACGATTCGAGGTGCTCTTCAATGAGCGGACCGCGGACCTCCTCGCCCCACGCCGAGTAGATCTGGGCATACTGCTCGCGGGCCGTCTGCATCTGTTGGACCGTCAGGTCGGGGAGGTCGTCAAGGCCCGAGGTCATCTGATCGTTCAGCTTTGCGGCCTGCGGCGGCATGAACGACATGATGTCCTCGTGGCCCGGGTCGAGCAGCACGAGGCCCGCGACCTCGTCGGGATGGAGCTGCGCGTAGCGGCGCGCGTAGAAGGCGCCCAGGGAGTGTCCGACGAGGACGTATGGCCCAGAAACACCGGCCTCGCTGAGTACCGCGCGGAGCTCGTTGACCACCTCGGTCGGGGTCCGGGGTAGTTCGACGGGGTCGCTCCATCCCGTGCCGCCACGGTCGTAGAGAACGCTCGTCGTGATGTCCGCAACCTGAAGATGCAGGTTCAGGAAGTCGAGGCCGATGAGACCAGCGCCCGGAAGGAAGATGACGCCTGGCCCGTCGCTCCCGGAGCGGTGTAGCATCACGCGGCGTCCACCGAGCTCGTACAGCTCGCCGAGCGGCGGGCGTTGGGTCGCTTCGATCCTTGGGATGACTCCAGTCATGGTGCCCCTCTCACTCAGTCTCATTTCTGAGACCAATCTAACCCATGAGACTATTGATTCGTGACCACGTTCGATCTCTTGACGCACCCCGTGCGCCTCCGCATCGTTCACGCCATGTCGGGAGGGCGCGCGGTCACGGCCACTGAGCTCCGGGCCGGGCTCGCCGATGTGCCCAAGGCCACGCTCTACCGCCACCTCGCACTGCTCGCCGGCGGCGGCGTGCTCGAAGTCGACGGCGAGCAACGGGTGCGCGGCGCTGTTGAGCGCCGGTATCGCCTCAACCGTGCAGCTTCCGTCATCGACGCGGCCGCCGCCGCCTCAGCTTCCATCGCCGACCACCGTCGCGCGTTCGCCGCCGCGACTGCGGTGCTGATCGCCGAGTTCAACAGCTACCTCGATGATCCCGACGCGGACCCGACTGCCGACCTTGTGGGCTACCGCCAGCACTCGATCTGGCTCAGCTCCGAGGAGCGCGCCCAGCTGATCAGTGAGCTCCGTGACGTCATCATCAAGCACATCGGCAATGAACCATCGGCGTCACGGAGTCGCCATCTCCTCAGCCCGATCCTGTTCCCCGTCAACAGTGCCGAAACTGGTCCACTCGAGAGCGAATAGTCCGGCGCGACGTTCGAGACCAAGGTTTGCGCTGCCTGCATCCAGGTCCCCCGACTGGCACCTCACCGACGATGCCGCGCCAGAGAATCTGCACTCGCTCGGCCGTCGCGGATCGAGCTTTGCGGAAATCCGGTGAAGCAACTTCACCATTTAAGAAAGGGGCAAAGGTCAGACTCCGCGCTTTGTTGAAAGCGCACCAATGATTGCCTCTCCTCCTCTTTCGCTGACTTGATCAGGGATATTCCAACCTGAGTGCCGTGCGCACGGCAGTGCATCACCGAAGCCGGCAAGCTTCTCTTCTGGCTCGAGGAGGAGCACGTCAACGTCTCCGCCTTCGGCCAAGCGCACATCGACAAGTACCTCGCGAACGCCGTCACCACCGTACCGGCACGCGAGAACCGCTTCGGTCAGAGCGGCGGTCGCCGCATCCGATCCGACACGATCGACCCGGCTAGCACGCCGAGCGAGATCGCGATCATCGTCGCGAGCGTGGCGATCAGCGAGGCGGTGCCACCGGCGTCACCGCCGAGCACCTCCGCCACGCCGACGAGGCCCAGCGCGCCGGGCACGAGCAGCCAGAACGCGGGGATGAAGCTCACCATCGCGGCCGGGCCGGTGGGCTGCCGGGCGACGAGCGCCGTCACGGGCGTGACGACGAGAGCACCGACGAAGGCCGACAGCACGCCGCCGAGCACAACGCCGCCGATGACCTGCGCGGCGTAGGCGATGTAGAGCACGAACATCATCCAGAGCATGGCGCGGGGCGGGGCGCATTGATGCACGGCGATCCCCACGCCGAATACGGCGACGGCGACCCAGGGCGCGACCGGGCCGAGCGCCTCGGGATTCTCGGTGAACTCGAGGTCGGGCACGCCGACGAGCGCGCCCGCACTGACGATGCCCGCCGCGATGAGCACGAGCTGCATGCCGCCTGCGGCGAGGCGGCCAGCGCCCGCGATCATCTGGCCGGTCGACAGCTCGAGCGCCGCGGTCGTCAGCAGCACGCCCGGCAGCAGCACGACCAGTGGCCCGATCAGCGCGGCCAGGAGTCCGGGGCCGAATCCGGCGCGCATCAGCACGAACACGACGAGCGCGACGCTGAACGCCACGGTCACGGTGATGAGGGCGCCGTATCGGTCCGGCAGCCGCTCGCCGATGAGGAGGAGCGTGCCGACGACGGCGCCCAGCGCGGCCGCGATGCCGATGCCCAGCCACGACGCTCCGAGCATCGCCGAAAGCCCGGCGCTGAGCAGTACGTACCCGAGCACGCGCAGCACCCGCCCGTACGGCGGCTTCATCTCGCGCACCCAGCGGATGCGGGCGATCGTCGAGGCGGGGTCGAGCAGGCCCGTGCGCGCGGCATCCACGGTTCGCTGCACCTCGTCGATCTGGCAGAGGAGCAGGCGGCCCTCGCCGCTGAGGACGGCACCGGTACGCTCCTCCCCCTCCTCCCCCTCCTGGCCCTCGTCACGAGCCGACACGAGGAGCGCGGTCGGGAACACCACGACCTGGCTCGACGGGAGGCCGTTCACGCGCGCGATGTCGTCGAGGGCGTTGCGCACCGTCATGACCGAGAACCCGGCGTCGGTCATGGCGGCGCCGACCGCCTCCGTCGCGGCGAGCGCTGCCCCCGGGTCGGGTTCGCCGGCCGATGGTACCGGCACCGCTCCCGTGTCCACCGCGGAGCGAGCGCTCGTGGCCAGGTCGGGTTCGGCGTGGCGGCGCAATGCGAAGAGCACGACGGCCCCCGCGAGCAGCACGGCGAGGGCGACGAACGTCGGCACGGTGGACTCGCCGAGTCGCTCGAGCACGGGGGCGATCGGATCCGGTGCGAACTTCGAGATCATCTGCACACTGTAGAGCGGCCGGGTGGGTGCGGCACGATCAGCGGGACTGTCGGGACGGGATCGCCGGAGAACGCGCACGCTCGGCCGTATGGCACGCTGGAGGGCAATGGGACGGCGCGGCCGCAGCTGTCACTTCCCCGGCTTGACCAGAGTTGGGTGCTGAACCGGACAGTTGACCACGTTTCCTCCCTCGCCACATGTCTACCTGCGGTTTGAAGCACGGCTACGTGAGAACGGGTGGCTCTGCCTACGCGGCGACGAAAGAAGAAGGCCGGCCGCTGGAGGGCTGGCCTTCTCTTGTTCCTCTGCTACTTCGATGGCTCGCTCTGATGGGTGAGCAATCCGGTCACGAACTCAGGGCGATTCGCGGAACGGATGTCGCCGAGTTCCGCCTTCTGGGCGGTGCTCATTCCTCGTGTGTCGCCGGCGAGGAGATTGTTCCCGACCTCGTGGAGTGACGGGTCAGGAGAGTCGATCCCCACCCCATCAGGCAGCAGGTAACCCTCTGCACACGCGATGCGGTCCCGCTCAGCCGCCAAGTCGTCTGTCCCTTCAGTAGCAACAAGTTTCGCGAAACACGCCCCGTCAATGTCATGGAGCACCTTGGCTCCCGACTCCGCCGTAGTAACCGGCGCCCACTCCCCTCCGTCGGCGGGCAGCAGCCCATCACCCATCTTCGAAGTGTTCGCCAGGCCAGCATGCAGTTTGGGGAAAGTTGGCTTCGCTGCAGTGGCGCACGGAAACTGCCTCTAGCAGCGGGCGGGTACGCGATAGCTCCACAGTCAGTTGGGCGACGTCGCAGTATGCCAGAACACGGATATCCTCGCGGTATGACTCAGCTGCTGGTGCCCACGACCTCGTCGCATTCAGCGCGGGTTGGCTTCTGGACCGTAGCCGCTCTCGGGCCGTTGGGAGCCACAGTCGCATGGGTTTGGTACGGCTTCGCTCAGTTCGAAGCGCAGACCGAGCAATGCAAGGCGCTCGCAGCTGGCACGACCGAGGCAGGGTTCGCCGAGCTCTTCGGCGGCATTCCACTGATCCTCCTTCACCTCGTAGGGCTGATCGCGCTCGTGGCACTCGGATGGAGGAGCTACCGGTGGCGCGGTCTCACCTACGCTGCCGCTGCCCTCGTGATCGCCTCGGCGATCGGCATCGGCATTGCACGGCTCCTGTGGGCAGGGGACCTGTTTCAGCTCGGCATCAACAACACCAACTGCTTGCCCTGATCCGCCGGCGGAGCTTTGTGCAAATTCGGTTCAGAGACTTCACCACATGTAGATCTACAACCTGCAAAGAACGCAGGATGTTGTGGCGCGCTCGAGCTCGCCAACTGGGGCTGCGCTAGCCCGTTGAGGGATCGGCAAACAAGTAGACCTGACCACTTGCGATGATCGTCGAGGCACAACCCACACCGCGATCTCATCGCGCAGAGAGAGTGCGAGAATCTCAGAAGACGCGGTCGGCGACCTTCACACGAGTGGCCGATGCTAACGCGGCGTTGACCTGATCTGCTGATGTCGGGCCGGGTTCGGAGGAAAGAAGCTGGTCATCGGGAGTGTTCGAATCCGCGAGGTAGATGCGTGTGAAGCCTTCGGACTCGGGTTCGAACTTCCAGCTGTCGGAGAGCGTGCCGGCGTCGACAGTGTCGAAGCCGAGCCGGTCAATGAGTGCCGCCGCTTCACGCTTTGCTTCGTCGTCGTCGTCGGACGCGATGGGGAGGGCGGAGCGGTCGGCGGCACCGCTGGGCCGTGAAAGGAGGGGGATGTGGTGGGCGAGGATATTGCCGAATGCTTTGACATAGCGGGCTCCCACGAGCCATCCGTGCACCAGCTCGCTTGCAGTCACGGTCTCGGTATCGAGTTGCGTGACCCGGCCGTCGCGGAACGGGTAGTAGTTGCTAGTGTCCAGCACAAGTTTGTCGCGGAGCAGTCCGGCAGGTAGGTCCTTGATCGCGAGTAGTGGAATGGAGAGCACAATCGCCTCTCCGCTGCTGGCCGCTTCTTCGACTGTGCCAGCCTTGGCGAGTGGTCCGAGCTCGGTAACGAGGTCACGGAGGGACTCAGGTCCGCGGGAGTTCGCAAGGACCACGTTCATACCCGACGCAACGGCGAGTCGAGCGACCGCCGATCCAATGTTCCCACTTCCAATGATTCCCAATGTCGTCATGCTCATTCCCTTCGATACTGTTCAACGGTCTGGGTGCCAGCCGAGCGACACTCCTTAGGCTTGAACCCGACCTCAGTCGCAATGATTCCCTTATCCTGACGACGAGGGCGTCGCTCGAGTGCGCGCAAAGAGGGACGTTGAGCGACGCGGATTGATCACGAGCTGCATGAGACAGAGGTTGGCACGCCTCGCGTGTCACAGGCGGAACCCTAACCGGACGGACAGTTCGTCCGGTGAATTCGGGGCCGCGCATCAAAGGAGAGCAACGAGATGAGACCACTTCGGTACTCGATCAACGTCACGCTCGACGGCTGCTGCCATCACGAGGCGGGGCTCCCCCCGGACGAGGAGTCAATGCGCTACTGGACGGCTGAGATGGAGCGAGCCGATGCCCTGCTATTCGGCCGAGTGACCTACGAGATGATGGAGTCGGCGTGGCGGAAGCCGGCCACGGGCACGTGGCCGGACTGGATGGATGAGTCGCAGATCCCGTTCGCCGAGACCATCGACCGGGCGAAGAAGTACGTCGTGTCGAGCACGCTGAGCGGGGTCGATTGGAACGCCGAGCCGGTGCGAGGCGACTTGGGGCCAGCGGTGCAGCGGCTCAAGCAGGAGTCGGGCGAGGGCCTGTGGGTGGGCGGCGTGACGCTCCCCCTGGCATTGGCAGATCTGGGACTGATCGACGAGTACGAGTTCCTGGTGCAGCCGGTGCTTGCCGGACACGGGCCGACGTTGCTCGCTGGTCTGCGCGAGCGCATCCAGCTCGCGCTCGTGGATCGCCATGAGTTCCGGTCGGGGGCGATCGCGCTGCGATACCGGCCCACGCGAGTCACTGCGTGACGTGATTTGGTGCCCTGGACGCTTCAAGCGTGACCGAGCTTTGTGGGTCGGTTGGCGACTTCGCCATCAGCAAGAAGCGCTATTGCAGTAGATGCACATCCAGTTTGGCCAATGCTTGCGTGCACCGTTTCAAGACGCCCTGACGACGGCACCGCGCTTCCCGCGGGCACGGCTTCGCAGAGAGATCGTGCGTGTCCGAGAGGGTAGTCACGCGCCCCTCTTCCGGCTAGCGTTGCACCTACCTACACACGAGAAGCGGGGGCAACATGTGCACAGGGCTGAGCTACACCACGCGGGATCACTACTTCGGGCGCAATCTCGACCTTGAGTTCTCATACAACGAGACCGTCACCGTCACACCACGGAACTTCACGTTCGACTTCCGCAAGGCGCCTGCGCTCACCACGCATCACGCGATCATCGGGATAGCGACCATCGCGGACGGCTACCCGCTGTACTACGACGCGACGAACGAGAAGGGCCTCAGCATGGCAGGGCTCAACTTCGTGGAGAACGCCGACTACAAGCCCGAAGCGGACGGCAAGACGAATATCACGCCGTTCGAACTCATCCCTTGGCTCCTCGGCCAATTCGAGACCGTTGACGAGGTGAAGACGGCCCTTTCCACGCTGAACCTCGTGAAGATCGACTTCAGCGAAACCTTCCCGCTCTCCCCGCTGCACTGGATCATCTCCGACCGAACGGCATCCATCACGGTCGAGAGCGTGAAGGACGGGCTGAAGGTCTACGACAATCCCATCGGGTTGCTCACCAACAACCCGACCTTCGACATCCAGTCCTTCAACCTGAACAACTACATGCACCTGTCGAGGAAGCCTCCCGAGAAGAACTTCTCAGACGAGCTGCAGTTCGACGTCTACAGCCGGGGAATGGGCGCGATCGGCCTCCCGGGAGACCTCTCTTCGGCATCTCGCTTCGTCAAGGCGGCCTTTACGAAGATGAACTCGGTGTCTGGCGACTCCGAGTCGGAGTCGATCAGTCAGTTCTTCCACATCCTGGGGTCAGTGGCACAGCAGCGGGGATGCGCCGAGGTCTCCCCCGGGAAGTTCGAGATCACGATCTACTCGACGTGCTGCAACACCGACAAGGGAATCTTTTACTACACGACCTACGAGAACAGCCAGCTGACCGCGGTCGACATGCACAAGGAAGACCTCGACGGAAACACGCTGACTGCATACCCGCTGATCAAGGGCCAGCAGGTGCATATGCAGAATTGAGGTTGGTACCGCCGGAGACGGGCCAACCCGGTCGTTCGCGGGCCGATCCATCAGCGGATGCCAAGTTCGCGAGATGCAGCATGCTGCATCTCGCGAACACCGGCGTGTTCAGCTCTTCTTCAGCTCTTCGGCGAACATTACGAGGATGCCGCTCGGACCGCGGAGGTACGTGAGCTTGTAGATGTCTTCGTAGGTCGCCACGCCGCGAAGCGGACGGTATCCGTGCCTCGCGGCTGTCTCGAGGGCCTCGTCGATGTCGTCGACTGAGAAGGCGACTCGGTGCATGCCGATTTCGTTGGGAAGAGTGGGCGTCGTCTCGATCGCTTCGGGATGGATGTACTCGAAGAGCTCGAGTCGACCGTGACCGTCTGGCGTTTGGAGCATCGCGATGTTGGCGTGGTTGCCATCGAGGCCGACGGCAGTGTCGGTCCACTCGCCGCTGACCGTGTCACGGCCGACGACCGTGAGACCGAGGTCGGTGAAGAAGGAGATCGTTGCTTCGAGGTCGCGAACGGCGATGCCGACGTTCTCAAGTTTGATGGACATAGTTTGCATGCTACCGAGCCGTCCCGATTCGTGTCGCTTGGGCCTCCCCGACGTCTGCCGACCTCGTAGGCGTCAGCGCCAGAATTCAGCCGCCGACTGAGCGCCGCTATCTGCGCGTTTCCACGCTCAGTGCGGTCGTCGGAGCCGCTTCGTGGTTGCGAAAGTCGACACGTCGCACCCCGCAGACGGTGCACTGCACGTAGAGCACTTCACCGTCAGACGTGATGTGCCTGGATTCAACCCGCCACGCGTGCTCATGTCCTGCGTTCGAATCAACCGATTGATGGTTCTCTGGCGTGAAGCGTGTCGTCATGCATCCCACAGTGATGTAATGGTGTTGTGCATCTCAACCCTTACGGCGGGTATGCGGTCATGCTCGCAGTATGGCTGGCGAATGAATGGCGTGCCGAGCCCTGTCCAGGCGACACCTCGATAGGGCTCACCTGCGGTCGGCATTCCCGTCGACGCGAATGTCCAGTGCAGTCAGAGCGCTGCGTGCCTGATCGGCATCGACGCCCTCCGCGACCGCCAGCAGAGCGGCTCTCCAGGCCGCAGCGATCATGCGACCCATCGGCGGCGGGGCTGGGTGGCTGAGCGTCGTCAGCAGTTCCACCAATGGGTCGTCCGCCGATCCGGCAGGCGGCTCACAGAGGAGCCATTCGAAGTCGTGGCTGACGGCGAAGTCGAACCCGACCAGTAGTGCCGCATTCACGGCTTCGGGGCCTCCCCCGGTGGCGCTGACAGCCCCCTCCATTCGATCGAGCAGTCGACGCTCGACATCGCGGCGCACGAACGTGTAGAGACCGAGCTTGCTCTCGAAGTGGTGGTAGATCGCGCCGGTCGTCACCCCGGCATCTGCGGCGAGCTCCCCGACGGTGACCACATCGAACGGCCGTGCTCCGAATGCGCGGACAGCAGTCAGCGCCAGCCGCCCCTTCGGGGAGGTCGACACAGGAATCCACTCGCGCATATGTACATAATGCCGTTACGCTGGAAGCAATGCCAGTTACGACACGAAAGGAACACCTCATGAAGTTCGAATTCCTCTTCGCTCCCACTGCGAACATGGAAGCCTCCATCGCTCTCTACCGCAACGTCTTCGGCAGCGAAGAGGTGTGGCGCGAGGGTGACACGACGGTTGCGCTCACCCTTCCCGGCACTGACGTTCAGCTCATGCTCGATGCCAACGATCCGAGCGCACCGAGTGGGCCGCTGTTCGTCGTCGAGAGCGTGCAGGCCTTCCACGACAAGCGTCCGGCTACGCTCCAGGTCGTCGAGGAGCCTTCCGAGATCCCCGGTGGCTTCAACGCCGTCTACAAGGATGTCGGTGGCCAGACGATCTACATCATGGATCAATCGATCGACGCTGAGTAGCGCCTTCGTTCCCCTTCCTTGCGTTCCTCGTCCCGACTCTCGGCGCGGCAGCGGCCTGAACGGCGCCCATACGGCATCCCAACGCTTGGGGCAAGGGGGTGACGTGATGGCTACAACGTGATTCTATGAAGGAACCTCATTCTGAAATCGGGGTCCACGAAGAAGCTTCATTTCTGAAATCGGGGTCAAAATGATTGGAGATCAACATGGCTGACAACGGCGGAATCTTCCTCTACATCGGCACGTACCCGAGCGAACTTGCCGCTCGGGCCGATTACGACATTGTCAAGGAGTTGCATCATGCAGGCGACGTTGGCACCTACGACGCGGCAGTGATTACGAAGGACGCCGAAGGAAAGGTGCACCTCAACAAGGACGAGATGGCAACTCGGCACGGCGGTTGGGGCGGGGCAGTCGCCGGCGCGGTGGTTGGTCTCCTCTTCCCGCCGGCCATCATTGGAACTGCGATTGTCGGTGGCGCGATCGGCGCGGCGAGCGGCCACCTGTGGCGCGGTGTGTCCCGCGCCGATGTCAAGGAAATCGGCGATCTCATCGACTCAGGCCAGGCAGCGCTGCTCGTTGCCGGCGCCAGCAACGTCGAAGATGCACTCGGCAAGGTAGAGCTGAAGGCCGAGAAGCACGTTGCCAAGCAGCTGACCAAGGTGAAGAAGTCCGAGCTCGACGCAGCAGTCAAGGCCGCTGCAAGCGAAGTGCGCGCAGGAAGCTAACTCCCACTCCGCGAGACGACGGGCCCGGCTCAGAGGAATCTGAGCCGGGCCTCTCGCTAGCGTCGACCGGGACTCGTGAGGATGACGAGTCGCTGGGTGGCTCTGGTCATCGCGACATATCGGTCGACCGCTCCTTCGATGCCCGTGCCGAAATCCTCCGGGTCGATGAGAATGACGAGATCGAATTCGAGTCCCTTCGAAAGTTCAGGGGTCAGTGACCGGACTCGGGACGTCGCCCCGAACGCGTCGACATCGACATCGACCTCGCGCGTACCGATGACGCACGCGATCCCGTCGGCATACGTGGCAAGCCAGTTGCTGAGGATCGCGCCCAGGTTCGACAGGGATTCGTGCTCGACTGCGACGCCGCTGCTGCGAATCGAGGTCGGCACATTGGCGTCTGGCAAGACGGCTCGGATGATCGGCTCGGCTTCCGCCATCACCTCGGACGGCGTGCGGTAGTTGATGGTCAGGGCCGACTGGGTGATCCGGTGGAGTCCGATCCGTTCGAGCCGCTCCTGCCAGGACTCCGTGAACCCGTGTCGTGCCTGGGCGCGGTCGCCGACGATGGTGAAGCTGCGGGACGGGCAGCGGAGCAGCAGCATCTGCCACTCGGCATCCGTCAATTCCTGAGCCTCATCGACGACGATGTGCGCGAACGGACCGGCGAGCACGTCTGGATCGACCGCCGGCAGAACCGCGTCGTCGACCAGCGCGTTCTGCGCGTCGTGTCCGCGCAGCATCGACATCACCTGGAGCTCGGAGTCGTCGGTCGCGATCAGGTGATCGACCACCCGTGCCATCTCATCACGCTCGGCGGCGAGGATGGCAGCATCACGACGCTTGCGCTGCGACGCTCTCGGGTCGCCGATCCGCTGCCGCGCCGCGTCCAGCAGCGGTAGATCGGCCACCGTCCAAGCGCGGGCGTCTGCGCGCTGCAGTGCCTGGATCTCGTCGTCGTCGAGCCATGGGGCGCACTTCCTCAGGTACGCAGGGACAGACCACAGGTCACCGACGACGCCGGCCGCATCGAGCAGCGGCCACGCTCGGTTGAAAGTCGAGCGCAGTTCGTTGTTCTCGTCGAGTGACCGACGGAGCAGGTCAGCCGAAACGTCCTCGTCGTCGTGGTTGTCCATCAGGATCGTGAGCAGCTCGTCCCACACCTGATCGCGCGCCTCGTTGTGTGGAGTGCCTGGTTCCGGCGCCTCGAATGCCTCGGCCCAATCGCCGGCGTCCAGCCAGATGTCCGACCAGTGGGTCTCGATCACCATTCCCGCGGTGGGCGGCCGCTCGTAGTGCCTGACCGCCGCCTCGACCCCCTTCACCAGATCGGCGGATGCCTTCAGCCGGGCTACAGGCTGGTCGACTTCGATCGTTGCCTCCGCGCCCTCGGGAACGAGGTCCCGCAGGGTGCAGATCTGTACGCCCTCCTCTCCGAGGCTGGGAAGGACGTCGGCGACATAGGCCAGGTAGGCCGGATGCGGACCGACGAACAGCACCCCACCTCGGCGGTGCCCGAGGCGAGGGTCGGAGAAGAGGAGGTAGGCGGTGCGATGCAGGGCGACGACGGTCTTCCCCGTGCCCGGGCCGCCGTCGACGATGAGTGCACCACGGGATCCCGCGCGGATGATGGCGTCCTGATCGGCCTGAATGGTGGCGAGCACGTCCCGCATCCGGGTGGACCGGCTGCTGCCGAGGCTGGCGATGAAGGCGGACTGGTCGTCGAGCGCGGCGTTCCCTTCGAATCCGTCCGTGGTGAACACCTCATCCCAAAAATCGACGATTCGACCGCGTGTCCAGCGATATCTCCGGCGACTCACCAGACCCATCGGGTCGGCGTGCGTCGCTCCGAAGAACGGCTCGGCCGCAGGGGAACGCCAGTCGATGAGCAGCTGGTGTCCCGTACTGTCCGTGAGGCCGAGCCGTCCGACGTACACGGGTTCGGGAATCTCCGCGCTCACCATGCGCCCGAGGCACACGTCCAGGCCGAAACGGCGCAGCGTACGTAGACGAGCGGTCAGCCGGTGGATCTCAAGGTCCCGGTCCAACGCCTCCTGCCCCGTCCGCCCGGGTTCCTTACGCACAGCATCGAGACGGTCTGATACGTCGGCGATCGAGTGCTCGAGGCTCTCCGCGATCGTCGCGAAGTGCTGCTCGTCGTCGACGATCAGCGGTGGGACGGCCTTGGCTGTGAGACGGTCGGGGAGGTTGAACACGCTTGTGGTCAGGGTCATGTCATCGGTTCCCTTCACCGCTGTGCGCGTCGACCAGATCGAGACACGGCGCATGCTGCCCGGCCTTCGTAGCGCAGCGCACCTCGTCGCCGCCCGGCGAGTCCCACTCGCGGTTCGACGACCCCCCGGACAACCCCTTCTTCGACAACCATGCACGCATCGCTTGACTCCCCTATGCCGCTGACTCCGGCCTCGGCCGACCAGTCTGCGGCATGCCCGGGGCCTTGCCGCAAGCCCCCCTCACTGCTATAGATTTGAAGTGGCGAGGTGAGTAGTCCCCCGCTCGCAAGCAGCTCCTGCCACTGCGCCCAGCTCGAGACGAATCCGACGGACAGATCGTGGAGCTTCAAGTGCGACGCGCCGTCGACGACGTTCAGATCGGCGTTGTCGACGGCGTCGCTCGGCGACGCTCGCCGACGCGCGGCAGATCGACCATGGCGGCACTCGACTCCCACAGATCGACAGCGTTCTCCAAGTCGTACGACAGCCTCGACGAACGCGTCTCGCGCCCGTTGGAGTAGTACCTCCCGTCACCCGGCACATCGTTGCTCACGACGAGCTCCGCCAATCTCCTGCCGGAGGTCGCGGGACGGTGATGGTTTCGCCGAACCAGCGTCGCGACCGGAAGCACGTACTTCCACCCGAATCGGAACAGCGGTGGATACGAACGCGCAAGGCCCGTGCCGGGCATCTGACCAGGATCGAAACTGCTCACGCGAATGGAACGGAGGCGTTCGTCCGTCGAGGTGGAGAGTCGCCGTGAGAGCTCGTGCGCACAGTAGATGTTGCACAGTTTCGAAGTCGTGTATCGGCGTCTGCCGGCGACCTTGCCCGGCTCGAAGTCGCCGGCGAGCTCGCGCGCGTTGCGATAGCGCGGCTCCGGGAATCCGGTCTTCTCAGCAGGATCGTGTGTCGCGCTGGAGACGAATACGATGTGACCGCGAGCAGCGACTTCCGGCAGCAGGAGTCTCGTCAGCAGGTAGTGGCCGAGGTGGTTGACCCCGAATGTGGCTTCGTAGCCGTCGGCGGTCTTCACGGCGGCGCCGACGCTGTGCACGCCAGCGTTGCAGACGACGCCGGCAAGGGGCGGCCGTTCGGCGTGCCGGTAGGTCTCGACGAAGCTCCGAACGGAGTCGAGCGCAGCGAGATCGAGCGTCGACGCCTCGGCGGAACAACCCATCCCCCGCAGGCGGTTCACGGCCAGCGCGCACTTCTCCGCGTCGCGACCGGCGATGATGACGTGATTGCCGCTGCCGGTTCCGATGAACCGGGCGCATTCGAAGCCCAGGCCGGCGTTGCCGCCGGTCACGACGAATGTCCGGGTTGTCGGCCAGCGCGTGTCCATGTGTCTACTCCTCGATGCAAGTATGCACCCATGGTGACAATCACACAAGAATGCAATCCTCGGGATGTATCATCAACCCATGTCCGAAGCGAAGCGCACTCCTCCGCAGAGCCTGCGAGAGCGCCCCAGTTTTCTGCTCTCTCAGCTGGGATACCTCTCCGACACGCGATTCGACGAGCTGCTCGTGCCACTCGGCATCAACGCCCGACAGGTGGGGCTGTTGCGCATCCTCGCCGACACCGAATGGCGGACACAGCAGCAGTTGTCTGCGGAGCTGCGGGTCCATCGGAACGTGATGGTCGGCATGGTCGATGAGCTCGAGCAACGTGGATTGGTCGAACGCCGGCGGCATCCCGTCGACCGGCGCGCGCACGCCGTTCACCTCACCGACGCGTCGAAGAACCTGTTGCCACGAATCGAATCAAGCCTCGACGAGTGCGACGACGGCCTGCTGGGCGTACTCGCTCCGACGGAGCGGAAGTCACTCGTCGCAATGCTGCAACGCATCGCCGACGGTGCCGGGCTCGCACCGGGGGTGCACCCGGGGTACGACGCGATCGACCCAACAGGTACCTAACCGACTCGCGCGCTCAGCGCGACGAATTCCGCTCGGCGAACTTCTCGAGACGCTTTCCGGATGCCGGCATGCCGAGTTCGTTGAACGGCCCCTCGACCTCGGGTTCGGGCAGGCGCTCATCGGTCGGGCAGACCAGCACCGTATTCGCGGTCGAGTGGTCGATGACGTGCTCGAACATCGGATGCCCGCAGATCGGACACGCCCGCTCGCTGGCGGGTATTTGAGGATCCGACCCCTCTTCCACCACCGGCGGTGGGCCGAACGCGGGCAGCAACGCCCGGTCGATACGGTCGAAGAAGTGAGTGAATGCGTTGCCGTCGGGGCGGCTCGCCTCGTCGCGTGCCATGGCCAGATGGTACGCCTGCTCGCCGTTCACCGCCACCGTCGGATTCGCGCGGCCCAGCGCGCATAGGGTGAAGACATGACGGATGCCGCAACGACACGCCCGGTCACGATCATCACCGGCGCGAGCCGCGGCATCGGTGCAGCGATCGCCGAGCGCCTCGCCGCCGATGGTCACGACCTCGCGCTCACCTACCGCGAGCGTCGAGACGAGGCCGACGCGATCGCTCGCCGGTGCGCTGCATCCGGTGCCCGCGTGCTCCTGCTGCAGGTCGATCTTGCCGACCTCGATGTCGCGGCGACCGTGGTGCCCGCGACCATCGCCGAGTTCGGTCGAGTGACGGGGCTCGTCAACAACGCCGGGATCACCGGCCTCATCGGCGGATTCCTCGACACGACGATCGAAGAGAGCGAGCTGCTCTTCCGGGTCAACGTGCTCGCACCGATCGTGCTCACGAGAGCGGCGATCGCCCACATGGCGACCGACCGCGGCGGGGCGGGCGGATGCATCGTGAATATCTCTTCGGGCGCGGCGACGACCGGTTCGCCGAACACGTACATCCCGTATGCCATGAGCAAAGCGGCGCTGAACGCGCTCACCGCGGGTGCTTCGAAGGAGTTCGGACCCGTGGGAGTACGGGTCAACACGGTCTCCCCCGGCACCACACGCACCGAGATCCATGCTGCCGCGGGGCGGCCGAATGCGCCTGACGAGCGTGCCGGCAAGATCCCCATGCGCCGCGCCGGAGAACCGCATGAGATCGCCGGCGCTGTCGCCTACTTGTTCTCAGCCGACGCGGCGTACACCTCCGGTGCCGACATCAGGGTCGCCGGCGGCAACTGAACTGCACGACGGGCGCATCACGCCTCGCCGAAGCCTGATTCGGCGAGCTCGGCGATCGCGTCGACTGCAGCCCGCCCGTCGGGGTCTTCACTCGCGATTTCGACCCGG
This sequence comes from Agromyces sp. Y558, assembly GCF_059445415.1. Classification (NCBI taxonomy): domain Bacteria; kingdom Bacillati; phylum Actinomycetota; class Actinomycetes; order Micrococcales; family Microbacteriaceae; genus Agromyces; species Agromyces sp. Y558. The sequence goes on from NZ_JCAIUH010000003.1 coordinate 365,226, forward strand.
GCACCTTTCGTGAGCCCGAGCGACATGATGCCGAGCAGGCTCTTCGCGTCGGTGCCATTGACGGTGACCTTCTGTGCGAACGTGCTCGCGAGCTTCACGAGTTCCGCCGCGGGCCGGGCGTGCAGTCCGTCGGAATTCACGAGGCTGATGGTTCTGGCATAGCCGGATGCCTCGTGCCGGCTGTCATCGGCAGCATCCGCTCGTTCGGCCGAGTGCACGCCGTCGGCCGTCTCGGCGGCTCCCGCACCCGCCGCCCCGCGCGCCGACTCGGCGGCCGCGATGACGACGTCGATCGGGTCCCCCGACTCCGCCGCAACCGCTGCGGCCACCCCGCCCTCGACGAGCGGTGCGTCGGCAATACGTACGCGCGCCCGCTGTTCGTCGTCGAGGAAATCGAGGGCGGTTTCGGTCGTGAGGATCGCTGAGCCCAAGTCGCACAACACCACGACGCCCGCGCCGGCGTCGGCCTCTGCGATGCCCGCGGTCACACGATCGAAACTCGTGCCGATGCGACCGTCGTCGGTGCCGCCCGCCGCGACGAGCGTGGCCGTCGGCGCCATCTGCCGGGCGAGTTCGACGAGTCCTTCGGCGATGCCGGCCGAATGCGAGACGAAGACGATGCCGACTTTGCCGGTAGTGCCCACTTCACGCCCCCGCTGAAGCCGCAGCCGCGTCGGCGGCGGCTCGCAGGAGTAGAGCGCTCGATTCGGCGCCCGGGTCACGGTGGCCTGCAGAGCGTTCGCCGAGATAGCTCGCCCGGCCCTTTCGGGCGATGAGCGGCTCGGTCGCCGCCGCACCGGCCTCGGCAGCGTCGGCCGCGGCGGCGAAGACGCCGGCAGCGTCCGTGCCGGCTGCGGCCGCGGCAGCCGCTGCGTCGACGGCTGGAGTCCACGCGTCCACCATCGTCTTGTCGCCCGACTCCGCCTTGCCGCGTGACACCACCCCATCGCGCGCCGCCGCGAGGATCGCGGCGATGGCCGGGCCGTCGAGTGAGACCGCACCGCCTGCCGCTGCCGCTGCCTTCAGGTAGGCGGTGCCGTAGAGCGGGCCGGCGGCTCCGCCGACCGTCGAGATGAGGGTCGTCGCCACGAGCTTCAGCACATCACCGGGGGTTGATCCGGCAGCCAGGTCGTCGAGTTTCGGCAGCACCGCCTGGAAACCGCGATCCATGTTCTCGCCATGATCGCCATCACCGATTTCACGATCGAGCGTGATCAGCTCGACTCGATGCTCCGAGATGACCTGCGCGCTCCGTCTGACCCAGTCCACAGCCCAGGTGATGTCCAATCCCACCGAGATTCCCCCTTCGATCCGTTTTCATCGTCCCCACCGCAGTGCAGCAGTCTGCACCGGAGCATCCCACAATTCGACCATCTCGTCGTCGAGCTTCAGCAGTGTGATCGACATGCCCTGCATCTCGAGCGCCGTGATGAAGTTTCCGACGAGCGACCGGCCGATCTCGATGCCGCGCTCTTCGAGCACCTCTGCCGCACGTCGGTACGCGAGGTACAGCTCGATCTGCGGGGTGCCGCCCATGCCATTCACGAACAGCAGCGCGCGTTCGCCTCGCTCGTACGGCAGGTCTTCGAGGATCGGCTCGAGCAGCCGGTCGACGAGTCGGTCGGCGGGTTCGAGCTTGATGCGCGCCCGCCCTGGCTCGCCGTGGATGCCGATGCCGATCTCGATCTCGTCTTCGGCGAGCGTGAAGCTGGGCTCACCTGCATGCGGCACGATGCAGGGCGTCAACGCGAGCCCCATCGACCGCGCATGCGCGTTCACCCGCTCCGCGATGACGGCGACCTCATCGAGGGAGTCGCCCCGCTCTGCGGCGGCTCCCGCGATCTTCTCGACGAGCACCGTGCCGGCTACCCCGCGCCGGCCCGCCGTGTAGAGCGAGTCCTTGACGGCGACGTCGTCGTCGGTGATGACGGCGCGCACGTCGATGCCGTCGGCGGACGCCAGGTCTGCAGCGGTCTCGAAATTCAGCACGTCACCCGTGTAGTTCTTCACGATGTGGAGTACGCCCGCTCCCCCGTCGACGGCTTTGGTCGCGGCGAGGATCGGATCCGGAGTCGGAGATGTGAACACCGCGCCGGGCACGGCGGCATCGAGCATGCCGAATCCGACGAAGCCAGCGTGAAGGGGCTCGTGCCCACTGCCGCCGCCGCTCACGATGCCGACCTTGCCGACGCTCGGAGCGTCGGCCCGCACGACGAACATCGGATCGAACTCGACTCGAACGAGATCGGCGTGGGCGAGCCCGAACCCCGCGACCGACTCTTCGACGACCCGCTTCGGATCGTTGATGATCTTCTTCACGGACATCCCTTCCACTCAGCTGCCGGACGCCGTGCAGCCGTGCATCGACGTCGACGCAGTACTCATCGCAAACCTACGCCCGTCGCGCCGTCGACCGTAAGAGGCCGTGTGAAATCTCATACCCCCATTCCGCGGCGCGGCCGGTCTGAGTATCGTGGGCAGTGTTCCGCCCCTGGGCGTGGCCCACTGGGCTCAGCGAAAAGGATGGATGGTCAACGTGGACAATCTCGGAGTGCTGTTCCTCAGCGAGCTCGTCGGAACGGCGATGCTCGTGCTCCTCGGCTGCGGGGTGGTGGCCAACGTCGCCCTCGCCAAGACGAAGGGCTTCAACGGCGGGTTCCTCATGGTGACGATCGGCTGGGGCCTCGCGGTCTTCGCCGGCGTCATCGTGTCGTATGCGTCGGGCGCGCACATCAACCCTGCAGTCACCCTCGGTCTCGTGGCGAACGGTGCCACGGAGTTCGGAAATGCCGCCCTCGGTCTCACCGTGCCGGTGGACTTCCTCTCGGTGACCGCGTACATCGGTGCGCAACTGATCGGGGCCATCATCGGTGCCGTGTTCGTCTGGCTCGCCTACAAGCAGCACTTCGACGAGGAGCCGCAGCCGGCGTCGAAGCTGGGTGTCTTCTCGACCGGCCCCGGCATCCGCAACTATGCGTGGAACATGGTCACCGAGATGATCGGCACCTTCGTGCTGGTCTTCGTCGTGATCGCTTTCGGCGGCGGACGCCAGGGTGACGGGGGTCTGGCAGCGCTCGGCGCGCTCCCGGTGGCGCTTCTCGTGATCGCCATCGGCGTCTCGCTCGGTGGCCCGACGGGGTACGCGATCAACCCGGCCCGTGACCTCGGCCCCCGCATCGCGCACGCGATCCTGCCGATCAAGGGCAAGGGCGGCAGCGATTGGTCGTACTCGTGGGTGCCGGTGTTCGGACCGATCCTCGGCGGTCTGATCGCCGGATGGGCGGCGATCCCACTGCTCCCCCTCATCAGCTGAGCGCGTCGGGGCCGGCCCGTCGGGCCGGCCCCGACGTCATCCATCCGAACGATCGCCGGCGCCCGCCGGCCGAACAGAATGAGAGAACCGAATGGCCGACTACATCTTGGCGATCGATCAGGGCACGACCTCGTCGCGCGCGATCATCTTCGACAAGGCCGGATCGATCGTCTCGACCGGGCAGCTCGAGCACGAGCAGATCTTCCCGAAGGCGGGCTGGGTCGAGCACGACCCTGCCGAGATCTGGCGCAACACCCGGGAGGTCATCGGGCAGGCCCTCGGCAAGGCCGATCTGACCCGTCACGAGATCGCGGCGGTGGGCATCACGAACCAGCGCGAGACCGCGGTGGTGTGGGACAAGAACACCGGCGAGCCGGTCTACAACGCGATCGTGTGGCAGGACACCCGCACGCAGCCGATCGTCGACCGGCTCGCGGCCGACGGCGGCGTCGAGCGCTTCAAGGCGAAGGTCGGCCTGCCGCTGGCGACGTACTTCTCGGGCACGAAGATCGTGTGGATCCTCGAGAACGTGCCGGGCGCGCGCGAGAAGGCCGAGGCAGGCGACCTGCTCTTCGGTACGACCGACTCGTGGGTGCTCTGGAACCTCACCGGCGGCCCTGACGGTGGTGTGCACGCGACGGATGTCACGAACGCCTCGCGCACGATGTTCATGGACCTCGAGACCCTCGCGTGGGACGACGAGATCCTCGCGGCCTTCGGCGTGCCGCGCTCGATGCTGCCCGAGATCAAGTCCTCCTCCGAGGTCTACGGCATCGCGGAGCCGTCGAGTCTGCTCCGCGAGGTTCCCGTCGCCGGGATCCTCGGCGACCAGCAGGCGGCGACGTTCGGCCAGGCCGCGTTCGACACCGGTGAATCCAAGAACACCTATGGCACGGGCAACTTCCTGATCTTCAACACCGGCGAAGAGATCGTCCACTCCAAGAACGGGCTGTTGACGACGCTCGGCTACAAGCTCGGAGACGCCGCCCCGCACTACGCGCTCGAGGGATCGATCGCGGTCACGGGTTCACTCATCCAGTGGCTTCGCGACAACCTCGGACTGATTTCGAGCGCGCCCGACGTGGAGCGGCTGGCGAACACGGTCGACGACAACGGCGGCGCGTACTTCGTGCCGGCGTTCTCGGGCCTGTTCGCACCGTACTGGCGACCTGACGCGCGCGGCGCACTCGTCGGCCTGACCCGCTTCGTGAACAAGGGCCACATCGCCCGCGCAGCGCTCGAGGCGACGGCCTTCCAGACCCGCGAGGTGCTTGAAGCGGTGAACGCCGATTCGGGCGTCGATCTGACGGAGCTCAAGGTCGACGGCGGCATGATCGCCAACAACACGCTCATGCAGTTCCAGGCCGACATCCTCGGCGTTCCGGTCGTTCGCCCGGTAGTCGCCGAGACGACAGCCCTCGGCGCCGCCTATGCGGCCGGCCTCGCGGTCGGCTTCTGGGCGAACCTCGACGAGCTCCGCGCCAATTGGCAGGAGGACTCCCGCTGGGAGCCGAAGATGGATCCCGCTGAGCGCGATCGTCAGATCCGACTCTGGAAGAAGGCCGTCACGAAGACCTTCGATTGGGTCGACGACGACGTGAAATGAGCAGTCGCGGCGGCGGATGCCTCGTTCAGGCCTTCGTCGCCGCGATCCACTGTTCGAGTTTGCGGGTGCCCGCGCCACTGTCGATCGTTTCTTCGGCGACCGCCATCTTTTCGCGGAAGCGATCGAGGATCGCGCGCTGCACCTGGGCCGGATCCTTCGCGAGATCGAAGGCGACGAGCCCTGCAGCGGCATTCAGCACGACGATGTCGCGCACGGGGCCGCGCCCGCCCGCGAGAAGCTCGTTGACGACTCCCGCGTTGTATTCGGCGTCGCCGCCCTTGAGTTGATCGATCGTCGCCCGCGGAATCCCCAGGTCGCGCGGGTCGAGGTCGTGCTCCTTGACCGTGCCGAGGGAGACCTCCCACAGGTGACTGTGCCCGGTCGTCGTCAGCTCGTCGAGGCCGTCATCGCCACGGAATACGAGTGCAGTCGCGCCGCGGGTCTGGAAGACGCCGACGATGAGCGGGACGCGATCGAGGTGAGCGACACCGACTGCAGACGCTTCGGGGCGCGCCGGGTTCGCGAGCGGCCCGAGGAAGTTGAACACCGTCGGCACCCCGAGCTCGGCACGAACCCGCCCGGCGTGGCGGAAGCCCGGGTGGAATGCGGCGGCGTAGGCGAAGGTGATTCCTGCCTCGTCGAGAACTGCTGCGACACGTTCGGCGGGCAACGCGAGGTCGAGCCCGAGAGCCGCGAGCACATCAGAGGATCCGGAGGACGAACTCGCCGCCCGGTTGCCGTGCTTGATGACGGGCACTCCGGATGCTGCGGCGACGATCGATGCCATCGTCGAGACGTTGACCGTGCCGAAGCGGTCGCCGCCGGTGCCGACGATGTCGAGCGCCATCGGATCCACCGGCAGCGGCACGGCGTGTTCGAGGATCGCGTCGCGGAACCCGACGATCTCGTCGACCGTCTCCCCTTTCACTCGGAGCGCAACAAGGAACGCGGCGAGTTGCGCTTCGCTGACTGCGCCCGTCATGACCTGCTCCATGCACCACGCGGCATCCGAAACGCTCAGATCGGTGCCCTCGAGCAGGGAATTCAGGATGTCTGGCCAGTTCTGTCGCGCGGGCATGCGTCGATCCTATCTGCGGGATTCACGGCGGATTCGCGGCCGTCACCCAGCTCGACTTAGGTCTGCCTAACCACCTCAGGTCGACACAACTCCCCCGGATGACGAAAACTCAGGCCTCGTTTCAGCCATAATGGGATGGTGACGAGCACCTCAATCACTTATCAGGCGAACGCGCCCCTGATCAAACGACCGAACACCGTTGCGGTGGGCACGATCGTCTGGCTCGGCAGCGAGGTCATGTTCTTCGCGGGACTCTTCGCGATCTACTTCACGCTGCGGTCGACATCTCCCGAACTCTGGGAGTTCGAGGCAGGCCGGCTGAACGTGCCGTACGCGTTGGTGAACACGCTGATCCTGGTGTTGTCATCAGTCACGTGCCAGTTCGGCGTTTTCGCCGCGGAGCGCATGCAGCCATACGCCACCGGGTGGAAGCCCAAGCAGTGGGGCATGGTCGAGTGGTTCTTCCTCACGTACGCGATGGGTGCCGTCTTCGTCGCCGGCCAGGTCTGGGAGTACGCCACCCTCGTCTCCGAGGGAATTGCGATCGACTCCAACGCCTACGGCTCGGCGTTCTACATCACCACCGGCTTCCATGCCCTGCACGTCACCGGTGGCTTGCTCGCCTTCCTCTTCGTGATCGGCCGCGTCTTCGCGGTCAAGAACTTCGGTCACCGCGAGGCGACGAGTGCGATCGTCGTCTCGTACTACTGGCACTTCGTCGACGTCGTCTGGATCGGACTGTTCCTCGTCATCTACGTCCTCAAGTAAGCCGCATCAGGAGCGTCAGCACAGCATGCCCGTGAACAGGAAGATACCCATGACTCGCCAGAAGCGACGCACCGGACGCCGGCACCCGCTCGCCACCGTCGCCCTCCTCGCGCTCGGCCTCGTCTTCACCGGTGGCGCGTACGCGGCCCTCAGCAGCGGCACCATCGCGCAAGCCGAGATCGACCCCGACTCGCAGCAGACCATCGAACAGGGCAAGAAGCTCTTCCAGGCCAACTGCGCCACCTGCCATGGACTCGAGGCGCAGGGCAGCGACACCGGCCCGAGCCTCGTCGGCGTCGGTGCAGCTTCCGTCGACTTCCAGGTCGGCACCGGGCGCATGCCGATGCAGATGCAGGGCCCGCAGGCGCAGGCGAAGCCCGTGCAGTTCACCGACGATCAGGTCAAGCAGCTCGCCTATTACGTCGCCTCCCTGGGCCCTGGACCAGACATCCCCGACGATCACCTCACCAACGGCGGCGGCGATGCAGCCAACGGCGCAGAACTCTTCCGCATCAACTGCGCGATGTGCCACAACGTGGCCGGTGCAGGTGGCGCGCTCACCGAGGGCAAGTTCGCTCCCCCGCTGACGGATGTCTCGGGCGTGCACATCTACGAGGCCATGGTCACCGGCCCGCAGAATATGCCGGTCTTCAACGACCTGAACATCTCCCCGGAAGACAAGCGCGACGTGATCACGTACCTCAAGTACGTGCAAGACAACCGCTCGCCCGGCGGAATCGAACTCGGCTCGCTCGGACCGGTCGCAGAGGGCTTGTTCATCTGGATCTTCGGTCTCGGCGCGATCGTCGCGATCACCGTGTGGATCACGGCGAAATCCAACTAGCGCACGCCCAGCACTGAAGTAGCTGAAGAAGGAGAACCATGGCACAGGACGACCACAGCGGCGAAGAGCTCGTCGCTGCCGACTCGTCGCTCGCCGCGCACGAATTCCCTGGATCGCCCGGCACAGCGGTCATCCCGCACGACGGGTTCGAGAATCCCGGATTAGAGCCGCACCGCGCTCGCGTCACCGATGAGAACCCGAAGCGCGAGAACCGAGCCCAGCGAACGGTCTACACGCTCTTCTACCTGTCGGTGCTCGGCAGCGTGTGGGCCATCGCCGCATACATCCTCTTCCCCATCGAGTCGAACGATGTCGGCGCCGTGCGCCTCAACAACATGTTCTTCGGTTTGGGCGCCACCCTCGCGCTGCTTGCTCTCGGATTCGGCGCGGTGCACTGGGGCAAGTCGCTCATGACCTCCCCCGAGTCGATCGACATCCGTCACCCGATCAGTGGGAGCGAGGCCACGAAGCAGGGCGCCATCGAGGTGTTCCGCGAGGCCGACGAGGAGTCGGGCTTCTCTCGCCGCTCCGTCATCCGGAACAGCCTCATCGGTGCGCTCCTCGTCTTCCCGCTGCCGGCGGTCGTGCTGTTCCGCGGGCTGGCGCCACAGGATCAGCTCCCGGTCGAGCTCCTCAGCCACACGATGTGGGCGAAGGGCACTCGCCTCGCGCTCGACCCTTCCGGCGTGCCGATCAAGGCCGGCGACGTCACGATCGGCAGCGCGTTCCACGTGATCCCCGAGGGACTCAACGATCTCGAGCACGGCAAACTCGATGAGAAGGCGAAGGCTGCGGTGCTGCTCATGCGGCTCGAGCCGAGTGAGCTGCATCCGGCCCCGGGCCGTGAATCGTGGGCGTACGACGGCATCGTCGCCTACTCGAAGATCTGCACGCACGTCGGATGCCCCGTCGCGCTGTACGAGCAGCACACGCATCACCTTCTCTGCCCGTGCCACCAGTCGCAGTTCGACGTGTCGAACAACTGCGAGGTCGTCTTCGGCCCGGCGGCGCGAGCCCTTCCTCAGCTTCCGATCGCGATCGATGACGAGGGCTATCTCATCGCGCAGAGCGACTTCACCGAACCCGTCGGCCCGAGCTTCTGGGAGCGCCATTGACCACCGCATCGACGCAAACGCCCGCGCCCGCGCCCGTCAAGCGCTCATTCACGGCAGCGGCGTCCGAGTACGTCAATGATCGCACCGGAATCGCCGTCGCGATCAAAGGCCTCGGGCGTAAGGCCTTCCCCGACCACTGGTCCTTCCTCCTCGGCGAGGTCGCGCTCTTCAGCTTCATCGTCATCCTCGTCTCCGGCACCTTCCTGACGTTCTTCTTTCAGGCGTCGATGGCCGAGGTGCACTACGACGGCTCGTACGTTCCCCTGAAGGGCGTCGAGATGTCGGTGGCGATGGCATCGACGCTCGACATCTCATTCGACATCCGAGGCGGGCTCTTCGTTCGCCAGATGCACCACTGGGCAGCTCTGCTGTTCGTGGCCGCCATCGGCCTGCACATGCTGCGCGTGTTCTTCACCGGCGCGTTCCGTAAGCCTCGTGAGATCAACTGGGTGTTCGGCTTCATCCTCTTCATCCTCGCGATGGCCGAAGGGTTCACGGGATACTCGCTGCCCGACGATCTGCTCTCGGGCAACGGACTTCGCATCATCGACGGCATTCTCAAGGGCATGCCGCTCGTTGGCACGTGGGCCTCGTTCCTCTTCTTCGGCGGCGAGTTCCCCGGGACCACCATCGTCGGACGCCTCTACACGCTGCACATCCTGCTGCTGCCGGCACTCCTCGTCGCGCTCATAGCGGTTCACGTCGTGTACGTGTTCATCCACAAGCACACGCAGTTCGCCGGTCCAGGTCGCGAGCCGACCAACTCCGTCGGCCCGCCCATCCTGCCGATCTACGCGGCGAAGGCCGGCGGCTTCATGTTCATCGTCTGGGGCGTGGTCGCCCTCATCGCGGCGCTGTTCACGATCAACCCGATCTGGAACTACGGCCCGTACGATCCGTCGCCAGTCTCGGCCGGCACACAGCCCGACTGGTACATCGGATTCGCCGACGGTGCTCTTCGTCTCATCCCGCCGGGCTGGGAGTTCGTCTGGCTCGACCGCACGTGGTCCTTCAACATCCTCGTACCGCTCATCGCCATCGGCATCTTCATCGTGCTGGTGCTGATCTACCCGTTCATCGAGGCCTGGGTGAAGGGCGACAAGCGGGAGCACCACATCGCCGATCGTCCGCGGAACGCTCCCACGCGTACCGCCATCGGTGCGGCAGGCGTGACGTTCTACGCCGGCCTGTGGGCTGCGGCGAGCTCGGACATCCTGGCCACGCACTTCTCCCTCACTATGGAGGGCGTGATCCACGCGCTCCAAGCCGTGGTGATCATCGGGCCGTTCATCGCGTACTTCATCACGAAGCGCGTGTGCATCGCCTTGCAGAAGAAGGATCGCGAGATCGTGCTGCACGGCTACGAGTCGGGTCGCATCGTGAAGCTGCCCGGTGGCGAGTTCATCGAGGTGCATCAGCCGCTCGACGAGTACGACCGCTGGAGGCTCGTGAGCCAAGAGACCTACGAGCCGCTCATGCTCCGCCCGAACGCTCGTGGCAAGATCACCCTCGGTGAGCGCACGCGCGCGGCACTCTCGCGCTGGTTCTTCGAAGACCGCATTGCGCCGGTCACGAAGGGCGAGCTCGAGGCCGGGCACGAGACCCACCACTGAGAAGACCAGTAGACGGATTCGGGCACCGCGCCATGTCGATCGATTCGACTTGGCTGCGGTGCCCGAACTGTTTCCTCGATCTCGGTGCGATCGCGGATGGTGTGCTCGGTTGCGAGAGTGGGCACCGCTTCGATATCTCCAAGCAGGGCAGCGTGGCGCTCCTCCCCCCACGAGCACCGCGCACGATCGGCGACGATCGTGCGATGCTCGAGGCGCGTGCCTCACTGCTGGAGTCCGGGTCGTACGCACCGATCGCATCCGCCATCGTTGCTGCGAGTCGGCTGGCGCTCGAGCATCGGCCAGTGCACACCGCCGTCACCGCTTCGGGTGAGTCAAGTCGAGGATCTCGGATCGTCGACCTCGGTTGCGGCACCGGATACTACGCACGGCAGCTCGCCGAGGCGGTGCACGCGACTTCGGTGCTGCTGGCCGACAGATCACCGACCGCCGTGCGCATGGCGATCCGCACCGTACCTGCCTCGACAGGCGTCGTGCTCGATCTCTGGCGCCCGCTCCCGATTCGCGACGGATCAGCCGACGTTGCGATCAACGTGTTCGCACCCCGAAACCCCGCTGAATTCGCGCGCATCGTGCGTGTCGGCGGCACGCTCATCGTCGTCGTCCCGACCTCGTCTCACTTCGTCGAGCTACGCCGCCTCGGGGCCGCACTCGACGTTCCCGAAGGCAAGGCGGAACGAGTCACTGGACAATTCACCGACGTCGGATTCGATTCCTTCTCGTCGACGCGGGTCGAATACCCACTCGCGACGAACGCGACGACGCGAAGCCTCCTCGTGGATATGGGGCCAGCAGCACACCACCGGGCGGCCGCTGGCGACGTCGACGCCCCCGAAACGATGTCTGTGACGGTCTCTGTCGATGTCATCGCATTCGTCCGTGCGCAGCACGCCTCCCCTGGCCGTTCGGTCGCTGGCTGACTCGGAGAGCTCACGAGCACGAAAACAACCCCATGCACCAGATGCATGGGGCTGATTCGCTTGGTTCTCGGATGCTAGCGGGCGAAGTTCCCGCGGTAGTACTCGTAGACCCAACCGACCAGGCTGATAATGCCGAGTCCGACCGCGATGAACGAGATCCAGACGCCGATGGCGAGGCCGAGGAACATCAACGCGGCGGCGCCGGCCAGCATGATCGGCCACCAGCTCCACGGGCTGAAGAAGCCGAGCTCCGCATCGCCGTCGTCGATGTTCGCGTCGAGGCGGTCTTCTGGAAGCTCCGCTCCCTGCGCCTTGTGCACCCGGCCGAGATAGAAGGCGATGAATGCGCTCAACACGGCGGTCAGCGTGAGGGCGACGGTCCCGGCCCACTCTGGGTAGTTGAGTCCATGCGAAGCGTTGTCAGCCCAGCTCCACCCGGTGTATGTTCCCGCCACCAGCAGGAGGAAGACCGTGAGGATCCAGAAGAGATTGGCGTTCGCGCGCATTACTTGATCTCCTCCGACGCGGCGTCATAAGTGGGCGCCTGTGGGGCATCTTTCGCCGGCCCGATGCCGACGGGGATGCCGGCCTCAGGGTGGTTCAGGTCGAACGCGGGTCGCTCCGAACGGATCCGCGGGATCGACGTGAAATTGTGGCGCGGCGGCGGGCAGCTGGTCGCCCACTCGAGCGAACCGCCGTAACCCCATGGGTCGTTGACGGTCACCTTCGGTGCGCGACGAGCCGTGATGTAGACGTTCAGGAAGAACGGGATCATCGAGATGGCCAGGATGCCGGCACCGATCGTCGACAGCTGGTTCATCCAGGTGATGTTGTCTTCCGGCAGGTACGAGTAGTACCGTCGCGGCATCGCGACGACGCCGAGCCAGTGCTGGATGAGGAATGTCGTGTGGAAGCCGATGAACAGCAGCCAGAAATGCCACTTGCCGAGGGTCTCGTTCAGCATCTTGCCGGTCCACTTCGGCCACCAGAAGTAGAAGCCGGCGAACATCGCGAACACGACGGTGCCGAAGACGACGTAGTGGAAGTGAGCGACGACGAAGTACGTGTCGGAGACGTGGAAGTCCAGCGGCGGCGACGCGAGGATCACGCCCGTGAGGCCACCGAAGACGAACGTGATCAGGAAGCCGAGCGACCAGATGAGCGGCGTCTCGAACGTGATCGAGCCTCGCCACATCGTGCCGATCCAGTTGAAGATCTTCACACCGGTCGGCACGGCGATGAGCATCGTCATGAGGGCGAAGAACGGCAACAGCACCGAGCCGGTGACATACATGTGGTGCGCCCACACCGTGACCGAGAGCGCAGCGATCGCGATCGTCGCGTAGATGAGGGTCTTGTACCCGAAGATCGGCTTTCGACTGAACACCGGGAAGATCTCGGAGACGATGCCGAAGAACGGCAGGGCGATGATGTACACCTCTGGATGGCCGAAGAACCAGAAGAGGTGCTGCCAGAGGATGACGCCGCCGTTGGCTGGATCGAACACATGAGCACCGAAGATGCGGTCGGCAGCGGCGGCCAGGATCGCGGCAGCGAGCACCGGGAAGGCCATGAGCACGAGGATCGAGGTCACGAGGGTGTTCCACGTGAAGATCGGCATGCGGAACATCGTCATGCCGGGCGCGCGCATCGTGATGATCGTGGTGATGAAGTTCACCGCCCCGAGGATCGTGCCGAAGCCGGAGAGGCCGAGGCCGACCATCCAGAGGTTGCCGCCGACGCCTGGTGAGAACGTCGTCGACGCGAGTGGTTGATATGCGAACCATCCGAAGGACGCAGCGCCCTGCGGGGTGAAGAAGCCGGCGACCGCGATCAGCGAACCGAAGTTGAAGAGCCAGTACGCGAAGGCGTTCAGTCGCGGGAACGCCACGTCGGGGGCGCCGATCTGGAGCGGCATGAGCACGTTGGCGAAGCCCGCGAACAGCGGGGTCGCGAACATGAGCAGCATGATCGTGCCGTGCATCGTAAAGAGCTGGTTGTACTGCTCACGCGTCTGGATGATCTCGAGGCCCGGCTCGAAGAGCTGCGCCCTGATGATCAGCGCCATCACGCCGCCGATGCAGAAGTAGATGAACGCGGTGATCAGGTACATGTACCCGATGACCTTGTGGTCGGTGGACGTGATCCACTTGACGAGGATGTTGCCCTTGTGTTCGACCTTGGAAGAGCCGAACGGAAGCGTGCTCGCTGAGGGGCGAGCCGGTGCGGTCGTGGTGCTCATCGCGGCTTAGTGCTCCTCTTTCAGTTCGGGCGCGCCCGTTCCGGGCAGGTTCTGGTTGCGGTCGTACTCGTTGGACAGCTGGCCCTCTTGGCCGGCGTCGCGAAGCGACTCGATGTAGTCGTCGTACTCGCTCTGGGAGACGACCTCGACGTTGAAGAGCATGAGCGAGTGGTACTCGCCGCAGAGCTCGGCGCACTTGCCGGCGTAGGTGCCTTCACGCTCGGGCACGAACGACATGTAGTTGGTCTTGCCCGGGAACATGTCTTTCTTGTAGAGGAAGTCGACGACCCAGAACGAGTGGATGACGTCGCGCGACTCGAGTTCGATCTCGACGTTCGCACCGACCGGCAGGAAGAGGGTGGGCAGCTCGGACTGCACGAGTGAGCCCCTCGGGCCTTCGTCGGAGAGTTGGCCCTGGATGCCCGGCGAGTACACGTCTTCTTTGACGTAGTTGAAGTCCCAGGCCCACTGCTTCGCGATGACCTCGACCTGGACGTCGATCTGGTCTTCGGCGAAGCGCTGCTCGATCTCGGCCTGATCGCGCGCAGTGAAGGCGAAGAATCCGAGCACCAGGATGAGCGGGACGATCGTGTAGAACACCTCGATCGGCATGTTGTAACGCAACTGCACCGGCAGGCCGGTCTGACCCTTGCGGCGACGGTATGCGATGACTGCCCAGATCGTGAGCCCCCAGGTGATGACACCGACGATCAGCAGCACGATCCACGAGGTGACCCAGAGTCCGGAGACGATCTCGGTGTGGTTCGTGACCGGCGCCTCCCCCTCAAGGAATCCGGGGAGGAATCCGTTCAGCTGAGCCTGCGTGCACCCTGCGAGTACGAGGCTGAGTGACGCTGCGATCGGAATAGCAGCCCATCGGAGTCGGCGATTGTGGCGCACCGGTGACCTTTCGGGAGACTCGAAGGCGCTTCACAGCGAAGCGCGTTGATCGTTGCCTAGCCTACTCCGACTCGACGCCCGAGGTGTGCACCGGAACGCGGTGTCGGGCGTGCCGAATCACGGAATTCCCGCTCGACCGGCGGAAACGACGAAGGGAGGCCGCTCTTGCGACCTCCCTTCGGAGTAGACATCAGCGACTCAGTGGAACGAGTCGCCGCAAGCGCAGCTGCCCTCTGCGTTCGGGTTGTCGATCGTGAAACCCTGCTTCTGGATGGTGTCTTCGAAGTCGATAGAGGCGCCATCGAGGTACGGCACGCTCATCTTGTCGACGACGACCTCCACGCCCTCGAAATCGACGACGGCATCACCATCGAGGAGACGCTCGTCGAAGTAGAGCTGGTAAATGAGTCCCGAGCAGCCACCGGGTTGCACGGCGACCCGGAGGCGGAGATCGTCGCGGCCCTCCTGCTCGAGGAGGTTGCGCACCTTGTCGGCGGCGGGGTCGCTCAGCTTCACGCCGTGCGCGGTCTGGATGATCGTGTCGCTCATGTCTCTCCTCGGTGCGTCAGGAAGCGCGGAACCTGTCTCCATGGTAGCTCCCGAACCGGAGAGTGCATCCGGCACGCTCTCAGGAATCTTCCGTGCGCGCGTCGAGGCGCGCGAGGAACAGCGCCTCGCTGAGCAGCGCGCGCTGGAAGACTCCGAGGTGGAGGGACTCGTTCGGGCTGTGCGCACGGGAGTCCGGGTCCTCGACACCGGTCACGAGGATCTGCGCCGACGGGAACTCGTCGACGAGTTCCGCGATGAACGGGATGGAGCCGCCGACGCCGATCTCGACGGGCTCCTTGCCCCAGGCTTCGGCCATCGCCGCATTGGACTCGGCGACCGCCCAGCCAGATGTGTCGACGAGGAAGGGGTTGCCCAGCTCGAACGCATCGAACTCGAGCTGCGCACCGAACGGAGCGTGACGCTCGAGGTGGCCACGGATCGCCGCGAGCGCGTCCACATCGCTCTGGCCGGGCGCAACGCGGGCGCTGACCCGCACGGCGACACTCGGCACCAGTGTGTTGGAGGCGTTCGCGACCGTCGGCGCATCGATGCCCGTGATCGTGATCGAGGGCTGCGCCCAG
Source organism: Agromyces sp. Y558 (assembly GCF_059445415.1). Lineage (NCBI taxonomy): Bacteria > Bacillati > Actinomycetota > Actinomycetes > Micrococcales > Microbacteriaceae > Agromyces > Agromyces sp. Y558. The sequence goes on from NZ_JCAIUH010000003.1 coordinate 380,773, forward strand.
ATGCGGGAGAGGATCTCGCCTCGTCCGATCGGCGTCACGCCGTCGAGGAGGCCCGTCTCGGAGCGCAATTGCGTCTCGTCGTAGGCGGGCGTCTCGAGATCGGCTGAAGTAAGACCCTCGACCGCGACGGATCCGTCGGCGTCGTGCAGTGTCGCGAGCATCTGGATGGCCGCGAGCATGGCATCGGGCACCGCACCGCCGAACATGCCCGAATGCGATGCGTGCGCGAGCGTCGACACGCGCAGGCGGAACGCGACGGCACCCCGAAGCGCGACGGTGAGCGCCGGCGTCTCGAGGTCCCAGTTGCCGGAGTCCGCGACCACGATCGCATCGGCCGCGAGCACGTCGCGGTTCTCGCGGAGGAAGTTGGCGAACGAGAGCGACCCGGACTCCTCCTCCCCCTCGATGAACAGGGCGATTCCGAGATCGAAATCCGCGCCGAGTACTTCGGTCAGTGCCCGGATGGCGCCGACATGGGCCATCACTCCGGCCTTGTCGTCTGCGGCACCGCGCCCGTAGAGCCGATCGCCGCGCAGCGTCGGTTCGAACGGGGCGGAATCCCAGTCCTCGTCCTGTCCGGGTGGCTGCACGTCGTGGTGGGCGTAGAGCAGCACGGTCGGCCGCCCGTTGCGCGCAGCACGACGTGCCACGACCGCAGGCTTGCCGAGCGGGGCATCCGCATCGCCGCTGCCGCCGATCGCCGCACGCCGGATCTCGACGAGGTCGAACACGCCGAGCCCGCGCACGAGCTCCGCCACCGCCTCTGCGCTCGCCTCGACGTGGGCCGGATCGAACGCGGCCCACGAGACTGAGGGGATCTTCACGAGTCGCGTGAGGTCGGCGATGGTGGTCGGGAAGGCGGCTTCGACGGCACCGCGCAAGGCGTCGCTCGTTGTCGGGGTGTCGGAGGTTCCGCCGGAAGCGGGAGAAGTCTCGGTCATGCCGGTAATCTTAAGGGGAACCGATTCGAGGACTCCCGTGGCCAAGCAGCCGAACAACACCGATGAACCGAGCGCAGAGACGCTCGAAGAGACCCAGGCTCGCCTGAAGGGCAAGGGCGCGCCCACGCCGAGCCGTGCGCAGCAGGAGGCGGCCCGTAAGCGGCCGCTCGTGCCGAACGACCGTAAAGAAGCAGCGAAGCAAGCGCGCGCGAAGGCCGCCGAGTCGCGAGAGCGCGCCCGGGTCGGCATGGCCGTCGGCGACGAGCGCTACCTGCCGGCTCGCGACCGCGGCCCGCAGAAGAAGTACGTGCGCGACTATGTCGACGCGCGGTTCAGCATCGGCGAGATCCTCATCCCGGTGATGTTCGCCGTCATCCTGCTGACGTTCGTGCCGAGCCCCGAGGTGCAGTCGATCGGCATCCTCTCGCTCTGGGCGTTCTTCCTCGTCGCGGTCATCGACTCGGTCGCGCTCGGCTTCATCCTGACGAAGAAGCTCGGAGCGAAGTTCGGTGCCGACAAGGTCGAGCGGGTGCGCTGGTACGCCGCGATGCGGGCGCTGCAGCTTCGCCCGCTGCGCCTGCCGAAACCGCAGGTCAAGCGAGGGCACTACCCCTCCTGAGGCGGATGCCGCGGTGCGGGCGCCGTTCGGTCGCGACGCCCGTGACTCCGCGGCCGCGGGCGCCGCGCCAGAGAATCACGCGCGGGTGAACACTCCCCCGCGGATGAGCGGTACTCGCGTCTCCTCATCACTGAGCGAACCGTGCTGGCCGATCATCGACTCGGCCTGCCGGTTGGCCTCGCGCCGGTCGTAGTAGGCGATGCCTGCACGGGCGGCGATGACGATGTCCCCGATACGCTCGCGCACCGAGGGGTCGACGACACCGTAGAGTCCGGCGTCGATCGCCTCGTCGCGGCTCAGCACCCAGGCGCGAGACGTCTCGGCGGTGCGCCAGGACTCGAGGAGCCGGGCCCGGGAGCTCGCGTCGACCTCGGGCTCCAGGTAGAGCGAGAGACAGCGCGGCTCACCGCCGACGTGCCGCACGCCGTCGAGAAGGTCAGGATCGGCGTCGATGTACACGTGCCGGTGCGACGGTACGTCGACGACCCCGTGGTCGGCCGTGACGAGGAGACCCGCGCCTCGAGGCATCCGACGTTCGAATGCCGCGAGTTCGGCGTCGAGTTCTTCCAGCAGGGCGAGCCACCGGTCGGACTGCCAGCCGTGCGAATGCGCGGCCTGGTCGAGTTCGGGCACGTAGAGGTAGACGAGCGCCGGCTCACCGGCGGAGATGAGCCGCGCGGCCTCGGTGAAGCGGTCGGCGACGGATGCCGCTGGGCGGTACTCCGCCCCGCGGAGCACGGCGCGCGTGAACCCCGAGTCGGCGTAACGCGCAGCGCCGATCGCGTAGCTGGCGACGCCGGCCCCGCGCGCGGTCTCGAAGATGGTCGGGACGCGTTGCCAACTCTCGGGGCGCATGCGGTCGTCCCATCCGTTCAGCTGGTTGACGACGCGGTCGTGCGCGGCGTCGAGCACTCGATAGCCGACGAGTCCGTGCTCGCCCGGCGCCTTGCCCGTGGTGAACGTCGCGAGGGCCGCGGCCGTCGTCGAGGGGAACACTGTGCGGATGATGTCGCGCTTTCCCATGCGGGAGGCGAGGAATCGAGCGTGCCCCGAGCGGGATTGGAGGTTCGACGCACCCAACCCGTCGACGAGCACGACGACGACGCTCGACGCCGGCGGCAGAGCGAGGTCGTTCGTTGCCCCGCGCATGCTCGAGAGCGAACTGCCGAGCACCCCGGCAAGGCGCGGAGCTGTGTCGGCGGGCACGGGTAGCATGGCAGACATCGCGCCCATTCTGGCATAGGCCGGGCGCGCCCCTGTTCCCTGCGCGTGCGCACGCTTGCCATAGAGACGACGGATGACCCGAGCCAAGAATCAGCCCGCTGAAGAGACGATCGTCGAGCGAATCGAAGACGTCGACGTCGCCACCGAGATGCAGGGTTCGTTCCTCGAATACGCGTACTCGGTCATCTACTCGCGGGCACTGCCAGACGCTCGTGACGGGCTGAAGCCCGTGCAGCGGCGCATCCTCTACCAGATGGCCGAGATGGGCTTGCGACCCGACCGCGGGCACGTGAAATCGGCCCGCGTCGTGGGCGAGGTCATGGGCAAGTTGCACCCCCATGGCGACACGGCGATCTACGACGCACTCGTGCGCATGGCTCAGGCCTTCACTCTGCGGGTGCCGCTGATCGACGGGCACGGCAACTTCGGCTCGCTCGACGACGGGCCGGCCGCGCCGCGATACACCGAGGCGCGGCTCGCGTCCCCCGCCCTCGCGATGACCGACGGCCTCGATGAAGACGTCGTCGACTTCGTACCGAACTACGACAACCAGCTCACCCAGCCTGAGGTGCTGCCCGCCGCATACCCCAACCTGCTGGTCAACGGTGCGAGCGGCATCGCCGTCGGCATGGCCACGAACATGGCACCTCACAACCTGATCGAGGTGATTGGGGCGGCCAGGCACCTCATCGCCCATCCCAACGCGACGCTCGATGAGCTCATGGAGTTCGTTCCCGGCCCAGACCTGCCCACCGGTGGCACGATCGTCGGCCTCGCCGGCATCAAAGACGCCTATGCCACGGGTCGCGGCAGCTTCAAGACCCGCGCGAAGGTCAGTGTCGAATCCGTCACTGCTCGCAAGACCGGTCTCATCGTCACCGAGCTGCCCTACCTCGTCGGCCCCGAGAAGGTCATCGAGAAGATCAAAGACGGCGTCAACGCGAAGAAGATCAGCGGCATCTCCGACGTCACCGACCTGACCGACCGTACGCACGGTCTCCGGCTCGTGATCGGCATCAAGACGGGGTTCAGCCCCGACGCCGTGCTCGAACAGCTCTACCGGCTCACACCGCTCGAAGACTCCTTCAACATCAACAACGTCGCGCTCGTCGACGGCGGCCCGCAGACCCTCGGGCTCCGCGAACTCCTGCAGGTCTACGTGGCGCACCGCATCTCGGTGGTGACCCGCCGCTCCGAGTACCGACTCGCCCGCAAGCGCGAGCGCCTGCACCTGGTCGACGGACTCCTCATCGCCATCCTCGACATCGACGAGGTCATCCAGCTGATCCGATCGAGCGACGACACCGCGGCGGCTCGCGCCCGACTGATCGAGGTCTTCGAACTCAGCCAGGTGCAGGCCGACTACATCCTCGAACTGCAGCTTCGGCGACTCACGAAGTTCTCGCGCATCGAGCTCGAGGCCGAGCGCGACAAACTCCGCGCCGAGATCGCCGAGCTCGAGGCCCTGCTCTCGAGTCGGCATCGCATCGAAGCTCTCGTCTCCGACGAGTTGGCCGAAATCTCCGAGCGCTTCGGCACACCGCGACGCACCTTGCTCACCGATGCACGTCCCAGCATCGCGGGCGCGGCCGCGAAGCGCGCCGCCGCGGTGCTCGAAGTCGCGGATGTCCCGTGCCGGATCTTCCTCTCAGCGACCGGGCGCATCGCGCGGGTCGACCTTCCCGTCGGCGACGACGGCCCGCCGGTGATCACTACACCGGCACGCCGCAGCAAGCACGATGCCATTCGGTCCACGCTCGACACGACGAGCCGCGCCGAGATCGGCGCCGTGACGAGTCTCGGCAGGCTCATCCGCTTCACGCCCGTCGACCTCCCGATGCTGCCGCCGACGTCGGTGCAGCTGGGTGCGGGCGTGAAGATCGGCGATTACCTCACGCTCCCCAACCGTGACGAGAAGGTGCTCGCGATCGTCTCACTCGACTCCGACCGCTCGATCGCGCTCGGCACGAAGCAGGGCGTCGTCAAGCGTGTCGCCACCGGCGCGTACCCCAACAAGCCGGAGTTCGAGGTGATCGGGCTCAAGGCGGGCGACGAGGTCATCGGCGCAGTGCAGGGCGATGAGAGCGACGAGCTCGTGTTCGTGGCATCCGATGCCCAGTTGCTGCGATTCGCAGCCTCCGCGGTTCGCCCGCAAGGTTGCGCTGCCGGCGGCATGGCCGGCATCAACCTTGGCAGTGGGGCGCACGTCATTCACTTCACGAGCCTCGCCGCAGACGAAGCAGCCGAGACGGTCGTCGTCACGATCGCGGCCACGACCGACACACTGCTCGGCACCGACCCCGGCAGCGCGAAGGTCAGCGACTTCGCCGAGTTCCCGGTCAAGGGCCGCTCGACCGGTGGTGTGCGCGGGCAACGCTTCCTGAAGGGCGAAGACGCGCTGCACCTCGCCTGGGTCGGCCGCTCCCCCGCACTGGCCGTCGGCACCGATGGATCGGCCAAGCAGCTCCCCGACGGAGGCGCGAAGCGCGACGGGTCGGGTGTCCCGCTCGCGGCCGTCGTGGGTGCCATCGGGTCACGCATCGGCTGACCAGCGTCGACCGGCGCCCTTGACGCCGCGGCGCTCGAGGAGCATATTCGGCCGTGGCCGGAATCGGCGGGGCATGATGTGCACCCCCACCGGCCCCGGCGAATGGAGCAGTCGATGTCACCGACGAGCCTGCAGGCATTGTTCACGGGCGAGGTGCTCGAGCCGGGCGATGCCGGCTATGACGCGGCACGCTCCGTCTGGAACGCGATGGTCGACCGACGACCGAGGTACATCGTTCGGTGCGCCCAGACCGCCGACGTGATCGCGGCGGTGCGATTCGCCACCGAACACGGGCTCGAGATCGGCGTTCGCTGCGGCGGGCACGGCATCATCGGCCACGCCGTGCCTCAGGACGGGCTCATGATCGACCTTCGTCTGATGAACGACGTGCAGGTGGACCCGGTGCGCCGTCGTGCCCATGTGCAAGGCGGCGCCCTACTCGGCACCCTCGACGAGGCGACGCAGACGCACGGACTCGCAACGACCGCGGGCAACGTGTCGCACACCGGCGTCGGCGGGCTGGCGCTCGGCGGTGGCATGGGGTGGCTCGCCCGGCAGCACGGGCTCGCGTGCGACAACGTGGTCGCGTTCGAGGTCGTCACGGCCGCGGGTGACGTACTGCGCGCCAGCGCCGAATCGCACCCCGAACTGTACTGGGGTCTCCGTGGCGGCGGCGGCAACTTCGGCATCGTCACCGAGTTCGTCTTCGCACTGCACCGTGAGTCTGGACACGCCATCTCGGCCGAGCTGCACTACCCGACGAGCAGCGCCCGCGACGCGATGCGTCGCTGGCGCGATCTCAGCCCGGATGCCCCGCGCCAGGCGACGTCGACCGCCATCCTCGGGCCCGATACCGTGTCTCTCGGGGCGATCTGGGTCGGCGACCCCGACTCGGGCGCTGCGTACATCGACAGGTTCACCAACGCGATCGCCGCGGTCGCCGAGCCTGCGATCCGCGACATCACGCCGCTCTCGTACCGCGAGCTGCAGACACGCGATGACGATGTCGAAGGGTATGCGTGGCGTCGCTACTGGAAGGGGCACTACTTCGCCGAGTTCGGCGACGAGGCCATCGACGCCGTGCTCGACCGCGGCGGAGACGACCCGCCGAACGTGGAAATCCAGGCGTACGGCGGCGCGATCGCCGACATCGGCGAACACGAAACCGCCTTTTCGCATCGCGATACCGCGTTCGAGTTCGTCGCGGCCTCGAAGTGGACGGACCGTGCCGACGATGAGCGGCGGATCGCAGCCGCGCGCGCGTATGCGGCACCGCTCGCCCCGTATGCGAGTGGCGCGTACGTCAACGCGCTCTCGGACGAGGGCGAGGCGGGGCTCCGGCGCGCGTACCGTCCGGAGCACCTTGCACGGCTCGTCGCGGTGAAGGATGCCTACGATCCCTCGAACGTCTTCCGCTTGAACCAGAACATCAGGCCGTCGGCCTGACCGGCAAATCGCCCGCAGCGCGAGCCACTTGTGCTCCGAAGAGCGCATGTGCCCGCCCACGGCGGCCGACGACAGCGCGCGTGCGCTCGGCGCGGTCAGGCGTCGATGCGGTCGCGCTCGAGCGTGTCGGAGCTCTCGATGATGAACTCCTTGCGCGGCGCGACGTCGGTGCCCATCAGCAGCTCGAACACGCGTCCGGCGTTCTCGGCATCGCCGATGCCGACACGGCGGAGGGTGCGGTGCCGACGATCCATCGTCGTCGTCGCGAGCTGGTCGGCATCCATCTCGCCGAGTCCCTTGTAGCGCTGGATCGGGTCTTGATACCGCTTCTTCTGCTTCTCGAGCCTCTTGAGCACCCCCTGCAGCTCGGCCTCGGAGTAGGTGTAGATGGTCTCATTGGGCTTCGAGCCCGGATTCATGACCACGACGCGATGCAACGGCGGCACCGCGGCGAAAACGCGGCCGTTCTCGATCATCGGTCGCATGTAGCGGAAGAAGAGCGTGAGAAGCAACGTGCGGATGTGCGCACCGTCGACGTCGGCGTCGGCCATCAGAATGACCTTGCCGTAGCGTGCGGTCGAGAGATCGAAGCTGCGACCTGAGCCGGCTCCGATCACCTGGATGATCGAGGCGCACTCGGCGTTGCCGAGCATGTCGGCGACGCTGGCCTTCTGCACGTTCAAGATCTTGCCGCGAATCGGCAGCAGTGCCTGGTGCTCGCTGTCGCGAGCCAGCTTCGCCGTGCCGAGCGCGGAGTCGCCCTCGACGATGAAGAGCTCGCTATGGGCAACGTCGTTCGATCGGCAGTCGACGAGCTTCGCGGGCAACGAGGAGCTCTCGAGCGCGTTCTTCCGGCGCTGTGTCTCTTTGTGGGCTCGCGCGGAGATGCGCGACTTCATCTCGGCCACGACCTTGTCGAGAAGCAGCGCCGACTGCGCTTTGTCGTCGCGCTTCGTGGAGGTGAAACGCGCGCCGAGCTCGTTCGTCAGCACACTGGAGACGATGGCACGCGCGGCCGGAGTGCCGAGCACCTCCTTCGTCTGTCCTTCGAACTGCGGCTCGGGCAGGCGCACGGTGACGACTGCGGTGAGACCCGCGAGCACGTCGTCTTTCTCGAGCTTGTCGTTTCCGGCCTTCAGACGTCGCGCGTTCTGCTCGACCTGTTGGCGCAGGAACTTCAGGAGCCCCTGATCGAAGCCCGCCTGATGGGTGCCGCCCTTCGGGGTCGCGATGATGTTCACGAACGAACGGATGACCGTGTCGTACCCGGTGCCCCATCGCAGTGCGATATCGACCGCGCACTCGCGCTTCAGCTCGGTGGGCACCATGGCGCCGCCGTCGGTGAGCACGGGAACGGTCTCGGTGAAGTGGCCGACTCCGGTCAGACGCCAGATATCGGTGAGCGGGGCATCGGACGCCAGGTGCTCGACGAACTCGGAGATGCCGCCCTCGAACTGGAACGAGGTGGTGTGCGGTGCCTCGCCGCGTTCATCGGTGACGTCGAGCGCGAGGCCGGGCACGAGGAATGCCGTCTGTCGGGCGCGGCCGAGCAGCTCTTCGGTCTGGAACTCCGCACCCTTCGTGAAGATCTGACGGTCGGCCCAGTATCGGATGCGCGTGCCGGTCACGCCCTTGCGGACCTTGCCGACCACACGAAGCTCGCTGCGCTGTTCGAACGGCGTGAACGGGGCGTCGGGTGACGGGGCCCCCGCGTCGGCGAAGTTGCCGGGTTCGCCCCGATGGAACGACATCGCCCAGGTCTTGCCGTCACGATCAACCTCGACATCGAGACGCTCGGAGAGGGCGTTGACGACGGAGGCGCCGACGCCGTGCAGACCGCCTGAGGCCGCGTAGGAACCCGAGCCGAACTTGCCGCCCGCGTGCAGCTTCGTGAAGACGACCTCGACACCCGAGAGCCCGGTCTTCGGTTCGATGTCGACCGGGATGCCGCGTGCACTGTCGCGCACTTCGACGCTGCCATCGGGGTGCAGCGTCACGCCGATGTCGGTGCCATGGCCTGCGAGCGCCTCGTCGACAGAGTTGTCGATGATCTCCCAGAGGCAGTGCATGAGGCCACGCGAGTCGGTCGAGCCGATGTACATGCCGGGGCGCTTGCGCACGGCCTCGAGGCCTTCGAGCACGGAGAGATGGCGGGCGGAATAGTCGGAGCTCACGTCGGTCAAGCTTACTGAGCCGCACCGACACATCTGGTCAGACGCTACGCGCTGAGCGAAATGCCCGGCCCAACGGAAGGAACCAGGCCTCCCCCGTGTTTTCATTGATGAACGGAACACCGAGCATGAGCGACGAAGGAGGAGCCATGACCCAATACACCGAGACCACCGGTGCGGTCGATGAACTCGAGACCCCTTACGAGCTCACCGCGCTCGATCGATGTGACGCGTGCGGCGCGCAGGCGTACATCCGCGTCGTCGTCGCGAGCGGCGAGCTGCTGTTCTGCGCCCACCACGGTCGCAAGCACCAGGAGAAGCTCTCGCAGATCGCCCACAGCTGGCACGACGAGTCGAGCAAGCTGCTGGCTGACGACCGCAACTGACACGAACAACTGCCACGAACTCGCGAACGCCCCGGGTCAACCGGGGCGTTCGTCGTTTCCCGGCATCTCGGCGCTGAGCGTCCGACCTTGCTCGCATCCGACCTCGCTGACCTGGCCCACCGCCGTCAGGACGCGGGGACGGCTACTCCAGCCGCGGTGAGTTGCGCCGCCCGAGCCGCCGAAGCGTACCCGTCGACGGTTCGTGCCCGCTCTCCGGGGGTGTACTCGAGCCCGGCACGGGAGGCCATGATGCCGAGCAGATGATCGGCGAACGCTGGATTCTTCGCGAGCACCGGTCCGTGCAGGTGAGTGCCGTAGACACTGCCCATGGCCACGCCCTCTTGACCCGACTCACGTCCGTTGCCGTGTCCGGCCTGCACGCGGCCGAGCGGAGAGCCTTCCGCGCCGACGTAGTCGCGGGCGTGGTTCTCGAAGCCGACGAGGGTTCCCAATCGAGGCACCTTCACGACGAGGTCGCCGGTGACTCGGCCGGCTCGAGGCACGGCCCTGCCAGGAAGGATGCCGAGACCCTCGACGGTACGGCCGTCGGCCAGCTCGATGCCCCAGCTCAGGAGTTCCCATCCGGTGCCGATCGAGAGGATGGGCAGACCTTCGGTGCCCCAACGGCGCAGCTCGTCGTGCATCGTGATGAGCGCAGCTCGGCTCTGATCGAGCGCAGCGTCGCTGCCGGAACCGAGGACGACCGCATCGACCCGCTCGGGCAGGTCGGCGGGCCCCTCGACGTCGACGACCTGAGCAGCCACGCCGGCCCAGTTCGCCCGGGATGCGAGCACTCGCGCGTTCTCCGCGTCGCCGTTGGTGTTCGCCAGCCCGGGCAGCAGCGAGACGATGGTGAGGGTCATTCTGCTCCCGCGAGTCCGAGATGGGCGCGTGTGCGGCGCATCGCATCGGCCGTGAAGACGATGGTCTTCACCCCGACGGCAGGCACCGGCATCGCGAGGAAGTCGTCGAGCGCACGCGAAAGGTCGGGCTCGACGCGGTCGATGTCGACGCCGTCGTATGCGAGCATCAACGCGGCCTCAGCCGCCTTCGACCCGCTCACGATCGAGACACGGCCGAGCGAAGAGGCATCCGTCGGCCAGAAGTACGACGGGTCGCGCACGTCGGAGCCGATCGCGAACAACACCTGCTCGGTGCCCGGCGCAATGCTGTCGACGTTGAGTTGGTAGCTTGTGGGGTTCTGCACGAGCACGAACTCGACCTCGTGGCCGCGCACGCGTGTGCGCTCGCCTCGGCCGAACACCGCGGGGATCGCGCTGAGCGCACTCGACGCCGTCTCGGGCGAGAACCGGTCGGTGAGAACCGCCTTGGCCGTCGCGTACGCAGCGGCAGCATCGACCGCATAGTGGATGCCACGGGCTGGAAGTCCGATCGCGACGGATGACCCAGCATCGTCGAGCACCGCGGCCGCGCCGTCGACCGAGTCGACGAGCACGCCCGAGCCGGTCGGCAGTCGGGCGGCACTCGTCTCGGTGTAGCCGAGCCCGCGAGGGGCGGCAGCCAGCACCTCGGGTGCGACCCCGAAGCGATGCACGGCGACATTCGGCGGCACGCGCTTCGCGATGCGCTCGAGGTAGGCGTCGTCGGCGTTCACGATGACCGCCTCACCAGCCCGTGCTGCGATGCGTTCGAGCATCGCCGCGACCATCTCCGAGTCGTGGAATCGGTCGATCTGGTCGACCATGACGTTCATGAGCGTGACGACGCGCGCATCGACACCCTGCATGACGAGGGCGCCATGGCCCTCGTCCATCTCGAGCACCGCGACGTCGCCGGGTACCCGCCCACGCCAGTCGGCCTGTTCGAGCAGCGCCGACGTCAGCCCCTGACTGATGTTGGCGGTCGATGGATTCGTGAACACGTCGACGCCATGGGCGCGAAGGATCGCGACGAGCATCTTCGTCGTCGTCGACTTGCCACTTGATCCCGAAACGACCACGAGTCCTTGCGGAAACCCCGAGAGCGTGCGTTTCAGGTAGCCGGGCGCGATGCGGTTGACAACGAGGCCCGGAACAGCCGATCCGCCGCCGGGCTTGCGCAGCCGGGCGGCGAATCGGGTGAGCCTGCCGACGAGGATCGCCGGGGCGTAGCGCACTGGTGGCCTACTCCAGGTAGTCGCGGAGCGACTGCGAGCGCGAGGGGTGGCGGAGCTTCGCCATCGTCTTCGACTCGATCTGGCGGATGCGCTCGCGCGTGACTCCGAACGTGTCACCGATCTGGTCGAGGGTCTTCGGCATGCCGTCACCGAGGCCGAAGCGCATGCGGATGACGCCGGCCTCGCGCTCGCTGAGCGAGTCGAGCAGCGACTCGAGCTGCTTCTGCAGCATCGTGAAGCCGACCGCGTCGGCCGGGACGACCGCTTCGGTGTCTTCGATGAGGTCACCGAACTCGCTGTCGCCGTCTTCACCGAGCGGTGTGTGCAGCGAGATCGGCTCGCGGCCGTACTTCTGCACCTCGATGACCTTCTCGGGGGTCATGTCGAGCTCGCGGCTCAGCTCTTCGGGCGTGGGCTCGCGGCCGAGATCTTGCAGCATCTGGCGCTGCACGCGGGCGAGCTTGTTGATGACCTCGACCATGTGCACCGGGATGCGGATGGTGCGTGCCTGGTCGGCCATGGCGCGCGTGATCGCCTGGCGGATCCACCACGTCGCGTAGGTCGAGAACTTGAATCCCTTGGTGTAGTCGAACTTCTCGACCGCACGGATGAGACCCAGGTTGCCCTCTTGGATGAGGTCGAGGAACTGCATGCCACGACCGGTGTAGCGCTTCGCGAGCGAGACGACCAGGCGCAGGTTCGCACCCAGGAGGTGACTCTTCGCGCGCTGTCCGTCTTTCGCGACCCACTGCAGCTCACGACCGAGTTGCGAACGCTTCTCGGCATCGGACATGTGCGAGAGCTTTTCTTCGGCGAACAGGCCCGCCTCGATGCGCATCGCCAGCTCGACCTCTTCGGCCGCGTTCAGGAGCGCGACCTTGCCGATCTGCTTCAGGTAGTCCTTGACGGGGTCGGCCGTCGCACCCGTGATGGCGCTCGAGTAGACGGGGACCTCGTCTTCGTCGTCGACCGCGCGCAGCACGAGCGCACCCGTGGGGTGCGGCTCGACCGCAACGGGCTTCGCGTCGTCATCATCACCCGCATCGGCCTCGACATCGACCGCCTCGAGTTCTTCAGTCTCTTCTTCGCCGACCTTGGCCTTGCCTCTCGGCTTGGCCGGTGCCTTCGCGGTGGCCGTGCGCGGCGCCTTCGCCACAGGCGTAGCCGCCGCCTTCGCCGTCGTCTTCGCGGCGGTCGACTTCGCGGCCGACGCGCGCTTCACGGCGGGCTTGTCCGCCTCGCTCGCAGCCTTCGTCGCGGCTTTCGTCGTTGCCATTCGTTGAACCTCTCCTACCGTCGTGCGGCGTGTACCCGTTCGGGCGCGGCTCGTGCACTCGGCCGGTCGTTTTCGGACATCATGTCGTTTTCGGACACTACGAGGACCCATGTCAAGTCCGCTTGTTCGGTGCGAGGGTGTCACGCCGGCGGACCAGAACGGGTCCTGATCACCATTATACAGACCGATACACCGGATCGCTCCCGATGCTGGCGGCCCGCGCCCTCGGTAATGAGAACGTCGGCGACGTGACCGGAATTCCCTGGTCGCTCAGACCCCGCGCGGCGTGTCGCCGTCGTTCGTGCGACGGTACGCGAGGAACTTCTCGAGCTCGGCCGCGATCTCATCGGCGGAGGGCAGCTCGCCGTCTTCGTCGGTGAGCGGTGAGCGCAGCGTCGTGCCCTCCATGTAGGAATCATGTCGCTGCTCGAGGGTGCCGACGAGCTTGGAGAGTTCAGGGTTCTCGGAGACCTGCTCATCGATGCGTGCGACGAACTCACGTCCTTGTTCGCGGAGCGCATCGGTCGGGAAGATGCGGCCGGTCGCCGCGCTGATCGCCTCGAGGGCGGCGATCGCCGCCGATGGGTATTCGGCGTCGGAAAGGTAGTGCGGGATGAGCAGGACGAATCCGGTCGTCGGGTGCTCGAGCTCCTGCAGTCGGTACTCCACGAGGTGCAGCGCGTTCGCGGGCACCTGCGTCGTGGGCCGCCAGATCGACATCGCCTCGATGAGCTCTGCACGGTTGCCGCTGACCGTGACGCCGATCGCACGCGTGTGCGGCACCGGCATGGGGATCGAATTGATCCAGGTCGTCGACGACACCTCGAACTGCTCGATCAGACCGAGCACCGCAGCACTGAACCGCTTCCACTGGAAGTCGGGCTCGTAGCCGGTGAGGAGCAGGAACGGCTGCCCGAGCTCGTCGGTCGCGAGGTCGAGACTGAGTCGCGGCGGCGTGTAGTCGGCCAGGTGATCGCCCTCGAAGAGGATGATCGGGCGGCGCGCGCGATAGTCGAGCAGCTCGTCGGCGTCGAACGTCGCCACGACCATGCTGTCGAGGGTTGCGAGCAGGTACTCGGCGGTCTGCGCGACGGCCGCCCCTGCGTCGGCGAAGCCCGTGAGTCCCGCGACGAGCGGCAGGCCCGAGGGCACCACCACATCGGGGTTCAGCTCGTAGAGGGAACGAGGTTCGCGCATGTCCTCAAGCCTACTGAGGTCGACGGAGACCTCCTCCGGATCGGCTCCGTCGGCGTGATGCCGAGAGCGAACACGTACGATCGGCTGCATGCCCGTTCCGACCTTTTCCGTGACCGACTCTCCCGCAGCCTCTTCCGACGCCGACGTCGTCGTGCTCGCCGCACGCAAGGGCGCAGAGGGCGCAGAGCTCCTCGCCGCGCCCGGATTCGAGTGGGTGACACCGCTTCTCGACGTGTTCGACATCGGCGGTGCACCCGATGAATTCGTGCGGCTGCCGGCTCCCGACGGCGGACCGCGAATCGTGGCCGTGGCCGGCATCGGCGACCGAGCGGATGCCGCGAGCCTCCGTCTCGCCGCCGGCAGCGCGCTGCGCCAGCTCAACGGCCCGCTCTCCGTGGCGATCGCCATCCCGACCGACGATGCCGACGAGGCTGCCGCCCTGCTCGAAGGCGCGGCGCTCGGCGCCTACGGCTACGGCGAATACCGCTCCGACCCGAAGCCGCGCCCGACGCAGATCACCCTTCATTCCACCTTCGATGAGCGCGCGGTCGGCATCGACCGGGTGCGCGCGGTCGTCACTGCGGTTGCACGCACCAAAGACCTCGTCAACATGCCGCCTGCTGACCTGTTCCCGGCGCGTCTCGCCGAGATCGCCGTGGAGGCGGCAACTGCCGTCGGCATCACCTCCCGGGTATGGGACGAAGAGGCGCTCGCCGCCGACGGCTTCTCCGGAATCCTTGCGGTGGGCCGGGGGTCGAGCCGCGGCCCGCGGCTCGTGCGCCTCGAGTATGCGCCGGTCGGGGCATCCGTTCACCTGGCACTCGTCGGCAAGGGCATCACCTACGATTCGGGCGGCATTTCGCTGAAGCCCATGGGCTCGCTGGTCGGCATGAAGACCGACATGGCCGGGGCCGCGGCGATCCTGGCGGCCATGGTGGCACTGGCCGAACTCGAGGCGCCGATCCGCATCACCGGATGGCTCTGCCTCGCCGAGAACCTGCCTTCCTCGACTGCGGTGCGGCCGAACGACGTGCTGCGCATCCGCGGCGGCAAGACCGTCGAAGTAATCAACACCGACGCCGAGGGCCGTCTCGTGCTCGCCGACGGCCTCGTCGCGGCGAGCGAAGAGCAGCCCGACGCGATCGTCGACGTCGCGACGCTCACTGGCGCGCAGGTCGTCGCACTCGGTCATCGCATCGCCGGCGTCATGGGCGACGACGACCTCGTCGAGCAAGTGCGCGACGCAGCGGAGCAGGTCGACGAACGCACCTGGCCGATGCCCCTTCCCCGCGATCTCATGCAGTACTTGAAGTCGGATGTCGCCGACCTGACGAACACCAAGCTGGGCATGACGGTCCCCGGAATGCTCCTGGCCGGCGTGTTCCTGCGCGAGTTCGTGGGTACCCGTGAGGGCACCGACGTACGCATTCCGTGGGCGCACATCGACATCGCGGGGCCGTCGAACAACACCGGCGGCGGCTACGGATACACCGGCACGGGCGCCACCGGCGCCGCGGTTCGCACCCTCGTTCGGCTGGGCGAGCGGCTCGCCGCCAAGTAGTAAGGTCATATGGGCGAGAACGTCGCCCATACACCCTGTCCCGGCAACCAACCGGAGACAGTCCGTGTCGCAGATCTGGTGCGCAAGGGAGATTGCGGTTGTCCGAGCAGAACTTTGACATTGTCGTCCTGGGCGGAGGCAGCGCGGGCTACGCGGCTGCGATCCGCGCCGTTGAACTCGGCCTCACGGCCGTGGTGATCGAGAAGGACAAACTCGGCGGCACATGTCTGCACCGCGGCTGCATCCCGACGAAGGCCCTGCTGCATTCGGCGGAGGTCGCCGAGGTTTCGCGGGAGTCCGCGAAGTACGGCGTGAAGACCGCATTCGAGGGCATCGACATCGCCGGGGTCTCCGCGTATCGCGAGGGCATCGTGGCGAGCAAGTTCAAGGGCCTGCAGGGCCTGCTGAAGGCCCGCGGCATCCCCGTGGTCGCCGGTGTGGGCCGACTCGTCGGCGCCAACACGGTGGCCGTCGGCGACGACCGCTACGTCGGCAAGAACGTCGTGCTCGCGACCGGTTCGTACTCGCGCTCGCTGCCAGGCCTCGAAATCAACGGCCGCGTCATCACGAGCGAGCAAGCGCTCGAGCTCGACTTCATCCCGAAGAAGGTCGCCGTGCTCGGCGGCGGCGTCATCGGCGTCGAGTTCGCGAGCGTGTGGAAGTCCTTCGGCGCCGAGGTGACCATCATCGAAGCGCTCCCCCACCTCGTACCCAACGAAGAGGAGACGATCTCCAAGCAGCTCGAGCGCGCCTTCCGCAAGCGGGGCATCGAGTACTCGCTCGGCGTTCGATTCCAGAGCGTGACCCAGAACGATGACGGTGTCGTGGTCACGCTCGAGAACGGCACCACCTACGAGGCCGAGCTGCTGCTCGTCGCCGTCGGGCGCGGGCCGGTCACCCAGAACCTCGGCTACGAAGAGGCCGGCGTCACGATCGATCGCGGTTTCGTGATCACGAACGATCGTCTCGAGACGAGCGTGCCGGGTGTCTACGCCGCCGGCGACATCGTGCCCGGCCTCCAACTCGCGCACCGCAGCTACCAGCAGGGCATCTTCATCGCCGAAGAGATCGCGGGTCTCTCGCCGATCATCGTCGAGGATGTCAACATCCCGAAGATCACGTACTGCGAGCCCGAGGTGGCCTCCGTCGGCTACACCGAGGCGAAGGCTGCCGAGAAGTTCGGCGCCGACCAGGTGTCGGCCTACGAGTACAACCTCGCAGGCAACGGCAAGAGCAGCATCCTCGGCACCACCGGTTCGGTCAAGGTCGTGCGCGTCAACGACGGACCGATCGTCGGAGTGCACATGATCGGCGGCCGAGTCGGCGAGCTGATCGCCGAGGCCCAGCTCGCCGTGAACTGGGAGGCCTACCCTGAAGACATCGCCCCGTTCATCCACGCCCACCCGACCCAGGGCGAGGCGTTCGGCGAGGCCGTGCTGAAGCTGGCAGGCAAGCCGCTTCATGCCATCTGAACCCGTCGTACGTATCGACGACTGCAATAAGCTAGAAAGCGTTCCCACGCTGTGAAGGAGACAAGCGCATGAGCGAATCCGTCAGCCTCCCGGCACTCGGAGAGAGTGTCACTGAGGGCACGGTCACCCGCTGGCTGAAGAATGTCGGTGACCGTGTCGAGGTCGACGAGCCGCTGCTCGAGGTCTCGACCGACAAGGTCGACACGGAGATCCCGTCACCCGTCGCGGGTGTCATCGAGGCGATCCTCGTCCAAGAGGACGAGACCGTCGAGGTCGGCACCGCACTCGTGACCATCGGCGATGGTTCCGGGTCGGGTGCAGCACCCGCTGCTCCTGAGGCAGAGGCACCCGTGGCCGCCCCCGAAGCAGCAGCACCCGCCGCTGCCCCGGAGCCCACGGCAGCGCCGGTTGCGCCGGCGGCCGTGCCTGTTGCTCCGGCCCCTGCCCCTGTAGCCGAGCAGGTTGCTCCTGCTCCGGCAGCACCCGCGGCCGAGCCGGTTGCTCCTGTCGCTGAGCCGGCAGCCCCGGTTGCTCCCGCTCCAGTCGCTGAGCCGGCAGCCCCGGCTGCTCCTGCTCCTGTCGCTGAGCCTGTTGCCCCGGCTGCTCCCGCTCCGGCAGCAGAGGCTGCGCCTGTCGCCCCGGCGTCCGCCGCACCTGCGCCCGAGACCGCCCCGACCGGTGGCGCCCACGCCGGCTCCGCCGGATACGTGACGCCCATCGTGCGCAAGTTGGCCAACGAGCAGGGCGTCGACCTCGCGAGTGTCACCGGAACCGGTGTCGGCGGTCGCATCCGCAAGCAGGATGTCATCTCGGCGAACACCGCACCCGCGGCATCCGCAGCACCGGTCGCGACGCGTCAGCCGCTCGAGGTCTCGCCGTTGCGCGGCACCACGGTGCCGATGACGCGACTGCGCAAGGTCGTCGCCGAACGCGCCGTCGTGTCGATGACGTCGACCGCGCAGCTCACGACCGTGGTCGAGGTCGACGTGACCCGTGTCGCGCGCCTGCGCGACAAGGTGAAGGGCGATTTCCTCGCCAAGACCGGCAACAAGCTCTCCTTCCTGCCGTTCTTCGCCATGGCCGCCGCCGAGGCGCTCCGCGCGTACCCGATCATCAACTCCACTGTCGATGGCGACACCATCGTCTATCCGGCGCAGGAGAACATGAGCATCGCGGTCGACACCGAGCGTGGCCTTCTGACTCCGGTCATCCGCGACTCCGCCGAGCTCGACCTCGCCGGCCTCGCGGCACAGATCGCCGATCTCGCAGACCGGACGCGCAACAACCAGCTGAAGCCCGACGAGCTCTCGGGTGGCACATTCACCCTGACGAACACGGGATCACGCGGGGCGCTCTTCGACACACCCGTCGTATTCCTGCCCCAGTCCGCGATCCTCGGCACCGGCATCGTGGTCAAGCGGCCCGTCGTCGTCTCGACCGACGGCGCCGACGCGATCTCCGTGCGCTCGATGGTCTACCTGGCGCTCTCGTACGATCACCGCATCATCGATGGCGCCGACGCTGCCCGCTTCCTCACGGCGGTCAAGAGCCGCCTCGAAGAAGGAGCCTTCGAAGCCGATCTCGGCATCTAGTCGAAGATCTCACGCAGTCGCCAACCGGCCTCGCCCCTCATCACGAGGAGCGAGGCCGGTTCTCGTTCGTCGACGGCAAACGGAACGGTCAGTAATACCGCCGAGCCCATCTCCGCAATGACCGTGATGCGGCTCGAGTCGAATGCAGGCGGGGTGCCGCCTCCATCACGGGCGACGGCCATGTCGGCGGCATCTTCGGCTTCACTCACGGATCCCGGTTGCAGCACCCCTGACAGGCACGCCAGGTCGAGGGCGGCAAAGCACTCGGCACGACGATCGAGCAGTGAGACGGCGGCCGCGACGACGTCGCCGCCGGTCGACGCGTCGGATTCGGATGGCGGCGACCCGTCATCGACCGATGGGTCCGCACCGGGTGCGACTGCGACGTTCGCGGCATCGCTGTCGTCACCTGCCTCGGGTGCTTCGGGGACTGCACTGGCGCCACCTCCGGCGATTGGACCTTCAGTGGAGCCGGCCGTCGCGGGGGGAACGAGGGTCAGCAACAGCACGAGTACTCCCCCGCCGACGAGCCCGCCGACGAGGAGCGCCGGCCGACGACGCCGCACGGCGTCTCGGAGGCGACCACGGCCACCGGACTGGCCATCGCGGTCGGTGCCGCGGTGAACATCTTCTGGATTGCGAGCGAGGAAGCCCGGCAATTGTGCCAGCTCGAGTAGCGTCCGGAGCCCCCTGCGACGGTCGGGCACGGCATGGTCGGCCCGGGTGCCGTCGTCGAGGTCTGCCGCCGTTGCCCGTGGCTCGAGCGGGGCGGTCACCCGCGCCGGCAGACCTGCGCGGCGGGCGCGAACGACCTGACCGCCGATCGGAGTCGGAGCGGCGGCCGCGAACAGCGCGCGCTCGAGCTCGGCTTCGCACGGAGTGAAGGGCCGCGCCGTCAGCCGAGTGCGCAAGAGCTCGGCCGCCGGAGCGAGCTCTTCGGACGGCCGAGTCGCATTGATCACCTCGTCGACGAACTCAGCGAGGGCGACGTGCCCAGCTCGAACAACGGGAGTGCGGGCGTGTGCGGCAGCGGGGAGACGCTCGAGCCTCCCCAGCCCGATCAGGCGCGGCCGCCCCAGATCATCGAGCAACACGTCACCGGGTGAGAGCCGTGTATGCACGAAACCGAGCCGCGCGAGCTCGGCGACGGTGACCACGATCGGCGCGAGAATCGTGACCGCTTCGCCGGGCGTGAGGGTTCGTTCGCCGATGATCCGAGCCACTGAGGGTCCGCTCAGGCGCTCGACCGCCACCGCGCAGCGCCCGTCGTCGAGGGAGGCGATATCGAAGAGCTCGGGCAGTGAGCCCGAGGCATCCGTCGACATCGCCTCGATCTCGGCCGCGATCGAGGCGCCGGGCACTTCTGCGCCGTACACCCGCACGGCTACCAGTGGGGCAGACTCGGCGTTGTCGGCTTCGGCAGGTCGATCGACGGTGGCGAGGAACACATCAGCTCGTTCACCGGAGGCGATGCGGCGCAGCAGGCGATAGCCCGCGAGCGTCGAAGACGGTGGCGGCTGCCCTTCGGGCAACGTATCGGCGGGAACCCCTCTGCCATGTCGAACCATGGAGTCAGCCTGCGTCTGCAGTGACCGTGCGAATCGCGATCGACCACCGTTGGTGGACCGGCTCGCGGAACGCCGGGTGTTGAGGAGGAGTGACCTCGGCACGAACACCATGCTCGACTTCGTCGTCGCGGGGCTCAATCGCGCAGGCGGTCGGCTCGCGACATCCAAGTCTCGGGCCGCTCGATTATCGCGGTCCGAGACGGCCCGCTGCGCCGGTATCCTTGAGACCATGGCACGCACCAAGGACGCATCGAAGGCTCAGAAGGAGCCCGGCCGCATGAAGCAGATGTGGCAGGTCTTCCAGATGACCCGCCGCTACGACCCCACCGCGCAGTGGCTCATGCTCCTCGGCTTCCTCGCCCCAGTGCTCGTCAGCCTCGGTCTGGCACTCTGGCTCGGCGAGGGCAACGGCCTCACGATCGCTCTCTGGGTCGTTGCCGGCGTCCTCGCCGGCCTGCTCATCGCGCTCGTGATCCTCGGCCGTCGCGCCGAACGCGCCGCATACTCGCAGATCGAGGGTCAGCCCGGTGCCGTCGGCGCGGTGCTCCGCAGTGGTCTCCGCGGCGGCTGGGTGGGCAACGAGATGCCGGTGGCCGTGAACGGCAAGACGCAGGACGCGGTCTATCGCGCGGTCGGCCGCGGCGGTGTCGCCCTCATCAGCGAAGGCCCGACCACTCGCACGAAGCGCATGCTCGATGACGAGCAGCGCAAGGTGACACGAATCCTGCCCAACGTGCCGATCACCCTCATCTCGGTCGGAAACGACGAAGGATCGATCGAGCTTCACCGGCTCCCCGCGGCGCTGCGCAAGACGAAGCGGTCGCTCACCAAGCCCGAGGTACTCGCCGTCTCGAACCGGCTGAACTCGCTGCAGACTTCGCTTCCGATCCCCAAGGGCATCGACCCGATGAAGGCCCGCCCGCAACGCGGCAAGATGCGCTGATCCGCTCTTCGACCACGTTCAGCGGCTCGGGTCAGGATCACTCAAGACCGGATGAGCACCGTGCCGGCGAGCTTGTCGTGGAAGCCGCGTTGATCGGCGTCCCAGATGAGCGCGGGCACGACCAGGAGGAGCAGCGCGGTGCGCACGAGCGGACGCCAGACGCCGACCCAACCGCCCGAGAGCGGCACGACGTACATGCCGAGCAGACGATGTCCGATGCTTCCGCCGAGTGTCGGGATGAACACGATCTGTAGCGCCGCGAACGCCAGCGTCGTCACCCACGTGTAAGCGGACGATTCGTACGGCGTGAAGAGCAACGCGGTGAGCATCGCGGTCGCCCAATCGATCGCGAGTGCAGCGATGCGCCGGCCTGCGCGGGCGACTGAGCCTCGGCCTTCGGCCGGAAGTCCGAGTCGTTCTCCCGGCCACCGGTTCGGCTCGAGATCTCCGAAGGTCTGGGGTTTCGCGTCAGGCACCCGATGAGTCTACCGAGCCGCTCTCGGCGTAACATGGCCGAAACATTCCGGTCACGGCAGGGAAACGGCACCCGGCTAGCGTCAATACCGGCTGTGAAAGTCCGTCCGGTCCACCCGCCCCTTGGAGATTCCGTCACATGTTCAGTGATTCGTCCGAAGTTCTCAAGTTCATCAAAGAGACGGATGTCAAGTTCCTCGACATCCGCTTCACCGATCTTCCGGGCGTGCAGCAGCACTTCAACATCCCGGCATCCACCGTCGATGAGGAGTTCTTCACCGTCGGCCAGCTCTTCGACGGCTCCTCGATCCGCGGATTCGCGAACATCCACGAGTCGGACATGCAGCTGATCCCCGACGTGACGACCGCGTACGTCGACGCCTTCCGCGCCGAGCGCACGCTCATCATGGTGTTCGACATCTACAACCCGCGAAACGGCGAGATCTACGCGAAGGACCCGCGCCAGATCGCGAAGAAGGCCGAGAAGTACCTCGCCTCGACGGGCATCGCCGACACCGCGTTCTTCGCCCCCGAGGCCGAGTTCTACGTCTTCGACGACGTGCGCTACGAAGTGAACCAGCACTCCAGCTTCTACTCGGTCGACTCCGAAGAGGGCGCCTGGAACTCGGGCCGCACCGAAGACGGCGGCAACCTCGCCAACAAGACCCCCTACAAGGGCGGCTACTTCCCGGTGTCACCGGTCGACAAGCAGGCCGACCTGCGCGACGACATCTGCCTGAAGCTCATCGACGCCGGCCTGATCCTCGAGCGCAGCCACCACGAGGTCGGCACGGGCGGCCAGGCCGAGATCAACTACCGCTTCGACACGATGGTGCACGCGGCCGACGACATCCTGAAGTTCAAGTACATCGTCAAGAACACCGCCGAGCAGTGGGGCAAGACGGCGACGTTCATGCCGAAGCCGCTCTTCGGTGACAACGGCTCGGGCATGCACACCCACCAGTCGCTCTGGAGCGAAGGCAAGCCGCTCTTCTACGATGAGGCCGGCTACGGCGGGCTCTCCGACCTCGCACGCTGGTACATCGGCGGTCTGCTCAAGCACGCGCCCGCAGTGCTCGCGTTCACGAACCCCACGGTGAACTCCTACCACCGCCTGGTGCCGGGTTTCGAGGCTCCCGTGAACCTCGTGTACTCGGCCGGCAACCGCTCGGCCTCGATCCGCATTCCGATCACGGGCACCAACCCGAAGGCCAAGCGCATCGAGTTCCGCGCGCCGGATGCCTCGGGCAACCCGTATCTCGCCTTCGCCGCGCAGCTCATGGCGGGCCTCGACGGAATCAAGAACCGTATCGAGCCCCACGAGCCCGTCGACAAGGACCTCTACGAGCTCCCGCCCGAGGAGGCCAAGTCGATCCCTCAGGTTCCCGGTTCGCTCGGCGAAGCTCTCGCAGCGCTCGAGGCCGACCACGACTTCCTCCTCGAGGGCGGCGTGTTCACCAAGGAGCTCATCGAGACGTGGATCGACTACAAGCGCGAGAAGGAGCTGAAGCCGCTGGCCCAGCGTCCGCACCCGTTCGAGTTCGAGCTCTACTACGGCGTCTAGCCATTTCCCGCGGGAATACTGGCCGCAACGGGCATTTAGTCCGCGGTTAGTCCGTAGAAGTTTCGACAGACCCCTCTGAGTCAGCACTCAGGGGGGTCTTTCGTGCGTTCAAGACTGCGGCGACCGCAGCACGCGAACTGTCGTCCGAGTCCGGCCAGAGGTGGCTGTAAGTGTTCAGGGTGACCGTGGCCGACGCGTGACGCATCCGCGCTTGCACTACCTTCACGTCGAGCCCCGCCGCGATCAGCATCGACGCGAAGTAATGCCGAAGATCATGATGCCGGAATCCTTCAGGTAGACCCTCCACCTTCTTGCGGGCCTCGATCCACTCACGATTCAACTGGTACGGGCCGACGCCTCGACCGAAGACGCCAGGAATCACATGCACTTCGCCGACGTTCTCGCGCATCATCGTCGCCAACTCGAGCGGGATCGGGACCGTGTCACCTGAACGATCAGTCTTCAAGTCACCTTTCCCGTGCTGCTTCGATACGGTCACCGCACCATTCACCCAGTCGACGTCGTCAAGTTCCAGCGCCGCGCACTCGGCGACCCTCAACCCGGCGAAAGCGCCGAGCAGGAGCATGTTCCTGTACGCCGGCTTCAGCGCCTCGTGCAGTGACCAGACCTGAGCCGTAGTCGCCACGTAAGGCCGCTGTGAGGCTGCAGGAGGGCTTGTTCTACGTGAGCACGGGTTACGCGCGAGGACGCCGTCATGCACCGCGTCAGAGAGGATCTGACTCAGCCGCGCGTGCAGCGCATAGGTGTAGCTCGTCGAGTACTTCTCCGAGAGTTCAGCCATCCACGTTTTCACATCCGACGGCTGGATCGTGCGCAGTTGCCGATTCTTGAACTCCTCGCGAATCACCTTGATATGAACATTGGCCTGCACGACGGTCTGAGGCTTGTTCGAGGCGTAGCCGGCGACCCACTTGTCGAGCCACTCCCCCATCGTCATCTTCGACGTGTGCGGATCAACCCACTTACCTGCAGCCATTGCCGCCGTCGCCTCATCAAGCCATTTCTGAGCCGAACCGAGGTGAGGTTCCGTCTTCGACCCGTGGCTGTACTTGAAGTGCTTGGCGTATTCCTTACCGTCCGGCCCTCGATACCGCGCCCGGTACGTCCCGTCAGGACGCCGCTGGATGCTCGCCATCGGCCTTCTCCGCCAGTGCGCGCATCGAGGCTATGTCGGTGACCAGGAGGTCGGGATCGCCAATATCGCGTTCGATTGCAGCTTGCGCGGCCCATTCAGCCACGACACTCACTGGGAACTTCAGCACCTCGAGATTGGCGAGTGCCTGTCTGACTTGCTTTGCTTCTTCCGTCTCGTCAGTGAGCGTGCTCACCCGAAGGTGTAGATCGTCGACTACATGTGTCAGATCCTCGTACCACTGCAGCGTGTGCATGACCTTGAGAATTGCCCGCGTCATACTGTCTCGTGTTGCGTCCATACCTTTGATGAGCTCGGCTGCGTAAGGGCCGCGTGTCATGTCGGTGATGCGGCTGCCGAGGATCTCTGCCAATACGCGAGCTTCACCTAGCCGGATTGGGCGGTCCCCCTTCTCTGTGCGACTGACGGTCATCTGCGAGTAGGTATCAAAGCCCCTCTCAGTCATCTTTCGCGCCAGTTCGCTCTGGCTCATCCCTCGCTGTGTGCGGAGTTCGGCCATGCGGCGCGCGAAGTGTTCTTCGTCCTGCAGTGTCGTCATGCCTGTCAGTATTCCACAATTGCGTGGATGGTTGCACGCTGTCGTGGAATGCATTAGTGTTGAGGGATCATCGTAAACGTTTGGAGACAGCATGACTACCCAACTCGCACTGAGCGAAGACCGGCACCAGTCGGCAACCCGCCGGTTCTATTTCGTGAACGAGGTGGCCGCCGAGCTTCGCCGCTCCGAAGCTTCTATTCGCTGGCTAATCCACACCGGGCAGCTGAAGACCGGCAAGATCGGCGGTCGCATCGTGGTGTCAGCTGCCGAGATCGACCGCATCATCGATGCCGCGTTCGACGGATAGATCCGTTGACCACTCGCGGGGCTGACCATTCGCCCGGCTACAACCCGCTGACTCACGCGGACCCGGTGGTCGACGCTGTCATTCGCAAGCTTGAGGGCCAAAACCTCATGATCTCAACCGAAGACGGAACACGTATCTGGGTCAGCGGAGCGGACTTGAAACCGCTCCTCAAACTCTGGACGTTCCACGTCACCCGCAAGGGAATGGTGCGCGCTCGTCTCAAGAAAAATGCTCCCGAAGTGCTGGAACACACGGGAGCAGAAACCGAAACCCCTCTGAAAGGAACCGATCATGTCCACCAAGTCTAGCGTAAAGGCACCCACCGCCACTCGCGCCGCGCAGAAGCCCAAGAAGCCACTCTGGATCGACCTGCCCGTAGAGGTGCGCAACCTCGACCACGCCATCGAGGCCGTGACCCGGCCCGAGAAGATGTTCAAGTCGGGTGCTCACGAGTCCCTCGAGAATCGGGTGATCCACCTCCGTGCACTGGCAGACGCCGCGAACGAAGCCGCTACCGCCGCAATCAAGGACGTACCCGGCGCGCTCACGATGTTCGCACACGGTCTCGAGGTCGGATCCCTGGCCTACGTGATCCGCAGCGTAACCACATCCGACGACTACAAGGGCGGGCAATTCGTGAGCCACAGCGCCAGCGCCTCTCACTGGTCCGCGATCGGAGCCGAGTGGGGCGATGACGACAGGGAGCACAGGAGCACCAACCTCGGTATCTACAGGTTCATGGGCGCCGACGGCGACAACGACGGCTTCTTCGTGCCCGTGCAGAACGCCGTACCCGACCAGCTCACCGCCGCGTCGGACGCCGAGCAGTGAAGGGGGTAGCGATGGCTAACCAATTCGCATTTGATGACCTCCCGCAGCTCACGTATCCGCCCGACCCTCGACACGAGTTCAGGTTGGGCGCGTGGGCCGCGGGGTGGGCCGCATGCCTCGACTGGCTGCAGCCACAACTCGATAGCGCAAACCGAACCGCCGATCACTGGTACCTCCGCGCTCACTACTCCGAGCCGCAGATCCGCGACATGCGGCGCCGTGCGATGGACGCCGGCGCTCACGAGTATTGGCAAGAATTTCTAGGAGAGGTGGCCGCATGACCGACGAACAGCGCACCGCAGTCGCCACACCCGCGCGACTCATCCGCACGGAAGCTCAGCAGTGGTTCTGGGAAGACCGGATCCCGACGGCGACGCTCTCAGTCTTTGCCGGGCGAGGCGGCGAAGGCAAGAGCAGCGTCGCGTTCCACATGGCCAGCGAAATCACCCGCGGCACCCTGCCAGGGAGCTTCTACGGGGAGCCTTCACCTGTCCTGATCTGGTCGGGTGAAGACCGATGGGAGACCGTCATCCTTCCCAGACTCGTCGCAGCAGGCGCCGACCTCGATCGGGTCTTCAAGCTCGGCATCGAATCGACCATCGACCAGGACACCCTCGAGGTGACCCCGAACCTCCCCGGCGATATCGAGCTCGTGCGCTCGATGATCATCGAGACCGGGGCGCGGCTCGTCATCTTCGACCCGATCAGCTCGACGATGGGCGGCGATCTGAACAAGGAGGCCGACACCCGCCGCACTCTCGACTCGCTCGCTCGGATCGCTCACGCAACCGGCACAGTTGTCCTCTGCGTTCGCCATTTCAATAAGGGCGGCGGGAACGCGTCCGACAAGATGAGCGGCTCACATGCGTTCCGTGACGCCGCACGATCCGTCTTCCTCTTCGCCACGGATGAAGAGACCGGCCAGCGGATCATGACGCAGGACAAGGGCAACTACTCCGAGCATGGAACAGGGTCTCTCGCGTTCGCGCTCGAGTCCACCGATGTCGAGACCGACGACGGCCACATTGCCGCCGTCGCCCGCGTAGTGATGCTCGGCGAGTCCGACCTCTCAGTCGGCGACATCATCAACCGGGTCCCCTCGACCGACGACGATCACGATGACCGGAACGCGGCTCAGGCGTTCATCCTCGACTATCTCAACGGCGTCGACATTCTCGAGGCTCCCGCATCGGCCGTGCTGAAGGCGGGCAGGGCCGCAGGGTTCAACGAGACCGAGATGAAGAACGGCCGGAAACGATGCCGGGAGCCGCGGATTGCATCGCGCAAGTCGGGGTTCGGTACCGGATGGGTCTGGGTGATCGAAAGCGAAGGAGTCACCCAAGGTGTCCAAGGTGTCGGCTCACGTGAGAGTGACACCTACGACACCTTCGCGACACCTTCGACGCCGCATCCGGCCGTGGGAACTGTAGGAAACGAATCGGAACCCACCCCTTCCACCCATCCCACCACCGAGTTGCTATGGGGGTCCACCGACCCTGACTCCTGCATCGGCTGCGGCTGGCCGACCCCGTGCGACCGCCCCCACACTGCTCTCGAAGAGATCCGTTTGGGGGTACACGCATGAGCGCCGTGGATCGTCGTGTTGTGGAGCTCGCAGCCGCATATCGATGCCCGGACTGTCTGAGCGAAAGCCGGCTCATTGACGGTGGGGGTGGCGTTTACGTGCTCCAGGTGATGCACGACGGCTCGTGCCCGTTCCTACGGAGTAGGACATGATGCCCGGACTCGACGTCGGGGTCCGGTGCGAGTCCCATGTCGGAGAAGTGTTTCAGCCGCGCTGTTCCGCTTGCGATCAGGAGAGGGATGCGGCGCGCACGGCGCCTCGTATCGGCGAGTGCCCCCGTCACCCTTACTACGTGTGCGGTGGCGTGTACGGGCCGTGTGCGCGCTGCAGGCGGGAGACCGATGACTCACCCGCGCCGGTGACGTCATGAGGGGGCAGGAAGCGTTCATCGCTCTTACCGCCCTGCTGCGTACGCGTGCTCCGCTTTGTGCAGGCGATGACCGTTTCGTCGCCGATGAGCTGACACCTGCCGAAGACCTCGAGATGACGGAGCTTTGCACCCTCTGCCCGCTGCGTGCCGCATGCGAGGCATACGCGATCGAAGGCAGACCCGACGGTGGATTCTGGGCCGGCCGCAAGAGAGGACGAACCACATGATCGACACCATCGGCAAGACCGGCGGCTGGGGCACATGCATGGACTGCACCGGCAACATCCGGCAGATCGAACTCACCGCAGGTCTATGGATCTGGAAAGTCCTACGGCACGACGACACCTGCCCACAACTCAAAGACGTGCGCTCGTGAGCCGCCTCGAGTTCTACCGCGACATGTCCCGCACCCAAGAGCGCCACGTCAGACGCCTCCGCAAAGCACTCCGCAACATCCAAAGCCAACTCGACGAACTAGCCGACGAGATCGAATCGATCCTCGAGGCACGGGAAGACAAATGACCCAACTCACGGTCGGAAACGATTTCCGACCTGAGTCCGAAGACACCACTACCAAGGAGAACATCTAATGATCAAGTTCCCGCGCCACATGCGCCCCACCGCCGTAACCGAGTCGATGATCACAACCCCTGAACTCAGGGCCGCATGGGATCTGCTCAGCCACGCCATCCGTGAACACGACAAACTCGACGACACCATCGAGCACGGAAAGTTGAAGCTCCAACAGCAGCACACCACCTACGCCGCAGAACTCAGGGACGCAGCCACGAACGGCACCGACCTCTCGAAGATCAAGGCCCCGCCCAGCACATTCGACAGCACCGCCATCGACGCCCAGAAGAAAGCCTGGGCCGACAAAGCCATCGACGCGACCCAGCGCCTTCACGACCTACTGCTGCGCGAAGCCCCCAAGGCCGGCGACAGCATCATCACGCAACTAGAACAAGCCGAGCAGGAAGTGTTCGACACGTTCGAGATCGTGAAGCAGAAGATCGCAGCACTCGACCAACTCAACCGCCGCCGCATCTTCTACCGTCAGATGCAACTCTTCCCCAACGACATTCCCAACGTGAGCCAAGCCCTGACGAACCCGAGCCAGACACTCACCATCGGGACAACCAAGGAGATCACCCGAGTAGCGATGACCTGGCGCGTCGAGGAACTCACCACCCAAGATCGCCTGACCCAAGACGCACTCGGCAACAGCACCGACAACGACGAACGCAACACACTCAACGACGCAGGCAACGAACTCGTGCGACAGAAGCTCGACCTCATCGCCCACATCGAACGAGGAACCCGCGCGTAAAGCCACCGCCCGCATCCCATCGACCGATGAAGGGGTGGGCGGGGGTCCCCCAATCACACGGCGCTCAACACCGCCGGTGAGGGCAAAAGAATGTCGGGCGGTAGGGAGCTTCGGTTTTTTGGAGGTTTGAGATGAGTGGAAGCAGCAAGATTCCGGCTGTTCCGGATGGGATCGGTGAGCGTGGTGGGGCGTTCTGGAAGTCAGTGCAGGAGGAGATGGAGTTCGATGCTCGTGAGTCGGATCTGTTGGTTGAGGTGTGCAGGTCTCTGGACATGATCGACCGGTTGTCATCGTCAATTGCGGTTGACGGTGTGATGATCATGGGTTCGCAGGGTCAGAAGGTGTTGAACTCGGCGGTTGCTGAGTTGCGGCAGCAGCAGGCGTCGTATGCGCGGCTGGTGTTGCAGTTGAACCTGGGTGGGGCTGTGGCGAGTGAGGGCATGAAGTCTGCTCGTGCGTCTTCGGCGTCGGAGACTGCGAAGCGTCGTTGGGCGAAGCGGGAGGCGCCGGGTGCCTAGGTTGCGAGCGGCTGCGGTCGCCGAGGTGAGTGGCGTGCCGTCTGAGTTGTTGGACGAGTCGAACGATGCGTGGCGGTCGAAGGCTGCGACGGTCGCTTGGTTGCGCCGGCATGGGCTGTCGGCGTCGGGTCCGGAGTTGGAGTGGGGTCCGTTGAATCGGCATATGGTGTCCGCTTTTCGGTGGGCGCGTGATGCGGGGGTGGTGAAGCCGCCGTTGGCAAATGGCTTTGTCGGTCCGGACTATGAGCGGATGCGGGCAATGGGTTTGCCGAACGGTGACGGTAGGTGCGCGGTCGAGCGGTTGATTGCGTGCGGGGTCAAGTTCGACGAGTGATCAAGGTGGCGTGTTTGCGCTACAGGGCAGTTCGGCGTCCGCATTGTGCGGGCGTCTTTCATTTCTACCGGTGGGGGGGCAGGCAGATGAATAGGTGGCAAATCGAGTAACGAAGGTGACGTTAACGGCGCAGGTTGCCGGGTACATAGCCGGTATGGATAAGGCCGCGAAGGCGACCAACGAGACGTCTAACGCTGCGGGCAAGCTCGCGGCGCAGGCCAACGGCTTTCAGCAGGTGGGTCGCGCATCGTTGGCGATCGGTGCGATGGCTGCAGTGGGTGTTGGTCTGGCTGTGGCGAAGTTCGCGGCCTTTGATGCTGCGATGTCGAACGTTCAGGCTGCGACGCATGAGTCGACGGCGAACATGTCCGCTTTGCGTGATGCGGCGCTGGATGCTGGGGACCGGACTGTGTTCTCGGCTGTCGAGTCGGCGAACGCGATCGAGGAGCTTGGTAAGGCGGGTCTGTCGACTGGGCAGATTCTTTCGGGCGGTCTGAACGGTGCCCTGGATCTGGCTGCGGCTGGTGGGCTCGAGGTGGCTGAGGCTGCGGGTATCGCCGCGACCGCCATGAAGCAGTTCAACCTTGAAGGCTCAGATCTTCCTCACGTCGCTGACCTGCTGTCGGCTGGTGCGGGTAAGGCCGTTGGTGACGTCTCCGACCTGTCTGCTGCGCTCGGGCAGGCCGGTCTGGTGGCGAATGGTGCCGGCCATTCGATTGAGGACACGACTGGTGTTCTGGCGGCGTTCGCGGATGCGGGCCTGTTGGGTTCCGATGCGGGTACGTCGCTGAAGTCGGCGCTGATTGCGTTGCAGGCTCCTACTGCGAAGGCACAGTCGGTGATGTCTGATTACGGTCTCTCGTTTTATGACGCGAACGGTGCGATGAAATCGTTCGACGAGATCGCCGGTCAACTTCAGACGAAGCTCGGGTCGTTGAGTGATGAGCAGCGTAACTCGGCGCTGGCGACCATCTTCGGTAACGATGCGCTGCGTGTCGCGAACGTCCTGTACGACGAGGGCGCTACCGGCATCGCGAAGTACATCGATCAGACGAACGATGCCGGCTATGCGGCTGAGACTGCCCGGATCCGTCTGGACAACCTCTCTGGTGATGTCGAGAAACTCGGCGGTGCGCTCGATACGACGTTCATTAAGACGGGTTCTGGTGCGAATGATTCGCTGCGTTCTCTGACGCAGGCTGCGACGTGGGCTGTGTCCGAGATCGGCGCGTTGCCTGAACCGGTGCTTGCGGGCGGGCTTGCGTTGACGGGTCTCGTCGGTGCGGTGGGTCTGATGGGTGGCGCCGCTCTTTTGGCGGTGCCGAAGATTGCCGAGTTCCGGGCAGCAATGGCCGCAATGAACCTGAGCGGTGGTGGCATGGCCCGCACCCTTGGCGGTGTGACCGGTGCGCTGGCGCTCGCGGGTGCTGCGTTCGCGGTCTGGGCTGACCGGCAAGCTGACGCAGCCGCAACGACCGCTGACCTGCAGGCGACGCTTGACGAGTCCACGGGGGCGATCACTTCCTACACGCGTGAGCTCGTCGCGAAGCAGCTCGCTGAGAAGGGCGTGTTTGCCGCGGCGAAGGACGCTGGGATCTCGCAGAAGGAACTCACTGATGCTGTCCTCGAGGGCGGTGCTGCGTACGACGAGTACGCAGGGAAGATTGCCGGGAACAACAACATTGGCAACTTCTTCACCGGGGTTGGTGTGCGGGCTGGCGATGCCACTCGTGCGCTGAACGAAATCTCCGACGCCCTGCCTCGTGCCGCTCAGAACCTTGAGGATCAGCGGGCCGCAGCGGATGGTTCCGCGGAGTCCACAGACACGGCGGCTGACGCCTACCTGACCGCTGCGGATAGTGCGGCTGCGCTGCAGTCGAACCTTCAAGGCCTCATCGACACAGTCAACGAGGCGAACGGTGTTGGCCAGGATGCGGTGTCTGCGAACTCCGCGTACCAGGATGCGATGGCCAGCGTCGGGGAGACCGTGGCGCAGGCTCAGGCGGGCGTAGACGGCTTCTCAACGTCGGTTGATGAGTCGACGGCTGCGGGTGCTGCGAATGCGGCCATGTTCGCCGAGCTGGCGGGCAAGTCTCAAACGGCTGCCGCAGCCCAGCTCGCGGTTGATGGGAACACGAAGAACTACACGGCCTCACTCGCGGCCGGCCGCGAAGCGCTGTACAACCAGATTCTCGCGTTGACTGGGAACGCGACCGCAGCGCAGGCGTTGACCGACAAGATCTACGCGATGCCGTCGGAGAAGCAGATTCAGATTCTCGCCGACACGCAGGCCGCACAGAATGCGCTGGACAAGTTCATCTACTCGAACAACGGGCGCACGATCACAATCGTCACGAACAATGTGGGGGTTCGGACGACGGTCGGCAACGACGGCGGCCCTGGCGGGTTCGCTGACGGCGGGCAGTTCTGGCCGCGCCTGTCGGGCGGTTCGCCGACATGGTGGAAGGACGGTGTTGTGCAGGGTCCCGGTGGCCCTCGAGACGACCGTGTCAACGCAATGCTGTCACCGGGTGAGTTCGTCGTGAACGCTGATGCGACGAACAAGCACCTCGACATGTTGAACGCGATCAACTCGGGCACATTCAGGCGGGAGAACTACGGCAGCTACGCCACGTCGTACGCGTCCCAGCATTCGTCACCGGTCGTGAATGTTGCAGCACCCTCGCTTGACGGTCTCAAGCTGCGCCTCGATGTCGGAGGTCGTGAGATTGAGGCCGTCATCCGGCAGGAAGCCGGCGTCGTCGTTGCTCACAACGAGCGTCAGAACACGCGCATCTCGCAGCGCGGACACGCCGGCGTGTACTGATACGAATGGCCCTCTCTTCGGGGAGGGCCATTCTGCCGTTAAGCGCGAGAGGATGAGGTCATGATTGAGGCGATCACTGCTGAAAAGTTCCAAGAGATGACGGGGTACGACGTATCCGTGACGCATCTTCTGTTCGAAAACCATCGAGGCTTCACCTCGATTGACTCGCCAACGTTCCAAGCGCTCACCATTGACCTCGTCAATGAGATCATCACCGATAAGGGTGGCGGCTATCTTCGGATCCTGCACGAGACTGACGCAGCACTCCGGCGGCCCCTCGCCAATGCAGCCATGCGAATGATGTGCGCGATCATTCTCGAAAGCACCTCAACAGACGTGATCACCATCGGAATGTTCGAGCGTCGAATGAGCCAGTTCGTCACGTCCTACCGGCGCCTGAGCGTTCAAGATGGCGAAGCAACCGTCTAGGCCTCGATTGCGGCGATCTTGCAGGTGCGGCAGTAGGGGATGCCAGCAAGCCCGCTGACGCAGCGGGTGCCACAGTTCGGGCAATCCGGTTCCGTCGCCGCAAGGCCGTCACTCATGGCAGGAAGTCTACGCACCACAACTCGAGCGGCCCCGAATTCCCGGCGTAGTCCGCAGGAAGTCCGCAAAAGTCCCAAGATCACCCCTACACCCACACCGCCGGTCAACACGTAAACCGCTGGTCAGCCGGCGGATACCATCGCCCCCAACAACGGCCAATAGCCCCGGAATAGTACGAGCTCTACTACGGCGTCTAGATAACTGCAGCCTGCTCTGCTGTCCCCAGGATCTGTGCCTGCATCACCAGCAGACAACAGATCCGACCTGAATGGGCCCGCACCGCTTCGGCGGGGCGGGCCCATTCGCCGTTCACAGGTTCGGTCGAAGCAAAGCCGAACACCTCACCCGGAGGTGGGTTCTCGCCGCACCTCGATGCCGTAGAAACCACGATCGAACACGGCCCGCGCGCGGCGCGTGACGTGGAGGTAATCCTGTTCGAGCTGCGTCGCCGAACCGGGCGGGTAGCCCATGATGCGGGCGACACCCTCGAGCTGCGACCGCTCGACCGGCAGCACGTCAGTGGTGCGATCGAGCCACAAGGTGAGCGCAGAGCGCGCTCGCGAGGCAAACACCCAGGCTGCGCGAAGCGTTTCAGCGTCGGATGCCTCGACGAGGTCGTACTCGACGGCGGCCGCCAAAGCGTCAAGCGTCGAGGTCGTGCGGAGCGCTGGAACTTCGGCGGCGTGCTGCAGTTGCACGAGCTGCACGAACCACTCCACGTCGGAGAGGGAACCTCGCCCGAGTTTGAGGTGCCGGGTCGGGTCGGCGCCCTGCGGCAGCCGCTCGTTCTCGACGCGTGCCTTGATGCGCTTCACCTCTCGCACATCGTGCTCGCTGATCGAGACCGGGTATCGCACGGTGTCGGCGAGTTCCGTGAACGCATCGACCAGCCCACGGTCGCCAGCGACGCCTCTGGCCCGCAGCAGCGCTTGCGCCTCCCACGTCAGCGACCACCTCGCGTAGTACGCGCGGTACGCGTCGAGTGAGCGGGCGACGACCCCGTTTCGTCCCTCAGGGCGCAGATCGGCATCGAGATCGAACGGCAGGCGCGCGTCTTCGCTGAGGCGCACGAGCTCGGCGACGATGCGCAGCGCCCGCGAATGCGCGGCGTCGGCCGCGGCATCCGTCGCCCGATAGACGTAGATGATGTCGGCGTCCGAGCCGATGCCCAGTTCGCGCCCGCCGAACCGCCCCATGCCGATGACGGCGAACTCGATGCCGTCGGGCTCGGGAGCCCTGATGGCCGCAACGAGTGCAGCGATGTGGTTCTCGGTCACGTCGCTCAACCCGTGCCCGAGCTCCTCGACGGTGCAGACGTCGAGGATGGCGGACAGCGCCAGCCGCAGCACCTCACGGCGCCGGATGGCACGGAAGATCTTCGCGGCGGCATCGGGCTGCTCGTGCCGTCGAAGCACCGCGCGAGTCTCGTCTTCGAGCGCCGAGAGCGACCGAGGGCGCAACTCGTCGATGTCTTCGAGCCAGGCGACCGCCTCGGGGCTGCGCTCGAGCAGCTCTGCCGCGAAGCGGGAGCCGGTCAGCACCCTCGTCAATCGGAGCGCAGCGTCTGACGAGTCGCGGAGCAGCCGCAGATACCAGTGCGTGGTGCCGAGGGTGTCGCTCAGGCGGCGGAACGACAACAGCCCGAAGTCGGGGTCCGTTCCATCGGCGAACCAGGAGATCAGCACCGGCATCAAGTGCCGCTGGATCTGCGCGCGCCTCGACACACCGGTCGTGAGCGCGGCGATGTGCGCAAGCGCTCCCCGCGGGTCGCGGAAACCGATCGCCGCCAGACGTGCCTCAGCCTGGTCGCTCGTGAGCCCGAGACCGGATGCTGGCAACGCCGCGACCGCCGAGAGCAGGGGGCGGTAGAAGAGGCGTTCGTGCAGGCCGCGCACCCGTTGACGGGTGCTCTGCCACACCGTCGTGAGTTCGCCGGCGGTACGACCGAGACCGGAGGCGCGCGCGAGTACTCGGAGCCGATGCTCGTCGCGAGGCATGAGGTGGGTGCGACGAAGCCGTTCGAGCTGCACGCGGTGCTCGAGCACCCGCAGCACCCGGTAGTCGCGGGCGAACTCCGCGGCCTCCTCTCGCCCGACGTAGCCGCGCTCTGCGAGAGCTGCGAGGGCGGGCAGGGTGCCGCCCTGACGGATGCCGTCGTCGGTCGCGCCATGCACGAGTTGCAGCAACTGCACGGTGAACTCGATGTCACGGATGCCGCCGGGCCCGAGCTTGATCTGCACGTCGACTTCATCGGCCGGGATGTGCTGGGTGACCCGCTCGCGCATGGCCTGCACCGACTCGACGAAGCCCTCGCGGCTGGAGCTCGTCCACACCTTCGGCGCGACGCCATCGGCGTAGCGGCGTCCGAGGTCGTGGTCGCCGGCGAGTGGACGGGCTTTCAGGAGGGCCTGGAACTCCCAGTTCTTCGCCCAACGCTCGTAGTACTGCAGGTGCGACTCGAGCGTGCGCACGAGCGCACCGTCTTTACCTTCGGGCCGGAGGTTCGGGTCCACCTCCCACAGGGGCGGCTCGATACCGGGCTCGCCGATGATGCGCATCGTGAGCATCGCGAGACGTGTCGCGATCTCGAGGGCTCGTGGCGTGGAGACGACGGTCTCGTCGGCAGATTCAGCGACGAAGATCACGTCGACATCGCTGACATAGTTGAGCTCGCGGGCGCCTGCCTTGCCCATGCCGATGATCGCGAGCCGAGTCGCCTCGACCTCGGCTGCGAGATACAGACCGGGCGCCGCAGTCGCACCGGAATCGCGAGTGATCACGCGCCGAGCGGCTTCGAGCGCGGCGTCGAGGGTCGCCCCAGCGAGATCGGCGAGCCCAGCAGCGACGACCTCGACAACGTCGACCGGGTTGCTCCGTGTGAGGTCGAACACGGCGATGTCGGCGAGCAACCGGCGATACCGGATGCGGACGGCGCTGGCAGCGGCCTCGGAGTCGCCGGGTGCGATCGAGACCTCGTCGAGCGCGGCGAGCAGCGATGCTCGTGCGTCGTCGACGCTCGGCGGTGAGATCGGCACCTGTTCGAAGACGGTGAGCTCCGCGGGGTGTCGCAACATGAACTCGGCGAAACCGCGCGACGCGCCGATGAGCCGCGCCAGGCGCGCGGCGGCACTCTCGTGCGCGAGCACCGCCGCGAGCTCGGCCGGAGCCTGCTCATGGAGTCGTTGCACGACCGCGAGCGCCTCGTCGGGATCGGCGGCTTGGGCGAAGAGGTCGAGCAGTCGCTCGACGTCGATTCCCGTCTCGAGCGAGAGCCCCGCGAGTGCAGTCGCAGCGCCGTCGAGGTCGGCGAAGCCCGCACGAGCGACTCTTCCGAGCGTGGGAGTCTGCCGAGACATCCGCTGCGAGGTCAGAGGATCTCGAGGTTGCGCTGCAACTCGAACGGCGTGACCTGCGAACGGTAGTCGCGCCACTCGGCGCGCTTGTTCGCCAGCACGTAGTTGAAGACCTGCTCGCCCAGCGTCTCGGCGACGAGCTCGGACTCCTCCATGCGCTGGATCGCGTGGTCGAGGCTCGCCGGAAGGGAGTCGTAACCGAGCGCCCTGCGCTCGCGGTCGGTGAGGGCCCACACGTCGTCTTCGGCCTCGGGAGGAAGGTCGTACTCCTCTTCGATGCCCTTCATGCCCGCAGCGAGCAACAGCGAGAATGCGAGGTAGGGGTTGGCCGCCGAATCGATTGCACGGTACTCGACCCTTGCGCTCTGGCCCTTGTTCGGCTTGTAGAGCGGCACCCGCACGAGCGCGGATCGGTTGTTGTGGCCCCAGCACACGAAGCTCGGCGCCTCGTCGCCGCCCCAGAGTCGCTTGTAGGAGTTCACGAACTGGTTGGTGACGGCGGAGATCTCACCGGAGTGCCGAAGTAGGCCCGCGATGAACTGCCGGCCGATCTTCGACAGCTGGTACTGCGAGCCGGCCTCGTAGAAGGCGTTCGCATCGCCCTCGAAGAGCGAGAGGTGCGTGTGCATGCCGGAGCCCGGGTATTGCGAGAACGGCTTCGGCATGAATGTCGCGTAGACGCCCTGCTCGATCGCGACCTCTTTGATCACCGTGCGGAACGTCATGATGTTGTCGGCGGTGGTGAGCGCGTCTGCGTAACGCAAGTCGATCTCGTTCTGCCCTGGGCCGGCCTCGTGGTGGCTGAATTCAACCGAGATGCCGAGGTCTTCGAGCATTCGCACCGAACGGCGACGGAAGTCGTGGGCCGTGCCGCCTGGAACGTTGTCGAAGTAGCCGGCCGAGTCGACGGGCTCGGGGCCCGCTTCGCCGTACTTCGACGACTTCAGCAGGTAGAACTCGATCTCGGGATGCGTGTAGAACGTGAATCCACGGTCGGCAGCACGTGCGAGGGTGCGTTTCAGCACATTGCGCGGGTCGGACACCGCCGGTTCGCCGTCGGGCGTCGTGATGTCGCAGAACATGCGCGCGGTCGGATCGATGTCACCGCGCCACGGCAGCGTTTGGAACGTCGTGGGATCGGGGTAGGCGAGGAGGTCGGACTCGAACGTGCGGGTGAGACCTTCGATGGCCGAACCGTCGAACCCGATGCCCTCGGTGAACGCACCCTCGACCTCAGCGGGGGCGATGGCCACCGACTTCAGGGTGCCGACGACGTCGGTGAACCAGAGCCTGACGAACTTGACCCCTCGCTCCTCGATCGTGCGAAGTACGAAGTCGCGCTGCTTATCCATCCACACCCTCTCTCGCACCTCTCAGCGTACTGGCTCGCACGCGCCCACGAGAGCGGGAGCGGGTACCGCGTATGCCAGACTTGGCCCATGTCAGGCGAGCTTCAGACCGCAGCATCCGACTCCTCGGCCGGCGCCGAGCAGAACCCCTACAGCGGCGGCGCCGCAACCGGAGGGCCGAAGCGCGTGCGCACCCGGCACTTCCAGAACGCCAAACGTGACGGCATCAAGATCACGGGCCTGACGAGCTACGACCAGCTCACTGCCCGCATCTTCGACGAGGCCGGCATCGACTTCCTCCTGGTCGGCGACTCGGCGGGCAACAACGTCTTCGGCTACGAGACGACACTGCCGGTCACGGTCGACGAGCTCATCCCCCTCACCCGAGCGGTCGCAGGTGCCGTCAAACGCGCCTTCGTCGTGGCCGACATGCCCTTCGGCTCCTACGAGAACGGCCCCGAAGACGCGCTGCACACCGCGGTTCGGTTCATGAAAGAGACCGGCGCGCACGCCGTGAAGCTCGAAGGCGGTGAGCGCAGCCACAAGCAGATCCGTCGCATCGTCGGCGCCGGCATCCCCGTCATGGCGCACATCGGCTACACGCCGCAGAGTGAGCACGGCCTCGGCGGTCACGTGATCCAAGGGCGCGGCGAAGGGGTCAAGCAACTCCTCGCCGACGCAAAGGCCGTGCAAGAGGCGGGCGCGTTCGCCGTCGTGCTCGAGATGGTGCCGGCCGATGCCGCGCGTCAGGTGACCGAACTCCTCGAAATCCCGACCATCAGCGTCGGCGGGGGGCCCCACACCGACGGTCAATTGCTCGTCTGGACAGACTGGGCCGGACTCACAATCGGTCGGGTGCCGAAGTTCGTGAAGCAGTACGCCGACCTCTCGGGCATTCTCAGCGCAGCCGCGAAAGAATGGCGTACCGACGTCGAGTCGGGCGTCTACCCGGGCGCCGAGCACTCGTACGAGTAGCGAGCTCCCTGAGCTTGTCGAAGGGAGCAGCCACGCCCACTTCGACAGGCTCAGCGAACGGAGCTCGCGGTCGGGTCAGTCTTCCGCGGCTTCTTCCTCGGCCCACTTCGCGCTGTTCGCGCGCAGGATGTCGAGCGCCCGCTCCGCCTCGGCGCGAGTCTCGAACGGACCCACCCGATCGGTCGACGGCGACTCGAATCCCTGCTCCACTTCACCGGTGCGCAGGTTGTACCAGAACAGGTGTTCGACATCCTCGGCCATAGGCTGATCCTATGCCCAAGGACGCTTCCGGCCACCTGATTCCCGGCCGCTTGTCGCCGACGCGAACCGTGCCCGCCTCGATCGCACGCCCCGAGTACGTCGGAAGGCGGACGCCGGCACCCTACTCGGGTGGCGACCGTTACTCCCCCGAGGAAGTCGAACGCGTTCGTGCCGCCGGACGGGTTGCCGCAGGCGCCATCGAGGCGGCGTCGGCCGCGATCAGGCCCGGCGTGACAACCGAAGAGCTCGACCGCATCGTGCATGAGCACGTCGTTGCGCACGGCGCATATCCGTCGACGCTCGGCTACCGCGGATACCCGAAGTCCTCCTGCACCTCGGTCAACGAGGTCATCTGCCACGGCATCCCCGACGACACCGTGCTCACCGACGGCGACCTCGTCAACATCGACGTCACCGCCTACCTCGATGGCATGCACGGAGATCTCAATCACAGCTTCTTGGTCGGCGAGGCGAGCGACGAAGCCGCGCAGCTCGTCGAGCGCACCAGGGAGGCGCTTCGCCGAGGCATCCGTGCCGTCGCACCGGGTCGACAGGTCAACGTCATCGGACGCGCGATCGAGGCATACGCGAAGCGCTTCGGCTACGGGGTGGTGCGCGACTACACGGGCCATGGGGTCGGTCGCGCATTCCACTCCGGACTGATCGTCCCCCACTACGACGCGCCGGAGCACGACACGGTCATCGAGCCCGGCATGGTGTTCACGATCGAACCGATGCTGACCATCGGCGCGATCGAATGGGATCTGTGGCCAGACGACTGGACCGTCGTCACGCGCGACCGCTCACTCACCGCCCAGTTCGAGCACACCCTCGTCGTCACCGAACGAGGTGCCGAGATCCTGACCCTCCCCTGATCGTCACTCGTGCAGCTCGCGATAGTGTGGCGCATATGGCCTCTGAGCACGCGATCGGCATCGATATCGGTGGCACCGGCATCAAGAGCGCGGTCGTCGACCTCGACACGGGGCAGCTCGTCTCCGACCGTCGCAAGGTGCCCACACCTGAGGGTGGTCGCCCTGCAGACATCCTCACTGCCACGGGCGAACTGCTCGCCGGACTTTCCGACGGGTTCGGCGACACTCTCCCTCTCGGTGTGTGCTTTCCGTCGATCGTCAAGCATGGCCGCACGCTCTCAGCAGCCAATATCTCGCGCGAGTGGATCGGCTTGCCGGCCGAGCAGCTCTTCGAGGACGCCTTCGGTCGCGAGATCCATTTCATCAATGATGCGGATGCCGCGGGGTACGCAGAATCCCGCTATGGGGCCGCGGTCGGCGCTGACGGGCTCGTGATCCTGACGACCCTCGGCACCGGTATCGGCTCGGCATTCCTCTACGACGGTGTGCTCTTGCCGAACACCGAACTCGGCCACATGGAGGTCGACGGGGTGCAAGCTGAGAAGCGTGCCGCCTACTCGGCGATGGAACGGGAGTCGCTCAGCTGGGAGGAGTGGGCTGCCCGACTGCAACGCTTCTATGCGGCCGTCGAATTCCTGTTCTCACCAGACTTGTTCGTCGTCGGCGGCGGCGTCTCGAAGCACCATGCCCAGTTCCTGCCGCTGCTCGATCTCCAGACGCCCATCGTTCCGGCGGTGCACCGCAACAACGCGGGCATCCTCGGGGC
Organism: Agromyces sp. Y558; assembly: GCF_059445415.1. NCBI lineage: Bacteria > Bacillati > Actinomycetota > Actinomycetes > Micrococcales > Microbacteriaceae > Agromyces > Agromyces sp. Y558. The sequence goes on from NZ_JCAIUH010000003.1 coordinate 421,810, forward strand.
TGCGTCGCTCGCCGCGCACTGAGGCTCGCGTTCGCATTCGTCGCTCGACGATGCCGGGGTGTGAGTGGGCCGGCTGATACGCCGGGTTCTGTTCACCGGGCGCTTGCGCGACACCGGCTGGACGGCCATCTCTCTCGGGACTACGTTGCCGCAGCCCTCCAGCGGTCTACCCGGGAACGGGGCGGGCAGCCCCATCGTTCCCTGTCTGACTTTGCTCCGGACGAGGTTTACCGAGCCGACCGCGTCACCGCGGCCGCTGGTGGGCTCTTACCCCACCGTTTCACCCTTACCTGGTGCTTGCGCACCCGGCGGTCTGCTTTCTGTGGCACTGTCTCGCGGGTTACCCCGGGTGGGTGTTACCCACCGTCCTGCCCTGTGGAGCCCGGACGTTCCTCGGCGCACGATCGAAACCGTGCGACGCGACCGTCTTGCCGACCCACTCGCACCACGAGTCTACCGTCGGCCGCCGCTCACGGATCGCCGAGGCATCCGCACCCGATGCAGACCGTCTCGAACTGCGGCTCGGTCAGAGACCCGACTCTTCGGTGCGCACCAGGATGCGATCACACTCGGGGCACTGCACGACATCGTCGGGGGCGGCACGGCGCACCGCCTCGAGATCGGAGCCGGTCAGCGTCATACCGCAGCCACCGCAGGTGCGCGCCTGGAGCAACGCGGCTCCGACTCCCCCGCCGCGCACCCGACGCTGCTCGTAGAAGGCGAGCAGCGGCTCGGCGATGCCGCCGGCGACGACCCCGCGATCACGCTCCGTCTGCTCGCGCTCGACAGCGAGCCCTCCGGCGGCTTCATCTCGTTCGGCCTCGAGCTTCGCCACATCGGCGTCGATCGCCGCGCGCTGCAGATCGATGCTCGAGACGGCCACCTCTGCTTCTTCGACCCGCTCCATCACGACGAGTTCCTGCTCCTCGAGATCGCTCAAGCGACGCCGTAGCGATGCGAGTTCGGACTCGAGCGCCGAGACGTCTTTCACCGACGAGGTGTGCTGCAGCCGGTCGCCGTCGCGCGCAATCCTCGCCTCGACCACGCTGACATCGGATTCGAGGCGCTTCAGCTCCATGCGCGCGTCTTCGAGCGCGCCGATCGCCTCGGCCCGCGTGCCGCGCACCGCCAGGTCATGAGCCGCGAGTTCGGCGAGGGGCCCAGCCTGCGGCAAGGTGGCGAGCCGGTGGGCGAGTTGCGTCAACCGGGTGTCGAGGGATTGGAGCCGCAGCAGCTGTTCTTGTTCGGCGGGGCTGGCCTTCACGTGGTGCTCCTCGTGGGATCGGGTCGTCGGAGAGGACGGTGGTGGTGCTGGTTCACTGCACGATCTGGAAGTCCCAGGGGTCGGTGCGGAGTTCGGAGACGATGACGGTGAGCTCGGGATGCGCGGCGCGCAGCTGCTCGGCTGCAGTATCGAGCCAGAGCCACTCGCTCGCCCAATGCGAGACGTCGAGTAGGGCGGGCCCACCGGTGAGCTTGGCCTGCTCGCGCGCCTCTGAGGCCGGATGGTGGCGCAAGTCTGCGGTGATGTAGGCGTCGGCCGCTTGCACCGCAGGGTCGCCGAGCAGCGAATCGCCGGCACCGCCGCACACGGCGACTATTTCGACTTGATCGTCGAATCCGCCGGCGACGCGCACGCCGGTCGCAGTCGGTGGGAGGATCTCGGCGAGCCGTCTGGCCAGTCGGCCGACGGTGGTGGCCTCGGGCAGCCGCCCGATACGGCCGAGCCCAGAAGCTGGATCGGCCGACGGAACGATGGGGGTCGTCTCGACGAGTCCAAGACGTTCGGCGAGCACAGCCGAGGTACCCGCGTCGACGACGTCGGCGTTCGTGTGCGCGGTGACGAGCGCGCAGTCGGCTCGGATCAACCGCGCGAGGAGCGAACCCTTGTAGCGGTCTTCGGCGACCGAGGTCACCCCGCGCAGGAGCAGCGGGTGGTGGGCGATGATGAGGTCCGCGTGCTCGGCGAGCGCCTCGTCGATGGTCTCGGCAACCGCGTCGACGGTCAGAACGACGCGGCGCACCGCAGCAGCGGGATCGCCGGCCACGAGCCCCGGGGCATCCCACGATTCGGCACCCGCAATCGGCCAGAGACGATCGATCGTCGTCAGGAGGTCGGCGAGGATGGCGGTCACTCGCTCAGCCTACCTTCGCGGTCGACGCTGGCACCGCACGGTCGTCACCGCACAGCGCGGCTGCCTGAGATGTCGGTCGGAATCAGGCGCCCCATGCTGCGTAGCCGCGAGAGGTCCGGTGGAACTGCCTGTCTCGAGGCCAATGCCGTCTCCGGTGCTCACAGCTCCTCCAGCGGCATACGCTCGTCGGCAAGGCGTTGCGGATCGACCCGATTGCTTGGCCGCCGTGGCGCCGGCCAGGCCGGCACCGACGATCACGAAGTTCGCCGTTTTACTCATGATCACCAGTTTTCCGTGCGACTCGATCGCAGCCCTGCTCCCGACTGTAGGAGCGGTGATTTCTTAAGACAATGCTGCTTGTTTTAGATCCTGCTCTTCAATCGAGAACTGCTGTTTTAGAGATATCATGTCGCGTATGGATGACCCCACGCGGCACGACGATCTCGTTGCCATCGCTTCGATCGCGGACCCGCAGCGGCGGGCCCTGCTCGAGTTCGTAGCGCGGCATGCAGAGCCCGTCGGGCGAGACGAGGCGGCCAGGGCCCTCGGCATGGCGCGCGGAACCGCGGCGTTCCACCTCGACCGACTCGTCGAGGCCGGTCTGCTCGTTACCGAGTTCCACCGACGCAACGGCAGATCTGGCCCAGGTGCCGGGCGCCCCGCGAAGCTCTATCGCCCGGTCCCCCGTGAACTCGTGGTCTCGGTGCCCGAGCGTCACTACGACGTCGCCGCCGAACTCCTGACTCGCGCCGTGGAGGAATCCGACCGCACGGGAGAACCCATCCGACCGACGCTCGAGCGAGTCTCGACCGAACTCGGTCGAGCGCTCGGAGCGGCCTCCGACTCGATGGCCGACGTGCTGCAGCGCCTCGGCTACGAACCGATCGACGACGGTGACGGCGGGATGCTGCTGACGAACTGTCCCTTCCACAGAGTGGCGCAGAACCACACCGCCACAATCTGCGGTGCGAACACGGCGCTCCTGCGTGGCGCAGCCGAGGGCGCCGGCGAGGCGTGCCGTGTGGCCCTCGAACCTCGCGACGGTCATTGCTGTGTCCGACTCGTCGCCGACGCCGCGCACTGAAGCACTCGGTTGCCTTGAGAGGAAGGCTGCCGCCTTCGGCGATCGCAGTGACATCGGAGCCGAGGCCCGATCGATGACTTGCGCAAATCCTGCATGTGCAATATTTTTATTACATGTGCAGGATTCACGCGTGAACGCCGAGGAGCTGAGTGCCACGCTCGCAGCAATCGCGAGTCCGCAGCGCATGCGCATCATCACGATCCTCTCGACGGAAACACTCCACGTGAGTGAACTCGCCCGGCGGATGGGAATGTCCCGCGCGCTGCTCTACATGCACCTCACCAAGCTCGAAGAGACCGGATTCGTGACCGGGCATCTCGAGATGTCCGACGACGGCAAAGCGCTCAAGCTCTTCGAACTGCTTCCGTTCACTCTCACACTCACCGCGGAAACGCTCGCAGAAGCCATCGCCGCACAACAGGAAAGCGAGAACAAACGACCATGAACGAGGATATTCCAACCGTCTATCTCCTGGTCCCCTTCATCTTGCTGGTGTTCGGTTTCGTCTACATAATCATCCGCACGTCCTTGAAATCGAAGGAGCGGATCGCGCAGGGCAGCTCGGACCTCACCGAGGCTCTCGCGACGAGTACAGCCGCGAACACGGCGATCGCTGAACACCTCGACCGCATCGATGCCCGCCTGGCCGCCATCGAGAAGACGCTCAACGACGTCCCGTCCTAGGGTTCGACGCCGAGTCGGCCTGAGAACGTCTCGAGACTCGAACAGGAACGGTCACTCTAGGTGGTGTCGTTCGTGTCGAGCATTCCGTCGGTGATCGCGTGCAGGGCGAGCAGGTGATCACGGTACGCCCGATGGCCTTTGGCGGTGGTTCTGACCCAGGTCCGTGGCCTATTGCCGACGTAGCCTTTCGTGACTTTGACGTACCCGGCGCGCTCCAGGTGCGCGACGGCCTTGCTCACGATGGAGTCGTCGGTCTCCAATAGTTCGCGAAGGGTACGGAAATCAAGTTCGTTTTCCTTCCCGAGCGCGGCCATGAGAGAAAGGCGGATCGGGGTCTGGAACGCATCGTCCAGGCGGTGTCTCGGATGGGTCACCCTCCCGCCTCCGAGTAGCGTCGCGCGCGGATTGGCAGGAGTGCCGCAATGACCATGATGGCAGCTGCAATCACGCCGAGAGCGACCGCGACCCATGCGGTGATCCAGTCCGTGCGTACCAGCAAAGCTGTCAGGGCAAACAGAATGCCGACCGTCGCCGCGAACGCAACCCAATGGATTGGACCCCACTCGAACCCGGTTCGCGCCAGCCCCCAGCGAGAACGGTAGCCGATGATGGCGACCAAGATCAGCAACAAGGCCACCACCTGTACGACCGGGAACCACGGCTGAGGGCTGACCCCGGCGACTGCACCCAACGCGGTGCCAGTGACTGCCGTCGTCCACCGGGCTGGCCGGCTCAGCGGCTCGTTGACCCATCGCTCGTCATCAGGTGTTCGAGCACTCCGGAGTCGTCGGATCGGCCCGAAAGCCATCGCAGCGAACAAGGCGATCGGCAAGAACATGGTCAACCACCATGGATAGCTGACACCAATGACAGCCAGGACAAGGAGTGCAAAGAAGCTGGCGAGGATGATTCCGACGACGATCCAGTAGCGGGGTGACGGCGTGGTGCGGACACCGAACCGCTCCCGCGCCCCACTGGCCAGAGAGCTGAAGAGCAAGATCGGAAACACCAGGAGAGAGGTGGAGTAGGTGCCAAGCCCGCGGGTCGCGTCCTCTATCGATCGGCCGCCGAAGGAGAACAGGAACACACCGACATAGGCCGCCATGATGACTGCTCCCCACAGCATGAATAACGCGAAGGATCTGGAAGGCGCCCGCTGCTCCGCTCGTTCGCGAGTTTCGTCGTGACTCCGCAGCATGCGTGCCGCTTCCCCGCGCGACGGCTGGCTGGTTCTACTTTCCATTTGGCAAGTATATGCAGATAGGCAGGCAGTGGCGACAAGCTCCTCGCCGCTCGCTTCGCCACGATCGCCGAGGTAACACGAAGCGAGGGGACGAAACTCGACACGATGCATCATGCGATGTCACCTGTTCCGTAAAGGAACTTAGGGTGGGCCCTGCCGGGCTCGAACCGACGACATCCACGGTGTAAACGTGGCGCTCTACCAACTGAGCTAAAGGCCCGCGACCGCGCGCGGCGCACGCCAATGCTATCGCGGGATGCCTAGACTCGCGGCCATGGAGCCGATGCAGCAGCATCCGAGCCGGAGCACGCCGACGGAACATCGATGGCCCTCCGTCGTCGCACTCGTCGTCGCGTTGGCCCTGTATGCAGGACTGCCGAACGACTTCCTCGGTGCGCAGCGATTCACGGTCGTGGTCTTCGGTGCGGCGCTGCTCATTCCACTCATCATCACGAACCCGCACCGCCTCACGCGCCGCTCGACATTCACGACGTGGGCGTCGATCACCCTCGCCTGCGGACTCGTACTCAGCAACCAGCTCACGATCGCGCTCCTACTCGTCAAGCTCGCCGGAGGCCGCGCGGACGACGCGCACGGGCTTCTCCTCGCTGCGGTACAGGTCTGGGTCGCGAACGTCATCGGGTTCACACTGCTGTACTGGGAGCTCGACCGCGGCGGCCCGGTGATGCGCACCATGGAGGCTCGCGCCGACCTGCCGCCCGCCGACTTCCGGTTCCCACAAGACGAAGACGATGACGCCGTCAGCGAGGTCGCGGCCCGATCGTCGGTCGTGCACGACTGGATGCCGCGGTTCGTCGACTACTTCTACTCGGCGCTGTCGAACTCGATGGCGTTCAGCGCCACCGACGCCATGCCGTTGTCGCCGCGGTTCAAGCTCCTCATGGCACTCCAGGCGTTCGGCGGCTTCCTGATCCTCGCCCTCGTCATCGCCCGGTCGGTCAACATCCTCGCGTGAAGCCCCGCGTCAAGCGAGCGGATGGCGCAGACCCGGCTCAGAGCGCCGAGAGCGCTTCCCGGTACTGCTCGAGCGAGCGAGCCTCACCGCGAGGGGTCGCGAAGCTCGCAGCGATGACACCATCGGCGTCGATCACGAACGTCGCACGCTCGGCCAGCCCGGCGGTGTCGTCGAACGCGCCGAACGACGACGCGACCGCTCCGTGCGGCCAGAAATCGGACAGCAGCGGGAAGCCGTACCCCTCGCGCTCCGCCCAGGCGCGCAGCGTGTGCTTCGAATCCACCGAGACGGCGAGGAGTGCGACATCCGGTTCATCGAACATGGCGATGTTGTCGCGCAACTCGCAGAGCTCACCGTGGCAGATGCCCGAGAACGCGAGCGGAAAGAACACTACGGTGACGGCCCGCCCACGGAATTCGGCGAGCTGAACGGGTTGGCCGAACTGGTTCACGAGGGCGAAATCGGGGGCCGGAGTGCCGGGGGCGAGAATCACGGGGCGGGTTCCTTTCGCGGGACGTCCGGTCGAACCGAGGCCTCAGCCTAGCCCCCACCTTGCAGGCATAGAATCACTAGGATGGCGTGGTGCCACTCGGCCGCGAACAGGCCCATTCGGCGTGCGCACGCCCCCACACCCGCAGGCATGATCTGCTGAAGAGAGAGGTCGAGTGTGACTGTCAACGACCAGGATCCTTACTCGGTCGAGGCGATGGACGCCGATCCGGAAGAAACTTCCGAATGGGCCGAATCCCTCGATGCGCTTGTCGCTGAGAAGGGACACCAGCGTGCGCGAGAGATCATGCTGAGCCTCCTGAAGCGCTCGAAAGAGCTGCACCTCGGTGTGCCGATGGTGCCGACCACCGACTACCTCAACACGATCGCCACTGAGAACGAGCCCGAGTTCCCCGGTGACGAAGAGATCGAGCGCCGCTACCGTGCGTGGATCCGCTGGAACGCCGCCGTGCTCGTGCACCGCGCACAGCGCCCGGGAATCGCCGTCGGCGGGCACATCTCGACGTACGCCTCGAGCGCCTCGCTCTACGAGGTCGGTTTCAACCACTTCTTCCGCGGCCAAGACCACCCGTCCGGTGGCGACCAGATCTTCATCCAGGGTCATGCCTCCCCCGGGCCGTATGCCCGTGCCTTCCTCGAAGGGCGCCTCACGGGCGACCAGCTCGACGGCTTCCGCCAAGAGAAGTCGCACGCGCCCAACGGTCTCTCGTCGTACCCGCACCCGCGTCTCATGCCCGAGTTCTGGCAATTCCCGACGGTGTCGATGGGTCTCGGACCGATCAACGCGATCTACCAGGCGCAGACCAACAAGTACCTGACCAACCGCGGTATCAAAGACGCCGGCGACCAGCAGGTCTGGGCATTCCTCGGCGACGGCGAGATGGACGAGGTCGAGAGCCGCGGACAGTTGCAGGTCGCTGCCAACGAAGGCCTCGACAACCTGAACTTCATCGTCAACTGCAACCTGCAGCGACTTGACGGCCCCGTTCGCGGCAACGGCAAGATCATCCAGGAGCTCGAGAGCTTCTTCCGCGGCGCGGGCTGGAACGTCATCAAGGTCGTCTGGGGCCGCGAATGGGACGACCTGCTCGCCCGCGACCACGACGGCGCGCTCCGCAACCTCATGAACGTCACCCCCGACGGCGACTACCAGACGTACAAGGCCGAGTCGGGTGCGTACGTGCGCGAGAACTTCTTCGGCCGTGACCCGCGCGCCCTCGAGCTGGTCTCCCACCTGTCCGATGACGAGGTGTGGGGCCTGAAGCGCGGCGGTCACGACTACCGCAAGGTCTACGCCGCGTTCAAGGCCGCGAGCGAGCACAAGGGCCAGCCGACGGTCATCCTGGCGAAGACGATCAAGGGCTACGGCCTGGGTCCTGCCTTCGAGGGTCGCAACGCGACCCACCAGATGAAGAAGATGACCCTCGACAATCTGAAGACCTTCCGCGATCAGATGCGCATCCCGATCACGGACGCGCAGCTCGAGGAGAACCCGTACCTCCCGCCGTACTACCACCCTGGCGAGGGCGACGAGGCGATCCAGTACCTCCACGAGCGCCGCCGGGAGCTCGGCGGGTATCTGCCCGAGCGCCGGTCGAAGTACACCCAGGTCGCCCTGCCCGACGACTCGACCTACGCGATCGCGAAGAAGGGCTCGGGTACGCAGGAGATCGCCACCACGATGGCATTCGTCCGCCTGCTGAAAGACCTCATCCGCTCGAAGGACTTCGGCCACCGCATCGTGCCGATCATCCCCGACGAAGCGCGCACCTTCGGCATCGACGCGTTCTTCCCGACGGCGAAGATCTACAACCCGAACGGCCAGCACTACACCTCGGTCGACCGCGAACTCCTGCTCGCCTACAAAGAGAGCCCGCAGGGCCAGATCCTGCACGTCGGCATCAACGAAGCCGGTGCCATGGCCGCGTTCACGAACGTGGGCACGTCGTACTCGACGCAGGGCGAAGTACTCATTCCCGTCTACGTCTTCTACTCGATGTTCGGTTTCCAGCGCACGGGCGACGCCATGTGGGCTGCTGGCGACCAGATGGCACGCGGATTCATCATCGGCGCCACCGCAGGTCGCACGACGCTCACCGGCGAAGGGCTGCAGCACGCCGACGGGCACTCGCCGCTGCTCGCGTCGACGAACCCGGCCGTCGTCTCGTACGACCCCGCCTACGGGTATGAGATCGGGCACATCATGCGCTCGGGCCTCGAGCGCATGTACGGCGGCAACCACGCCGACCCGAACGTGATGTACTACATCACCGTCTACAACGAGCCGCTCGTGCAGCCGGTCGAGCCCGATGGCGTCGACATCGACGGCATCATCCGCGGCATCCACCGTCTCGGTGAATCAGGCGTCGCCGGGCCCAAGGCCCAGCTGCTCGCCTCTGGTGTCTCGGTGCCGTGGATCCTCGAAGCGCAGAAGCTGCTCGCTGAAGACTGGGGTGTGTCGGCCGACGTGTGGTCGGTCACGAGCTGGGCTGAACTGCGCCGCGACGGTCTCGCCGCAGACGAGCACAACTTCCTGAACCCCGATGCCGAGCGCCGCGTCTCGTACCTCACGCAGAAGCTCGCCGAGGCACGCGGCCCGTTCGTCGCGGTCTCCGACTTCATGCACGCGGTGCCCGACCAGATCCGCGCGTATGTGCCGGGCCCGTTCGCGACGCTCGGTGCCGACGATTTCGGATTCTCCGACACGCGGCCCGCTGCGCGGCGCTTCTTCAAGATCGACGGCCCATCGGTCGTCGTGCGCACGCTCGAGTTGCTCGCCGACCGCGGCGAGGTCGACCGCTCGCTCCCTGCCCAGGCGATCGCGAAGTACCGGCTGCACGAGGTGAATGCCGGCACCACGGGATCGGCCGGCGGAGAGAGCTAGCAGGCGACGAGGTGGCGACGAAGCCCAAGACGAAGGCGGAGACGCTCGCATGGTTGCGGACCATAGCGGGCGAGCTCGCCACTGCGACGCTCAAGCGACTCGAAGACACGTTGCCGTGGTACGGCGATATGCCGCCGAGTCGCCGCTCCGCAGTGGGCCTCGTCGCCCAAGCCGGCATCTCCTCGTTCATCGCGTGGTTCGAGGACCCGCGGTCCACTCCGTGGATCGCAGCGGATGTCTTCGGGGCCGCCCCACGTGAGCTCCTCCGCTCGGTGAGCCTGCAGCAGACGCTGCAGCTCATTCGAGTGACGGTGGAGGTCGTCGAAGACCGCGTCAAAGACGGCGGCGAGCTGCTCCGCGAGGCGATCCTCCTCTACTCGCGCGAGATCGCGTTCGCAGCAGCCGACGTGTATGCGCGCGCCGCGGAAGCGCGTGGGCTCTGGGACGCACGTCTCGAGGCGCTCGTCGTCGACTCGATCCTCTCGGGCGAGGCCGACGACGAGCTGCCGAGCCGCATCGCCGCTCTCGGCTGGCACGGTCACGGCGAGGTGTCGGTGCTCGTCGGCACTGCGCCGAAGCAACTCGACGTCGATCATGTGCGCCGAGCCGCACGGCACATGCACGCCGACGTGCTCATCGGCGTGCAGGGCAACCGGCTCGTGCTCGTGATCGGGCGGGCCGACCCGCTCGCTCGCGAGGCCGACGACGCCATCGGCACGGCCCCTGCGCTCACCTTCATGGAGATCGCCGACCAACTCGAACCGCACTTCGGGCCCGGGCACCTCGTGCTCGGTCACGCGGTGCCGAACCTCGTCGATGCATCGAAAAGTGCGAAGGCGGCGCTTGCAGGATTCGCGGTGGCGCGCTCCTGGCGTCACGCCCCGCGCCCGGTTCACGCCGACGATCTCCTCCCCGAGCGCGCGCTGGCCGGTGACCCTCTCGCACGGGCGACGCTCGTGCACCGTATCTACCGGCCGCTGCAGGCGCACTCCACCGAGCTGCTGACGACTCTGTGGAGCTACCTCGACAACGGCCGTTCGCTCGAGGCGACCGCGCGCGAGCTCTTCGTACACCCCAACACCGTGCGGTACCGCTTGAAGCGAGTCTCCGACGTCATCGGTTGGGATGCCACGGGTGCGCGTGAGGCGCTCATCCTGCAATCGGCGCTCATCATCGGGTCGATGAGTGATCACGAGCACCCACCCCGCCGCCGGACGCCGAGCTGACGCTCCTTCTGTACTGTCTGTACAAGGCTTTTGCGAAGAGCTTGTCGCGTGTGCACACTCAAGCTGGTCGTCAGGTTGGCAGACTGGTGTGGTGATCGTCGTCGTCTGCCCTGGACAGGGCTCCCAGACCCCTGGTTTCCTCTCCCCCTGGCTCGGAGAACCGGCCTACGCTACGCGACTGTCGGCGCTGTCGGATGCCGCGGGGCTCGACCTCACCCGCTACGGCACGGAAGCTGACGCCGACACGATCCGCGACACCGCGATCGCCCAGCCGCTCATCGTCTCGGCCGGCATCCTCGCGCTTGAAGCGCTCCTGGCAGATGGCCGAGGTGCCCGCATCGGCGGCATCGCCGGTCACTCGGTGGGCGAGATCACCGCCGCGGCCGGATCGGGCGTGTTGAGCGACACCGACGCGATCCGTTTCGTCGCCGAACGTGGCCGTGCCATGGCGGATGCTGCGGCACTCGTTCCGACCGGCATGAGTGCGGTCATCGGTGCTGACGAGGCCGACCTCCTCCCCCGGCTCGACGAGCTGGGCCTCGAACCTGCGAACTTCAACGGCGGCGGACAGATCGTGGTCGCCGGCGCCCTCGACGCGCTCGCGACGCTGAAGGCCGACCCTCCTGCCGGTACCCGGGTGATCCCCCTCCAGGTGGCCGGGGCCTTCCACACGCGATACATGCGCCCGGCCGTCGAACGCCTCGCCGATGTCGCTTCCGGCCTCGCCGCGGCCGACCCCGCCTTGCCGCTCTGGACGAATCGCGACGGCAGCCTCGTCGTATCCGGTGCCGTCTTCCTCGATCTTCTCGTCGGCCAGGTCTCCTCGCCCGTACGCTGGGACCGCTGCATGGAGTCCTTCGCCGCTGCCGGCGTCACCGGCATCATCGAGGTGGCACCCGCAGGAGCCCTCGTCGGTCTCGCCAAGCGCGCGCTCAAGGGTGTGCCGGCCGTGGCCGTGAAGACTCCCGACGACCTGCCTGCAGCGATCGCGCTCATCGAGCAGCACGCCTGAGCCGACGACCGACACGAGAAAGCCGAGCATGACGAGACCGACCCTGCAGCAGTCCCATGGGCCCGCGTACACCCGCATCTACTCGATCGGCGCCGCACGAGGCGCGAACGCAGTGCCGAATGACGACCTCGTCGGCCCGATCAACTCGTCTGACGAGTGGATCCAGCAGCGCACGGGCATCGTCACCCGTGCGCGCGCCGGCGCTGACGTGCCAGCCATCGACCTCGCAACGGATGCCGCCGTCGAGGCGATCGAACGCTCTGGGGTCACACCCGAGCTCATCGACCTCGTGATCATCGCCACGATCTCGAACGTGCAACAGACGCCGTCGATGGCCGCCGTCGTCGCCGATCGGGTCGGCGCGAACCCCGCGGCGGCCTATGACACGAACGCGGCGTGCGCCGGTTACGCCTACGCGGTCGCGCAGGCCGACGCGCTCATCCGCACCGGAGCGGCGCACTACGCGCTCGTGATCGGTGCCGAAAAGCTCTCCGACGTCGTGGACCCGACCGACCGCAGCATCTCCTTCCTGCTCGGCGACGGCGCAGGCGCGGTCGTCATCGGCCCGAGCGACACGCCCGGCATCGCACGTACGATCTGGGGTTCCGACGGGTCGAAGGCGGGCGCGGTCGGCATGAACGGCACGCTCACCGAGTTCCGTGACGGCAAAGCCGAGTGGCCGACGCTCCGACAGGAGGGCCAGACGGTCTTCCGCTGGGCCGTGTGGGACATGGCGAAGGTCGCGAAGCAGGCTCTGGATGCCGCGGGCGTGACGTCCGCCGACCTCGCGGCGTTCATCCCGCACCAGGCGAACATGCGCATCATCGACGAATTCGCCAAGCAGCTGAAGCTGCCCGAAACGGTCGTCATCGCCCGCGACATCGAGACGACGGGCAACACCTCCGCTGCGTCGATCCCGCTCGCGACGCACCGTCTGCTCGAAGAGCACCCTGAACTCTCCGGAGGCCTCGCCCTCCAGATCGGCTTCGGCGCCGGACTCGTGTTCGGCGCCCAAGTGGTGGTTCTTCCCTGAACCTCCTCCCCCATGTCCATCTAGACTGTCTCTCGGTCAAACGAGACACCCCCAAGGAGAAGAACAATGGCATTGTCCACCGAAGAAGTGCTTGCCGGCCTGGCCGAGCTCATCAACGACGAGACCGGCATCGCAACCGACACGGTTGAGCTGGACAAGTCGTTCACCGACGACCTCGACATCGATTCGATCTCGATGATGACCATCGTCGTCAACGCCGAAGAGAAGTTCGACGTGAAGATCCCCGACGAAGAGGTCAAGAACCTGAAGACCGTCGGCAACGCCGTCGACTTCATCGTCAAGGCCCAGGCCTAGCAGCTGCGTGGAGCGGGCCGGCGCCTCTGCCCGGCCCGCTCGTTCAGCATGACCGTTCTCTCCATCGGAGTGTTTCTCGAATGACCAAGAAGATCGTCATCACCGGTATCGGTGCGTCCTCGCCGCTCGGCGGCACCGCTCCCGAAAGCTGGAATGCCCTGCTCGCCGGCGAATCCGGCACGCGCACGCTCGAACACGAGTGGGTCGCCGAGCTCGAACTGCCAGTCACCTTCGCCGCCGAGGCGAAGGTTCGTCCCGAAGAGGTGCTCGAGCGTCCGGTCGCGAAGCGACTCGACCCGTCGAGCCAGTTCGCGCTGATCTCAGCCAAAGAGGCGTGGGCCGATGCCGGCGCACCCGAGGTCGCCCCCGAGCGACTCGGCGTCGACTACGCCACCGGCATCGGCGGCATCTGGACACTGCTCGACGCCTGGGACACGCTGCGTGAACGCGGCCCGCGTCGAGTGTTGCCCATGACCGTGCCGATGCTCATGCCGAACGCCGCGGCCGCAGCCATCTCGATGCACTTCGAGGCGCGCGCGTTCGCTCGAACGGTCGCCTCTGCTTGCGCCTCGAGCACCGAGTCGCTCGCGAACGCCTACGAGCACCTGCAGCTCGGCCTCGCCGACGTCGTCATCGCCGGTGGATCAGAGTCGGCGATCCACCCGATCACGCTCGCATCGTTCTCGTCGATGCAGGCACTCTCACGCCGCAACGACGACCCGGCTCACGCGTCGCGCCCGTACAGCGTCGACCGCGATGGCTTCGTCATGGGTGAGGGTGCTGCAAGCCTTGTGCTCGAGACCGAGGAGCACGCGCTCGCGCGCGGCGCCCGCATCTACGCCGAACTCGCCGGCGGTGGCGTGAGCGCGGACTCGTTCCACATCACGGCGAACGACCCCGAGGGCCGAGGTGCGCGCCGCGCCGTGCTCGACGCGCTCGCACAGGCGGGTGCCACGCCCGATGAGGTGACCCACATCAACGCGCACGCCACGAGCACGCCGGTCGGCGACATCGCCGAGTACACGGCACTCGCGGGCGTGTTCGGCGACCGCGTGCGCGAGATCCCCGTCTCCGCGACGAAGGCCTCGACCGGTCACCTGCTCGGCGGTACCGGTGCGTTGGAAGCGGTATTCACGATCCTCGCGCTCCAGCACCGCGTCGCTCCACCGACGATCAACATCAGTACGCAGGATCCCGACATCCCGTTGCTCGTCTCCGGTGAGCCGCAACCGCTTGCCGACGGCCCGCAGCTCGCCATCAGCAACTCGTTCGGGTTCGGCGGGCACAACGCGGTCATCGCGATCCGCACCCCGTAGGCGAAGTCCGGGCGTGATCGCGCACGCATGAGAAGACCCCGGTCGCGCCATCGCGCCGGGGTCTTCTCTCGTGCACGGTCCGAGGGTTTCGCTCGTGCGCTGCCGGGATCGTTCCTCCGACCTCGCGTCACGCCGCCGGCGGACCGAGGCTCGCTCAGCCCACCTGGTGCAACCAGACGACCGGAGCGAAGTCGCTCGCGTGACGGAACGGCTCGAGCTCGTCGTCCCACGCTTGCCCGAGCGCGAGTCTCAGCTCGCGGTGCAACTCGATCGGGTCGGTGCCGCCGACCTCCATCGCGTAGCGGATTCGGTCTTCGGGCACGACGGTGTTGCCGGCCGTGTCGGTCTGCGCGTAGAAGACGCCGAGTTCGGGCGTGTGCATCCACCTGGCGCCGTCGGAGCCGGGAGTGGGGTCTTCACTCACCTCGAAGCGAAGCTGCTCCCAGCCGCGCAGCGCGGACGCGAGCTTCGCACCGCTGCCGGCCTCGCCCTCCCAGTAGAATTCCGCGCGCATCGCGCCTCGGAACACCGGTTGCTCGCTCCAGTCGAAGTTCACCGGCGTACCCAAAGCGCTGCCGGCCGCCCACTCGACATGCGGGCACAGCGCCCTCGGCGAGGAGTGCACGAACAGCACACCTCGCGCGGAGCGCGCAGCCCGCGTGGCATTCTTCGTCATCTCGATCTCCGTTCGTGAGGTGCGTCTTCCCCAACGACCTCTGACGGACGGATGACCGGTATTCGATTGTCGACGAGCGAGCCGTCACCGCCGATTATGCCCCGCATCAGGCTCCTTGACAAGACTCGAAACCATATACTCAGTGAGACGTTCACATCTGATCGGAGAGTCCATGGCCGTACGCGATGCATTGCTCGCCCTCCTCACTGCTGGGCCGGGGTACGGTTTCCAGCTCCACGGCGACCTCGCTGAACGCACCGGCGGCCGTCGGAGCGTGAATGTCGGCCAGAGCTACGCGACCCTCGACCGCCTTGGCAAGCAGGGGCTCGTCGAGTCCGCCGGCGCCACCGACGACGGTCTCCCCCTCTACCGATCGACCCCAGACGGCACCAGCGCCACCACAGCCTGGTTCAACGGCGCGGATGCCTCGGGCAGCGACCCGTGGGACGAGACGGTCGATCGGGTGCTCATCGCCGCGTCGTTGCCGGGCGTCGATGCCGGTCGCATCGTCGCCGCGGAGCGTCGACGATGGGAAGAACGCCGCGACGCGGCATCCGCTCGCTCGACGCCCGACGACCGTGAGAGCGCACGCGATGCGGATGTTGCGGCGCCCGCGCGGCTCGGCGCGCTCGCCGCCGCAGCCGAGCGCGCCCGCGCCGGAGCGGCACTCGCGTGGTTCGACGAGGTCGAATCGGCGCTCGGAACGCATGATCTCTCGTTCGCGCCACGCATGGAACGACCTCGGCGCGGCCGCAGGCCGACGACGAAAGCAGGGCCGTCGGCGACCGCCGCCGATCAGGCGTCGGCCAACTCGTAGCTGTCGACGATCGCGAGGTCGAGCGGGAACTCCACGGGGAACTCGCCGAACATCAGGCGGCCCGCCGCGTCCGCGGCTTCCGTGACGGCCGCGGCAACGTCGTCGGCGAGTTCGCGCGGAGTGTGCACGATGATCTCGTCGTGAAGGTAGTACACGAGATGTGGCACGTTCGCGAACGCGATGCCGGAACGGTGCGCGCTCTCGCCGGGGTCGGGTGCCGCGAGGGCGATCGCGGCGAGTTTCGAGCGCAGGGCGGCCATCCAACAGAGCGCCCACTCGGCCGCGCTGCCCTGCACTACGAAGTTGCGGGTGAAGCGGCCCCAATCCCGAGCGCGCGAACGGGCCCGGCGTTCGTCGGCCGCTGTCGCCTCGGGCTGGCTGGCCAGCGATTGCGTCGATCGCCAGTCTTCGCCAGGCAGCGGCGAGGAACGGCCGAGCAGGGTGGTGACGCTGGCCCCGCGCTCACCGTCGGCGGCAGCACGATCGACCAGCGCCATGGCGCGCGGGTACGCACGCGCGAGCCGCGGCACGAGCCGGCCGCTCTCGCCGGTGGTCGCGCCGTACATGGCGCCGAGGATCGCGACCTTCGCCTCGTCGCGTGACTCGACGACGCCGGCTCCGACGATGCCGCTGTAGAAGTCGCGGCCTCGCCCCGCCTCGGCCATCGACTCGTCATGCGCGAGACCGGCGAGCACGCGCGGCTCGAGTTGGGCGGCGTCGGCGACGACCAGCACCCAGCCGGGGTCGGCCACGACAGCGCTGCGCACGTTCTTCGGCAGCTGCAGCGCTCCCCCGCCGGCGGTCGCCCAACGACCGGTCGCCGTACCGCCCGGCACGTAGTCGGGACGAAACCGGCCATCGATCACCCACTCGTCGAGCCACGCCCACGCGTTCGCGCTGAGCAGTCGGGCGAGCTTCTTGTATGCGACGAGGGGATCGATCGCCGGATGCTCGTGCTCGCGGAGCTCCCATCTGCTGGTCGACTCGACCTGGATGCCGGCTCCGCGAAGTGCCTTCAGCAACGCCGCCTGCGAGTCGAGGTTGAGTGAGGCCGCGCCGAGCGCCGCACGCACCTCGACGGCGAGCTCCTCCATGCGAACGGGCTTGCGTCCTGGCGCGGGTTTCGGACCGAGCTCACCCTCGAGCACGCGCTCGTGCACACCACGGTGCCACGGCAGGCCCGCGGCGTGCAGCTCGGCGCCGATGAGCGCGCCGGCCGACTCCGCCGCGAGCAGTAGGCGAAGTGCGCCCGGCCGTTCGGACTCCGCCACGAGGGCGAGCTGTCTGGAGTGCTCGGCGAGGATCTCGCCGACCGGCACGCCGAGCAGGTCACGCGGGCCGGCGAGTTCGCCCGGCCCCGAGGCATCCGTCTCGCTCTCGAAGTCGCCGAGGTCGAAGAGAGCTGCGTGGGCAGCGGATGCCGCCGGAGCGAAGCCGACCGGCTGCCCGGCCTCGGCGGGGCCCGGGGGCAGCCAGGCGGGTCTCGCGAGCTCGCCTGCGCCGCGAGCCGCGGCCGTCGTCGTCGAGTGGTCGAGGATCGCCCCGGCGAGAACGAGATCATGACAGCGCTCGACTCGAACGCCCTCGGCGAGCAGCCGCGGGTACCACCGGCGAGTGTCGGCCCAGATCCATCGTGGGTGGCGTGACTCGAGCGCTCGCACGGCGATCGGGAATTCTTCGAGCGACGCCGTGTCGAAGGGATCGTTCGAGACCGACGGATCGACGAGGCCGACCCGGCCGGGCCCCATCGCTCCGACCACGATCCGCATGCTCTCATTCTCGCGGTTGCATCCGACATCCGCTGCCGATGTCGGTGGTCGACGACAGGATCGTCGACATGAACGGGATGTGGCAGTGCACATGGTCGCGGTGAGCTTCGGGTGCGGGCACGGCGCCGATGCCGGTGCACCCGGAACCATGACACTCGCTCGCGTCTGCCCGCTCTGCATGCTCCTTCACGAGACTCAGCGTTCCCGCGCCGAGCTGCTCACGCGGGTCGTGCCGCCGCAGCGCGCTGCACTCGCCTGCGAGACGCGCATCGGTGCGAGCTATGAGTGGCGGTGCCGTCGCGGGCACGACCGATACCCGGCGACGGTGAGCGCGGTGCTCACCGGTCCGAGCTGTGCGAAGTGTCGTGCCAATGCCGCATCGCCCGGAGCGCTCCGCGAGGCCGGCCTCGCATTCATGAAGCCGGGGCTCAAGGTCGGCACCTCGCGTGTGGAGCAGCGACTGCGACTGCTCCTCGGCGAACGCATTCGTCTGCACCATCGCGTCAACGCAGTGCGCATCGCTCGCATGTTCTACGGCAAGCAGGAGGTCTGGCCCGACGTCCTGGTGCCGCTACTGCGCATCGCTGTCGAGTACGACGATCCCGGTCGATCGCGGCGGGCGCATCTCGGCCTGAAAGAGGCCTCCGACCTCGAGAAAGACGAGGCGCTCCGTGAGGTCGGCTGGGAGGTCATCAGAATTCGGGCGGGCGGTCTCGGCCCGCTCGGTGCGTACAGCGTCGTCTGCCAGGGCTTCACCATTGCTGCCGTCGACGAGGTGGTCGCGATCATGCGGCGCATCCGCGGCGACGCTGCGATCGACGCCCTGTCGATTCGGCGCGAGGTGGCCGGCTGAGCACAGGATGCCCGGCGTGGCATACTCTCGGCGATCCATCGCGAGCAGTTGGTGCATGCGAGCAATCCTCCCGATAGGGTGAGTGGACCCGAGCACCCCTTCTGGCCCGGGAATTCGCGCGCGCAGAGAGGCACTCGATGCTCCTTCCGTTCATCATCGTCGGCGGCATCGGCCTCGTGCTCCTGCTCATCTCACTGGTGCTCGGCGACATCTTCGATCACCTCGACATCGGCGACGGCGCACTCTCGGGCACTGCGTTGGCGGTAGGCATGGTGGTCTTCGGAGCATCCGGCGCCCTCGTCTCGAGCATGGGGCTCGAACTGGTCTGGGTGTACGTGCTCTCGATCGTGCTCGCCGCCGTCGCCTACGGGCTCTGCGTGCTCGCCATTCGCAACCTCACCCGCAGCTCCGACGGCGCGCCGGCATCGGCCGCCGGGCTCTCGGGCGTCGCGAGGTCGGATATCTCCGCCGCCGGCGGCGAGGTGAGTCTCGACGGCCCGGGCGAGGTCGAACGCCGTCTCGCCTATTCCGAGCAGCCGATCGCCGAAGGTGTACGCATCCGCGTCACCGAACACGTCGGCAGCCGCGTGAAGGTCATCGCTGACTGACCTCTCGGCTGCCCTCGGGTGGCAATCTGCACGGCCATCCACTGCCCCTACCCATCCCTCCTCCCGATAGGAACCCGATGCTCTCCCCCCTGCTGATTCAGGTCATCTCCGTCGTTGCGATCGTCATCGCACTCCTCGCACTGCTCACCTTCATCTCCCGCCGCATCAGGCGCGTGCCGCCGAACGAAGCCCTCGTGATCGTCGGCCGCGGCGCCGGCCGCGCAGCCCCCGAACAGTCGTCGGGGCAACGCGTCGTCATCGGAGGCCGCACCTTCGTCTGGCCGATCCTGCAGCAGGGCTTCGCGATCTCGCTCGAACAGCGTCAGATCGGCATCACCGTCGAGGGCGTCGACAAGAACCGCATCAAGATCGCGATCAAGGCCTCGATCAACTTCAAGGTGAGCGGCACCGAAGACGGGGTGCGGCGTGCTGCGCAGCGCTTCCTCTCGCAGCAGGAGCTGCTGACCGAGATCATCAAGGAGTCGCTCGAAGGATCGCTCCGCTCGATCGTCGGCGACATGACGATCGAACAGATCATCTCCGACCGCAAGAGCCTCTCCGACCGAGTCGTGTCCGAGACGAAGACCGACCTCGTCGAACAGGGCCTCCAGGTCGACCTGCTGAACATCTCCGACATCTCCACCCCCGGTAGCGAATACCTCGCGAACCTCGGTCGCGCCGAAGCCGCGCGGGCTCGCCAGGTCGCCGAGGTCAGCGAAGCCGAGGCGGCACGGGTGAGCGAGTTCGCGCGCATCGAGGCCGCCGAGCAGGTCGCCGAGCGTCAGAAGGCGCTGAGCCTGAAGCAAGCCACGATCAAGGCGGAGACCGACCGGGCCAACGCCGAGGCAAACGCATCCGGCCAGCTCGCCACGGCCGAGCAAGACAAGCTCGTCGCCGTGCAGGAGCGCGACGCGCTCTCCGAGCAGGCGCTCGTGACGCAGGAGCGCCTCGACATCGAGGTTCGCAAGCCGGCTGAGGCCGAGGCGTACGCCGAGGTGCAACGCGCCACAGCCCAGCGCGACGCGGCGAACGCCGCGACCGAAGCCGACGCATACAAGCGCACCAAGATCGCCGAAGCCAACAAGGTCGCGGCCGTGCAAGACGCCGAAGCATCCGCCACCTCCGTGCGCTTCTCAGGCGAGGCAGAGCGCGACCGACAGGTCGCCCTCGCCGCGGGTATCCGTGCCGACGGCGAAGCGCGCGCCGCAGCGGTGCAGGCACAGGGCCTCGCCGATGCTGCAGCGACCGACGCCAAGGCGATCGCCCTCAAGAAGTACGGTGAGGCAGCGCTCGCGCAGGAGATCATCTCGCGCCTGCCCGAGATCGTGCGTGCCGCCGCCGAGCCGATCTCGAACATCAAGAACCTCACGGTCGTCTCGACAGACGGCGCGAGCGCGATCACGAAGACCGTCGGGCAGGTGCTGAGCGAAGGCACGGAGGTCGTGAAGTCACTGACGGGACTCGATGTCGGGTCGATCCTCGCCGGCCTCGCCGGCGGGCAGCTCACGAAGGCCGACAGCGCCACCACGACCGCCACCGAGTAACCTCGGCGCTCTCTCGTAACACGATCGACGAACGAGGGTGTGTGTCGCGCGACGCACACCCTCGCGGCTCCAACCGGCCTTCAGCTCCGGGTTCGTCGGGCTGCACTGCCTTCGGCATCGATCGCCCGCGCCGCATATCGTCGACATACCGAGATCACCACGCGATGTCGGTCACGCGGTCATGACTGCTCCATTTGCGTATCGGATGCCGCGAGAGCGAGCCCGGTCAGCTCCGCAAGCGAGGCGACGGTATTGCCGCCGAACGCCTCCCTCACGGCGAATCCGTTCGGCGTGACGTCGAAGATCGCATGGTCGGTGTAGACCCGTGTGACGCAGCCGACGCCGGTGAGCGGATACGTGCACGCCGCGACGAGTTTGGAGGAGCCGTCTTTCGCGAGCAGATCCGTCATGACGTACACCGACTTCGCGCCGATCGCGAGGTCCATCGCGCCGCCGACCGCGGGGATCGCACCGGGCGCACCGGTCGACCAGTTCGCAAGATCGCCGGACTGCGACACCTGGAACGCCCCGAGCACGCAGACATCGAGGTGCCCGCCGCGCATCATCGCGAAGGAGTCCGCGTGGTGGAAGTACGCGGCTCCCGGCGATGCAGTCACCGGCTGTTTTCCCGCGTTGATCAGATCGGGGTCGATGCGGCCCGCTTCGGGAGCAGTACCCATTCCGAGCAGTCCGTTCTCGGTGTGCAGGATGATCTCGAGGTCGTCGGGCAGATAATTCGCAACGAGCGTCGGTGCTCCGATGCCGAGGTTCACGTAGGAACCCTCGGGGATGTCCGCGGCGATGCGCACCGCGAGCTCGTCACGGGTGATGCGGGCGCTCACTGGGCCTCCTCGCTCGCGGCGAGCGGTCGTCCTTCGATGTCGACGCCGCCGACGAACACTCCATCGTGCACCCACGAGCGGGGGCCGACAGCGACGAGGCGGTTCACGAAGATCCCGGGGGTCACCACGGCCTCGGGGTCGAGTGCCCCCAACTCGACGACATCATCCACCTGGGCGATCGTCGTCGTCGCGGCGGTCGCCATGATCGGGCCGAAGTTGCGCGCTGTCTCGCGATAGACGAGGTTTCCCCATCGGTCGCCCGTCAACGCGGAGATGAGCGCGAAGTCCGCCCTGATCGGATACTCCAGCACATACGCGCGCCCGTCGATCTCCCGGCGCTCTTTGCCCTCGGCGAGCTGTGTGCCGACGCCGGTCGGCGAGAAGAACGCACCGATTCCGGCCCCGGCAGCGCGAATGCGTTCGGCCAGGTTTCCCTGAGGCACGAGGTCCAGTTCGATCTCCCCGGCCCGGTACAGCCCGTCGAACACCCACGAATCGTGCTGCCGCGGGAACGAGCAGATGATCTTGCGCACCCGCTTCGCCGCGAGCAGGGCTGCAAGGCCCGTGTCGCCGTTTCCGGCATTGTTGTTGACGATCGTGAGGTCGGATGCACCGTGGGCGATGAGGGCGTCGATGAGCTCGACGGGCTGACCGGCCCGCCCGAAGCCGCCGATCATCACGGTCGCGCCGTCCGTGATGTCGGCGACCGCGGTGGCGGCGTCGGGAACCCTCTTGTCGATCACCTGCCCTCCCCGGAATCGGATCGAGTGAACACTTCGGCTGCGATGCGGAAGGCGGTGTTCGCGGCCGGAACGCCCGAGTAGACGGCAGACTGCAGGATCACCTCGCTGATCTCGTCGATCGTGAGTCCGTTGCGCAGCGCTCCGCGCAGGTGCATCGCGAGCTCCTCGTGATGACCGTTCGCGATCAGAGACGACAGCACCGCGATCGACCGGGAGCGCCGGTCGAGGCCTGGCCTCGACCAGACGTCACCCCAGGCGACGCGGGTGATGAAGTCCTGCCAGTCCGCGGTGAGTTCGGTGGTGTTCGCGTCTGCGCGGTCGACGTGCGCATCGGAGAGCACCGCACGGCGCACGGCCATGCCCTGTTCGTAGCGCTCCGCGTCAGTGAGCCCTGCACCAGCGGGTCTGGTCATGATGCCTCCTCCTCGGAGTCGAAGAACTCGAGCAACAGCCCCGCGATCGTCGCGGCCTGTTCCGCGGGCGGCAGGTGCGCGGCATCCGCAATTCTGGCGACCCGTCCGGTCTGCACACCGGATGCGATCTCCTGCGCCTTCTCCTCGGGCGCTACGGCGTCGTACTCGCCCCAGGCTGCGAGTACCGGCGCGGCGATGTCAGCGAGCCTGCTTCGCACGTCGTAGGCGGCGAGGGCCTCGCAGCAGCGTGCGTAGCTCTCGTCGTCGGCGTCCTGCAGCACGTGCAGGAGTCGCCCGGACAGCTCCGGTTCGCGGGCGATGGAGTCGGGTGCGAACCAGCGTTGCGCGGCGGGGATGAGCAGGCTGGAGGTGCTCTCGGCGCGTACCTTGGCTGCGCGCGCCGCCCAGTCGTCCGGGGTGCCGAGCTGCGCGCCGGAGGCGATGATCGCGGCGCTCAGTACGCGGTCCGGATGCCGGAGCAGGAGCTCCAGTCCGACCGCTCCTCCGAGCGACACGCCGGCGTAGCGGAAGGGTCCTCTGCTCGACACGGCTCGTGCGACGGCATCGGCGAGCTCGCCGACGGTGAACGGCTCCGCCGACGGGGCGGAAGCGCCATGCCCCGGGAGGTCCCAGGTGGTGACCCGATACCGCCGGGCGAGCATCGGGATGCAGTGCTCCCAGAGGATCCCGGAAGTGCCGAGTGATGGCCCGAGAACGAGCAGCGGCGCTCCTTCCGGTCCGACCGGATCGGTCAGCGCGATGTCGGGTGTGGTCACGGCAATTCCTTCTCCGCACTGGCGATCGCCTCGTCGACGAGTGGGCCGGCGAGCCCGGTGTACTGCGCGGGATCGAGCAGCTCGCCGAGGTCGGCGCCGCCCGCCGCTTCCTGCACGAGCGCCGCCAACGATTCACCGGCACTCCCACGCGCGAGGATGTCCGCCACGCCATCCGCGCCGATGGTCGGCGTGAGACGGATCGACAGTCGTTCCGCGACGATGAGTCCGTCGGTGAGTGCCAGATTGCGGGCGACGGCCTCACGGTTCACCCGGAGTCCGGCGAGCAGATCCGCGGCGGTGCCGCTCGCGCCGCGCGTCAGGCGCAGCAGCTCGCGCAGCGTCGGCCATTCGGCGTGCCACGCACCATCCGGCCGCTCGTCGACGGCGAGTGCCGCGGCGGTGTGCAGCGTGGCTCCCAAGTGGGGTGCGCGGATCGCGGCGGAACGGATCAGAATGGATGCTGCCGGGTTCCGCTTCTGGGGCATCGCGCTGGAGCCGCCGCCGGTGCCCTCCGCCAATTCGCCGATCTCGGTGCGGCTGAGCGTGGCGACGTCAGCGGCGATGGCGCCGAGTGCGTCGTTCACCTGCACGAGCGCATCGGCCAGCTCGGTCACGGGCCAGCGAGTGGTGTGCCAGGGCGCCGCGGGCGCCGCGAGCCGCAGTTCGGACGCGAACGCAGCGGGGAGATCAGCCGCGGCATCCGCCCCGCCGATCTCGACGAAGGATGACAGCGTGCCGCCTGCGCCGCCCAGCTGTGCCGGCAGCCCGGCCACCGCATCGCCGAGCCGTGCGCGGGCTCGCGAGACCGCGCGCAGCCACGTGGCCATCCGCAGTCCGACCGTGGTCGGAACGCCGTGTTGCGTGAGAGTGCGAGCTGCGGCGGCGACGTCTCGCTGAGCTCTGGCGAGCTCGATGAGCCGGCGCTCCGTTCTCACGAGATCCTGCTGGATCCGCTCACCTGCACGGCAAGCGGTGACCATCAGCGCGGAGTCGAGGATGTCCTGGCTCGTCGCACCGCGATGCACCCATGCCGCACCCTCCCCTCCGACTCGCGTGCGAAGCAACGCGACCAAGGGGATCACCGGGTTTCCCCCGGCACGTGCGGCAGTCGCGACCGCGGCGGTGGAGAGCAGGAAGGCGTCAGCCGGCCGGGCCGATCCTGTCTCGCCGAGGGCGGCCACGACCTCGGCAACGGCCTGCGCCGGTGCCACCCCGACCGCGCCCCACGCCTTCGCGAGTGCCACTTCGACTGCGACCAGATGCGCGAGGATCACGGCATCCGTCGTGTCCTCTTCGAACTCGACGGTGACAGGTGAGAGCAGGCCGATGTCGAACGGCGTTCCCGGTTCAGAAGGCAAGGAAGATGGTCTCCTTCTCCCCCTGCAGCCGGATGTCGTGGTGGAGATATCCGTCGGGGGTGCGCGTTGCGATGAGCGTAGCCCGTTCATCGGCGGGGAGGGTGGCGAGAAGTGCATCGGCGTCGAGGGCGGGCTCGTCGTCGGGCAGGTAGATGCGGGTGTGCAGCTTGTTCGGGAGGCCGCGAGCGTAGACGATCGCGGCGACGAAGGCCGCCGCGCCGTCGGTCGTGGCGCCGGGGTTCCGCGTCCAGAATTCGTAGTGCCCCTCATCGTTCGTGAAGGCGCGCCCGAAGCCCGTGAACGTGTGACCGTCTCGTCGGAACGAACCTCGCGCTCGCGGCACCGAGCCGTCGGCGCCTGGCGAGAAGATCTCCACGAAGGCGTCCGGCACGGGCGATCCGTTGCCGTCGTACACGGTGCCTCCGAGCACGATCGCTCCCGGCGAATGCGGATGCACGAGCTGATTCATCAGCGGGAACTCGACGCCGTAGGCGAAGAAGGGCCCGACGGTCTGCCCCGGTGTCGGTCGGTGCGTTCGTGCGGGTACGGGCACGTCACTCCCCCTCGGGTTCGAACCAGGTGGCATCGAGTCCGTCGACGACGATGTCGAAGCGATACCCCGTCGACCACTCGGGAGAAGTGAGGTCGTGGTCGTAGACGCTGATGAGCGCATCTCGATCCTTCTGCCGCCAGATCGTGTTGTAGATGGGGTCGAGGGCGAACAGCGGGTCGCCCGGGAAATACATCTGGGTCACGAGCCGCTGGGTGAACGACGAACCGAAGATCGAGAAGTGGATATGCGCCGGACGCCACGCGTTCACGTGGTTCTTCCACGGATACGGGCCCGGCTTGATCGTCGTGAAGACGTACTCGCCGTCATCGTTCGTGACGGCCCGCCCGGCACCCGTGAAGTTCGGATCGAGGGGGGCCGGGTGCTGGTCACGCTGATGGATGTAGCGACCGGCGGAGTTGGCCTGCCAGATTTCGATCAGTTGATCCGCCACCGGGCGACCCCAGGAGTCGAGCAGTCGTCCGCGCACGGTCATCCGCTCACCGAGCGGCTCACCGGCGTGCTGGATCGTGAGATCGGACTCGACCACGGCGACGTCGCGCTGACCGAATGCCGGGGAGAGCAGTTCGATCGTCTCCGGGTCGACGAGCTTCGGGTTCTTGGTCGGATGCCGCAGGATGCTGGAGCGATACGGCGGGAAATCGTGCATCGTCGCAGGCAGCCTCTCGCCGGCGGCCTCGCGTTGCTCGTATGCCGCGTGCAGGTCCTGGATCTCCTGAGTGATCCCCCGCTGCGAGGCCTGATCGGATGACTGGAGCGGCGACTCCGGAGCTGCGGTTGCGCGGTCTGACATGGGCCTCCTTCAACACCTCAACGGGCTGTTCACATCCTCCGCCGGATACGGCCGCTACCGAGCCTTACTCCCGATCAATGGGATTCGAACTCGATCTCTGTCATGCTGTCGCTGTGGCCAACTCACCCTCCGGCGACTCCTCGACCGATCGCCTGGTGCGGATCCTGGAGACGTTCACTCCCACCCGAACCGTGCAGACGACCGCCGAGATCGGTCGGCGATCGAGGCTCCCCTCATCCAGTGCCCACCGCATCGTCGCAGAGCTCGTCGAAGCCGGACTCCTCGAGCGCGACGACACTCGGCGCGTGCGCATCGGCATGCGGCTCTGGGAGCTCGCCACACGCTCTTCCGGCGCACTGCGCCTGCGTCAGGCGGCGATGCCGTTCATGGAGCGCGTGCAGGCGAGGGTGCGCGAGCACACCCAACTCGCCATTCTCGAGCAAGACGAGGCACTGTTCCTGGAGCGACTCAGCAGCCCGAGCTCCGGCTCGAACATCACCCGGGTCGCCGGTCGGCTGCCGCTGCACGCCTCCAGCTCCGGACTGGTGCTGCTGGCCTTCGCCGACCACGACGTTCAGGACCGCATCCTCGCAGCCCCGCTGACGTCCCTCACCCGCGCGACCCTGTCCGACCCGGCAGCCGTACGGCGCAAGCTCGCGGAGGTGCGTGTACTCGGTCATGCAGTCGCACCCGGCTACATCGAAGAGGTCTCCACCGGCATCGCCGTACCGATTCGGGATGAGACGTCGACGGTCATCGCCGCACTCTCCGTCGTTCTTCCTCGGGGGGCGGAGTCGGAGTACGCGCTCGTGGAGCTGCACCGCGCGGCTCGCGACATCGAGCGGGTACTGGGCTTCCGCCGCTGAGCACGGAATCCCGATGAACGGGATCGCGCCCCGGAACGAGCTGGCGACGTGCACACAATGTGAACCAGCCGCGCGACGGCCCAGTGCCGTCCGCTCGTCGAGGGAGTCGCCATGAGCACCACCGTCCGCACGCAGGTCGCCATCGTCGGCGCGGGCCCCGCCGGTCTGGTGCTCTCCCAGCTGCTCGCGGATGCCGGGATTTCTTCGATCGTCATCGACCAGCGCTCCCGCGACGAGATCGAGACGACGATCCGCGCCGGCATCCTCGAACAGGGCACGGTCGACCTCCTCGCCGCCATTGATCCGAACTCACGCGTTCACACCACCGGCCAGCGGCACGACGGAATCGAGTTGCGATTCCAGGGCGAGGGGCACCGGATCGACTTCCCCGGCCTCGTCGGGCGCAGCGTCTGGCTGTATCCGCAGCACGAGGTGCTCACGGATCTTCTCTCGCTCCGACTGGGAGCAGGACAGGATCTCCGCTTCGGCGTCACAGCGACGCACATCGAGGGTGTCGAGGGCGACCGGCCGCGCGTCATCGCGACCGACGCGAACGGCGGCGTCCTCGAGCTCGACGCCGACTTCGTCGTCGGGGCCGACGGCTCGCGCAGCGTCGTCCGCGCAGCCGTCACGGGCTCTGCGACCGGCGGATACTTCCGCGAGTACCCGTTCGCCTGGTTCGGCATCCTCTGCGAGGCGCCGCCGAGCTCTCACGAACTCATCTACAGCAATTCGGATGCCGGTTTCGCACTCATCAGCCAGCGCAGCTCCGAAGTGCAGCGGATGTACTTCCAGTGCGATCCCGACGCCGACCCGAGCGCGATGAGCGAGACGGAGATCTGGGAGACGCTGCAGGAACGAGTACCGGGTTCGACGTTGACCGAGGGCCCGATCTTCCAACGCGATGTGCTCCGCTTCCGCAGCTTCGTCGCCCACGAGCTCCGCCACGGCCGCGCTGCACTCGTCGGCGATGCCGCGCACACGGTTCCGCCGACCGGCGCGAAGGGCATGAACCTCGCCGTGGCCGACGTCATCGTGCTCGCCGAGGCTCTGCGCCCCCTGCTCCGCGAAAATGACTCCCGCCTCATCGACGACTATGCCGAACTCGCCCTGAAGCGCATCTGGAAGGCGCAACACTTCTCCTGGTGGATGACGAACATGCTCCATATCGCACCGGATGCAGCCGACTTTGACCGGCGCCGTCAGCTCGGCGAGCTGCGCTCCGTCGTCGAGTCGGAAGCCGGCCGCACCTACCTTGCGGAGGCGTACACGGGATGGCCGGTCAGGTGACTCGGTAGGCGATGTATCGCACCATGGAGGCGTGCCGCTCGGCGACGGCGATGTCCACCGATTTCTCGAAGTCGCGTGGAGGGTTGCCACTCAATGGGACCCCGCACTCCACACCCTCAGCTGACCAGGTGAGCCGCGTCGAGATGACGGCGGGCCGCGACGATCGCAAGGCGGGCGTGCTCCTTCGCACCGACCTGCGCCACGAGCATCGCGCGCGGGATCTCCAGCGCGAACGGAATGCCCGCCGGCAAGGCCGCGAGGATGCCGAGCATGTCGATCTCGCCCTCGCCGGGAAAGAGCCGCTCGAAGCGTGCGGTGTGAATCAATCCTGCCGTGGTGGTGGGAATCCCTCCTGGGGCGTCGCACACGTGGGCGTAGTGGAACCACTCGGGCGGGAGCTCGCGCAAGTCGTCCACGCTGGATCCCGACCGGGCGAAGTGCAGGAGGTCGATGAGCATCCCGGCGTTGGGTTGGTCTGCCGTTCGCAGGACCCGGGTGGCCTCGGTCAGGTTCGGGGTTTCCGTCCATGACGGAAACTCCAGGTCGATGGTCAAGCCGAGAGGCAGGGCCAACTGACACAGCTCGGCGAATCGATCAGATTTGCGTGAGAAATCCGAGTCCGGCAGTTGCGTGATGACGTGACGCGCTCCGAGCTCGGCGCCGGCCTCCAGGAAGCGCAGATAGTCGCGCGGATTGTCTCCGGAGGTCATCCGCGCGAGCTCGATGTCGAGCACTTCGATGCCGGTCGCGGCGAGGTGTGTCTTGGTCGCGCGCATCAATGCCGGGTCGTATGCCAGAGGGTAGTAGGGCTCCTGCGCCGTGACCTTGGTCATCCGCAGGCCCACATAGCGGTAGCCAGCGGCGGCGGCGGCATCGACCAGCTCGGGAGGTGACAGGCTCAGAGCGGTCAGGTGGGCGAGCGAGTAGTGGTGCCGGTGTTCGGATGAGGATTCATCCGGCGCGCTCGCCATCATGCGCAGCCGCTGACGACGGTGCGCGGCCATGCGCAACGGAACACTGTGGGGGTCACCGAAGCCGTCATAACCGTTGATGCGCTGTGCCACCTCGAAGAACACGCGCGAACCCAGCATCTCGGTGAAGAAGTGCAGGAACTCTCCACCACGCTCGTCGCGGTCGTACAGGATCGAGTTCTCACGAAGAAGGTCGACGAACTCGGCCTGCAGGGAGAAGCGGGCGTCGAGATTGTCGTAGTAGTTGTCCGGGATCTCGAGGATCGGTGCCCCGCGCTCACGCATGATCTTCGCGCAAGCGATCGCGTCATCCGTGGCGAACGCGACGAGTTGCGGGCTCGACACACCGGGCGCCCAATCGCCACGCCGCAGCGGAGTGGTGCTCAACGTGATGCGCACGCCTCCGCTGGGATCGCTTGCCGACCAGTTTCGGATGAGACCGAAGGGAGCGGTGACTTCCGTGGACTCCCCGGGTACGAGGCCGAGGACGGCGCGGAAGAACAACGTGGACTGATCGAAGTCGTCGATCGACTCGGTGATCGACACATGATCGATCTCCCCGAGGAGTGGGGACGGGCGAGCCGCTGTTCCGGTCGGCTTGAAGTCGTCGAGCCACTGACGCCGACCTGCGGAATCGCAGAAGAACAGCGCAGTGCCGTCCGGCGTGGCCACGGAGCTCAGGTCGGTCTCATCAGGTCCGCGAGGTCGGGCAAGCTTCGGCGCCAACAGCTTCTGCGCCCGTTGCATCGAAGCAGTCGCGTCCGCACTCTCGACCGCGAGCGCACAGATCGATGCAGTGGCCGGGTCGATCGATCGCTCCGGGGCGAGGTTGAGCAGGAGCCGAGCACCACCCTGCTCCCACAACTGCACCGGCTTGGAACGGTGCTGCCCGACATGGGAGAACCCGAGGGCGTCGAGGACACGTGAAACCAAGGGGGCCGACACCTCATCCACAGCGAGCTCCGCGAACGCGAAGCCCGCAAGCCGAGGAGCCGGCGTCACGTCGCCGTGAGAGAACTGCTGGAGAACATCGCCCGAGCCGCGTGCGGCTACCGCCTCTGCGAGCGCAAGCATCGAGCGCATCGCGTCGGTGGCGGCGTGTCTGGGATCTTCCTGCTGGTAGACGTCATTGAACACCTCGAGAGCGATCGGGCCGGCGTATCCCATGGTCAGGATCTGACCGAGGAAACCCGCGACGTCGAGTGAGCCCTGTCCGGGGAACATCCGGTAATGAAGGCTCCACTCGCGGACATCCATATTCAATCGGGGTGCATCGGCGAGCTGGACGTGGAACACCTTGTCGATGTCCATCTGCGCGATGACGCCGGGATCGTTGTCCACCGAGAGAACATGGAAGCTGTCGAGACACAGACCGAGCGCGGGGTGGTCGACTCGTTGAACGATGCGCCAGGCGTCCTCGTGCGTACGAACACGTCCCCAAGGCACGGCTTCGTACGCGAGCCGCAGCCCGCGTTGCTCGGCGCGCTCTGCAATGGCGTGCAGCTGCTCCGCCGTGAGATCGTCGTCGTCGAGTCCCCTCGCGGTCCTGGCTGAGCAGCACACCAGGACGCGCGCACCGAGCTCGGACAGCAAGTCGAACGTCCGCTCCGCGCGACGCAAGCTGGCGCCGAACAGCTCGGGCGGAACCGTCTCGACGTGAAACGGCTGATACACCTCGACCGACAGACCGAGGCCCGCAGCCTCCTCGGCCAGACGGCGAGGCGACCACGGCGACATGACGAGGTCGTACTCGAGCATCTCCACGCCGGCGAAGCCGGCGGCGGCGGCGGCGCGCAGTTTGTCCTCGAGCGTGCCGGACAAGCACACGGTCGAGATGGAGACGTTCTGCGCACCAGGTACGACGTTCATGAGCGGACCGCCTAACGGATCAATGAGTCGTTCTTGTGCCCGCGGAGGTCATTGCGTCGCGACGTGCTCGATCGTTTCGCCCGGCGAGTAGATGTCCAGAATGTTCCAGTGGCCGGTCGTCGGCGTCGGCACGTTCACCATCGACACGTCGATCACGACCGGACTGCCGAGCGCGATCGCCCGCTGGAGGGCGGGCTTGAACTCCGCAGCCGAATCGACCCTGATGCCGGTGACCCCGTACGCTTCCGCGATCGCCGCGAAGTCCGTGTACATGGGATCGTCAGCGTTGCCGAAGACGGTCCCGTAAGTGGTGTCGAAGGCGGCCTTCTCGAGTCCTGCGATGGTGCCGAAGGCGTTGTTGTTCATCACGACCCAGACGACGGCGACACCCTGCTCGCGCGCCGTGGCGAGCACCGCGGGGTTCTGTCCGAAGCCACCGTCCCCCACGAGAGAGACGACGACGCGATCCGGGTGGGCGATCTTGGCGCCGACGGCGGCCGGCGCGCCGAAGCCCATGGTCGCGAAGCCGCCCGGTGTGAGGAACGTGCCTGGGGTGAGGATGTCGAACTGCTGACCGACCCCGTTCTTGTTCCAGCCCACATCCGTGGTGATGATCGCGTCGCGCGGCAGCACCTCCCGAGTCTCGGAGAGGATACGCTCGGGCCGCATGGGCCATGCGTCGGAGACCTGGGCATCCGCGTTCTGGAGCTTCATCGCCGCGCGGTTCCCGGCGATCTGTGCGAGCAGCTCGGTGCGCTGCAGACCTGCCGGGGCGAGGCGCCGCGCGACCCGGATGAGCACGGTCAGCGCGGACTTGAGGTCTGCCAGTGCGCCGATCTCGAGCGGGTAGTTGCGCCCCAGCTCGGCAGGATCGATGTCGATCTGCATGAGCTTCGTAGCCGGGATGTCGAAGGTGTACTCGGTGTACCACGAGCTCGAGTCGGCTTCCGCGAATCGGGTGCCGAGTGCGAGGATCCAGTCGGCGGTTCGCGTCGTCTCGTTGGTGAACGCCGTCCCCCAGAATCCCGTCATGCCCAGGACCAGGGGGTTATCGTCGGGCACTGCGCCCTTGCCCATGAGGCTGTGCGCGATGGGCAGCGACAGCAGGCCGGCGAACTCGGCGAGCTCGGCGGCCGCGTCCGCCGCGACGATGCCGCCGCCGACGTAGAGCACGGGCTTCTTGGCAGCAAGCAGGCTCCGCACGATCTGCTCGGCGACCGCCTCATCGAGGCTGGGCCTCGCGAGCGAGCGGGTGTTGCCGACCACCTTGTCGAACAGTGCGATATCGACCTCCGCTGAGAACACGTCCATGGGCACGTCGACGAGAACGGGCCCGGGGCGGCCGCTCGCCGCAAGGGTGAACGCCTTGTCCAGCACCTCGGCGATGAGGTGCGGCCGATCGACGCGCCACGCCCGCTTGACGAACGGCCGATAGATCTCGTACTGGGCCGCATCGGCATGGAGATTGATCTCCTGATGCGGGTGCTTCCCGAAGTAATGCGTCGGCACGTCGCCCGCGATGACGACCATCGGGATCGAGTCGAGCGCGGCGTTCGCCACTCCCGTTGCGGCATTCGTCAGCCCAGGGCCGAGGTGCGTGAGTACGACTCCTGTCCGCTTGGTCGCCCGTGCGTAGCCGTCCGCAGCGTGGGCGGCGATCTGCTCGTGACGCACGTTCACGAAGGAGATCCGGTCGCTCTTCTCGAGGGCTGCGAGCAGCGCGATGTTCGTATGCCCGCACAACCCGAAGACATGCTCGACCTCGCGCGCTTCCAGATAACGGACGATCTGGTTGGACACCAGGTCCTTCATTGCGATCTCCTTCATTCGTCGCGGGTGTTCGGAACGGGTCGGCGTGCAGGACCCGTGTAGGTGTATCCGATGGATTTCGGCATTGGCCCCTTGATGCGGCCTCCCTGCGTCATCTGCTCGATGGCGTGAGCGAGGATGCCGACGGAGCGGGCGAGGATGAAGACACCGCGACCGAGTTCGGGGGCCAGACCGAGTTCGCAGTAGATGACGGCCGTCACTCCGTCGACGTTCATGGGAACTCGCTTGGGCTTTCCCGCGCTGATCGCGTCCTCGACGGCGCGTCCGATCTCCGCGAAGCGGCCGTCCACGACGCCCTCCGCCGCTGCGGCGTCGACGAGCGACAGCAGACGCGGCGTACGCGGATCGAGCGGATGGAATCGGTGGCCGAACCCGGGGAAGTACCTGACGCCTGCATCGCGGTGTCGTTGGAGGACGACGCGAGCCGCCTCTTCGAGATCACCGACTCGCGCGAGTTCGGCGTCGATCTCGAGGTACAACTCCATGCACTGCTGGCCGGGACCGCCATGGATGTCGTCGAGGACGTTGATCGCCGAAGCCATCGCGCCGTTGACGGGCGTGCCGCAAGTCGTCGCCATTCGGGCAATCGCGATCGACGGCGCTTGCGGCCCGTGGTCGACGGACGCCACGAGTGCTGCCTCGAAGAGGGTGGCCTGCGCCCTCGACGGCAGCTCGCCGCGCAGCATGAGCCAGATGGTGTCGACGAAGCCGACGTTGCCGATGAGGTCCTGAATGGGATACCCGCGCAGCGCGATCTCGCCCGGGCGGACGTCGATGATCTCCGTCTGCCACCATCGCCGTGCTTCGTCGACGAGCTCTTCCGGCGACACTCCGGTCATCGGCTCGTTCTCCTCACCGAGGTCGATGGGTGTGCTCACGGCGCCGCAGCCAATGTCGCGTCCGCCGATTCGAGCGCAGCGTCGTAGAAGTCTCCGAACAGCTCCTCGTCGGATGGCCGGTCCTCCGCGATGGTGCGCGAGACCCATGTCGTGTTCAGGTAATGGCGAAGGGAGATGTTCTCGGAGGTGATGTTGCCTCCCCAAGTACCGCATCCCATCGACGAGGTCATCGGCATCCCATTCGTGAAGGATCCCGCGTTCGCTTTGGAGTTCGGCTGGCGAACCATGATGCGCGAGACCGGCATATGCCGCGCGAAGTAGTCGATGTGCGCGTCGTCGGTGGAGGCGATGCCGCAGGAGTGGCCCTTGCCACCGATGTCGTAGAGCCGCTTTGCGAGTTCGACGCCATCCTCGAAACTGCCCTCGTAGGGGTGGACCGCCATCAGGGTCGTGAGCTTCTCCTTGCAGAACTGCCTGTCGTCGCCGATGCCGTCGCCCTCGACCAGGATGAACCTGCTGTGCGACGGGATGTCGAATCCCGCCGCCCTCGCGAGCGCCTGTGGCGATACGGCGACGGTGTCTGGCAGACGGTGCCCTTCCTTGTCCCACATCACCGACTGCAGCGCCGCGCGCTCGTCCGAGGTGGCGAGATACCCGCCTTCGCCCTGGAGTGCTTCGAGCATCTCCCGATATCTCGCCGCCGGCACCAGGACGTTCCCATCCGCCGAACAGCCCGAGCCGAAGTCCGACGTCTTCGACATCATGCAGTTGCGTGCCGTCTCCTGAATGTCCGCGGTCTCGTCGACGAACTCGGTTGCGTTGCCCGCCCCCACCCCGTAAGCGGGCGTTCCGGAGCTGTAGGCCGCTCGGACCAGCCCCTGGCCGCCCGTGGCGATCACGAGGTCCGAGCGGCGCATGACCTCCTGCGACGCTGCGAGACTCGGAAGAGTGATGCACTGCAGAATGTCGGCCGGCGCACCCTCAGCTTCCAGCACCTCTCGCATGAGCCTGACGGTCTCGAGGGTCGTGTGCTTCGAGCGCGGGTGCGGAGAGAAGACGACCACGTCGCGCGCCTTGATGGCGTAGATGGCGTTGCCGGCGGGCGTCAGGTCCGGGTTGGTCGTCGGGACGACGCATCCGATGACCCCGACCGGCTTTCCGTACTTGACGAGTCCCTTCTCGGCGTCCTCCTCGATGATGCCCACCGAAGGACTCCGGAGCGCGTCACGAAGGACGCCGCGAATCTTCATCCGTTTGTTCATGCGACTGTCGAAGTCGCCGAGGCCGGACTCCCTGATTCCCATCCCGACCAGCCGATGGAATGCTGAGCGATTCGCGACCGCCCACGCGACCGCCTGGATCAATCGGTCGACGCGGTCCTGGTCATAGGTCTCGATGATTGCGAGCGCCGCCCGGGCGCGGGCGAACACGTCGTCGAGCTCCTGCTCCTGCTCCGGCGACAGGGATTTGGGTGCGGCAGTGGCCATGAAAACTCCGTCTTGAGCGTTGGTGGGGACTGCCGCATGTTAGGCACACGCCGTCGTCGTCGACAAAGCGTGTCCCATTGGGCAGAAATGATCCGATGGCTGTGCCCGGGTCACGACGGGAGTTGTACCACTCGATGGATCGTGTACTTGCCCCCGAACGGGGGTCGGCGATAGCGTCCTCAGCGCTGACCGGGTTCACCGATCGCAATGTCGGGCGGGCCGGCGGCACCCCAGAACGACGTCGGGCGCGCGTGAGCTCATCCGCCGTCGGATCAACGACGATCAAGGAGCCAAGGGATGCGCACACGACTGACTACGAGGTTGGGCGTCGCGGGGATCGGGGCACTGGTTGTGCTCGCGATGGTCGCTTCACCTGCCCATGGAATGGCGGGACCGGCCGAACCGGTCCCGCCCATCGGGTTGACGGGCTTGGAACCGACGGGCGCCGACATGCCGACCGTCGGCGGGAACCTCGGCAATCAACACTACTCGGGGTTGACGGAGATCCGGAAACGCAACGTCGACCGCCTCGCACCGGCATGGCGAACTCATGTGTCGGCCGTCGCGCCCGCCTCCGATGATGTGGGTCAGCAGACGACCCCAATCGTCGTCGACGGCGTGATCTTCCTCGATACGCCGAGCGGCGGCGTGATCGCCGTCGACGGTGCGAGCGGTGATCCCGTCTGGAAGTGGGAGAACGACGTCTACGGCATGTCGGGCACTCGCCGTGGCGTCTCAGCCGGTGACGGCAAGATCTTCACACTTGCAGGCGACAACCACGTCGTCGCCCTCGACGAGGCCACCGGCCAGGAGATCTGGGCGGCGCAGCCCGTCGGCCCGGGGGGTGAGGATCTGGGACGGGTCGGAAAAGTCGCGACCGTGTACTACAACGGAATCGTCTACGCCCACGCTGCGGACGGCGACCGCGGCGCCGTCGTCGCGCTCGACGCGACCGACGGGTCTTATCTGTGGCACTTCTTCGGCGGACCGAAGCGGGGCCAGGAGTTCACCGGAGTCGACGGCGTGACGTTCGATGCGTCGGCGACGTGGGGTCCGGTGCTCCCCGATGGCACCGACTGCGCTGAGGAAGGCGGTGCGACGTCATGGATGCACGGCGCTGTGGACGCTGAACTCGGCATGTACTACATGACCTTCGGCAACGCCCGCAGCTGCACGTCCTCGCAGAACGGGTCCCTCCGCCCCGGAGACAACCTCTTCTCGAGCACGATGGTGGCCGTCGATGCCACGACGGGCGAGTACAAGTGGCACCACCAGTCCATTCGCCACGACGTCTGGGACATGGACAACGTGCACCCGCCGACACTGGCCGACATCGAGATCGGGGGCGAGGAGCGAAAGGTCGTCTTCTACGGCAGCAAGTCGGGGCACCAGTTCGTGCTCGACCGCACGAACGGCGAACCGGTGCTTCCCGTGATCGACAAGCCCATGATCACC
This sequence comes from Agromyces sp. Y558, assembly GCF_059445415.1. NCBI lineage: Bacteria > Bacillati > Actinomycetota > Actinomycetes > Micrococcales > Microbacteriaceae > Agromyces > Agromyces sp. Y558. Next base: position 458,598 of record NZ_JCAIUH010000003.1, read on the forward strand.
GACTCGCGCCAGAACCACGCCCTGACCCAGCCCTTCCCCGAGACACGGCTCCTGCCGGAATGCATCGTGTGGGACAAGCTCGACCCGGAGAACATCCCCGGCGATCCCTGGCGTGGCGTGCCGAACTACAACGGCTACCAGGCCGACGCCGAGGGCAACCTGGTCTTCAACCCCGACAGCTACGTCGCGGTCGACGAGCCGTTCCTCACCTTCCCCGACGGGCACTCGTCGGGGCACCGTGAGGGCTGTATGTACGACCCTCAATGGGATGCGCCGATCCTCTCGACCACCAGCCAGAACGGCGGCGGCGACTGGTCGAACCACTCGTACAGTCACAGCACGAATCTCGTCTACTTCCCGTACGGAACGAACCCGGTGGCTCACTACAACGGCGCCTCCGCCAACGGCCTGCGGGCCATCGGGCAGTACCAGACCGGCGGCATCCTCGCGTACGACGCGTCGACCGGCGAAGTCGCGTGGCGCAACCATCTCGGCACGGACATGTCGCACGGCCAAGGACCGCTGACGACCGCATCAGACCTGCTCTTCGTCGGACAGATCGACGGGGAGTTGCTGGCGATGGATGCCGCTGACGGCGACGTGCTCTGGAACTTCCAGACGGGCTCGGGCATCGCATCCGCGCCGGTCACCTACGAGGTCGACGGCGAACAGTACGTCGCCGTGTTCGCCGCAGGGTCGACCAACCCCTACGGCGGATCGGTCACTCAGGGCGACTCGCTCTGGGCGTTCAAGCTCGGTGGCACCTACACGACCGAGTCGGGAAGCCAAGAGGGGCCGGACACGGCTCCGCTGTCGATCCGTCGTCCGGTGGGCGGCGCTGCTGTCGCTGGCGAGACGGTCGACAACACCGTGCTGCTCGCACGCGCCAACCGCACCGCCGACACCGCTGCGGCGCGCGACAGCGTGTCGCAGAACGGGATGCAGCCCACGCATCTGCGAGTGCCGGTCGGTACGACGGTGACGTTCAGCAATCCGGGGGCCGAGACGTTCCCGAACTTCCCGAACCTGAAGCCGCACTGCGCGACGCAGTTCTTCGAGGGTGAGTTCAACGTCGAGCTGCAGCCAGGAGAGACGTACCAGCACACGTTCGACCGTGCCGGCGACTACTACTTCAATGACTGCACTGATCCGCGGCCGACCGGCAAGATCGAGGTCTACCTGGAGCCACAGGATCAGCTGGGCGCGCTGAGGTTCACACCTGCCCGGCTCGACCTCGGCTCGGGGACGGGCCTGTTCACCGGCGTGAACGGCAAGATCTCGGCACACTTCGAGCTGCCGCCGGGATACGAGTACGAGAGCGGCGCAGTCCTGGTCACTCCGCTCTCGCCGACTCCGATCCCGGCCTCGAAGGTGACGGCCAACAAGAACCGGATCATCGTCAAGTTCGACGCAGCCGACCTCGACAACAACGTGCCGACCGGAGAGGTGACCTTGACCCTGCGGGTCAACGTCCTCAACTCCGAGGCCGTTCAGGAGCAGCTCACGTCGAGTGCGACCGTGACCGTCGTCAAGTAGTCGATTCCGACGCACCACCGATCCGTCTCCGTCGAATTCGACGGGGGCGGATCGGTGCGTGCAGCGTGTGTCCCATTCGGCGAGACTCGACTTTGCACGCACAGGATCGCAGACCAGAGTCTCAGGGGCAGCGATGTGCGCGAGCACGCTCGGCCCGCATCAACAGAGAGGTTGACAATGCACCCTGACACCGTGGCGGTGACGCCGTGACCGACAAGGAACCTGGGTCCGACCCTGAGGAGGGCCGGTCCGCTGAGCCCGAGAAGGCAGCCCCCAAGGCCTCGGAGGCCGCCCTCGGGGAATCCATCTATCTTCACACCGACACCTTCTACGCGGGGCCCGAACTCAACACGGGCGTTCCGGCCGACCCCTTGTTCATCCGCGTGCTCTCCCGGATCGAGATCACGATCGGCGTTGCGCTCTTCGCCCTCATCGTCTTCGGCGTCATGTATCAGGTGCTCGGCCGCTACTTCCCGTCGATCAGCTGGGTCGGCGCGGGTGAAGTCGCACTCATGTCGATGATCACCATGACCTTCATCACGACCGGATACCTCGTAGGTCGTAACGGCCATATCGTGCTCGAGATCTTCGACGAGCTGCTTTCCGGAAGGCGGCTCTTCGTTGTGCTGCGGGTCATCTCGGCGGTCATCATGGTCGCCACGAGTCTCGCCCTCGCATACGAGGCATTCGTCAAAATCGAGACGGAATGGGGCAGACTCAGCGCCGCGATGCATATGCCGATCGGCGTGCTGTACCTCTTCGCGCTGGTCGGCTTCGCGTCGGCCGCGATCCACTCCATCTTTAAGATCCCGTTTGCGAACCGCCCGGAGCGCAAGCTCGACATCGGCGAGATGGAAGGCTGACCCTTGGACCTCTGGCTCTACATCCTGCTGTTCGTCATCTTCCTCCTACTCCGGGTGCCCGTCGCGTTCGCGATGATCGCGGCGAGCATGCTGTACTTCTACAGCCAGGGCCTCTCCGCGGGTTACGCGATCTCGTCCGTCGTGAACGGGATCAACAGCTTCCCGCTGCTCGCAGTCCCGCTGTTCATCTTCGTCGGCACCATCGCCAACCATCTCGGCATCGCCACGCGGCTGTACGACCTTGCACGGTCGCTCCTGCCGCGGCTGCCGGGCAATCTCGCCTACGTGAACCTCGGCACCGCGATCGGCTTCTCCTGGATCAGCGGCTCCGCGCTCGCGGACGCTGCGTCGACGAGCAAGGTCCAGATCCCCCAGATGCTCAAGTCCGGCTACCCGTACGGGTTCTCGGCAGGCCTCACGGCATCGGGCTCGCTCATGAGCACCGTCATGCCGCCGAGCATTCCTGCCGTGCTCTTCGCGGCGACCGCATCGATCTCGACCGGTGCCCTGTTCGCAGGCTCGATCATCCCGGCCATGCTCATGGCGCTCGGACTGGGCGCATACGTCTTCTTCTGGGTGCGGCGCCACCCCGACATCGCGGTCAGCCAGCCGTTCGTCGGATCGATGCTCGCCAAGGCGGCCGTGCGAGTGATCGGACCGGCGATGCTGCCCGTGATCATCCTCGGCGGCATCTTCAGCGGATGGTTCACCCCCACCGAGAGCGCCGGCATCGCGGCGGTCTACATGCTCGTCCTGGGTGCGATCTACCGCACCCTGACCTGGCGGGTGTTCTGGAAGGCGGCCACGGAGACAGTCGTCGTCTCCGCTGGGATCCTCCTGATCCTCGGCGCGTCGAACCTCATGGGTCAGGTGCTCGCTCGCGAGCAGGTATCCCGCGCGCTGGGCGAGTGGCTCACAGGCTTCACCGACAACCCGATCGTGTTCCTGCTGATGCTCAACGTGCTCCTGATCCTGCTCGGCATCCCCCTCGAGGCTCCGCCGGTGATCCTGGTGCTCGTGCCGATCCTCATGCCGATCGTCGCGCAGTTCGGTATTGATCCGGTGCAGCTGGGCGTCATCATGATCCTCAACCTGATGATCGGATCGCTGACACCACCGGTCGGTGCAGTGCTGTTCGTCGTCGGCTCGATCACTCGCAGACCCATGGGCGAGCTGTTCCGTGGAATCCTGCCCTTCCTGATCCCGCTCGGAGTCGTTCTGCTGCTCCTGACACTGTTCCCAGTGATCGTCACGAGTCTGCCGACGCTGCTCGGCCTCATGTAGCCGGGCCCCAGTCTCCGATGGCCCCGCGACGCTCGTGTCCCTCCCCCACCGTCGCGGGGTCATCGGACGAACACGTCGGTTGCGACTGAAAGGAATTCCTATGGCCAGAGACCTCTTCGTGCTGAACGGCTCGAATCTGAACATGCTCGGTCTGCGCCAGCCCGAGCTGTATGGCACCACGACGTTGGACGACGTGCGCCGCGACTGCGAGCGAGTTGCGCGCGAGCTGGGATTCGACCTCTTCTTCGCACAATCCAACGCGGAGCACGAAGTCGTCGAGTGGGTGCACGAGGCCTTTCGCCGGCAAGCGATCGTGGTGATCAACCCAGCGGGCTTCAGTTTCCAGTCCGTGCCGCTCCTCGATGCGCTCAGGATGCTCACCGCTCCGGTCATCGAGGTGCACATCACGAACATCCATGCTCGCGAGGCCGTCTACCACCACTCCCTGATCTCCTCGGTCGCGCGCGTGGTGATCGCAGGCGCCGGCGCGTATGGGTACGAACTGGGGATCCGCGCCGCCGGCCGGTTGGCGGCCGAGGGCATCCGGGATTCGGACAACCACGAAGAGCTGTGATGCGACGGGTCAGCCTCGAGCGATCGCGTCGGCGGCCTCGAACCCGAACACCAGCGCCTTCGTGAGCGCTGTTCCCGTCATGTAGGACGCCCCATGGAAGCCGCCGACGACCTCCCCCGCCGCGTAGAGCCCCTCGATGCGACTTCCGTCGACCCGCTTCACCGAGCTGTCCGCTGCGACGCTGAGTCCGCCATACGTCGAGGTCATCGCGGTCACCGCGGCGTACGCGTAGAACGGTCCGGTTGCCACTGGCACCAGCGCGCCCACCCCGTTCACGAGACCCGTCCGGCCGAATGGGTCCTCATAGCGACCCGACACGCTCTCGTTGTAGTGCGCGACCGTGCGTTCGAGCCTTTCCGGCGGGATTCCGAGTTCGCGCCCGAGCGCCGCAATCGTGGGTGCGCTCACGAAGTGCCCGAGCTCCTCGAGGCGCTCCATGTCCGAGAGCGGAACGCCGGGCTTCGAACGGGCCCGCACGACGGAGTCGAAGATCTGGAAGGCCGTCCGCCCCGGCTGGCTCAGCACCGCAGACCCGAGGACCTTGTACGACTCCGACTCGTCCGCGAAGCGCTCCCCGCGAGAGTTCACGAGGATCGCCCCGAGGTAATTGGCGGTCAGCAGCTCGTGCTCGTCGTCCGTCGATTCCGCGTGCTGCCCGTAGGTGCCGGTGACGTGCCCGATGTCGGCCAGTCCAGCACCGAGCATCCAGGCCATTCGAAGCCCGTCGCCCGTGTTACCGACACCGCCGTACGGCATGGCCGCAGCCTGATCGGGCACGAAGAGCTCGAGCAGTTCGCGCGAGCGCGAGAATCCCCCACTGGCGAGGACGACCCCCGAGCCTGCGATGAGGGCTCCGCTCTCGGACGTGATGCCCGCCACTCTGGATCCATCCGTGACAAGGCCGCCGGCCGCGTGTCCGGGGAGGATTGCGGCACCCGCGGCGACCGCCTCGTACTCGAGATGCGCGAGCAGATCGCCGATGCGAATCAGATGTGCCCGTGCGACCGTCATCCCTGCACTGACCTTGAGTTCGTCGGTCCACGCCCCAGCATGATCGATCGCGGCAACCGCGTTCGCTTGCCGGTCGACGAGCGCCCGCATCAGCACCTCGTCGGCGAAGCCTCCGCCAGTCTCCAGCATGTCCGCGAGGAAGAGGTCGCCGGAGTCCTCGACGCCTGCTCGGCGCTGGAGCGTCGTGCCGGACAGTGCGAACCATCCTCCGCTCATCGCGGAGCTGCCCCCCAGCCGATCGCGCTTCTCAACGAGGGCGACACTCAGTCCGTGCGCGGCGAGACGCTGCGTCGCCGCCAGGCCCGCGAGTCCTCCCCCGATGACGATCGCGTCGAATACCCGACCATCCAGCTTCGTCATCGCCGGCCTTCCTCGTCATGTGCACGGGTCACGACTGCTCCGCTGCTTCGATCTCGGCCCGGAACCGTGCGACGTCGACCGTTGCGCTAGTGCGGGCGGCAAGCGTTGCCGCCTCGACGAGCGCGAGCGTGCGCGAGGCGTCCTCGGCTGAAACGAGGGGTTCCGCACTTCCACGCGCGACCTCGATGAAGTGATCGAGCTGCGCCTGGAACGAGCCCCGCGATGCAACGGGGAGGTAGGTGCGCGACAGGGGCGAATGCCAATCTGCTGGCACTGACGGATCGTAGGCGTACTTCGCGAGGTTGGGCACCGACAACGCCCCGCGCGTGCCGACGATCCGGTAGGCCACCCCGTCGGGGAGGAATGGGAACGCGAGCGTCTCTTCGGTGGCCTGGTCCCAGCCCCACGGCGAGACTCCGGCATCGGAGGCGAGGAGGCTTCCGACCGCTCCGCTCTCGAATCTGAGATTGAGCGACACCGTGTCCTCGACCTCGAGGCCTCGGGCATGCGAGCTGTGCATCGCCTGAATCTCGGCTACCTCGCCGCACAGGTGCCGCAGCAGATCGACGTCGTGCACGACGTTGATGAGCGTCACGCCGGCACCGTGTCGGCGGTGCCAAGGGGTGTCGGTGAAATACGCGTCCCCCTTGCGTGCCGACCAGAGTCCGCTGACGGCGACGATCTGTCCGAGCTCACCGTCGTGGATGGCGGTGCGGGCGCGCGCGACGGCGGGATGGTGACGCCGATGGTGGCCGACCAAGAGGCGTCCATCCAGACGCGCGACGGTGTCGACGAGCCGACGGGACTCGGCGTAGCGCATGGCGACCGGCTTCTCGAGGAGTACCGCGACGCCGGCCTCGAGGCATTCGACAGCCGACTCCACATGCAGCGGGTTCGGGTTGGCGATGATGACCGCATCGAGCTGCTCGGATGCCAGCATTCCCGCGGTGTCCTGAAACGTCGGACACTCGAAGCCGATGTCATCGGGTAAGACCGGGTCGGCGATCGCCGCGAGGGCCGAGCTTGACGCCGCTCGGATGAAGTCGATGTGCTGGCGCCCCATGAAGCCGACTCCGACGACACCGATGCGAAGTGGCAAGGGTTCGGATGCCGTCACGGAGCCTCCCAGCATCGTCGCCTTCGCGACGGTCCCGACCGAGCGTATGCCACGATGGACCGACGCACAGGGAACGTTCCATTCACCGGCGAAAGCCACGAACGATAGCACGGACCGCATGTTCCACTCGACGGGACATCGCTTTGCGAACCGATCGATGTCGGTAAGAGTCAGCACTGCACCGGGCCGTAACTTGACAGCGTGGTCGACGACGATCCCGCTCCGTGCGAGAGGTCTCGACCGGATGTCGCGCGTCGGCCACCGAATGTCACGTCAGAACCCGCACGAAGACGTGCGCACAACAAGAGGAGAGTCCCATGGGCATAGCCCGTTCGACGCGCCGAGGCCTAGCCGCCGCGTCGGTGCTCGCAGCAACCACCCTTGTCATCACCGGCTGTGCCGGAGGCGGCGGCGCTCCCGAAGAGACCGGCGATGCGGGTGCTTCGGAGAACAAGCCCGTCACCCTCACTGTCGCAACGAGCCAGAATGAGCAGACGCCCAACTATTTCTGCGGCGTCGAGGTCCTCCAGGAGCGACTCGAAGGTGCCGACATCGGCTTTACGGTCGAGCTGTACCCGGCGAGTCAGCTCGGCCCAGATGCCGACCGATTCCCGCAGGTCCAGGCAGGCGATATCGATATCGACTTGCAGGGTGCGTCCGCGCTCAGTGCCACCTACGAGCCGATCGGCGTCGTCGATGCCGCCTACGCGTTCAATGACGTGGAACACGCGTTCCAGTGGATCGATGAGAGCTCGGAAGACCTGTTCTCGGGCTTCCACGAGGCCACCGGTGTCAACATCGTCGACGGCTGGTACTTCGGCAACCGTACCTTCACGACGAAGGACGTCGAGGTGCACAGCCCCGACGACCTGGCGGGCGTGCCCATCCGGTTCCCGAACTCCCCGATCTTCCTCGCGAACGCCGAGGCGCTCGGAGTGACGAGCCCCGTCTCGGTTGCGGTGGAGGAGGTCTACACCGCCCTGCAGCAGGGGATCGCGGTGGGCCAGGAGAACCCCATCGTCGCGACGCGCTCGTCGAGCTATGACGAGGTCCTCAACACCGCGATCCTCAACGATCACAACGTCGGCATCCACTGGATCATCGTCAGCGACAAGACATACGAGAAGATGAGCGAGGAGCAGACGGCGCTGCTCGAGGAGACGATCCACGAGATTCGGCCTGAGAATCGCGAGTGTGTCGACGAGGAAACCGAGGAAATCCTCGACGAGTACCGCGCGAACGACGCCTTCACAGTGATCGAGCAGGAGGACATCGACATGGATGCCTTCATCAACAAGTCGGAGGAGTTCTTCGAAGGCTACTTCACCGGCGAGAGCCTCGAGGCCTACCAGGCGATCCGCGAGACGGCAAACTGACCTCAGAGATCAGCAAACGGGGTGGGTGCGATGCGCACCCACCCCGTTCCCGTCTCCACGGTCAGTGATGGCCTCCTGCGCTAATCCGACGACCCAGGCTCAGGGCGGCAGCGCGCACGGCCGGAGCGATGCGGTCGGGTACCACGTCGGAGGCTGAGCCAGCCACAGAGATCGCTGCGATGGGCGCGCCGCCATGATCGAGGATCGGGCTCGCCGCGCATGCGCGGTCGTTCGCGCACTCATCCATCGCGGTGGCTACCCCGAGCCTGCGGATGTCGCTCAACTCCCGCAGGAGCGCTGACGGCTCGGAGATCGTGTGCGGTGTTCGCACGTCCAGTCGATCCTGGATGATGCGCTCGCTGACACCCCTTGGGGAGAACGCCAAGATGGCCTTCCCGAGCGCCGTCGCGTGGGCTGGGAGGCGACCGCCGATCCTCGCGAGTGGCTTGGAGGTCGGCCCGCCGCGCAAGATTGCGATGAAGACGACGTCGGCTCCTTCGAGAATCGCGAGGTTCACCGTCTGACCGGTCGCGTCGCGCAGCTCGGCCATCACGGGGAGCGCGAAGTGACGCAGCCTTCGCGGCTCCTCCACGCTCTGCGCCAGCTCGAAGAGGCGGACGCCCAGGTAGAGCTTGTCGCCGTCGCGGTCGAGGAAACGCTGCGTGACGAGATCAGCGGCGATCCTCGAGACCGTCGACTTCGGAAGGTTGGCACGCCGGGCCAGCTCCGAGACACCGAGCCCTACGTCTTGGTCGCCGAAAGCGTCGAATACGGCCGTCACGCGGTCGAGAACGCTGACCGAATCGGTCCAGTCGGCGGTGCGCATGCCTACGCGGCCGTGAGCCGACGGCTGACGCTCGTGCCTGCGGCACGAACCAGGGGTGCGGCGCTCTCCGGGTCCATCGCTCCGCTGGGGCCCGCGATGGAGATCGCACCGAGCACGACGCGGTCGCCCGAGAGGACGGGGCTGGCGACGGCGAGGATGCCGGGGTACGAGACCTCCAAGTCCACCGCGACGACCGAGGCACGCACATGAGTGAGTTCGTCTCGGAAGTGGTCGGCAGCGGCGGCGATGAGCGGTGCGCTCACCCGGTCCACTACGCCCTGATCGGCGCAGAAGGCGAGGTAGGCTTTGCCGCTCGCCGTCGTCAGTGCGGGCGAGTGCATGCCGGCCCGCGTCGGGAGCATCGGAAGGCGGCCCGCGACGGCGGCGATCGACACCATGTCGGTCCCCTGCGGCACCCAGAGGCCTACTCGTTCTCCCGTGACATCCCGCAGGTGCCGTATTACGGGCGCCGCAGCGGCAAGGAGCCGACGAGGGAGGCTCGCGCGTGCGCCGAGCTCGAAAAGACGCAGCCCGAGCGTCACGCCGTCGTCGCGGCGCTCCAGGTAGCGCTGCCCGGTCAGCTCCGCGACGAGGCGCGAGACGGTGGACTTCGGCAAGTCGGTGCGCATCGCGAGATCGGTGATCGAGATCGAGCCGCCGGACTCCTTCACCGCGTCGAGGATCGCGATGATGCGACCGAGCACGGAGACCGGTCCGCCCGACCGAGCGGGGGTCGTGTTCCATTCGGCGAGACTCGTCATCGAGTGTCCCCTCTCAGCGGCTTGAATCGACGTCGATCGCCCTTCGAACTCGAATGTACTAGTTAGTACAGACCTATGCAATGCTGTTCCGAGAATCACGCGGGCACACCATAGCCGGTGGCCACAGAAAGGTGCCATGCGCACATCGATCGCCACGGTCTGCCTGAGCGGCACACTCGATCAGAAGCTCGTCGCCGCACATGAGGCGGGTTTCGATGGAGTTGAGATCTTCGAGCCGGACCTGGTCGCCTCGCCTCAGTCGCCTGAGGCGATCAGAGCGCGAGCCGAGGAGCTCGGGCTCTCTCTCGACCTGTACCAGCCCTTTCGCGATTTCGAGGGCGTCGGCCCTGAACTCCTCGAGCAGAACATTCGTCGCGCGGCGGCGAAGTTCGCCCTGATGAATCGCCTTGGCATCGAAACCATGTTGCTGTGCAGCAACGTCGCGACCGCGCGCAGCGGGGATGAGCAGCTTGCCGCGACTCAACTGCGGCAACTCGGGGACGTCGCCGGGCGCTTCGGTGTTCGCGTCGCCTATGAGGCGCTCGCTTGGGGCCGATTCGTCGACAGCTATGAAGTCGCCGCTCGCATCGTGCGCCTCACCGACCATCCACGCATCGGCCTCTGTCTTGACAGCTTCCATATCCTCTCGAAGGGGCATGATCCTCAGGCGATCGAGACCATACCCGCCGACAAGATCTTCTTCGTCCAAGTGGCAGACGCCCCGCTCCTCTCGATGGACGTGCTCTCGTGGAGCCGGCACCACCGCCTCTTCCCGGGAGAGGGCGGCTTCGACCTCGGCACCTTCATGGCACACCTGGTCCGCACGGGCTACGACGGTCACGTCTCGCTCGAGATATTCAACGACACGTTCCGCCAAGCTGATCCCCGCGCTACGGCGGTCGACGCTCGACGCTCCCTGCGCTGGCTCGAGCATGAGACAGCCGCGTCCTTGGGCTCCGCCGCGGGTGGCCGCGCCGCTCGAATGTCGACAGCCACGCTTCCCAAGATCGAACCCGCTGCCGACATGAACTACGTGGAGTTGCGAACCAGCGAGCTGCAAGAGCTTAGACGCCTTCTCATGCAACTGGGCTTTCGCTCCCATGGCGAGCACCGGACCAAGAACGTCGAGCTGTGGTCACAGGGTGCAGCTCGGGTCGTGCTCGGCGCGCCGGACTCGGAGCATCCGCGGCCGACGGTGGCCGGCCTCGGCCTCTCGGTGAGTGATCCCGCCACCGCATTGCGGCGGGCGAAGGAACTCTTCGCGCCCGAGGTTCCTCGCGAGGAGGGAGCGGGCGAGGAACCCCTCGTGGGTGTTCGAGCGCCCGACGGTTCGGAGGTGTTCTTCGGTGCCGAGGGAGAAACGGAGCCGCGATGGGTGAGTGAGTTCGGCACCCCCGATCACGATGACCCGCACATGATCGAACGTGTCGATCATGTCAACCTTGCGCAGCCGTGGCAGCACTTCGATGCAGCGGTCCTCTTCCTCCACTCGGTGCTCGATCTGCGCGCGGAGGCATCGATCGAGGTGGCCGCACCGGTGGGCCTCGTGCGCAGCCAGGTGCTTCGTAGCGCCAACGGAACCCTTCGAATCGCTCTCAATCTGGTGCCCTCCGGTGCGAGCGAAGATGCGATCCTGCCGCAGCACATCGCCTTCGCAACGTCCGATATCCTCGCGCTCGCTCGAGCGGCACGCGAGCGCGGCTTCAGACCCCTCGACATCCCCGCGAACTACTACGACGACATCGAGGCGCGCTTCCAGATCGAACCTGCCCTCCTGGATGAGCTCAGGGAACTGAACGTCATGTACGACCGGGACGAGTCCGGTTCGTTCCTGCACTTCTACACACCTCCCATCGGGACCGTGTTCCTCGAGGTCGTCGAACGACGTGATGGATATGCGGGCTACGGTGCGCTCAACGCGCCCGTCCGACTGGCGGCCCAGTACGAGCATCGCCGCGCCGCAAGTCAGGAGGCTCGCGCGTGATCCGCCACGTCGCCGTCTTTCGATTCATCCCCGAATTCACGACTGAACAGCGAGACCACTGGATGTCACTCTTGCGGGCGCTGCCGGAGCAGATCCCGCAACTGCGAAGCATGAGCGTCGGTCCGGATGTGCTGGGAGGCCCGGCCTCGCATGAACTTGCGCTCGTTGCCGACTTCGATGATCTTGACGCGCTGGATGCCTACACGCGGCATCCAGCCCACGCCGAGGTGCTCAGGATATCCGCACCGGTGAAGGCGTCACTCGCGACGGTCGACTTCGAAATCCCGGATGCGTCGTGATGGGTCGAAAGCGGGACCTCGGATCGAGTCTTCGCCCGCGCCGAGGACACTACCTCGTCGGCCTGATCGGCGAAGGCATCACAGCATCCCTGACGCCGGCGATGCATGAATCAGAGGCCACAGAGCTGGGACTCGACTACGAGTACCGCATCTTGGATCTCATCGAGCTCGGCCGACCGGCCGAGGACGTCGGCGCGATACTCGCCGAAGCCGAATCTGCCGGCTTCGCCGCGATGAACATCACCCACCCCTGCAAACAGCTCGTCCTCGACCTCGTCGATGAGCTGGACACGGATGCCGCGCACCTGGGTGCAGTGAATCTCGTGGTGTTCGACGATGGCCGTCTCGTCGGGTACAACACGGACTGGATGGGATACCGCGACGGTCTCACGACAGGCCTGCCAGGAGCATCGCTCGAGCGCGTCGTGCAGATCGGCTGCGGCGGCGCGGGCGCTGCGACCGCATATGCGCTCCTCTCGAAGGGCACGGAGCGGCTAGATCTGTCGGACGTCGACGCCACTCGCGCGGAGGACCTCGCCGCCCGCATGCGGGTTCACTTCCCGACACAGACCATCGAAACGTTCGACCTGGACGACGTTCCCCAGGCCATCGCCCACGCAAGCGGCGTCGTCCATGCGACACCGCTGGGGATGCTGCATCACCCGGGGATCGCCTTCGACCTCGACCTGCTGCGGGAAGGAGCGTGGGTGTCGGATGTCGTCTACCGACCGCTCGAGACCGAGCTCGTCCGACAGGCGACCAATCGGGGGCATCCTGTGCTCGACGGCGGGCGGATGGCCGTGGGCCAGGCATGCGCTAGTCTCCAAATCATCACGGGCATGTTGCCCGATCGTGACCGGATGGAGCGGCACTTCCGAGCGCTCATCTGCGCTGAGGAGCAGTCCGGCACTGGAGGGAGCTCGTCATGACCGATCGGCTGAGCGATCCGCGCGACAGCGGGATGACCGACCGTGCGATCCGCACCCAGGGAGACATCCTCGAGGTCGCCACCGCGGAATTCGCAGCAAACGGTTATGCGGGTGCGCGAGTCGACGAGATCGCCGCGCGCACGCGCACTACGAAGCGCATGATCTATTACTACTTCGGCTCGAAGGAGGGGCTCTACCTCGCAGTTCTGGAACGCGTGTACGCGCAGATCCGCCAGGTTGAGCGCGGCATCCACATCGACGAGCTGTCCCCCGACGAGGCACTGCGAACGCTCGCGGAGGCAACGTTCGATCACCACACGACGCACGAGGCATTCATCCAGCTCGTCGGCATCGAGAACATCCATCGCGCCGAGCATCTGCGTCAGTCCGAGACGATCCTGCGCGAGAACGTCACGGCCATCACACTGCTCGAGGAGGTCATCGAACGAGGGGTGCGCGACGGCATCTTTCGCGCCGACGTCGATGCGCTGGACGTGCACATGATCATCAGCGCCTACGCGTGCTTCCATGTTGCCAACCGGCACACGTTCGCCGCCATCTTCGAGAGGGACATGCTCGACCCCGCACTCCAGGAATCGCACCGACGGCTCATCGGCGACATGATCGTCGCGACGATGACGGGTCATCGCGACGACCGACGCGTGCACTGACGGGCGTCAGACCGCTCCTGGCCTGCCCGCGCCCAGGCGGCCCGTGAGAGTCAGCGCGGCCGCGCGGATGGCCGGTGCGAACCGGTCAGCGTCGAATCCGTCCGCGCATCCCGACACCGAGATCGCCCCCACGAGTCCGCCCGAGGGCGCGAACACCGCGCTCGCCGCACAAGACAGGCCGGCGGCGAACTCCCCCACCTCTGCGGCGAGCTCGCCTCGTCGAATGTCGTCGAGCTGACGCCTCAGCTCTGCCGGCTCGCTGATCGTCCGGGACGTCCAGGCGTCGAGCCCTGAAGAGACGACCTCGTCGACGTCGGAAAGGGGTGAGTGCGCGAGCACTGCCTTTCCCAGCGCGGTGGCATGGATCGGGAGCCGTCCGCCGATGCGAACGGCCGGCGGTACCGCCGAGCGGCCGTGCATGACGGCGATGCAGACCATCTCACGCCGGTCGCGGATGGCCAGGTGCACGTTCTCGCCCGTCTTGTTACGAAGGCCTGCCATCACAGGCAGAGCGGCGACCCTGAGTTCCCGCGGCTGCTCGGCGAGCTGCCCGAGCTCGAAGAGCCGTAGGCCCAAATGGATCCGCTTTCCATCGCGTTCGAGATATCTCTGGCGCACGAGCGTCGCGACCAGCCGGGAAACGGTCGACTTGGGAAGGTCTGCGCGCAGAGCGAGTTCGGAGATGCCCAATCCCCTGTCGTCCTGGTCGAAGGCCTCGAGGATGGAGGTCATCCGGTCGAGGACGCCGACTGCGTCGTTCACGGCGTCGGGCATCGGTCAGGCCATCTGCAGTGCCAGCCGGTGCGTGAGCGCGAGAGCCGCGTGCCGCACCAGGGGCATCATCCTGCCCGCGTCCATGTCCGTCACCGGCCCCGCGACGGAGATCGCCGCCACCGGCACGCGTTCCGGCGACAAGACCGGGCTCGCGACCCCGACCACTCCGGGAAAAGTCTCGCAGCGGTCGATGGCGACCGATTCTCTGCGAACCATGGCGAGCTCCAGCTCGAACATGTGACGCTGGTGAGGGTCGAGGGCGGTCATCACGCTGGAGAGGACCGACTCGTCGTTCGTGAACGCCAGGACCGCCTTGCCGAGGGCGGTCGTCACCGAGGGCACTCGAACTCCCGCCCGGGACGGCACCGGTCGCAACCGCCCCCGCACCGAGATCACTGAGAGCATGTCGCTTCCCTCCTGAACCGCGACGTTCAGATGCTCACCGGTCGCGTTGAACAGCTCGGCCAGCACCGGCAGTGCCGCGACACTGAGGCGCCGGGGGGTGCTGGCGCGTGCGCCGAGCTCGAAGAGCCTCAGACCGATTACGACTCCATACTCGCTCCGCATCAGGTACCGCTGCCGGATTAGGTCGCCAACGAGTCGCGAGACGGTGGACTTCGGGATGCCGGTGGCCAGAGCGAGCTGGGTGATCGTGGTTGTGCCGTGCGACTCGCGGACGGTGTCGAGAATGGCGAGGATCCGGTCGAGCACGCATACCGGCTCGTCTCTGAGTGCGGATCGCATGAGTGCAGTATCCGTCGAGTTCGAGAGGGCGGCAAGCGTGCCTCGCGTCGACGCTGTCATGATTCCACTCAATGGAACACGGCCCTCCATAGCACCGTCTCAGGGCGCTGAGAGGGGGCCTGAACCCTCCACATGGATGGGTTCAGACCCCCTACCTGGGACTCTCGGTCTTGGTTCGGCGTTAGGCCGCGCAGAACGGCTTGATACCCATGGCGCTCTCCAGACCCTCCATGACGTGCTGCTTGAAGAACTCGTCGCCCGCCAGCGGAGCGTCGGTCCAGGCCGCGACGTCGTGACCGAGCGTCGTCAGCCACGACCGACCGCCGTCGTAGTAGTGGCACCAGCTGACCGGGTGCGATTCGCCGTGGCCCGCGGGGGTGGCCTCGCTGGTCGCCTGGTCGACCTCGAGCAGCACGTTGACGTAGCTCGGGTAGGGCACCAAGTTGTACCACTCGTCCTTGAAGGTCCAGGTCTTCGGCATGAACGAGGTTGACACGTCCTTCCTGTTGATCCTCTCGACCGTTCCCTCGCGGTTCGGTCCGTGGTTGTAGAAGTTCGCTCCGCCCAGGAGGCCCTCGTAGTACGGCCAGTGGTACTCGGCACCGAAGGCGTTGTGGATGCCGACGAAACCGCCGCCGCCGCGGACGTACTGCATGAGCGAGGTCTGCGCAGCGTCGTCGAGGGTGTCACGGTTGGAGCCCAGGAACACGACGGCCTGGTACTTGTTCAATCGGCTGAAGCTCGCGAGGTCCTCCGTGTAGTCGACGGCGATCCCACGTTCCTCGGCCCACGCCTTGAGGGCGATCTGGGCGACGTTGTCGGCGTTCAGCGGCGGGTTGAGCCCTGGTGCCAGCGGTGTGCCGAGGTGGGCGTGTCGCGGGCCGGCAGTGCGGCTCCAGACGAAGATGCGCTTCTCTTCGCCCTCGACCCATCCGTTGCCCCACTCGTTGTAGCACTCGGGATCGGTGCCGCGACAGACGCCGTAGTCCTTGATCTCGTCGAGGTAGATCTCGTCGGCGGATACCGACTGTCCACCACCTCCGTGTCCGTTTCCATGTCCATTGCCCCGGTCGTTGCCGAGGGCCGCTCCGCCGAGCGCCAGGCCGGCGCCGAGCGCCGCGGCGGCGACGAGGGCGGCTCCGGAGCGTATGAGCGATTTCATTTGATCTCCTTTGATCGTTCGTGCTGACCTCGGGTGCGCCAAGCGCGATCGGCCCGGGGCTGGTGCGAATCTAGGCGTCCCCGAAGCCGCACGGCAAAGCCCGTTCCACCCAGTAAGCCAGCGGGGTCTTCCGATGGACACGAACGTCGGTCATGCCCTTCACTGGAAAGCGGAGGCGCCATGAACGACGGACGATTGCTCGTCGTATGCAAAGACGACAGCATGCTCGAGGTGATCGACCTCGAGACGTCGAAAATTGCAGGGGCCGTGCTCGCCTCAGGCTTCGCACCGCACGAGGTCGTCGCGACAGGCGACGGACGACTTGCGTACATGCCGGTGTACAGCAATGCGCCTGTCGGGTCCCCTGGAAGCGACGGCCGGCGGGTCGATATCGTCGATCTCCTGACCTTTCAACGTGTCGGCGAAATCCGCCTGGCCTTCCCGAGCCGTCCGCACCAATCCAGTCTGCTCACGAGCGATCGTGTGGTCGTCTCCACTGAGCTCGACGAATCAGTCACCGTGATCGACCGGCGAACCCTTGACGTCGTCGCGCGGTTGCCGACCGGTCAGGCGGAATCCCACACGTTCGCGGTCAGCGCCGACGGAAGTCGTATCGTGACGGCGAATGTCGGCCCGGGGAGCGTCAGCGTCATCGATGTCCCTTCGCGCACGCTCCTCGGCGTCGTGGAGGTCGCTGCGAAGGTGAATCGCATCTGCCTCGAACCCGATGGACGTTTCGCCTATACGGCTGACCAGGGTTCGCCCTGCATCGCCGTCATCGATACAGAGCTCGTCGAGCATGTCGCTTCGATCGAACTGCCGTCGGTCGGATTCGGTTCGGCGGTGACGGCCAACGGCTTGCACATCGTCGTCGCTCTCAGGGAGGCTTCGGAGATCGCGGTGGTCGATCGCCGATCAGGCGAGATCGTGCATCGAGTCGCAACACCGAATCACCCTCAGGCGATCGTTCTCCATCCCGACGGCGTCCGCGCATATTCCGCCTGCGACGCCGACAATTGCGTCGTGGAGCTCGACATCCGCGCGGGTCGACTCCTGCGTCGGCTAGAGACCGGTCGCAAGCCCGATGGGATCGCCTGGAGCCCGCCTCCCTCTTCGGACTCGAAGAACTGACAGTGCGAGTCATAGAGATCGGCACTGACCCCTACCGGCTCAACCACGCCCGTCAGCACACCAGCAGCTGAGACCCCAGCGACGAGTCCGTCGCTGCGATCACGCAGCCGTGGACGTGGTGGGGGTGTCGGAACGGTATGAGTGCCCGAGTTGGGTGCTGAGTCCGAAGTAGTGACGGAAGTTGTAGATCAGAGGTTCCCATACCCCGGGATCCACATGGTTGGTGCCCGGCACCACGATCTGCTCAGCGGCGTGCACCCGGCTCACAGCCGCCTCGATGATCATGAACCCGCCCGCTGCCCCAGGGATCACGTTCACGGCTTCACCTTCGAGCTGGAACGGGCACTCCGCCACCCGCGGCGGCCGGACCGTCGCGGACGGGGCGGGCGTCAACCCGGCGGCACCGAATTTGTCCGGTTCGAACCTCATTCCAGCGGGTTTGCTCGCCGGGACCGGGAACCGCCCCGTCAACGACGCCAGCCGTTCAATGTTCGCCCACGACCCCGCGGACGGCACACTCACGACCAGCTCAGGTCGTTCGAGAAGATTCGTGACGGTCTGACCAGTTGAGCCGATCCCGAGCACCAGGGTGTGGCCCAACGCCCATGCCGATGAGATCGGCGCGAGGTTGAACGTCCCATCGGAGTTCTCGGTCGTGACCAACACCACCGGGGTCCCGAAGTACAGGATGTTCGGCTCGATCACGACAAAGCCGTCAGCACCAACCTGTGATTCAACGTCAACAGCACTACTCACACCAACCAACGTAGGCGCTGGACACTTCGGTCTGAGGCGAACTGTGCCGCACGACGTACTCCGCACTTCGATTGCCGCGGTGGGCCACACCTTCAGTTGACGTGACCACCGGCCAGTGGCCTTCGTTCAAGCCGTGGCCTTCGTTCAAGCCGTCACAGTCATCCGGCCGATTCAGTCGCCTGCCCGCCCTCATTGGCGTCGCCGCGCGTTTGCTGCCCAGACAACCTCATTTACACTGACCCAGTCGTCGACGCCGAGCTGAAGCAGCAATTCGACTACTCCCGTGTCAGCGCGACCTCGGCTTCAAGATCGTTGAAGTCCGGGTCTCCTTCACCGTCGCTGCATCGGAATGTCAGCAGGCCGTTGGCATCTACCGAAACCCGCATTCCCGCATTCCCGATCCAGGCATGCGTGACATCCTGAATCCCAGGCGTTCCAGACCCGAAGCGACCGAACCGCCTTTGAATTCCACTTGAGCCGAATCTGGATGCTACTTGGCGCCATATCTCGCCAGAGGACGATGTCGTCGGAGATCATCGAATTGATCTTGAACGTACCGCCGCGCACCTTTAACCGGAGCCCTTGGGGTGGGTACGCCTTTGAACCGATGAACCGAACGACGAGTTCGGTCACCTCGGAGGGCAGTTCATAGAGGCTGTAAAGGGGCCCACCCCAGTCGATCTCATTCGTCCGTTGCGCAGCGAAGCGTGATGCCAAGTCAGGAGTCATCTCAACACCCCGGTCGTCTGAAGGGATCAATTGCTGCGTGGTCCCGTAGAGGTGCATCTCCTCATGCAAGCGGATATCCTCGAGCCTAGGGCTGTTGAGCCGCACGCGGCGGCCACAAGCGCGTCAACGACGTCAGTGTCGGTGCGGGCGTTTCGCAGTGGAGCCGCGAGTCGATCCCGATTTCTTCGGCAACAGGAGGGGTCTATGACGCTGTCGGGCAAGCAACTGCAGCAGCACGCCCGTGAGGTCGCGGGATCGCTCGATGACGTCACCCGTGAGCGGCCGTTCACCCCGCACCTTGACGTGTGGAAGGTGCATGACAAGGTTTTCCTCGTCGTCACCGACGATGATCCGGACCTGCAGATCATCACTGTGAAAGTTGATCCTCACCAGGGAGACGCGCTCCGCCGTGATATCGAATCCATCACAAGCGGCCGCTATTTCGACAAGAGGCACTGGATCTCCATCGGGCCCGGTTCCGGCATCACGAAAAAGCTCATCGAACACCTGGTGCACGCGTCCTACGACCTCGCAGACGGCCGCGAGCCGAGGGGGCAATCGTGAGCGAGACGCCGTCGCTGTTCGAAGTCGACGATGCTTCCCGGCCGCTGGCCGACCGGCTCCGGCCCCGCACCCTCCAGGATGTCGTCGGGCAGGGCCATGTTCTCGGGGCAGACGCGCCGATCGGGCGCATGGTCGACGCCCAGAGACTCGTATCGATGGTGCTGTGGGGACCGCCCGGGTGCGGGAAGACCACGATCGCGCGGCTCCTCGCCGAGCAGACCGACCTGGCGTTCGAACCGCTTTCCGCCACGTTCTCCGGCGTCGCCGACCTTCGTAAGGTGTTCCAGGTCGCGCAGCGTCGGCGCGAAGTCGGCCAGGGCACGCTGCTCTTCGTCGACGAGATCCACCGATTCAACCGCGCCCAGCAAGACTCGTTCCTGCCCTACGTCGAAGACGGCACCGTCATCCTCGTCGGCGCAACTACGGAGAATCCCAGCTTCGAACTCAACGGCGCGCTGCTGTCCCGCACACAGGTCTTCGTTCTGAAGCGCCTCGACGACGTCGCGCTCAGCACCCTCATCACCCGGGCCGAAGCGCTCGTCGGTCACCCGCTACCGCTGACTGATGATGCTCGCCAGGCGCTGATCGCGATGGCGGACGGCGACGGCCGCTACTTACTGAACATGATCGAACAGATCCACACCCTGCCCGCACCCGTCGACCCTGCCGCCCTCGCCGCCGCCGTGCAGAAACGGGCGCCGCTGTACGACAAAGCGCAGGAAGGCCACTACAACCTCATCTCCGCTCTCCACAAGTCGATGCGCGGCTCTGACCCGGATGCAGCCCTGTACTGGCTGGCACGGATGCTCGACGGCGGTGAAGACCCCCTGTTCATCGCCCGCCGCATCACCCGCTTCGCCACCGAAGACATCGGCATGGCCGACCCGAACGCCGTCCAACAGGCCCTCGCCGCCTGGGACGTCTACGAGCGTCTCGGCTCACCCGAGGGCGAACTTGCGATCGCGCAGGCGGTTCTCTACCTGGCGACTGCGCCGAAGTCCATCGGCGTCTACCGCGGGTTCAACAAAGCGCGCGCCGCTGCGAAACGCACCGGATCGCTGATGCCGCCCGCGCACATCCTCAATGCCCCAACCCGGCTCATGAAAGACCTGGGCTACGGCGATGGGTACCAGTACGACCCCGATACCGAGACCGGGTTCTCTGGCGCGAACTACTTCCCCGACGGTATGCCCAGGCAGACCTACTACGAACCCACCACCGGCGGATACGAGCGCGCCATCACCGAGCGGTTGCGTCACTGGGCGCAGCTGCGCCATGGCGATACTCCCCTCGAATCCGACGCGGACTAAGTCCCTATCGAAAGGAATGAAGGGTCTGCTGCATCGGCGAGTGACAGCTGCGATGGCGTGCCCGAGTTAGCCACGAACGATGTCGCTCGCCTCGAGTTCTCCTGATCAAGTTCAGTGGTGCTGCGCGGCGCAACCACCAGCCCAGCGTTGCCGGGCCGGTGTTCCAATACTCGTTGGATAAACGCGATTCGATCCAGAGCCCACCTCAGGTACTCGACGCCCGAAGGATTCGGAGCTCTGCCGGAAGCGAGCCGCGCCGATTGCAGAACGAGCGACACAGCGGAACCAAAGTCAGGCCGATTCACTCGAGTACGCCACCGCAGACTGGGTCGACCTGTAGAACCACCGCAGGCTCCACGGTAGCCTCGGGATGGTCCTGTCCGATGAGTTCCAGCAGACCTACTACGCGACCCAGCCGGGTCGCGCGCTCACACAACTCGTCTGGGTAGTTCTTGGGTGCTGCCATGACTCTCATCCTCCATGGGATCAGAGCCTCCACCGAACCCGGGGTGCATCACATGGCCCGCCTGCTGTGCAGCAGGTCAGCTCATCGGTCCCAATTGGGGGCCTCCACGTGGGCGTCTGCCATGGCCGCGGTGGTGAGCGCAGGGTTGCCGCGGCGGGCGAGAATGATGGTCCAGATGATGCCGGTGAGCAACAGCAGGCCGCCGGCGGCATTCCAGGCGATGTCGTACGGCAGGAGCTCGACCCCATATCGGATCTCGTGCAAGCGCAGGACCTTGTGGTCGATGATGCCGTCCCACATCTGGAACAAGCCAAGCCCAACCAGGAATCCCGCCCAGGCCGCGGCGGGCCAGAACGTTCGGCGGCGTCGGGCGTCGAGCATCAGGAAAAACCCGAAGACGAAGATGAACAGCTCCGCGGCGTGCAGCAGCCCGTCGGAGAGGAGGGCGATGTCTGGGGTGGCGTTGTCGTAGAAGTGGTGCCAGGCCAGGATCTGGTGGAAGACGATTTCGTCGATCGCTGCCATTGTCGCGATGCCGAGCAGAAACGCCGCCCAGTACGACCGATTCCGCAACGGCGACCCGCCCGCGCGGGTGGAAACACTGGTCATTTTGGTCGTCCCTTCGCTCATCCGGTCCGGCCGGCCGGGTGGTCAATCAGATGCGGCGCTCTCTGGAGGCGTCGCCCGGTGACGCGGTACCACTCCGCACACAGCAGCACGATCAACACGAAGTCGACCGCGTCACCGCCGTAGAACATGAGCTGCGCGCCGGCGTGCGCGTCCGCGGCGGCGACTCCAGGCAGTGGGGAGGCGTAGAGCAGTTTCGCGAGCACACCGTGCGCCGCCAGCGACACCACGAGCACGCCCGCGCGCATCGCGAACCCGGCCCTGTGCGGGGACGGGTCGACCGCCACCAACGACACCGTGTACAGGTAACCGGCTAGCAGGACATGCAGCATCACCAGCCAGTGCACCAGCATGACCTGCTGCATCAGCTCGTACAGCGGCGTGAGATACAGCACCCACAGGCCACCGACATTCAGCACTGCCGCCACGATCGGGTGGGTCAGCACCCGTCCGAGCGGGCTGCGTAGCAGCCGGCTCAACCGCCTCGCCGGCACGACGCTCATCGTCCGCAGCGCCAAAGTCATCGGAGCGGCCAGTACCAGAAGCAACGGCGCCACCATCCCGACCAGCAGGTGGGCTCCCATATGTGCGGTGAAACTCTCGTGTGCAGCCGACGCGAGCGGGCCGGCAAAGCCTGCAACAGCCGAAGTCAAGCCGAGAACCCAGAAGACGCTGCGATACCAGGGCCAAGCCCGACCGCGCCGACCAGCGCTCACCGACGCGGCGACATAGACAAGCGCTGCCAACACGAACGGGGCCACAAGAATGAGGTCCAGGCCGACTCCGCTCGGACCCATCTCATGCACATGCGCCGTATCCGTTCCCAACCACCACCCTCGTCAGCGATGCATCCCACGCCGCACCCCGTTGCCTGAAGGTAGCCCGCAGCCACCGGTGCACACACGGCCTTGACACGAGCGCGGACCATTTGTGTATGGGCATCGGCCACGCCGACGGCTCTACGAGAATGGGAGGCATGTATCGGGAGTGGGAACTGCCTCAAGCGCGTCCGGTGCGCCTGGTCGATTGATGCGACAACGAGTGGTTCGTGGACCCAGCCAGCGATCGAGTTCTGGCGGCTCGGAATCAGCTCGACATCCGACGGCATAGGGGTTCAATTTGTCGGTCCGGCTGCTCACCCGCAACGCTTTGAGGTGCAGGCAGGCGACCGGCTCTGGGGACTATAGCTACACGCATACGTGTTACTGCGCTGAAGATCTGCACTGTACCGTTTTGTGACAGACGAATTCTCTCTACGCCATGTGCCCAATAGCGCGTCCGGGTCGCACGTTTTCAGTCGCGGACGCGGATCCGCATGCGGGCAATGCGCACGGGTGCTACTGCCTCGGGCAGTCCGCACTCTGATCCACGCGCGTGGAGGCGCAGTGTATCGGGGCGTCAGCGCCGCCTGCGAGGCTTGATTGGGCGCTCAATTGGTGAGCCGTGCCCAACGACGTGCCACCATCCGCAATATGGGCACTGCACTGCACTGGCACCCTTTAACACCCAGCGGCGACTGTCACAGCCTCTGCCTGGGTTCCGATCGGTGCACGACCCGTGCGACATTTCACGCCTCTCATGCGTCGACATATCGGGCAGTTCCGACATCGTTGATCGCCGGTGAACGCCACGTGCTCCATGTACTCATGGGCGAGCTCGACGAAGAGCGAGTCGGGCGTGAGTCCCTCACCCGTCGTGTGGGCTGCTTCGTACTCCACGCCGACCGCTTCGACCAACGTCCGACGTGCTCGCGCCCTAGAGGCCGCGCGGATGCGGAGCTTGCCGTAGCTCCCGTCGATGCGACGGAATTTGACGGTGCCGCGAACGCGTCCGTCGGGCAGGTCGTGGTACGTGATCTCCCCGTGTGAGCCGGGTTCCATTTTGCTGCGTGGCATTGCAATCGCCCTCTATCTTCGCAGAGCAGGAGGCCATCACCGTGTTCACCGTCGGTCCGTTCGGGCCCTCAGCCAGGCCAGAACGTTCTCGCGGCTGTATCGCAGATGCTTGCCGAGCTTGGTGGCCTTCGGGCCGGTCCCTTCGAGACGCCAGTGATAGATCGTCTCTTTGGACAGCTGCAGGTACTGCGCCAACTCGTCGACGCTCAGGTAGTCCCCGAGCTCGTCGACGAACCGCGATGCCGGAACGGTGGGTTGGGTTGATGTGCTCATACTCCTCAGGAGTGCGCATCAAGCCGAAAATGCTTGCTGTCTCAGGACTTCGCATGTGGATGCCTGTGGCGGCCCGTCGTCGTTTTGAAAAAGGTCCCAAAAAGGCCACAAGGGCCCATTTTCGGCCTTTTCAACGAAAAGAACCCCTGACAAATCTTGCGATTCATCAGGGGTTTTTGGTGGATCTGAGGGGACTCGAACCCCTGACCCCCTGCATGCCATGCAGGTGCGCTACCAGCTGCGCCACAGACCCGTAAACCCCGTGCGGGGCAACGAATTGAGCTTACACCAGCCCCTGCCCGCGAAAGAAATCGAGCGGACCTCGACCAGCGGATGCCGCGACGGTCAGTTGCTCGCGGCGAGCAGCGGCGCCACCGGCAGTGCCGGACAGTCGGCCCAGAGCCGCTCGAGGCCATAGTAGAGCCGCTCTTCCTGGTGAAAGACGTGCACAACGAGGTCGCCGAAATCGAGCAGGATCCAGCGGCCCGTCTGGTGGCCCTCACGCCGTCGCGTCGGAGTGCCGGCACGTCCGAGCACCTCTTCGATCTCGTCGGCGATCGCGACAACGTTGCGTTCGGAGTTGCCGGTCACGAGGAGGAACACGTCGGCGAAGGGAAGCGGGGCCGACACGTCGAGAGCGACGAGGTCGTCGCCGCCCTTCGAGTCAGCTGCCCGCGCCGCCAGCGCGAGTGTGTCGAGTGCTTGGTCGGATGCGGTCATGCGCTCACTTCCGGTGGGTGATGGATATCTCGGATCAGAACAACCCGGAGATCGAGCCGATGACGAGGGTCGCGACGACGCCGAGCGCGAGCACACCGGCGGTGACGGCGAGCACGAGCGGCAGGTTCATGCCCTCTTTCTTCGGCGGTGCGATCATGGCACGCGAAGCGCCCTGTGTACTGATCGCGCGGGTCGCCGAGACGGGCGCGGCGCCGGCGCCGACGTCTTCGACCTGGTCGAAGAGACGATCGACGTCGGAGGAATCGATATGACTCGGGTGCACCCCCGTCGCCCCGTAGGAGCGCGGGAGGTCGATCGAGCCGGTGGCGATGATCTCACCGCTCGACGCAATCGGATCGCCGATCGAACCGTTGTCGGGAAGCGTCGGGAGGATCAGCGCGTTCGTCGTGGTCGGAACACCGTGGCTCACGCCGCCACGTGAAAGCAACTGGTCGAAGGGTTCGGCCGATTCCACAGGGGTGTTCAGCTGCGACGTCCAGTGGCCGACTGCAGCCGACACTGGGGCCGCAGGATCGGCCTGTCGCGGTGGACGCGTCGGGCTCGCTGCTGCGGGAGGCGGCACCGCAGGCCCAGGCTGCGGGAGGCCAGCGGAGTACTGCGCGGCCTCTTCCTCTTCTTCGAGGTCGAACTCGTCGAGTTGGTTGGAGTCGAGCATCGCGCGAAGCTCACGCCGGGTGAGGGTGCGCTCCGGCGTCGTCGGCTCTTCGGCAACAGGCCACGGCTGCTCTTGGGGTGATGCCGGGCGGACGTTCAACGGCGCCCCCTGCTGCGGAGGCTGCTGGGGCTCCCACGGAATCTGCTGCTGCGGAGGCTGCTGGGGCTCCCACGGAATCTGCTGCTGCGGAGGCTGCTGGGGCTCCCACGGAATCTGCTGCTGCGGGGCCTGCTCCACTGCGGGCGGCTGCGGCACGGCTGGAGCCGGCGGCACCGGGCGCGGAGCGAACGGGCTCTGCTGCTGCGGCGGCGCTGCGTACGGCGAAGTGGGTTCTGCGAACGCACCAGCGGGCCGGGGCGCTGCATACGCAGGGTCCGAGGCCGACACCGGGAGCGCCGGCGCGGGGACCGCTTGCGCGGGAGCCACGGGAACAGGCTGCGGCGGCACAGGAGCAGGAGCAGGAACCGCCGGCGGGGCATCCGGGCTCGCTGAAGGAACCTGCTGCTCCAGCAGACGCTCACGTTCGCGTATTTCGCGGCGCGTCAGCGGCAGATCCTGCGACGACGTCATTCGACACTCCGGTAGAGATGGTGCTTGGAGATGTACTGGACGACCCCATCGGGCACCAAGTACCAAACCGGGAAACCCCGGCGCACCCTGCTCCGGCAATCGGTCGACGAGATCGCTAGTGCCGGAACCTCCAGCAAGCTTACGTCTTGCTCCGGCAATCCAGAAACAGACAGCACATGTCCCGGACGACTCACAGCAACGAAGTGCGCCAGATCCCAGAGTTCCCGCACGTCTTTCCAGGAGAGGATCTGTGCGATGGCGTCGGCGCCGGTGATGAAGTAGAGGTCGGCATCGGGGCGTTCACGGCGGATGTCGCGCAGCGTGTCGATCGTGAACGTCGGCTTCTCGCGGTCGATATCAACGCGGCTCACGGTGAACATCGGGTTCGAGGCTGTGGCGATGACCGTCATCAGATAGCGATGCTCGGCCTGGGTGACGTTCGACTTGTAGCTCGGCTGGCCGGTCGGCACGAACACGACCTCGTCGAGATCGAGTGACCGCGCCACTTCGCTCGCGGCGACGAGGTGGCCGTGGTGAATGGGGTCGAATGTACCGCCCATCACCCCGATTCGAGGCCGACGCTCCGCGACCGTCATCGCGCGCTCGCCAACCTCAGTGGCCGCCGTGCTCGTCTCCGGAGTGCCGCGCGGCGTAGGCCGCGGCCTTGGCGCTGTGGCGGTTGGCGACGTCGCGGTACGACGCGACGACGAACCCGAGCGCAGCGAAGATGACGATCGCGATGAGGCCGTAGACCCAGGTCTCCATCGGCAGTTCCCTCGCGTGCACCGTCTCGGTCAACACGGTCGAGGTCTGTACTGCGGTGGCTAGGCTCATTCGCCATTCCTTTCGAATCCTGCGGGTCGTGCTCCGAACAGTCTAGCGAGGTCAGTCGCGCACGTGCCCGGCACCGCGCACGATCCACTTCGTGCTGGTGAGTTCGGGGAGCCCCATCGGCCCACGGGCGTGCAGCTTCTGCGTGGAGATGCCGACCTCTGCGCCGAACCCGAACTCCGCGCCGTCGGTGAAGCGGGTGGACGCGTTGACCATGACCGCCGCGGCGTCGACCTCGTTGAGGAACCGTTCCGCGTTGCCGAGATCGTTCGTGACGATCGACTCCGTGTGCTTGGTGGAGTACCGCCGGATGTGGCGGAGAGCGCCGTCGAGCGAGTCGACGACACCGACCGAGATGTCCAGTGACATGTGCTCGGTCGCCCAGTCCTCATCGGTGACCGCCTCGACCTCGGGACGGATCGCGCGCACGCGCTCGTCGCCGTGCACGGTGACACCGGATGCCTCGAGACGAGCCAGCACCGGAGGAAGCAGACGCTCGGCCGCGCCCGCGTGCACCAGCAACGTCTCGAGTGCGTTGCAGACGCTCGGCCGTTGCGTCTTGGCATTGTGTACGAGATCGACCGCCCAGTCTTCGCGGGCGCTCTCGTCGAGGAACATGTGCACGACGCCGGCTCCCGTTTCGATGACCGGCACCTTCGCCTCTTCGACGACGGCTCGGATGAGGCCGGCGCTGCCCCGCGGGATCAGCACGTCGACGTAGGCGCGGGCCTGCATGAGATGGCGGGCCCCTGCGCGGCCGAAGTCGTCGACGGTCTGCACCGCATCGGCCGGCAGGCCGACCGAGTCGAGCGCGTCGCGGAGTACCCCGAGGAGCACCCGGTTCGTCTGTTCAGCCGCCGTGCCGCCGCGGAGCACCACGGCGTTGCCGCTCTTGAGTGCGAGCACTGCGATGTCGATCGTGACGTTCGGTCGTGCCTCGTAGATGGCGCCGATGACGCCGAGCGGCACTCGGATCTGATCGATGCGCACGCCATTGGGCAGCGAGCGGCCGCTCACGGTGTCGCCGACTGGATCAGCGAGGCCGATCACTTCGCGAACCGCATCGGCGAGTGCGCTGATCCGCCGTTCGTCGAGCGTGAGCCGGTCGAGCAGCCCTGATGCGAGCCCGGCCGCGCGACCCGCTTCGAGGTCGGCGCCGTTCGCTGCAATGATCGCTTCCGAACGAGCCGTGAGCAGCACTGCGACCTGGTCGAGCGCCGCATCCCTCTCAGCCGTCGTGGCCTGCGCCAGGCGGCGGGAGGCGTCTTTCGCGGCAACGAGGCGGGTGTCGATCACCGAGGTGTCGAGGTCGGTCTGCTCCATGCGACCAGCCTAGGTGAGCGGCGTGTCGACCGTCACCGTGTGACGGTCGTCACCGTCGCTGGGCGCCCTTCGGGGCAGGATCGAACCAAGTGCCGACCGCTGCGCCGGTGAGTGCCTCCGAGACGAGCGGAGTCGAAGTGATGAGCACGGAGGCGCCGGCTTCAGCGGCGATACGGGCTGCGGAGACCTTGGTCTCCGCTCCCCCGACTCCGACTCCGGCGCGGCCGGCCGCCCCGATCTCGACGCCCGCGAGGGGGTCACCGAACGGCACGTGCTCGATGCGCACCGCGCCATCGAGATGCGGCGGCTTCGTGTAGAGCGCGTCGACATCGGAAAGCAGGATGAGAAGCTCAGCGCCGATCAGCTCGGCGACGAGGGCCGCGAGCCGGTCATTGTCGCCGAACCGGATCTCATGGGTCGCGACGGTGTCGTTCTCGTTCACGATCGGCAGGATCCGGAGGGAGAGCAACCGGTCCATCGCGCGCTGCGCGTTCGAGCGGGGCGTGGCGTTCTCGAGATCGCCGGCGGTCAGCAGCACCTGACCGGCAAGTACCCCGTAACGGTCGAGACTCGTCTGGTAGCGCCACATCAACACGTTCTGGCCGACCGCGGCAGCCGCCTGCTGCGTGGCGAGGTCTGTGGGTCGGCCGTCGAGGCTGAGGAACGGGATCGCCGTGGCGATCGCCCCTGACGACACGAGCACGACCTCGGCGCCGCGAGCATGCACGGCAGCAAGGGCATCGACCAACGGCCCGATCTGTTCGGCGTTCTCACCGCTGATCGACGAGGAACCGACCTTCACGACGATGCGGGTCGCCGCCGGGATCTCGGATCGAGTGCGAGGCGTCATGCGCGCTCCTCGCTGCTCGAGTCCTCCCCGTCGTCGGACACGGCTGCAGGTGCTGGGCCGTCGGCGTCGCTGCCGGCGGCAGCCTCTGCGGCAGTCTGCTCATCGAGCTCCGACCACATGCCTGCGCCGCGCTCACGCTCGAGCTCGGCACGTGCCTCGGCCTTCGCGTCCATGCGCTCGTAATACTCGCTTCGACGCTCGGCGCGAGTGGCACGCCGGTTCTCGTCGAGACGGATGTCGGACCCGCGCGGTGCGGTGATGAGCTCGGCGGTCGACGTGAGCGTCGGCTCCCAATCGAAGACGACCCCGGCACCCTTGCCGATGACGACGGCCGAGCCTGCGTCGGCGCCGGCGCGCACGAGCGCGTCTTCGACGCCGAGCTTCGCGAGACGATCGGCGAGGAAGCCGACCGCCTCGTCGTTCGTGAAGTCCGTCTGCTGAACCCACCGCTCGGGCTTCTGTCCGAGCACGCGGTACAGGGTGCCGTAGCTGCCGCCCTCTGCCCGCACGGTGAAGCCGGGATCGTTGGAGGACTTCGGACGCATGACGATGCGTTCGGGCGCAGGCTCAGCTGCCGCCTCGGCGCGGCTTGCGTCGACGAGTTCGCCGAGCGCGAAGCCCAACTGGCGAAGTCCCTCGTGGCTGACCGTGGAGATTTCGAACACGCGGTAGCCACGGGACTCGAGCTCGGGACGCACGAAGTCGGCGAGCTCACGTGCCTCGGGCACGTCGATCTTGTTGAGGGCGACGAGCTGCGGGCGATCGAGCAGCGGCACCTGCCCTTCGGGAACGGGGTAGGCGGCCAACTCGCCGAGGATCACCTCGAGGTCGGTGATCGGGTCGCGACCGGGCTCGAGGGTGGCGCAATCGACGACGTGCAGGAGCGCTGTGCAGCGTTCGACGTGACGGAGGAACTCGAGCCCGAGCCCCTTGCCCTCGCTCGCACCCTCGATGAGGCCGGGCACGTCGGCCATGGTGAAGCGGTGGTCGCCCGCCTGCACGACACCGAGGTTCGGGTGCAGAGTCGTGAACGGGTAGTCGGCGATCTTCGGTCGAGCCGCTGACAGCGCAGCGATGAGGCTCGACTTGCCCGCCGATGGATAGCCGACGAGCGCGACATCCGCGATGGTCTTCAGTTCGAGCGTGATCTCGACCTCGTCGCCGAGGGTGCCGAGCAGGGCGAAGCCGGGCGCCTTTCGCTTCGTGCTCGAGAGTGCGGCATTGCCGAGGCCGCCGAGGCCGCCGGCGGAGGCGACGTAGCGGGTACCCGGCTCGGTGAGGTCGGCGAGTTCGACGCCGTGCTCGTCTTTGACGACCGTGCCGACGGGCACGGGCATTTCGAGAGTCTCGCCGAGCGCACCGGAGCGGTGGTCGCCCATGCCGGGCTGGCCATTGGAGGAGCTGCGGTGCGAACGCCCGTGATAGGCGAGGAGGGTGGTCACCTGCGGGTCTGCAACGAGCACGATGTCGCCGCCGTGCCCGCCGTTGCCGCCGTCGGGGCCCGCGAGGGGCTTGAACTTCTCACGGCGCACCGAGACGCAGCCGTTCCCGCCATGACCGGCACGCAGGAACAGCGTCACCTCGTCGACGAAGCTGACCATGCTGCACTCTCCAAACCGATGAAAACACGTGAGGGCGAGCCGAAGCCCGCCCTCACGAAAACCGTCGATCGACTATTCGCCGACCGCCACGATGTTGATGACCTTGCGGCCGCCCTTGTGACCGAACTGCACCGCGCCGGCCTCGAGTGCGAACAGGGTGTCGTCGCCACCGCGACCGACGCCCGCGCCCGGGTGGAAGTGGGTGCCGCGCTGGCGGACGATGATCTCGCCTGCGCCGACGACCTGGCCACCGAAGCGCTTCACGCCGAGGCGCTGTGCGTTGGAGTCACGACCGTTGCGAGTAGAGCTCGCTCCCTTTTTGTGTGCCATTAGCTGCTCTCCTCAGGCTCTACTTGATTCCGGTGACCTTGACGCGCGTCAGGTCTTGACGGTGACCCTGGCGCTTCTTGTAACCGGTCTTGTTCTTGAACTTCTGAATCACGATCTTCGGGCCGCGGAGGTCGTTGAGAACCTCGGCCGTGACCGTGATCTTCTCGAGCGACTTCGCGTCGGAGGTGATCTTGTCGCCGTCGACGAGGAGCACCGCGGCGAGCGTGACGTTGCCGTCTTTATCTGCCTTGACGCGATCCATCGTCACGATGGTGCCGACTTCGACCTTCTCCTGCCGACCGCCGGCGCGCACTACTGCGTAAACCACTCTTCGTACCTATCTCTGGGGAAACCCGGGGGCTCCGACTGTCTGATGGGGTGTCACTGCGCGGGACCTCAGCGGGAAGAAGGGGTCGTCACTGCCAGAAAACGCGGGTGCAGATGAACTGCTGTGCAGATGAACTGCAGTGGGCACACCGGGATAAGCGGTGGCGCCAACGGTCGAGTTTATCTGATGTATGGGGGCCGGTCAAACGCGCGGCCCGCGGCGAGTCGTGACCACTCGCGCATAGGATCGCAAACATGACCGTGCTGATCGACACGCCGCTCTGGCCGAAGCACGGAACCGTGTGGGCGCACCTCGTCAGCGACGAGTCGATCGATGAGCTCCACGCGTTCGCGCAGCGAGCCGATCTCCCGCCGAGATCCTTCGATCTCGACCACTACGACGTGCCGGTCGAACGCTACGACGACCTCGTGGCGGCGGGCGCCCAGGCCGTCTCGCCGAGGGAACTCGTGCTGCGACTCCGCCGAAGCGGGCTGCGCGTCACGCCGCGTGAACGACGCAAACGCGCAGCCCGGCGATCACTCGGCTGAGTCGGATGCCCCGTCGTCGCCCGAGCCGTCGGCCCGCGTGATGACGGGCGTCGCGCCGGCCGTGCTGAGTGCCGCCGTCGAGACACGACGACTGCGCGTGCGCCCTTCGCCGGCCTTCTTCGGAGCCGGCAGTGCATCGAGCACCGAATCGAGGAGCACCTCGGTCTCGGCGACGCGCGCCGGGCGCTTGCGCTCCACCGGCGGCGCGGGCAGATCGAGGACCTGCGGAACCCCGGGCGCCGCCTTGGGCGCCTCGTCGGCCGCCTTGGGCGCCTCGTCGGCCGTCTTGGGCGCCTCGTCGGCAGCAGAGGCCACAGCTGCGGCACCCTGCTCCTGGGAGACCCGACGATGACGGCCGCGGCGACGGGAGCCCGTCGACTCGGCTGACTTCTCGGTGGCATCGGCCTTGGGGGCGCGTTCGGTGACGGTCGATTCGGCCGCTGGCGTCTCGCCCGCGGCATCCGTCTCGTGCTTCTGCTCGGTGTGCGGAATCGTCGATGCCGCGATCTGGGCGAGCGCGTTCTTCACGTCGTCGGTGATGGCGTGGGTACCGGTGTGCGTCTTCGGTTCAGCGGGCGACTGCGCCGACTGCTGCTGGTTGCCGCCCCGTCCGCGCCGACGCTCGGGCTGCTGCTGCTGCGCCGAGCGGTGCTTCACGACGGGCTCGTGGTGCACGATGATGCCGCGGCCCGCACAGATCTCGCAGGGCTCGCTGAACGACTCGAGCAGCCCGAGACCGAGCTTCTTGCGCGTCATCTGCACGAGGCCGAGCGAGGTGACCTCGGCGACCTGGTGCTTCGTGCGGTCCCTGGAGAGACACTCGACGAGACGTCGCAGCACGAGATCGCGGTTGGTCTCGAGCACCATGTCGATGAAGTCGACGACGATGATGCCGCCGATGTCGCGGAGCCGGAGCTGTCGAACGATCTCTTCGGCCGCCTCGAGGTTGTTCTTCGTGACCGTCTCTTCGAGGTTGCCGCCAGAGCCGACGAACTTGCCAGTGTTGACGTCGACGACGGTCATCGCCTCGGTGCGGTCGATCACGAGCGAGCCACCCGAGGGCAGCCACACCTTGCGGTCGAGCGCCTTCTCGATCTGTTCGCTGATGCGGAACTCATCGAAGGAGTCCCGCTCGCCGGCGTATGCGTCGACGCGCTCGAGGAGGTCGGGAGCGACGGCACGAAGGTACCGCTCGATGGTCTGTCGCGCGTCGTCGCCCTCGATGACCATCTTCTGGAAGTCTTCGTTGAAGACGTCGCGCACGATCTTGATGAGCAGGTCGGGCTCGGAGTGCAGCAGCGCAGGTGCTTGCACCTTCTCGAGCTGGGTGGCGATCTCGGCCCACTGCGCGATGAGGCGGTTCACATCGAGCGTGAGTTGCTCTTCGGTCGCGCCCTCGGCGGCGGTGCGCACGATGACGCCCTGATTGTCGGGCAGCACCTCTTTGAGGATCTTCTTCAGACGTGCGCGCTCGGTGTCGGGGAGCTTGCGGCTGATGCCGTTCATCGAACCGTTGGGCACGTACACGAGGTAGCGACCGGGCAACGAGACCTGGCTCGTGAGCCGGGCGCCCTTGTGGCCGACCGGGTCTTTCGTGACCTGCACGAGCACTCGGTCGCCGGGCTTCAAGGCGAGCTCGATGCGGCGAGGCTGGTTCTTCTCGCCGTTCTCGGCTGCGGCCTCCCAATCGACTTCGCCCGAGTAGAGCACCGCATTGCGGCCCCGGCCGATGTCGACGAACGCGGCTTCCATGCTCGGCAGCACGTTCTGCACGCGGCCGAGGTAGACGTTGCCGATGAGCGACGCCTCTTGGTTGCGGGCGACGTAGTGCTCGACGAGCACACCGTCTTCGAGCACGCCGATCTGGATGCGGCCGCCCTTCTCGCGCACGACCATCGAGCGATCGACCGACTCGCGTCGGGCGAGGAACTCGGCCTCGGTGATCACCGCACGTCGGCGTCCGGCGTCGCGGCCGTCGCGCCGGCGCTGCTTCTTCGCCTCGAGTCGGGTCGAGCCCTTGACCTTCTGCGGCTCTGTGATGAGCTCGACCTCGCGGGGCTGGCGCACCTTGACGACCGTGTTGGCCGGCTCGTCGGTGTTCGAACGCCCCTCTTCGCCGCTCCGGCGTCGAGTGCGCCGGCGAACCGTCGAGGACTCCTCGTCGTCTTGGTCACGGTCGCGGTCGCGATCACTACCTTCGCGGTCGCGATCGCGGTCGCGATCACTACCTCCGCGGTCGCGGTCACTACCTCCGCGGTCGCGATCGCGACTGCCTGGGTCGCGGTCGCCACGCTCCGAGCGTTCGGGGTGATCCGGGCGCTCCGATGCGACGAGCACCGGCGGCGCGTGGAAGATCAGCGACGTCGTCGTGAGCGCCGCCGGGATCGGCGAAACCGATGCGGGCGGCTCCGACTCCTTCTCGGGCTCCGGTGTCGACGGCGCTTCGACCTCGGGCGCGACGGATGCTCCGGCGCTGCCCTCGACCGCGGTACCCGTGCCGACCGGAAGCGACGCCTCGACGGCGCTGCGCTCGTGGTCTTCGGCATCAGCGGCCGGGCTCGACTGCGTGACCGCGGCTTCCGTTACCGGAATCGCCGGCGCTTCGGCCGCCACCACCGGATCGGTCGCCTTCGATCGGCCACCGCGACGCGAGCCAAACAGGCCTCCACGCCGTCGGGCCGGGCCGTTGCCGGGCTCGGGTTCGTTCGTGTTCTTCTCGTTGCCTTCCACCATCTCTGGTGCACTCCTACGCCGGTTTCCGACGGCCGCGCCGTCGTACCGTACTCGTCTGGAGCGGCCTCGCGCTTCGCGCTGAGCCGCTGAATCCTTCATAACTGCGACCGGCAGGTTGCCTTGTCGCCACGTCTCGCGGTGCGTTCACCGCCTACTCGGATGCGCTGCATCCTCAAGCCCTCATTGGCGTCGTGTCGGGCGCGGCCCGGACGACTCATTCGATTATCGCATGCTCTCGCAGCCGAGGGCGGAATCGGCATGCCATAATCCGAGCATGCCGGACTCCTCCCGACGTTCCCGACCCGTCGCCCTCGCGATCTTCTTCATCATCGCAGGCGCTCTCGGCCTCTATGCTGCGTTCGAACTCTCGGTCGAGAAGGTGCTCACGCTGGCCGATCCCGCCCACGTGCCAGCGTGCAATGTCGGCGTGCTCGTCGGTTGCGGCACGAACCTCGAATCGTGGCAGGGCGGGGTGTTCGGCTTCCCGAACCCGTTCATCGGCCTCATGGCCTGGCCCGTGCTGATCACGGTCGGGGTGGCGATCCTCGCCGGTGCAACGTTCGCCCGCTGGTTCTGGGTGCTCTTCAACATCGGCGTCGCCGGGGCGCTCGTCTTCGTGGGGTGGCTCATCTTCCAGAGCATCTACGTGCTCGATGTGCTCTGCCCGTGGTGCATGCTCACGTGGGCGGTCACGATTCCGACTTTCTGGGCTCTCACGCTCTACAACCTGCGCGAAGGTCATATTCCGGCATCGGCACGTATTCGCCGTCTCGCCGGTACCTGGCTCGCCTGGGTCCCGCTCATCACCGTGGTCTGCTACGCAGTGGTCGTGCTGCTCGCGCAGGCGCAGATGAACGCGATCCCTCGGGTCATGATCGACCTGCAGAACCTGTTCCGCTGAGCCGGAACGGTCGCGGCCACCGGGTGAGCCGGTGGCCGCGACATCCGTTCATCGAACTCGAAGCTCAGAACCAGAGAGCGAGCTCGCGCTCGGCGGATTCGACCGAGTCGGAGCCGTGCACGAGGTTCTGCTGCACCTTCAGGCCCCAGTCGCGGCCGTAGTCGCCCCGGATCGTGCCGGGGGCCGCAGTCGTGGGGTCGGTCGTGCCCGCGAGCACCCGGAAGCCCTCGATCACGCGGTTGCCGGCGACGCGCATCGCGACGATGGGACCGGACTCCATGAACTCGATGAGCGGCTCGTAGAACGGCTTGCCCTCGTGTTCGGCGTAGTGGTGGGCGAGCAGCTCGCGGTCGGCCTGCACCAGCCGGATGTCGACGAGCGAGTAGCCCTTCGCCTCGATACGCCGGAGGATCTCGCCGGTGAGGTTGCGGGCGACGCCATCGGGCTTGACGAGCACGAGGGTCTCTTCGATCGGAGTGGTCATTCCTGTTCCTTCCATTGAGCGGCCGCGGCCGCTCGTTCTCGGTCGATTCGTGCGCCGGCGACCATGCAGTACCACCACATGCCGCCGAAGAGCGCGCCCACGACGAACATCGCAGGGTTGAGGAAGCCTGCCGCGAGGATGAGCACCTGGATGACCCAGCCGAGCAGATAGGCCCACTGGTATCGAAGGAGCCCGATCGTCGCGATCAGTCCGATGATGATGACACCGCCGGCCACGAGGGCGACCCATGACGGCAGTGCGCCTTCGCCTTCGCCCTGGGCGAGGCCCCAGATGACGAGGGCCGCGAGGAAGACGACGATGACTTCGAAGGCGAGCACGATGGTGGCGAGGGTCTGACGCACCGAGCGCGCGCCGGCGCTTGGCGCGGTACCCGCAGCACCGTCACGCACACGGTCGGAGTCACTCTCGGGCGCGGGCTCCTGCGATGACATCGGGTCGCTCATGCTCGCCCCCATCCACGATCCGAGGCGATGCCGATCGCCTCGCCGACGAGCACGATCGACCCTGCGACGACGACCGCGCGCTTCGGCGCCGCAGCCGCCCAGTTTCGCGCCTCGTCGAGTGCATCGTCGAGCCGCGCAACGAGGTCGACGCGATCTGCGCCGACGACGCGGGCGACGGATGCCGCGAGCTCGTCTGCACCGATCGCGCGCTCGGATGCCGGCGCGGTGACGATGAAGCGAGCCCCACCCGGCGAGAGGGCGGTGACGATGCCGTCGACGTCCTTTCCAGCGAGCACGCCGAGCACGAAGACGACCTCCTCGAAATCGAAGTACTCCTCGAGCGCGGCGGTCAGGGAAGCAGCGCCGTGCGGGTTGTGCGCGGCGTCGACGAGCACGGGGGGCTCGGTACCGACCATCTGAAGGCGCCCGGGCGAGGTCGTCAGGCCGAGGCCCTGCTGCAGCACCTCGTCGGCCAGGCGCATCGTGCCGGCGCCGAGGAACGATTCGACGGCGGCGATCGCGACGGCGGCGTTCTCGGCCTGGTGGCGCCCGAAGAGCGGCAGGGCGAGGTCACGGTACTCCCCCGCGAGCCCCTTCACAGAGATGAGCTGACCGCCGACGGCGACCCGCGAGTCGAGCACGGCGAAGGCGCCGCCCTCGACGGCAAAGGTGCCGTCGAGCGCGGCGGTCTTGTCGCGCAGCACGGTGAGCGCTTCGGGCGTCTGGAAAGCTGTGACGACTGCTGCGTCGCGCTTGATGATGCCCGCTTTGGTGCGGGCGATCTGCTCGATGGTCGTACCGAGCGCCGATTCGTGATCGAGGGCGATCGGCGTGAAGACCGCCACCTGGCCGTCGGCGACGTTGGTCGAGTCCCATTCGCCGCCCATGCCGACTTCGAGCACGACGACGTCGACGGGGGCGTCGGCGAAGCACGCGAACGCGAGCACGGTCAGCGCTTCGAAGAAGGTGAGCCGCGGTTCGCCGGTGGCATCGAGTTCGGTGTCGACGAGGAGGATGAACGGCGCGATCTCCTCCCAGTTGCGGGCGATCGCCTCGTCGGTGATCGGCTCGCCGTCGATGAGGATGCGTTCGGTGAAGCGCTCGAGGTGCGGACTCGTCATGAGGCCGGTACGAAGGCCACCGGCACGCAGTATCGATTCGACCATGCGGCTGGTCGAGGTCTTGCCGTTGGTGCCGGTGATGTGGATGACCGGTGCCGCCCGGTGCGGGTCGCCGAGCATCTCGACCGCGCGTCGGGTGGCGCTGAGGCGAGGCTCGGGGGTGGCTTCGCCCACCCGATCGAGGAGGCTCCGGTAGACGGCGTCAGCCGCCTCGGTGAAGTCGAGCTCGTCGGTCATGCCTTCGCCACCTTTACGGTCAGGCGAGAGGATTCGCCCACGGTTCGCGCTTCATCGCCGGGTTCGCCGGCGACCACTGCCAATTCGGTCGCGAGCGTCTCCCCCGCGATCAGCTCGCGGTGCGTCTCGGCTGCGGCAGCACCGGCCGCGTCGAGAGTGAGCTCGAGCCGGATGCGGTCGCCGACGTCGAGACCGGCCGCCTTGCGCGACTCCTGCACGACGCGCACGATGTCGCGTGCGAGGCCCTCGGCCTCGAGCTCGGGAGTCGTCGCCGTGTCGAGGATCACGAAGCCGCCGTCGGCGAGCAGCGCGAGTGCGCTCGACCCGGTGCCGGCTCCGCCCGCCTCGAGCACGAGCTCGTACTCCCCCGGCTCGAGTGGAATCCCGCCCGCGACGACCGACTCGCCGTCGACGCTCCAGTCGCCCGTGCGAGCGGCCTGGATCGCCTGCTGCACGGTCTTGCCGAGGCGCGGCCCCGCTGCGCGCGCGTTGACGGTGAGGCGCTTGGTGACGCCGAACGTCTCGGCGCTCGACCCGTCGAGGGTGACGAGGTCGACGGCCTTCACGTTGAGTTCGTCGCGCAGGATGGACTCGAACGGCGCGAGCACCGCGGCATCCGTCGCAACGACCGTGAGGCGCGCGAGCGGAAGTCGCACGCGACGCCCTGACTGCTTGCGCAGCGAGAGTGCCGCCGAGCTGATCTCCCGTACGGCGTCCATCGCGGCGACGAGCTCGTGGTCGACCGGGAACCCCGCGGCGTCGGGCCAGTCGGCGAGGTGCACGCTGCGACCGCCCGTGAGGCCTCGCCAGATCCGGTCGGAGATGAGCGGCAGCAGCGGCGCTGCGAGGCGCGTGAGCGTTTCGAGCACCGTGTAGAGGGTGTCGAACGCCTCAGTGCTTCGGTCCCTGAGCCCGTCCGAAGGGTCGGCATCGACCCCCGCCCAGAAGCGGTCGCGCGAGCGACGCACGTACCAGTTGGTCAACACGTCGCCGAAGTCGCGGAGCTTCGCCGCAGCGAGCGGCGAGTCGAACTCTTCGAAGTCGGTGGTGACCGCGGTCACGAGCTCGCCGAGCTTGGCGAGCAGGTACCGGTCGAGCACGTCGGTCGAGTCCGTGCGCGCGGATGCCTCGTAGCCCCCGTCCCCTGAACCTGTCGAAGGGTGCGCCGAGTTCGCGTACAGCGAGAAGAAGTACCACGTGCTCCAGAGCGGCAGCATGAACTGGCGCACGCCTTCGCGGATGCCCTCTTCGGTGACGATGAGGTTGCCACCGCGGAGCACCGAGCTCGACATCAGGAACCAGCGCATCGCGTCGGAACCGTCGCGCTCGAAGACCTCTGAGACATCCGGGTAGTTGCGCAACGACTTCGACATCTTCTGCCCGTCGCTGCCGAGCACGATGCCGTGGCTCACGACGTTCGAGAATGCGCGCCGATCGAACAGCGCCGTCGACAGCACATGCATGACGTAGAACCAGCCGCGCGTCTGGCCGATGTACTCGACGATGAAGTCGGCGGGGTTGTGGCTGTCGAACCACTCCTGGTTCTCGAACGGGTAGTGCACCTGGGCGAATGGCATCGAACCCGAGTCGAACCACACGTCGAAGATGTCGGGGATGCGACGCATCATCGAGCGACCGGAGGGGTCGTCGGGGTTCGAGCGCACGAGATCGTCGATGTAGGGGCGGTGCAGGTCGGGTTCACCGTCGGGGTTGCGGGGCAACCGCCCGAAGTCGCGCTCGAGCTCTTCGAGTGAACCGTAGACGTCGATGCGCGGGTACTCGGGGTCGTCGCTCTTCCAGACCGGGATCGGCGAGCCCCAGTAGCGGTTGCGGCTGATCGACCAGTCGCGGGCGCCGGCGACCCACTTGCCGAACTGCCCGTCTTTCACGTTGTCGGGCACCCAGTTGATGTCTTGATTGAGCTCGCCCATGCGGTCGCGGAACTCGGGCACGCGGATGAACCAGCTCGAGACGGCCTTGTAGATCAGCGGGTTGCGGCAGCGCCAGCAGTGCGGGTACGAGTGCTCGTAGCTCGCCTGACGGAGCAGGCGCCCCTCGGCCTTGAGGAGCTGGGTGAGCGGCTTGTTCGCGTCGCTCCACAGCAGCCCCGCGACATCCGTCACCGCCGGCAGGAACTTGCCGCCCTCGTCGAGTGAGATGACGACCGGGATGCCGGCGGCCTCTGAGATCTTCTGGTCCTCCTCGCCGTACGCGGGAGCCTGGTGCACGATACCCGTGCCGTCTTCGGTCGTGACGTAGTCGGCGACGAGGATGCGCCACGCGTTCTGAAGCCCGTACTCCTCGACGTCGGCGTAGTAGTCGAAGAGCCGGTCGTAGTCGACCCCCTCGAGCTCGGCGCCGCGCACGGTGCGCGAGACCGCGGCGCGCGCCTCGTCGGCGGAGTCGTAGCCGAGGTCTTTCGCGTAGTTGCCGACGAGATCGATGGCGATGAGGTACTCGCCGCCGAGCACTTCGGTGTCGCCCCCGGTCTCGTTCCCGGTCTCGTTCCCTGAGCCTGTCGAAGAGGCCATGCCGGCACTTTCGCGCAGCACGGTCGCGTCGGGCGTGCCGTTCGGCCCGGCGGGCACGACCGCGTACTCGATGTCGGGCCCGACGGCGAGTGCGAAGTTCGTCGGAAGCGTCCACGGCGTGGTCGTCCACGCGAGGGCGCGCACGGCAGTGAGCCCGAGCGACTCCGCCTTCAGCCCGATGAGCGGGAACGTGACGGTGACCGTCTGGTCTTGGCGCATCTTGTAGACGTCGTCGTCCATGCGCAGCTCGTGATTCGAGAGCGGGGTCTGGTCGCGCCAGCAGTACGGCAGCACCCGGTAACCCTCGTAGGCGAGCCCCTTGTCGTGCAGGGTCTTGAACGCCCAGATGACGCTCTCCATGAACGTCACGTCGAGCGTCTTGTAGTCGTGCTCGAAGTCGACCCACCGCGCCTGTCGGGTGACGTACTCCTGCCACTCCTTCGTATAGCGGAGCACGGCGTCTTTCGCGGCTTGGTTGAAGGCCGCGATGCCCATCTCCTCGATCTCGCTCTTGTCGACGATGCCGAGCTGGCGTTCGGCCTCGAGTTCGGCGGGCAGCCCGTGCGTGTCCCAGCCGAAGCGGCGGTGCACCTGCTTGCCGCGCATCGTCTGGAAGCGCGGGAAGAGGTCTTTCGCGTACCCGGTCAGCAGGTGCCCGTAATGGGGCAGGCCGTTGGCGAACGGCGGGCCGTCGTAGAACACCCACTCGGGTGCACCCTCGCGCTGGTCGATCGAGGCCTGGAACGTGCCGTCGGCCTTCCAGAAGGCGAGCACGTCACGCTCGACGGCGGGGAAGTCTGGTGAGGCGGCGACACCGTGGTCGTCTGGGGTACGGGGGTACACGCTCGCTCCTTGCGGGGACGGATGCTCTCGCGAGGACGCCGATGCTCGATCGAGCGCCGCCGCGGTACCACCTCGCTTGTGGATCGGGCCCTTCGACAGGCTCAGGGAACAATCCACCCCTCGTTGCCGGCTGTGACGGGCCGCCCCGTTCGGTTCTACTGGTGAGCGGATGCCGCGAGGCATCTGTTCGTGTTCTTCCGAAGACTCCCCGGTGATGGCCGGATCGGTGTCGTTGTCGTCAAGACTACCGCGTCGGCATGGGGCGAAGCACGCCCGATGCCTGCGGCGCGGAGCGGTAGGCCTCGCGGATCAGGGCGAGAAGGGCCGCCTCGGGCAGATCGTGGTTCTTCGCTTCGTCGACGAGGTCGTACACGGCGCCGGCGAGCGCGGCATGGCCGCCGATGCGCACTGCGACGACGGCACCGCGGCCGCGGTGGAGCTCGATGAGATGCTCGTCGCGCAGGCGGTGGTACGCCCGCAGCACCGTGTGCACGTTGAGCTCGAGCGATGCGGCGAGGTCGCGAGCGGCGGGGAGGCGCTCGCCGCCCGAGAGTCGCCCGTCGATGATCGAGGCCCGGATGCCAGAGGCGAGTTGTTCGAAGAGAGGTGCGTCGAGAGTCGGATCGAGTCGAATCAACACATTCACAGTCTATTGTTCTAGCTGAACTCGAACAACTTCCTTGTCGCGGCGGTGCCGCAGTGTCAGGATGAATGCGGGCCCGCGCTGATGAGAGCCCGCCTCACTCCCCCATTGCAAGGACCTCGATGCGTGCTGCACCAATGACCACCACCTCGAACGCTCGCAGGTTCGGACTCCTCGGCGTCGCCCTCGTGTCGACGATCATGCTCGCCGGGTGTCAGGCACCGGCGCCCGAGGCATCCGGTGACCCGGTCTCTGGCGGCACCCTCGCCTACGCGAGCGGCGACGCCGAACCGACCTGCCTCGACCCGCACGTCGGCGGCAACTACCCGCAGGCGCTCCTCGCGGGACAGTTCCTGGAATCGCTCGTCTCCCGTGACGGCTCGGGCGAGATCATCCCCTGGCTCGCCGAGTCGTGGGAGGCGACGGACGACGGCCTCTCGTGGGACTTCACCCTTCGCGACGACGTCGCCTTCACCGATGGGACACCCCTCGATGCCGAGGCCGTGAAGGTCAACATGGAGCACCTGAAAGACCCCGCGACCCAGTCCTCGACGGGCTACCTCGCACTCGGCAAGGTCGACCGCGTCGAGGTCGTCAGCGACCAGGTCGCGCGATTCGTGCTGAGCTCGCCCGACAGCGCGCTGCTCGAGTCGCTCAGCCAGCCGTGGCTCGCGATCCAGTCGCCCGCCGGCCTCGCCCGCGGAACGGACGAGAACTGCCAGGCGCCGATCGGCACCGGGCCGTTCGTCATCGAGGAATGGGTCAAGCAGGATCACGTCTCAC
Source organism: Agromyces sp. Y558 (assembly GCF_059445415.1). NCBI lineage: Bacteria > Bacillati > Actinomycetota > Actinomycetes > Micrococcales > Microbacteriaceae > Agromyces > Agromyces sp. Y558. Next base: position 501,137 of record NZ_JCAIUH010000003.1, read on the forward strand.
TCGTGCGCAACGACGAGTACACCTCGCCGCCCGCCGACGCCGCACACGACGGCGTGGCGTACCTCGACGCGATCGACTGGCGCTTCGTGCCCGACTCGGCGTCGCGGTATGCAGCGCTGCAGGCCGGTCAGGTCGACGTCATCGACAACCCGCAGCCCGACACGATCGCGGCGGCCGAGTCGAACGACTCGCTCACCTGGCTCGACGCACCCCGACCCGGTGCGGCGAACCGCATCGAGCTCAACTCGGGCCAGGCGCCGTTCGACGACGAGCGCGTGCGCGAGGCGTTCATCCGCGCCGTCGAGGTCGACGAGGGCATCGATTCGCTCTTCTTCGGCACCGCCGAGCGCTCGTATTCACCGCTCTCCTCCGTCGAGGCCGTCGCGTACTCCGACGACTCGCTCTTCCAGCCCGACCTCGACGAGGCGAACGCGCTGCTCGACGAGGCAGGTTGGAGCGAACGCGACGCCGACGGTTACCGCGTGAAAGACGGCACTCGACTCACCCTTCGCTTCCCGGTGAGTACCAACCAGTCGGTGCCGGCAGAACAGTCGCTGTTCGAGCAGGTGCAGGCCACGGCGAAAGCGGCAGGATTCGACGTCGTCATCTCGCTCCTCGACCTCTCGGGCTGGTACGGCGCCCTGGCCGCGAACGAGTACGAGATCGTGAGCGCTCCGTACACCAAGGTCGGCCCCGACGTGCTGCGCATCCTCTACCACTCCGACAGCATCACGCCTGCGCCGAGCGGCTATTTCGCGAACCTCGCCCAGCTCGACGACCCCGAGGTCGACGCCCTGCTCTCCGAGGCTGCGACGACGAACGAGGCCGATGCCCGCGCCGGGCTCTACGAGCAGGCACAGCAGCGAATCCTCGGCGGGTACTACCTGCTCCCGTTGTACGACCAACAGAACAGCTTCCTGGTGAGCAACTCGGTGCACGGCGCACGTGCGATGCCCACCGTCTCGACGCCGAGCTTCTATGACGCCTGGCTCGCGGGCTGACTCTCGTCGCGCCGCTCGCGGCGTGACGCTTCGCCGCGCCGGCCTCCTGATGGCCGGCGCGGTGTTCGTGCTGTGGGCCGTCTCCACGCTCACCTTCTTCGCCATCCGGCTGATCCCCGGCGATCCGGCACAGGCGATCCTCGGCGGGCCGGGGTCCCAGGCCTCGCAGGAGGCACTCGACCAGGTGCGCCGTGACTACGGGCTCGACCAGCCGCTCATCGTGCAATACCTCGCGATGCTCGGCCGGCTCATCACGGGCGACCTCGGCATCTCCTACGCCCTCAAGCTGCCCGTCGCCGAGCTCCTCGGTGCGCAGATCGGCGGCACGCTCCTCCTCGCGTTCCTTGCCCTGGTGCTCGCGTGGTTCTTGGCCCTCGGCCTCGCACTCTGGTCGACAGGGCGCGGGCGAGTCGCCTCCGCGGTCGGCGAGGGCGTCGAGATCACCGCTGCCGCATTGCCGCACTTCTGGCTCGCGGCCGTGCTCATCGCGGTCTTCAGCACCGCGCTCGGCTGGCTGCCGCCGGTTGCCACCGGCACACCGGCCGGGCTCGTGCTGCCGGTCGTGACGCTCGCGATCCCGCTCGCGGGGTTCCTCGCCCAGGTCATGCGCGAGAGCCTCCTCGACGCGATGCAACAGCCGTTCGTGGTCTCGGCGCGCGCTCGCGGCGAGAGCGCGCTCGGCGTTCGGTTGCGCCACACCGTGCGTCATGCGGCGCTGCCGGCGATCAGCCTCTCGGGCTGGGCGCTCGGGTGGCTGCTCTCGGGGGCCGTCGTCGTCGAGACGATCTTCGCGATGCCGGGGCTCGGTCGCACCCTGTTGCAGGCCGTGACGCTCCGCGACATCCCCGTGGTGACCGGTGTGGTGCTCCTCGTCGCGGTCGTCTACGTGCTCATGACCGTGCTCACCGATGTCGCGTCGCGCATCGCCGACCCCAGACTTCGACAGGAGGCCGGGCGATGAGCGAGCTCGAACTGCGACAGACGACGGTCGAAGCATCCGCCGATCACCTGCCGCTGAGGCGACGCGGTCGGATGCCACGCGCCGGAACGCTGCTCTCGGCCGCGTTCGTACTCTTCCTCGTCGCCGCGACCTGCGCGCCTGCCCTCATCGCCACGCAGGACCCCAATCAGATCGCGGCAGCCGACGCCTTCCAGGCACCGTCGCTCGCCCACTGGTTCGGCACCGACGAGTCCGGGCGCGACATCTACAGTCGAATCGTCGCCGGCACCGGCACGTCTTTGCTCATCGGCGTCGCGGCGACCCTCATCGGGCTCGTGCTCGGGCTCGTACTCGGCGTGGTGGCGAGCTTCGGTGGTCGCATCCTCGATTTCAGCGTCAACCGGCTCGTCGAGGTGCTCTTCGCCTTCCCCGGGCTGCTCCTCGCGCTCCTCGTGATCGTCGTGTACGGGCCGGGGCCGGTGACCGCGACCGTGGCCGTCGGCCTCTCGACGGCGCCCGGCTACGCGCGGATCATCCGCGGCCAGCTCGTCTCGATCCGCTCCTCGCAGTACGTCGAGGCGGCGCGGGTGCTGGGTCGTTCCCCTGCGCGCATCCTCGGTCGGCATGTGCTGCCGAACGCACTCATCCCACTCTTCGTGCTCGCAACCCTCGGTATCGGCCAGGCGATCGTCTGGGCGGCGGCGCTCAGCTACCTCGGCCTGGGCGCGCAGCCGCCCGCTGCCGAATGGGGCGCCATGCTGGCCGCGGGTCGCACCTATCTCGCGACCGCCTGGTGGATGACGGTCTTCCCCGGGCTCATGATCGTCGCCACGACCATCGCGTCGACCGTGCTCGGCCGGGCACTCACCCGACGCGGGAGGAACGAATGGTGACGGATGCACCCGTGCCCGTGCTCGATGTCGCAGACCTCAGCGTCGGCTTCGGCCCGAGCGAAGTCGTGCATGGCGTGAGCTTCACGATTTCGCCCGGCGAATGCGTCGCGATCGTCGGCGAGTCGGGCTCGGGCAAGTCGGTGACGGCTCGAGCCCTGCTCGGCCTGGCCGGCCCCCGATCTCTCGTCTCATCGCAGAGACTGCGTATCGCCGGGCAGGAGCTGGGCGCGGCGACCGAGCGCGAATGGCGCCGCCTCCGCGGCCGCCTCGCCGGGCTCATCCTGCAGGACGCGCTCGTCTCGCTCGACCCGCTCCGCCCCGTCGGTCGCGAGATCGAGGATCCACTCCGCATCCACGAACGGATGCCGCCAGCCGCGCGCCGCGCTCGAGTGCTCGAGCTCCTCGCCGACGTCGGCATGCCCGACCCGGCGCTCGCCGCCGGCCGGCGCTCAGGCGAACTGTCCGGCGGCCTCCGCCAGCGGGCGCTCATCGCGGCCGCGATCGCACTCGACCCGCCGCTCCTCATCGCCGACGAACCGACGACCGCGCTCGACGTCACCGTACAGGCGCGCATCCTCGCGCTCATCGCCGATATCCGCGCCCGCGGCACGGGTGTGCTCCTCATCAGCCATGATCTCGCCGTCGTCGGGCAGCTGGCCGACCGCATCCTCGTCATGCGCGAGGGCGAGATCATCGAGCAGGGAACGGCCCGCGAGGTATTGGAGACACCCCGGCAGGCGTACACGAAGGCGCTCATCGCGGCGGTGCCGTCGGGCACCCCGCGCGGTGCCCGCTTGTCGACGCTGCCGGCCCTGCGTGCGCCGATCGGCTACGCAGCACCGAGCCGTGTTCCGCCGGCGGCCGCGGCGGCGATGCCCGCGACGCCACCCTCCGCAGCACCTCCGCTGCTCTCGCTCGCGCACGTCACCAAGACGTTCGCGATCCCGGGCGGCCGCTTCGCCGCGGTCGACGACGTGTCGCTGTCGCTGCATCGAGGCGAGACTCTCGGCCTCGTCGGCGAATCCGGCTCGGGCAAGACGACGGTCGCGCGGCTCGCGCTCGCACTCACGGCGCCCGACAGCGGCGCGGTGCACCTCGACGGCGAGGAGTGGTCAGCGCTCGAAGAACGGCAACGGCGAGCCTCGCGCCACCGCATCGGCGCGATCTACCAGGACGCCCTCAGCTCGTTCGATCCGAGATGGACCGTCGGCCGCATCCTCACCGATGCGGCACGTGACGCTCGCGACGCCGCACCCGGCCTCGACGTCGCGACGCTGCTCGATCAGGTCGGGCTCGCGGCATCCGTCGCCGGGCGAAAGCCTCTGACCCTCTCAGGCGGCCAGCGGCAGCGGGTCTCGATCGCCCGGGCGCTCGCCGCGTCACCCGAGCTGCTGATCTGCGATGAGCCCGTCTCGGCGCTCGACGTGACGATCCAGGCGCAGATCCTCGACCTGCTCGACGAACTCCAGCAGGGGCGAGGCCTCGCGCTCCTCTTCATCTCCCACGATCTCAGCGTCGTGCGCCATATGGCCGATCGGGTCGCGGTGATGCGCGCCGGCCGAATCGTCGAGACCGGCGAGGCGGAGCGGGTCTTCGCCCGGCCGGAGCATCCGTACACCGCCCAACTGGTTGCCGATTCGCCGCGACTCGCGTACTGAGCCGCCCGGCCGAGGCTCGGTGCACTCGCCAGCCGGCATGCAGTTCGCTCTCGGGTAGGCTGGATCGTCGCACATTCAGGCACCTCACCACAGACACGGTGCCGCATACATCGAACCGGAGCATCATGACCGACACCCCGCGCATTCCCGACAAGCCCGCTCTCGAAGGCCTCGAATCGGTCTGGGGAGGCGCTTGGGAGCGCGAAGGCACCTACCGGTTCGATCGCGAATCGGCCACCCGCGAGTGCATCTACTCGATCGACACTCCCCCGCCGACGGCCTCCGGCTCGCTCCACATCGGCCACGTGTTCTCGTACACCCACACCGACGTCGTGGCGCGGTATCAGCGCATGCGCGGCAAGAGCGTCTTCTACCCCATGGGCTGGGACGACAACGGACTGCCGACCGAACGCCGCGTGCAGAACTACTACGGTGTGCGCTGCGACCCGACGCTCCCCTACATCGACGGCTTCGCGCCGCCGTTCGAGGGCGGCGAAGGCAAGTCGACGAAGGCCGCCGATCAGGTGCCGATCAGCCGCCGCAACTTCATCGAGCTCTGCGAACGCCTGACCGTCGAAGACGAGCAGCAGTTCGAAGCCCTCTGGCGCCAGCTCGGCCTCTCGGTCGACTGGACCCAGACCTACCGCACCATCGGCGATGAGTCGTTGTTCGCTTCGCAGCTGGCGTTCATTCGCAACATCGAGCGTGGCGAGGCGTACCAGGCGCTTGCACCGACCCTGTGGGACGTCACATTCCGCACCGCCGTCGCCCAGGCCGAGCTCGAAGACCGCGAGCAGCCGGGCCATTACCACCGCGTCTCGTTCCACAAGCCCGGCGGCGGCACCGTCGACATCGAGACGAGCCGTCCCGAACTCATCCCCGCGTGCGTCGCCCTCGTCGCGCACCCCGACGACGAGCGCTACCAGCCGCTCTTCGGCACCACGGTCACGAGCCCCGTCTTCGGCGTCGAGGTACCCGTGCTCGCGCACCACCTCGCGCAGAAAGACAAGGGCACCGGCATCGCGATGATCTGCACCTTCGGTGACATCACCGACGTCGTGTGGTGGCGCGAACTCGACCTCCCGAACCGCGCGATCATCGGCTTCGACGGCCGGGTCATCGCAGATGCCCCCGAAGTCATCACCTCCGAAGCCGGCCTCGCCGCGTATGCCGAGCTCGCGGGCAAGACGACGTTCTCGGCCAAGCAGGCGGTCGTGCAGCTCCTTCGCGACTCGGGCGACCTGCTCGCCGACCCGAAGGCGATCACCCATCCGGTGAAGTTCTTCGAGAAAGGCGACAAGCCGCTCGAGATCGTCTCGACCCGTCAGTGGTACATCAGGAACGGCGCTCGCGACGAAGCGCTGCGCGAGCGGCTGCTCACCCACGGCCGTGAGATCGACTGGCACCCAGACTTCATGCGCGTGCGCTACGAGAACTGGGTGGGCGGGCTCTCGGGCGACTGGCTCGTCTCCCGCCAGCGCTTCTTCGGCGTGCCGATCCCCGTGTGGTACCCGCTCGACGATGCGGGCGACCCCCGCTTCGACGAGCCGATCGTCGCCACGCGCGAGATGCTTCCCGTCGACCCCTCATCGGCGGCGGCACCCGGCTTCGACGAAGCCCAGCGCGGCGCCGCGGGCGGCTTCATCGGCGAGCACGACGTCATGGACACGTGGGCGACCTCCTCGCTCACCCCGCAACTCGCCGGCGGCTGGGAGCGCGACCCCGAGCTGTTCGAGCTCGTGTTCCCCTACTCGCTCCGCCCGCAGGGTCAAGACATCATCCGCACCTGGCTCTTCTCGACGACGTTGCGCGCTGAGCTCGAGCACGGTGTCGCGCCGTGGTCCAACGCCTCGATCTCTGGCTTCATCGTCGATCCCGACCGCAAGAAGATGTCCAAGTCCAAGGGCAACGTCGTCACCCCTGCCGGCCTCCTCGAGCAGCACGGCTCCGATGCGGTGCGCTACTGGGCGGCCTCGTCGCGTCTCGGCACCGACGCCGCCTTCGACCCGCAGAACCCCACGCAGGTGAAGATCGGCCGACGCCTCGCGATCAAGGTGCTGAACGCGGCGAAGTTCATCCTCACCTTCGACGGGCGAGCGGATGCCCCAGTGACCGTGCCGGTCGATCGCAGCATGCTCGCCGAGCTCGCCGGCGTCGTCGACCGCGCCACCCGTGCCCTCGACGCCTACGACCACGCGCGCGCCCTCGAGCTCGCAGAGACCTTCTTCTGGACGTTCTGCGACGACTACCTCGAGCTCGTGAAAGAGCGCGCGTACGGTGCGGCGAGCCCCGAGCAGGCCTCAGCGGTCGCCGCGCTGAAGACCGCGCTCGATGTGCTGCTTCGCCTGTTCGCCCCGGTCATTCCGTTCGCGACCGAAGAGGCCTGGCGCTGGTCGCACGACGGCTCCGTGCACGTGGCACAGTGGCCGACCGTCGAAGACCTCGCCGCGCGTGGCGAGGCGGGCGTCGAGCTGCTCGAGCTCGCGAGCCTCGCACTGACCGGCATCCGGCGCGCCAAGACCGATGCGAAGGCGTCGCAGAAGACGCCGGTCGCGAGCGCCGCGATCGCGGCGTCGGCAGCGACGATCCCGCTGCTGGAGTCGGTCGAATCAGATCTGCGTGCGGTGGGGCGCATCGCGGAGCTCAGCTTCGTCGAAGCTGAGACGTTCGAAGTCCGCGACGTCGTCTTCGAGGCGCCGTCGGAATAGGGGGAACCATGAGTTACGAAATACGAGCGGCCGGCGACGACGACTTCTTCGGATGGCTGCCGCTGTTCGCGACGTACTGCCGCTTCTACGAAACCGAACTCGACGACGCCAAGGCGCTGATCGTCTGGAATTGGATCCGTGACGAGGCCGAGCCGCTCACCGCTGCACTGGCCGTCGATGACGAGGGCCGGCCCATCGGGCTCGCCCACTTCCGGGCGGTGCCCCATACGTTGACCGCGACCCGCGGCATGTACCTCGATGACCTGTACGTCGACGAAGGTGCACGCGGTTCGGGCATCGGGAAGGCGCTCATCGAGTTCGTGCACGCTCGTTCAGCAGAGATCGGCCACGGCGGGGTCAGCTGGATCACTGCAGATGACAACGCGGAATCGCAACGCCTCTACGATCAGCTCGCCAAGCGCACCAGCTGGGTGACCTACGAGATGGATGCGTGATGCGACTCGGCACTCGCTGGGCGTTCGGCACCGTGCCGCCGGCATCCGTGCCCGCTGAGCTTCGCGAGCGCATCGCGGCCGCCGAGACAGCCTTCACCGGTGACGGCGCGAATCGTCACTGGACGCTCACCTGGCTCGAGGGTCGACCGATCGCCGAGCTCGACGATGGCACCGTGGTGCGCGAGACGATCATCGATGCGACCGACGCCGACGAGGATTGGTAGCGGGCCGACGACTTCCACCGTCGGGCTCGCTACGCGTGCGCGATGATCTCGCCGTGCGGCATGAGCAGCCAGCCGTCTTCGTCGGCCGCCCATGCGCGCCACGCGTCGGCGATGCGACGCAGCTCCTCGGGATTCGAATGACCAGATTCGATCGCGTGCGCCGCGAACTGCGACTCGGTCGCGCGTTCTGCCCACGACCCACCCCACCATTCACGCTCGAGCTCGGTTGCGAACACCCAGGTCGTACCCGTCGCAGCGATGTCTGTGAGGCCCGCCTCTCGCGCCCAGCTCTTCAGGCGGCGACCGGCATCGGCCTCGCCGCCGTTCCATTCGTGCACCGAATGGTACAGCTCGAGCCAGCGGGTGAGGCCCGGTGAGACCGGATTCCAGATCACGCCGCCGTAGTCGACCTCGCGTGCCGCGACGACGCCACCGGGCTTCGCGACACGGCGGAACTCGCGCAACGCCTCGACGGGGCGGCCGAGGTGCTGCAAGACCTGGTGCGCATGCACGATGTCGAAGGAGTCGTCTTCGAACTCGAGCGCGTAGGCGTCGCCGACCCTGAACTCGACGTTGGCGACGCCCTCGCTCTGTGCGAGACCCGCCGCGTGGGTGACGACGCCGGCCGACGAGTCGATGCCGATGGCGGAGCCGGGCCGCACTCGCCGGGCGAGATCGATCGTGATGGTTCCGGGGCCGCTGCCGACGTCCAGCACTCGCGCGCCCTCACGCAGGTGCGGCACGAGGTACGCCGCAGAGTTCTCCACGGTGCGCCACGAGTGTGTTCGCAGCACGCTCGAGTGGTGGCCGTGGGTGTACTCGTCTCGTCGGGCGTTCTCGGGCCGATCGGTGCTCATATCCCGAGCCTATGCTCCTCGCCGACCGTGCGACACGAACTACGGTGGATGGATGCGCGACCCATCGAACCCGTTCCTCGAGCCGAGCCCCCTGCCCTATCGACTCCCCCTCTTCGCCCTCATTCGCCCAGAGCACTATCGGGAGGCGATCGAGCGCGGCATGCGCGAGCAGCGCGCAGCGGCCGAGGCGATCGCCATGAATGACGAACCGCCCACGTTCGAGAACACGATCACCGCGCTCGAGCGCTCGAGCGCCCTCCTTCGCCGGGTGCTTCCCGTGTTCGAGAACGCGAGCTCGGCCGACAGCAATGCCGCAATCGACCTGATCGAGGCCGAGTTCGCTCCGCTTCTCGCGGAGCACCGCGATGCGATCCGGCTGGACCCCCGCATCTACGCCCGGATCGTCGAGCTGCACTCCACCCTCGAAGAACTCGGCCTCGACGCCGAGTCCGCGTATCTGCTGGAGCGGTACCACCGCGAAGCCACCCTCGCGGGTGCTGCCCTCGAACCCGCCGATCGAGCCGAGCTCACTGCGCTGAATGCGCAGATCTCACGACTCACGACCGACTTCCAACAGCGCCTCCTCGCCGACACGAACGAGCTCGCGCTGCACATCGTCGAGGCCGACGAGCTCGCGGGCCTCGATGAGAGCCGGCGCTCGGCGGCACGCGAGGCCGCCGTCGCCCGCGGTCTCGAAGGCTGGCTCATCACCCTCGTGCTGCCGACGGCGCAGCCCGCCATCGCCTCGCTCTCTCACGACGAGGTGCGCGATCGGCTCTTCACCGCTTCACGGTCGCGCGGATGTCGCGGCGGCGACCACGACACCCGCGAGACGCTGCTCGAACTCGTGCGGATCCGAGCCTCGCGGGCACGGTTGCTCGGCTTCGCGGACCACGCGTCAGCAGTGACCGTCGACGAGACGGCCGGTACTCCTGAGGCGGTCGCCGACCTCCTCGCCCGCCTGGTGCCGGCCGCAACGCAGAACGCCCGTCAGGAGGCGGCCGCGCTCACCGAACGCGCGGCTCGGCTCGGTTGGCGCAGCGTCGAGGCGTCGGACTGGGCGATTCACACCGAAGCGGTGCGACGTGAGCGTTTCGACGTCGACCTGCAGGCGATGCGCCCGTATCTCGAGTTCGATCGGGTGCTCACCGAGGGCGTCTTCCACGCTGCATCACTGCTGTACGGAGTGCACTTCGCCGAGCGCACCGACCTCGTCGCGTACCACCCCGACACCCGGATCTTCGAAGTCTTCGACGACGACGACAGCCCGGTCGGCCTGTACCTGATCGACCCGTACGCGCGCGACTCCAAGCGCGGCGGTGCCTGGATGAGCTCGCTCGTCGAGCAGTCCGACCTCGAAGCGACGCTTCCCGTGGTCGTGAACAACCTCAACGTTCCGAGGCCCGCGTCCGGTGAGCCGACCCTGCTCACCTTCGATGAGGCCGAGACGCTGTTCCACGAGTTCGGCCATGCGCTGCACGGCCTTTTCGCGAGAGTCGCGTTCCCCTCGTCGGCCGGCACCAACGTCTATCGCGACTTCGTCGAGCTGCCGAGCCAGGTCAACGAGTTGTGGCTGCTTCGACCGGAGGTGCTCGAGCACTTCGCCCGGCACGTCGAGACGGGCGAGCGAATGCCGCAGACCCTCGTCGATCGCCTGCTCGCGTCGCGCACCTTCAACGAGGGTTTCTCGACGACCGAATACCTTGCCGCTGCGGCTCTCGACCAGGCATGGCACCGTCTCTCCCCCGACGATGCCACCGCGGTGACCGACGTCGCCGCCTTCGAACGACAGGCTCTGGCCGCCGTGAGCCTCGACGACCCGCTCGTGCCCCCGCGCTACTCGAGCACCTACTTCGCGCATATCTTCGCCGGCGGCTACGACGCCGGGTACTACTCGTACATCTGGAGCGAGGTGCCGGGCGCCGACATCATGGCGTGGTTCGAGCAGCAGGGCGGTGCGACGCGTGCCAACGGCGATCGATTCCGGGCGGAGATCCTCGAGCCGGGCGGCTCACGCGACCCGCGCGAATCGATCCGCCGTCTGCTCGGGCGCGAACCCGACATCGCCCCGCTCCTGGCACGACGGGGCCTCGCCTGAGCGTCGCTCAAGCCACCTCCGGCGCGCTCTCCGAGCAGACCTGGCGACGAATACGCTCCTCGTTCTGACTCGTCCGTCGGATCTCGGACTTCGAGGAGTCTGTCGACGGCACGCGCGGCGGCGCCGACCGCGGTGACGCGATGACGAGCGCGACCGCTCCTGCACCGAGCACGAGGCCGACGAGGGTCGCCGGCGTGAACGGGTCGGCGAAGAGGATCGCGCCGGCGACCGCGGCAGTCGGGGCCACCAGGTACAGAAGCGCATTCAACGCGGTGATGCCGAGGCGACGGAGAAGGTACCAGTAGAGCGCGTAGCCGAGGAGTGTGGGGACCACAGCGATCACGAGCGTCGAGACCCAGAACGCGGCTGTGGCAGGCGGGGCCAACGTTCCGGTGACGGCGGCGAGGAGCGCCACGGCCACGAGGGTGACGGACGAGTGCACGGTGAGGGTCGCGAACACGGAGAGGCGAGACGAGGTACGCCGCTCAAGGAACGTGGCGGTGACGAGGCTGCCCAGTGCGACGAGCGGGAGGAGGTACGCGGGCGTGGGAGACCCCGCGGCCAAGGCGTCGGCTGCCACGATGAGCGCCACCCCCACCGCGCCGAGCACCAGGCCGAGCCATTGGAGCGCACGGACGCGAAGGCCGAGGAGCGGGCCGACGAGGGTCGCCACGACAAGAGGTTGGACCGCATCGATGAGCGCGGTCGTTCCCGACGACACGCCGGCGCCGACGGCCAGGTAGATCGGGACGACGTAGCCGAACTGTGCGAAGAATCCGATCGTGAGGTGCGGACGGATGTCGCGCCATGGCGGAAACACGAGCGGACGCCGTCGGACGTTCGCCGCGGCGATGACGATCAGGAGGATGACCCCGACGGTGAGGTATCGCCAGAACAGGACTGTCAGAGCCGGAGCAGCGTCGGTGCCGATCTTCGCGATCACGAAGCCAGAACTCCAAGCCAGGACGAACGCGACGGATGCACCAATGAGAAGGAGGAATCCTGGTATACCGGTCTGTTTAGTCATTCGAACGAGTATACAGAGCGGTATAGTGGAGCCATGACCGCCGAGAATCTGCCCGAAGCGCTTCCTCACTACACGCCTGGAGCAGAGCGCGTGCTCGCCGCGGCATCCGAGCTCTTCTACCGTGAGGGAATCCACGCCGTGGGTGTCGACACCATCGCAGCCGCGGCAGGGGTGACGAAGAAGACGCTCTACGACCGGTTCGGATCGAAAGAGGCGCTCGCCGTCGCGTACCTGCGCGGGCGCGACGCGCGGTGGCGTGAGTACCTTGAACGGGAATTCGCGCAAGAGCCTCCGGGAAGCGTCGAACGCATCCTGGCAGTGTTCGACATCGCGGGCCGGTGGGCGATCGACAACTGCGGCAAAGGGTGCAGCGCCATCAACGCTCGCGCCGAGATGGACGACGCAACGACGCCCATTGCTGTCGAAGCCATCCGCCAGAAGAAATGGCTGCGGGATGTCTTCGAGCAACTCTGCCGCGATGCGGCGATCGCCGATACCGAACGCGTCGCCAAGAGTCTGATGCTGCTCTACGAGGGCGGCCTGGTGACCACCGGCATGGGCACGTTCGCCGAACCGTTCGCGGCGGCACGGGAGGCGGCGGCCCTGCTCCTCACGTTCAGTGCACGCGGGCAGCGACCCGACGATGGCGCCTGAAACGACGGATGCCCCGTGCAGGCGTACTGCACGAGGCATCCGTTGAGGCGGAAGACGACTCAGATCGCGAAGCCGAGCGCCCGCATCATGTCGCGGCCGTCGTCGGTGATGCGCTCGGGGCCCCACGGCGGCATCCACACCCAGTTGATGCGGAACGCGTCGACGGTGCCGTCGAGCGCCTCAGCGGTCTGCTCTTCGATCACGTCGGTGAGGGGGCATCCGGCGCTCGTGAGCGTCATGTGGATGACCAGGGCGTCGTTCTCGTCGTCCCAGCCGAGGTCGTAGATGAGGCCGAGGTCGACGATGTTGACCCCGAGCTCGGGATCCATGACGTCTTTCAGCGCTTCTTCGACCTGGTCGTAGCGCTCAGGTGCGAGTGTGGTGACCATAGTGTGATTCTACCCTCGCCCTATTCGGACGGCACCGCTTCGGCCGCGGCCGTCTCGGCGACCTGATACCGGTCGTAGCCCTCGTCTTCGAGTCGGTCGGCGAGCTCGGGGCCGCCCTGCTCGGCGATGCGGCCCGCCACGAAGACGTGCACGAAGTCGGGCTTGATGTAGCGCAGGATGCGCGTGTAGTGCGTGATCAGCAGGACGCCGAGGCCGGTGTGCGAGTGCGCCCGATTGACGCCCTCGGAGACGACCTTCAGCGCGTCGACGTCGAGTCCCGAGTCGGTCTCATCGAGCACGGCGAACTTCGGCTTCAGTAGTTCGAGCTGAAGGATCTCGTTGCGCTTCTTCTCGCCGCCCGAGAAGCCCTCGTTGACGTTGCGCTCGGCGAACGCCGAGTCCATCTTGAGGTTCGACATCGACTCGCGCACGTCTTTGATCCAGCCGCGGATCGGAGGCGCCTCGCCGTCGATCGCCGTCTTGGCGGTGCGGAGGAAGTTCGTGACCGTCACGCCCGGAATCTCGACGGGGTACTGCATCGCGAGGAAGAGGCCGGCGCGTGCGCGTGCGTCGACCGACATCTCGAGCACGTTCTCACCGTCGAGCAGGATCTCGCCCTGGACGACCTTGTACTTCGGGTGGCCGGCGATCGTGTACGCGAGGGTCGACTTGCCCGACCCGTTGGGGCCCATGATCGCGTGGATCTCGCCCTCGTTGATGACGAGGTCGACGCCGCGGAGGATCTCGCGGGTGCCCTGGTCGGTCTCGACGTTGACGTGGAGGTTCTTGATCTCGAGAACGGACATGTTCGTAGTGGTCTCTTTCGGTTGCCGGCCGTTCCGGGCCGGAGGAGGTGGGTCAGACGGTCAGGGTGACCATGGGGTCGATGTGGACGTCGCCGTCTCTGAGCTCGACCTGGTAGACCGGGACGGGCTCGTACGCGGGCAGCGTCAAAGGCTTGCCCGTCTTCAGGGAGAACATGGAGCCGTGGGCCCAGCACTCGAGGGTGTCGTCTTCGACGAAACCCTCGGCCAGCGAGATGTCGCCATGCGTGCAGGTGTCGCCGATGGCGTAGATCTCGCCCGCGGAGTCTTTCACCACGGCGATGGGAACGCCCTCGAGCACGAAGCGCGAGGCCTCGTTCACCGCGAGGTCGTCAGCTGAGCAGACACGAACAGATGCCACGTCAGCGACCTTCCAGTTCGGCCTCGATGGCCGCGGTCAGGCGGGCTTCGAGGTCGGCCGAGCCGATCTTCTGCACGATGTCGGTGAGGAAGCCGCGCACGACGAGTCGACGTGCTTCGTCTTCACTGATGCCGCGAGCCATCAGGTAGAACAGCTGCTCGTCGTCGAAGCGACCGGTGGCACTCGCGTGCCCGGCGCCTTCGATGTCCCCGGTCTCGATCTCGAGGTTCGGCACGGAGTCGGCGCGAGTGCCCTCGGTGAGCACGAGATTGCGGTTCTGCTCGTAGCTGTCGGTACCGGTTGCGGCGTTGCCGATCAGCACGTCGCCGACCCAGACGCTGCGCGCACCGGCACCCTGCAGCGCACCCTTGTAGGTGACGCGGCTCTTGGTGTGCGGTGCATCGTGGTGCACGTACACCTGCTGCTCGAGGTGTTGGCCCGCGTCGGCGAAGTAGAGGCCGAGGGCCTCGATGTCGGCGCCCTGCTCGGCAAGGTGGGTCGACGGGTTCACCCGCACGACCTTGCCGCCGAGGGAGACGACGATGTGCTTGAGGAACGCGTCCCGGCCGAGACGGGAGAACTGGCTCGAGAGATGCACGGCCTCGTCGTCCCACTCCTGCAGCGAGACGACGGTGAGGGATGCCCCGTCGCCGACGAGGATCTCGACGTTCTCGCTGAGTCGGGCGGCACCCGTGCCGGCGAGCACCACGAATCCGCGGCTGTTCGGCGCGGCCTCGATGACGGTGTGCGCGGCGCGCGGGGCGTCGCCGAGTCCGGTGCGGGTCACGAACGCGATCTTCTCGTCTTCGCCGGTGACCGAGACGAGGAGGGCCTCGCCGAAGGTCGACCACGCGTTGGCGCTCGCGCGCTCTTCGGGCGTGCCCGCCGCGCCGATGCGGGCGTCGTCGCGCGGGATGTACGAGAAGGTGATGCCCGAGACATCCGCGCCGTCTTGAGCCTGTCGAAGGGTCGTCTCGATCGGAAGTCGCGAACCGTCGAGCTCACCGCCGGTGAGGTCGGCGAAGGTCGCGACCGGGGAGAGCTTCCACTCGCGCTCGCGTCCGTTGACGGGCTCGAAGTCGTCGACGTTCACCGAGCGGAACCGCTCGGAGCGGGTCTGCACGGGCACGAAGGCGCCGTCGGAGTGCGCGACGAGGCCGTGTTGCCCGGGAGTGGCCAGAGGGGATGAACGCTGTGTTGTGCTGGTCATCTGATCGGTCATTCCTAGCCGACGCTGCCTTCCATGCCCATCTCGATGAGCTTGTTGAGTTCCATGGCGTATTCCATGGGGAGTTCACGCGCGATCGGCTCGATGAAGCCGCGCACGATCATCGACATGGCCTCGGTCTCGTCGATGCCACGGCTCATGAGGTAGAAGAGCTGCTCCTCGCTGACCTTCGAGACCGTGGCCTCGTGTCCGAGCTTCACGTCGTCGACGCGGATGTCGATAGCCGGGTAGGTGTCGGAGCGAGAGATCGTGTCGACGAGCAATGCGTCGCAGACGACGCTGTTCGCCGAGTGATGCGCGTTGGCGTCGATGCGGACCTCGCCGCGATAGCCCGCTCGGCCGCCGCCGCGCGCGATCGACTTCGAGACGATCGACGACTGCGTGTACGGCGCCATGTGGATCATCTTGGCGCCGGCGTCCTGGTGCTGGCCGGGGCCGGCGAAGGCGACGGAAAGCGTCTCGCCCTTGGCGTGTTCGCCCATGAGGAAGATCGACGGATACTTCATCGTGACCTTGGAGCCGATGTTGCCGTCGACCCATTCCATGGTCGCGCCTTCGGCTGCAGTCGCACGTTTGGTCACGAGGTTGTAGACGTTGTTCGACCAGTTCTGGATCGTCGTGTACCGAACGCGTGCGTTCTTCTTCACGATGATCTCGACGACGGCCGAGTGGAGCGAGTCGCTCTTGTAGATCGGCGCCGTGCAGCCTTCGATGTAGTGCACGTAGCTGTCTTCGTCGGCGATGATGAGCGTGCGCTCGAACTGGCCCATGTTCTCGGTGTTGATGCGGAAGTAGGCCTGCAGCGGGATCTCGACGTGCACGCCTTTCGGCACGTAGACGAACGAGCCGCCCGACCAGACGGCGGTGTTGAGCGCGGCGAACTTGTTGTCGCCGGCCGGGATCACGGTGCCGAAGTACTCTTCGAAGACCTCGGGGTGCTCGCGCAGCGCGGTGTCGGTGTCCATGAAGATGACACCCTGACGCTCGAGCTCTTCGTTGATCTGGTGGTAGACCACCTCGGACTCGTACTGGGCTGCGACGCCCGCGACGAGGCGCTGACGCTCGGCCTCGGGGATGCCGAGCCGCTCGTAGGTGTTCTTGATGTCGTCGGGCAGGTCTTCCCAGGTCTGGGCCTGCTTCTCGGTGGAGCGGACGAAGTACTTGATGTTGTCGAAGTCGATGTCCGACAGGTCGGCACCCCAGGTCGGCATGGGCTTGCGCTCGAAGAGCTGCAGCGCGCGCTGGCGACGCTTGAGCATCCATTCGGGCTCGTTCTTCAGCCCTGAGATGTCGGCGACCACCTCGGGTGAGACACCGCGTCGGGCGGATGCCCCGGCGGCGTCGGAGTCGGCCCAACCGAACTCGTACGTACCGAGTCCTTCGAGTTCTGGGCGGTCGATCAATACGTCCGTCATGCTCTCCCTCTTCTCCTCCCGTGCAACCGGCTATCAGGCCGGCCCATTCCCCTCGTGAGTCGAGGCGCTCATTGAGTGGGTGATGATGTGCCCGGTGGCTTCAGTGCGAACCTAAGATGGCTGGTGGCTCATCCCGCGCGGTTTCGCGCGGTCGGCGAGCCTGCCAACCAGTCAAGTCTATAGGGTCGCAGGGGGCGCGGGGCAGGACTCCCAGCGCCGTCACAGCGCGACCAGGATCAGGATCGAACCCGCGTGACCCGCACTCTCCGCACCTTCGCCTGGGCCTCGTTCATCGCCCAGGTCACGATCATCGCGACGGGCGGCGCGGTGCGTCTGACGGGCTCGGGCCTCGGATGTCCCACTTGGCCCACGTGCACGGCCGACTCTCTCGTGCCGACCGACGAGCTCAGCTACCACTCCCTCATCGAGTTCGGCAATCGCATGATGACGGGCGTCGTCGGCATCATCGCCCTCGTCGTCTTCCTGCTGGTCTGGCGCATCCGGCGCGAGCGCCGCGACCTCTTCGCGCTTTCCTTCATCGTCGGTGTCGGAATCGTCGCTCAGGCGATCGTCGGCGGCATCACGGTCTGGACGGGCCTGAACCCGTTCATCGTCGGGTTCCACTACCTTTCATCGCTCGCCCTGGTCTGCGTGACGGCCGCGTTCCTCGACCGCATGGACTCCCTCCCAGGGCCTCGGGAGCGGGCCGTGCCCGGCTGGTACGCAGCGCTCACGCACGGCGTGACGGCCGTGCTGCTCGTCTCGATCGTGTTCGGCGTGCTGACGACCGGCTCGGGCCCGCACTCCGGCGACTCGGCGGCGGGCCGCAGCGGCTTCGACTCCGAGATCCTCGAGCACATCCACGCCTGGCCGGGCTACGCCCTCCTCGCCCTGACGATCGTGCTCGTGGTCGCCGCATGGCGCCTGCGGCTGCCGACGCTCCGCTGGTCGATCGCGCTCCTCGTCGTCGAGCTCGTCCAGGTCGCAGTCGGCCTGTACCAGGCCCGCAATGGACTGCCGGCATTCGCGGTCGGCGTGCACATGGTGCTCGCGGCGCTCACTGCAGCGACGATGACGCTCGTCATCCTGCGCCTCAAGCGCCCGGTCGCCGCAGCGGTCACCGCGGGCGAGGGCGCGGCCGCCGCCGCATCCGCTCGCTGATAATATCTCGACGTCGAGAGATCTCGCGGCGAGAGGAGCAAGATGCGGCTGCATCACGTGCAAGTGGCGTGCCGGAGCGACGGCGAGGAAGAAGCCCGCCGCTTCTACCGCGACGGACTCGGGATGACCGAGGTGCCGAAGCCGCCAGAGCTGGCAGCCCGCGGCGGCTGTTGGTTCCGCTCGATCGCTGACGACGGCACCATCACTGCCGAGATCCACGTCGGGGTCGAAACTCCGTTCGCGCCGGCACGCAAGGCGCATCCCGCCTTCATCGTCGACTCGGTGACCGAACTCGACGCGACGGCTGAGCTGCTGCAGCAGCTCGGATTCGACGTCGACCGGCGCGAGCGCTCGACCTTCACCGGATACCTCCGATTCCACACCCGCGACGCCGACGGCAACCGAGTCGAAGTGCTCTGCCCGGCGTGACCGAAAACGACTCGCGCTGGTTCGGCGGGGTCAGAACGGCAGCAGCGGATCGACGCCGATGGCGAGGAACAGCAGCGACAGGTACGCGATCGAGCCGTGGAAGACGCGCATGGGCGAGACCTGCTCGTGCCGGATCGCCATGCTGTAGAGACGGTGCGTCTCGTAGATGAACCAGACGCCGGTGACCACCGCGACCGTCGAGTAGATGATTCCCATGTCGGCGATCGGAATGAGCAGCAGCGAGCAGGCGACGGTCGCCCACGCGTACAGGATGACCTGGAGGCCCACCTGCGCTCGGCCGCGCACGACAGCGAGCATCGGCACACCGGCTGCCGCGTAGTCGTCTTTGTACTTCATCGAGAGCGGCCAGTAGTGCGGCGGCGTCCAGAGGAAGATGATGAGGAAGAGGATGAACGGCGGCCAACTGAGATCGCCGGTCACCGCAGCCCACCCGATGAGCACGGGCATGCAGCCGGCCACGCCGCCCCAGACGATGTTCTGCGCGGTGCGGCGCTTCAGGATGAGGCTGTAGAAGACCACGTACAGGAGGATGGCGCCGAGCGAGAGTGCGGCTGCCAGCCAGTTGGTGAAGACCCAGAGCCAGACGATCGACGCGAGTCCGAGCCCGTAGGCGAACACGAGCGCTTCACGGTCGGTCAGTTCACCCGTGACGAGCGGTCGCCCCTGGGTGCGCTTCATGACGCGGTCGATGTCGCGGTCGATGTAGCAGTTGAACGCGCCGGCGGAGCCGGCGCTCATGGCGCCGCCGATGAGTGTGGCGACCAGCAGCCAGAGGCTCGGCAGCCCCCGCTCCGCGAGGATCATCGTCGGTGCCGTCACGACGAGCAACAACTCGATGACTCGCGGCTTCGTCAGCGCAAGGTAGGCGGAGAGCTTGCGCCGTACGGTCATCGCCGGTCGGGTGTCTCGAGTCTGTACGGCTGCCTGCATCGTTCCTCTTCCGGCGCGCGGGCGCGCATGTGCCGCCACGCCCGAGTTCGATTCTATGACATCAAATGTCGCAAGATCAGGTAATCGCTTTCCCTCGGCATATGGCCTCACTTCGTCCCCCGAGGCCGGTGATCTTCCCGTCACGTTCACGAAACGTGAGGAGTCCATATACTTGGCATTGCGCGCCCGACGGCGCGGATTCGAATTGCCGTCCGGGGCGACGACCAACGGGTCATCCGCCGGACAACTCGCGCCGTAGCGAATTCCGCGGTGACGGGAACCAACGGGTTCTCGCCGCCGTTCAATGACCGGAAGGAACGTACACCTCGTGGCAACTCTGCAGTGGGAAACCATCGACGACCAGGCGGTCGACACGGCTCGCGTGCTCGCGGCCGACGCCGTTGAAAAGGTCGGAAACGGGCATCCGGGCACCGCGATGAGCCTCGCGCCCGCCGCCTACCTCCTCTTCCAGAAGGTCATGCGCCGCGACCCCGCAGACCACGACTGGCTCGGCCGCGACCGGTTCATCCTCTCCGCCGGACACTCCTCGCTCACGCAGTACGTGCAGCTCTACCTCGCTGGCGATGGGCTCGAACTCTCCGACCTCGAGGCGCTGCGCACCTGGGGTTCGAAGACCCCCGGCCACCCCGAGTACGGCCACACCGCCGGCGTCGAGATCACCACCGGACCGCTCGGCCAAGGCCTCGCATCCGCCGTCGGCTTCGCCTACGCGGCGCGCTTCGAGCGCGGCCTCTTCGACCCCGAGGCCGCGGCGGGCACCAGCCCGTTCGACCACTTCGTGTACGTCGTAGCGGGTGACGGCGACCTGCAGGAGGGCATCACGAGCGAGGCATCCTCACTCGCCGGCCACCAGCAGCTCGGCAACCTCGTCGTGATCTACGACTCCAACCAGATCTCCATCGAAGACGACACCAACATCGCCTTCACCGAGAACGTCGCCGGGCGCTACGAGGCCTACGGCTGGCACGTGCAGACGGTCGACTGGAAGAAGACCGGCCAGTACGTCGAAGACGTCGCCGAGCTGAACGCGGCCATCCAGGCTGCGAAGGGCGAGTCCTCGAAGCCGTCGATCATCATCCTGAAGACGATCATCGGCTGGCCCTCCCCGGGCAAGCAGAACTCCGGCAAGATCCACGGCTCGGCGCTCGGCGCCGCCGAGCTCGCCGCGACGAAAGAGGTGCTCGGCTTCGACCCCGAGCAGAGCTTCGTCGTCGCCGCCGAGGTCATCGACCACACGCGACTCGCCGTCGAGCGCGGCGCAGCCGAGCACGCAGAGTGGCAGATCGCGTTCGACGCCTGGGCGGCGGCGAACCCCGACCGCAAGGCCCTGCTCGACCGGCTCGAGGCAGGCGAGCTCCCCGACGACATCGAATCGGTGCTCCCCGTCTTCGACGGTGGCACCGAGGTGTCCACCCGTGCAGCGTCCGGCAAGGTCATCAACGCCCTCGCCGGCGTACTGCCCGAGCTCTGGGGCGGTTCGGCCGACCTCGCCGAGTCGAACCTGACCACGATCAAGGGCGCGGCCTCATTCATCCCGACCGAGTGGTCGACGCACGAGTTCACCGGCAACCCCTACGGTCGCGTGCTGCACTTCGGCATCCGCGAGCACGCGATGGGCGCCATCGTCAACGGCATCGTGCTGCACGGCAAGACGCGCGCCTTCGGCGGCACCTTCCTGATCTTCAGCGACTACATGCGACCTGCAGTGCGTCTCGCCGCACTCATGCAGGTGCCCTCGATCTTCGTCTGGACGCACGACTCGGTCGCCCTCGGCGAAGACGGCCCGACGCATCAGCCGGTCGAACAACTCGCAACCCTGCGGGCGATCCCGGGCCTCACGGTCGTGCGGCCCGCCGACGCGAATGAGGTCGCGCACGCCTGGCTCGAGATCCTGAAGCGCACGGATGCCCCGACGGGCATCGCACTCACCCGTCAGAACATCCCCGTGTTCGAGCGCGGCGACGGCGAGGCATCCGGTGACACCCTCGCCGCCGCGTCGAACGTCTCGAAGGGCGCGTACGTGCTCGCAGATGCGGCGTCTGGCGCGCCCGACGTGATCATCATCGCAACCGGCTCCGAGGTGCAGCTCGCCGTCGCCGCTCGCGAGACGCTCGCGGCAGAGGGCATCGGCGCGCGCGTCGTCTCGGCGCCATCGCTCGAGTGGTTCGAGGAGCAGCCGGCCGAGTACCGCGAACAGGTGCTGCCCGCGAGCGTGACTGCGCGAGTCTCGGTCGAGGCGGGCCTCGCCCTCTCCTGGCAGCGCTACCTCGGCAACCAGGGCCGCGCCGTGTCGATCGAGCACTTCGGCGCCTCCGCCGACTACAAGACCCTGTTCCGCGAGTTCGGCATCACGGCCGAGGCCGTCGTCGCCGCCGCGAAGGAATCGCTCGCGTCGGCCTGACGCGCGCCAGAAGAGGAGACACTCCCATGACCAGCTCCCCCACCGCAGCACTCTCGGAGGCGGGCGTCAGCATCTGGCTCGACGACCTCTCGCGTGAACGCATCGCCTCGGGCGACCTCGCACGGCTCATCGCCGAACGCGACGTCGTCGGCGTGACCACCAACCCGACGATCTTCGCAGGCGCCCTCGCCAAGGGCGAGCGCTACGCCGAACAGGTGCACGCCCTCGCTGCAGCAGGCGCCGACGTCGACACCGCGGTCTTCGAGATCACGACCGACGACGTGCGCGACGCCGCCGACATCTTCCGTCCGGTGTACGACCGCTCCAAGGGCTTCGACGGCCGCGTGTCCATCGAGGTCGCGCCCGGACTCGCACGTGACACCGCCGGCACGATCACTGAAGCCAAAACCCTGTGGGCGAAGGTCGACCGCCCCAACGTCATGATCAAGATCCCGGCGACGGTTGAGGGCCTCGACGCCATCACCGAAGCCATCGGATCCGGTATCAGCGTCAACGTCACGCTCATCTTCAGCCTCGACCGGTACCGCGAGGTCATCGAGGCATACCTCGCCGGCCTCGAGCAGGCCAAGGCAGTGGGCATCGACCTCTCGACCATCCACTCGGTCGCCTCCTTCTTCGTGTCGCGCGTCGACACCGAGATCGACAAGCGACTCGTGAGCATCGGCACCGACGAGGCGCTCGCCTTGAAAAGCAAGGCCGGCATCGCAAACGCCCGCCTCGCCTACGAGCTCTTCGAGCAGCAGTTCGCCACCGAGCGTGCCGCTGCCCTCCTCGCTGCCGGTGCCAACCGCCAGCGTCCGCTCTGGGCGTCGACGGGCGTGAAAGACCCGGCGCTTCCCGACACCCTCTACGTGACCGAACTCGTCGCGCCGGGCGTCGTGAACACGATGCCCGAGAAGACCCTCGAGGCGACCTTCGATCACGGCGTCATCACTGGCGACACCGTCACCGGTGCGTACGCCGAGGCAGGCTCGGTGCTCGACGCACTCGCGAGCGTGGGCATCGATTACGACGACGTGACCCTGGTGCTCGAGAACGAGGGCGTCGACAAGTTCATCGTCTCGTGGAACGAACTCCTCGACACCGTCCGCGCTGCGCTGGAGGCAGCACGATGAGCTTCCGCATCTCCGTCAGCGGCGCCGCGGCCGACGCAGTACGCCGCACCGTTCCCGGACTCGTCGCCGACTACGTGGCGAGCGGCATCACCGGCCAGGACGCCGCGCTCTGGGGTGCAGCCGCTGAAGAGGAGTCGGCGAAACGACTCGGTTGGACCGAGGCCGTCGCGGTCTCCCGTCCTCTCATTCCAGAGATCGAGGCCCTCCGCGAGGAGCTCGAGGCGGCAGGCGTCGACCACATCGTGCTCGCGGGCATGGGCGGTTCGTCGCTCGCCCCCGAGGTCATCACGCGAACAACGAACGTCGACCTCACGGTGCTCGACTCGACCGAACCCGGACAGGTTCGCGCCGCCCTCGCCGATCGGCTCGCGACATCCGCCCTCGTCGTCTCTTCGAAGTCGGGGTCGACCGTCGAAACCGACAGCCAGCGCCGCGTCTACGAGCAGGCGTTCCGCGATGCGGGCATCGACCCCGCCTCGCGCATCATCGTCGTGACCGACCCGGGCTCGCCGCTCGACGAGTCGGCACGCGCCGCCGGGTACCGAGTCTTCAACGCCGATCCCAACGTCGGCGGCCGCTACTCGGCGCTCACGGCGTTCGGGCTGGTGCCCTCAGGCCTCGCGGGCGTCGACATCGCCGAGATCCTCGACGAGGCCGAGACGATCGAGCTCTCGCTCGCGATCGACAGCCCCGAGAACCCCGGACTCGTGCTGGGTGCCGCGATCGCGGCCACTCAGCCACTGCGCGACAAGCTCGGCATCATCGCCGACGGCACCCACATCGTCGGCTTCGCCGACTGGGCTGAACAGCTGATCGCCGAATCCACCGGCAAAGAGGGCACAGGGCTGCTTCCCGTCGTCCTCGGCGTTGACGCCCCCGAACTCGGCGAGAACCTCTCCGACCTGCAGATCGTGCGCCTCGTCGACGACGCCGGCGACGAGATCTTCGGCGACGACGACTCTGGCGAGATCCGAGTCTCCGGCACCCTCGGCGCGCAGCTGCTCGTCTGGGAGTACGCGACGGCGGTCGCCGGACGAGTCCTCGGCATCAACCCCTTCGATCAGCCCGATGTGGAGTCGGCGAAGATCGCCTCGCGCGGTCTCCTCGACTCTCGCCCCGAACCTGCGCCCGCGGCATTCGTGGAGAAGGGCATCGAAGTGCGCGGCACGCCCGAGGTCATCGGCGCCTCCAGCGACCTCGCCTCCGCGATCGACGTCCTGCTCGAAGAGCTCCCTGCGAACGGATACCTCTCGATCCAGGCATATGTCGATCGCGTCGCGCACCCCGAGCTCGAGCGACTTCGTGATCTCCTGGCCGCACGTTCGGGTCGCCCCGTCACGTTCGGCTGGGGTCCGCGGTTCCTCCACTCGACCGGGCAGTTCCACAAGGGCGGCCCAGCGGTCGGCGCATTCCTCCAGATCACGCAGACACCCGCCGAAGACCTCGAGATCCCCGATCGGCCGTTCACGTTCGGTCAGCTGATCGCCGCGCAAGCTTCGGGTGATGCGAGCGTGCTCGCCGAGCACGGTCGTCCGGTGCTCACCTTGACCTTGACCAACCCATCGGCCGACACGGCGACGTTGTTCGACGTCGTCGACTGACCTCCCGGAGGAACGATGCAACCGGCCGCGATCACCGCGCAGCACAACCCGCTCCGCTCCCCCAAAGATTATCGATTGAACCGCATTGCGGGTCCGTCGAGCCTGATCATCTTCGGTGTCACCGGCGACCTGTCGCGCAAGAAGTTGATGCCGGCGGTCTACGACCTCGCGAACCGCGGTCTGCTACCACCGGGCTTCGCCCTCGTCGGGTTCGCCCGACGGGACTGGGACGACCAGGACTTCGAAGCCGTCGTGCACGACTCGGTGAAGCAGTATGCCCGCACCGAGTTCCGCGAAGACGTCTGGAAGCAGCTGGCGCGCGGCATCCGCTTCGTTCAGGGCGACTTCGACGACGATGCCGCATTCGACCGCCTGCACTCGGTCGTCGAAGAACTCGACCGCGAACGCGGCACGATGGGCAACCATGCGTTCTACCTGTCGATCCCGCCGAAGTCGTTCCCAGTGGTCACCGAGCAGTTGAAGCGATCGGGGCTCACCGAGCAGCACGACAACCAGTGGCGCCGCGTCGTCATCGAGAAGCCCTTCGGCAGCGACCTGAAGACCGCGCGCGAGCTGAACGACGTCGTGGCTTCGGTGTTCCCGCCCGACTCGGTGTTCCGCATCGATCACTACCTCGGCAAGGAGACCGTCCAGAACATCCTGGCGCTCCGCTTCGCGAACCAGCTCTACGAGCCAATCTGGAATGCAAACTACGTCGATCACGTGCAGATCACGATGGCCGAAGACATCGGCGTCGGGGGCCGAGCCGGGTACTACGATGGCATCGGCGCGGCGCGCGACGTCATCCAGAACCACTTGCTGCAGCTTCTTGCGCTCACGGCCATGGAGGAGCCGATCTCGTTCGAGGCCGGTGACCTGCGTGCCGAGAAGGAGAAGATCCTCGCCGCAGTGCGCCTGCCCGAAGACCTCGCAACGGGTACGGCCCGCGGGCAGTATTCCGGCGGGTGGCAGGGCGGCGAGAAGGTCATCGGATTCCTCGACGAAGACGGGATGAACCCCGAGTCGACCACCGAGACCTACGCGGCGATGAAGCTCACGATCGGCACCCGCCGTTGGGCCGGGGTTCCGTTCTACCTTCGTGCCGGCAAACGGCTCGGCCGACGCGTCACCGAGATCGCCGTCGTGTTCAAGCGTGCACCGCAGCAGGTGTTCGCCGACAGCCAGACGTCGCAGCTCGGCCAGAACGCACTCGTCATCCGGGTGCAGCCCGATGAAGGCGTCACGATCCGCTTCGGCTCGAAAGTGCCGGGAGCCGGCATGCAGGTGCGCGACGTCACGATGGACTTCGGCTACGGCCACGCCTTCACCGAGGCGAGCCCCGAGGCCTACGAGCGTCTGATCCTCGACGTGCTGCTCGGCGATCCGCCGCTCTTCCCCCGCCAGGAGGAGGTCGAGCTGTCGTGGAAGATCCTCGATCCGATCGAGGAGTTCTGGGCGACGCAGGGTCAACCCGAGCAGTATCGGCCCGGCACGTGGGGGCCCTCCTCCGCCGACGAACTGCTCGAACGCGACGGACGAAACTGGAGACGCCCATGATCGTCGATCTGCCCGACACGACGACGAGCAAAGTCTCGAAGACCCTCGTGAAGATTCGTGAAGAGGGAGGCGTCGTCGCCCTCGGGCGCGTGCTCACCCTCGTCATCGCGACGACTCCCGGGGCTGAAGAAGAGGCGATCGAGGCGGCCAACGATGCCTCACGCGAGCATCCGATGCGCGTCATCGTCGTCTCGACCGAGCCAGGCACCGAGAACTCGGCGGTCGCACCGCGGCTCGACGCGGAGATCCGTGTCGGCGGTGATGCCGGTGCGAGCGAGGTGATCGTGTTGCGCGCCTGCGGCGATGCGGCGCTCGACGAGGAGAGCCTCGTCATGGCACTCCTGCTGCCTGACGCGCCTGTCGTCACCTGGTGGCCGGGTGCTGCACCCGAAGTTCCCGGGCGTTCAGCGCTCGGGCGCATCGCACACAGAAGAATCACGGATGCCTCGGCGCAGCCCGACCCGCAGGCGGCGCTGCGTGCGCTGGCTTCGAGCTACACGCCGGGTGACGCCGACTTCGCCTGGACGCGACTGACCCTGTGGCGGGCTCAACTCGCCGCAGTGCTCGACCAACCGCCGTACGAGCTCGTCACGGCCGTGGAGGTCTCCGGGGCGATCGACTCGCCGTCGACCACGCTGCTCGCCGCGTGGCTTCGGCTGGAACTCAACGCCCCGACCGCGTACGACCTCACCGGCGTCGAAGCAGGATCCCACGGCATCCACGGCGTACGGCTGGTGCGTGACGGCGGTGCCATCGAGCTGATCCGTGACATTCCCGGCATCGCGACTCTCCGCCAGCCTGGGCAACCGGTGCACGACCTGGCATTGCCCCGCCGCAGCCTCCGCGATTGTCTCGCCGACGAGCTTCGTCGGCTCGACCCCGATGAGTTGTACGGTGAAGTGATCACGAGCGGGCTCGAGCTCCTCGGCGCCGGCGACGAAGGAGACGTGGCATGACCAACGAACGACGGGTGCTCGTGCACCCCGACAAGGCCTCGCTGTCGGGCTCGGTTGCTGCCCGCTTCATCACGAAGCTCCTCGACATCCTCGACACGCAAGCGGTCGCCCACATCGTCCTCACCGGCGGCTCGATGGGCGCGGCCGTGCTCGAGGCGGTCGGTGCTTCGCCGGCGCACACGTCGATCGACTGGGCTCGGGTGCACTTCTGGTGGGGCGACGAGCGATGGGTTCCCGCGGGTGACGCCGAGCGTAACGACGAACAGGCTCGCGTCGCCTTCCTCGGCGAGCTCGATCTGCCGGCTGAGAACCTGCACCCGTTCCCCGCCGCAGACTCCGGCCTCGAACTCGACGTTGCAGCAGAGGTGTACGCCGCAGAACTCGCGTCGCACGGCGTCGACGGGCTGCCGCATCCGATCTTCGACATCACCTTCCTCGGGGTCGGACCCGACGGCCACATCGCGTCGCTCTTCCCACACCGATCCGGCATCCAGGTGACCGACCGCACGGTGATCGCCGTTCGCAATTCGCCGAAGCCGCCGCCCGAGCGGCTGAGTCTCACGCGCCCGGTCATCAACGCCTCGCAGCGGGTCTGGCTCGTGCTCGCAGGCGCCGACAAGGCATCGGCCCTCGGCCTCGCTCTGGCCGGCGCGAGTCGTGACGAGGTGCCGGTCGCAGGCATCAAGGGGCGACGACGCACGGTCTTCTTCGTCGACGCGGCCGCCGCGTCCGAGGTTCCCGAGTCGCTCATCGCTCGCGACTACTGAGACGCTCAGCACTCTGCCGCGACACGTGCGGAGCTCCAGACGCGGAGAAGGGGTCGGCCCTCGGGCCGACCCCTTCTCATATTCTGCGTCGAGTCAGCTTTTGGGTGCCTGACCGCGACGGGTGCGAAGCTGTGTGAGCGCGTCATCGAGGAGGGCGGCCGCCTCTTCGTCCGTGCGACGTTCCTTCACGTAGGCGAGGTGCGTCTTGTACGGCTCGAGTTTCGAGACCGACGGCGGGTTCTCCCGGTCGCGCCCCGCCGGCAGACCGGACGACGGGCTGTCGATGGTCTCTGGGATCTCCTCTTCGGGCAGGCTGGCCGCGAAGTGGCGCACAGTCTCATTGCCGTGGGCGTCCCAGTAGCTGATGGCGACGCGATCGGCGTGGAACCCACGGTCTTGCTCGCCCATGGGTCCCGCGCCGACGCGTGAACCGCGGATAGCGCTGTTTCCTGATGCCATGATCGTGCTCCCGTCAGATTCCGGCGTCGAACTTGGTGATGAGGCCCAGCACGACGATGCAGGTGACCCACACGAGCCCGAGGATGACCGTGATGCGGTTCAGGTTGCGCTCGGCGACCCCGGATGCACCGAGGCTCGACGTGACGCCGCCACCGAACATGTCCGACAGACCGCCGCCACGACCCTTGTGCAGCAGGATGAGCAGCGTCAGCAGGAGGCTCGTGAGACCGAGCAGCACCTGCAGGACGACCTGGAGAATCTCCACTGGTGAACCTTTCCGGGCACGACAGATGAGTCGGGCCGACAATCGAGTATAGCTGGAAGCGCCAACGTGCCCGGGATCGCGAGCGACCCCGGGCACGGAGAATTCAGGCGCCGACGTGCTTCTTGAACCGCACGATGCTCGAGAACTCGTCGATGTCGAGGCTCGCACCGCCGACGAGCGCGCCGTCGACGTTCGGCTCGCGCAGGAAGGACGCGATGTTCGAGGCCTTCACGGAGCCGCCGTAGAGCACCCTCGTCGATTGTGCGACGTCTTCACCGACGAGCTCGACGAGGAGTGCACGGAGTGCGGCAGCCACCTGCTCGGCCTGCGCCGGCGTCGCGGCCTGGCCCGAACCGATCGCCCAGACCGGCTCGTACGCGACGACGAGGCCCTTCGCTCCGTCGACGCCCTCGAGAGCCGCGCGCAGCTGCGCGACCGGGACTGCACTCGGACCGTGCGTCTCGAGGTCTTCGGCGGTCTCGCCGATGCAGACCACCGGCACGAGGCCGTGGCGGTGCGCGGCCTTCACCTTCGCGTTGACCTCTGCATCGGACTCAGCGTGCAGCTGACGCCGCTCGGAATGCCCGATGATCACGTAGCGGCAGTCGAGCTGCGCGAGGAACGCGCCGGAGATCTCGCCGGTGTATGCGCCGGAGTCGTGCGCAGAGAGATCCTGCGCCCCGTAGGCGATGGGCAGTGAGTCTGCCGCAACCAGCGTCTGCACCGACCGAAGGTCGGTAAACGGCGGGAACACGGCGACCTCGGCGTCGGCGAAGTCGTGCTTCGCGTCGGCGAGGGCCCACGCCAACTTCTGCACGAATGCGATCGCCTGCAGGTGGTCGAGGTTCATCTTCCAGTTGCCTGCGATGAACGGGGTGCGTGCGCCGCCCTGAGCCGGTCGAAGCGTCACTGCCATCCGAGTACCTCCAGTCCGGGGAGCTTCTTGCCTTCGAGGAACTCGAGACTCGCGCCCCCGCCAGTTGAAATGTGACCGAATTGGTCATCGGCGAAGCCGAGTTGGCGAACGGCGGCCGCCGAATCACCACCGCCGACGACACTGAGCCCGTCGACCTGGGTGAGCGCCTCGGCGACCACACGGGTGCCCGCAGCGAACGGTTCGAGTTCGAACACGCCCATGGGGCCGTTCCAGAACACCGTCTTCGATGCGCGAATGTGTTCGGCGAACGCGGCGGCAGTCGCAGGTCCGATGTCGAGACCGAGTCCGGATGCCCCGAACGGCGTCTGTTCGATCGAATCGGCGGGTGCGATGACATGGTCGGCTTCCGCCGAGAACGATGCGGCCACCACGACGTCGGTCGGCAGCACGATGTCGACGCCGCGCTCGGTCGCCTCGGCGAGGTAGCCCTTGACCGTGTCGATCTGGTCGGCTTCGAGCAGGCTCGAACCGACCTTGTGCCCTTGGGCCGCGAGGAAGGTGAAGAGCATACCGCCGCCGATCAGCAGCGCATCGACCCGCGGAAGCAGGTGGGCGATGACGCCGAGCTTGTCGGAGACCTTGGAACCGCCGAGCACAACCGTGTACGGGCGCTCAGGTGTCTCGGTGAGACGGTCGAGCACGTCGAGCTCGGCGGCGATCAGGAGACCGGCCGCGCTCGGGCGCAATTGCTCGAGCTCGAACACGCTCGCCTGCTTGCGGTGCACCACGCCGAATCCGTCGGAGACGACGGCGTCGGCGAACTCCGCGAGTTCCCCGGCGAACGCCGTGCGCTCCCCCTCGTTCTTCGAGGTCTCCCCAGGGTTGAACCGCAGGTTCTCGAGTACGAGCACCTCGCCGTCGCCGAGGGCATCGACCTTCGCCGCGGCATCCGAACCGACCGTGTCGTTCGCGAAAGCCACCGGCGCCTCGATCAGCTCGCCGAGACGAGTCGCCACCGGTGCCAGGCTGTACTTCGGGTCGGGTGCACCCTCTGGGCGCCCCAAGTGGGACACCACGATGACGCGGGCTCCCTGAGCGACGAGCGCCGTCAGGGTGGGGACCGATGCCCGCACACGGCCGTCGTCCGTGATGACCCCGTCCCGCAGGGGGACGTTCAGATCACAACGGACGACGACGCGCTTGCCGGCGAGCGGACCGAGGGAATCGATCGTTCGCAGGGTCACTGGGTCTCGATTCAGAGACGTTCGGCGACGTACTCGGTGAGGTCGACGAGACGGTTGGAGTAGCCCCACTCGTTGTCGTACCAGCTCGAGAGCTTCACCTGGTCGCCGAGCACGCGCAAGAGGCCGGCATCGAAGATCGACGAGTGCGGGTCGCCGACGATGTCACTCGAGACGATCTCGTCTTCGGTGTACTTGAGGATGCCCTTCATGGGGCCTTCAGCCGCAGCCTTGTACGCGGCCTTGACCTCTTCAACGGTCACCGGGCGCGAGGAGGTGACCGTGAGGTCGGTGATCGAGCCGGTGGGAACGGGCACGCGCAGGGCAAAACCGTCGAGCTTGCCGACGAGCTCGGGCAGCACGAGGCCGAGGGCCTTCGCTGCACCGGTCGAGGTCGGCACGATGTTGACCGCGGCGGCGCGGGCGCGGCGCAAGTCTTTGTGCGGGCCGTCTTGCAGGTTCTGGTCGGCGGTGTACGCGTGGACCGTCGTCATGAGACCGCGCTCGATGCCGAATGCGTCGTTGAAGACCTTGGCGAGCGGTGCGAGGCAGTTCGTGGTGCAGGAGGCGTTCGAGATGATGTGGTGCTTCTCGGGGTCGTAGTCGTGCTCGTTCACGCCGATGACGAACGTCGCGTCTTCATCGGTCGCGGGTGCCGAGATGAGCACCTTCTTCGCGCCGGCCTCGATGTGCTTGCGCGCGTCGGTGGCTTTCGTGAAGAAGCCGGTCGACTCGATGACGATGTCGACACCCAACTCGCCCCAGGGCAGGTTGGCGGGGTCGCGCTCTGCGAAGGCCTTGATCGCCTTGCCGTCGACGATGATGTTGTCGTCGTCGTAGTCGACCGTCGCGTCCAGTCGGCCCGCGATCGAGTCGTACTTCAGGAGGTGAGCGAGGGTCTTGTTGTCGGTGAGGTCGTTCACGGCGACGATCTCGAGGTCTGCCCCCTGGGCGAGGGCGGCACGGAAGTAGTTGCGGCCGATACGGCCGAAGCCGTTGATGCCGATCTTTACAGACACAGATTTCTCCTGATTGACGATGGCGCGAACGCGCTCTTTCACTGGTGAACTGGTCGGACGGCGGTGTCCCCGGATATGCCCGAGGACACCATCCGTTTACGACAGTAGCAGCAGCCCTGAGGTCTTCTCACCAGCGATCTGGAACCGCTTCTGGACGTTCTCCCAGTTCGTGATGGCCCAGAACGCCTTCACGTAGTCGGCGCGCACGTTCTTGTAGTCGAGGTAGTAGGCGTGCTCCCAGACATCGAGCATGAGCAGCGGCACGATGCCGGCCGGCAGGTTGCCCTGCTGGTCGAAGAACTGCACGATGATCAGGCGTTCTCCGATCGAATCCCAAGCGAGCACCGCCCAGCCGGAGCCTTGCACGCCGAGGGCCGTCGCCGTGAAGTGCGCCTGGAACTTGTCGAACGATCCGAAGTGATCGTCGATCGCCGCGGCGAGATCGCCGGTGGGCTTGTCGCCGCCGTCTGGTGAGAGATTGGTCCAGAAGATCGAGTGGTTGACGTGGCCGCCGAGATTGAACGCCAGGTCTTTCTCGAGCTTGTTGACGTTCGCGAGATTGCCCGAGTCGCGGGCCTCCGCGAGCTGGGCGAGCGCAGTGTTGGCGCCAGTCACATACGCCTGGTGGTGCTTCGAGTGGTGCAGCTCCATGATCGTGGCGCTGATCGACGGCTCGAGCGCTGAGTAGTCGTACGGCAGATCGGGCAGGGTGTAGTCGGCCATTGCTTCTCCTTGTCAGATGCGCCGGGCCTCCGGGCGACCCCCGAGGTTCCGCGGCTGCCTTTCGAGTCTATGCCCGTCTCGATGCCCGCTGTCGGGGCATCCGCTCAGACCTCGTCAAGATCTGCAGGCAGGCTCGCTTCGGTGCCCGGCACGCCGAGATCTGCGGCCCGCTTGTCGGCCATCGCGAGGAGACGGCGAATGCGGCCTGCGACGGCGTCTTTGGTCATCGGCGGGTCGGCGTAATGACCGAGCTCGTCGAGGCTCGCCTCACGGTGGGACAGGCGCAACTCACCGGCGTACTTCAAATGCTCGGGGATGCCGTCGCCCAGCAACTCCATCGCCCGATCGACACGAGCGCACGCCGCAACGGCAGCCTGTGCCGAACGGCGCAGATTGGCGTCGTCGAAGTTCACGAGGCGATTCGCCGTCGCACGCACCTCGCGCCGCTGGCGCAGCTCCTCCCAGTTGCGCACCGTGTCGGTGGCACCCATCACTGCGAGCATCGCGCTGATCGCCTCGCCATCGCGAATGACGACACGGTGCACACCACGCACCTCCCGCGCCTTCGCCGAGACTCCGAGCCGACCAGCGGCGCCGACGAGGGCCATCGCGGTCTCGTTTCCGGGGCAGATGACCTCGAGAGCGGCCGAGCGGCCCGGATCGGTCAGACTCCCCTTCGCGAGGAACGCGCCGCGCCAGATCGCTGCCACCTCGTCGCGGGAACCGGTCGTCAGCTTGTTCGGCAGACCCCGAACCGGGCGCCGCCGAGCATCGAGCAAGCCGGTCTGGCGAGCGAGGGTCTCTCCGCCGTCGAGCACGCGCACGAGGTATTGGTTGGAGCGTCGCACGCCCGTCGGCGAGATCACCGAGACGTCGGGCCGCACGCCGTAGATCTCGGCCAGATCTCGAGTCACCCGTCGCACGAGCGTCGGCGAGTCGAGCTCCGCCTCGATCGCGATGCGGTTCGAGATGATGTGGAGCCCGCCCGCGAACCGCAGGATCGACGCCAGTTCTGCGACTCTGACGCCCGTCTTGGACACCTCGACGCGCGCCAGTTCTTCTTTCACGTCAGCGGTCAGTGCCACCTCAAGTCCCATCTCTCGTCATGTCGCCCGGCCGTCGATCACTCGCGGCCGAGATCCCGGTCTTTCACGCTGACGACGACTCCGGGCAGCGCGGCGATGCGCGAGCTCAGTTCGCGCACCAGGGCGACCGAGCGGTGCTTACCCCCGGTGCATCCGATCGCGATCGTGGCATGTCGTTTGTTCTCTCGCTGGTAGCCCGCGAGCACGGGCTCGAGCGCCTTCGTATACGCGTCGAGGAACTCGCGCGCTCCGGGCTGGCTCAGCACGTACTCCGAAACTGCGGCGTCATTGCCGGTGAGGTGGCGAAGCTCGGGGATCCAGAAGGGATTGGGCAGGAACCGCGCATCGGCGACGAGATCGGCATCGGCAGGCACCCCGTACTTGAATCCGAAACTCTGCATGGTGATGCGAAGCCCGGCGTGACCTTCTTCGGCGAATGTCTCGGTGACGAGGGTCGCGAGCTGGTGGATGTTGAGATCGGAGGTGTCGACGACGATGTCGCTCGCTTCGCGCAACTCGGACAGCCGCGCGCGCTCCGCGCCGATGCCGTCGAGGAGCGTGCCGTTGCCTTGCAGCGGGTGCGGGCGACGCACCGACTCGAAACGGCGCACGAGCACAGCGTCGGTCGCGTCGAGGAAGACGACGCGGACGCTGATGCCGGTTCGCAGCGCCTGAATGATCTCACGCAGCTCGGAGAAGAAATCCCCGCCGCGGATGTCGACGATCGCGGCGATGCGCGGCAGCGACGTGCCTGCCCGCTCCACGAGCTCCACGAGTGGGCGCAGCATCTGCGGAGGCAGGTTGTCGACGACGTACCAGCCGAGGTCTTCGAGTGCATTGCCGACGGTCGAGCGCCCGGCGCCGGACATGCCCGTGACGATCAGCATCTCTTGTTGCTCGGAATCAGCGGTCATCATGTCGAGGCCCCCTTTCCGCGTGTCGACACCCCAGCCTATCGGGGTGCAGGCGCGCCGTCGGCGTGCAGGGTTCGGTGCACGGTCGCTGCGAGCGTGGGTCCGATGCCCTTCACCTCGGCGATCTCGGGCTCGGAAGCGGTTCGCAACCGCGCGACCGATCCGAAGTGCCGCAGCAGCTCCTTCACCCGCGACGGACCGAGGCCCGCAATCTCGGAGAGCACGCTGCCGATGTCGCGTTTGCGGCGTTGCCGTTGGTGGGTGATGGCGAAACGGTGGGCCTCATCGCGCACCCGCTGGAAGAGGAAAAGAGCGTCGCTGTTGCGGGGCAGGATCACCGGGAAGTCACCCTCGGGCGTCCAGATCTCTTCAAGACGTTTGGCGATGCCGCAGAGGTAGATGCCCTCGACACCAGACTCCTCGAGCGCTCGGGCGGCCGCCGCGACCTGCGGTTGCCCGCCGTCGACCAACAGCAGGTTCGGTCGATAGGCGAATTTCTTCCGGCGTTCGGATGCCGCGGCATCCGTCTCGGCCGCGGCCTCAGCATCTTCGGGTGTCGTCGCCGAGCCTGGCTCGACCGGCGAACCGATCTGATCGGGCGATTTCAAGTAGGCGAGGCGGCGCGTGAGCACCTGGTGGATCGAGTCGGTGTCGTCGGTGGAGTGCGGAATCGTGAATCGGCGGTATTCGTCTTTGCGCGGAAGACCGTCTTCGAAGACGACCATCGAGGCGACGATGTTGGTGCCGCTGAGGTGACTGACGTCGTAGCACTCGATGCGCAGCGGGGCGTCGGCCATTCCGAGCGCCTCTTGGATGTCTTCGAGAGCGCGGGAACGAGTCGTGAAGTCAGCACTGCGCCGTGTCTTGTAGAGCATCAGAGTCTGTCTGGCGTTCTGCGTCGCGGTCGCGAGCAATGCCGCCTTGTCGCCGCGTTGCGCGGCGCGCAGTCGCACCTTTCGCCCGGAGAGGTCGCCGAGCCAGGTCTCGAGGGCAGGAGCATCATCGGGAAGCTCGGGCACGACGACTTCGGCCGGTGGTCTGCTGCCGTCACCATAGGCGTTCTGCACCACGGAGTCGACGAGATCGCTGAGCGGCACATCGAGCTCTTTGTCGACGGTCCACGAACGGACACCGCGGATGCGGCCGCCGCGAACGATGAACAGTTGTACGGCCGCTGCGAGCTCATCGTGGTCGATTCCGAATACGTCGATGTCGACCTTCTCGCCGAGCACCACAGCACTCTTCTCGAAGAACGACGTCGCGGCCTGCAGCCGGTCGCGCAGTCGTGCAGCCGATTCGTAGTCTTGCGCTGCGGCGGCCGTGCGCATGCGCTGCGTGAGCTCGCCGAGGATGCGCCGGTCTTGACTCGCCATGAAGGAGACGAAGCGGTCGACGTTCTCGCGGTGCTCTTCGACGCTGACGCGACCGGAGCACGGGCCGAAACAGCGTCCGATCTGCCCGGCGAAGCAGGGCTTTCCACTGGCGATGGCCCGGCGGTAGTCGGAGTCTTTGCACGTGCGGATGGGGAAGAGCTTGAGCAGGATCTCGAGAGTCTCGTTGACGGCCCAGACCTTGGGATACGGGCCGAAGTACCGGGCTCCGCGAATGTTGCGGTTGCGGGTGACCACCGCGCGCGGCGCCTCGTCAGCGAGCGTCACAGCAAGGTACGGGTAGGACTTGTCATCTTTGAACTGCACGTTGAACGGCGGGTCGAACTCGTTGATCCACGTGAACTCGAGCTGCAGCGCCTCGACTTCGTTCGCGACGACCGTCCATTCCACCGAAGCTGCGGTGGTGACCATCCGGCGGGTGCGCTCGTGCAGCGTGTGGAGGGGGGCGAAGTAATTCGACAGTCGCGCGCGCAGGTTCTTCGCCTTGCCGACGTACAACACGCGCCGGTCGGCGTCACGGAACCGATAGACGCCGGGAGATGTGGGGATCTCGCCCGTCTTCGGGCGGTACGGGACGCCCTGCGTGCTCGACAATGCTGTGTTCATCGCCTCAGCTGGCGACCTCGGCTCGCACCGACGCCGCGTCGAGCATCTCGCGCAGGAAGTAGCCGGTGTGACTCTCGGGCATGGCCGCGACCTGTTCTGGTGTGCCGGTCGCCACGATCTGGCCGCCACCCGACCCGCCTTCGGGTCCGAGGTCGATGATCCAGTCGGCCGACTTGATGACATCGAGACTGTGTTCGATCACGATCACAGTGTTGCCCTTATCGACGAGCTTGCCAAGCACCTTGAGCAGCTTCTGCACGTCTTCGAAGTGCAGACCGGTGGTCGGCTCGTCGAGCACGTACACGCTACGGCCGTTGGAACGACGTTGCAGCTCGGTTGCGAGCTTCACGCGCTGCGCCTCGCCGCCGGAGAGCGTCGTGGCGCTCTGTCCGAGCTGCACGTAACCGAGGCCGACATCGACGAGCGTCTTCAGGTAGCGGTGGATCGCCGAGATGGGCTCGAAGAACTCAGCCGCCTCACTGATCGGCATCTCGAGCACTTCGGCGATGTTCTTGCCCTTGTAGTGCACCTGGAGGGTCTCGCGGTTGTACCGCTTGCCACCGCACACCTCGCACGCGACGTAGACGTCGGGCAGGAAGTTCATCTCGATCTTGATCGTGCCGTCACCCGAGCACGCCTCGCAACGGCCGCCCTTGACGTTGAAGCTGAACCGGCCGGGGAGGTAGCCACGGGCCTTCGACTCGGTCGTCTCGGAGAAGAGGGTGCGAATGCGGTCGAAGACACCGGTGTAGGTGGCCGGGTTCGATCGCGGCGTGCGCCCGATCGGTGCCTGGTCGACATGCACCACCTTGTCGAGCTGATCGAGCCCGGTGACGCGACGGTGCTTGCCCGCGACCTTCCGGGCGCCGTTGAGGCGGTTCGCGAGCACCCGGTACAGGATGTCGTTCACGAGTGACGACTTGCCCGAGCCGCTCACGCCGGTCACGGCGGTGAGGATGCCGAGCGGGAACTCGACGTCGACACCGCGCAGGTTGTTGGCCTCTGCGCCCTGCACGGTGATCGTGCGCTCGGGGTCGACGGGGCGGCGCGTCTCGGGAATCGGAATCGCCTTGCGGCCCGACAGGTAGTCGCCCGTGAGTGAACGCGTGTTCTTCACGAGATCGGCGTAGCTGCCGGAGTGCACGACAGTGCCGCCGTTCACGCCCGCGCCCGGTCCGATGTCGACGATCCAGTCGGCCGTGCGGATCGTGTCTTCATCGTGTTCGACGACGATGAGGGTATTGCCGAGATCGCGAAGTGCGATCAGGGTGTCGATGAGTCGACGGTTGTCACGCTGGTGGAGGCCGATGCTCGGCTCGTCGAGCACGTAGAGCACGCCGGTGAGACCGGAACCGATCTGCGTCGCCAGACGGATGCGCTGCGCTTCTCCGCCGGAGAGGGTTGCCGCCGCGCGAGAGAGGTCGAGATAGCTGAGCCCGACGCGGATCAGGAAGTCGAGACGCAGCTTGATCTCGCGCAGCACCTGCGCGGCGATGGCCTTCTCGCGATCACTGAGTTCGAGGCGATCCATGAATGCACGGGCGTCGGTGAGACTCAGCAGGCCGACGTCGGCGATGCTCGCGTCGTGGATGAGCACCGACAGCACCTCGGGCTTCAGACGCTTGCCGTCGCAGACCGGGCACGGCACCTCTCGCAGGTACTCCGACCAGCGCGCGCGCTGCACATCGGTCTCGGCCTGCAGGTACTGACGCTCGATGTAGGGCACGACGCCCTCGAAGCCGGAGGTGTAGCTCATCTCGCGGCCGTAGCGGTTGCGCCACTTCACCTTGACCTCGAAGTTGTCACCACGGAGCACTGCCTGGCGAGCCACCTCGTCGAGCTCCTCCCACGGGGTATCGAGCGAGAACTCGAGATCTCGGGCGAGCCCGCCGAGGAGCTTCTCGTAGTAGTTGTAGAGACTCTTGCCCTGCGAGGTCCATGGAATGATGACCCCCTCGGTGATGCTCAGGCTCGGGTCGCCGAGCAGCAGCGCATCGTCGACCGACATTCGCGTGCCGAGCCCGGAGCACTCTGGGCAGGCACCGAACGGCGCGTTGAACGAGAAGGTGCGCGGTTCGATTTCGGTGAGTTGGATCGGGTGCTGATTGGGGCAGGAGAGCTTCTCGGAGAACGTCGCCCATGCGGCCGGCCCGGTCTCGTCGATGTAGTTGATCTGCACGACGCCGTCGGTCAGTCGCAGCGCCGTCTCGAGGGAGTCGGTGAGGCGGCCGAGCATGTCGGGGCTTGCGACGAGCCGGTCGATCACCACCGAGATGTCGTGCTTGACCTGCTTCTTCAGCGTCGGCGGTTCATCGAGTCTGATGACGTCGCCGTCGACGACGGCGCGCGTGTACCCCTGGGCGGCGAGGTCGCGGAAGAGGTCGACGAACTCGCCCTTCTTCTTCGACACGACCGGGCTCACGACCTGGTAGCGGGTGCCCTCAGCCAACTCCATGAGCTGGTCTGCGATCTGCTGCACCGTCTGCCGCTGGATGCGCTCACCGCAGACCGGGCAGTGCGGCACACCGATGCGCGCCCAAAGGAGGCGCATGTAGTCGTAGATCTCGGTGATCGTGCCGACGGTCGAGCGCGGGTTCCGGTTCGTCGACTTCTGGTCGATCGAGACTGCAGGGCTCAGGCCCTCGATGAAGTCGACATCAGGGCGGTCGACCTGCCCCAGGAACTGGCGAGCGTAGGCCGAGAGCGACTCGACGTAACGTCGCTGCCCTTCGGCGAAGATCGTGTCGAACGCGAGCGAGGACTTGCCCGAGCCCGAGAGACCTGTGAACACCACCATCGCATCACGCGGGATCTCGACGTCGACGTTCTGCAGGTTGTGTACGCGGGCACCGCGAACACTCAGGTGCGAATGGGCATCGAGACGTGAAACTGACACCCTTCGAGTTTAGAGAGCACCACCGACACGGATGCCTCGCGCACACGCGCTCTGAGCGAACATACGTTCGAATCGGGGCGAGATCACGGCTCGCTCGGCCTGAGCGCGAACCGGGCGATGGACGCGGCGGCAACGCGCGCGCGCCAGAGAAACAGGGATCGCTCTTCAGCCAAGGTGACCGGCTTTCTCCATCTGGCGGAGCTCGCGCTTGAGATCGGAGACCTCGTCACGCAAGCGCGCGGCGAGTTCGAACTTCAATTCGCCGGCCGCAACGAGCATCTGCTCGTTGAGATCGCGGATGAGGTCTTCGAGGTCGTTCGCGCCGGCCGCAGCGATGCCCTCGCGCCGGAGGTTCGGCACCGGCGCCTTCTTCTTCGCATCGCGACCGGCGAGCAGGGCGGCGGTGTCGGCGCCTTCGCGTGCGAGCACCTGGGTGATGTCGGCGATGCGCTTGCGAAGCGGTTGCGGGTCAATGCCGTTGACGCGGTTGTACTCGAGCTGACGATCTCGTCGTCTCGTCGTCTCGTCGATCGCCGACTTCATCGAATCGGTGAGCACATCGGCATACATGTGCACCTCACCCGAGACGTTTCGCGCGGCACGACCGATCGTCTGGATGAGTGACGTCGACGACCGCAGGAACCCCTCTTTGTCAGCGTCGAGGATCGCGACGAGGGACACCTCGGGCAGGTCGAGCCCTTCACGAAGAAGGTTGATGCCGACCAGGACGTCGTACACACCCGCCCGGAGTTCGGTCAACAACTCGACGCGGCGCAGCGTGTCGACATCTGAGTGGAGGTAGCGCACTCGCACCCCAGCCTCGGAGAGGAAGTCGGTGAGCTCTTCGGCCATCTTCTTGGTGAGGGTCGTGACGAGCACGCGCTCGTTTCGCTCGGCGCGAATGCGGATCTCGTCGAGAAGATCATCGATCTGGCCCTTCGACGGCTTCACGATGATCTGCGGATCGACGAGTCCTGTCGGGCGGATGATCTGCTCCACCACGCCGTCGGCGATGCCCATCTCGTAGCGACCGGGTGTGGCCGAGAGATAGACGGTCTGACCGACGCGCGCCTTGAACTCATCCCACTTCAGCGGTCGGTTGTCGAGCGCGCTCGGCAGGCGGAACCCGTGCTCGACGAGAGTGCGCTTGCGGGAGGAGTCGCCCTCGTACATCGCGCCGATCTGGGGAACCGTGACGTGCGACTCGTCGATCACCACGAGGAAGTCGTCGGCAAAGTAGTCGAGGAGGCAATGCGGGGCCTCCCCCGCCTGTCGGCCGTCGATGTGCCTCGAGTAGTTCTCGATGCCAGAGCAGAAGCCGATCTGCTCCATCATCTCGAGGTCGAATGTCGTGCGCATGCGCAGCCGCTGCGCTTCGAGCAGCTTGCCCTCGCGCTCGAGCTCGGCGAGCCGCTCTTCGAGTTCGATGCGGATCGTGCCGATCGCCCGCTGCATCACATCGGTGCTCGCCACGTAGTGCGACCCCGGGAACACCGCCACCGAGTCGAGCTTTGCAACTACCTGCCCGGTCAGCGGATGCAAGCTGTACAGCGCTTCGATCTCATCGCCGAACATCTCGATGCGGATCGCCAGTTCTTCGTAGATCGGAATGATCTCGATCGTGTCGCCACGCACTCGGAAATTGCCGCGCGAGAAGTCGACGTCGTTGCGCTGGTACTGCATCGAGACGAACTTGCGGATGAGCCAGTCGCGATCAACCCGTTGACCGACCTGCAGCGGCATCATGGCACCGAGGTACTCCTCAGGCGTACCGAGGCCGTAGATGCACGAAACCGACGAGACGACCACGACGTCGCGCCGGCTCAGCAATGAGTTCGTGGTGGAGTGCCGGAGCCGTTCGACTTCAGCGTTGACCGACGAGTCCTTCTCGATGAAGGTGTCGGTCTGCGGCACGTACGCCTCGGGCTGGTAGTAGTCGTAGTACGAGACGAAGTACTCGACCGCGTTGTTGGGCATGAGTTCGCGGAACTCGTTGGCCAGTTGCGCGGCCAGCGTCTTGTTGTGTGCGAGCACGAGCGTGGGCCGCTGCACCTGTTCAATGAGCCAGGCGGTGGTCGCCGACTTACCGGTGCCGGTCGCACCCAGCAGCACGACGTCGGTCTCGCCCGCGTTGATGCGACCTGCGAGTTCGGCGATCGCCGCCGGCTGGTCGCCGCTCGGGACGTACTCGCTGATGACCTCGAATGGTCGAACGGATCGTGTGGCCTGCATGCTCTCCAGTCTAGGATCGCCCGCCGACACCACGGCTGGGAGCGTTCTCGGACTGGCAGCGCACTACGCCTGAGCGCGCTCCTCGACGATTCGCCGCCAGAGGGCGTCGGTCTCACTCATCGTGTGCGCGAGCGACCCATCGGTGTCGATCACGACGTCGGCGATCGCGAGCCGCGCGGTGTTGTCGACCTGCGCGTCGACGCGAGCCTCAGCCTGGATCGGTTCGAGACCTCGATCCTTCACGAGCCGTTCCACCTGGGTGCGCCGCGGCGCGTTCGTCACGACGATGAGATCGAAGGGGTGGTCGACGGATGCCTCGACGAGGAGCGGAACGTCGTAGACGACGACCGCATCGGGGTCCTCCCGTTCGGCCTTCGCGAAGAGCTTGGCCGAGAGTTCGCGCACGGCTGGATGAACGATCGCGTTGAGCTTCGCGAGTGCGACCGGGTCGCCGAACACCTGCTCACCGAGTTTCGCCCGATCGAGCGACCCGTCGCGGTGCAGCACGTCGTCGCCGAACTCGGCGACGATCGCTGCCAGTGCGGGCGTGCCCGGCTCCACCACTCGCCGTGCGAGCTGGTCGGCATCGATGTGCACGGCGCCATGCTCGTAGAGCCGACGTGCGACGGTGGACTTTCCTGAGGCGATGCCGCCCGTGAGACCGATCAGATACACGCCACCACTCTAACCGTGCGACACTCGACGCGACGCCACCAGGAGGCGGGCCGACCGCGCCATGAACGCCGGAAGGCCGGCTCCCGAGGGAACCGGCCTTCCGAATTGCGGGTCGTGACTAGTTGTTGCTCGAGAGCTTCTCGCGCAGCGCCGCGAGCGACGCGTCATCGGCGAGGGTACCCGCGCCGGCGGAGTCGCCCGTGAACGACGGAGCACTCGTGGTGAACGAGTCGTCGGCGGCAGCAGCAATGCTCGCTTGCGCGACCTGCTTCTTGTGCGCCTCCCAACGAGCCTGGGC
Organism: Agromyces sp. Y558; assembly: GCF_059445415.1. Lineage (NCBI taxonomy): Bacteria > Bacillati > Actinomycetota > Actinomycetes > Micrococcales > Microbacteriaceae > Agromyces > Agromyces sp. Y558. The sequence goes on from NZ_JCAIUH010000003.1 coordinate 543,530, forward strand.
GGCAGCGTAGTCCTGCTCCCACTTCTCGCGCTGAGTATCGAAGCCCTCGCGCCACTCGTTGGTCTCGGGGTCGAAGCCCTCGGGGTACTTGTAGTTGCCCGCCTCGTCGTACTCGGTGAGCATGCCGTAGAGCGCCGGGTCGAACTCGGTGCTCTCGGGGTCGACGCCCTCGTTCGCCTGCTTCAGCGAGAGCGAGATGCGGCGACGCTCGAGGTCGATGTCGATGACCTTGACGAAGACCTCTTCGCCGACCGACACGACCTGCTCGGCGAGCTCGACGTGCTTGCCCGACAGCTCGGAGATGTGGACGAGGCCCTCGATGCCATCGGCAACGCGAACGAACGCACCGAACGGAACGAGCTTCGTGACCTTACCCGGGGCGACCTGGCCGATCGCGTGGGTACGGGCGAAGACCTGCCACGGGTCTTCCTGCGTCGCCTTGAGCGAGAGCGAGACGCGCTCGCGGTCGAGCTCGACGGAGAGCACCTCGACGGTGACCTCCTGGCCGACCTCGACGACCTCGCTGGCGTGCTCGATGTGCTTCCACGAGAGCTCGGAGACGTGGACGAGACCGTCGACGCCGCCCAGGTCGACGAACGCACCGAAGTTGACGATCGACGAGATGACGCCCTTGCGGATCTGGCCCGGGTGGAGGTTCGCGAGGAAGGTCGAACGCGACTCGGACTGCGTCTGCTCGAGCAGCGCGCGGCGCGAGAGCACGACGTTGTTGCGGTTCTTGTCGAGCTCGAGGATCTTCGCCTCGATCTCCTGGCCGAGGTACGGCGTGAGGTCGCGCACACGGCGAAGCTCGATGAGCGAGGCCGGGAGGAAGCCGCGAAGGCCGATGTCGACGATCAGGCCGCCCTTGACGACCTCGATGACCGAACCGGTCACGACGCCATCGGCTTCCTTGATCTTCTCCACGTCGCCCCATGCGCGCTCGTACTGCGCACGCTTCTTCGACAGGATGAGGCGGCCTTCTTTGTCTTCCTTCTGAAGAACGAGCGCCTCGACGGTGTCGCCGACGCCGACGACCTCGCTGGGGTCGACATCGTGCTTGATGGAAAGCTCACGCGAGGGGATGACACCCTCGGTCTTGTAGCCGACGTCGAGGAGTACCTCGTCGCGGTCGATCTTCACGACGGTGCCCTCGATGAGGTCGCCGTCGTTGAAGAACTTCAAAGTCTTCTCGACCGCGGCGAGGAAATCGTCAGCAGATCCGATGTCGTTGATCGCGACCTGCTTGGGTGCCTTGGTCGTTGCGGTTGTCATGTAGTGAATGCTCCGTAAAGGACAAAATCGAGCCCATCGCGCGGGAGAGCGTTATGTTGGTTCCGCGATGGGCGTGCGGACAGGGATGTCACACGAGTGACACTCAATCCTAACGGAATCACTCCCCCATGGGCAAACGAGCAGGTTCTGGCGGTCACACGAGACGTCGATCGCCCGATTCTTCGGTGAGCGGAGCGGGCCGAAGGATGCTCAGCAGCGCCGGCATTCTTCGGTGAGCGGAGCGGGCCGAGTGATGCTCAACAGCGCCGGCTCGAGGTCTGGATATTCGAAGGCGTACCCGGCATCGACCAGTCGTTCGGGCACGACCCACTTCCCTGCGAGGTTCACGAGCACATCGGCGCCGTCGACCACACGCCGGATCGCGGCCGTGTCGCCCCACGGGGCATCCGTTTCAGCACCGCGGCCGATCGTCACGACCTCGGCGCCTGCAGCACGGACGTGCGACACCAGGTGTCGCCCGATGAATCCGGACGCCCCCGCACTGACGATGCGCGTCATGCGTCTTCCTCCGCGTGCGGAATCAGGCGAGCAGCGCTGAGCGCAGCGTGTCGAGGCCGACGCCGCCCAGACCCAGCGCCCTGCGGTGGAACTCGCGGATGTCGAACGACGCACCCTCGCGGCGCGCGACCTCGTCACGCAACTGCTCCCAGATTCGCTGCCCGACCTTGTACGACGGCGCCTGCCCCGGCCAGCCGAGGTAGCGGTTCACTTCGAAGCGCACGAAACCGTCGTTCATGTTGACGTTCTCACCGAGGAACTCGAACGCATAGTCGCCGGTCCACACGCCATTGCCGTCGGGGCGCCGCTTGCCGAGGTGCACGCCGATGTCGAGCACCACGCGCGCCGCGCGCATGCGCTGGCCGTCGAGCATGCCGAGGCGGTCAGCCGGGTCGTCGAGATATCCGAGGCCCTGCATGAGTCGCTCGGCGTAGAGCGCCCACCCTTCGGCGTGGCCCGAGGTGCCCGCGAGCTGGCGGCGCCACGTGTTGAGCTGACCGCGGTTCACGACCGCCTGGCCGATCTGCAGGTGGTGACCGGGTACGCCCTCGTGGTACACCGTCGTGAGTTCGCGCCACGTGTCGAACTCGGTGACGCCTTCGGGTACCGACCACCACATTCGCCCCGCGCGCGAGAAGTCGTCGCTCGGCCCGGTGTAGTAGATGCCGCCCTCTTGCGTCGGCGCGATCATGCACTCGAGCGTGCGGATCTCGGCGGGAATGTCGAATTGGGTACCGGCGAGCTCGGAGACAGCGCGGTCGCTCGTCTCCTGCATCCACCGCTGCAGGGCGTCGGTACCGTGCAGCTTGCGCGACGGGTCGTTGTGGAGGAACGCGATCGCTTCGGCGACGGATGCCCCGGGCACGATCTCGTTCGCGATCGACTCCTGCTCGGCGACCATGCGGGCGAGCTCTTCGATGCCCCACTCGTAGGTCTCGTCGAGATCGATCTCGGCGCCGAGGAACTGGCGCGACTGCAGCGTGTAGATCTCACGCCCCACGGCGTCGTGCTCGCCGGCGACCGGCTTCAGTTCGTTCTCGAGGAACTCGGCGAGCCGGGCGTACGAGGCGGTGGCGGCCGCAGCACCGCTGCCGAGCTGGCTCGTCACCGACGACGGAAGTTCTGCGTCACCGGCCTTCGCGGATGCGGCGAAAGTGCCGAAGAACCCATCGGGCTGCGCAATACGACGCGCCTGCGCGGCGACCTCGCGCACCTGACGAGCCGCGGGCACGGTGCCCCGCGCGATTCCCTCGCGCAACGTTTCGACGTAGCCGTCGATCGCACCCGGAACCGCTTCGAGGCGGGCCGCGATGCGGTCCCACTCCTCTGGAGCGTCGGTGGGCATGAGGTCGAACACCTCGCGGATCTCTTGTGCGGGGCTCGCGATGACGTTGAGGTCGCGCAGGTGGAGGCCTGCATCGTGCCGCTCGAGTGCGAGCTCGAGTTCGCTGCCGAGGTCGGCGACGGTGATCCGGTCGACGTCGTCGACCGGGCTCGCCGCACGGAGCGCGGCGAGTGCCTCCCGCGTGGCTGCGATCGAGCGCTCGTGACCTTCGGGAGAGAAGTCGGCGAGTCGGTCGTCGTGCGTCGTACGCCCGATGTAGGTGCCGACGCCCGGGTCCAGTTCGACGAGTGTGTCGACCCACCCCTCTGCGATGCGATCGACGTCGGTCGGGGTGCGCTCACTCGATGCCATGCTGCGAGCCTATGACAGCGAGCCGACATCGCGCTCGCTTCCGGCGACCCGGCAGAACTCGCACGCGAACTCCCCGGCGTGCGAGCTTCACCGTGCGCACGAGCAGCGTCCGGTCATGGGCGCTGCCACCACCGCGGCGCCACGATCAGTGCGCAGCGTCCTCCCAGTTCGCGCCGCGCCCGATCTGCACGTCGAGCGGCACGAGCAGTTCGGCGGCGTGCGCCATGCGGTCGCGGACGACGGCCTCGAGCACCTCGGACTCCCCCTCTGCGACCTCGAAGATGAGCTCGTCGTGCACGGTCAGGAGCATGCGGCTGCCGAGCCCCTGTGCGGCGATGTCGGCCTCGACCTTCGCCATCGCGATCTTGATGATGTCGGCGGCCGAACCCTGGATCGGCGAGTTCAACGCAGCGCGCTCCGCGTTCTCACGGTGCACCCGGTTGGGGCTGTTCAAGTCGGGGAACGGGCGCCGGCGGCCGAAGATCGTCTCGGTGTATCCGTCGATCTTCGCCTGCTCGACCACGCTGCGCAGGTAGTCGCGTACGGCGCCGAACCGCTCGAAGTACTCCTTCATGAGCTGCGTGGCCTCAGCACGATCGATGCGGAGCTGCTTCGAGAGGCCGAATGCGCTCAGCCCGTATGCGAGACCGTACGACATGGCCTTCACCTTGGTACGCATCACGGGGGTGACCTCGGAGGGCTCGACCGAGAACACTCGCGCACCGACGAATCGGTGGAGGTCTTCGCCGGCATTGAACGCTTCGATCAGGGCGGGGTCGCCCGAGAGGTGCGCCATGATGCGCATCTCGATCTGCGAGTAGTCGGCGGTGAGGAGCTCGGTGTATTCGGGGCCGTGACGGAACGCCTTGCGGATGCGCCGGCCGTCTTCGGTGCGGATCGGGATGTTCTGCAGGTTCGGGTCGTTCGAGGACATGCGACCCGTCGCCGCGCCGATCTGCCCGTAGCTCGTGTGGATGCGCCCGTCATCTGCGATCGACTTGTCGAGGGACTCGACGATCTGCCGCAGCTTCGTGGCGTCACGGTGCTCGAGCAGGTAGCCGAGGAAGGGGTGCGGGTTCGACTCCTGCAGGTCGGCCAGCGCACTCGCGTCGGTCGTGTAACCCGTCTTCGTCGCCCGTGTCTTCGGCATGCCGAGCTGGTCGAAGAGCACCTCTTGCAGTTGCTTCGGTGAACCGAGGTTGACCTCCCGGCCGATCTCCGCGAACGCCGCCTCCGCAAGGCCCGCTGCGCGAGTGCCGAGCTCGGAGGAGAGTTCGGCCAGCTCGGCGTGGTCGACGGTCACACCGCGCATCTCCATCGCAGCAAGCACCGACACCAGCGGCATCTCGATGTCGGCGAGCAGCTGCCGCGAGCTCTCGGGGAGGGCTCGGAGCACGACGGGGGCGACCCGGAGCGAGTACCAGGCGTACTCGGGGGCGCCTGCGTCGCCGCCCTCTTCGGGCACGAGCTGAGCGGGATCGGCCTGCGGCACGGTCTCACCGAGATAGCGCTCGACGAGGTCGGCGAGCGTCTTCTCGGCGAGGATCGGTCGCACGAGCCATCCGGCGACGAGGGTATCGACGACGAGCCCGTCGAACGCGAGCCCCGATCGCATGAGCGCCTTCAGCTGCGGCTTCGCGTCGGTCATGATCTTCGGTGCGTCGCTCGCGAGCCATGCCTCGAACGGGGCGTAGTCGGGTCGCCCCGCCTGCCACGGCAGCTGCACGGTCTCGTCGGCGGTCGCGATGCCCGCGCCGATCACGAGGCCGTCGAGCACCTCGACGCTGAGGCCGAGGCCGGCGGGCTCGGCGGCGACGGCGCGCTCGATCCAGGCGGCGAGCTCTTCGTCGAGGAGGCGGCGCGGGCTGGGCGCTACGGGGGCGGCGGGCGCGTCTGCGGCCGGGGTTGCAGGCGCAGCGGATGTCGCGGCCGCGCCGTTGCCATTGCCGTTGCCCGCTGCGATCTTCTTCATGCGTTCGAAGAGCGTGCGGAACTCGAGCCGCTCGAACAACGGCTGCACCGCATCGATGTCGATCGGCTTCGCCTCGAGTTCGTCGAGCTCGACCTCGAGCTCGACATCGGTGACGAGCCGGTTGAGCCGGCGATTGCGGATCGCGTTCTCTTTCTCGTCGCGCAGGTTCTGTCCGACGACGCCCTTGATCTCGTCGGCGTGCTCGAGGATGCCGTCGAGGGAGCCGTAGAGGCCGAGCCACTTGACCGCGGTCTTCTCGCCGACCTTCGTGATGCCGATGAGGTTGTCGCTCGTCTCACCGACGAGCGCCGCGATGTCGGGGTATTGCTCGGGGCGGATGCCGTAGCGCTCGATCACCGCATCGGTGTCGTAGCGCTTCAGCTGGGAGACGCCCTGCGTGTTCGGGTAGAGCAGCGTGACATCGTCGTTGACGAGCTGGATGGTGTCGCGGTCGCCCGAGACCAGCAGCACCCGGTAGCCCTCTGCGCGCCCGCGCGCCGCGAGCGTCGCGAGGATGTCGTCGGCCTCGAAGTCCTCTTTCTCGATGGTGCGAATGCCCATCGCCTTCAGCGCGTCTTGCAGCAGCGGCACCTGCCCCTTGAACTCGACCGGTGTCTCACCGCGCGTGCCCTTGTACTCGGGGTACTCGCGAGTACGGAAGGAAGCGCGCGAGATGTCGAAGGCGACCGCGATGTGCGTCGGCTTCTCGTTCTGCAGCAGCAGGAGCAGCATCGACAGGAAGCCGTGGATGGCGTTCGTGTGCTGACCGTCGCGGGTGGTGAAACTGTCGACTGGGAGGGCGTAGAAGGCCCGGAAGGCCAACGAATGGCCGTCGACGACGAGGAGGGTAGGCTTTTCTGCGTCCGACACCCCCCAAGACTACAAGCGGCCGACGACACTGCCCGACGGCCCATCTCGAAGGCGAGCATGACTCAGACGAGCGACCCGATCGACTTCCTGCAAGTGCGTGGAACGGGCGCGCTGGCCGAGAAGATGGGCATCGAGTTCCTCGAGTTCTCCGTCGATCGTTCGGTCGCGAGAATGCCGGTCGAGGGCAACACGCAGCCCGCGATGCTGCTGCACGGCGGAGCGTACGTCGTGCTCGGCGAATCACTCGGTTCCATGGCCGCGAACCTCTGGGCCGGCGACGGCCGGCTCGCCGTCGGCATCGAGGTCAACGCGACCCACACCCGCTCCGCGACGAGCGGCTGGGTCACCGGCGTCTGCACGCCGATCCACCTCGGCCGCACCCTCACGACGCACGAGATCGCTATGACCGACGACGCGGGCCGGCGCTGTTCGACGATCCGCATCACGAACCTGATCAAAGACCTGCCGGTGGCCTGAGCGGGTACGGGAACAGCAAGCACGAGAACAGCGGATGCCGCGGCGACACGTGTCGCCGCGGCATCCGCTGTTGTGGAACGGTGTCGCCTACTTCTTCGCCGAAAGCTGCTCGATGATCGCCTGCGAGACGTCTTTCATGGTGAGACGGCGGTCCATCGATGCCTTCTGGATCCACCGGAACGCCTCGGGCTCGGTGAGCCCCATCTTCTCGTTGAGCAGGCCCTTCGCGCGATCGACGAGCTTTCGGGTCTCGAAACGCTCGACGAGGTCGCCGACCTCGGCCTCGAGCGCGATGATCTGCGCGTGGCGTGCGAGGGCGATCTCGATCGCGGGCAGCAGGTCGTTGGGGGTGAACGGCTTCACGACGTATGCGAGCGCACCCGCCTCGCTGGCCCGCTCGACGAGCTCCTTCTGGCTGAACGCCGTGAGAAGCACGACGGGCGCGATGTGGCCTTTCGAAAGTCGTTCGGCGGCCGAGATTCCGTCGAGCTGGGGCATCTTGACGTCCATGATGACGAGATCGGGCCGAAGCTCGGTCGCGAGCGCGACCGCGGTTTCGCCGTCTCCGGCCTCTCCAACGACCTCGAAGCCGTTGTCGCGCAGGATCTCGACGATGTCGAGGCGGATGAGCGACTCATCTTCGGCTACGACGACGCGGCGCGGTGCCGGCTGGGTTGATTCTGTGTCTGTCACGCAGGAAAGCCTACGGTATCCTGAGCGAGGCCCTTGGCCGGTGTGGCGGAATGGCAGACGCGGAGCACTCAAAATGCTTTGCCCGAAAGGGCGTGTGGGTTCGACCCCCACCACCGGCACGGAGCACGATCGGCTCCCGTTCAGAGGCGATCGCGACGAGCTCGCTCTCCGAAGGCATCGAGAGCCCGCAGCACGTCGCTCGCCTGCCAGATGCGATAACGCGCGCCGCCCGATGCCTTCGTGAGCACGCCTGCCTCCACGAGCTTGTCGATGGAGCTCTGCGCCGCCACCTCGCTGACGTTCAACGCGGCGGCTGCCGTCTTCGCGAAGATCACGGGCTGTCGCAGCAGGTACTCCTTCAGACGATGCACCGACGAGTCCGCTCGTGCGGTCACCGCCGTGTTCCACCGGGCACTGATCTCTTGGATGTCGTCGACCAGGCGTCGGCCGTTGTTGATCGCGGTGAACGACGCTTCGGCGACGATTCCGACGATGTCGTTCGGGTCTCCGTCTCGGTACCTCGTGAGTGCCTCGAAATAGGCGTGCGTATCGCCGAGGAGTCCGGCTGAGACCGGCACCGCAACGTTCCGAGTGACTCCGCCTGCGCGCAGCATGCCCTGCAACAGCGCGCGCCCGGTGCGGCCATTGTCGTCTGGGAACGGGTGGATCGTCTCGAACTGGGCATGAGCGATCGCAGCTTGGGCGAGAACCGGCACATCTGTGCGCTGGGCGAACGCCACGAGATCCGACATCAGCTCGGCTACTCGGTCGTGATGGGGAGGCACGAACTTCGCTGCATGCGGTGAGATGCCGCCGCCACCGATCCAGACCTGTTGATCGCGCCACCGGCCGACGTAGTGCGGTGCGGATGACGTGAGCAGAGCTTCGTGCATCGCGATGATCGCGTTCTCGTCGAGACGGTCCGACAGCGCGATCGCCGCGTTCATCGCCCCCACGTTCGACACGACGAGGTCGGCGTTTCCGGAGCGGGACTCGCCGATCTCGGCAAGGGCGACCTGCTTCGCGCTCGAGGTGAGGTCTTCGACTTCGGAGCTGGATGCACTCTCTGTGCGAAGCAGGATCGATGCGAAGGGAGCCGCGATGAGGCCGGTGCTCGTGTCGAACCGCGTCAGCTCATTGCTCGCATCATCTGCAAGAGCGAGCACTTCGGGTTCCAGCTCAACTCGCTCATTCGCGATCAGCGGCGGGATCGACGCCCGATAGTCTCCGGCGGCGGCCCGGAGGGCCCGGCGAGACGCCACTGCATCCCCCCGGCGTTCCCACGCACGGGCCTCGTACTCGACCGGCGGCCATGAGTTCGGGCGTCGGCTCATCTGGCGCGGTTGATCGTTTGCCATGTCAACAGCTTACCAAAGGCTCTTTGAGTATCCTTTGCTCAGTTGGATCACTCAATCGCCGGTGGTGCGGCCAGTATGCATTGCGCCGCTTGATGAGACGACGAAGATATGGGCCGATGACGAGCTCGGCGAGGCGGCCGAGCGGGCCGAGCGGGGCGGCGAAGGCCACCCGATCGATCATGAGCGTGCCGACATCCTCGGCCGCCTCGAACCGATGCTCGTGCCGGAACCACCGGAACGGACCGCGCACCTGCTCGTCGACGAACGAGTCCGGCCGGCCGAGGTGCGTGATGCGACTCGTCATGCGGATCGGCACGCCGAAGTGCCACGCGCGTCACGTGACCTCCTCGCCGAGACCGATCACGCCCGAAGTCACCCCGTCGACGGCGCGCTCCCGTGTCGCCGCCATCGAGGCCGTGTGCGCGTCAATGCTGAGGGATCGATCGAACGCCGTCTCGACCGCGATCGGCAGACGGGTACGACACTCGAACTCGACGACCACTCCCGCATTCTGGCACGCAGGGAGACGGATGCCGCGACATCCGTTGCCCGACCAGGAGCGCGCGAAAGGAGCCGGTTCGATCGGACCGGCTCTCCTTCCACCGTGCTCGGGGTCGTACCGAGGCGTCCGAGCTACTTCGACGTCCCCGCCTCGAGGATCGACACGATCGAGAACAGGGTGAAGCACACCGCGCCGAGACCCACCAGGACGTGCGCGCCGACGAAGAAGCCCGACTGGGTCGTGGTCGCCACGAAGAGGAACGCCGCGAAGAACAGGCACGCGAGCGCCGTGGCCACCGGGATGATCGGAATCCGATTGGCGAGGGCGAAGACCTGGCGCCACACGAGCGCGAGCAGAAGCACCTTCGACAGGATGCTGAAGCAGATGAGGCCCAGACCGATCAGGACGGTCCCGGGGGCGAGGCGCGCCGGCTCATCCGAGCTGAACAGCACCACGAGCCCCAAGACAACGTTGATGGTTCCCATCGCGACGACCCACCACGACCAGCGGTAGCGCTCGGCGTCGCCGAACTCGTTGCGGACCTGTCGCACGATGCTCGCGACGAGCGCGATGAGTGCGGAGCAGATCAGCGACAGGCCGGCCAGGACGTGCCCCGCGACCAGCGCGGCGCTGCCGCCCCTCGCATACAGGGTCACCGCGATCACGAGCCCGACGAGTGCGAGCAGCGCGGGGATCGCGATCAGCACGGCACCGACACCACGTGAATAGGCACCTTCCGGCGCACCGCCCCCGACGGGCCGCGCAGCGCTCTTCTGGATGAGCACGAACTTGGTCGACGCCGTGGCCACGGTGCTCACGCATCCCGCGATGAACCCGATGCCGAGTACCACATGACCCGCCACGACGAACTGCGGCTCGTCGCCTCGACCGATGATCGTGATGCCCCAGATCACCGTCGCGAGGGCGACCGCGTACCCGAGCACCGGCAGCGCGACGACCCAGAACTGGCCGTACCGGTGAACGAGCTGACGAATGATCGTCGCGGCCGTCGTGAAGAGCGCGATGCAGATCGCGGTCAGGGCGATGTTGACGTGGCCTGCGACGAAGTGGTCCGCGTCGCTACCGCCCGACAGGACATAGAGCCCGAACCCGAGGCATACGGCCCCCATCACCAACGGGATCGCACGAAAGAGAACGCTGATCGACGGAGTCATCTCCACTCCCCAGGTGGATGAGATGGTGCGTTCGCATTCTAGCAACACGTGAGTCCGGCCCGTCGGGCGGAGTTGCCCGCTCCTTAGTGTTCCACTCCCGCGAGAGGTGCCCCCGAACCGCGACATCCGCACCCCGCCTGTGAGCGCGCGAACGGAGCCGGCCCCTCAGCGGGACCGGCTCCTCGCGGGCTGACGGCTAGATGTATTTCCCCGTGAGGTTGTGAACGCGGGCTGAGGGTGTGAGGCCGCCGATGCCGGTGTGGGGTCTGTGG
>NZ_JCAIUH010000004.1:0-156030 GCF_059445415.1 Agromyces sp. Y558
CCGGATGGGGTTCAAAAATTGGCATTGAACATAGTGCACGCTGTTGAGTTCTCAAGGAACGGACGCACCCGAGTTTCAGCCACATGGCCTGCCCTCAGGGCAACCTATCTACCGTACCACTTCAATCGCCGGACCCGATCACTCGGATTCACACGGCTGTTGCTCTCACAACAAGAACACGACTCGAGAGCCATGTTCGTTCTGAAGTGGGGGTTTCATCTTAGGCTTGAAATCACCGAGTCGCAATGCGACTTCGAGGCTATTTGGCTAAGAATCTCGCCGTCTCGGCCGGGAAGCCCTGATCTCTCAGCCGCTTCCCGCACCGCCGTGGCGATAAGTAAGAATTTACGCGGATCCCCGCACCCCGGCAAATCCGGTGTACATCCCGGGCGTGTCGCGCCGAAACGCGGGGATCCGAGGCATCCGCTCAGTTAACGTCGTCAGGGTGCGAGCCCACCCGGCCCTCGCGCTCGAGCGCGGTGATCGCCTGCACCTCGGCCTCGCTCAGCTCGAAGTCGAAGACGTCGAAGTTCTCCGCCATGCGCTCGCGCCGATTCGACTTCGGGAAGACGATGTGGCCGCGCTGGATGTGCCATCGGATCACGACCTGCGCAGGACTCTTCCCGTGCGCGGCAGCAGCGTCGGCCACCTCCGGCAGCTCGAACAACGGGTACTTGCCCTGGCCGAGCGGCCCCCACGCCTCGATCGCGATGCCGTGCGCCTCGGCGAACGCGGTGGTCGCCGGCTGCTGGTGCGCGGGGTGCAGTTCGATCTGGTCCACCGCAGGCACGACGTCGGTCTCGGCGAGCAGCCGCTCGAGATGCGGAACGAGGAAGTTCGAGACGCCGATCGAACGCACCCGGCCGCTCGCGCGGAGCTGCTCGAACGTCTTCCAGGTATCGACGTACCGGTCGTTCGCCGGTGCCGGCCAGTGGATCAGATACAGATCGAGGTAGTCGAGGCCGAGCCGCTCAAGGCTCGCGTCGAACGCGTCGAGCACCGATTGTGTGCCCTGGTCGTCGTTCCACAACTTGGTCGTGATGAAGAGCTCTTCACGCGGGATGCCGGAATCGGCGAGCGCGGCGCCGACTCCCGCCTCGTTGCCGTAGATGCGGGCGGTGTCGATGTGGCGGTAGCCGACCTCAAGCGCATCCGTCACGATGCGCTCGGTCTCCTTCGGGTCGACCTTGAAGACACCGAAGCCGAGCTGGGGAATCGAGTGGCCATCGTTGAGCTGGATGCGGGGAATAGAAGTCATGCTCCATCCCACCACGCCATCCGAAGCATGCGACAGACCGGTTCGCTGCCCGCGAATCACGCCGCAGCGTCTTCGTCGGTGGCGGGCGCAGCGAGCAGTGGATGCCTCGTGGCGAGCCGCTCCCCCGCGCGCAGTGCGACCGGCCAGCCGACGACCTCGGTGCCCTGCACCCGCCAGCGACCGGGCGCACCGGTGAATTCGACCACGACCTCGCTCACGCCGCATACGATGGAGGGCTGTGCTTGCTGCGATCACCTACCCCGCCGAGCTGCCCGTCTCCCGGCAGCGTGAGGAGATCGCGCGCGCCATCCGCGAGAACCAGGTCGTCATCGTCGCCGGCGCGACCGGCTCGGGCAAGACGACGCAGCTGCCGAAGATCTGCCTCGAGCTCGGCCGCGAGGCCATCGGCCACACCCAGCCGCGACGGCTCGCCGCACGCACGATCGCCGAGCGCATCGCCGAGGAGCTCGGCGAAGAGGTCGGCGGGCTCGTCGGCTACCAGGTGCGATTCACCGACAAGGCGACGGCATCGACCCGCATCAAGCTGATGACCGACGGCATCCTGCTGAACGAGATGCACCACGACCGGATGCTGCGCCGATACGACACGATCATCATCGACGAGGCGCACGAGCGCAGCCTCAACATCGACTTCCTGCTCGGCTACCTCAAACAGCTGCTGCCGAAGCGACCCGACCTCAAGGTCATCGTCACGAGCGCGACGATCGACCCCGCGAGCTTCGCGAAGCATTTCGCGGATGCTTCGGGCGAGCCCGCCCCGATCATCGAAGTGTCCGGGCGCACGTATCCGGTCGAGATCCGGTACCGGCCGCTCGTCGCTGAAGATGCCGGGTCGGACGATCCGGACGACGACCCGGTGGTTTCGACAAGCTCAACCAGCAAACGGGCAGGCTCAACCAGCAGCGGGGCTTCGACCGGCTCGATCAGCGGGAAGGCCGACGACAAGGACTACCTGCAAGGCATCATCGAGGCGCTCGACGAACTCGACAGGGAGTCGCGTGGCGACGTGCTCGTGTTCCTGTCGGGTGAGAACGAGATCCGCGACGCCGAAGAGGCGGTTCGCGGCCACTACGCCGGCGGCGGGGCATCCGTCACCGAAGTGCTGCCGCTCTACGGCCGCCTGTCATCGGCCGACCAGCACCGCGTCTTCCAGCCCTCGACGGTCGCCGGTGTGCGCCGACGCGTCGTGCTTGCGACGAACGTCGCCGAGACGAGCCTCACCGTGCCCGGCATCAAGTACGTCATCGACGCCGGAACCGCCCGCATCAGCCGCTACTCGGTGCGCTCGAAGGTGCAGCGGCTGCCGATCGAGGCGATCTCCCAAGCCTCGGCGAACCAGCGAGCGGGCCGCTCGGGGCGCACGAGCGACGGCATCGCGATCCGGCTCTACTCCGAAGACGACTTCACGAGGCGCCCGGAGTTCACCGAACCCGAAGTGCTGCGCACCAACCTCGCCGCCGTCATCCTGCAGATGATCTCCCTCGGTCTCGGCGACATCGAAGCGTTCCCGTTCCTGACACCACCCGACTCTCGCGGCGTCAAAGACGGCGTCGAGCTGTTGCGCGAGCTGGGAGCGGTCGCCCCTTCGACAAGCTCAGGGAGCGGATCGACCGGGTCAGGGCGCGGATCGACCGCATCGGGAGCCGGGCCGCGGCTGACGAAGGTCGGTCGCGCACTCGCGAAACTGCCGATCGAACCACGTTTCGGTCGCATGGTCGTCGAGTCGAAGCAGCACGGCGTGAGCCGTGAGGTGCTCGCGATCGTCGCGGGTCTCACGATTCAAGACCCGCGGGAGCGACCGCTCGAACGGCGCCAGCAGGCCGATGAGCGCCATGCCCGGTTCGTCGACCCGACGAGCGACTTCATCACGCTGCTGAACCTCTGGAATCACCTCGAGACGCAGCAGCGCGAGCTCGGCTCGAGCGCGTTCCGGCGCATGTGCAAGAACGACTTCCTGAACTACCTGCGCGTGCGCGAGTGGAACGACGTCTATCGGCAGCTGCGGCAGATGGCGAAGCCCCTCGGGCTCACGATCGACGACCCTTCGACAGGCTCAGGGAGCACAACGGGCTCAGGGAGCACAACGGGCTCAGGGCGCATAAAGGGCTCAGGGAGCACAGCCGATCTCATCCACAAGTCGCTGCTCGCGGGCCTGCTCAGCCACATCGGGCTGAAGGATGCCGCGGCGAGCACCCAGCAGCCGGCGACACGAGGCGGAGCGACATCCGCTGGCCGGAAGCTCAGGGGCGAATACCTCGGCGCCCGGCAGTCGCGGTTCCTGATCTTCCCGGGTTCGGCGCTCGCGAAGAAGCAGCCCGACGCGATCATGAGCGCCGAGCTCGTCGAGACCAGCAGACTCTTCGCCCGCATGAACGCGGCGATCGACCCCGCGTGGGCCGAACCGCTCGCGGGTTCGCTCGTGAAGCGCAGCCACAGCGAGCCGCACTGGGAGAAGCGGCAGGGATCCGCGGTCGCCTACGAGAAGGTCACGCTCTACGGTGTGCCGATCGTGCCGCGCCGGCGCATCCAGCTCGCGCGCATCGACCAGGCGTACGCCCGCGAGCTCTTCATCCGGCACGCGCTCGTCGACGGCGACTGGCCGAACGACATCCGCCGCGACCGGCTCTTCGACTTCGACCGGCAGAACCGCAAACTCCGCGCGGAGCTCGAAGCAGTCGAGGAGCGCAGCCGCCGCCGCGACATCCTCTTCGACGACGAGGCCGTCTTCGACTTCTACGACTCGCGCATCCCCGCCGACGTCACGTCGACGCGTCTGTTCGAGACGTGGTGGCGAGCGACGAAGCCGGAGTCGCCCGAACTGCTGACGATGACCGCCGAGACGCTCGCTCCCGATGACGCGCCGGCGATCGACGAAGCTGCGTTCCCGCCGACCTGGCGGCAAGACGACCAGACGCTCACGCTGCGCTACCGCTTCGAGCCCGGGGCATCCGACGACGGCGTGACCGTGCAGGTGCCGCTCGTGCTGCTCGCCCGGCTGCGGCCGGAGGGCTTCGACCGGCAGGTGCCGGGGCTCCGCACCGAGCTCGTCACCGCGATGATCAAGGCGCTGCCGAAGATGATCCGCCGAAACGTCGTGCCCGCTGCCGACTGGGCTGCGAAGATCGTCGCCGAGTTGGGCGAGACGGATGCCCCGGCGGGCATGTCGTTCGCCGACGAGGTCGCCGCCGTCATCAAACGCCTCACCCACACGCCGGTGACCGCCGCCGACTTCGCGATGGACCGCATCCCGCCGCACCTGCGGATGTCGTTCCGCGTCGTCGACGGCCGAGGCAAGCAGCTCGCCGTCGGCAAGGACCTTCGCGCGCTCCAGGCCCAGCTCGCAGAGAACACACGAGACGCGATCGCCGACACGTTCGCGAATCCCTCCCGCGGCGAGCGCGGGCCCCGCGGGCCGAAGCCCGTCGACGGCACCGGCGGAGTCACGCCGGGCACGATCGCGGCAACGGGCGAGGCGCCCGGCGCCGGCATCGAGCGCAGCGGCCTCACGAGCTGGGACTTCGCCGAGTTGCCCCGTTTCGTCGACACGACCGTCGGCGGCAATCGGGTGCGCGCCTACCCCGCCCTCATCGATGACGGCGCGGTCGTGAACATCAGGCTGCTCGCAACCCCCGAGGAGCAGGCGCGGGCGATGCCCGGCGGCATCCGTCGCCTGCTCATGCTCGCGACCCCTTCACCGGTGAACTACGTGCAACAGCACCTCACGGGCAACGAGAAGCTCATCCTCGCCACGAGCCCGTACCCGAGCACGGCCGCCCTGTTCGCCGACTGCCTCGTCGCCTGCGTCAACGACGTGCTCTACCGCGTCAAGGAAGACGGCATGCTCTTCACGAAAGTGGAGTTCGACACCGTGCGCGACCGCGTCTCGGGCGTCGTCATGGACACGATGTTCGAGACGGTCGGACTCGTCGCCGGCACCCTCGGCGCGCTCCGCACTGCCGAGAAAGCGGTGAAGTCGGCGACCAGCATGGCGCTGCTGCCCGCCCTCAGCGATGCGAAGGAGCAACTCGCCGGGCTCGTGTTCCCCGGCTTCGTCGCACGCACGGGGCTCGAGCGGCTGCGGCATGTGCCGCGCTACCTCGAGGGCGTCACGATGCGGGTCGGCAAGCTCGTCGACAACCCGGGGCGCGACCGGGTGTGGATGAACGAAGTGCAGACGGCGCTCGCACGGTTCGCCGACGCCGGTGGCACGATCCCGCTCTCCCCGGACGCCCCGGCGAACCTCGTTCGCGCGCGCTGGCTGATCGAGGAGCTGCGCATCAGCCTCTTCGCGCAAGAGTTGCGCGCTGCCGAGAGCGTCTCGCTGCAACGCATCACGAAGCTGCTCGCGGGCTGATCCCGCTCGCGGAGCACGGACCCGAACGCGGCAATCGAACTCGCCGCCGCGGCGTTCGCGAGCGACGCGATTCTCCTCCGAGGCAGGTGCCTCCGCGGCATCCGCCTCGATAGAGTGATCGCACCGTGGGAAGCTACTCCGATCTACTGAAGACCTCGGGCGTCGCTCGCATCATCGCCGCCCAGCTGACGGCACGATTCCCGTCGGGAATGCTCTCGCTCGCGTTCCTGCTGCACGTCGAACAGCAGACGGGCTCGTACGGTTACGCCGGCCTCGTGCTCGCGGCCGCCTCGATCGGCCAGGCGATCGCCGGTCCGCTGACGAGCCGGCTCATGGGACGACTCGGCATGCGACCCGTGCTCATCACAACCCTCATCGTCTGCGTCGCGGCCGTCGTCGCGATCGGCGTGCTGCCGCTCACGGTGCCCCTCTACATGGCGGTCGGCTTCGTCGCCGGCATCGCGACACCGCCGGTGCAGCCGGCCGTGCGCACGATCTACCCGAAGATGGTGAACTCCCGTCAGCTCACCCCGTTGTTCTCACTCGACGCGTCGGCACAAGAGATCATCTGGGTCGTCGGGCCCGTCGTCACGACCTTCGTCGCGACGCAGGTCGGCACGGTCTGGGCGATCCTCCTCGCCGCCGTGCTCATGGTGATCGGCGGCATCTGGTTCATCTCCTCTCCCGAACTCGGGCGCGTCCGCATCCCGCGTTCGAAGCGGCGATTCGGCGTCGTGCTCGGCCGGCCGGCCGTGCTGCTCGCGACGATCGTCGGCTTCCTCCTGATCGGAGCGACCGCGGCGGTCGAGGCCGGCGTCGTCGCCGTGTTCGGTCACGACGGCGCCGAAGCGGGCATCGTGCTCGCGATCTTCGCGCTGGGCTCGCTCGCGGGCGGCCTCTTCCTCGGGCACGTGCCGATCGGCCCCTGGTCGACCGCGCGCCGCATGTTCATCGTGTTCGCGGGCATGTCGCTCGCAGCCGGGCTCATGGACTTCTGGTGGCTCTCCGCCACCCTCTTCATCGCGGGCATCGGCATCGCGCCCGCGCTCGCCGTGCTCTTCGCGATCGTCTCGGCGAGCGTGAAGTTCTCCGACACCGCCGAAGCCTACGGCTGGGTCGGCACCGGCCAGCTCATCGGCGCCGCCCTCGGCTCGGCCCTCGCCGGATTCCTCATCGACGGCTACGGCGCGCAGGGCGCATTCTGGGCAGCCGCGGCGCTCGCGCTGCTCGGGTTCATCGTGCCGGTTCTCGGTCGGCGATGGCACCCCGACCTCAGGAACCGCGATGCGAGCCCGATTCCCGACACCGAGCCCGTTCCACTGCAACCCAGCTAGACCGATTCAGAGAGGCGCTCCAGATGCCGCAACCACTCCCTCCCGCACCGCGCGTGCCGCTCGCCGACGGTGCGAGCATCCCGCAACTCGGCTACGGCCTGTACAAGGTTTCGCCGACGGATGCCGCACGCCTCTGCCTCGACGCGATCGATGCGGGCTACCGGCATCTCGACACGGCCGCCTTCTACGGCAACGAGCGCGAAGTCGGTGAGGCGGTGCGCGCATCGAGTCTGCCTCGCGATGAGCTCTTCGTCACGACGAAGGTGTGGAAGGACGACAACGGGTTCGATCGGGCGTTGCGCGCGTTCGACGACTCGATGCAGCGTCTCGCGCTCGAACAGCTCGATCTCCTGCTCATCCACTGGCCGGTGCCTTCGACCGACCTCTACGTCGACACGTGGCGTGCGCTCATCCGGTTGCGCGATGAGGGACGGGTGAACTCGATCGGAGTCTCCAACTTCCACACGCACCACATCGAGCGGCTCGTCGAGGAGACCGGTGAGACCCCAGTCGTCAATCAGGTCGAACTGCACCCGTGGCTGCCGCAGACGGCGCTGCGAGAGTTCGATGCTGCGCGCGGCATCCGCACCGAGGCGTGGTCGCCGCTCGCACGCGGGCGGGTGCTCGGCACTCCCCTGCTCGACGACCTCGCGGCCAAGCACGGTCGCACGCCCGCGCAGATCGTGCTGCGTTGGCATGTGCAGCTCGGCAACCTCGTGATCCCGAAGGCGTCATCGCCCGAGCGCATCCGCGAGAACCTCGACGTGTTCGGCTTCGAGCTCGACGCCGACGATCTCGCTGCGATCGCCACGCTGGAGACGGGCGAACGCATCGGGCGCGACCCCGACGACGACTGAGTCGGTCGTTGAGCCCGAGGCGACGCCGGGTCTCGTTGCGCCCCTTCGACAGGCTCAGGGGGCTTTTCACAAGCTCAGGGAGCTTTTCACGAGCTCAGGGAGCGACTGAACGGGCGAACCGCGCCGAACGTTGTGGCCGCCCGATCATTCACAGCGAAGCGCAATTCGATCGTGATCCGACTCCCAGTGGGCTTCCAGACATCGGGTTCCGGCCGCGGAATACAGTGAGCGCATGAGACGACGACTCGCACCGACAGCGGCAGCAGCGGCAGCGCTCACGGCCCTCCTTCTCACCGGATGCAGCGCCACCGGCACCAGCAGCCAGAGCGCCGATCACGGCGTCTCGACGGGCGAACTCGCGCCGGTTCCCGACGCGCCCCAGTCGTTCGAGGGCGGCGACGCCGCGGCCGACGGCCCCACGCTCAAGGCCGAGGCCGAGCGCAGCGTCATCACGACCGGATGGATCTCGGTCACCGTCGACGACCCCATCGCGACGGCCGAAGACGCCGCCGGCATCGCCGAGCAGTCGGGCGGGCGGGTCGACAGCCGCACCGAGACGCCCGCCACCGACACCCAGCCGCCGAGCGCATCGCTCACGATGCGGGTGCCCTCCGACGAACTCGACGGCGTGGTGGCGAAGCTCCGCGAGCTCGGCTCCGTGAACTCCGTGTCGATGAACGCCTCGGATGTCACGCAGCAGCGCCAAGACCTCGACGCGCGAATCGACGCGCTCACGGCGTCGGTCGATCGGCTACGCGAGCTCCTCGGCACTGCCACCTCGATCACCGACCTCATCGAGATCGAGTCCGAGCTCACGACCCGGCAGGCCGAACTCGACAGCCTCACCCAACAACGCGACTGGCTCGTCGACCAGGTCGACTACTCGACGATCACCCTCGAGCTCATCACCGAGGATGTGGCTCCCGATGCGGCGCCCGGCGATTTCTGGAGCGGCTTCGTCGCCGGGTGGGGCGCACTCGTCGCGTTCGCATCGTGGATCGGCGTCGCGTTCGGCGTGCTCCTACCCTGGCTCGTCACGGCGCTCGTCATCGCCGCGATCGTCGTGGCGATCGTCGTGGCCTCGACACGCGGCCGGCGCAACGGGCGAGCGGATGCCGCGGCATCCGTCGAGCCTGAAGCGGTCGTCGACGGGTCCGCCGTCTCGGCCACGCCGCCCCGGTCGGGCACCACCCCTGAGGCGTAGTCTGGCGGCGTGAGCGCCACGCCGGAGACCCCGAGACCCGAGACCCTGCTGCACGACGATCTGCTTGAAGGCTTCCGCGAACGCGCGGCCGGCTACGACCGTGAGAACGCGTTCTTCGACGAGGATCTCGCCGAACTCCGTGAGGCGGGCTATCTGACCGCACTTGTGCCTGTCGAGCTCGGCGGGCTCGGCTGGGGCTTCGCCGACGCCGTTCGCGGACAGATGCGACTCGCGGGCGCGGCACCGGCGACCGCCCTCGCAGTGAACATGCACCTCGTGTGGACGGGCGTCGCGAAAGTGCTCCGCGACCGCGGCGACGACTCGCTCGACTTCGTGCTCCGCGAGGCGGGCGCGGGCGAGATCTTCGGCTTCGGCATCAGCGAGGCCGGTAACGACCTCATGCTCTTCGGATCGCGCACCGACGCAGACCCGCAGGAGGGCGGCGGCTACCGGTACACCGGCCGCAAGATCTTCACGTCGCTCTCACCGGCATGGACCAAGCTCGGCACGATGGGCCTCGATACGACCTCGGCTGACGCGCCGAAGATCGTCTACGGCTTCATCGACCGCGAAGACCCCGACGTGCGCATCCTCGACGACTGGGACACGATGGGCATGCGAGCGAGCCAGAGCCGCACCACCGTGCTCGATGGCGCGTTCGCGGCAGCCGACCGCATCGTGCGCCGGCTCGACCCCGGACCGAACGCCGATCCGCTCATCTTCGGCATCTTCGCGAACTTCGAACTGCTGCTCGCCTCGGTCTACGTCGGCATCGGCGATCGCGCGCTGCAACTCGCCGTCGCGGCGGCGCACCGGCGCACCTCGATGAAGAACGACGGCAAGCCGCTCTCGCAAGATCCAGACATCCGGTGGCGCATCGCCGACGCGGCGCTCGCGCAAGAGGCGATCGAGCCCCAGCTCCTCGCGATCGCGCGCGATCTCGACGGACTCGTCGACCACGGCGGCTTCTGGTTCGCGAAGCTCGTCGGGGTCAAGGTGCGCGCGACCGAGACCGCCAAGCACGTCGTCGACCAAGCCGTGCGGGTGTCGGGAGGATCGACGTACTTCGCGGGCTCTGAGCTCGGCCGCCTCTACCGCGACGTGCTCGCGGGCATCTTCCACCCCTCCGACGACGAATCCGCCCACTCGACCGTCGCGAACGCATGGCTCGGCCCGCTCGAATCGTGACCCCGTCGGGCGCGCCGCCCGAACGATAGACTTGGCCGGGCGGTTCGGACCGCCACCGGAATTCTGGAGGTCGCTGTGAACGTCGTCGCCTTTCTCATCTCGATGGGACTCTTCATCTTCGGCCTGTGGCTCATGGGCACGGCGCCCGTCGCGACCGAATTCCAGGCGCCGCTGTTCTTCGGAGGCATCGTGAGCGTGTCACTCGCGATCGGGATCCCGTTCCACGTGCTCGGTCGCAGCGACGGCGTCTGAGCCTCGAGTTGCTTCCCTCGCGCGATACCCGCATCACGTACGCCGACGGCGCCCTCGAGGCCGAGTCGTTGGTGCTCCATGTGGAGACCGCCGGTGACGGACTCCTCGCCGTCATCACCGAGACGACGAGCTTCCATCCCGTCGACGCGGCTTGGCCTGACCAGCCGGCCGACACGGGCGCGATTCTCGCGGGCGGCACCGAGTTCCCGATCGTCGACGCCGTTCTCGCCGCGACCGACGGCAGTGCTCTCTTCCTCGGCACCGACATCCCCGTGCGCAAGGGCACTGAGGGCTGGGTGTTCCTCGTCGCGCACCTCGTACGCGACGATGCCGCGATCGGCGAGGGTGATGCGGTGACGGTGCGAGCGGATGCCGCGACGCGACGCGCCCTCTCGATCGGACACACCGCCTGCCACGCTGCCTCCCTCGCGTTGAACCGCGCGCTCGCAGGGCACTGGTCGAAGCCCGCCCGCGAAGACGCACTCGGCAATCCCGACTTCGACGGCATCGCGATCACCTCGAGCCGCATCCTGCCCGACGGCTCAGTCGACGTCTACCGGCTGAACAAGTCGCTGCGCCGCGCCGGGTTCGACACCGGGGCGCTCGCGGCCGACGGGCTCGGCGAGCTCGCGGCATCCGTCACCGCCGCCATCGCGGACTGGGCCGACGCCGGCGTCGCGGTGCGCGTCGAACGCGAGGGCGATGGTCTCACCGACCGCCGGTTCTGGGTGGCCGGGCTTCCGGGCGGCGATGCCCGCATTCCGTGCGGCGGCACGCACGCCGAATCGCTCGCCGAGCTGGGCACGGTGACGGTCGAGCTCGAGGCCGGCGACGACGACGGCACCCCCGTGCTGACCATGCGCACGCACGCCGAATCGCGCGGCTGAGCGCGGCGGGCCGCGTCACCCTCGCGCGGGGTTACGATTGCGACGTGGGTATTCGCATCGAAAAAGTCGACCTGCCCGGGATCGGCATTCGTCACGACCTCGTCACCGAAGGTGGACGTCGGGTCAGTGTCGTGTCTCATCGTGACGGTGAGCGCGACCTCGGACTCTTCGACGAAGACGACCCCGACGCATGCCGGTACTCGATACCGCTGAACGACGACGAGGCCGCTGCGCTCGCCGACGTGCTCGGCGCATCGGTCATGCTCAGCCGCCTCACGAGCCTCAGCGATGAGACCGCGGGGCTCTACACCGAGCAGATCGCGCTGCCGACCGACTCGCCGTACCTGAACCGCACGCTCGGTGCGACGAAGGCCCGCACTCGCACGCACGCCTCGATCGTGGCCATCGTTCGCGACGGCACGATCATCCCCTCACCCACGCCGGCAGAGATGCTGCGCGCGGGTGACGTCGTCGTCGTCGTCGGAACTCGTGAAGGACTCGACGGAGTAGCCCGCCTGCTCGCCAACGGCCCCGACTGAGGCCCGGCGTATGCACGAGACCACGCTGCTCCTCATCGAAGTCGGCGCGCTGCTTCTCGGCATGAGTCTGCTCGGTCGCCTTGCCAACGCGCTCGGCATCTCGCCGGTCCCGTTCTACCTGGTCGTCGGCCTCGCCTTCGGCAATGGCGGACTGATCCGACTCGACGCGAGCTCCGAGTTCTTCGAGACCGGCGCTGAGATCGGCGTCATCCTTCTGCTTGCACTGCTCGGTCTCGAGTACACCGCTTCCGAGCTGTTCGGGAGCCTGAAGTCGGCGCGCACCGCCGGCCTCCTCGATGCAGCGCTGAACGCCACACCGGGCGCCGTGCTCGCGCTGCTCCTCGGGTGGGGGCCGGTCGCCGCCGTCGCCATGGCGGGCGTGACCTGGGTGTCGTCATCGGGGGTCATCGCCAAGCTCCTCCGCGACCTCGGGCGTCTCTCGAACCGCGAGACCCCGTCGATCCTCGCGGTGCTCGTCATCGAGGACCTCGCGATGGCGTTCTACCTGCCGGTGCTCTCGGCGCTGGTCGTGGGAGTGAGCCTCTTGCAGGGATCCATCGCGGTCGCGATCGCCGTCGGAGTCGTCGCTCTGCTCCTCTACATCGCGCTACGCCACGGGCACATCGTGTCGCGCCTGTTCCCGGCCGACCAGCACGAGCCGTTGCTGCTCGGCGTGTTGGGGCTCACGATGCTCGTCGCCGGCCTGGCCGCCGAGGTCAGCGTGTCCGCCGCGGTCGGCGCGTTCCTCGTGGGCATCGCGCTCTCGGGCCGAGTCGCGGCCAACGCGAGCCAGGTGCTCACGCCACTCCGCGATCTGTTCGCCGCCATCTTCTTCGTCTTCTTCGGTCTCACGACCGATTCGTCCGCGCTGCTGTCGATGCTGCCCGCAGCCCTGGCTCTCGCGCTCGTGACGATCATCACGAAGCTCATCACGGGCGCGTATGCGGCCCGACGCGCCGGAGTCGGCACGCTCGGCCAGTGGCGCGCCGGGCTCACCCTCGCACCCCGGGGCGAGTTCTCGATCGTCATCGCAGGGCTCGCGGTCGGCGCAGGGGTGGCGCCGGAGCTCGCGCCGCTCGCCACCGGCTATGTGCTCATCACGATCATCGCTGGCACGTTCCTCGCGAGGCTGCCCGAGGCGACGTGGTTCAGGGCAGCCGTGCGCAAACGGCGGCCGTCAGCGGCGTCAAGCGCCGCGCCACCTCCCGTGTGAGTGCCGAAGCGGGCTGCGGGTCGAGCCCTCGAGCGGGCGGTAGGGCCGGTTTCGACAGGCTCAACCGGCAGGGCCCGCCGGTTCAGTCGAGCGGCCGGTCGGCGGATGCCGCGGCATCCGCTCGATCTGCAGCACCGAGGTCAGCGACCGCCGCGAGTTCGGCATCGGCGGCATCGGCGCCGGCGAGGAGTTCGCGAACGCGCGGAACCACGTCGGTGGCGTACAGCTCGATGCTGTGCATCATCGCCTCGTGCCCCAGCCCGCCGTTGGAGTACTTGAGATCGAAGCGGGTCGCCCCGATCGAGCGCATCGCCCCGGCGATCTTCACGGCCACCTTCTCGGGTGAGCCCGCGTACAGCGCGCCGTTCGGGCCTGCCTCGTCTTCGAAGTGCTCACGACTGACCGGCCCCCAGCCGCGTTCGCGGCCGATGCGATCGATGATGATCTTGTAGTGCGGCCAGAGCGTGTCGAGCGCCTCGTCATCGCGGTCGGCGATGAAGCCGGGCGAGTGGATCGCGATCGGCTGCAGCGGATTGCCGAACTGTGCGAGGGCACGGCGGTAGAGGTCGGCGAGCGGGGCGAACCTGGCCGGGCTGCCGCCGATGATCGCGAGCACGAGCGGCAGGCCGTAGCGCGCAGCGCGGACGACCGATTCGGGGCTGCCGCCGACACCGATCCAGGTCTTCAGCCGGCCGTGCTCGACGCGTGGAAACACGAGTTGCTCGGTGAGCGGCGCTCGGAGATCGCCGTTCCAGGTGACGGGCTCCTGCGGGAGCAGCGCGGCGAAGAGGTCGAGCTTCTCGTCGAAGAGCTCTTGGTACTGGTTCAGCTCGAAACCGAAGAGCGGGAACGACTCGATGAACGAGCCGCGGCCGAGGATGACCTCCGCCCGCCCACCCGAGACGCCGTCGAGGGTCGCGAAACGCTGGAAGACGCGCACGGGATCGTCGGAGCTCAGCACGGTGACGGCCGAGCCGAGGTGGATGCGCTCGGTGCGCCCCGCGATCGCGCCGAGCACGACCTCGGGCGCCGAGACGGCGAATTCCTCACGATGGTGCTCTCCGATGCCGAAGAAATCGAGGCCGAGCCGGTCGGCGAGCACCGCCTCCTCGACGACGTTCCGCAACACCTGCGCGTGCGGCAAGGGGGCCCCATCGGGCCCGATCGTGATGTCGCCGAAGGTGTCGAGTCCGAACTCGTAGCGCTCAGGCATCCTGTTCCCCTTCCGTGGTTCCATGCCTCTGCATGCACATGGCGGAACTCCCGTGAGGTCGAGACTATTCCCCGGATCCCCCGCGGTCACGCCGCGGGAATGCACTCCGCGCAGCGCACGTTCCATTCCATGACGACGCATCGATCGAATGCGCCGATGGATGGGAGAATCGAAGCGTGACGGATCGGCCGATCATCGGAATCTACGGCGCGGGCAAGGTGGGCACCGCTCTCGCCCGGCTGCTCGTCGCATCCGGCCACCGCGTGCTCATCGCCGGCTCGCCGCGCCAGACCGCCCTCGAGCTGCTGGTCGAAGTCGTCGCTCCCGGCGCCGAGGTCACCACGCCAGAGACTTTGGCACACACCGCCGACGTCATCATCGTCGCCGTGCCGTTCAGCAAGGCGGGCACCGTGCCGTGGCCCGAGTTCGACGGACGCATCGTGGTCGACGCCATGAACTACTGGCCCCCGGTCGACGGCAACATCGCCGAGATCGACCACGACCCGCGCACGACGAGCGAGATCAACGCCGCCCGCAACCCTCGCGCCCGCGTCGTCAAGTCCCTGAACCACCTCGGATACCACGAGATGGAAGATGACACCATGGAAGCCGGCTCCCCGCTTCGTCGGGCTCTCGCGGTCGTCGGCGACGACCGCGAAGCACGCGCCGTCGTCGCCGCGATCATCGACGACCTCGGGTTCGATCCGGTCGACGGCGGCGACCTCATCCACGGCGTCGCCCTCGAGCCGGGCCACCCCGCCTTCGGCCGTGAACTCTCCGCCGGCGAGCTCGCGGCTCTCCTCACGCCCGCCGCCCATCTGGCCGCTTGAGGCACAGGGAGGGTGTGATGCACCCATCGCGAAGGAGCCTCCATGTCGCGCGCTGTCAGGCTCGGACCGGTCGCTGCGATCGTCGGATTCCTCGCGTTCGTGCCGAACTCGCGTTCTCAGACAGCCCTGTCGCCGAGGCATCCGCCGCCGTACGCTGATCCCCGAAGACGAGAGGCGTCGATGACGGATGCCGCGGGGCTGATCGCGACGCTCGAAGGGCTCGCGAGCGACGAAGAGCGTGAGAAGTACACGAAGTACTTCCCGCCCGACCCCGACGCGCCGTTCATCGGGGTGCGCATGGGCGCGGTGTTCGAGCTCGCCAAGTCGGCCCTCGAGCTCGCGCCGGAAGAGCTCGAGACGTTGCTCGAGCAACCGACGCACGAAGTGCGCGCGCTCGCCTGCAGCATCATGGGCAAGTCGGCTGCACGTGCAAAGACCCCCGAGGCCCGGCGCACCGAGCTGTACGAGCTCTACCTCCGGCGACACGACCGCATCGACCAGTGGGACCTCGTCGACCTCGCCGCTCGCGATGTCGTCGGCGGCTACCTGCTCGAACGTGATCGGGCGCCGCTCGACGGGCTCGCGGCATCCGCGTTCTGGCCCGAACGCCGCACCGCGCTCGTGGCGACCTTCACCTTCCTCCGCCGCGGCGAACTCGACGATGCGTACCGGTTCGCCGAGATGCTGGCCGACGATGCGGAACCGTACGTGCAGAAGGCGCTCGGGTGGGTGCTCCGCGCGGCGGGCGACCTCGACCGGGCACGTCTCACCTCGTTCGTCGACGCGCACGCGGCGACGATGCCGCGTACCGCACTTCGGGCGGCCATCGAACACTACGACAAGCCGGAACGCACTCGAATCCTCGCTCTCCGCTGAGGCGATCAGGTATTCGGGCGGTCGGGCATCTGCGCGGTCAGCCAACTGCGCGGTCAGGCCTCGCCGATGTCCGCTCCGCCGAGTGCGCTGCGCTGACGCCGACGCGCCCCGAGATCGGCCACGCCGATCGCGAAGGCGATCGCGACGAGAATGGCCACAGCGAGCATGCCCACGCCGTAGGCGTCGTGGTAGACGGCGAGGTCGGGATCGCCGTCGGACTCGCGGAAGATCGTCGAGTAGAAGAGCGAGAGCGTCACCGCCGTGCCGATCGCCGTGCCGATGCGCTGGCCGAGCTGACCGACCGAGCCGGCCAAGCCACCCTGCTTCACCGGGATGTCCATGAGCGTGAGCGTCTGGTTCGGCGAGACGACGAGACCACCGCCCGCACCGCCGACCACCATCGCACCCGCCATCGCCCACGGCGTCACCTCAGGCGGCGTCACGATCGCGAACAACACGAGCAGTCCGATGCCGACGAGGAGCAGCGCGAGGCCCCACACGACCAGCGGCCGCCCGAGGCGGTTCACGAGCGTGCCGCCGACCCATGACCCGACCGCGCTCATGAGCGCGAAGCCGATGCTGACCATGCCCGCGAAGACGGCTTCGAGCCCGAGCCCGAGCTGCAGGTAGAGGGTCGTGAGCAGGAACATCGACGGCATCGCGGCGAAGTACACGCTCGCGAGCGCCGTGCCGTTTCGAAACGAGCTCACGCCGAAGAGCGTGAGCGGCACGAGCGGGTGCTTGCCGGATGCCGTGTAGCGCCGCTCCCACGCGATGAAGGCCGTGATCGCGAAGACGAAGACGACGAGCACCCACCATCGGGCCGGGTCATCGCTCGGCGAGCCCGTCGTGAAGAGGAATGGCCACAAGAGCGAGATGACGGTCACCGCGAACAGCGCGAGCCCGACCGGATCGAGCGACAACGGCTTCGTCGACGGATGCCTCGTGACCGGCAGCAGCCAGATCGCGGCCGCGATCGCGGCGAGCGCGAGCGGCACGTTCATCCAGAAGATGCCGCGCCAGCCGTCTTCGGCGCCCCCGATCGCGATCGCGAGGCCACCGAGCGTCGGTCCGAACGCGGTCGCGAGGCCGATCGTCGCGCCGAACAGGCCGAATGCCTTGCCGCGCTCCTTGCCGGTGAAGAGCTCTTGGATGATGCCGAGCACCTGCGGCATCTGGATGCCGGCGGCGACGCCCTGCAACAGCCGGGCGACGAGGAGTACCGTGACGTTCGGTGCGAGCGCCGCAACGAGACTCGTGATCGTGAAGAGACTGAGACCCACGACGAAGAGGGTCTTGCGCGAACGCTGGTCGCCGATGCGCCCGGCCGGCACGAGCGTCAGCCCGAAGGTGAGCACGTAGCCGGCCACGATGAGCTGAAGCTCGGTGGAACCCGCGCCGAAGGCCTCCTCGATCGCCGGGAGGCCGACGTTCACCTTCGACAGGTCGAGGATCGTCAGCGCCGCGACGGCGACGCACACCCAGTACGCGCGCCACCGGTGCCCCTCGGGCAATGTGATCGACCGGGTCTCAGGCGCTTGCGACATCCGTTCCACCATATGCCCGGTGTGCTCCGGCCCGCGCTCGGAGCGCGCGCATCGCTGAGATCGCCCGACGATCGCGAATGGTTCGTCGGTACCGGGCACCGGCTCCATGGTGTTGGCCCGGGCGCGCTCGAGGATCGCATCGAACGTCTGCCCCAGCACCGTGCCACTGCCGGAGACGGCAACAGCCCTGCCTCTCGAACGGGGCAGGACTGTCGCTTCGGATTGGTGGACCCAGGGGGATTCGAACCCCCGACCTTCTCATTGCGAACGAGACGCGCTACCAACTGCGCCATGGGCCCGAGCGAGAAAGAGCTTATCATCTCGCGAGTGGCGACTCGGACCAGTGCGGCCGTCAGCCTGCCTGTCGACGGCGGCGCAGCACGGCATCGAGATCGTCGATGCCTGGTCGCGTGTCATCGACGATACCCATGCGGGCATACGGACTCGCGGGAGCGTTCTCACGCAGTGCCCCCGCTACCTGCCGAGCACGGTCAGCGGATGCCGCAGCCGGCGCGACCGGCCTGATGACGGGCACCTCGGGCACGAGCTCGGCGGCCCTGCGCGCGATGTCATCGCCGGCCCCGGCGCGCTTCAACTCTGCTGCGGCTTCGATGGAGGCCATCGCCGTCGCAGCGATCGTGCCGCGTGAGAGGTGCAGCGGTCGCGGGAGCGGCTGAGGGGTCCAGCTCTCGGTGAGCGGCTCTGTTTCGGGCAGATCGATCGGTTCGAATGTCGCAGCTTCGACGGTACGCGCGGGTCGCGACGCGCCGGCGACGGCCGGGCGCACGCGAGCGAGTCGGGCGACACCGGCGATCGCGAGTACGACACCGAGGGCGCCGACGGCAGGCACGATGAGCGTCGCGCCGAACGCAGCGGCGATGCCGCCGGCGACGAGCGTGACGAGCGAGACCAGCAACACGAGCGAGCACAGCGCTCGTTTGCGCCGAAGCGCACGGCGGGCGGCTGCGCCGGTGCCGACCGTGCCGCGTTCGCTCGTCGACGACTTGGGCGCTTCTGCAGCGGCGTGCGTGACCACGGAGATCGGCTCGCTGACAGCGGCCCCGGTGGCGAGCGCCTCAACCGCACGACCGCGCGCGGCATCCGCTGCCTCTTCTGCTGCGCGGAACTCGGCGAGTGCCTGCTGCTCGGCTGCTTCGGCGGTCAGCCTGGCCGTGGCTTCACGCTGCTGGAGGATGCGCTGCTGGGTGGCGACCTCGCGGGCCGTCGCTTCGACTCGAACGGGTTCGGGCGTCTCTGCGGTCTCGGCGAGGATGCGGAGGGTCTGTTGGAGGCGAACGGCATTGCGCTCGGTCGCGAGGTATTGGCGGCGCCCCAGCCAGCTCGGCAGGAGGTACGCGATCCACAGCGCGGCTGCCACAGCCACGAGCAGTCCCCCACCGATCACGTCCATGGGACAACGCTAGATCACTGCATGCCTTCAGCCGTACTCGACGCCCGCGTGTTCATCGATCGGCGAGCGGCAGGGGGTGGGCGGATGCCGCGCGGTCCTCTGCGTTCACCCGCGCGACCCCTTCGGTCACCCGCCCTTCACGCCAGCGCCGCAGGACTCCCCGGGGTACCTCTTCGGACACGAGCGCGAACGCGAAATGGTCGCTCCATGCGCCATCGATGTGGATGAAGCGCCGCCGGAATCCCTCATAGCGGAAGCCAAGCTTCTCGACCACGCGCAGCGACGGACCGTTCTCGGGGCGGATGCAGATCTCCATGCGATGCAGGCGAAGCACGCCGAAGCAGTAGTCGGTCGCGAGCGCGACGGCCGTCGGCGTGATGCCTCGCCCCGCCACGTCTTGCGCGACCCAGTATCCGATCGCCGCCGAGGAGAGTGAACCGTACGTGATCGACGACACGTTCAGTTGGCCGACCATTTCACCCTCGAATTCGATGATGAACGCGAGGGCATGACCGGAACGGGTATGCGCCAGGAGATTTCGAATGCTCGAACGTGTGTCGATGACCGAGCCGCCGCCCGGATACGTCGCCTCCCACTGCCGCAGCCATCCGCGATTGGCCAGCAGCACCCGTTCGAGCGACTTCGCATCGCGAACTCGGATCGGGCGCAGCGTGACGTCTCCGTCGCGCAACGTGGGAACGGCGACTGCGGGCATGCTCAGACTGTATCGAGTCCTGCAGCGTACTCGACGAGCCATGGGCGCAGCTCGGGGCCGAGATCGTCACGATCCACGGCGAGCTGGATGACCGCCTTGATGTAATCGAGCTTGTCACCCGTGTCGTAGCGGCGCCCGCGGAAGATGACGCCGTAGACACCGCCGGTGCCCTCGACATCGTTCGCCATCGTCATGAGCGCGTCGGTCAACTGGATCTCGCCGCCCTTGCCGGGCGGAGTCTGCTCGAGGATCGCGAACACCTCGGGCTTCAGCACGTACCGGCCGATGACGGCGAAGTTCGACGGTGCGACCTCCTTCGCGGGCTTCTCGACCATTCCGGTGATGCGCACGACGTCGGGATCGTCGGTGGGCTCGACGGCGGCAGCGCCGTAGAGGTGGATCGAATCGGGGTCGACCTCGAGCAACGCGACGATCGAGGCATCCCTCGCGACCTGCTCGTCGAGCATGCGGGTGAGCAGCGTGTCGCGGGCGTCGATGATGTCGTCACCGAGCAGCACGGCGAACGGCTGGTCTCCGACGTGCATGTGGGCGCGGAGCACCGCGTGGCCGAGACCGAGCGGGTCTCCCTGACGCACGTAGTGCATGTCGGCCAGGTCGGTGGACTCGTTCACCTTCGCGAGCTTGGCCGTGTCGCCCTTCGCTTCGAGGGTCGCCTCGAGCTCCGCCACTCGGTCGAAGTGGTTCTCGAGCGCATTCTTGTTGCGCCCCGTCACCATGAGCACGTCGGTGAGTCCGGCTTCGACCGCCTCCTCGACGACGTACTGGATCGCGGGTTTGTCGACGACGGGCAGCATCTCTTTCGGCATGGCCTTGGTCGCGGGCAGGAAGCGGGTCCCCAGTCCGGCTGCGGGGATGACGGCCTTCGTGATGCGTGAGGTCATGCATTCGAGCGTAACGGTCGGGACCGCCTAGCACACGGGGCGCGGGGCGAGCGCAGCTGCATCCGCCTAGGATGTGTGCCATGCCCGAGGATCCGGATGTCCAGAAGCGCGTACTCCGCGCGGAACTCCGCGAACGCCGGCAGAACATGCCTGCGCATGAGCGCGAGCTTGCGACCGAAGGCTTCACCGCTCGGCTCGAAGAGCTGATCGGATCGACCGAGGCCGAGTCCATTTCGTGCTACCTCTCGATGCCGACCGAGCCCGACACCCGACCGTTCGTGAACTGGGCTGAGGCCCGTGGCATCCGCGTGCTGTTCCCGGTGACGCGCGAAGACGGCCTGCTCGACTGGACGGTCGGTGAGGAGGAGACCGAGACGCCCGGCCTCTACGGCATGCCGGAGGCCGTCGGTGAACTGCTCGGCCCGATGGCGATCAACGACGTCGACCTCATCATCGTGCCGGCAGCGGCGATCGATGCGACCGGCATGCGGCTCGGCTGGGGTCGGGGCTATTTCGACAAAACCCTCGGATCAATGGGAAAATGTCCTCCGGTGTACGCCGTCGTCTTCGACAGCGAGTTCATCGAGACCGTGCCCCGCGAAGTGCACGACCAGCCCGTGAACGGCGTCGTGACGCCCACACGCATCATCGCGTTCTGACCGGCCCGGTGCCGGCGCGCGACCAGAAATCGGAAGAAGCTCCATGCCCACGTATTCCTACCGTTGCACCGAGTGCGACAACGCCTTCGACATCCACCAGGCGTTCACCGACGACACGTTGAGCGTCTGCGAGGTCTGCGGCGGCAAACTGCGCAAGCTCTTCAACACGATCGGCGTGACGTTCAATGGATCGGGCTTCTACAGCACCGATTCGCGGAGCGATGGATCCGGGTCGGGTTCGAAGGCCGGCTCCGGCGGATCGAGCGGCTCGTCGGAGTCCGGCTCGGGCTCCGGCTCGTCGGGGTCCGGTTCGGGCGGGTCCGGTTCGGGCGGCTCCGGCTCGTCGGGCTCCGGTGGCGGATCCTCCGCAAGCGGTTCCGGATCGTCATCATCGACGGGCGGCAACTCCTCCGCTAGCGTGGCCTGAAGGAGGCCACCCACGCGGCCTCGACTCCAGGAGGAACCATGCTCAAGGGTTTCAGGGATTTCATCACGCGAGGCAATGTCATCGACCTCGCCGTCGCGGTCGTCATCGGTGCCGCGTTCACCGCAGTCGTGAATGCGCTCGTCGACAGCCTCATCAATCCGCTCGTCGGACTCCTGTTCAACGCCGAGAGCCTCAATGACGCGATGATCGTCGCAGTCGGCGACGCGCAGCTCAAATTCGGCGCCGTCCTCGCCGCGATCATCACCTTCCTCGCGGTCGCACTCGTCGTCTATCTCGTCTTCGTACTCCCGATGAACACGTTCCGAGAGCGTCAGGCAGCGAAGGCAGCGGCCGGACAACCGACCGACGAGCCACTCACCGAGGCCGAGCTGCTGACGCAGATCCGCGACCTCCTCGCCGAGGCGCGGGGTGGCAGCGGAGCCCACCGCGACTGATCAGGTCTGCTTCCAGTGAGGCGGCCGGTCCCGCGTCAATCGTTCGTCATCGGATGACGCGGGGCCGGCCTTCTCCGTCTGGGTCGGCGCTGGTCCGTCAGGGCGGTCGACCGGCACCTCCGGCGACGGATCTGAGCCCGGTGCCGGCGTGAGCTTGGCACGGCGTGCCCGGCCCGCCGCACGTTCGACGCGCTGACGTGGTTCCTCGGTCATCGGTGCGCGGCTGCGGCATCCGTCGACTGCTCGGCCTCGGGCCGTCCGAGCAGTGACGCGACCCTCGAGGCGACCGCCTCGGGGTCGCCGAAGAGTTCGAAGCTGTGCACCCGCAGATAGTGCCAGCCGAGACGGCGCAACACGTCGGGGCGCAGCCGGAGCGACTCGCGAAGGCTGAGACCGGTGAGCGCGTCGTCGGTCTCGACGACGACGGCCTTGCCTGCGCTCGCGGCGGCGAGCGCCAGCCGGCCACGGTGACCGACGCTCACCCGGATACCGCGGCGCTCGAGTCTCGCCGCGAGATCGTGCAGCATCGATGGCGCGTCGCCGGTCTCGTCGGCTTCTGCCGCGCGCTCCTCGGTCTGCGTGAGTACGTTCGCGAGGGCGAGCACGCCGTGGCTCTGCCGGTCTTCGTCGATGTCGTCGGGGCGGAACGCCGAGACGAGGTCCATCGATCGCCTGGCGCGGGTCATGCCGACCGCGAGCAGGCGGTCTCCACCCGGTTCGCCGAGCGAGCCGAAGCTCGAGAGCAGGCGGCCGTGCGGTGTGCGACCGTAGCCGACCGAGAAGATCACCCGGTCACGGCTCTGCGCCACGGCCTGCTCCAGGGTGAGTACGGTGAACGGTTCCGCCCGATCTTTCAGGATGAAATCGGAGAGGTCGGTGCGCTTGGCGAACGCGGCGAGCACCGACTGGTGCACGCGGGCGGCATGCCTCGTGCTCGCTGTGATGACCATGAGCGATTCGCGCGGGCGCTTCACCGCATGCTCCATGACGAGCTCGACGACCTTCGCGACCTCGGAGTCGATCGACTCGACCGTGCCCGTCACCGAGTCGGGCAGGCCATTGCCCGAGACGTAGTGCAGAGCGAGGCTGCCGTGGCCGAGGAAGCTGCCGGCCCATGGCAACGACACGATGCGCCCCGCGTAGAAGCGGTTGTTGACGAGTTCGGCGAGGTCTGCGCCGCCCGCCCGGTAGCTGCGAGTGAGCGTGAGCGTGGGCAGCAGCTCGCCGAGGCGGGCGAGGGCGGAATCGGCGTGGAGGGCGTCGACGCCGTGCTCCGTCGCCGGCGCGCCCGACTGCTCGACGTCGTCGATACCGGTCTCGAAGACGGTCGGCGTCTGAGTCACGGGGTCGCCGAACGCGACGACCTGCTTCGCGCGGCGGATCGCACCGAGGTTCTCGGCGATGCTCGTAGCGCCGGCATCGACGAGGATGACCGTGTCGAATCCGATCGAGTCGTCGATCGCAGCAACGTCGTAGGGCGACGCGAGCCAGACGGGGGCCAGCGCGCGGAAGAGGTGCGGTGCGTCAGCCTGCAGGGCCTCGGGGCGTACACGATCGCCACGGAGCATCCGCTTCAATCGACCTGCCTCGTCGGGATGGTCGACGAGCGCGACCTTCCAGTTTTCGGCGAGCCGCCATGCGAGTTGCGGCCCGGCGGCGGAGGCATGGGCTTCGTCGACGAGCCGGAAATCGCTTTCGAGCCGGTCGAGCACCGTCGTGTTCGCACCGAGCAGGGCCTTCTCGCCGGCGAGCACCGATTCCAGCACCGACTGCCACCAGGCCAGGTCGAGCTCGGCCGCGACGGCCCGCTCGGGCACATGGCGCTTGGCGAGGTCGAGCAGCAGCGGGTCGAGACCCAGGTCGCGAAGGCGCCCGAGCACCGCAGTGCGTTCCTGCAGGTTGGTCAGAACTTCGGACTCGGCGGCGAGTCCGGCGAGCGTCGAGATCAGCTCGCGCACCGGTCGGGCGGCGAGCTGCCGCGGCGTGCCGACGATGCCGAGCGGGGCGTCGAGGGCTGCGAGATCGGTGGCGACGTGCTGGTAGGCGACGTGCACGTCGTCGATGCCGACCGGCACGCCGGGGATCGCCCCTGCCTCCGAGTAGCGCTGCCAGAGCGTGCGCTGTTGCTGGATGCCGCGGAGGGCGGAGTTCAGGTCGGTGACGTGCACGCCGGGGCGCACGTATTCGAGCGCGTGCCGGCGCAGACGCCGGCGATTCGCACCCGACATGCCTGGCGAGTCGCGCCGCGAGGACGTCGCGGCGATGAGTTCGCCGAGCGGACGGTCGAAGACGGCGGGCTGGAACCGGTCGAGCGTCTCGCGCACGTCGAGCAGCAGCCTGAGGAACACCCCGAGCTCGGCCACCGACTCGAACTCGCGCACGCGGGTCTGCGCGATGAGAGCGCGGCCGCGATCGAGCAGTCGCGGCAGGTCAGTCGCCGAGAGGCGCTTCGCGAGACCGTGCGCAGTGCTCGCCTCATCGGACGAGGTGAAGGAGGCGCCGTACCACGGCGAATCGCCTGGGCCGTAACGGAATTCGCCGAGCGCTGCCGCACGAGCGAGGTCGCGAGCGACTTCGTCACGGCCGTCGGCGATCGCGACGAGCGCGTGATGGTCGAGCCGCGCGGTGGTCGATGGCGACTCGGGCGCGAGCGCGAGACGCGCGAGCTCGCCGAGCGCTTCGAGCACTGAGACGTGCAGATCGGGGTCGCTGCGGGTGAGCGCCGTTCGATAGTCGAGGAGCACCTTCCGCAGGCGAACGAGTGCGTCGTCGACGTCGGCGACTCTCGGTCGCTCGGCCTTCTCGTTGCGCGAGATCGACTGGATGAGTTCGCGGCGAAGGCCGGCGGTCGTCACCGCGGCGCCGCCCAGCCCGACCTGGCCGAGCCGGTGGGCGATGCCGTCGAGGCTCGCTCGGCGCGCTCCGACGACGAGCACGCGCTTGTCTTTCGCGACGAGTGCACCGATCGCGTTCACGATCGTCTGAGTGCCGCCGGTGCCGGGCAGGGTCTTCACGACGACCGAGTTGCCGGCCTCGATCTCGGCGACGGCCTGCTCCTGTTCGGGGTCGGCGTCGAGCAGCAGGGTGTCGGTCGACGGTGGGCGGGCATCCTGCGACACCGCGCGCACTCGTTCACCCGTCGCTGCGACGACGATCGCGCGAGCAGCGGGGTTGCCGGCGATCGCATCGATGACGGGGTGGTCGAGTTTCGCGGCATCCGCTGCCATCGACGGCCCGACCTCGGCGAACGAGGACACGACGAGCCGCGGGGCCACGTGGAACCAGGGCAGGTGGCTCGTGAGGCCCCGAAGCCGGTCGATCACCGGCTGCGGCTTGAACACGCCGTTGGTGATGGCGAGGGCGACGAAGGCTTCGGCGTCGAGCGTGATCTGAAACTGCTCGCGAAGCTCGCGGGCGAGGGCGGGGTTCAGGAATGGCTGGCCCTTGAGCTTCAGCTCGAAGTCACGGCCGTAACGACGGACGGCGAGCGGCCGCAGCAGCACCGGGGCGAGGTACTCTTCACCGGCGTTGCGCCACGACGCGAGCCCGATGGCCAGATGCACCGACTCGATGCCGCGCACGGAGCGCAACTCGATACCCTTCTGGGTGATCTCGGCAGCGGCCAGTCGGGCGTTGCGGAGGGCCAGCTCGTCGCGGATCAGACTCGAGAGCAAGGTCGACTTGCCGGTGATGAACTGCGGCAGGCCCCCCGGATGCGTCGTCGAGAGCTCGATGCGAGTGCGCGGAGTGTCGATGAATCGGGCAAGCGGCGAGCGGCCGCCGACGCCGGCGAGCTCACTGTGCCAGCGATGCCACGCGGGCTCGGCGACATTGCCCGCGACGAGTTCGGGGTCG
Organism: Agromyces sp. Y558; assembly: GCF_059445415.1. Classification (NCBI taxonomy): domain Bacteria; kingdom Bacillati; phylum Actinomycetota; class Actinomycetes; order Micrococcales; family Microbacteriaceae; genus Agromyces; species Agromyces sp. Y558. The sequence goes on from NZ_JCAIUH010000004.1 coordinate 25,998, forward strand.
CCGAGGCTGAGGCCGTCAGGGCTGGTCAGGTCGTGTCGCATGGGATCCGGTGTGAGTTGTTCTGCGGCAGCATCGGTCTCGGAGTTGAGGATGTCCTCCTCGTCGTGATTTCGATCGAGCCGCCGCACACGGACACCATACGTGGTACCACGCGGAATCCATGGCAGCATCGCCGCAGCGCTGAGGACTGAGACCCCGGGTAACGTTGGATGGCACCCTCGCCGACCACTCCAGGAGCTCCGATGCGATCCGCCATTCCCCACGACGTGCACGCGATCGCCGACGCCGTCATCCTCGATGTGCGCGAGCCGCACGAGCTGACACAGGCCCGCATCGATGGCACGCTCGACATCCCGCTCGGCGAGCTCGTCGACCGAGTCGGCGAAGTGCCTCGTGACACGACCGTCTACGTGATCTGCCATGTGGGCGGGCGCAGCGCGCAAGCCGTGGCGTACCTCGAGTCGCAGGGCGTCGACGCTGTGAACGTCGAGGGCGGCATCGTGGCGTGGCACCGGGCGGGCCTGCCGGTCACCCTCGACACTCCGTCGGTCTAGTGCACAGAGCCCCCGCCGGTCGAGTAGCGCGAAGCGCGTATCGAGACCCGTCGGGTCGAGTAGCGCGAAGCGCGTATCGAGACCCCTCGCGAGGTCTCGATGCGACCCTGACGGAGGCTACTCGACCGCCGCGCAGGTCAGATCGACGCGAGTTCGAGTCCGTGCGCGGCGGCGACTCCCTCATTCGTCAGGCGGCCGGCCGTCGCGTTCAGCCCCTTGGCGAGCGCGGGGTCGGCGGCGAGGGCGGCCTCCCAGCCGAGGTCGGCGATCTTCAGCGTGTACGGCAGAGTCGCGTTCGTGAGCGCAGGCGTCGAAGTCGCGGGCACCGCACCGGGCATGTTGGCGACGCAGTAGTAGATCGCATCGTGCACGCGGAACGTCGGGTCGGCGTGCGTGGTCGGGCGCGAACCCTCGAAGCATCCGCCCTGGTCGATCGCGATATCGACGAGCACTGAGCCCGGCTTCATCGCGGCGACCATCTCGTCACTGACCACCTTCGGTGCCGCGGCGCCCGGCACGAGCACTGCGCCGACCACGAGGTCAGCGTCCCTCAGCTGGCGCGCGATCTCGTACGGCGACGACGCCAGCGTGTGGATGCGGTGGTCGTAGCGGGCGTCGATCTCGCGCAGCTTCGGCAGGGAGATGTCGAACACGGTGACGTCGGCGCCGAGGCCGAGTGCGGTCGCGGCTGCCTGCTCGCCAGCGACGCCCCCGCCGATGACGACGACCTTGGCGGGCGAGGTGCCAGGAACGCCCGCGAGGAGCACGCCGCGGCCGCCCCTCGAAGCGAGCAGCTCGGCGGCGCCGACCTGGGGCGCGAGGCGGCCCGCGACCTCACTCATGGGGGTGAGGAGCGGGAGCGACCGGTCGGCGAGCTGCACGGTCTCGTACGCGATCGCAGTGACGCCCGAGTCGAGGATCGCCCGAGTGAGCGGCAGGTCGGCCGCGAGGTGGAGGTAGGTGAAGAGCGTCAGGTCGTCGCGGAGGAAGCCGTACTCGGCGGCGATCGGCTCCTTGACCTTCAGCACGAGGTCGGCTGACCACGCCTCCGCGGCGGTCGCGACCATCGTGGCGCCCGCGGCGGCGTACTCGGCGTCGAGGCAACCGGCGCCCGTGCCGGCTCCGGCCTCGATCGCGACGTCGTGACCGCGCCCCGCGAGCGCGTGCACCCCGGCCGGCGTCATCGCGACGCGGAACTCGTTGTTCTTGATCTCTGCGGGCACGCCGATGCGCATGGGTTGCTCCGATAGCTGTGGGCCGAATGTCGTGATGGTGAGTGTCATCATTTTCGCTGGTTGTTCGACCGGCCGGAAGATCATCCGCACAGAATTCGGTAGAATCGATGCATCCGCTGCACTCATTCGAATCAAGGACGTCTCGATGCCCGATGCACCGCAGATCAGCGCACCCGGCGCCGAACCGACGCCGGTCGTGCTCGATGCTGTCGACCGTCAGATCATCGCCCGTTTGCACGAGAACGCCCGCACGCCGAACGTCGACCTCGCGCGCGCCGTCGGAATCTCCCCGTCGACCTGCCTCGCCCGGGTGCGGTCGCTGCGCGAGCGCGGGGTCATCGTGCGCTACACCGCCGAGATCGACCCCGCCGCGCTCGGCTACCATCTGCAGGCGCTCGTCAGCGTGCGCATCCGCCCTGGCGCCCGGCACCTCATGGAGCAGATCTCCGACGAGCTGCGCACCCAACCCGAGGTCGCGCAACTCTTCTTCCTCGGCGGGTCCGAAGACTTCCTCATTCACGTGCGCGTGCGTGACAGCGATCACGTGCGGCAGTTCGTGCTGAAGAACCTCTCGGCGAACCCGGCCGTCGCCCTCACCGAGACGAATCTCGTCTTCGAGCACCACACCGCGCTCTCCGCAGGGCTCCGCGCGGTGATCTGAGCCGCCCGCTCTCGCCAGCGGCGCATCCCCTGATCTGAGCCGCCCGCTCTCGCCAGCGGGCGCATCCGGTCATATCGTTGCCGCCCGGTGATCTGAGCCGCCCGCTCTCGCCAGCGGGCGCATCCGGTCATATCGTTGTCGGCATGGCGCCCAACGAGATCGTCGCTCCCATGCTCGCCAAGGCCGTGCCGACCGTGCCCGAGCCCGACTCCGTCGCCGGCGGTCTCGCCTACGAGCCGAAGTGGGACGGCTTTCGCGGCATCGTCGCATTCGACGGCGAGCACGTCGAGATCGGCAGCCGCGGGGCGAAGCCGCTCACGCGGTACTTTCCCGAACTCGTGGAGGCGTTCACGCGCCTACTGCCCGGGCCGTGCGTGCTCGACGGCGAGATCGTGGTCGCCACCGGGCCGACCGGCAGCGCGCGCCTCGATTGGGAGGCGCTCTCGCAGCGCATCCACCCCGCCGCGAGCCGGGTCGAGCTGCTCTCCCACGAGACGCCTGCGATGTTCGTGGCCTTCGACCTGATCGAGGAGGGCGGCGTCTCGCTCATCGACGAGCCGTTCTCCGCACGCCGGGCCGCGCTCGAGCGACTCGTCGGCGAACTCGGCGACCCGATCAGCTTGACCCGCATCACGAGCGATGTCGCGCTCGCCCGTCGCTGGTTCGAGGAGTTCGAGGGCGCCGGGCTCGACGGTGTCGTCGCCAAGCCGCTCGCGGCACCGTACTCCCCCGGCAAGCGCGTGATGTTGAAGGCGAAGCACCACCGTACCGCCGACGTGGTCGCCCTCGGCTACCGCATCCATGCGTCGGGCAACGGAGTCGGATCCATACTCCTCGGTCTGTATGACGACTCGGGGCAGTTGCGCAACGTCGGCGGAATGTCGGCGTTCAGCAACGCGCGACGGCTCGAGCTCATCGACGAACTCGAGCCCTACGTCGTCCGCGGCGACGACGGCGGCGCGGTCACCGGCGAGACCGAGCGCAGCCGCTTCTCCTCCGGCCGCGATGTCTCTTTCGTGCGCCTGCGCCCCGAACTCGTCGCCGAGGTGCGCTTCGATCAGCTCGAGGGCGAGCGCTTCCGGCACACCGCCCAGTTCGAGCGCTGGCGCCCCGATCGCGAGCCGCGCTCCTGCACGTTCGAGCAGATCGATCGCCCGGTCGCGTACGATCTCGGCGAAGTGCTCGGCTGAACCGTCTCGGGCTGAACCGTCTCGGACTGAATCGGTTCGGGCTCACACCTGCGCGGGTAGCACGCACCCCTCGAAGGGTCAATCCCTTTCGGTACGGACCGTACGCGCGTAGCTTCGATGATGTCGGCCCGGATGCCGTAGCCGACTCGAACGAGGAGTACACACCGATGAGCGATCCCGCCCCTTCCGTATCGCGCCCGGAGGACGAACTCGACCAGGCCGTCGACGCCGTCGAGCAGCACCAGCAGGCCGAAGAAGACGCCGACCCGAACGAGCAGGTCGTCGTCCGCGACCCCGAGACGGGCCGCACGAGCGAGAAGGCCGCCCAATGAGCTCGATCCTCGACGACCCTGCGCACGACGAGCGCGCCCGGCGCTCGCACGGGCTTCCGCCGATCGGGCTCTGGTGGCCGATGCTCGAACGCCCGCTGCAGATGGAAGTGCTCGAGAACCTCGATGCACCGCTCCGAGCTGTCGTGGTTCGCCGCATCTTCGAGCTCTGCGAGCTCGAGCCCGGCCGCACGCCCCACCTCGGCGTGCGGCTCGGCGAGAACGAGCGTGCGTACATCGCCGGCTGGATGCACGCGGCCGACTGGGACTGACACAGAACAACGGCGGGTCGGATGCCGCGCGGCGCCCGCCCGCGGCAGACTCGTGCCGTGAGCGCGGCAGCAGAGCACGAGCGAACGTATCCACGGGATTCCGTCGAGTTCGCGCGAACTTTCGCGTTCCTCGACGCCGTCTACGCCATCGCACTGACCCTGCTCGTCGTGAACATCGACCCGCCCGCGGCATCCGATTGGGAGAGCCTGACGACCTTGCTCGACAGCGGGCTCGGCTGGCAGCTCCTCGGTTTCGGAATCAGCTTCGCGGTGATCGCGGTGTTCTGGCGGGCGAATCATCGCATCGCCGCCGGCTTCGACGCGATCACCTCGGCCATCATCGTGGTGAGTCTCGTGGCGATCGCCTTCGTCGTGCTGATCCCCTTCTCGACGCAGGGCATCAGCGACTCGGAAACCGCCGACCAGCCGCTCGCGGTGTCGGTATACGCGCTGAACATCAGCGTGGCGGTACTGGCCCAGGCCGCGGTCTTCTTCGTGGCGCGTCACGATGGCGTCGTGAAGGATCCCCTCCCGCGCCGCGCCGACACCGTCAAGCTGCTCGACACCCTGACGACCCCGGCGGTGTTCCTCGCCTCCATTCCCATCGCGTACCTGTTCGGCGCCGATTGGGCGCGGTACACGTGGGCGCTCCTCATCGTCATCGGTCCCCTCACCGGGCGGTGGGCGGCGCGTCGCATCGCGCGCATCCGGGCCTCGGCGAGCGCGCATCCGTCAGTTCGAGACCGTTGAGGGGCGTGGGCGAACCGTGAGCGGCGGATGGTGTGCAGCGAGGCGCACGGCGGTCATCGTCGGCGTCGTCGTCGCATCGACCGGCATCGCAGGCTGCACGGCGAACCTGCCGTCGACGCCCCCCACCCATTCGACCGCGACCGGTAGCGCGTCGCCGGATGCGTCAGCGCAGTCGTTCGACCGGTCGCTCCACGACGAACTCCTTGCCATGCTCGAACGCGATCAACTGGATCGTACGGGCGGGTCGAGCGGCGAGAGCGATCAGCAGCGCACCGATCGGCTCAGGGAGATCGTCGACGAACACGGGTGGCCGACGATCGCGCTTGTCGGCACGGACGGCGAGGACGCCGCGTGGGCGATCGCGCAGCACTCGGACCTCGATCCTGAGTTCCAGCGCGAAGCACTCGAGCTGTTGCGCGCGGCGGTCGACATCGGCCAGGCATCTCCCGGCAACCTCGCCTACCTCGAAGACCGGGTAGCAGTCGCGAACGACCAGCCGCAGCGCTTCGGCACCCAGGTCGGTTGCGGACCCGACGGACCGGAGCCGGCCACACCGATCGAACCGCAGGCCGGGCTGGAGGAGCGGCGGGCCGAGGCCGGCCTCGAGCCCTATGCCGACTACCTCGCCGAGATGACGGCGATCTGTGCGGAGCCCATGGAGTAGCAGGTCGGGCAACGCGATGGCAGTCGCGGTACATCGGTGTCCGCGCAGGGTGCGACGATTGAAGGATGACCGTCGACACGTACCCGTTCGTGGAGGAGCTCGCGATCGCGAGATTCGTCGGTCCGCTGAACCTGAGCAGGGGGCGTACCGCCGAACGCGCCGGCGCCGTCGTCGCGCTCACCTGGGACCCCGCGCACTTCCGGCTGAGCGCCGACGTTCGCGGCACCGCGCCCGAGCCGTACCGCTCGAACGTGAAACTCGACCTCGGCATGCCGGGGCGTGCGACGATCCTCGCGGGCGCATGCACGTGCCCGGTCGGCCGCAACTGCAAGCACGTCGCCGCGACGCTGCTCGCTGCTGCCGAACACCACCGTCGTGCGCGATCCGAGGCCGCGGAGGCGGCGTCGCGCGATGCGGAGGGCGCGGCGGAAGACGGATGGCGCGGCGAGCTCGCGGCACTCGCGGGTGCAACCGGCGGGTCGGGCGAAATGGATGCCGCCGCTCCACGCCAGCCGCTGGCGCTGCAGTTCGAGCTGCGTGAGCGAGTCGCCCGTCGCGGCAGCGGTCGCCAGTCGGCTCGCGACGAGCCGGCGTCGTCTGCGGCATCCGTCGACCGTCTCGCGGTTCGCCCGGTCACGCGCGGTACGCGCGGTGGGTGGATCAAGGGAAACCTCACGTGGCAGAACGTCGGGTTCCAGGGCCACGCCGGCGGATTCGACCCGGCTCAGGCGAGATGGTTCGCCGAGTTCTCCCTACTCAAGGGCACGCGGCATTCCGCGTTCGCCGAGTTCGGGTCGGCGTGGATCTCGCTCGACGAGTACGAGAGTCACACTCTCTGGGCTTTGCTCGAGTCGGCGCCTCGCCTCGGCATCGAACTGGTCGGCACCACGGCGCGGGGCATCGTCAGTGTCGCGGGCGCCGCGGTGATCGGCCTCGATGCTCGTCGCGGCGAGCGCGAGCCCGCGCCTGCTGGCGGCCTCGATCTCGAGCCGGCATCCGCAGCCGGCCCGAAGCCCGAGCCCGATCTCGTGCTCACGCCCTCGGTCACCGTCGGCGAAGACGTGTACCCCACCGACCTGGTGCGACTCATCGGCGACCACGGCGTCTACGTGTACGACTTCGCCCGCGGCACGATCACACTCGCGCCGCTCGCCGCGCCGTTGACCCCTGCCGGGCGCGCGGCTGTGCGGCGACGGTCGCCGATCGTGGTTCCGTCGGCCGAGGTCACGGCGTTCGTCGAGGAGCAGTACGCGCCGCTCGCCCGTTCGATCAAGGTCGGCAGCGGCGACGGAAGCTTCGACCTGCCCGAGCTTCCGCCCGCGACGCTCGTCGTCACGATGCATCACGAGCCGCAGCACGTGGTACGACTCGAGTGGGAATGGGAAGCCGACGGCGGGCGGCGATTCGCCCTCGACGCGCCCGACGCCGAGTTCCACGACCCCGAACGAGAGCGGCTCGTCGCGGCATCCGCTGCCGCTGTGCTCGCCGACGACCCGGCCGGGCTGCCTTCGGTGACGCCCGGTGCAGAACCTGCCCTTCGTGCCGGAGCGGTGCTCCGCGGCCTCGCGAGCGCCGAGTTCACGGCGCGGCTGCTGCCGCGGCTGCAAGAACTCGAGCAGCTGCGCGTCGACGTCGTCGGCGACCCACCGGCCTATCGCGAACTGGTCGAGGCGCCGAAGCTCACGGTCACGACCGTCGAGAGCGAGCGCACCGATTGGTTCGACCTCGGTGTGGTCGTCACCGTCGAGGGCAAGCGGGTGCCGTTCGGGCCGCTGTTCAGTGCGCTCGCCAAGGGGCGGGCGAAGCTCATGCTGATCGACGGCACCTACCTCTCGCTGAAGCAGCCCGTGTTCGACCCGTTGCGAGAGCTCATCGAAGAGGCCGGGTCGCTGCGCGAATGGGATGTCGGGCTGCGCATCAGCCGCTACCAGACGAGCCTCTGGGCGGAGTTCGAAGACCTCGCCGACGAGTCGGAGACGGCCGTCGCCTGGCGTGAGACGGTCGCGGGGCTCCGCGCGGCCGACCGGGTGGAAGAGATCGCGCCGCCCGCTGGGCTCGCCATGGAACTCCGGCCCTACCAGCTCGCGGGCTACCGCTGGCTCGCGTTCCTCCACCAGCACGGGCTCGGCGGCATCCTCGCCGATGACATGGGCCTCGGCAAGACCGCGCAGACACTCGCACTGATCGCGCACGTGCAAGAGACGAGCGACGAGGCCGCCCGCCGGCCGTTCCTCGTCGTCGCTCCGACCTCCGTCGTCTCGAACTGGGAGATCGAAGCCGCGCGCTTCGTACCGGGCCTCCGAGTCGAGTCGGTCACAACGACGCAGGCGGCGAGCCGCACACGACTTGCGGATGTCGCGGCTCGCGCCGACATCGTGGTCACCAGTTACGCGATCCTGCGCCTCGACGCCCCCGAGTTCGCGGGCCTCGACTGGGCCGGCCTCGTGCTCGACGAGGCTCAGTTCGTGAAGAACCCGTCATCGAAGGCCAACGCGGCGGCCCGCGACATCCGTGCCCCCTTCAGGCTCGCAGTCACGGGCACGCCCGTCGAGAACAACCTCATGGAGCTGTGGGCGCTCCTGAAGATCGTCGCGCCCGGCCTGTTCCCCTCGGCTCCCGGGTTCGCGGAGCGGTTCGCCCGGCCGATCGAGAACGACCACAACGCCGAGCGGCTGGCGACGCTGCGCCGCCGCATCCGCCCGTTCATGCTGCGCCGCACGAAGGAGGTCGTCGCACCCGAGCTGCCGCCGAAGCAGGAACAGGTGCTGACGGTCTCGCTCGACGCCGAGCACCAGCGCATCTACGACGCGTTCCTGCAGCTCGAACGGCAGAAGCTGCTCGGACTCATCGAAGATCTCGACCGCAACCGGTTCACCGTGTTCCGGTCGCTGACGCTGCTGCGCATGCTGAGCCTGCACGCCGGGCTCATCGACCCCGAGCAGTACTCGGCCGTGCCCTCGGCGAAGCTCGACGCGCTGTTCGAGCAACTCGACGAGGTGGTCGCCGAGGGCCACCGCGCGCTCGTCTTCAGTCAGTTCACGTCATTCCTGCGACTGGCGGCTACACGGCTCGAAGCCGCGGGGGTGCCGTACGCCTATCTCGACGGGTCGACGACGCGGCGAGCCGACGTCATCGCGAAGTTCCGCGAAGGCGACGCGCCGGTCTTCCTGATCAGCCTGAAGGCGGGCGGGTTCGGCTTGAACCTCACCGAGGCCGACTACGTCTTCCTCCTCGACCCGTGGTGGAACCCCGCGAGCGAGGCGCAAGCCGTCGACCGGGCGCATCGCATCGGCCAATCGAAATCGGTCAACGTTTACCGCATGGTCGCCGAGGGCACCATCGAAGAGAAGGTCATGGCGCTGAAGGCGCGCAAGGCGAAGCTCGTCTCCTCACTCATGGACGATGGCGAACTCTTCAGCGAGACGCTCACGGCCGACGACATCCGGGGGCTGCTCGGCGGCTGACGCGCCGACGGTGCCGCCTCCCCGACCGGGCCTAGCCCGCTGGATCGCATCGGGCTATCGTGGAGCCAGGGGGACGAGGGGCCCGTTGCGGGTTCCGCGGAGGGGGCTGGGCCATGCATGTACCCGATGGATTCCTGGACATACCGGTGTCGATCGCGACCGGAGTCGTTGCGGCGGGGGCGATCGGAATCGCACTCACGCGGGCACGCAGGGAGATCGTCGACGACCGCAAGGCCCCGATGGTGGGCATCGTCGCGACCGTCGTCTTCGCAGCGCAGATGATCAACTTCCCGGTCGGCGCCGGCACGAGCGGACACCTCATGGGCGGGGCGCTCGCCGCCGTGCTCGTCGGCCCATGGACGGGAGTGCTCTGTCTCAGCGTCGTACTCATCGTGCAGGCATTCCTCTTCGCCGATGGCGGCATCACGGCGCTCGGCACGAACATCACGCTCATGGGAGTGGTGACCGTGGCCGTCGGCTGGGGGGTGTTCCGCCTCATGATGCTGGTGCTGCCCGGCCGGCGATGGTCGGTCGCCGTCGCCGCGGGTCTCGGCGCCCTCGTCTCGGTTCCCGCGGCCGCTGCGGTGTTCGTCGGCCTGTTCGCGATCGGCGGCAACGTCGACGTGCCGCTCGGCGCCGTGTTCGGGGCGATGGTGGGTTGGCACACCATCATCGGGTTGGGCGAAGCCGTGATCACGACGCTCATCGTCTCGGCTGTTCTGGCCACTCGCCCCGACCTCGTCTATGGTGCCCGATTCGCGCGTGCTGACGGTCGACCACTCGATCGGGTCACCTCTCCGAAGGGGGCGCCCGTATGAGCGGGCGCCGCATCTCCACTCGAGCGTTCACGATCGGCGCGGTCGCATTCGCCGTGCTGCTGGCATGCATCGTGAGCCTGTGGGCCTCGAGCCACCCCGACGGCCTCGAGTTCGTCGCCGAGTCGAACGGATTCCTCGGCGCCGCCGAGGACAGCGCCACCGCCGGCAGCGCGCTCGCCGACTACGGCGTCGCGGGCATCACCAACCCCTGGCTGTCGGTCGCGATCGCGGGCGCGGTCGGCTGCGCGATCACCTTCGCCCTGGCTTGGCTGATCGGGCGGGCGTCGAAGCGACGTGCCGACTGACGTGCCCACTCCCACCGGCGTGGAATGGGGCTATCTGAACGGCAGCTCCCCGCTCCACCGAGCGACCGCACGCAGCAAGGTGCTCGCACTCATCGGCTTCGCCCTCATCGTGGTGGCGACCCCACGCGAGTGGTTCGCCGCGTTCGCCGTCTACGCCGGGGTGCTCACCGCGCTCGCCATCAGGGCACGGATCCCAGCCGGGTTCATCGCGCGGAAGCTCGTGTTCGAGGTGCCATTCGTGGTGTTCGCGCTGCTGATGCCGTTCATCGCGACCGGGCCGCGTGTCGAGGTGCTCGGCCTGTCACTCTCGATCGGGGGGCTCTGGGGGGCATGGGCGCTGCTCGTGAAGGCCACCCTGGCGCTCCTCGCCTCCACCGTGCTGATCGCGACGACACCGCCGCGCAAGGTGATCCAGGCGTTCGAGCAACTGCGCCTTCCCCGTGCGCTGACCTCGATCATGGGGTTCATGCTGCGCTACCTCGACCTCATCATCGAAGAAGGGCGGCGCATGCGCACCGCACGGCTCTCGCGCGGCTTCGAGGCGACCGGCCCGGGGTCGTGGAAGGTCATCGCGCGCGGCGTCGGCAGCGGTTTCGTGCGGGCGCACGGCCGGGGCGAACGCGTGCACCTCGCGATGCTCGCCCGCGGCGGGGAGGGCGAGGCGTGAGTGCGATCTCGGTTCGCGGCCTCAGCTTCGCCTACCCCGACGGCACCGAGGTGCTGCGCGGCGTCGACCTCGAGGTCGAACCGCACGAACGCGTCGCCGTGCTCGGCCCGAACGGGGCGGGTAAGACGACCCTCATGCTGCACCTGAACGGCATCCACGCTGCACAGTCGGGTTCCGTCTCGATCGGCGGCCTCACGATCGACCGCACCACGGTGCGCGAGGTGCGCCGGCGCGTCGGTCTCGTATTCCAGGATCCGGACGACCAGCTCTTCATGCCGTCCATCGGCGATGACGTCGCCTTCGGCCCGGCGAACTACGGCGTCACCGGCCCCGATCTCGAGATGCGGGTCGCCGCTGCGCTCGAGCGGGTGGGCCTCGCCGATCTCGCCGAGCGGGCACCGCAGCACCTGTCGCTCGGCCAACGCCGGCGAGCCGCGATCGCCACGATCCTGTCGATGGACGTCGACGTCGTCGTGCTCGACGAGCCCACGTCGAACCTCGACCCCACGGCGCGGCGCGAACTGTCGACCGCGCTCGACGCGCTCTCGTCGACGATCCTCGTGGTAACGCACGATCTGCCCTACGCCCTCGAGCTGTGCCCCCGCGCCGTGATCCTCGACGGCGGCAGGATCATCGCGGACGGACCGACGAGAGAGATCATGGCCGATGCCGCGAGCATGGCCGCGCATGGCCTCGAGCTGCCGTACGGCTTCGACCCGACGGTCGCGCCGCCGCGGGCCTGACCCGTCGCTCTCTTGGGCGGATTCGCGTACGCGAACTGGGCGGCACCCAAGTGGCGCGCGACGAAGGCCCGCAAGGCGAAGCTCGACTCCTCACTCATGGACGACGGCGAACTCTTCAGCGAGGCGCTCACGGCCGACGACATCCGGGGGCAGCTCGGCGGGTGAGCCGCATCGAGCAGATCTGAAGAAGCGGCCGCGAAGGCGGGCGAATAGCGTCACTGGCATGAACACACTCAAGACTCAGACGCTCATCGATTCGGTCACGCTCGAAGTCGCCGACGTCCCCGCCGCCGAGCGCATTCTCGCCGCCTTCGGACTCGGTACTCACGTACGCGTTCGCGCCTCGGATGCCCCGAGCACCGGGTTCCGCGGATTCACGCTGTCACTCATCGTGGCGCAGCCCTCCACCGTCACCAGCCTCTTCGAAGCAGCACTCGCCGCCGGCGCCACGACGCTGAAGCCCGTCGAGAAGTCCATGTGGGGCTACGGCGGCAGTCTCCAAGCCCCCGACGGAACGATCTGGAAGGTCGCGACGTCGGCGAAGAAGGACACCGGCCCGGCGACCCGGCAGATCGACCAGATCGCGCTGCTGCTGGCGGCCGAAGACGTGGCCGCGAGCAAGCGGTTCTACGTCGATCACGGGTTCACCGTCGGCAAGAGCTTCGGCAGCTACGTCGAGTTCGCCTCACCGGCCAGCGCCATCAAGCTGGGGCTCTACAAGCGCCGCGCCCTCGCCAAGGACGCCGGCGTCTCCCCCGACGGCACCGGCTCGCACCAGATCGCGATCGGCAGCGACGCCGGTCCGTTCACCGACCCCGACGGCTTCGTCTGGGAGGTCGCCTCGGTGTGAGCCGGCACTGCCAGCGTAAGAGAAACGTTGCAGGTTGGAACGTCGAACATTCAGTGCTCGTGGCTGGACAAGGTCAGTCCGGCTTCACGTTGACGGAGGTCGGCGCGCTTCGAGGTCGCACAGGACGCTAGCCTTCTGAGGCTCGCCCTCGGGATTCGTGAGCCGCGATCGCCAACTGCACACGGTTGTCGAGTGCGAGCTTCGCGAGCGAACTCGAGATGTGCGTCTTGACGCTGCCCATCGAGAGAAAGAGTCGCTGGGCGACCTCGGCATTGCTGAGACCGTCGGCGACGGCGAGCGCGACCTCGCGCTCGCGGGCAGTGAGCGGATCGAGTGGATCGATGGTGTCTGCACTCACGCTCGCGACATGATCGATAAGCTGCCGCAGCACTCCGGGGGAGACAGTCGCTTCCCCGATCGCCGCCGCGCGGATGGCTGTCACGATGTGTTCGGGAGCGGTGTGTTTCAACAGGAACCCGGATGCTCCGTGGCGCAGGGCCTCAAGCACGACACTGTCGGTGTTGAAAGTCGTCAACATGATGATCGCGGGCTGCTCTCCCGGTCGCGAGCGGAGCTCTCGCAGGGCTGTGACACCATCCATTCGCGCCATTCGCACATCGAGAAGCACGACATCCGGGTCATACAGTGTCACCGCATCGCAGAGCTCGTCGCCATCCGAGGCCGAACCGACGACCTCGAGGGCGGGCGCGCCTCCGAGCAACAGTCGCAGGCCCGTGATGACGAGAGGATCGTCGTCGACGAGAAGTATCCGGATCGTCATCGTGGCACCGCCGGAAGGGTAGCGACGAGAGTGAAGCTGCCATCGGCCACTCCGGTCTCGAACGCGCCTCCGTCGATACGCACCCGTTCGTCGAGACCGACGAGCCCATTCCCGTGGGTCGCGACTTCGGTGCTCGTCGTGCCAGGCGGCAGAGGATTGGCCACGGTGACGATGACTGCATCGTCACGCTGCTCCACGCGAACAGACACTACCGCCAAGGTGGAGTGCTTGCGGGCGTTCGTCAACGCCTCCTGCACGACACGGAAGACCGTGCGCTCGGTGCTCTCCCGCACCTGACCGAGTTCGACGTCGCTCACGAATTCGACACGCTGTCCCGCCTCGTGAGCGTCCTGGATGAGTCCAGGCAGATCAGAGAGCCGGGGCTGCGGCATGCCAGTGCCGAAGGCATCATCGCTGCGCAGGAGCCCGAGAAGCTCGCGGAGATCCTCAACAGCCTCACTCGCGTTGTGACGGATGACCCCGGTCGCCTCCCGGATCTCCTCGGGAGTCAGCGGTGTCGGCGAAGTGGCGCGGTATTCCAACGCCCCCGCGTGAACCGAGAGCAGTGACATCCGGTGCGCGAGAACATCGTGCATCTCTCTGGCGATGCGATCGCGTTCGTCGCGACGAGTTCGCGCGAGCTCGTCCTCGTAACGCTGCCGATCGCGCACCCCTGCCTCCCGAAGGTTCACGATCAGCTGCCGACGGGCTCGTCCCAGTAAACCGATACAGAGGCTCAGCGAGTAGATGAGCGGGATGACGACGACCCACACCTCGCCCGGCAGCCCGGGCATCGGAGCAACAGCGTGGTAAGGGAGCGCGGTGACGATGTGCACGATCGTGATGGCCACGGCGAGCCAAAGCCTGCCCAGCAGCCCCATGCGGTACACGGAAACCAACACTGGAACCGCGGAAGTGATCGCCAGTGCCCCTGGAACGATCATGATCGCCCCGATGGTGAGTGGGTAGCGCCTCGTCCACCAGATCAGGACGCACGCGATCATCCCCATTACCCAGTCGAACGGCCACCACGAGTCGGAGATCTGGGGGTTGGTCATGGGCCGTCCGCTGAGGTACCAGTTGACCAGAGCGATACCAAAGAAGACACTATCTGTGACCCATTCGCCGGCCGTGCGATGGGCCGCCGGCGACAGTGCGCGAGCGAACGATCGCAGCAAGCGGCGCGCGCTTATGGCGTTGGGCATGATCCGATTCTAGGAACCGCCGTCGATTCTGCGCCGGGCGCTGCACACGAATGGCCATTCGGTCGCGATCGTAGCCAGATGGCTGATCCGCCGGGTGCGTCACCGATCCACGATGGAATCATGGATGCGACAACCACACCCCCGGGGACGCCAGCGCTCGAGTTCCGAAGACTACGGCGGGAGTTCGGTGACAAACTCGCCGTGAGCGATTTCGACCTGAGCGTGCCAGCCGGGTCGTTCTTTGGCATGGTCGGACCGAACGGCGCGGGCAAGACCACCGCGCTCTCGATGGCGGTGGGCCTGCTCAGGCCGTCGGCCGGGCAGGCCTTCGTGAGTGGAGTGGATGTCTGGGCAGATCCGGTCGAAGCGAAGCGGCGACTCGGGGTACTTCCGGATGGCCTCGCCCTACCGGAGCGGCTTACGGGTGGGGAACTGCTCACCTACTGGGGGCGGTTCAGGGGCATCCCGAAAGACATCGTCGCTTCTCGCACCGAGGAGCTGCTGCGCATCCTCGAACTTCAGGAGGCCGAACAGCTCGGCACCCTCGTCGGTGAGTACTCGACCGGCATGCGCAAGAAGATCGGGCTCGCGACGGCTCTTCTGCACACGCCCAAGGTGCTCGTGCTCGACGAGCCCTACGAGGCCGTCGACCCGATCAGCGCGCGAGTGCTGACCCGTATCCTGCGGCGGTTTACGGCGACCGGGGGCTCGGTGATCATCTCGAGTCACGTTATGGCTCTCGTCGAACAGCTCTGTGACCGTGTGGCGATCGTTGCGCGCGGCCGGGTCGTCGCGAACGGCACCCTGGACGAGGTGCGCGCAGGTTCGACGCTCGAGGATCGCTTTATCGAACTCGTCGGGGCATCCGACTTCGAAGAGGAGGAGCTGTCATGGATCGGGGGATGATTTCACTCAAGTTCGCGATGCTGCGCAACTCCTCGGCGGGACTGCGCAAGGCAGGGTGGGTGATCGGTGCTCTGTTCGTCATCGGAACCTGGGAGGTTGCCGTCTTCGCGGCAAACGACGAGGCGCGCCACTCCGCGCTGACCCTCACCCTGTTGATCTGGGCGGTCGGAGGCATGTTTGGCCCCGTCATGATGAGTGGTGCAGGAGTACTGAGACCGGACTACTTCTCGCTGCTCCCGATCTCGCGCGCGACTCTTGGCAGGTCATTGCTTGTCACCGTGTTCGTCGGAGTCGCGTCGGCATACGTTCTCCTGGCGATGCTCTCGCCTGCCTGGCATGCTTGGCAGCTCGCTCCCGCCACCATTCCGCTGGCGATTGTCGGAGGCATCCTGACCTGGATCTTCGTCATCACCCTGTCGCGGCTGACCTACGGGCTTCTGGGAGCCGCCATGCAGTCGAAGCTGGGGATTGAGATCGCCGGAGTGCAGTTCGGGGTGATGTTCGCTGGAATGTTTGCGGGCTGGATCGTTGTCGCTGCGGCCATCCAGACGGTCCCGCAGCTCCTCACGAGCGGCCTCCCGGACGGTCCGATCACGGCAGTCATCGACGCGGTTCCCACCTCCTGGGGGGTTCTCGCGATCGAGTCCGCCGCGGACGGGAACCTCGTGCAAGCCCTCATTCTGCTCGGTGCATTGCTGCTGGTGGATGCCGTGATGATCGTCGCGACGATTGCGCTGCTCGTTCCGCGATCGCAGCGCACAGCTCGACGACGCGGTCGAGCGCGATCGACACGGCTCGTCGGCGGCGGTGGGCTTCTGCCCGCGACCCCGACCGGAGCGGTGGTCATGAAGGAGATCCGCCAGTGGCGTCGGGACCCGTGGCGCGCGCTCGAGTCGAGCACGGGGCTCTGGACCGGGGCCATGATCGGGCTGTTCTCGCTCGTGGGTGGCTACACGGCACCCGCGGCACCGTTCGCCGGTGTCATCGTGGCCGTCATGCTCGGTGTAGCGGGCTGCAATCTCTACGGTCAGGATGGAACGGCCGTCTGGCAGAACATCGTCGGCGAGAGTCGCGGCTCCGTGCGAGCGGATGTTCGGGGGCGCCAATGGGCCATGGCACTCATCTTTCTTCCCCGCGCTCTTATCGTCTCGGTGATATTCATCGCGATCAGCCAGGCGTGGTGGGCTATCCCCTTCGTGATCGCGTCGATTCCCGTCGCGATCGGAGCCGGCACGGGTGCCGCAGTGCTGACCTCCGCGATCGGGGTCTCGCCCGGTGTCGATCCTCGTCGCAGGAGCGGACCGAACGATGCGAACGGCAACATTGCTGTGCACTTCTGGGTGGTTCTCACCGCCATGGCTATCGTCATGGTCCCGACAGTTGGCGCGATTATCTGGGCCGCCGGAAGCGGGTCGATGGCAATCGCGGTGGTCGCCGCCGTCATCGGTATCGCCAACGGCTTCTTCGCGGCCTGGCTGCTCGGGCGGATCGCCATCGGCTTTCTGTCCACCCGCATGGTCGACGTGTTCAGCCGCATCCGGTATGGCCGCATCTTCCGGGATGCCGGGTCCGGCGTGCTGGGCTGGATCGAGTCGAGCACCCTCAAGGGGGAGCAGGAAATGCTCGCCGCCAAGCAGAAGGAACGGGACCGCAAGATCGCGAAGGCGAGCGCGTAGTAAGTGCAGCACGAACGTCGAACATTCAGTGCCCCTGGAGGGATTCGAACCCCCAACCTGCTCCTTAGGACGGAGTTGCTCTTCCATTGAGCTACAGAGGCTGGCCGCATCAGAGTCTACCCGGCCCGCGGTAGCGTGTTCAGCGGCGCGCGTGCGCCTTGGCGAACAGCGGCGGGGCCGCAGAACGGGGGCGGCATGAGCGAGTCGACGGGCACGAGGTTCTGGGTGGGCGCTTCGACGACCGGCATGCTGGGGTCGGCGGCACGAGGCATCCGGCCGCTGGATGTCGCGGCCGACGGCCGGGCGACGCTCGGCGAACCCGTCGACGTGGGTCCGAACCCCATGTACCTCGCCCTCTCCCCCGCGACCGGCGTGCTCGGCATCGTGCACGAGCTCACCGACGGCCTCGTCTCGACGTGGATGCTCGAAAGCGACGGCCCCGTGCCGTTCGGCCGGCCGGGAGCCACTGGCGTCGCGGGCCCCTGCCATCTCGCCTTCGATGAGTCGGGCGGCCTCATCTTCGTCGCGAACTACTCGGGCGCCCGGCTCTCGGTGCACCAGGCGACGTGGGATGCCGCGGCAGACGTCGTCGTCGCTGCCGACTTCACCGGCACTGGCCCGAATCACGATCGGCAGCAGTCGTCGCACCCGCACCAGGCCGTGCTCGACTCGGTGCGCGACCACCTGCTCGTACCGGATCTCGGCACCGACCGCATCCGCGTGCTCGGACTCGGCGGGCTTCCCACGAGCCTCGACCACGACAGCGCCGACGACATCGTGCTGCACGCCGGCGCCGGCCCCCGCCATCTCGTCATCGACGGCGACCTCGCGATCACCGCGAACGAACTCGACCGCACTGCGAGCATCATCGACCTCGTCGAGGGGCGTGAGGTGGCGTGGTTCTCGATCGGCGACGACGTCGAGCCGAGAGGCCTCGGTTGCTCGGCGATCCGGTTGACGCGCGGCGGCATCGTGCTCATCGGCGACCGCGACGCCGACGCGCTGCGCGCGTTGCGCTTCGACGCAGCGGCGCACACCCTCGAGCTCGTGGCGACGGTGAAGACCGGCGGGCGGCATCCGCGCGACCTGAACGTGACCCACGACGAGCGATTCGCGCTCGTCGCCGATCAGGGTTCGGACTCGATCGCGGTGATCGCGCTTGACGCGAGGGGCGTGCCGACCGAGGTCGTCGGTGTCGTCAAGACGCCGGCGCCGGCGTGCTTGGCTCGGGTGTAGGTCTCGATACGGCCCTGGCGGGCCTACTCGACGAGCGGAGCGACGGCCCTGGCGGGCCTCCTCGACCAGCGGAAGGAGTCAGGCCGGCGGGTACAGGTACAGGGCCTCGCTGATCTGGATCGTGCGCCGATGGTACGAGTGGTCGGAGTTCTGGTTGTACTCCTCGATGTTCACGGTGCCGTCGCCATTGACCGACTGCACGTAGGCCACATGGTTGTAGGGGAACCAGGCGACCGCGCCGACGACGGGTTCGCTCGAGGTCGGCCAGCCGCGGCTCGCCCACTCGTCGGCCCATGCATAGGCGCTACCCGACGCAAGGTTGCTCCAGTCCCACTTCCAGGGGGCACTCGTCACGCCGGCATCGCGATTCATGCGCCAGGCGACGAAGTCGACGCACTCGCGGAAGAAGTACCGCAGCGGCGACAGCCCTCCGCCGTAGTCGTCGGGCGTCTGGTCCCACCAGGGGTAGTCGTCGCCCTCGGCCTTGACCGTGTAGACCGCGTACTCGCCGGTGCCGCGCGAAGCGAGGTTTGCCGCCCACGCCGCCTTGTCGAGAGCCTCCTGATCGACGCGAGCCGCCTCGATCTCGGCCTTCGTCGTGACCGCATACGAATCACCCGAGAGCGGTGCGCCACTCGCGAGCGAGGAGACCTCGATGTCTTGTGCCTCGGCCTTCGACAGGCTGAAGGTTCCGGATGTACCGAACGTCTCGCCGCCCGGCATGAATGCGTATGCCGGCAGTGCCACGGTGCCCACGATCGCGGGCACCACGAGCACGGTCGCGAAGACGCGCATCGGCCCGTTGCGGCGAGTGGTGCGCGGAGCATGAGCCACGGCTTTCGCGACGTCGGCGGCCGGAGTCGAACGATTCGTTTGCACTGCGACTGATGCCGCGGCATCCGTTCTGCCCTGACTTCGCCGTTTCGGCGCCTTGGCGGCGCTTCGTCGCGCTCGACCTCGGTCGGCCGACCGACGCACTGAGCGGGGGCGCTCGTGTGCGTCGTTCGTCTCGTCACCGTTCAACAGCTGGACCTCCGGGCACCGTGTCGAGGCCGCAATGCAGCCTGGTTACGGAGTGGCTTCTCGGGTAGCGGCGACCTGTGGGCCGCCGGACTCGTACCACAATAGGGCACGTGGCGTGCCTTTGTCACGACTCGATCACGCGGCTGTCGCGAGGTATTCGTCCCACTGCGGCAGTGGGCGCTCGAAGCCGCGGGCCGCCCAGCCTCGCCCATTGGGCCGGCCCGGCGTGATGCGCAGCTCCCAGCCCATTTCGGCGGGAGTACGGTCGCTCTTCGTGTTGTTGCAGCGCAGGCAGCAGGCGACGAGATTCTCCCACGTGTCCCGGCCACCTCGCGATCGAGGCAGCACATGGTCGATCGTTGCGGCGGATCTGCCGCAGTAGGCGCAACGGTGATCATCGCGTCGCAGCACGCCTCGCCGGCTCACCGGCGCCTGGTTCGCGCGTGGGGCACGCACGTACCGGGTGAGCAGGATGACGCTCGGCCGTTGCCACGAACCGCTCGCCGCGCACACGGGGTTGCCCTCTTCGTGCTGGATGACGGTGGCCTTGTGGTTCATGACGAGGAGCAGCGCCCGCTTGAAGGAGACGATGGCGAGGGGCTCATAGCCCGCGTTGAGCACGAGTGTGCGCATGGAGTGCCTTTCGATCGGTGCTGGATGGCTTCCAGCCGCGTGAACGGTTCGGCGTTCCGAGAAAGTGGTCGGGTCGGGTCTGCACCGCCGGAATTCGGCGGATCGAACTGCCCGGAGAACAGAGAACGGGCACCGTCGTGGTGACAGTGCCCGTCGGAGCGTTCGCCCGGTTCGTGCTCGATTGACTACTGCGCCGTTGGTCGACGGACGCGCGCGCACCCGCGGAATGGATGCTGCGCGACTTGACCAACGGCTTCCCCTGCCCGGTTTTCTCGGATCGTCAGGGTTTCAGGTTAGAACACGAATGGCGCACCGGGAACTTCCGGCGCGCCATTCACGTGTCGAGTCACGCGATGTTCAACGATCAGATGCCGATGCGAACGATGTAGTAGTCGCTCGACCAGATGGGCTGAACACGAACGGATGCCCCTTCGTAGGGCGCGTGCAAGATCATGCCGTTGCCCGCGTAGAAACCGTCGTGGCCCGGCATGATGACGAGGTCGCCGGGCTGCGCGTCGGCCTCGGAGATGCGGGTGCCCATGGCGCCCTGACCGTTCGAGGAGTGGGGCATGCCGACGCCGAACTGCGCATACACGTACATCACGAAGCCCGAGCAGTCGAAGCCGGCCGGGGTCGCGCCGCCGTACACGTACGGCGTGCCGATGTACTGCGTCGCGACGTTGTAGACGCTCGCGAGGTCGAAGGTCGGGTAGGGCGGGTTGGCGAGGAAATCGCCGACCGACGGGCCGGAGTACGACTCGGCGTACGAGGTCATCGCCGTCTCTGCCGCGACACGGGCCGCCTCGGCCTCTGCTGCGGCCTGCGCGGCAGCCTGGATCTCGGCGCCCGAGACTGCGGCGTAGCCGTCTTTCGTCATGGGCGCGGCGATGACGTCATCGGTCACCTCGACGGACTGCGCCTGCGCCTTCGTGAGCTTCGTCTCGTCGGTCTGGGCGAACTGAGGGCCGCCGCTGCCCGGAGCGAACGCGTACGCCGGAATGGCGAGCGTGCCCACGATGCCGGCAGCGACCGTCATGACGAGCACGTTCGCAAGCCGGCCGCGACGCAGCCGACGAGTCGACGGCAACCTCGACGCGGCGACGCGGGCCGCCGCATCCGGCTGTGGAGAGGCAGGGGAAACGGGAGGCTTCGAGGCGATGACCGCCTTCGTAGCGGCCCCGCGAGCGTGGCTGCTGGTGAACCGACGCCGAGAGAATCGAGCCAAAATGTGTACCTCCGTCGCCTCTCGACATCAGATGTCACCCCACCGGGTGCGCGCAGCGGCGCTTTCGGGTACTTGATCGAGCGGTGGGCTTGGGAGGCGTCTCGACCCTGGTCCTCCGACTGGCTTCTTGCCGGCGGACTCGAATGAGACTACGCCAGCCGTGCCCGAATGTCACATTCTGATCACGGCGCGGCTCTGATCGGGCCTATTCCGCGATGAAGATATGGCCGGCGACTTCGCTCGGCAGCTCGAGTCCGCCTTCGACTCCATCGACCTCGACGAGCACGTACCCACCGACGCGGCTGAACGACGCCGTGGCGCCGGGCATCACACCGGCCTGCTTGAGCTGACCGAGGAGCTCGGGGTCGAACTGCACGGGTTCTGCGAGGCGGCGAACCACGCCGCGCACCGGGGTCTCACTCGCATCGACGGCCTCGACGACGTTGACGACGCCCGACATGAACGCATCTGCTGCGGGGAGACCGAGCTCTTCGAGGCCCGGGATGGGGTTGCCGTACGGCGATTCGCGCGGGCTGCCGAGGATCTCGATGAGGCGACGCTCGACCTGTTCGCTCATCACGTGCTCCCAGCGGCATGCCTCGACGTGCACGAACTCCCACTCGAGCCCGATGACGTCGGCGAGGAGCCGCTCGGCGAGTCGGTGCTTGCGCATGACGTGCACGGCCTTGGAGCGCCCCTCGGGAGTGAGCTCGAGATGCCGGTCGCCGGAGACGACCACGAGTCCGTCGCGCTCCATGCGGGCCACGGTCTGCGAGACCGTCGGTCCGGAGTGACCGAGTCGTTCGGAGATGCGTGCCCGAAGGGGCACGATGTTCTCCTCCTCGAGGTCGAGGATCGTGCGGAGATACATCTCCGTGGTGTCGATCAAGTCCGTCACGCGCGCCATCCTCCCGTTGTCACAGCCCGTCGTCCAGCCTACCGGGCGGCGCCCCATCGCTAGACTCGACCGCATGCCGAGCATCGTGATTCCCCGTGACCTGCTGCCCGCCGACGGGCGTTTCGGTTGCGGTCCGTCCAAGGTTCGGCCCGAGCAGCTCGCACACCTCGCCGAGGTGGGCCCATCGGTACTCGGCACCTCGCACCGCCAGGCACCTGTCAAGCAACTGGTCGGTCGGATCCGCAGTGGGCTGAGCGATCTCTTCGCCCTGCCCGACGGCTACGAGGTCGTGCTCGGCAACGGCGGATCGACAGCGTTCTGGGATGCCGCGGCATTCGGCCTCATCGAGCAGCGCGCCCAGCTCGCATCGTTCGGCGAGTTCGGCGCCAAGTTCGCCGCTGCGGCCGCCGCACCGTGGCTCACCGCCCCCGACGTGCGCAAGGCCGATCCGGGCTCGCGGGCGGAGCTCTCGCCACTCGAGGGTGTCGACGTCTACGCCTGGCCGCAGAACGAGACCTCCACCGGCGTCATGGCGCCGGTCACCCGCATAGCCGGCGACGAAAGCGCACTCACGGTGATCGACGCGACGAGTGCCGCGGGCGGCATCCACGTCGACCCCACGCAGTTCGACGTCTACTACTTCGCTCCGCAGAAGAACTTCGCCTCCGACGGCGGCATCTGGTTCGCCCTCCTCTCGCCGACGGCGATCGAGCGCGTCGAGCGCGTCGCAGCGAGCGGTCGATACATCCCCGAGTTCCTGTCGCTGAAGAACGCCGTCGACAATTCTCGACTCGACCAGACCTTGAACACCCCGGCTCTCGCCACCCTGCTTCTGCTCGAGAACCAGCTCGAGTGGATGAACGCCTCAGGTGGTCTGACGTGGGCCGACGCCCGCACACGAGAGTCGTCGTCCGTGCTCTACGACTGGGCCGCGCGCACCCCGGTCGCCACCCCGTTCGTCGTCGACCCGGCGCACAGATCGCAGGTGGTCGTCACGATCGATTTCGACGAGTCGACGGATGCTGCGGCGCTCGCGTCGGTTCTCCGCGAGAACGGCATCGTCGATACCGAGCCGTATCGCAAGCTCGGACGCAACCAACTGCGCGTCGCGACTTTCACCGCCATCGAGCCCGACGATGTGCGTGCACTCACTGCCTCGATCGACTACGTGCTCGCTCAGATCGGCTGACCCGGCGTGCGATTCTGGCTCAGCGACGACGAACGGCGCCCGGATCCTGCGCCCGCCCGCGCCGACGCCCGCAAGGCGGTTGTCGCCGGCACTGCCGGGTGGGTGCTCGCACTCATCGCCTGCCTCGTGTTCCGCGAACCGCTCGAGTCGGCGGGGCTCGGCTGGTTCACGGCCGCCACGATCACCGGCGTCGTGCTCGGCGTCATCGGCCTCGCGGTCGTGCAGCTGATCCGCCGGCGGGACGTTCAGTCGACGGGGCGCTCCTCGACCTGATCGTCGTCGTCCTCGTCGTCCTCGTCGTC
The DNA here is from genome assembly GCF_059445415.1 of Agromyces sp. Y558. Taxonomy (NCBI): domain Bacteria; kingdom Bacillati; phylum Actinomycetota; class Actinomycetes; order Micrococcales; family Microbacteriaceae; genus Agromyces; species Agromyces sp. Y558. The sequence continues at coordinate 49,574 of NZ_JCAIUH010000004.1, forward strand.
CTCGTCGTCCTCGTCGTCGGAATCGTCGTCCTCGTCGTCGGATTCAGCATCCTCGTCGTCGGAGTCGTCGTCATCTGACTCGTCGAGGGCATCGATGTCGATTCCATCGAACTCGTCGTCGTGGTCGTGGTCGACATCCTCGTCGTCGTGTTCGTCATCGTCGTCGAGATCATCGTCGTCGTCGTCGTCGTCGAGGTCGTCATCGCCCCCGTCGTCGGACCCCTCGGTGCCGTCGGCATCGCCTGATTCTCGGGCAGCGGCGGCCAGGGCGTCTTGTGCTGCACGGTAGTCGGCCAGGCGTTCCGACCACGGCACCCAGTCGGGCGCGAGCAAGGCCGTCTCTCCGGGCATGAGCTCGGTCTCGAGCACTGTCGGCTCGGCCTCGCCGTCGACTCGCGAGAGCGTGACGCTCCACCGCCAGCCGGGGTAGCCGCTGAGGTCGGAGGCGAAGAGCAGCGTGAGCACGTGCTCACCCTCGACGAGGTGTCCGACCACCGACCCGATCGTCTCGGGCGGGGTCACCTCGAGAAGCGCCCGCCGGGCGAGGTCTGCCGACGCCAAGAGCACGTCATCGGGCGCGCCGACGGGTGCGTCGACATTCGCCTCGACGGGTGCGCTATCGGGTTCGGTCGACTCAGGCATCCAGATCGTCTGCCACCTTGCGCAGCACCGCAGAGACGGTACGTGCCTTCGACTTCTCGGGGTAGCGGCCGCGACGGAGATCTGAACCGATGCCATCGAGCACCTTCACGACGTCTTCGACGATGATCGCCATGTCGTCGGCTGGCATGCGATTGATCTTGGTGAGGCTCACCGGCGTGTCGAGCACGCGCACCGAGAGAGCCTGCGCGCCGCGCTTGCCCTCTGCGACACCGAACTCCAGGCGGCTGCCCGCGCGCACGGTCGCGCCGGCGGGAAGAGCGGATGCATGGAGGAAGACCTCTTGGCCGTCATCGGAGCTGATGAAGCCGAATCCCTTCTCCTCGTCGTAGAACTTGACCTTGCCGGTGGGCATCGTGGAAACCTCGCTCATGTCTGCAGGCGCGCTCAAACGCTGCGCCGTCCACCGCCCAGTCTAGGGCTCCGGGGCACCCGCGAGTGGGTCGCCTGGCCTATTCTGGACCCGTGAGCGATTCCGGCCCCATCATCGACAATCGCGCCGAGCGCGTCCTCGCCTATATGTTCGCCGCCGTGGTCGGCCTTTCGATCATCTGCTTCTTCGCCGTCATGATCGGCACGTTCTCCGGCGTCACGCGCGAAGAGATGGGCTCGGGCTTCTGGGCCGTCGTCACGATGCTGCCCTGGTTCGGCCTGCCGATCGCCTTCCTCCTCCTGATCGCCCTCCTCATCATCAACGGCGTCCGCCGGGCCCGCACCTCACGAGCCGAATCGAGCTGACCGGAGACGATGCTCGAGCTCGCCGCACGACTCCGCGAGCTGTCGCGAGACTCTCTCGCGGCAGCACTGCAGTCGCGCGAGTTCGAGCCGTCGGGCGTGCGCGACCTCTTCGACCTCGCCGAGGCCGTTCTCACCCCCGACTCGATCGACCACGCGGTCGGCCGCCTCGACCGTCGCAGGCTCGCGGTGCTCGCAACCACGGTCGACCTCGCCGCGGGCGGCGACAGCACGGCCGAGGCCGTACGCGACGAACTGGCGCGTCACGCTGCATCCGCAGAGCTGTCGGATGCCGCGGGCGAACTGCTCGACGTGCTCGACTCGCTCCTGCTCGTGGTGCACGTCGACGGCCGCGTGCACGTTCCTGCAGCGATCATCGCGCGGGTCGCGCCGAGACTCGGCGTCGACCTGCCCACAGTGGCCGAGCTGGCGGAGCCCGCACCGCCGGTGCTCGTCTCCGGCGACGAGATCGACCGCACGATCCTCGAGCGACGTGCGGCCGAGACCGCGTACGCGACTGTGGCGGCGACAGCCGAGGTGCTCGCTGCACTCGGCACCCAACCGGCACGCGAACTCGCGAAAGGCGGGCTCGCACTGCCCGACTCCAAGCGCCTCGCCGAGGCGAGCGGCACGGCGCTCGACGCGTTGCCTCGACTCTTCCACCGCGCCGACGAAGCCGGTCTCGTCGTGCGCGAAGGTGCGTTCTGGCTCGAATCCGAGAACGGAGCCGCGTGGGCGCTCGAGTCGGCCGAGGGCCGGTGGCGACGTCTCGCGGAGTGCTGGCGCGACCGCATCCCCGAGGCTCTGCGAGAACTCGTGGCGCGACGCAGTGAGTCGCTCACCGCAAGCACCCTTCGTGACGACGTGCGCTGGTTCTACCCCGCGGGCGGGCGATGGCTCGATGAAGGGCTCGAGCGACTCATCGGCGAAGCCGAGGCGCTCGGGCTGGCGGTCGCTGGCGAACCGGGCACGATCGCACTCCTCGTGCTCGGGGGCGAGCTCGACCAGGCCGCAGCTCGACTCGCGGCGCATTTCCCCGCCCAAGTCGACAAGGTGTACCTGCAGCACGATCTCTCGATCGTCTCGCCCGGGCCGCCCGAACCCTCGCTCGATGCCCGACTCCGAGGCTTCGCCGACGTCGAGGGTCGAGACCTGGCCTCGACGTACCGCGTCAGCGCGGCATCCGTCAATCGCGGGCTCGCCGCCGGCGAGACAGCCGACTCGATCCTCGCGTTCCTCGGCGGACTCTCGCTCACCGGCATCCCCCAGCCCCTCTCGTACCTCGTGGGCGAGGCGGCCGCCCGCTTCGGCTCACTGCGGGTCGCCGTTGCGGCCGAGACGGATGCCCCGGCGCGCGCCGCGATCCGCTCCGATGACGAGCAACTCGTGCGCACGCTCGCCGTCGACCAGTCGCTCGCACCGATCGGCCTGAGACAGACCGGGACCCACCGTTTGCTCTCCCGGTTCGCCCCCGAAGTCGTGTTCTGGGCCCTCTCCGACGCCCGCTATCCCGTGGCTGCGGAAGACGCTGCCGGCAACATCATCCGACTCCGCCGGCACCACCTCGCGTCGGTGCCCGACCCCGCTCCGAAAGCCGACCCCATCGAGGCCCTGCTCGATCTCGTCCTCGCCGAGGGCGAGGCCGGCGCGACCGAACAGGCGTGGCTCGCGCGGCAGCTCGAGGCGGCGGCGCGGTCGAAAGAGACCCTCACGGTCACCGTGCGCATGCCGGGCGGCGACACCGCCGACTACCTCCTCGCCCCCGCGAGCGTCGCCAACGGCCGACTGCGTGCGCGCGACCGCAAGGCCGACATCGAGCGCACCCTTCCGCTGTCGGCGATCGCGGCTGTCTCCCCGGCGCCCGCCGGCACCTGACCGGCGCGCCTTCTCCGACCGGCCCAACGGCCCTGGCGATCCTGACCGGAGACAGGACGAACACGCCGCCGCGGCGACGAGAACAGGCGCGGTGTGGGCGTATGCGGCGGCGCTGCCTGTTCTCGTCGCCATGGCCACGCGGCCGTCCTCCCATGAACCGGGCGTAGACTCGACGGCTATGTCAGACGGCCCACTCATCGTGCAGAGCGACCGAACCGTCCTCCTCGAGGTCGCCCATCCGCTCGCCGAAGATGCGCGTCACGATCTGGCGGTGTTCGCCGAGCTCGAGCGCGCCCCAGAGCACGTGCACACCTACCGCATCACGAGGCTCGGACTGTGGAACGCCAGGGCAGCCGGCCACGACGCCGCAGACATGCTCGCGACCCTCGAACGGTACGCGAAGTTCCCGGTGCCGCAGACGGTCGCGGTCGACATGCGCGAGACGGTCGGCCGCTACGGCCGGCTCGTCGTCGATCGCACGGACGACGGCGCCCTGCGCCTGCACAGCGACGACGCCGCGGTGCTCACCGAAGTGGCCGGCGCCAGGCGCATCGCACCGCTCCTGACCGAACGCATCGACGAGCGGAGCTTCCTCGTCGCCGCGTGGGCACGAGGCGCCCTCAAGCAAGAGCTGGTGAAGCTCGGTTGGCCGGCTGAAGACCTCGCCGGTTACACCCCCGGCACACCGCACCAGATCGACCTCGATCAGGCCGACTGGCACTTGCGCGACTACCAGCAGAAGGCCATCGACAACTTCTTCGACGGCGGATCGGGCGTCGTCGTGCTGCCGTGCGGTGCCGGCAAGACCCTTGTCGGTGCCGGCGCGATGGCGACCGCGAAGACGACGACGCTCATCCTCGTGACGAACACTGTCTCTGCGCGCCAATGGCGCGCCGAACTGCTGAAGCGCACGAGCCTCACCGCCGACGAGATCGGCGAGTACTCGGGGCAGGTCAAAGAGGTCAAGCCCGTCACGATCGCCACGTACCAGATCCTCACCGCGAAGCGGAAGGGCGAGTACGCGCACCTCGCGCTCCTCGACGCGCTCGACTGGGGACTCGTGGTCTACGACGAGGTGCACCTGCTGCCCGCGCCCGTGTTCAAGCTCACCGCCGAGCTGCAGGCACGCCGCCGGCTCGGCCTCACCGCGACGCTCGTGCGTGAAGACGGTCGCGAAGGCGACGTGTTCAGCCTCATCGGCCCGAAGCGCTTCGACGCGCCGTGGAAGGAGATCGAGGCCCAGGGCTTCATCTCCCCGGCCGCCTGCTACGAGGTGCGCATCGACCTGCCGCAGTCCGAGCGGCTCACGTACGCGGCATCCGCCGACGACGAGCGCTATCGGCTCGCCGCCACCGCTCCCGCGAAGCTCGGCGTGGTGAAGGAGTTGGTCGCCAAGCATGCCGGCGAGCGCATCCTCGTGATCGGGCAGTACCTCGACCAGATCGACGAACTGGCCGATGCGCTCGGCGCCCCGAAGCTCACCGGAGCGACGCCGGTCGATGAACGCGAGCGGCTCTACCAGGAGTTCCGCGACGGGCGCACGCCCGTGCTCGTGGTCTCGAAGGTCGCGAACTTCTCGGTCGACCTGCCAGAGGCGACGGTCGCCATCCAGGTGTCGGGGTCGTTCGGCTCACGCCAGGAGGAGGCACAGCGACTCGGTCGCCTGCTGCGGCCGAAGGAGTCGGGCCTGTCGGCGAACTTCTACACCCTCGTGGCCCGAGACACCGTCGACCAGGACTTCGCGCAGAACCGCCAGCGGTTCCTCGCGGAGCAGGGCTACAGCTATACGATCCTCGACGCGCACTCGCTCGAAGCTGCGTGACCCGGCGGGCGCGAAGCGACGCTCCAGGTCACGAAAGGCGGAGCAGGAGCGTGAAGGGACGAAGTCGCTTCACGCGTGCTCGGCAGATTCGAGAAGGTGACTCCCGCCCTCAGCCACGCGAGTAGCGCAAGAGCAGGAGGTCGCCTGCGGGGATCGCGTGCACGAGGTGCATGCGACGCTCGAACTCGGGGGTGCCGCGCACGATGCGACCCGCGGTTCCTCCGACCAGCAGCGGACTGAGCGAGAGGCAGAGCTCGTCGACGACGTCTGCCTCGAGCAGCGATCCGAACAGGAGCGGCCCGCCCTCGCAGAGCACCTGCCGGAGCCCGCGCTCGGCGAGCACGTCGAGCATGGCGCGCACATCGACGGCGCGTTCGCCGACCACGACGACCTCGGCGACCTGCGCGAGCGCCTCGCGGCGCGCAACGGGAGACGCCGCGTGAGTCACGACGATCGGACGGGTCGCGGCCGCCGTGAAGAACGCGGCATCGGGATCGAGCTCGAGCGAAGAGGAGACCACGGCGACCCTCGGCTGCTGCGGCAGCCCGTGCGCGACGCGCCACGCGGCATCCGTCTCGCCGACCGCCAGCCCGCCGTAGCCTTCGGTGCGCACCGTGCCCGCGCCGACCAGCACGACATCGGCGAGCGCGCGCAACACCTGCATCGCGAGACGGTCGTTCGCATCGCCGAGGCCGCCGCTGCGACCCTCGACCGTCGCCGCGCCGTCGAGGCTCGCCACGAAGTTCATGCGCACCGCTCGCACTTCGCGATCGGATATCCCGTTCGCCGCGAAGAGCTCATCGCGGTCGAGAGCCTGCCCTGCGCCACTCATCGGTTGTGCTCCAGGAACACCGGCTCGCGCCACCCCTCGATCGCCCCGATCATGCGCATCGCATCGACCGTCTCGCGCACGTTGTGCACCCGCACGATGCGCGCGCCCTGCATGACGCAGTACACGGCGGCGGCGATCGAACCCTCGATGCGCTGTTCGCGAGGGCGGCCGAGGCTCTCGCCGACGAAGTCCTTGTTCGAGAGCGCCACGAGTGTCGGATAGCCGAGCGCGGTGATCTCACCGAGGCGGCGAGTGAGCTCGAGCGAGTGCAGCGTGTGCTTGTTGAGGTCATGGCCCGGGTCGACGATGATGCGATCGGATGCCACACCTCGCGACTCCGCGAGGGCCACCCGCTCGGCGAGGAACGCCGACACCTCGGCGACGACATCGCCGTACTGCGGCGAGGGATACGGCGTGCGCGGCTTCGCGAGGCTGTGGGTGACGACGATCGTCGCCCCGGTCTCGGCGACGACGTCGGCCATGGCCGGGTCGTGGATGCCCGTCGTGTCGTTGACGACGTGGGCGCCCGCCGCGATCGCGGCCCGAGCCACCTCAGGATGGAACGTGTCGACCGAGATCACGGCACCTGATCCCGCGAGTGCGGACACAACCGGCACCACGCGCTCGATCTCTTCGGCGGGCGAGATCGGCGGCCCCGGCGCGAACTTCGCACCGCCGACGTCGATCCAGTCGGCGCCGAGTTCGATCGCCCGGTTCGCCGCATCGACGGCTGCCGCGAGCGCCTCCGTGCGGCCTCGGTCGTAGAACGAGTCCGGTGTGCGGTTGACGATCGCCATGACGGCGACCTCACGTGCGAAGTCGAATTCGCGAGGGCCGATGCGCCGGATCACCTGTGTTCGACTGCCCATGCTGCCGAGTCTTCCACGTCGCGGGCTGCCCGGCGCGCGCGGCATCCGACACCCCAAATTCGCGACCCTCGAAGAATGTTCAGGAAAGTTCCAGCCGATGCGCAGAGAATCATCACATGAGCGACGGACCACGAATTCTCATCGTCGACGACGAGCCCAACATCCGCGACCTTCTCACAACGAGCCTTCGCTTCGCCGGTTTCGCCGTGCGTGCAGTCAGCAATGGCGCGCAGACCATCTCCGCGGTGCTCGAAGAGGAACCCGATCTCATCATCCTCGACGTCATGCTGCCGGATATGAACGGCTTCGGCGTGACCAAGCGCCTGCGCTCGGCCGGCTACACCGCGCCGATCCTCTTCCTCACCGCCAAAGACGACACCGAAGACAAGATCACCGGCTTGACGGTCGGGGGCGACGACTATGTCACCAAGCCCTTCAGCCTCGACGAGATCGTCGCGCGCATCAAGGCGATCCTGCGCCGCACGATGCACGCCGAGGAAGACGCGGTCATCCGCACGGGCGAGCTCACGATGGACCAGGACACCCACGAGGTGCTCGTCGGCGACGTGCCGGTCGAGCTCTCCCCGACCGAGTTCAAGCTGCTGCGCTACCTCATGCTGAACCCCAACCGGGTGCTGTCGAAGGCGCAGATCCTCGACCACGTGTGGGAGTACGACTTCAACGGCGACGCCGGCATCGTGGAGAGCTACATCTCCTACCTCCGCCGCAAGCTCGATCAGCACTCCGCCGAGCCGCTGATCCAGACCAAGCGCGGATTCGGCTACATGCTGAAGTCCTCCAAGGCCTGACTCAGGAAGGCCCACCTAGACTCGGCCCGCCATGAATCAGATCTCCGAGCGGTGGAACCGCATCTCGCTGCGCACCAAGATCACGGGCGTCACCGTGCTCATGCTCACGCTCGGCCTTCTGGTCTCCGGAATCGGCACCGCGGCCATGCTGCGTTCCTACGTCGAAGCGCAGATGACGACCAAGCTCGAGACGATCGCGTCGGGTGAACTGAAGAAGTACTTCACCGATGAGAAAGACCTCGACAAGCGGGAGTTCATGCCGTCTGACGATGTCTTCATCGCGATCTACGATGCGACGACCGGCGAGAAGCAGAATACCAACTGGATCGATGGTGGGCCCGAGACGCATCCCATCGTCCCCGAGAACCTCACGCAAGATCAGGTCAACGAGCTCAACGGCTCGAACTACCAGGTCTTCCCACTGAAAGACGCCAACGGCTCGCCGAGCTTCAGAGGGGTCGCGGCGCTCATGCTCGCCGACGAGCACGGTGCATACTCTCCCATCATCATCGCCGTCTCCTCGAAGGACACCGAGCAGCTCCTCGCCGTCTACCTGACGATCTTCCTCGGCTTCGGGTTCGGTGTCGTGCTCGTCGGCGCGCTCCTGACTCGCATGCTCGTGACGACGACCTTCATGCCGCTCCGCGAAGTCGAGCGCACCGCTGCCGCGATCGCCGACGGCGACTTCAGCCAGCGCCTCGGCGGGGCGACGCCGAACACCGAGGTCGGGCGGCTGAACCGTTCGCTCAACACGATGCTCAACCGCATCGACCGGGCGTTCCGCGACCGCGCACGCACGATCGACCAAATGCGCCGGTTCGTCGGCGACGCCTCGCACGAGCTCCGCACTCCTCTCGTCTCGGTGCGCGGCTATGCCGAGCTCTACCGTATGGGCGCCCTGCAGAGCGCCGAAGAAGTCGGTCAGGCGATGGAGCGCATCGAGAAGGAGGCCATCCGCATGGGCGGCCTGGTCGAAGACCTGCTCGCCCTCGCCCGTCTCGATGAGGCCAAGCCGCTCGAACTCGCCGAGGTCGACCTCGTACCGCTCGCCCGCGACGCCGCCCTCGACACGATGGCCGCGCACCCCGCTCGCACGATCACGGTGATCGCGCCCGAAGATGTCAGCCGGGCGGATGCCGCGGGCGAACCCGCCCCCGACCTCGAGGTCGAGCTCGAACCCGCCGCCGACCGCGCCAGCACGCTCACCGGCCCGATCTCGTTCGCGGGTGCGACGCTCGCACGGTTGCGCGGCCGTCGTCCTCGCGGCGAGGCTGCGACGACGACCGGTAGCCGACGGGCGGCCGGGAAGGCCGGAGGCGGAGCATCCGTGCCCTCGAAGCGCGCCGGCCGCGCGTCGGCCGCTGCCGCGTCGGCTGCAGCCGCGTCGGCCGCAGCCGCTTCGGCCGCAGCCGCTGGCGCGCTGCCCGCACCGGCGACGGCGGACGCTCCTTCGGCTCAGGGCCGTCAGAAGCCTGTGCGGCGCACGGTCGTGCTCGCGGAGGAGAACAAGATCCGCCAGGTGATCACGAACCTGATGGGCAACGCGATCCGGTTCACCGCCTCCGACAGTCCCATCGAGATCCGCATCTCCGTCGATGAGTCCGCCGAGCGCGCGATGATCGAGGTCGTCGATCACGGTGAGGGCATCCCCCCGCAGATCCGCGAGAAGATCTTCCAGCGCTTCTGGCGCGCCGACACGTCTCGCACGCGCGAGACGGGTGGGTCCGGCCTCGGACTCGCGATCGTGTCCTCGATCGTCGCAGCGCACAACGGCACTGTCGACGTCGTCGAGACGCTGGGCGGCGGAGCGACCTTCCGGGTGTCGCTGCCACTGGCCGGCTCAGCGGCGGCGCAGTCGGTCGACGTCGACTGAGGCGCCCGCGAGTGCTTCAACGCAACCGACTCGTCCTCAACATGCGGCGGTCGACGGATGCCGCGCACCGATGCGTGCCCACGCGATTCCCTCGGTCGGTGCGCGCGTAGCGTGGCGACACACCGAACGAAGGGAACACCATGACCACGTACCAGGTCGACTCCGAGCAGGTCGCCGCCGCAACCCAGACGATGCGCGGCACGATCGGGCGCATCCAGTCCGAAGTGGCGTCGCTTCTCGGTCAGCTCACGGGCTTGCAGTCCTCGTGGTCGGGTCAGGCGTCGTCCGCCTTCCAGGGGGCTGTAGCCGACTGGCGCGCCACGCAGACACAGGTCGAAGAGAGTCTCGCCGGTCTCAACACCGCCCTCGGCACCGCAGCGATGCAGTACTCCGATGCCGAGCAGTCGAATGCCCGACTGTTCCTGCGCTGACGCCTGCTCAGCCCGCTGCGACGCGCTCGACCACGATGGCAACGATCTCCTCGGCCGCTGCCCGCGCCGCTTCGTAGTACGCGGCCGGTTGCGCGTAGTCGATATCGGGCGACGGCGTCGGATACACCATCACCTGCACCCAGTTCCCCACGACCGAGGCGTCGATTCGACACTCGATCTCAGCATCGGCGCACCGTTCGATCACTGCACCGTCGGGCACCCCGGCAACGTCGAGCGCCACCCCGCCCTCGGCGCGCCAAGCCGCAGCGAATCTGTCGAATGCCCAAGATCCGCTCGGGAGGATGCCGATCTGCCCCAGGGATGCGTCGCTGTCTGACAACGCGAGCGAACACCGCGCCGCGCCGATCTCAGTCGTCGCGTACCAGTATTGACCGATGCGCGGACCGTCCCATTGCGGCCCAACGCGCAGGCCGGGCACGTCCGTGACGGCAACGATCACGTCCGTCGGTGCGAGGGCGTCGCAATCCGCCGGCACGATGGCACTCGCGGCGTCGGGCACCCACCGCTCGTGCGGGGTCATCAATGCGACTCGCGCGATCATCGGGTCGATGAGCGCGCGGAACCCGGCAACGAGATCCTCGTTCGTCGTGTCCTCTGCGACCTCGATCCCGTCGACGGTGAGCTCGATCCAGGTCTGGCCGATGACGCCGAAGAGCTCGCAGTAACCGCGATCGAAGTCATCAGCCGCGCCGATGCAACGCGGCCCCTGCACATGCTCGCCGTACGTCGGATCTGCAATCTGATAGCCGTCGACGTAGGCGATCGCCCCATCGAGCCCCTCGGGCAGGATGCTCAGACGCACCGCCTTGCCGGTCGAGCCGGACCCGACGAAAGGGTCGATCGCGAGTCCGTTTTCCCAAAGGCAGGTCAGCGCACCGAGCTGCTCCCGCGCGGCGTCGTCGGGCGTGAGCCGCACCGCAGGGTCGACTTCCGCGAGCGCCGGATCGCTCGATCCGAGGAACGCCCGCAATGCCGCGGGATCCACGATGTCTTTGCATGTCGCGTCGATGCGCGGCGTCGGCCCTTCGGCGACCGCGGGTTCGGGGGTCGCAGTGGGTGTCGTCGTCGGTATGGCAGACGGCGCAGGCAACGGGGCGACGCATCCGGAGAACGCGACCGTCACGAGCGCAGCGGCGAAGATGAGCGGCACGCGATGGCGGAGCATGAGCTCACGCTATCGATGCGGACTCTTCGACGACTCACACTGCGGATAACGATTCAGCACGGTCACGCTGAGCAATCGGGATACGACGAAGGGCGCCTCCCTGAGGAGACGCCCTTCATCGTGCGCAGAGCGCGGAGGACTAGAAGTCCATGCCGCCCGTGGGGTCGCCGGCCGGAGCCGGGTTCTTCTCGGGCTTGTCGGCGACGACGGCCTCCGTGGTGAGGAAGAGGCCGGCGATCGACGCAGCGTTGAGCAGCGCCGAACGGGTGACCTTCACCGGGTCGTTGATGCCGGCAGCCAGCATGTCGACGTACTCGCCGGTCGCGGCGTTCAGACCGTGGCCGATCGGGAGGTTGCGCACGCGGTCGACCACGACGCCCGGCTCGAGGCCGGCGTTGAGGGCGATCTGCTTGAGCGGCGCGTCGATGGCCACGCGCACGATGTTCGCGCCGGTCGCCTCGTCACCCGTCAGTTCGAGCTTCTCGAACGCGGTCTTGCCTGCCTGGATGAGAGCGACGCCACCACCAGCGACGATGCCCTCTTCGACGGCGGCCTTCGCGTTGCGAACTGCGTCTTCGATGCGGTGCTTGCGCTCCTTGAGCTCGACCTCGGTCGCCGCACCCGCCTTGATGACGGCGACGCCGCCGGCGAGCTTGGCGAGGCGCTCCTGCAGCTTCTCGCGGTCGTAGTCGGAGTCGGTGTTGTCGATCTCCTTGCGGATCTGCGAGACACGGCCTGCGATGGCCTCCTCGTCGCCGCCACCCTCGACGATGGTCGTCTCATCTTTGGTGATGATGACCTTGCGGGCGGTGCCGAGCAGGTCGAGGGTGACGTTCTCGAGCTTGAGGCCGACCTCTTCCGAGATGACCTGGCCGCCGGTGAGCGTCGCGATGTCCTGCAGCTGCGCCTTGCGGCGGTCGCCGAAGCCGGGAGCCTTGACGGCGACCGACTTGAAGATGCCGCGGATCTTGTTGACGATCAGCGTGGCCAGGGCCTCGCCGTCGACGTCTTCAGCGATGATCAGGAGCTGCTTGCCGGTCTGGATGACCTTGTCGACGATCGGCAGCAGGTCTTTGATGTTCGAGACCTTGCCGTTGACGATCAGGATGTAGGGGTCTTCGAAGACCGCTTCCTGACGGTCGGGATCGGTGACGAAGTACGCCGACAGGTAGCCCTTGTCGAAGCGCATGCCCTCGGTCAGCTCGAGCTCGGTGCCGAAGGTGTTCGACTCCTCGACGGTGACGACACCCTCTTTGCCGACCTTGTCGATCGCCTCGGCGATGAGAGCACCGATCTGCTCGTCGCCGGCCGAGATCGAAGCCGTTGCGGCGATCTCTTCCTTCGTCTCGACGTCTTTCGCGTTCGCGAGGAGCTCGGTCTCGACGGCCGCGACGGCCTTCTCGATGCCGCGCTTCAGCAAGATGGGGTCGGCGCCTGCTGCGACGTTGCGAAGGCCCTCGCGCACGAGCGCCTGGGCGAGCACGACCGAGGTCGTGGTGCCGTCACCGGCGACGTCGTCGGTCTTCTTGGCGACCTCCTTGACGAGCTCGGCACCGATCTTCTCGTACGGGTCGTCGAGCTCGATCTCCTTGGCGATCGACACGCCGTCGTTCGTGATCGTGGGCGCGCCCCACTTCTTCTCGAGCACGACGTTACGGCCGCGCGGGCCGAGGGTCACCTTCACCGCGTCGGCAAGCGTGTTGAGGCCACGCTCGAGGCCGCGACGGGCCTCCTCGTTGAAAGCAATGATCTTTGCCATGTGTTTCTCTCGTCCTTTCCCGGACGTCTTCAAAGATTCGTTGGGTTAGCACTCAAAACGAGTGAGTGCTAAGACGATTCTGGCACTCGACCGTCGGGAGTGCAAGCGAGCGCGAGGCTGTCCGCTCAGGGCGTGAAGCTCGCCGAACCCTCGTTCGGCACGAGCTCCACCCATGTGTTGCCGGGGGCGAGGCGCAACGGCGAGCCGTCATCGGCGGTGAGGGTGATCGGCGACGCCGCGGCATCCTTCGACCAGGTGCCATGCGCTGTGCGGCCCCCAACCGAGACCCAGGCCTCGCCCGAGCCGATCAGGATCGTCTTCGGAATGTCCTCGTACGTGTCGTCGTCGATTCCGACGCGCAGCGTCACGACGTTCGTCGCCCGCACGCGCTCCCCCGACGCCTCGAGATCGGCCGAACCCTCCTGCGAACGCAACCACACGGATGCCCCGCCATCCCACTCCCATGCCGGGAAGCGCGCATCGGAGAACACGAGGTCGATCCGCGACGTCGGGGCCGCAGCGAGGGCCGGCGCAGCCAACGGATCCGCCGCGCCGTACACGAACTGCATGGGCGGCGGCGTGAGAGACGCGTTTCGTGCAACCGCCTCGCCGGCACGGAGGATCACGTCGTGCGGCCCCGGCCGCTCGTCGGCCCGGGAGAAGAGACCGGTGTCGTCGTAGTCGAAGACGATGTTGAGGAGCGGCGTCGCCATCATCATCTCGACGAACTGCTCCTGCCCGCCCGAATACGAGATGATGCCGCCGAACGGCGTCGCGATGTCGGGATCCATCGGACGAATCGAGCGCACGGGGCCGACCTCGTCGGGGACATCCGAATGCCAGACCGCGAGGTACCTGGTGATGCCGCCCTCGACGAGCTCCTCGAAGACGATGTCGGTTCGATTCAGCGCGACTTGCGGCCGAGCCTCTTCGTGGTTGTCGATCTTCACTGCGAGCGAGGGGTGGGCGAGCCCCGCAGCATCCGCCGCCGTGCCTCGAAGCGGCGCGAACGCCACGGCCACCGCAGACGAATCACCCGCGGGACGCGCCGTCACTCCGCCGGGCTGCGGGCCGGAGCCGGACGCCGATGACTGGCACCCGACGAGCATGACCACCGCCGAGGCGAGCACGGCGAACGCCGCTGCCCGCCGAAGCGGTGCCGGCCGGGCCCGCGCTGCCATGCGCTCAGCGTAGTCGGGCGGGCATCGGAGTCGGCCTGCGGCACGCCACGGACCCACTGCGACATACCGGGCGGATCAGGTGGAACCGGCTCAAGCGAGGCGGACCGCCTCGGCCTGAGGGCCCTTCGAACCCGTGCCGACCTCGAACACGACCTGCTGGCCCTCTTCGAGCACCTTGTAGCCGGACATGTCGATCGCGGAGTAGTGGACGAAGACGTCTTGGCCCCCCTCATCGACGGTGATGAATCCATAGCCCTTTTCAGCGTTGAACCACTTGACGGTTCCGTTCGCCATGCGTTGCTCCCATGTTGCCGTGTGTCGATCAGCACGTGCCTGTCGCCTGTACCGGGCCCCTCGTTCGTGCTGACGGGGCACCGGGACGGCGCCGGGCGTTCACACGGGATAGAGCGACCGAGTCCAGATACTCACGTCGAGACGTGCGGGCACAAGAGGAGGGACCGGGCGAGAGGTCTCGGAATGGCAACGATTGGATCGCCAGTCAGCCCGCCGTGGCCTCCGCGTAGTCGGATCCGAGCACCACGACGAGTTGGTTGCCCGTGGCCACGAACTGGTCCGACATCCGCACATCTGCTTCGGGCAAGAACTGCGCGACGCCTCGAGCAGCACCCTCGAGCTCGGGGGTCGCGTAGTAGACGACGGTCTCGGTCAGCGTGTCGTCGCTCGCGTTCGCGGTGGAACCCACCGGCACACCGTTGGCGACGAGGGCCTCTTGCGCCTGTGCCGCGAGCCCCGACGTGGCCGTGCCGTTCAGCACGAGCACCGGGATGTCGGGAGCGACCACCGGCTCGGCGGTGACGACGGGTTCCGGGCTCGGCGACGCGGCCGCTGGATTGCCGAAGTTCAGCCGATCGTTGAAGAGCATGACGCCGGCGATGCCCACACCCACCAGCACGACGGTCGCGAGCGTCGCCCAGCCGAAGGTGATCCAGCCGGCGCCCCGGCGCGCGGGTGCCCGATGGGCGCCGACGCGGTCGATGCCATGCGGGATCGAGTCGAAACGATCGCGGGGGAACTTCTGCGCCATGGGTCCAGTCAGGTGTCAGGGCCGCGCTCAGTCGAGCGGTCGGCCGATCGAGAGGGAACGCCGCGTTCGCGCCGCCACCCGGGCCGCACGCAACCGCTGCAGTCGCTTGACGAGCATGGGGTCGTGCCGGAGGGCGGCGGGCGAATCGATGAGTTCGCCGAGTATCCGATAGTAGCGGGCGGCGGAGATCGCGAACTCATCGCGGATCGCCTCCGCCTTCGCGCCCGGCTGCTGCCACGCGCGTGACTCGAACGCGAGCACGCGCACAGCGCGCTCGTCGAGTGCCGACTCGGCGGGACGTTGCGGTATGCGCTCGGCGCTCATACGACCTCCCGTCGAGGCGAGCCGGATGCGCCGCCTGCACAAATCCTAGACACTGTCGGCCGTGCACGAGCCGTGTGGCGGCGGCGTGTGTCCGGTCCGCACCCGGTCGATCCCGCGACCGACCCGCCGCTCGGAACATCGACGCTCGCCAGTGCGTTGCACCCGGTGTCGGAACCTGCCGCAAGACCTGCGAGCATGGTGGAGCACCGACGCGAGGACTGAGAGGACCGCTCATGGCGTACAACGTGGACAAGACCGACGAGGAGTGGCGCGCCGAACTCGGCGACGAGCAGTACTCCGTGCTCCGCGAGGCCGCGACCGAGCGTCCGTGGACGGGTGAACTCCTCGACGAGGAGCGTGGCGGCGTGTACGCGTGCGCCGCCTGCGGCGCCGAGCTCTTCCAGAGCGGCACGAAGTTCGACTCCGGCTGCGGCTGGCCGAGCTTCTACGAATCGGTGCGCCCCGAAGCCGTCGAACTCATCGAGGACTCCTCGCTCGGCATGGTGCGCACCGAAGTGCGTTGCGCGAACTGCGGTTCCCACCTCGGGCACGTCTTCCCCGACGGGTTCGGCACGCCCACCGGCGACCGCTACTGCATGAATTCGCTCTCCCTCGACTTCACTGCCGAGGCCTGAGTGGCGGCATCCGTTCGCGAGGCGATGCTCGCGCGGCGGTCGGCGCCCAAGGTGACGGATGCCGCGCCCGACGACGACCAGATCATCACGTTGCTCGAGGCTGCAGGCCGGGTCGCCGATCACGCCGCGCTCCGGCCGTGGCGGGTCGTCGCCCTGCGCGGTTCGGCGCGGGATCGGCTGGGACGCGCGCTCGCGTCGGCCGCTGGCGCCGAGGGTGCCGCAGCCGACAGGCTCGCCGCGAAGCCACTCCGTGCACCGCTCCTGCTGGCGATGGTCGTCGTCACGACTCCGGGGCACCCCAAGGTGCCCGAGTGGGAACAGGAGGCGTCGGCCGCGGGTGTCGGCCATCTGCTCAGCCTGCTGCTCGATGAAGAGGGGTGGGGCGTGATGTGGCGCACCGGCCCGCACACGCGGCATCCGCTCGTCGCGGAGATGCTCGGCCTCGCGACCACCGAGCGCCTGCTCGGGTGGCTGTACGTCGGCGGCGTGCCTGTGCGCGACCGCGGCGAGCCCCGCACCGACCGCATCGGCGCTGCTCGACTGACGTCGCTCGACTGACTTCGACCGACTGGCTCAGGCGTCGTCGAGGATCCCGAGGTCCAGCGCGCGCAGCACCGCCCGGGTGCGGTCGCGCACCCCGAGCTTCAGGAACACGCTCGAGAGGTGATTCTTGACCGTGCCGGAAGCCAAGTGGAGGGCGGACGCGATCTCCGCGTTGGAATAGCCTGCAGCGGCCAACCGCAGGACATCGGTCTCGCGCGTCGTCAGGGACTCGGGCTGCTCGAAGCCTTCCACTCCCGCGGGCCGGGCGGTGACGGCACGGAAGAGCCGGTCGGTCAGTCCCGGCTGGAGGAGTGTGCCGCCCGCCGCGAGTATGCGGATGGCACTCACCAGCTGGTCGAGGGTGACGTCCTTGAGGAGGTATCCCTTGGCTCCGGCTCGCAGAGCACGGAGCACGAGTTCATCGTCGTCGAACGTGGTGAGCACGAGTACCGGGACCGTCGAACCGCGTGCCGCAAGTGCCTCGAGCGTGGCGATGCCGTCTCTGCGCGGCATCCGCAGGTCGAGGAGCAGCACGTCGGGGTCGCTCGTCGCGAGCAGTTCGAGCGCGGCGTCGCCGTCGTCGCCCTCGCCCACCACCTCGATCTCGTCGCTCAGCGCGAGCAGGCTGCGAATGCCCTGGCGAACCAGGGTCTGGTCGTCGACCAACACTACGCGCGTCATGGTGCTGGCACCCGCGCCGTCACGCTGAAACCATGGCCGGGAGCGGACTCGAGCAGCAGCTCGCCGCCGAGCGCCTCGATCCGCTCCGCCATCCCGGTGAGGCCGTTGCCCCGCTCGAGATGGCGCACACCGACACCATTGTCACGTGCACGCACCTCCAGGCCGTCCTCGTCGCAGACGACCGTCACCTCGAGTCTCGTCGCGTGCGCGTGGCGCACCGTGTTGGTCACGATCTCCTGCACGGACCGCACGATGGCGATCGTCCGCGCCTCGTCGATCGGGGTGCGTTCGATCACCGTGAGGTCGACGTCGAGTCCCGGAATCCGTTCCAGCACGGCACGCAGCGTGGGCTCCAGTCGGGCGCGGGCATCGCGAAGCTCGCCGACCGTCGAGCGAACGTCTGCGAGCAGATCCTTCGCGATGCCGCGCGCCCTGGTGACGTGCTCCCGTCCTTCGCCGGTCGTGCGGTGCGAGGCGACCTCGAGTTCGAGGGCGAGGGCGGTCAGCTGGTGGCCGATGACGTCGTGCAGGTCACGGGCGATTCGAAGCCGCTCGGCGTCCCGGCTCGAGGTGGCGAGCAACGCCGTCGCCGCGCGGAGGTCGGCGTGGGCCGCCGCGAGCTCTGCTCGTGCCTCCGCTTCACGCCGGGCGCCGGCGATGACGAGTGCGGCGAACACCTGGAACGACAGATACGCCAACGTGGAGAACACGACCTCCGCCACGACCCAACCGGCGCTCGCGCCGCCGACGGCGATCACGATGCTCTGCACCACGATGAGCGCCGCGACCGTGCGCGGACCGAGCCCGAATGATGCGACGGCGGTGGCGATGACGCAGAGCAGCGCCGACCATCCGACCCCGGGCGCCACGAGCCACACGGTCGACCCGGTGACGAACAGCAGCCCGACGGTGACGGCGAACGGCCATGGCGGGCGGATCCGGAGGAAGCCGGCGTCGTAGATGAACACCGCGACGTACACGAGGTAGGCCGACCACCAGATCACCGCCGCCGCCGGATCCTCGCCGACGCCCGGCCCGACCACGAGCGCGGAGATGCCCACCACGAGGGTGGCGGCGAGCCCCGCCACGGCGCTCAGGAGCTCCTCCGCCTTGATCGCCATACCCGAATGCTACGAGAGACCGACCGGCGCCGGGACCTGCCAATGGTCATGGGTCGAACAGGTGCCGACCGGCACATCCGTGGATGAACCGCTCTCCGTAGCGTCGTCGATGATGAGAGGAGCCCATCATGACCGTGCTCGAGATGCACGAGGTACGCAAGGAATACGACGGGACCCGCGCCCTGGACGGGCTGGACCTGGTGGTCGAGCGTGGCGAGATCGTCGCGGTGCTCGGCCCCAACGGAGCGGGCAAGACGACGGTGTTCGAGGTGCTGCTCGGACTCGTCCGGCCGACGTCGGGAGCGGTCGAGGTGTTCGGTGAGCAGCCCGGGCGGCAGGTCCGCCGTCGAGTCGGCGCGATGCTGCAGTCCGCAGGGTTGCCGGAACAGATGACGGTCCGAGAGCTCGTCCGGCTGATCGGTCGCAGCTATCCCCAGTCCCTCGACGTCGACGACGTGCTGGCGCGCACGACACTGACGAAACGGGCAGGACGGACCGTGACGACGCTGTCAGGTGGCGAGCGCCAACGCCTCCTCCTCGCTTTCGCTCTCGTGGGCGCGCCGGAACTGCTGCTGCTCGACGAGCCCACAGCGGCCATGGATGTCGCATCCCGGCGCGGATTCTGGGATCAAGCACGCGCCAGCGTGCAGCGCGGCGCCACCGTGCTCTTCGCAACACACGACCTCGCCGAGGCATCCGCTGTCGCCGATCGCGTGCTGGTGATCTCACAGGGACGCCTGGTTGCAGATGCCACGGCCGACGAGCTGACCCACTACGGCGACGAGGACCTCGAGGAGGTCTTCCTCGCACTCACCGCGGAGCGATCCTCCGCCCTCCAGGAAGAAGACGACTGATGAGCACCCGCGACACCTCCACACCCCCATCTCGCCCGGCGTCCGCCCGGGCAGCCGAGCCGCGGCGGAACGGCGGCGTCACCGGACTGGTCCTCCTCACCGCCGCCACCGAGCTGCGCACGCGCCTGAGGACGCCGGATTTCGCCATCGGCGTGATCGCCGTTCCAGTGCTGCTGTACGCGATGTTCGGACTGCCCAACGCCTCGACGACCCTGCCGGGCGGCACGAGTGTCGGCCTCGCGATGGCAGTCTCCATCGGCGCGTACGGCGTGGTGTCGCTGGCAATCTTCACGTTCGGTGAAGACGTCGCGAAGGAGCGCGGTCGTGGCTGGTTCCGCACGCTCGGTGCCACGCCGTTCCCCACGTGGGTCTATCTCGCCGGCAAGGTTGCGAATGCACTGGTGCTGGGCACGATGATCTTCATCGGCATTGCGCTTCTCGCGGCCACCGTGGGCGGGGTGGAGCTGCCGGCCGCGTCATGGCTCCAGCTCGCAGGCACCATGCTCGCCGGCGTACTGGCGTTCAGCACCCTGGGGTTCGCGATCGCCTTCCTGGCGCGACCGAGGACGGCGGCCGTGATCGCCAACCTGGTGTTCCTGCCGTTGGCCTTCGCATCGGGCTTCTTCGTGCCGCTCGGCGAGCTCCCGCAGGTGCTGCGCGAGGTGGCCCAATTCCTGCCGACGTTCCACTTCGGCCAGCTCGCCTACGGCGTGGTCATGCCCGGAGCGGACATCGAGTTCTGGTCGGGGGCCGAAGCCCAGCCGGCGTGGCTCCACTTGACATGGGTGATCGGCTCAGCCGTCGTCCTCGGAAGCGCGGCCCTCCTCGCTGCCCGGCGAGAGGCCGTCACCCGGCGCGGTTGATGGGAGCTCCGAGGGCGGGTCTGCGAGCGCCGCCGCATGCTTGCGACGGCCCCACCGGATCGATGCGACCACCACGGCGACGAGCGCGAGCACCGTGCCGCCGATCGTCGCGAGATCGACGGCACGGTCGGCCGTCGGCAGCAGCAGGTCGAGGACGAGGGCGGCCGTGAGCTGCCCCGCAACTCCGCACAGGGCAAGCAGCAGCACACCGATGACTCGCACGAGCGCCGCCTGCCCGGCGATGAAGATGCACCCGAGCGCGCCGCCCGCATAGAGCCACGGCTCGGTCGGCAGCGCCGTCGGCCAGCCCGCGGATGCCGCGTGCACGAGCATCACGACGACGAGGGCCACGGTGCCCACCGCGAAGTTGGACACGGTCGCGGAGAGCGCGCTGCCGGCGACCACCTTGACCCGGCCGTTCACTGCCTGCTGCCAGGCCGAGCCGAGGCCCGCGACGAACGGCAGCACCATCAGGAGCACCGGCACATCGTTCGCGACCTGGGCGGACACCGCCCATCCGATCGCGGCGAGCGCGAGGAGCGCGCCGGCCACCCGGGTCGCGCTGAGCGGCCGGCGACCGCCGGGCCCGAGGCCCACGAAGTCGAACACAATGCCGCCGATGGTCTGCCCGGCGACGATGGCGATCGTGAACAGCGCCACTCCGATGACGCCGGCAGAAAGACCCTGCGTGGTCACGAACCAGGCTCCCGCGAGGCCGCCGAGCACCATCCACCAGGCGAGCCTGCGCTCGCGGAGTGCGCCGACGACGCGCGCGATGCCGGCCCGGCCGGGGCGCCACAGGCTGAGCACGGCGAGCAGGATGACGAGGCCGCTGCCGAAGGAGATCGCGGCCGCCGTGAATGGATCGTCGAGCGCGGCGGCGAGCTGGCCGTTCACTCGCGACTGCAGTGCCGTCAGGCCCCCGAAGACGAGTGCGAGCACGAGCGCGAGCCACATCGGAAGACGGGAGCGCTCGGCGTGGGCATGGGCGTGCGTGCGGCTCGTCTCCGCGGCCGCGTCAACGGCGTTCGTGGCTGAATTCTGCATCAAGTGCCGACTGTGAGACTCGAACTCACAACCCCCGCTTTACAAGAGCGGTGCGCTACCAATTGCGCCAAGCCGGCGAGAGGAAAGACCTCCCCGACATCTTATCGATCGTCCCACCGCTCGAATGCACGAAGGCCCGGCGCGGGGCCGGGCCTTCGTGGCGATCGTCAGGACGCCGGTGCGGGCGTCGGGGTCGGCGTCGAGGTCGACTCGGAGAAGGTCTCACCGGTCGCCTGCAGCACGAACGACTGGAACTCTGCCGGGTCGGTGAGCGAACCGGCGTACTGCTTGCCGTTCACGAGCACCGTCGGGGTACCGGTGATCGACTCGAGGTCGGAGTTCGGCACCGGTTCGGAGAGCGCGCGCGTCGTGGCATCCTGCACCCATGCCTTGAACTGGGTGTCGTCGATGCACTTCTCGATCGTCGAGAGCGAGCTGACGCCGGCCTCTTTCGCGAGGGCCTTGATCTCGTCGTTGTCGAGGCCGGTCGACGTCTCTTCGGGCTGGTTCTCGAAGAGCAACGCGTTGAAGTCGAAGAACGACTCGGGCGAGGCATCCGCGACGCAAGCGGCAGCGTTTGCGGCTCGCAACGAGTACTGGGTGCCGGCCGACTTGTTGGTCAGCAGTGCGATCGGGTGCACCTCGAGCGTCGCGGCCCCCGACTCGACCATCGTTCTGATCGACTCGGAGTTCGTCGACTCGAACTGGCCGCAGAACGGGCACAGGTAGTCGATGTATATGACGATGTTGGCCACGGTGCCGCTGTCGTCGGGCACGGTCGGGGTCGGAGTGCCGTCCGCAGCCAGTGCCGGCGACTCGGTCGCCGTGATGACGCCGTCGACACCCGTGAGCAGAATGCCGTCGCTCGCCATGTTGGCGGGGCCGGGGCCCGCCGGCTTGACGCTCTGGAAGATCAGCGTGCCGATGACCGCCGCGATCGCGACGACCGCGACGATGACGCCGCCCTGAAGGAGCACCTTGTTGCGGCGCTCGCGCTTCTTCTGCTCCTCGCGGAGAACTCGCGCCGTCTCACGTGCCGCTTCGCGCTGCTCGTTACGGGTGGGACGTGGCTGATTCGATCCGCCGTTGCTCATCGATGGTCACTCCGGTCGCTGTGTGGGCGCGCGCGTGTGCATGCGGACGCAAAGACGATAGTAGGGAGGATGGCTGGGAATCACCCAAACGGATGCCGCGAGCGCGCCGAGTTCCGACTGGATGCCCCGGCCGGAACGGGTGCTTCGCGGCCATCCGCGCATGCGATACTGAGTGGGCGTCAGCGTCGACGCAGTCCATCACTACGGATCGTCCGGCACGTACCTGCCGGTGAAGGAGAAACAGAATCATGGCGTCAGTCACGTTCGACAAGGCCACCCGCATCTACCCCGGAGGCAACCGGCCGGCCGTCGATCAGCTCGACCTCGAGGTGGCAGACGGCGAGTTCCTCGTCCTCGTCGGCCCCTCTGGTTGCGGCAAGTCAACCTCGCTCCGCATGCTCGCCGGCCTCGAAGAGGTCAACGAGGGCAACATCTTCATCGGCGACCGCAACGTCACCGACGTGCCGCCGAAAGACCGTGACATCGCGATGGTCTTCCAGAACTACGCGCTCTACCCGCACATGACCGTCGCCGAGAACATGGGCTTCGCGCTCAAGATCGCGGGCATCGGCAAGGAAGAGCGCGCCGCACGCGTGCTCGAGGCAGCCAAGCTCCTCGACCTCGAGCCGTACCTGGCCCGCAAGCCGAAGGCACTTTCGGGCGGCCAGCGTCAGCGCGTCGCCATGGGCCGCGCGATCGTGCGTCAGCCGCAGGTGTTCCTCATGGATGAGCCGCTGTCGAACCTCGACGCGAAGCTCCGTGTGCAGACCCGTACGCAGATCGCCTCGCTCCAGCGCCGTCTCGGCGTCACCACGGTCTACGTCACCCACGACCAGACCGAGGCGCTCACCATGGGCGACCGCATCGCCGTGCTGAAAGACGGCGTCCTGCAGCAGGTCGGTACCCCGCGCGACCTGTACGAGGCCCCGAAGAACGTGTTCGTCGCCGGCTTCATCGGCTCGCCCGCGATGAACCTGTTCCACGCCGACCTCGTCGACGACGGCATCAAGTTCGGCACCGCAACGGTGCCGGTCGACCGCGAAACGCTCGCCCAGTCGAGTGGCAAGGTCGCCACCATCGGCGTACGCCCCGAAGACATCGTCGTGTCGCCCACTCAGGGTGATGGCCTCGCAGTCGAGGTCGACCTCGTCGAAGAGCTCGGCGCCGACGGCTACCTCTACGGCCACTCCACAGTCGAGGGCAAGCGCACCGACATCGTCGCTCGCGTCGACGGCCGGCTGCACCCGTCAGCCGGCGACAAGGTGTACCTCACCGCCACGCCGAACCACGTGCACCTCTTCGACGCAGAGTCCGGCGACCGCCTCGGCGGCAAGGTCGTGCTGGCCTGACCCACGCAATCACCGGCGATGCCGGCCGGGCTTCGGCCCGGCCGGCATCGTTGTTCTCCCGCCTGTTCTGCGCCCACCTCAACCGCGGCTACGCTGAACCACAATGAGCGGCTCACTCTCCATCACCTCGGCCACGGCCGACCCTGCACTGCTCGACCTGCCCTGGGACCTCCCCCTCGAGGCGTGGCCGAACGACACCATCGCGGCGCTGCCCAAGGGAATCTCGCGCCACCTCGTGCGGTTCGCGCACCTCGGCGCGCACGTCGTGGCGATCAAGGAGACGACGGCCGAGATGGCCAAGGGCGAATACGAGATGCTGCGCACGCTGCAGCGCCTCGACATCCCGTGCGTCGAGCCCGTCGCGTTCATCACCAACCGCACCGACGCCGAAGGCGATTCACTCAAGCCGGTGCTCGTCACGCGGCACTTGCGCTTCTCGCTCCCCTATCGAGCGCTCTTCTCGCAGACGCTCCGGCCCGACACCGCGACGCGGCTCGTCGACGCCCTCGCCGTGCTGTTGGTGCGCCTGCACATCGTCGGGTTCTTCTGGGGTGACGTCTCACTCTCGAACACGCTGTTCCGCCGCGACGCTGGTGCATTCGCGGCGTACCTCGTCGACGCCGAGACCGGCAAGCTCTACGAGGGCGGGCTCTCGAACGGCCAACGCGAGAACGACCTCGAGATCGCTCGGGTCAACATCGCGGGCGAACTGCTCGACCTCGAGGCGGGCGGTAAGGTGGCCGACGAACTCGATCCCGTGAACATCTCGAATGGCATCGTGGAGGCCTACCGCAGCCTCTGGATCGAGCTCACCGGATCCGAGTCGTTCTCGAGCGCCGAGCGGTGGCGCATCAATGAGCGCGTGACCCGGCTGAACGAGCTCGGCTTCGACATCGAAGAACTCGCGATCAAGACTGACGAGACGGGCACGACCGTGCGCATCCAGCCGAAGGTCGTCGACGCCGGCCACCACCAGCGGCGCCTGCTGCGACTCACAGGTGTCGACGCCGGCGAGAACCAGGCACGACGACTGCTCAACGACCTCGACTCGTACCGGGCCGCCTACGGCAAGACCGAGCTCGACGAGGAGATGGTCGCGCACGAGTGGCTCATGCGTGTGTTCGAACCGGTCGTGCGGGCGATTCCGCTCGACCTGCGCGGCAAGCTCGAACCGGCCGAGGTGTTCCACCAGTTGCTCGACCACCGCTGGTACCTCGCCCAGCAGGCCGGGCACGACATCCCGCTCGCTGAAGCGGTGACCTCCTACATCAACACCGTGTTGCGGCATCGGCGCGACGAAGCGACCGTGATCGGCCCGCCGACGGGCGCGTTCACCATGCCGATCGAGACGATCCCCTCGACCGACACCGCGGCCTTCGCCGCCCTCGATCCCGACGATGACGGCGACTGGCGAACCAACGTCTGACCCACACGGGAACCCGCTGTCGAGTAGCGAGCGTATGCAGGTCCGCTGGTCGCTACTCGACCGACGGACCCGCTATTCGGCGCGGAGCTTGGAGATCTCGTAGAGGGTGACGGATGCCGCGATTCCGGCGTTCAGCGACTCGGTCGCGTCACTGATCGGGATCGAGACGATCGCGTCGCACGTCTCGGCGACGAGCCGCGAGAGCCCCTTGCCCTCGCTACCCACGACGATCACGATCGGCCGATCGGCCCACGAGAGGCCCGGCAGCGAGACATCCCCGCCGCCGTCGAGACCGAGCACGAAGACCCCGCGCTCCTTCAGCGCCTTGAGCGTCTGCGTGAGATTCGGCGCCATGGCAACGGGCACACGTGCCGCCGCCCCGGCCGAAGTCTTCCACGCCGCAGAGTTCACGCCGACCGAACGACGCTGCGGCACGATGACGCCCTGGCCGCCGAACGCCCCCGTGGAGCGGAGGATCGCGCCGAGGTTGCGAGGGTCGGTGATGCCGTCGAGCGCGACGAACAACGGGGTCTCGTCGCGCGCCAGCACCTCGTCGAGCAGCTCGATCGGATGCGCGTACTCGTAGGCGGGCACCTTCAGGGCGAGCCCCTGGTGCACGCCGCCCTCGCCGGCAAGCCGGTCGAGTTCGGGCTTCATGACCTCGAGAATGGGGATGCCGCGGTTCGTTGCGACCTTCATCGCCTCGCGCACCCGGTCATCCATCTCGATGCGCGCGCCGACATACAGCGTCGTCGCCGGAATGCGGGCCCGAAGCGCCTCGACAACCGAGTTGCGACCGGTCACGATCTCAGACTCGTCACCGGACTTCGACCGGCGAGCGGCACCCGACGCGCCGCGCGGCGCGCCCGAACGCTGCTCCTGCCCGGCGACCCGCTTGCCGCCGGACGAGCGATAACGCTCCTCTGCCGCCTTGCGCTTGCCCGCGGGATGCCAGGCGCGATCCTCTGCCTTGGGCGTGGGCCCTTTGCCCTCGAGCGCCTGACGCCCTTGGCCTCCGGAGCCGACCTGCTTGCTCTTCCCCTTGCGCACGGCTCCGGCGCGCGACTTGCCGCTGCTGCCCTTCATGATCCCAAGCTCCAATGCGTTCCGGTCTGGCTGTCTTCGGTGGTGATGCCCGCGGCCGAGAGTTCGGCGCGGATGCGGTCTGCGGCAGCGTAGTCCTTCGACTCGCGCGCAGCCTGGCGGTCTTCGATGAGACGGGTGACGAGGGCGTCGAGCGCGGATGCCGCGGGGCCGGTGTCGGCCGGCGCCCATTGCCGATCGCGCGGGTCGATGCCGAGTACTTCGACCATGGCCACGACCTCGCCGTGGGCGATGGCGGCATCGCGGAGCTCGTCGGCGTCGAGCGCCTGATTGCCGGCTCGTACGGTGTCGTGCAGTACCGCGAGTGCTTGCGGCACCCCGAAGTCGTCGTCCATCGCCGCGGCGAACGCGTCTGGGATGACGGGGCTGCCGACTGCGGCGTACCGAGTGCCCGCGAGGCGTCGTTCGACCCGCGAGAGGAAGACGCGGATGCGGTCGACGACCGCCTCGGCCTCAGTGAGGGAACCGGGCACGTAGTCGAGTGTCGACCGGTAGTGCGCGGCTCCGAGCAGGTAGCGTACGGCGAGCGGCGAGGCGAGCTCGAACAACTCCGCCGCGTAGACGGAGTTGCCGAGCGATTTGGACATCTTCTGCCCGCCGATGTTCACGAGTCCGTTGTGCACCCAATATCGGGCGTACTCGTCGCCGGCCGCGGTCGACTGTGCAAGTTCGTTCTCGTGATGCGGGAAACGCAGGTCGAGGCCGCCGCCGTGAATGTCGAACTCGGCGCCGAGGTACCGGCTCGCCATGGCCGAGCACTCGATGTGCCAGCCGGGGCGACCATCGCCCCACGGCGAGGCCCAGCTCGCTGAATCGGGTTCGGTGTCCTTGCGACCCTTCCAGAGCGCGAAATCGCGCGGGTCGCGCTTGCCGCGAGGATCCGCGTCGACCGCGGCCTCCATGTTGTCGCGCGCCTGACGCGTGAGCTCGCCGTAGGCGGGCCAGCTCACGGTGTCGAAGTACACGTCGCCCGAGGCATCCGGGGCCGCATACGCATGGCCGCGCTCGATGAGCCGCGCGATGAGCTCCTGCATCTGCGACACGCTCGCGGTCGCCCGCGGTTCGTACGTGGGCGCCAAGATGCCGAGCGAGGTATACGCCGCCGTGAACTCGAGTTCGACGCGGTAGGCAAGCGCCCACCACTGCTCACCGGTCGACGAGTCGACGGCCGCGTTCAAGATCTTGTCGTCGATGTCGGTGACGTTGCGCACGAAGGTGACGTCGTTGCCGCGGTATGCGAACCAGCGACGCTGGATGTCGTAGACCAGTGCACTGCGCAGATGCCCGATGTGCGGGCTCGACTGCACCGTCGGTCCGCAGACGTACATGCCGACGTGACCCTCGCTGAGGGGCACGAAATCACGTAGGGCCTGGGCCTTCGAGTCGTAAAGTTGCACGGTCACTCCGTAAGCCTACCGGCCGGGCGTGTCCGGGACCTGCGCGACTGCGGCTCAGGCGACCGGCAACAGCAGGGCCGTCGCAATCGCCGCGACGCCCTCACCGCGGCCAGTGAATCCCAGCGCATCGCTCGTCGTCGCCGACACGCTCACGGGTGCGTCGAGGATGCCTGACAGAAACGCCTCGGCCTCAGCGCGGCGCGGCGCGAGTTTCGGCCGATTGCCGACGATCTGCACCGTGACGTTGCCCACGCGCCAGCCCGCGGCTTCGACGAGCCGGCGCGTCTCGGCCAGGAACACCTCACCGTGCGCCGCCTCGAATCGTGCGTCGGCCGTGCCGAACACCTGTCCGACGTCGCCGAGTCCCGCAGCGGCGAGGAGGGCATCGCAGATCGCGTGCGCCGCGGCATCGCCGTCGGAGTGGCCCGACAGACCGCGCTCGCCCGGCCATTCGAGGCCGGCGAGCCACAGCGGCACGCCGGCCTCGTCGGCGAACGCGTGCACGTCGGTGCCGGCGCCGATGCGCGGCGCTGCACGGCCGACCGCGGCCGCAGCCCGCCGCTCGTTCACGAGCTGCTCTGCGCGGTGGAGGTCGGCCGGCACGGTGATCTTGAATGCACGCACGTCGCCGGGCACCACTTCGACGGTGAGCCCAGCGGATGCCACGAGCGCCGCGTCATCCGTGAAGTCTCCGTGAACCGTGGCGTAGGCGTGGTCGAGCGATGCTCGCGGGAATCCCTGCGGCGTCTGCACCGCGCGCAGCGTCGACCGGTCGACGGTCTCGAGTACGTGTCCGTCTTCGGAGATCCGTTTTACGGTGTCGACCACGTCGAGTGCGGGCACGATGCCGCGCCGCCTGGCTCGAACGGCGCCGGCGACCTCGTCGAAGAGCAGGGCGGGCGCGAGCGCCCGCGCCGCATCGTGCACGAGCACGGTCTCGACCGAGGGCGGGAGCACCGCGAGGCCGCTTGCGACGGAATGCTGGCGAGTCGATCCGCCCGCCACGACGACGAGCTGAACGGATGCCTCGGCAGCGGCCGGCCCGAACGTCGCTTGGATGACATCGACCCGATCGGCGGGTACGACGAGCACGAGGTGCGGCGGTTCGCGCATGCCGAGCACGGCATCGACAGCGACCGAGAGGATCGTGCCGTCGCCGAGCGGCACGAACGCCTTCGGCTCGGTGTGGCCGAGCCGTGTGCCGCTGCCCGCGGCGACGACGATGACGGCGGTCGCTGAACTCACGATTCGAGCGTAGCCGCGTCTGCCATCGGGTGCGGCCTCGATACGGCGCTGGCACGCCTACTCGACCCAACGATGGGGCGCGTCACCCGCTGGTCGAGTAGCGACGAAGGAGCGTATCGAGACTCGTCGCGAGGTCTCGATACGGCGCTGGCGCGCCTACTCGACCAACGTGGGGTGCGCCGGCGCGCCTACTCGACCAGCGGGGACGCGAAACGGCGGGCGCTCTCGCGCCCGCCGTTCGTGAGGACTCGACTCGCTAGGAGGCGAGCACCTCGTCGAGCACGGTCGAAGCCGCCTCTTCATCGGTCTTCTCGGCGAGCGCGAGCTCGGAGATGAGAATCTGGCGCGCTTTCGCGAGCATGCGCTTCTCACCGGCCGAGAGGCCGCGATCCTGATCGCGGCGCCAGAGGTCGCGTACGACCTCGGAAACCTTGATCACGTCGCCTGAAGCGAGCTTCTCGAGGTTCGCCTTGTAGCGACGCGACCAGTTGGTCGGCTCCTCGGTGAATGGGGCGCGCAGTACCTCGAAGACCTTGTCGAGGCCCTCTTTGCCGATGACGTCGCGAACGCCGACCAGGTCGACGTTCTCAGCGGGCACCTCGATGACGAGGTCGCCCTGCGTGACGTTCAGCTTGAGGTAGAGCTTCTCTTCACCCTTGATGATGCGTTTCTTGACCTCGGTGATCGTTGCGGCACCGTGGTGGGGGTAAACGACGGTTTCGCCAACCTCAAAAAGCATGAATAGATGTCCTTTCGGCAACTAACAGGATATCACATTCAGGATCATGCTAAGGTTCCGCCTCCCTACTGGAGTGGCATCTTCCGTACGATATGCTCGGTTCCGATCCCTTTGCGCCCGGGCCACAGCTCGCGCGCTCGCTTGTACTTGGAGGTTCTGTGAAGGCGCGTCTCGCGGCATCCGCTGCTTTGGCCCTCGGCATCGCGCTCGGCGCGAGCGGATGCTCGATGCTCACGTACCAGGCGACGACCGAGCACTACAACGCGAGCGACGGCGTCTCAGCCGACGTCGGCGATCTCGACCTCCGCAACATCCTCATCGTCTCCGACGACGGGGTCGACGGAAACCTCGTGATGGCTATCGTGAACAACGGCACCGATGACGTCGAACTCGGCGTGCAGTTCGGCGGCGGCGACACCCAGACCATCGAGGTCGAAGCCGGCAGCACGGTCGAGTTCGGCACCGACGACATCGAAGGCATCGACGTCATCGAGCCGCTGCTGCTCGAGGGCATCGACTCCATCCCCGGCAGCCTCCTGCCCATGTTCTTCCAGTACGGCT
The DNA here is from genome assembly GCF_059445415.1 of Agromyces sp. Y558. Lineage (NCBI taxonomy): Bacteria > Bacillati > Actinomycetota > Actinomycetes > Micrococcales > Microbacteriaceae > Agromyces > Agromyces sp. Y558. Next base: position 79,634 of record NZ_JCAIUH010000004.1, read on the forward strand.
CCGTCGAGGGCGTGGAGAAGCTCGTGCCCGTGCTCGACGGCCGTTTGCCCGAGTACGCGCACCTCGTACCCTGACTTCACGGAGAAGGGGTGGCGGATGCAAGGCATCCGCCACCCCTTCTCCGTACCGTTCCGCGTGCTCAGGCCTCGAAACGGTAGCCGAGCCCTCGCACGGTCACGAGTTGCACCGGCTCCGACGGCTGCAATTCGATCTTCGAGCGGATGCGCTTGATGTGCACGTCGAGCGTCTTCGTGTCGCCGAAATAGTCGGAGCCCCAGACCCGGTCGATGAGCTGGCCCCGCGTCAGCACGCGACCGGGGTTGCGCATCAGCAGTTCGAGCAGCTCGAATTCCTTCAGCGGCATGGGCACGGGCTCCCCATCGACCTCGACGGTGTGCCGATCCACGTCCATGCGCACCCGGCTGCCCTCGAGCACCGCCTCGTCGAAATCCTCGATCTCGATGCGGCGACGCAGCACCGCCCGGATGCGGGCGAGCAGCTCGCGCGTCGAGTACGGCTTCGTGACGTAGTCGTCGGCGCCGAGTTCGAGGCCGACCACGATGTCGATCTCGGAGTCCTTCGCCGTCAGCATGATGATCGGCACCGTCGAGCGGCTGCGGATCTCGCGGCACACCTCGGTGCCCGGCAGCCCCGGCAGCATGAGATCGAGGAGCACGAGGTCGGCGCCCGATTGGTCGAACGCGGCGACCGCCGAGGGCCCGTCAGCCGCGACCTCGACCTCATAGCCCTCGCGCTCGAGGAGGAAGCTCAGGGGGTCGCTCAGGGCGATCTCGTCTTCGACGAGCAGGATGCGGGTCACGTACGGTCTCCTCGATCGGAGGCTGCGAGCTTCGCAGCCGGTGTTGCTGATGATCCCTTGGACTTCGATGTACGCGTCGGCGCGACATCCGCAGGGCTCTCGAGCTCGCCATCGCCGACCTCCGGCTCGATGGCGATCTCGGCCACGGGCAGCCGGATCATGAACGTCGATCCCCTGCCGGGCTGGGACCACACGCGAACATCGCCGCCGTGGTTCTGCACCGTGTGCTTGACGATGCTGAGGCCGAGACCTGATCCGCCGGTGTTGCGTGAACGCGCCTGATCGACACGGTAGAACCGTTCGAAGACGCGCTCGAGGTCGTCGGCCTCGATGCCGATGCCCTGGTCGGTGACGGCGATCTCGACGACGTCGCCGACGACCTTCGCGCCGACGCCGACGCGGCCGCCCTCGTTCGAATAGGCGATCGCGTTCGCGATGAGGTTGTGCACGGCGACGACGAGCAGGGCGCGATCACCGTAGACCTCCGCCTTCGCGGAGGCACGCACGGCGATCTCGACGCGCTTCGCACCGGCGACGACGCGGTTCTGGTCGACCGCGGCCGCGATGACCTGGTCGATGCGCACGAGTCGGTCGGGGCGAAGCGCGTCGCGTGCCTGGAGCCGAGACAGGGCGATCACCTCACTCGTGATGTGCGCGAGCCTGGCAGCTTCGACCGAGAGCCGGCCTGCGAACCGGCGGACCTGCTCGGGTTCATCGGCTGCCTGGTCGAGCGCCTCCGCCAGGAGGGTCACGGAGGAGATCGGTGTCTTCAATTCGTGACTGATGTTCGCGACGAAATCGCGTCGCACCTCGTCGAGGCGGTGCGCCTCGGTGCGGTCGTCGGCGAGCAGCAGCACGAAACGTGTGCCGAGCCGGGCGACCCTCACGTGCAGGCGCAGCGTCGAATCGCCGAACGGGCCGCGCGCGACGCTCACCTCGTCGTCGATGGCATCGCCGCGGCGGCGAACGGATGACACGAGTTCGAGCAGTTCCGGGTGCACGAGCGCCTGCTGCCGCACGAGCCCCATCGCGAGCGCACCGGGCGAGGCTCGAAGCACGTTGTTCGAGGGATCGAGCACGACACCGGCGGACTCGAGCACGTCGAGCACCTGGTCGACCCCGTCGGGGATCGTCGGCGCGACGACCTTCGCGGCATTCGAGCCGCGGCGCTCGGCTACGTGCAGCACGATCATGAAGGCGGCGCCGAGAAAGATGCCGAAGGCCAGCGCGGTGAGCACCAACCAGGTGGAGTCCATGGCACCAGACTAACCAGCCGATCCGGCTCTCTCCCCTGTTCTCCGCCTGTGCGGCGGTACGTTAGGGAGTGTTCAGTGTCCCGGCACCAGTTGTTCACCTTGCGTCGGGAGGATGTCCCGGGGCCGGATCGTCCCGGGACGTCCGTGTTCCGTCACGGGCCAGAGCAGACAAGGATTCACAGACATGCGTGAGGTGTTCCAGCAGGAACTGCGCGAGGTGCAGGAGCGGCTCGTCGAGCTCGCCGGACTCGTGGCCGAATCGATCGACAAGGCGACGCGTGCATTCAACGAGTCGAACGTGAGCTTGGCCGAAGAGGTGATCGCCGACGACGACCGCATCGACCAGGAGACGGTCGCGCTCGACGAACTCGCGATCACGATCCTGGCCCGCCAGCAGCCGGTCGCACGAGACCTGCGCATCGTCGTGAGCGCATTGCGCATCAGCGCATCGCTCGAGCGAATGGGCGACATGTCGACCCACATCGCCCAGCTCGCGCGCTACCGCTTCCCCGACAAGGTCGTGCCGAAGTCGCTGCGCCCGACGTTCGCCCAGATGGGTCGTCTCGACGTCGAGATCGCCAGAAAGCTCGTCGAGCTGCTCCGCATCGAAGACGTGCACCTCGCCGAGGAGATCCGCAACGACGACGACGAGATCGACGCCCTGCACCTCCAGGTCTTCGACAAGGTGCTCGGCGAGACGTGGAAGGGCCAGGCGGTCGACACGGTCGACGCGACCCTCGCGAGCCGGTACCACGAGCGTTTCGCCGACCATGCGGTCTCGATCGCCAAGAAGGTGCAGTATCTCGCGACGGGCGACTGGGACCCCGAGAAGTCTGCACTCTGACTCATCGCATGCGGCGCTCGAGGCCGGAGGTCGAGTAGCGACGGAGGAGCGTATCGAGACCCCGTCCGGATCTCGATACGCTCGCTGGATCTCGATGCCGCGCTGTCGCGCCTACTCGATCCGGCGCTCGATCCGGCGCTCGATCCGGCGCTCGATGCGGCGCTCGATCCGGCGCTCGATCAATGAGCGGCTACTTCTTGCCCTGCGCGGCGACGGCGGCAGCACCGGCCGCGGCGGCCTCGGGGTCGAGGTACTCCCCCGGGCCGAGCGGCATGAAGTCGTCGCCCAGTCGGTAGACGAGTGGGATGCCGGTCGGGATGTTGAGCTCGGCGATGTCGTCGTCACTGATGCCGTCGAGGTGCTTGACGAGTGCGCGCAGCGAGTTGCCGTGAGCCGTCACGAGCACGGTCTTGCCGGCCTCGAGGTCGGGGACGATGTCGGAGCGCCAGTACGGGAGCATGCGCTCGATGACGTCTTTCAGGCACTCTGTGCGGGGCAGCTCCGCGTCGGCGAGGTTCGCGTAGCGCGGGTCGCCGACCTGCGAGTACTCGGCGTCGTCGGCCAGCACCGGCGGTGGCACGTCGAATGAGCGGCGCCAGAGCTGGAACTGCTCTGGGCCGTACTTCTCGAGCGTCTCGGCCTTGTCCAGACCCTGCAGTGCGCCGTAGTGGCGTTCGTTGAGGCGCCACGAGCGGCGCACGTCGATCCACGCACGGTCGGCGACGTCGAGGGCGATGTTCGCGGTCTGGATGGCGCGTGTCAGCACCGAGGTGTGCTGCACATCGGGGAGCAGGCCGGATTCGGCGAGCAGCTCGCCGGCGCGCACGGCCTCGGCCGTGCCGAGTTCGCTGAGTCGCACGTCGACCCAACCGGTGAACAGGTTCTTCTGGTTCCATTCGCTGTTGCCGTGGCGAAGCAGCACGAGGGTGTGAGACATGCGAACAGCCTACCGACGAGGCATCCGTCGCCTACAACGCCCCAGGGGCGGCGCTCGATCTCCGGGCCGAGCTCGCTGGCGAGGTGGATGCCGCGGGCATCGGCAACACGAACGGGGCCGACATCCGGCTCACCACCGAATGGGGAACCTACAAGGTCGTCAAGGTCGCGCCCGGTGCGGCCCTGTACCACCTCTTCGACACGGGGTCGCGAAGGTGAAGAAGGGCACGGCGACGGTGGCGGCCTTCCACTGGGACGGCACTCAGGGCCACTACACCAGCCAAGTGAGCGCGTTCGCCAAGGCGAACTGCAAGAAGTAGCCTGCCCACGCTCGGCGGCCCGATCTCCGGATGCCGGGCCGCCGATGCAGTCCGGCCCAGGCGCGTCCGGCCCAGGCTCAGCCCGGCACGGGAAGTACGGTTAGCGCTTGTGGACGCCGAGCCGCGGCAGGCGCGGCACCTCGACGGCTGCCCCGGAATCGGCGGGGACGATCTCGACCTGCGCCGCCGCGACGTCGATGCCATGGCTCAGCACGATGAGCGGCAGGTCGGCCGGCACGGCGCGCTTGACGAGCGCGAGCGCGACGGGGCCGAGTTCGTGGTGCATGACCGCCGTCGTGATGCGACCGACGACCTTGCGCTCGGGCTCCGTTTCCTGAGCCTGTCGAAGGGCACCGGCGGCGGGCTCCGGGCGAACCTTCTCGCCGACGACCTCGTCACCCGGCGCGGGCAGCACGGTGTCGCTCCCGTCGAGGTGCAGCAGCACCAGTCGACGCGGCGGCCGCCCGAGGTTCAACACCTTCGCGACCGTCTCCTGGCCCTTGTAGCAGCCCTTGCCGAGGTCGACGGCGCTTCGCAGCCAGTCGAGTTCGTGCGGGATGGATCTCTCGTCGACCTCGGTCGCGAGGCGCGGACGCCACGCGGCGACCCGCAGGGCCTCGGCGGCGAGCGAACCTGCCATGTCGACCCGGCCGGCACGCGCAGCCTCTGCTGCGTCGGCCAGCGCAGCGCGCGGCACGATGCGTTCGATCCAGTGCCATTCGGATGCCGGGTGGCCGGCGTCGCGGGCGTACTGATGGGCCCCTGGGCGGAGGTGCTCCCACGGGTCGACCCAGTCGAGGGCGACACCGTTCGGGGCGAACGCGGGCACCGCCGCATCGAGCGGAGTCGTGGACATCGCGCCGAGCACGGCGACCTCGCCACTCGCGTCGGCGACCTCGACTCGCAGCATGAAACGCATTCGGTCGAGGAAGGCGGCGAGCGGTGCGGCCTCGTCGCCTTCGACGATGAGCCACGTGGTGGCGCCGTCGTCGATGATATGCGCCGCGTGCTCGATGCGCCCCGAGGCGTCGAGGAACAGTGCCTCGGCGCTCTCACCGGGAGTGAGCCGGTCGAGCGCCTGACTCGCCATGGAATGAAGCCAGGAGAGCCGGTCGGGGCCGGTCACGGTCACGACGCCACGACCCGAGAGGTCGACGATCGCCTGCCCGCGTTCGAGGCGGCGCTGCTCGACGATCGGGTTGCCGTAGTGGCCGGCGACGCCCGCATCGACGCCTTCGGCTGCGACGGCGCCCGGCAGGCCGAGGAACGGGGAAACAGTCATCAGTCAACCTTCGCGAGTCGGGCCGACGCGTGGGTGCGCAGCTCGTTTCCGAGGGCGGCGATATCCCACGCCCAGAGCAGATGGCCGTCGACGAGGCCGTAGAGCCTCGTGGCGGCCGCATAGTCTTTCGCGCTGCTGGTGCGCAGCACCGCGTCGGTCGCGAGGTCGATTCGTGGGCCCTTCACCTGGCCGAGGTAGAGCTCGCTGACGCCGTCGGGGTGCACGATCGACACTTCGATGTCGAAGCCGCCGTCGGCGTTGCGCAGAGACTCGACGGCCTCGGCGTCGGCGAAGCGCGGCTCGCCGACCGCCGGCAGCATCGCCGGCCCTGGGTCACCTTCGCCGAGCTCTCGGGCCAAGCGCCAATAGCCGGTCTCGGTGACGAGCGGCGTCGGTTCTCCGCCTTCTTCTGCGGGGAACAGCCAGGAGTACGAGGTGTAGTTCAGGTGCGGGAGGCCGTCATGACTGAAGCTCACCCGCTGCCCGAACTCGTGCGTGACCGGTTCTTCGCCGCCCTTGTAATCGATGACGCCCGAGCCCTCCCAGACCCCGAGGAGCCAGGAGAGCGGCACGAGCTCTGCCGGGAGGTCGACGGGCAGGTCGATCATTGCCACGTCCTCACGGGCACCTAGCGCTGGCCCTTGAAGAGCTTGTAGACGACGACGCCGCTCACCCAGGCGATCGCGAGGCTCGCGAGGCCGAGCAGGCCGATGAAGAGGAGTTCGAGGGCGAGCAGCTCAGACATGTTCCGAGTCTATCCGCTCACGGCACGGCGACGGGCGCCACAGCGAGGGCCGCGATCGCGACGACCACGACGGCGCCGGCGATACTCCAACTCCCCCGCGCAACGAAGCCCTCGGGTCGTCGCGTGGCGAGCTGGGTGACGAGAGCGGCGATGACGGATGTCGCGAGCACCACGCCGAGCGCACCGTACACGCCGAGCCGCGTCGTGTCACCGAGCCAGACCGCGGTTCCCGCGTAGGCGAGCGTCACGACCACGACCGCGCCGACGAGTGCGATCGCCCAGACGATTGCGATGCCGAGCCATCCGCTGCTCGTGTCGGTCTCGTCGTTCATCGTCTCCCCATTCGTTTCGCGGAGCGCCCGTCGGCGTCCCGTAGTATTGACCGCACCTTACTACTGGACGGTGTGCGTGGCTCAGCTGCTGATCTTGTCGCCGGCAGCCAACGATGAAGTTCTCCCGGCTCTGTCACTTCTGACTCATCGAACGCGGATCATTCCCGCTTCGCCTGAGCAGCTGGTCAGAGCGCCTGAATCCGATCTCGTCTTCCTCGACGCGCGTACGAATCTCGCCGCCGCCAAGGCCCTCTCGCAGATCCTCCGCACGACCGGACTCTCCGTGCCGCTCATCCTGATCGTCACCGAGGGCGGGCTCACGGCTGTGACGCCCGATTGGGGAACCGACGACGTCGTGCTCGAACACGCCGGCCCTGCCGAGCTCGACGCGCGCATCCGCCTCGCGATCGGTCGTTCGCAGTCATCGCAGCCGAGCGAGCGCATCCAGACCTCCGGCGTCGTCATCGACGAGGCGAGCTACTCGGCGAAGGTGCACGGTCGCACCCTCGATCTCACCTACAAGGAGTTCGAGCTCCTCCGCTTCCTCGCAGCTCACCCTTCGCGCGTGTTCACCCGCGAGCAGCTGCTCAGCGAGGTCTGGGGTTACGACTACTTCGGCGGCACCCGCACGGTCGATGTGCACGTGCGGCGGCTCCGAGCGAAGCTGGGCGACCTCGACAGTCTCATCGGCACGGTGCGCAACGTCGGGTACCGCTTCAACGTGCACGAGGAAGACGACGAAGGCGCATCCGTCACCGCCCGTTGACGAACACCCCATCTGCCGGTCACAGGCCAGTGGCATGATGAAGGGATGACCGCCGACAGCATCCTCGACGACCGCACGTCGAGTGACTTCGACGACGACTTCGAGCCGTTCGACCTCGAAGGCGCACCCGAACTCGCGCCCGAGCGCTACCTCGACCGCGAACTCAGCTGGCTCGCCTTCAACCAGCGCGTGCTCGAGCTCGGAGAAGACCCGAGGGTGCCCGTGCTCGAACGAGCGAACTTCCTCGCGATCTTCGCCTCGAACCTCGACGAGTTCTTCATGGTTCGGGTCGCCGGCCTGAAGCGCCGTATCGTGACCGGTCTGGCCGTGCCGTCGAATGTCGGGCGATCGCCACTCGACGTGCTCAGCGACATCTCCAAGAAGGCGCATGTGCTGCAGGAGCGGCACGCCGCCGCCTACCAGGAGCTCGTCAAGCCCGCGCTCGCGGAGTCCGGCATCCGAGTCATCACGTGGGCCGAGCTCGGCGATGAAGAGCACGCACACCTCCGCGAGTACTTCTCCAAGCAGATCTTCCCCGTGCTCATGCCGCTGGCGGTCGACCCGGCGCATCCCTTCCCCTACATCTCAGGGCTCTCGTTGAACCTCTCGGTTCGCGTGCGCAACAGTCGCACCGGGCGGCAGGAGTTCGCGCGCGTCAAGGTGCCGCAGATGCTGCCGCGCTTCGTGCGCGTCGATCCGGGCGAATCGATCGAAGACGCCCGCTACGTCACCCTCGAAGACCTCATCGCCAACCATCTCGGCGACCTCTTCCCCGGCATGGAGATCGTCGAGCACCACGTGTTCCGCGTCACCCGCAACGAAGACGTCGAGATCGAAGAAGACGAGACCGAGAATCTCATCAAAGCACTCGAGAAAGAACTGCTGCGCCGCCGATTCGGTCCGCCGATCCGGCTCGAGATCACCGACGACATGGATGACGTGACCCTCGGGCTCCTCGTGCGCGAGCTCGACGTGACGGAGCAGGAGGTGTTCCGCCTTCCCGCGCCGCTCGACCTCGGCGGTCTCTTCGACCTCTCGCGCCTCGACAGGCCCGAGCTGCACTACCCCACCCACGTGCCGACCACCGCGCTGCAACTGCAGCCGAGCGAGTCGAACCTTCGGGCAGACGTCTTCGCCGCCGTGTCCCGACAAGATGTGCTGCTGCACCACCCCTACGAATCGTTCGCCACGAGCGTGCAGGCGTTCCTCGAGCAGGCAGCCGCCGACCCCGACGTGCTCGCCATCAAGCAGACGCTCTACCGCACCTCGGGCGACAGCCCCATCGTCGAAGCACTCATCGACGCTGCCGAGTCCGGCAAGCAGGTGCTCGCCCTCGTCGAGATCAAGGCCCGCTTCGACGAGCAGGCGAACATCTCGTGGGCGCGAAAGCTCGAGAAGGCCGGCGTGCACGTCGTCTACGGCCTCGTCGGCTTGAAGACGCACTGCAAGCTGGCGCTCGTCATCCGCCAGGAGAAGGGCGTGCTTCGCCACTACAGTCACATCGGCACCGGCAACTACAACCCCAAGACGAGCCGTATCTACGAAGATCTCGGCCTTCTCACCGCCGACGACCAGGTCGGCAAAGACCTCACCCGGCTCTTCAACGAGCTCTCTGGCTACGCCATCGAGAAGAAGTTCAAACGGCTGCTCGTCGCGCCCCTGCACCTGCGCAAGGGACTGCTCAAGCTCATCGCCGGCGAGATCAGCAATGCCGAGGCCGGTCGTCCCAGCGGCATCCGCATCAAGATGAACTCGATCGTCGACGAGGCGATCATCGACGCGCTCTACCGCGCGTCGAATGCGGGAGTGTCCGTCGACGTGCTGGTGCGCGGCATCTGCAGTCTTCGGCCAGGCATCCCGGGGCTCAGCGAGAACATCCGCGTGCGTTCTGTGCTCGGCCGCTACCTCGAGCACTCGCGCATCTTCTCATTCCTCAACGACGGCGACCCGCAGGTCTACATCGGCTCAGCCGACATGATGCACCGAAATCTCGACCGCAGAGTCGAAGCACTCGTGCGGCTCACCGATCCCACCCACCTCGCTGAGATCGACTCGCTGTTCGACCTCGCGATGGCCGAGACGACGAGCGCGTGGTGGCTCGACGGCTCGGGCGAATGGACCAGGCAATCGGTGGATGCTGCGGGGCATCCGCTCGATGACATGCAGAATAGGCTCATGCAGCAGATCGGTCAGCGCACTCGTTCGGGCCAGCGCCCTCGCTCGGGACCGAGGCGGTGACGACGGCGGTCTACGCCGCGGGCGCCGTCTGTTGGCGAGTCATCGACGGCAAGATGCACGTGCTGGTCATCCACCGCACCGCCTACGGTGACGTGACGATCCCCAAGGGCAAGGTCGACCCCGGCGAATCGTTGCCGCAGACCGCAGTGCGCGAGGTCGCGGAAGAGACCGGGCTCGAGGTCGCACTCGGGGTCCCGCTCGGGATCTCGCGCTATCCGTTGCCGAGCAAGCGCGAGAAGATCGTGCACTACTGGGCCGCTGAAGTGAGCGAACGGGCCGTGCAACGCTCGACGTTCAAGCCGAACGCCGAGGTCGCCGCGCTCGAATGGGTCACGATCAAGCGGGCTCGGGGATACCTCAGCTACAAGCCCGATGTCGAGATCCTCGACGCCTTCGCGAAGCTGCTCGACCAGGGCGTCACTTCGACGTTCTCACTCGCACTCGTGCGCCACGGCAAGGCTGTCGGCCGGTCGGGCTGGAAGGGGGCCGACGCCGCGAGGCCGCTCACCGAGCGAGGCGTCAAGCAGGCGGCAGGGCTCGTGGCGACGCTCGGCGCGTGGGCGCCGATACGCATCGTGTCGAGCCCGGCCGTGCGGTGCGTGACGACGGTGACGCCGCTCGCCGCCGCGACCGGCATCGAGATCAAGCGCGATGCGGCCATCAGCCAAGACGCGTGGGAGTCCGGCGGCGCCGACGTACGCCGCGTCGTCGGCAAACGGGTGCGGGCCGGCAAGAGCGCGATCATCTGCAGCCACGCCCCGGTGCTTCCCGAGATCATGCGCGAGGTGGCCCTCGCCACCGGCACTCCCCTTGGCACCTACGTCACGGATGCCGCTGGGCTCGAGGCAGGCGCGTTCAGTGTCGTGCACCTCTCGGCCACGAGCCCCGGCTCGGGCATCATCGCGATCGAGACGCACGCACCGCGGGCGTGACGCGCTCTCGTGGGTTGAGGAGGCGCGTCAGCGCCGTCTCGAAACCTCCGAATCGGGTAACTCTCCCGCGGGTTGAGGAGGCGCGCCAGCGCCGTCTCGAAACCCCCGATCGGGTAACTCCCGTGGGTTGAGGAGGCGCGCCAGCGCCGTCTCGAAACCCCCGATCGGGTAACTCCCCGCGGGTTGAGGAGGCGCGCCAGCGCCGTCTCGAAACCCTATCGACGTCGTGCGCGGCTGCTGAGTCCCGGCAACCGGTCGAACTCACCTCGAACAAGCGCTTCGCGTTTGCGGCGGGCCCAGCCCTGCACCTGTTTCTCGCGCGCGTAGGCATCGGAAACTCGGTCGTACTCCTCGGAGTAGACCAGCTCTACCGGGCGACGCGAACCCGTGTACGACTCGATGACTCCAAGCGCATGCTGCTCGAGGCGGTGCTCGAGATTCCGCGTGCTTCCGACGTAGTAGGTTCCGTCTCCGCACCTGAGAATGTCCATGTGTGCCATGAACGCATGATGCCGAACTTCGATGGCGTTCCCGTTCCGCAGCCGGTCAAACGTGAGACATGCGGCCGACTGACAGCAGTTGAGGCCGAGTGGGGTTTCGAGACGGCGCTGGCGCGCCTCCTCAACCCGCGGGGAGTTACCCGATCGGGGGTTTCGAGACGGCGCTGGCGCGCCCCCTCAACCCACGGGAGTTACCCGATCGGGGGTTTCGAGACGGCGCTGGCGCGCCCCCTCAACCCGCGGGAGAGTTACCCGATCGGGGGTTTCGAGACGGCGCTGGCGCGCCTCCTCAACCCGCGGGGGAGTTGTCCGATCGGGGGTTTCGAGACGGCGCTGGCGCGCCTCCTCAACCCGCGGGAGTTGCCCGAGTTGGGGGTTTCGAGACGGCGCTGGCGCGCCTCCTCAACCCGCGGGAGTTACCCGAGACGGCGCTGGCGCGCCTCCTCAACCCACGGGAGCGTTCAACTCGGTACGCAAGCCGCGACATCCGCATCGACAGCGGTCGTTCACCTGCTGTTTACCGTCGTAGCGGAAGCTCGTAAGGCGCGCTCATTAGCGTCGCAGGCGGGTCGGCACCGGCCCACAAACCTGCAATCGAACCCCGGAAGGGAATTCACGTGAACCTCAAGCGTTTCGGCGTGCCCGCTGTCGTCGCCGTCACGGCGGCGATCGCGCTCAGCTCCTGTGCCTCGAACGAAGGCGGCGGAGCGTCGTCTGACTCGGCATCGACGCTCTCGGGCAACCTCGTCGGCGCGGGCGCCTCCTCGCAGGATGCCGCTCAGCAGTCGTGGATCGCCGGCTTCCAGACCGCGAACCCCGACGTCACCATCGACTACGATCCCTCCGGTTCGGGTGCAGGTCGTGAGACCTTCCTCGAGGGTGCCAGCGATTTCGCCGGCTCCGACCGGGCGTTCAACGACGAGGAGATCGCCGCCGGCGGCTTCAAGAAGTGCGCGCCCGACTCGACCATCGTCGAGCTTCCGCTCTACATCTCGCCGATCGCCGTGATCTTCAACGTCGAGGGCGTCGACTCGCTCGACCTCGACGCGGCGACCGTCGCGGGCATCTTCGCCGGCACGATCACCAACTGGAACGACCCGGCGATCGCCGCGACGAACCCCGACGCGACGCTCCCCGACCTCGCCATCACGCCCGTGCACCGCTCGGACGATTCCGGCACGACCGAGAACTTCACCGAGTACCTCGGCGCCGCGGCATCCGACGTCTGGACCTGGGAAGCTGACGGAGTCTGGCCGATCGAAGGCGGCGAAGCCGCTCAGGGCACCTCGGGCCTCGTCGACGCCGTGACCGGCGGCAACGGCACCATCGGCTACGCCGACGCCTCGCGCGCCGGTGACCTCGGCACAGTCTCGATCAAGGTCGGCGACGAGTTCGTGCCGTACTCCCCCGAGGCAGCTGCCGCCATCGTCGACGCTTCGCCGTTCGCCGAGGGCCGCGCCGAAGGCGACCTCGCCATCGAGATCGACCGCACCTCGGAAGAGGCCGGCGTCTACCCGATCGTGCTCGTGAGCTACCTCATCGCGTGCGGCCAGTACGAGGACCCGGCGAACGTCGAGCTCGTCAAGGGCTACCTGTCGTACATCGCGAGCCCCGAGGGCCAGGAAGTCGCCGCGACCGACGCGGGCTCCGCGCCGATCTCGGACACGCTCCGCGAGAAGGTGACGGCTGCGATCGACTCGATCAAGTAGTAGGTTCGTGCCCGACCCCGATCGCTCGCGACGGGGTCGGGCATGATCGTCACCCAGATTCCCTCCCTTGAGATCCGAGGATCGCATCAGATGTCCGTAACGGCCCCGATCAAGGCGAAGCTCCGCGTCGGAGACCTCGTCTTCTCCCGCTCGGCGGTGTTCGCGGGCTCGATGATCCTCGTGACGCTCGCGGCTGTGGCGATCTTCCTGATCGTGCAGAGCCTGCCCGCGATGGCGGCGACCAGCGAAGAAGCTTCCATCCTCACGACGAACTTCTGGGCGTACGTCGGCCCGCTGCTCTTCGGCACCGTCTGGGCGGCAGCGCTGGCGCTCATCGTCGCGTTGCCCGTCTCGATCGGCATCGCGCTCTTCATCTCCCACTACGCGCCGCGACGGCTCGCCTCAGTGCTCGGTTATATCGTCGACCTGCTTGCCGCGGTGCCGTCCGTCGTCTTCGGCCTCTGGGGCATCGGCGTCTTCGCACCGGCCCTCGTCTCGGCATACGCCTGGCTGAATGCGAACCTCGGCTGGATCCCCCTCTTCAGCGGCACGCCGTCCGCCACCGGCCGCACGATCCTCACGGCCGCCCTCGTGCTCGCCGTGATGGTGCTGCCGATCATGACCGCCATCTGCCGCGAGGTCTTCCTGCAGACTCCGGTGCTGCACGAAGAGGCGGCCCTCGCGCTCGGCGCCACCCGCTGGGAGATGATCCGCACCGCGGTGCTGCCCTTCGGACGCCCCGGCATCATCTCAGCATCGGTGCTCGGCCTCGGGCGCGCCCTCGGCGAGACGATGGCCGTCGCGATGGTGCTCTCCGCATCGCCCGTCATCACCTTCCAGTTGATCACCTCGGTCAACCCCAACACGACCGCCGCGAACATCGCACTGAGCTTTCCCGAGGCGTACGGCCTCAACGTCAATGTGCTGATCGCAACGGGTCTCATCCTCTTCATCGTGACTTTCGCGGTCAACGCGTTCGCGCGCTGGATCGTCAGCCGCCGCAAGGAATTCTCGGGAGCGAACTGATGACCATCCAGACCACTCGAGCTCCCGAGTCCGGCACGCCGATCGCCAATTCGCTCACCGCGGGCCGGCTCCCGAAGTCGGCGCCGTGGACGATCCTCGTCGCCGCGATCGCCGTCGCCGCCGCGATCTTCGGTGTCGTCGCCGTGGGAACGGGGGCCGGCTACAACTGGGGCGGCGCACTCTTCATCGGCGCACTGCTCTACATCCCCTCGATCTGGTTGTTCTCGAGCCTCGTCGAGGGTCGGCGCCGTGCGATGGACCGACTGGTCACGGCGCTCGTGACGGGCGCGTTCCTGCTCGCGATGATCCCGCTCGTCTCACTCGCGATCACGGTCGTGAGTCTCGGCGCCGCCCGATTCGATGCCGACTTCTTCTCGATGTCGATGCGCAACGTCACCGGCGAGGGCGGCGGGGCGCTGCACGCGATCATCGGCACGCTGTTCATCACCGGCGCAGCGGCGATCATCTCGATCCCGATCGGGCTCATGACCTCGATCTACCTCGTCGAGTACGGTCGGGGCAAGCTCGCCCGCGGCATCACCTTCCTCGTCGACGTCATGACCGGCATCCCCTCGATCGTGGCCGGGCTCTTCGCCTACTCGCTCTTCGCGATCTTCCTCGGCCCGGGCACGCGCACCGGCATCGCCGGCGCCGTCGCCCTGTCGCTGCTCATGATCCCCGTTGTCGTGCGCTCGAGCGAAGAGATGCTCAAGCTCGTGCCGAACGAGCTCCGCGAGGCGGCCCTCGCCCTCGGCGTGCCGAAGTGGCTGACGGTCGTCAAGGTCGTGCTGCCGACTTCGATCGCCGGCATCACGACGGGCGTCATGCTCTCGATCGCCCGCGTCATCGGCGAGACCGCACCGCTGCTGATCGCCGCGGGATTCACCGCCAGCGTGAACTACAACCTCTTCGACGGCCGCATGCAGTCGCTGCCCGTGTACGTCTACACGCAGTACATGAACCAGGGCAACCCGGCCGAGGCGTTCATCGACCGCGCCTGGGCTGCCGCGCTCACCCTCATCCTCATCGTCATGGCGCTGAACCTCATCGCGAGACTCGTCGCCCGATTCTTCGCGCCGAAGTTCGGCCGCTGAGACCCGCAAGCAAAGGAAACCCGTGTCCAAGCGCATCGAGGTCCGCGACCTCAACGTCTACTACTCGAAGTTCCTCGCCGTCGAAGGCGTGACCCTCTCGATCGAGCCCCGCAGCGTCACGGCGTTCATCGGCCCGTCGGGTTGCGGCAAGTCGACTTTCCTCCGCACCCTGAACCGCATGCACGAGGTCATCCCCGGCGCGCGCGTCGAGGGCGAAGTGCTCATCGACGGCAACAACCTCTACGACCCCGACGTCGACCCGGTGCTCGTGCGTCGCCAGGTGGGCATGGTGTTCCAGCGGCCGAACCCGTTCCCGACGATGTCGATCAAAGAGAACGTGCTCGCGGGCGTGAAGCTGAACAACAAGCGCATCTCGAAGTCCGACGCCGACGAGCTCGTCGAGAAGTCGCTCCGCGGCGCGAACCTCTGGAACGAAGTGAAGGACCGCCTCGACCGCCCCGGCTCTGGCCTGTCGGGTGGCCAGCAGCAGCGTCTCTGCATCGCCCGCGCGATCGCCGTCTCCCCCGAGGTGATCCTCATGGACGAGCCGTGTTCGGCACTCGACCCCATCTCGACCCTCGCGATCGAAGACCTCATCGAGGATCTGAAGCAGCAGTACACGATCGTGATCGTGACGCACAACATGCAACAGGCCTCGCGCGTCAGCGACCGGACCGCGTTCTTCAACATCGCCGGCACCGGTAAGCCGGGAAACCTCATCGAGTACGACGACACCACGACGATCTTCTCGAACCCGTCAGTACAGGCGACCGAAGACTACGTCTCGGGCCGCTTCGGCTGAGCTTCGTCCGAGCACAGGACGCGACGCGACATCCACGCCACTCGCGTCTGTTCTCGGCCGAGTCGGCGTGTCGTCCTGTTTGGGGCACTGCGTTCTTGGCGCGGTGGCCCGCTGCAGTTCAGTCGCGAGGCGAGAGCAGGTAGGCGTTGAACGCCCTGGTCTCGTCGGCATCGTAGGCGACGGATGCCCCGTTGAGTCGGGTCACCCCGACGGTGAGCCGCACACTCGACACGAGCCAGAGCGCGTCGGCCGCAGCGAGCTCGGCGATCGGAATGTCTCGGTACTGCGTCGCCCGACCCGTCGCGGCGAGGTGCTCGAAGAGGCTCTGCTGCGTGGTGCCATGCAGGATCGCGCCCGACGGCGCCGGCGTCGAGTACACCTCACCGTGCCGGAGGATCACGCTCGAGGTCGGGCCCTCCATGACGAACCCGTCCGAGGAGACGAAGATCGTGTCGTCGGCCCCGCGGCGGCGTGCCTCGCGAAGCGCGGCCATGTTCGTCGCGTAGCTCAGGGTCTTCGCCCCGAGCAGCAGCCACGGTGCCTGTTCGGCGGCGTCGTGCGCATACCCGCGATCGAGTGTGACGACGGCGACCCCGCGCTCGCGCAACTCGCTGAAGTCCGCGGCCGGCGCCGCGTGCAGCCAGGCGGTCGGAGCGGGCCCGTGCTCGACGCCGCGGCTCAGTACGAGCTTCAGCGACCATTGACCGACGGCCGGCAGGCTTCCGACCGCGCGATCGATGGCGGCGCGCCACTGCGGCAGGTTCGGCTCAGGCAGTTCGCAGATGAGCGCCGAATTGCGCAGGCGTTCGAGGTGCGGGCCCGCCTCCTGGGCGTGGCCGTCGATCACCGCGATCGTCTCGAAGACGCCGTCGCCGCGCTGCGTCGACAGCTCGCCGACGCGGAGCGCCGGGGCCGCGGCGTCGACTTCCCGGAGCGTGGACGCGAAGTCCGTCGCGCCGGCGTCGGCGGGCACGGGTTCGATGAGCAGCGTGACGGTCGCGGGCATGCTCCGATGCTACGCGGATGCCGCGTGCACGAACGGCTCCGGAGCATCCGCTCGCCGTGGTTTACCGGCAGCGCACGCGGCGCTGTATCTGGCGAAGCGCTGGGACGATGAAGGCCGGCCGCAGAACGCCTCTCGGCGCGAGGCCGCTCGGAGCGGCGAATATTGGAGCCCGGGGTTACTGCGGCCGGCCTCGTCAAGTCTAAACGAGGTCGGGTGCCACTTCATTCCCCAGCCCGTGGCGATCAGTCGAGCGAGTCGGTGCGCCAGAGTCGCGCGCACGAGGTGAGCTCCTCGGCGAGTTGCGTCAAGCGGAGCGCACGCTTCGTGAGTTCGCCGGAGCGGGCGGGGTTCGCAGCGTCGGTTTCATCGGCGTCGTCGGCGAGGCTCGCCATGCCCGCCGCCGTGACTCGCGCGAATGCGGATGCGCGGTCGAGGGCGACGGCGAAGTCGCCCGTGAAGAGTCCGTGCAGGATGCGGTCGGCGAGCTCGCGGACCTCATCTGGGCCGGCGGGGATGGCCGCGCCGGCGACGACCTGGTCGATCGTGTGCGAGACCTCGGTGCCTCGCTGGAATGCGAGGCTCAGTCCGTGCGGATCCTGGCGGATCAGCGTGCGCAGCAGGTAGACGCGCCACAGCGCGCCGGGCAGGCTCTTCGGCGATGCCGGCGCCCAGAGCTCGGCGATCGCATCGATGCCGTGTTCGTCGGTGTACGTCACGAGGCGGGCGACGACCTCAGGATCGGGGTCCGCGCGCACTCTCGCGAGCAACGCCGCCGCGGTGTCATGCGCGACGCGGCTGATCTGTGCAGGGTCTTCGGCGCCGAGGAATCCCTCGAACTTGCCGGATGGGAAACGAGTAGGGCGATGGAAGTCGGAAGGCATTGCCGCACACATTACTCGCACGAGCCGAGCGCCGCCCGGGGTCGAGAAGATCGACGGACTCAGACCGCCCTGCCCGGGTCGACGAAGTTCGTGCGCCATGTGGTGCCCTGGCGTGCGTACGTGACCCTTGCATGACAGTTTCGACATCGGACATCACACTTCGCGATCTCGGACATGACACGGGCCAGCGAATAGCCGTCGTGTGCGAGCTTCATTGCAACCACGGCAGACGTTCTGCAGGCCGTCACGCGAGTCGCGCCGAATGTTGAACTCCGTGAGTGGTTTAGACTGCTTGCAGCCCGTGCATCGCTTGTCGGTCATCGGTCGCGCCCCCGTAGCTCAGAGGCAGAGCAACGGACTTTTAATCCGTGGGTCGAGATATCGTAATTCTCCGGGGGCACTTCTCAACGCATGACTCGACTGAACAGGTCCGTCCCAACGGACGGATCTGTTCGCACGGAGCGTCACGTTTCACCTTCCTCGAAATGGGCCGTCGGGGCGAGGCTCTCGGCCTCGACCGACATTCGCGCGAAGTGCAGAACCACCGACAGCCGTCACGAACTCGCCGCGATCACCGCGCGAGCCCGTGCTCGTACGCCCAGATCACGACGTGCACGCGGTCGGGCAGCCCGAGCTTCGCGAGGATCGAGGCGATGTGGGTCTTCGCGGTGTTGACGGTCATGTAGAGCCGCTCGGCGATCGCATCGTTGGCGGCGCCCGTCAGCAGTTCGTGCAGCACGTCGCGCTCGCGAGCCGTGAGGGGTGCGAGGAGCGATTCGGCGTCTTGGGGCTGCGGCGCTCGAGCGACGAAGTCGACGATGCTCGCCGTCGCGCGTGGGGCGAGCACGGCATCGCCGCGGTGCACGGCGCGGATCGCCGCGGTCAACTCCTCGCTCGAAGCGTCCTTCGTCAGGAAGCCGCTGGCGCCGGCACGCACCGCAGCGAACACATATTCGTCGAGGTCGTACGTGGTCAGCACGAGTACGCGAGTGCGCGGGTGCTCGAGCACGAGCCGGCGAGTGGCCTCGATGCCGTCGAGTCGCGGCATCCGGATGTCCATCAGCACGACATCGAGGCGATGGGCCCGCGCCGCCGACAGGAGTTCGGCCCCGTCGGATGCCTCGACGACGAGCTCGAGGTCGGCCTGTGCTTCGATCATGACCGCGACGGCTGACCGGATGAGCTCTTGATCATCGGCGACCGCAACTCGGATGCGATCGGATGCGACGGCGCCGCCGCCGAGCTGTGAGGTGTCGGAGGCGTCAGCCATCCCGCGGCTCCCGGTCGGTGAGGTACGGCTGGAACGGCAGGATCGCACGGGTCAGCCAGCCGTCGACGTCATCGCGAGGGCCGCTCTCGAGGCGGCCGCCGGCCTGCTCCACGCGGTCGCGCATGCCGCGGACGCCGCGCTCGACTCCCGGCTGACGTCCTTCCGCCGCGGCACCGTCGTCTGAGACGGTCATCACGAGCGCGTCGGCCGTCCAGTCGAGCCGCACCTCGCTGCGAGTAGGAGGACGCGTGTGCTTCAGCGTGTTCGTGAGCGACTCCTGCGCGACCCGGTACGCGGTGAGCGCGGTGCCGGGGCTGACGGCTCCGGGCTCACCCGTCGATGTGAGGTCGACGATTCGTTCGGGGCCGGATGCGCGCAGGGCGAGATCGGCGAGATCGGCGAGGCCGGGACTCGGTACGCGTGGCGCTGGATCGACGATGCGGTCGCCGCCGGGCGCGGGCTCGGCGAGCACCGTGAGGAGTCCCCGCATGTCGTTCATGGCGGTGCGCCCGGTGGCGACGACCTGTTCGATCGCGACGCGCGCTCGCGGGTCGGCGGTGCCGTCGGCGGTGCCTTCGGCACGGCTCTGGAGCACGCGTGCCGCCTCGGCCTGGGCGACCATGACCGCGAGGGAATGCGAGATGACGTCGTGCAGCTCTCGGCCGATGCGGCGACGCTCATCGGCGATCGCCTCGCGCTCGCGCTGCACGACGAGTTCGGCGGCCTGCGCTCGCCCGAGTTCCTGCGCGGCACGCTTGCGGCGTGACTCGCGCCGATACCGCCCGAGCGCCCACGCGGCGCCGATCGACGCGACGAGGAAACCCGCGAGGGCGATCAACGCGCCGGGTTCGGGTTCCACTGCGGAAGCCGTCAGAGAGCCGTGCGCGATCGCCACCACGGTCATCATCGCGGCGCCCGCGATGCCGAAGACGAGCGCGAGGCGGTCTGCCCACCGGTCGTCGCTCGCGGCGGCGGTGAAGACGAGCACCAGATAGACGAGACTGCTGGGCAGCAGCACCGCGACGGTCGGCGCACCCGGCAGGCTCGCGGCGGTGAGCCCCAGCATGGCGACGGATGCCACGACGAGCGTGCCGCGCGGCGACCTGCGACGCAGCGCCACCGTGAGGTGGAGCACGAGGTAGAGCGCGACGACGACGACCGCCCAGGGAACTCCCTGCGGGGTGCGCACCGTACGTGCGAGTTCGACGATCGTGATGGGGAGCAGTGCCGCAGCGCCGGCCGCTGCCCATGCCCAGTCCGCAAGCGTCGGCGCAGGCGATGCGGACGCGCGGGCCGGCTTCGACTCCGGCGCTGAGGGATCTGACGCGGCATCCATTTCGCGACCCACGCTACCGGCGGCCGATGGCGGGCGCCTCACCCGTCCGGGTGAGGCGGCGGTTCGTGGGCGCTGCGACGATCGGCCGGTGACCGCGAGTCCGCGGCGCAACCATCGCACCGTTCCGAGGAGAAGCCCGACATGACCGACACTGCACGAACCGCGTCTGCTGTGACGAGATCCGCTCCGCCACCCGCCGACGCCCGCCGGGTGCGAGCACTGGTCGTGGTCGCCCTCATCGGCTCCACCGGCATCGCCGGTCTCGGACTGGTCTGGCTGTTCGCGCCTGCGCTGAACCCGTTCGCCGCCGCCGACATGCTGAGCCTCGCGAGCGCACTGCTCGGGGCGACGCCCGTCGCCGTGATCGCCGTCGTCGCGGGCGGTGCCGGGGTGCTGCTGACGGTGGCGGCGCTCCGGCGAGGGGCGATGGCGACGCACCCCCGCCTGATCGGCAGCGGAGCTGCGGCGATCGCCGTGACGCTCGGCTTCTCCCTCGGGAGCATGGCGGTCATCGCGTACGCCGGATACCTCTTCGGTCTGGCGTCGGTCGTCGCCGGAGTCGTCACGATCGCCGTGATGCTCGTGCGGGCTCCCCGGCTCGGATTCGCGTTGCTCGCCGGTCTCATCGCGATCGTCGCGGCATCCGTCTGGCTCGCCGGCCTCACACTCGACGGCATCGCCGAGTTCGCAGTGGGCTTCTCCGGTGCCCTCGCGGCCGACCTTCCCGACCTCCTGGTGGTCATCGTGTCGGTGGCTGCGACCGCCGGCTGGACTGTGGTGGCCGTCATCGCCATCCGCGCCGCACCGGCCGGTCGTCGATTCGAGGGCTGGCTCGTACGTCATCGCCGGACGCTCACGATCCTCGCGGCACTCGGCCCGCTGCCCTACGCGATCGCGCGAGTGAGCTGGCTCACCCCGTGGCCGTTGTTCTCGCCGTCCACGGACCTCCCGTCCGCAATGCTCGCCACCGGCCTCATGATCGGATCGGGTGCGGCCGCCGCGAGCATCCTCACACTCGGGCTCATCCTGCCGTGGGGCCGCGTCTTCCCGACGTGGATGCCGCGGGTCGGCGGCCGCCCCGTGCCGGTACTCGCGGCTGCCGTGCCCGGCTTCACTGCAGCAGGCCTGCTCTGCATCGCTGCCGGTCCGATGCTCGTGACCACCGTCGGAAACCCGAGCGGGCCGATGGACGCACTCGTCGTGTCGCTCGTGCTGCCGCTCTGGTACTGGGGCCCGACGCTCGCACTCGCCGTCTGGGCGTACGCGGCCTGGCGGTCACGCGAGCAGGTCGCCGATCGACTGGCCCGGTGAGCACTTGAACGGCGATCCCTTCGAACGCGGTCGGACTCGACGCCACGCATGAGACGAGACGCATTCGTACCGTGCACTGTCGTACCTGGCACTGTCGTACCTGGCACCGCCTCGGCGGGCGCTCGAACTACTCGGCCTGGTTGACGATCGGTGCAGCGGGCGCGTTCGTGCGCACCGACTCGATGCCGCTCTTCGCGGCCGCCTTCGTCGTGCAGGCCTCGGATGCCGCGATCGTCTGACCGTTGCCGGCCTTCAGTCGGAACCTGAATTGCCCGCTCGCATCCTCGTAGAGCTCGAACGTCCCCGCCATGGCGGCTCCTCCCCAGGTGTCCCTTTGCGCCCACGTCTTCGTGTGCACAGTTTCACGGTAGACCTGCAACGGCGCACCGCGCCAGAGGCAGGCGAGAGTTCATACGGGAGAGTTCATGCACGCGACATCCGTTGGCCATCTGCAGGCGAGCGGATGTCGCGCGAGCTGCCTCCTCAGGCCACGAGGTTTCGGAAGCCCGCCATCAGGGCGACCCGCTCGGCCGAGGTGCGGGCGAGCGGGGTGACGGCGAGAGTCGTGATGCCGGCCTCCGCGAAGGCGGCCACCCGCTCTGCGACGTGTGAAGCGGAACCGATGAGCGAGACGGCACGCACGAGCTCGTCGGGCACGGCGGCGATCGCCTCGTCTTTGCGCCCCTCGAGATACAGGTTCTGGATCAGGGCCGCCTCGGCTTCGAAGCCGTAGTTCGAGATCAGCTCGTTGTAGAAGTTCTTGCCCCGGGCGCCCATGCCGCCCACGTAGAGCGCGAGTTGGGGCTTGACGAGCGGCAGCACCTGCTCGGGGTGGTCGGTGATCGCGAGCGCGGGGCTCGCGAAGATGTCGAGCGGCGCGAGCTCGGGCCCACGCTTGGCTGTGCCCGCGGCGAGCGCGTCGCCCCACACCCCGGCGGCACGCTCGGGGTGGAAGAACATCGGCAGCCAACCGTCGGCGATCTCGGCCGTCTGCTCGACCGATTTGAGGCCGAGCGAGGCGATCGTGATCGGGATGCGCTCGCGCACCGGGTGGTTGATGAGCTTCAGCGGTTTGCCGAGGCCGGTGCCCTCGCCTTCGGGCAGCGGGATGCGGTAGCGGCGCCCATCGTGCACGACGGGCTCGCGGCGCCACACCATGCGGCAGATCTCGACGAGTTCGCGGGTGCGGCCGAGCGGCGCGTCGTAGGGCACTCCGTGGAATCCTTCGATGACCTGCGGGCCGGATGCCCCGATGCCGAGCTCGAACCGGCCGTCGGAGACGTAGTCGAGGCCGGCGGCGGTCATCGCCGTGAGCGTGGGCGTGCGGGTGTAGAGCTGCAGGATGCCGGACGCGAGCGTGATGGTCGACGTGCGGGCGGCGAGGAAGCCGAGCTGGCTGACCGCGTCGAACGAGTAGGCCTCCGGCACGGCGATGAGGTCGACGCCCGCTCGTTCGAGCTCGACGACCTCGTCGGCGACCTCACGGAAGCCGCCCGCGTAATTCAGGAACATGCCGACGCGCATCCAAACTCCTCATCGTGTGGTGGGCCCGGCTGTTCGGCCACGGGCACTCAGACCCTAACCGAGGTGCCGCGTCGACGCGGCATCCGTTGTCGCAGGTCGACTACGTGGCGATGACGACGATCGGTTCGGTCGTGGGTTGCGGAGAACCCGCCCTGCGGTGTGCGCGCCTTCAGCACTCTCAGAGACGGATGCCGCAGGCTGGAGATCCCCGCCTGCCGCCGACGAATGGAGCCACAGTGGTCTGGAGCATCCTGCTCGACATCGCGCTCGTGCTCGTCTTCATCGGTGCCGTCGTGAACGGGTCGCGCGCGGGCCTACTGCGCACGGCCGCCGGACTCATCGGGCTCGTCGCCGGCGGAATCGCCGCGTACTTCGTCATGCCCTGGATCGCCGGTGTCGTCGCCTGGCCCGAGTGGCGGGCGCCCGCGGCCATCGCGGTCGCCATCGTGTTGCTCAGCCTCGGTGGGTGGCTCGGCGCGGTCGTAGGCCGTGCCCTCCGGCACGGCGCGCGGGCAGTGAAGCTGGGGGTGCTCGACCGAGTCCTCGGTGCTCTCGGCAACCTGCTCGTCACTGCGTTCGTCGTCGCACTCGTCGCTTCGGGGGTCTCGGCGATGGGGGTCCCCGTGCTCTCCCCCGCGGTGGCCGGATCGCGGATGCTGCAGAGCCTCGACGCCGTCACGCCGGCACCGACCCGCACACTCCTCGCCGAGATCCGAACCGCCGCGCTCGGCGAGGGCATCCCCTGGCTCGTCGACGTGCTCGACGGCCCGACGGAGAGCCCGGCACTGCCCACGTTCGAGGTCGACGATGCCGAGCTCGCCCGCGCCGCGGCATCCGTGGTGCGCGTCACCGGCAGCGCGTTCCAGTGCGGCTCGACCCTGTCGGGCAGCGGCTTCGTGGTCGCACCCGACCGCATCGTGACGAACGCCCACGTCGTTGCCGGCGTCACCGAGCCGATCGTCGAGGCACCGGGCCAACCCGCGCTTCCGGGGCGGGTCGTGGCCTACGACGACACGCACGACCTCGCGCTCATCGCCGTCGACGGACTCGCGACGCCGCCCCTGGCGCTCGCAACGGCAACACCGGGCCAAGAGGTCGCCGTCGCCGGGTACCCGTTCGGCGGGCCATTCGAGTTGCGCCCGGCGAACGTGATGGCGAGCGGGCCGCTTAGGATCTCGGTTGCCGACGGCACTTCGACGCGCAACGTGATGACGCTCGCCGCCGATGTGGACCACGGAAATTCGGGCGGGCCGGTGCTCACCGGGGACGGCGCCGTCGGCGGTGTGGTCTTCGCGAAATCGGAGGCTGTCGACAACGTCGGCTTCGCGATTCCGGCATCGACCCTCGCGCCGCTCGCCGGCGACGCGCCGAATCTCAGCAGGGCTGTGGACTCGGGAGCGTGCGTCGTCGGTTGAGCCCGTGCCTATTCGGCTGGGGGCGAAGAGCGCCCGCGCCGTTCGATGAGGGAAGCGGGCGGCCCGCACGCGACCGTTATCGACCGCTGCCTGCCGAATGGTCGTAACGCTGTGAATTTGGGCTCTAGATGGCGGCGTTCTGTGCTCGCTATTTGGCGGCTTCGTGTCTCGATAGCCGATCTCTCTGCGGATCCACCCGCCGAACTTCTAGCTGGCTTAACCTGCCGCGCGGCGCGCGGTCCAGATTCTGTCCCGCACGGCTCACCTCATCGTCACTATCGTGTGAATGACGAAGGCGAGACGATTCGGATGATCATGTCCAAGCAGAACGTTCCAGTGGTGCGCATCGCGTTGGGTGCACTGTTCGTCGTCGCCCTGCTGATGCAGTTCTGGGTCGTTCCCAGCGTTGCTGCAGAGTCTGCAGCCCGATATCCCGAATATGCGGGCCTGGCGCGTCCATACGTCATCGTCATCGGGGTCACGATCGGACTGTTTGAGCTGGCCCTGCTGGCCGCATGGCAGGTGCTATCGACCGCGGCCACGAACACCCGCACCCAGCGAAAGAAGTGGTGGGCGATCGTCCTACCTGTGGCTCTCGGTTCGTCGGGCGCACTGTTCGCCGGCGTCTTCGTACATGCCGGATCCGTCGCAGGCGTCGGCGGACCACCGATGCTCTTCGGTCTCCTCGTCTCCGTCGCGGTCGTCATCTGCGCGATCGTGTTGAGACGCAAGGCGTTGGAATTCACACTTGACGATGGCAACGATCGGGCGCCGCATCCTGCCAATGCTCGCCACTAGCCTCGGCGCTCTCAGCTCACCCGCAAGCCGGTCCCTTACCGAAACACGCACCGTCCACGGCGAGCGGCTGTGCACGTGGTCCTTTCTTCAGGATGGGATTCCTGGTTCAGCGCGTTGAGTTCGGATTTGAGCTTCGAGAGCGGTATGGACGTTTCGGGCGCCGGCGGACATATATGTGTAAGTCGAACGATTGGACGGGCTACACGGTGAACGAAGATCTGGATGAGCTGCTGCGTCGATCGCAGCCCGAGTTGGCAGAGCGCAGCCCACGCCTAACATCCGCGCTGGATGACCTGGTTGATGCACAGCCGCTGACGGCGCGACGCCGGTGGCGCCCGATGGTATCCGGCGGCTTCATCGTGTTCGCACTCGCGGGTGGGGCCTCTCTCGCCGCGGCCACGCCTGGCGTGCTCGCGTGGTTCGGGTGGACGGACAACACGACGTCGTACTCGCGGGGCGACGAGCTCTGCCATGAAGGATTCCGTGTGGTACCCGCCTCGATCTCAGAGCGGGAATCAGAATTGGAT
Organism: Agromyces sp. Y558; assembly: GCF_059445415.1. Classification (NCBI taxonomy): domain Bacteria; kingdom Bacillati; phylum Actinomycetota; class Actinomycetes; order Micrococcales; family Microbacteriaceae; genus Agromyces; species Agromyces sp. Y558. The sequence goes on from NZ_JCAIUH010000004.1 coordinate 105,304, forward strand.
TCGCCGTCGTTGCAGGCTGCACAGGAGTACCTCGCGACGCTCGACATCAGCGCCGTCGACATCACGGCGCAACTCGCCGAACTGACCCGTAACGGCGGAGGACCCAGAAATCCCGAGTCCGCGGCGCGCCACATGGCCATCTCCGAGCTCATGGTGGAGCACGTCGCGAGTCTCGGCCTTCCCACCGAGGATGTGTCCTTGGAATCGGGCGGCCAATGCGACGGGGCCGATCGATGAGCCGCGCGTCAGGCCCGCGCACGGCGGAACTCACCAGCGCCCTTCGCGCGAACGCGCCCGACCTCCTCGCCTACTTCGAACGACGCACTGAGCCTCGCGCAGACGCGGCGGATCTCCTCAGCGAGACCATGATCGTCGCCTGGAAACGCATCGACCGGCTCCCCGCCGACGAAACCGAAGCCCGAAAATGGCTATACGGCATCGCCTCCCGGGTCCTATCCGCTTCCTACCGCGCGAGCCGGCGCCGGCACGCGGCAGTCGAGCGGCTTCGCGACGAACTCGCCCGCGCGAATCTGGTCACGCCGAGCGAGACGGAGTCGCTCGAGGAGTCCGCGCACATACGTGCCGCCATAGCGAGACTGCCTCGCCAGCTCCAGGAACTTGTCCGACTGATCCACTGGGACGGATTCAGTCTCGCCGACGCGAGCACCATGACAGGAACCTCCGCGTCGACCGCCCGTTCACGGTACGCACGCGCCCGTGAACTCCTGCGCGCCGATCTCAGCCCGACACCCATGGATGTGCGAACTACGACGGTCATAACCGAGCTGTAGAAACACCCGACTCACACAAGGAGCAGCACTCGTGAATGTCCAGCCGATCGACCCCGCCGCAATCGATCTGCCCCCTACGAAGCCGATCGATATCTCGGACAACGCGAACGCGGCTTCGAGACTCCCACCGCTCCCAGCAGGCAGGAATTCCGTGAGTCGTACTACGACGAGCCATGGCTTCCTCACGCCGAGGCATATGAGGGCGCCGCTACAGAAGCTGAATTAGCAGATCTGGAACAGGCCTGCCCCCGGCTACCCGAAACGCTGTGGGACTAGGGAAGAACTCGGTATGAAAACCTCGAAGAGGGGCGCCCTATAGCCGATCCGCATGCGGACGTCAGATGGTCGACCGGCATTCGTGATGCACGCCAAGGCGTGCGCAGAAACTGCTCGGCCGTTTGTAGAGCGATGTCGTCTGCGTCGACGAAGGCTTCCGCGTCGTTGCCGGCCGGGAGTCGCAAGTCGCCAGCGATGACAAAGGGTGCGAGGAAAGTCTTCGCTGACGTTCTGGTTGAACCACCGCAGGCGCAGGACCGCGAGACCGAGTCTGAGATCGCGACGACCGAGTAAACGAGCACGAACAAGAAGGCAGGATGGCTGCACTGATGATCTTCTATTGAGCGTCGCCGCGCAACGCGACGGTGCTCGCACGACCAGCCCGACCTTCCGTTGCAGGCACGACCTTGGTCGGATGCACCCGAATCCCCTCGTAGCGGAAGATGCCTCGTCGAGAGAGAGGCCTTTGCCTATTCCGCCGTGAACCCCTCGAAGCGGATGCCCCACGAAACCTGCCACTCGTCGCCGGGATCGAGCCAGCGCAGGCCCCGGCCGGAGTTGAACGCCTCGGCCGGCGCCGTCATCGGCTCGACAGCGATCGCGACGTCTCCGTCTTCGCCGGGGAACTCGCGCGAGGTGTACACCTGCACGTAGTCGAACTCGTCGTCGGCCCAGATCGAGACGCTGCGGCCGTCGGGCGCGGTGAGCGTGTGCAGCACCTGGCCGTCTTCGCTCGCGAGCTCGCCGAAGGCGTCGTCGAGGGAGACATCGCCGACCCTGCGGCCCTCACGGAAGTCCCACTCGGTGCCGTCGACGGGCACCTCGCCCGTGGGCAGCAGTCGGTCATCGACCTCGATGTGACTCGCCGCGTCGAGGCGCAGGGTGAGGTCAGCTGTCGGCACGCCGCCGATCTTCAGGTAGGGGTGGGTGCCGATCGCGACGGGCGCGGGGTCGGCGCCGAGGTTCTCGACGAAGTGCGTGACGCGCAGGCCGTCGGCCACGAGCTCGTAGTGCACGGCAGTGCCGAGCAGGAACGGATAGCCGAGCTGCGGATACACCGTCGCCGCGAGGGTCACGGAGTCGCGCTCACGGGAGATCGGCTTGTACTCGGTGTAGCGCAGCAGGCCGTGGATGGCGTTGGCCCGCGCCGGCTCGGTGATCGCGAGCTGGTGCTCGACGCCTTCGTGGCTCCACCGCCCGTCGCGAATGCGGTTCGGCCACGGCACGAGAACGATGCCGGCGCCCATGGGCGGCGCCTGGTCTTCTGGGAACGACGGCACGAGATCGATGCCGTTGATGCTGAGGGTGCGGAGGCCTGCTGCGACGGCGGTGATCGTCGCACGGATGTCCCCGCTCGACGTCGACGTCTCGAGGGCGAATTGCTCGCCCGTGGGAAGGGTCATGGATCCACTCTAGAGTCTCGTGCGAAGTGCACCGCGAGCCCCGCGTCCTCGAGCTCGGCGACGATCGGCCGCGGCGCCGCGGCATCCGTGACGAGCGCGTCGAAGGCATCGATGAGAGCGACCCTGCCGAGATGGACCTCGCCGAGCTTCGTCGCGTCGGCGACGACGACCGAGCGCGCAGCGGCTCTCATCATGAGCGCCTTCACCGCCGCCTCGGGCAGGTTCGCGTTGGTCACGCCATGCACGGGGTCGACGCCGTTGCAGCCGATGAAGGCCAGATCCACGTGCACCTCATCGAGCATCGAGCCCGCGAGCGGGTGCACGAGCGAGTGCTGCTTCGGCCGCAGCGTGCCGCCGGTGACGACGACCGTGAAGCGCGGGATCTCGGCCTCGAGCTCGAGCGCGATCGAGAGCCCGTTCGTGAAGACGACGACGTCGTCGAGCTCGGCACGCGCGCGCAAGGCGCGGGCGACCTGCAGCGTCGTCGTTCCGACATCGAGGATGATGCTCTGCCCGCTCTTGACGAGTGAAGCCGCGAGCTCGCCGATGAGCCGCTTCGGAACCACGGATGCCTCGAGCGCCTCTTCGAAGCTCGGTTCTCGTTCGGGGCGCTCGGTCGCAAGCGGCGAGGAGACCGGCACGGCCCCGCCGTGCACGCGCCGGATGCCGCCCTGACGTTCGAGCGCGTCGAGGTCGGCGCGCGCGGTGACGGTGGTGACGCCGAATGCGGTGCTGAGCTCGGCGACGCGCACGAAACCGCGCTCGGCGACGAGGGCGAGGGCGAGCTCCCGCCGCCGCAGCACGTCGGGCTGCCCGCTCGCGCGCGCGGTTGCATCGGTCATAAGGGAATCATGCGGCGTACCGGCCTACTTTGCAATACGAAACCGAGTTGTTTGCGAAACGAAAGAAGCGTAGGGTGTGCCGCGTGACCGACTCGAACGACGTCGCCGAAGCGGCATCCGCCCCGCTCGTCGACCCCCGCATCGCTGTGACCACGACCCGGTTGGCCGATGGGCGCGAACTCATCTACTTCGATGACGCCGACTCGACGCTGCCGCCCGGGCGCGGCGTCGACGAGCGGGTGCTCGACCCCCGCCCGGCGAACGCCGAGATGCGACAGGACCCGCTGACCGGCGAGTGGATCTCGATCGCCGCAGCCCGCCAGAACCGCGTCTTCCTGCCGCCCGCCGACCTCGACCCGCTCGCGCCGCAACGACCGGACAACCCCTCGGAGATTCCGAGCAACTACGACGTCGCCGTCTTCGAGAACCGGTCGCCGTCATTCGGGCCGGCGCTCGGCGAAGCGGATGCCTCGAATACCGACGCCCTCGCCGAGCTCCGGCGCGTCGGACTCGAGCGCACGCACCCCTCGATCGGCCGCTGCGAGGTCGTCTGCTTCAGCCCCGAGCACGAGGGATCGTTCGGCACGCAGACGCTCTCCCGCGCGCGCACCGTGATCGAAGCGTGGGCACAGCGCACCGCAGCCCTGTCGTCGCTGCCGGGCGTGCAGCAGGTGTTCCCGTTCGAGAACCGCGGGCGCGAGATCGGCGTGACGCTCGGTCATCCCCACGGCCAGATCTATTCGTACCCCTACGTGACGCCGCGCACCGAGCGACTGCTCGCCTCGATCGACGCCTACGGGCCCACGCTCTTCGCCGACCTGCTCGAACGCGAACGGAGCGGACCGCGAGTCATACTCGCCGGCGAGCACTGGACCGCCTTCGTGCCGTTCGCCGCCCGGTGGCCGATCGAGGTGCACCTCCTCCCCCACCGCCAGGTGCCCGATCTCGCCGAGACGAGCCTCGCCGAACGCGACGAACTCGCGTCGATCTACCTGCGGCTGCTGCGCGGAATCGACCTGCTCTACGACACACCCACGCCGTACATCGCCGCGTGGCACCAAGCGCCGGTGCACGAACGACGTGACGACGTGCGACTCATGCTGCAACTGACGAGTCCGCGGCGAGCCGCTGACCGGCTCAAGTACCTCGCCGGGTCGGAAGCGGCGATGGGAGCATGGATCGGGGACGTCCCCCCGGAAGCCCAGGCAGAGGCGCTGCGCGCCGCAATCGGAAAGGCCGAAGTATGAGCGAGGCGGCACACGGGTTCGCAGAGTGGTTCGGCCGGAGCCCCGCGGGCGTCTGGTCGGCGCCCGGCCGAGTCAACCTCATCGGCGAGCACACCGACTACAACGACGGATTCGTCTTCCCCTTCGCGATCGACCGGCGCACCGCCGTCGCCCTCGGCGACCGCGACGACCGGGTCATCCGCGTCGCCTCGACATTCTCGCCTGAGGCCGTCACCATCCACCTCGACGAGCTGACTCCAGACGCCGTCACCGGCTGGGCCGCATACCCGCTCGGCGTCGCATGGGCACTCGGCGAATTCGGCGCCGACCTCGAACATGTGCGGGGCGTCGACCTCTATGTGGCTTCCGACGTGCCGATCGGCGCGGGCCTGTCGTCATCGGCCGCGATCGAATGCGCCGTCGCGCTCGCGCTCGACGAGCACTGGGGCCTCGGCTTCGACCGGCCCACGCTCGCGAAGGTGGGCCGCCTCGCCGAGAACCGGGCGGTCGGCGCACCGACGGGCATCATGGACCAGTCTGCATCGCTGCTGGGTGAAGCCGACGCCGGAGTCTTCCTCGACTGCCGCAGCCTCGATGCCGACGTCATCCCGCTCGGCTTCGATGCCGACGGCCTGTCGGTGCTCGTGATCGACACGCGAGTCGCGCACGAGCACTCCTCGGGCGGGTACGCCGCCCGCCGGGCGTCGTGCGAGGCCGGGGCTCGGGCGCTCGGGGTCGACTCGCTCAGGGACATCCGACCCGCCGACCTCGAACGGGCTGCCGAGCTGCTCGACGAAGAGACCTTCCGCCGCGTGCGTCACGTCGTCACCGAGAACCAGCGCGTGCTCGACACCGTGCGCACTCTCCGCGAGCACGGGCCCGGCGCGATCGGGCCGTTCCTCGACGCCTCCCACGTCTCGATGCGCGACGACTTCGAGATCTCGGTACCCGAACTCGACCTCGCCGTCGCGACCGCGCAGGCCACCGGAGCGATCGGCGCTCGGATGACCGGTGGCGGTTTCGGCGGCGCGGCGATCGCGCTCATGGTCGACGCCCTCGTGCCGGTCGTGACGCGCGAGGTACTCGCGGCGTTCGCCGAACAGGGCTACCGCGAGCCGTCGGTGTTCACCGTGCACGCCGCGCAGGGTGCACGACGCGACGCCTGACCGCTCGAGGATCGCGCCGGGCACCGGTGCACTGCCTCACGGTCGGTCGTGGTCGCCGGGCAGTCATGTTGCCGGTCGAGCATACTCGCGCATGGTGTGCAGTGCGGCGGTCAGCCCCCGCAGTGGCATCCGCACTCGGCGACGCAGCTGCGGCTTCCCCAGCACAGGTCGGGGCATTCGCACTTCATCTCGATCAGCACCGCAGCTTTCAGCGCCGAGCCTCGCAATCGCACGTTGAGTCGCGTTCGCTCGAACGCCTCGAGCGTGCGTCGCGTCGGCTGGTCGTCGATCGGATGGACAGCCGACGTGGACCGCCGCCGATCACGTTCGGCGCGCTGGTGGTACCACGCCGTACGCCTCACCTCGTCGCGGTGCGCCGTGAGCCACGCGGATCTCGGGCGGTCGGCCACTGTCCTGACATCCAGATGCGCGGGCAGCCGCCGACCTGCGCGATCGCGAATCGTGTCGGCCTCGATCGGTCGAACCTCGGCGCCGTCGCCGTCGATCACGGCGATGCGCATGCCCGCGACGCCCAGAATGCGCTCCAGCAGTTCGAGATCGACACCGGACCGCGACGCCTCGATCCGTGCGATCTGCGACTGATCGCGCCCGACCGCCGCAGCGAGCTCCCGTTGACTCAGGTCGCGGGCGCGTCGAACTCGCATCACCATGCCCGCGACATCCATTCCCGATCGCGTGTCGGGCACTCTCTGTTCGCCTGCAGATTCGCGATGAGATTGGCGATCAGATTGGAGATCACCAACGTTCTGGCGACCTTCAGTCGGTTCTCCGTTCATGCATGCGCCTCCTCGGAAGGAGCATGGCAAACCCCACCGACATCGACACCAGACCAACGTCGCCGGCGCTTGACCCTCCCGGACCCGCAGGCACTCTCCGGCGACCGCCGCACTCCACCATCACCAACGGCCCCGAAGTGCTCGTCGGATCAGACCGGTCGGGTCTCCAACGTTCACGTGTTGATGCGTGTGGCGCATCAAAACGCGGCCAGGCGCAGTACGTTCACGCGCTGATGCACTCCACGCATCAACACTCAGCCACCCCCACCACGTTCACGTGTTGATGCGTGTGACGCATCAACACCTGAACCGGCTGCGCCGGAGACGCCGCGCTCGCGATGCTCGTGCACCGCGGCGAGCGACAGAACCGAACGGAACCCACCGAAACCGGAGCAGACCGGAACACGCCAAGCTCGCACAACCGAAGGGCGCGGCCGTCGGTATCGAGGCGGGACTGGGGAGGAGGTGGCGGCGGCGGCGAGCAAGGACGTTACGCCGCGCCCGTTTCCGCCGCACCCTTCTTCGCCGCACCCGTCTCCGCCGCACCCGTCTTCTCCGCAGACTCGACCGCTGGAGGCTCGACCGCGCTCGGTGTGCCGCCCGTGATGCGTACCAGTTCGTCGAACGACGTCGGGAACACGGTCTTCGCGTGCCCCGCGGCGGCCCAGACGACCGAGAATTCAGCGAGCTGCACATCGACGATCGTGCGCACCGGCGCGGGATGGCCGATCGGGGCGACCCCGCCGATCACCTGACCGGTCGCCTCCTTCACCGTCTCCTTCGCGGCACGACGGATGACGCCGCCCAACTGTCGCCCGAGCCATTCGGTGTCGACTCGGTGCGATCCAGAAGTCAGCACGAGGATCGGCGCGTCGTCGATCGTGAAGACGAGCGAATTCGCGATCTGACCGACGTCGACGCCGAGCGCATCGGCGGCGAGCTGAGCCGTGGTGACGGCATCGTCGAACCAGACGATCTCGGGGGCGAGGCCGTGCCCGGCGAGGGCTTCGGAGACACGGTCGACAGCGGGGTGCGCAGGTGACGGCATGCGGATGATCCTAGCGACGAGGCCGAGCGGCGGCACATCGATGGAGGGGGGCGCGAGACATCCGTTCGCGGGCACATGAAAGCCGGATGAAAGCGCCCCGCGGCAAGCTCGTATGCACAGTGACGGGACTGTCACGACGGATGGGGCACCGATGGGGATCAGGATGCAGTGGGCGGCGGCGATCGTCGCGGGCGCGATGACGTTTGGGGCGTCGCCTGTGCCGGACGAGCACATGTTCGACGACCCATGCGCGACGACTGGGATCACGACCTGCGAGGCGCTCGCGTACGATGCCGGCGAGCGGCTGAACGCGCGGACGACGACGGCGGGGCGGGATGATGACGACGCATTCGATGTCACGGCCGAGATCCGGAACACGAACGCTCGCGAGGGCGTCGCCTACACGGCGGAACTCAACGCCGGCACGAACCAGCTCGTGGTGCACGATCGATCCGACGACGGGCATGAGGCCCGGGCGGAGGTGGTCGTCGCCGGCACGCACCGCAATCGCTTCGCCAGCCCCGCCACCGATCGAGTGCTCGCGATCGAACTGAGTGAGCACCTCGACGGCCGTGCCGTCGCGATCCGCGTCTGCATCGAACATCATGAGTGTTCGCCATGGGCCCTCGGCACGATGTGACGAGCCAGCGCGATTGACAACCGCCCGCGAGTTTGCCCGGACCGCCACCGGCACGTCACCTCTATGCCATAGTGTGCGAGCGTGAACCAACCCGTCCTCGCCCGTCGGCTCGGATTGGGCGACGCCGTCTCGATCGGGCTCGCGGCGATGATCGGTGCCGGCGTCTTCGCCGCGTTCGCGCCCGCCGCAGAGGCCGCGGGCGCGGGCCTCATGATCGGCTTGGCGATCGCGGCGTTCGTCGCCCTCGCCAACGCGGGTTCGATCGCGCAGCTCGCCGCCCGGTACCCGGAGTCGGGCGGTGCGTACCGCTACGGCCGAGAACGGCTCGGCGAGTGGCCCGGATTCCTCGCCGGGTGGAGCTTCGTGATCGGGAAGACCGCGAGCTGCGCAGCGATGGCCATCACCTTCGCCGCTTACCTCGCGCCTCTGGAGTGGCAGCGTCCACTCGCGGTGCTCGCCGTGATCGCGATCGCCGCCCTGAACCTGCGCGGCATCACCCGCACCGCCCGGGCGGCGACCGTCATCGTCATCGCCGTGCTCGCCGTGCTCGTGCTCGTCATCACAGCCGGTGCGGCCGCGTCCTTCAACGGCACGGGTGCGATCACGAGCCAGCCGTTGGTGTTCGACTCCGAGTCGCTCGACCACGGCTCGTTCGGCATCTTGCAATCGGCCGGACTGCTCTTCTTCGCGTTCGCGGGGTACGCGCGCATCGCGACGCTCGGTGAAGAAGTGCGGGAACCCGCGCGCACCATTCCCCGGGCGATCGGCATCGCGCTCGGCATCGCCGTGGTCGTGTACGCCGCCGTCGGGGCGGTGGCTCTCGGCGCTCTCGGGGCCGACGGGCTCGCGGCATCCGTCGTCCCGCTCGTCGACGTCGTCGAGGCCGCGGGCTGGCAGTGGGCGGCCCCGATCGTGCGCATCGGAGCCGCCGTCGCCGCGCTCGGGGCGCTGCTCGCACTCATCGCGGCCGTCGGTCGCACTGCCCTCGCAATGGCGCGCGACGACGAGCTGCCGCGGGCGCTCGCCAGGGTGCATCCGCGTTTCCAGGTGCCGCACATCGCCGAGATCGCCGTCGCGCTCGTCGTCATCGTGCTCGTCGCCACCGTCGACCTCCGCGGGGCGATCGGGTTCTCCTCGTTCGGCGTGCTGCTCTACTACTTCGTCGCGAACACCGCGGCGCTCACGCAGCCGAGACAGGAACGACGGGTACCGCGGACCCTCTCAGTCGCGGGCGCGATCGGATGCCTCGTGCTCGTCGCGACCCTGCCGCTCGTCTCGATCGTGGCGGGCGTCGCCGTGCTCGCCGTCGGCGCTGCGTACCGGCTCATCGTGCGAGGTGCGCGAGGTGCGCGATCGCGCCGGAGCGGGTCGCCCGATCGCCGCGCGTAGGCTGACGGCATGACTGCAGACCCCTCGGCTCGCATCCTGACCATCGCCGGGGTGCCGGCACCCGTGCTCCACGAGACCGCCTTCGTGGCCGCCGGCGCAGTCATCGTCGGCGATGTGCGGCTCGCCGCCGGTTCGAGCGTCTGGTACAACGCGGTGCTCCGCGCCGAGGCCGAACCGATCATCCTCGGCGAAGACGCGAACCTGCAGGACACGGTCGTCTGCCACGTCGATGCGGGCTACCCGCTCACCATCGGACGCGGGGTCTCGGTCGGCCACGGCGCGGTGCTCCACGGCTGCACCGTCGAAGACGACTGTCTCATCGGCATGAGCGCGACCGTGCTCAACGGCGCCGTGATCGGCGCCGGATCCCTCGTCGCTGCCGGCGCCGTCGTACTCGAGGGCACGGTCGTGCCGCCGGGTTCACTCGTCGCCGGGGTACCCGCAAAGGTGCGCCGCGAACTCAGCGAGACGGAACGCGCGGGCATCAAGCGCAACGCCGCGGCGTACCTCCGCCATGTCGAGGCGCACTCCGCTCCCGTGGACTGAACGCTCGGCGCCCCGAAGGGATTCACGCCTCGGCATCTGGTTCACGCCTCGACGGGGCCGGTCCGGAACTCGATGACGCGCCGCCGCACCTTGCGCACACGACGCACCACCCACCGCGCCGGAATCGCGACGAGCATCGACAGGGCACCCACGATCGAACGATCGTGCTCACCGAGCATGCGCTTGCGCTCGAAAGCTCGACGCAGCGCACCGCCGGTCAGGTGCGCCCGATCACGCGCCTCGAGCACTGCCGTCGAACTGACCGTCACGAGACCCGTGGCACGGGCCAGCTGCGTCGACATCGGGCCGTCCTCAACGACGAGGTTCGGCGGCAGCGTGCCGCCGAACTCGCGTCGCACCTCGGGGTCGGCAAGGAGATCGGCGTAGTCGAACGCCTCGGCGTGCGTCTGCGCCTCGCCTCGGCGCGCCCGCACCTGCACCACCACGCGACGCGAGGGGCGTCGCCTGGCGGCATCGGAGAGCCAACCGAGCAACCGCACCCGATCCTCGCGCTCGGCGGGCACCTTCGCCTGCGCCGCGAAGACGAGGTCGGTCCGGGATTCGTCGGCCGCGACATCCGCCAGCGCCTCATCGGGGAGGAACGGGAGCGTCGCCAGGCCGAACTCGACCGCGACGCCGAGACTCTCGGCGTTCGCGCGGAACTCGCGCACCTCACGGCGGCTGTGCAGCACGATGAGATCGACCTGCTCGCGGTAGACGATCGCCTTCGGCCCGGCGGGGATCGTCAGTCCGGGGAGGCCGCGAACGCGCCGTCGACGGGCGCTCCGGCGAGAGTGACACGTGCTATGGGCGCGAAGCTCCGCGCGCAAGACGGCCGCCCAGTGCACGCGTGGTAGAACACCGGGCGACCGGGAGGTCGACTACCGGTGCAGGCGCTGCTCCGCGGCCTTCACGACGTTCGCGAGCAGCATTGCGCGGGTCATCGGCCCGACACCGCCGGGGTTCGGCGAGAGGTGACCGGCGACGCCGGCAACCGCCGGGTCGACGTCGCCCGTGAGCTTGCCCTTGCCGGTGTCCTCGTCTTGCACGCGCGTGATGCCGACGTCGAGCACAGCCGCGCCGGGCTTCACCCAGTCGGCCTTCACGAGATGCGGCACCCCGACCGCCGCCACGACGATGTCGGCGCGGCGCACCTCGGCCGCCAGGTCTTGCGTGCGCGAGTGCGTGAGCGTGACCGTCGCGTCGATCCCCTTGCGGGTGAAGAGCAGTCCGAGCGGGCGCCCGACCGTCAGGCCGCGGCCGATCACCGTCACGTGCTGGCCCCGGATCGGCACGTCGTAGCGCCGCAGCATCTCGACGATGCCGGCGGGCGTGCACGGCAGGGGCGAGTGAAGCTCCCCCTCGATGCCGAGCACAAGCCGGCCGAGGTTCGTGGGGTGCAGCCCGTCGGCGTCTTTGTCGGGGTCGATGAGCTCGAGCATCGCGTTCTCGTCGTGCCCCGCAGGCAGTGGCAGCTGCACGATGTAGCCGGTGACGCCGGATGCCGCGTTGAGGTCGCGAATCGCGGCGCGCACGTCGGCAGTGGTCGCCGAGGCCGGCAGATCGACCCTGATGGAATCGATGCCGACTTCGGCGCAGTCGCGGTGCTTGCCCGCGACGTACGACCGCGATCCCGGGTCGTCGCCCACGAGGAGCGTACCGAGCCCGGGTACGACGCCGTGCGCTTTCAACTGCTGGATGCGGGAGGCGAGTTCGGACTTGACGGCCGTCGCGGTGGCGACGCCGTCGAGGGTGATCGCGGTCATTCGTCTCTCTCTTTCATTCACCTCACCTTTTTCAGGAGATTTCGGGCGACACGCCGGTGTCGGCGGGCCGAACACGGCGTGTCGCGCCCGAAACTCCTGAGAAAAGTGGGGAAGGCGGCGAGCTACTGTGCGAGGCCCGGGTACAGCGGGAACGCCGCTGTGAGGGCTTCGACACGGGAGCGGAGGGTCGCGACATCCGCTTCGCCCTGCAGTGCGAGCGCGATGAGGTCGGCGACCTCCGTGAACTCGGTGTCGCCGAAGCCGCGGGTGGCGAGCGCGGGCGTGCCGATGCGCAGGCCCGAGGTGACCATCGGCGGGCGCGGGTCGAAGGGCACCGCGTTGCGGTTGACCGTGATGAGCGCCGCGTGCAGGAGGTCTTCGGCCTGCTGACCGTCGATCTTCGAGTTGCGGAGGTCGGCGAGCACGAGGTGCACGTCGGTGCCGCCGGTGAGCACGTCGATGCCCGCTGCGCGCGAGTCGTCGGCGGTCAGGCGAGCTGCGAGGATCTGCGCGCCGCGGATCGTGCGCTCCTGGCGGTCCTTGAATTCCTCGGATGCCGCGATCTTGAACGCCGTGGCCTTCGCCGCGATGACGTGCATCAGCGGGCCGCCCTGCTGACCCGGGAACACGTTCGAGTTGAGCTTCTTCGCGAGTTCCATGTCGCGCGCGACGATGAAGCCCGAGCGCGGGCCGCCGATCGTCTTGTGCACCGTCGAGGAGACGACGTCGGCGTACGGTACCGGGCTCGGGTGCAGGCCCGCGGCCACGAGGCCGGCGAAGTGCGCCATGTCGACCCAGAGCTTCGCGCCGACCTCGTCGGCGATCGCGCGGAACGCGGCGAAGTCGAGGTGGCGCGGGTAGGCGGACCATCCGGCGATGATGACCTGCGGCTTGTGCTCGAGGGCCTTGTCGCGCACGACGTTCATGTCGACGAGGAATGTCTCGGGGTCGACGCCGTACGAGACGGCGTTGTAGAGCTTGCCCGAGAAGTTGAGCTTCATGCCGTGCGTGAGGTGGCCGCCGTGCGCGAGCTCGAGGCCGAGGATGGTGTCGCCTGGAGTGGCGATCGCAGAGAGCACGGCCGCGTTGGCGGTCGCACCGGAGTGCGGCTGCACGTTCGCGTACTCGGCGCCGAAGAGCGACTTCGCACGGGCGATCGCGAGCTCTTCTGCGACGTCGACGTACTCGCAGCCGCCGTAGTAGCGGCGACCGGGATACCCCTCGGCGTACTTGTTCGTGAGCACGGAGCCCTGGGACTGCAGCACGGAGACGGGAACGAAGTTCTCGCTCGCGATCATCTCGAGGTAGTTGCGCTGGCGACCGAGCTCGAGCTCGAGAACCTCGGCGATCTCAGGGTCGACTTCGGACAGGGGGGCGTTGAAAACAGACTCGGCCAAGACTGGCTCCTTCATGACAAACGGACCTATTTGGGTGCTGCCTCGCGCGCGCCAGCGCCGAGGTATGCGTACCGGCCCAGGCGTTCGGTCGGTCCGTGCCAGTCGCTCCCCGATGGTATCCATCTCAACGCCAGTCGCGACGTTGGAAGCTTAGCAATGGATGCGCCGCGCCGAGGAATTCAGCGCGACATGATCCACGTCGACACGAGCCACCACGCGATCACGCCGATGACGCCGATGACGCTCGCCCAGCGGATGCCGCCCCGCAGACGCCGTCCGCCCGGGGCGATGACGGGTGCGGCGGGCGTCGCGAACAGCTGCGCCGCCTGCGGCGCGGGAGCAGCGGATGCCTCGGGCGCGGCGGCGACTGCGCGCTCGTCGGCATATCGCTGCGTGCGCGAGAGCACCTTTGTGCCGACGGCGTCGGCGACACGGAGCGCGCGACCCCATGCCGCGGAGTCGAGCGGGTCGATGGGGTTCGGGGAGTAGCAGAGCAGCCAGCCGTCGATGAGCTCGACATCCCACTCGCCGGCCTCGTCGATCAGCACGGCCATGAGATCGGGCGTGAAGATGTAGAGCGCGTCCCGTTCGTACTCATGCGGGGCGTAGAGAGTGAAGTGGCGGTCGAAGTCGCCCTCGAGGCTCAGCACCTGGCTGCGCTCGAACGCCGCAGGCAGACCGCTGCCGAACATCCCGTTGTTGGCGCGGGCGTCGAGCAGCATGTGCGGCACCGGGCGGTCGAGGGCCACGGCGATATACCCCCACCGCGAGGTGCGCTCGTTCTTCTCGCTCCCGGTCGTGTACTCGTACGATCCGAGATCGACGAATCGACCGCGAGCGGACTGCAGCCGGTCGTAGGTCGCCCGGTTGCGACCCCGCCCGAACACGACGCCGGGATAGTTCGGATTCGCGGTGCGAATCGCGTAGCCGAAACCGTTCGCCGCGGCGAAGCCGTCGAGCCGGAACCAGCGATGCCACTTGCTGCCGCGCCGCACCCGTCGCACGATGGCGTTGATGCCGACGGCGAGGGCGACGATCACGAACACCGGCGCGATCAACAGCACGATCGGCAGGTCATCACCCGAGCTCGCGGCGGAGAAGTACAGGCCGCCGAAGACGATGCCGAGAATCGTGAAGACGACGACCACCAGGATCACGGAGAAGACGACGGCGATCGCCGACGTGCCTGCCGTCGCATACGGCGACCCGGGCGCTTTCGCGGTCTGCCGGAACGCCTGCAGCGCAACAGGTTCGATGGGGGCTTCGAGCGCGCTGAAGTCGACCTGGTCGACCGAAACCGGGAGCGCTGGCAGAGTGGTCGTCATTCGTCTCCGTTCCGGGCCCGAGCGTATCGCCGCCCGCCGACGAATCATGCCACTATGTGGGAGTTAGGGCTCTTTACCTCCAGACGAGTGAGGACGCATGCACCGACGCAGCAGCTCCACCCGAATCGACCACGGCGAGCGTGGCGGCCGCCGCATCGGCCACGCCATCGCCGGCCGACCGATGAAATCGGGCCGCGCTCACCTCGTCGTCGCCGGCGTCGTCGGCATCGCACTCGCCCTCGGCGGCTGCACCCTCGACCCGCAGCACGACGGACGCCCCGTGACCGGCGTCATTCCGGCTCCGGCCGAACTCGAACTCACCGGCGGCTCGCCGTTCACACTGACCGAGGAGTCCCGCTTCGTCGCGACCGGCGATGCCGCAGCCGTCGCCGAGACGTTCGCCGCGCAAGCGCGCATCGCCACGGGATTCGACCTGCCGGTCGTCGAGGGCGACGCCGCGGCATCCCTTCGACAGGCTCAGGACGGCGCCGACATCGCACTCGTCATCGACGACGGAGCGGCCTTCAGCGCCGACTCCGACGAGGCGTACTCGCTCGCGAGCGGCGCCGACGGCATCCGCATCTCAGCGCCCAGCCCGGCCGGACTCTTCTGGGGCACGCAGACGCTGCGACAGTTGCTGCCAGCCGAGATCGAGCGAGCGGATGCCTCGCGTGCGCCCTCTGGCGGATGGATCGTGCCCGCGGCATCCGTCACCGATGCCCCTCGCTTCGCCTACCGCAGCTCCGTGCTCGATGTCGTGCGCCACTTCTTCCCCGTCGAAGACGTGCTCGACCACATCGATCGCATCGCGCTGCTGAAGCTCAATGTGCTGCACCTGCATCTCACCGACGACCAGGGCTGGCGCATCCAGATCGATTCATGGCCCGAGCTCACCGGCATCGGCGCGTCGACCTCGGTCGGGGGCGACGGCAGCGGCTTCTACACGAAGGCCGACTACGCACGCATCGTCGACTACGCGGCCGAGCGCTTCGTGACGATCGTGCCCGAGATCGACCTGCCCGGGCACACGAACGCCGCGCTCAGCGCCTACCCGGAGCTCAACTGCGACGGAGTCGCGCCGAAGCCCTACGAGGGCATCGAGGTCGGGTTCTCGTCACTCTGCGCCTCGCCCGAGCGCGCAGAGGCGACCGACCGGTTCCTCGCCGACGTCACCCGCGAGGTCGCCGAGATGACACCCGGGCCATGGCTGCACGTCGGCGGTGACGAACCGCACGCGACGTCGCCCGAGGACTACCTCGATCTCGTCGCGCGGATCACCGCGGCGGGCGCCGCCACCGGCAAGACAGTGATCGCGTACCACGAGATGGGCGTCTCGACCGAGCTGCCGCCGGGCACGGTGGGCCAGTACTGGGACTTCACCGAGCCGCGCGAGAACACCGCAGAACTCACGACCTCGTTCGTGGAGCAGGGCGGCGAGGTCATCCTCATGCCGGCCGACGTCACCTACCTCGACATGATGTACCCCGACGACCCCGAGGGTCCGCTCGGCGGCTCGCTCGGCACCCGGTGGGCCGACGGTCCGACGACGCTCGAAGAGGCGTACGCGTGGGAGCCGACGTCGACGATTCCGGGCCTCGACGAGTCCGATATCCTCGGCATCGCGACGCCGATCTGGACCGAGACGACAGCGACCACCGCCGAGCTCGAGTTCATGGTGTTCCCGCGCATCACGGCGATCGCCGAGATCGCGTGGTCGGCGGCGGCCGCCGGCGGCGGCGCACGCGACGAGGCCGGCTTCCACGCCCGCCTCGCGTGGCTCGGCACGCACCTCGACGCACTCGGCGTCTCGTACCACCAGGTCGGCGGGGTGCCCTGGGTCGAGTAGCGCGCCGGGTGCGAGGAGGCCGCGGGCTGCGGGATGCCGCTTCGGCGCGGGATGTCGCGTCGACCCGGACGCCGCGGCATCCGCTCGCTGTGCAGATCTTGCGCGCTACGCCTCCGGCGGCGGCGCCGTCGAAGCCCGCACGACGAGCTCGGGGCGAAGCGGCTCGGTCGCGACGGGCTCGCGCTTCTCGATCATCTCGATGACGCGCTTCGCCGTGGCGCGGCCGACGTCTTCGAAGGGCTGGCGCACCGTCGTGAGGGCGGGCGCTGCATAGGCCGCGAGCGCGATGTCATCGACACTCACCACCGAGACGTCGTCGGGCACGATGCGCCCAGCCTCGTGCAGGGCGCGGATGACGCCGAAGGCCATCTCGTCGCTCGACACGAACACCGCCGTGACGTCTGGAATCGCCGCGATCGTGCGCCCGGCACGGTAGCCCGACTCGGGTGACCAATCGGCGGGGATCACCGGGGGCGGCGCGACCCCGCGCTCCCGGAGCACCGTCTCCCACTCCTCGCGGCGCGCGTTCGACTCCTGCCAGAACTCGTCGCCGGAGATATGCCAGACCGTGCGATGGCCCAGGTCGAGCAGATGCTCGGTCGCCGCCCTGGCGATCGCGCGTTGATCGACGAGCGCATCTGCGCCGACCCCGTCGGCCTGCCGGTGGCCGACCGTGGGCGTGCGCTCGGTGCGCGAGCCGAGGGCCTCTGCGAGGAAGCCGACCGGCGCGAGAATCACGATGCCCTCCGCCCCCTGGCCCTCGAGGCGATCGAACGCTTCGAGGAAGGATGCCGGTGCAGAATGCTGCGCCACACTCGCGGTCGTCACGGCATAGCCCTCTTCGGCGGCGACCGATTCGACGCCGAGGAGGATCGCGCTCGTCGAGTAGCGGGCCGTGGAGACGAGGATCACGCCGAGCATGCGGGTGCGACCGGAAGCGAGCGACGCCGCCGCCGCATGCAGTCGGTAACCGACGGCGTCGACCGCCGCCATCACCCGATGCGCCGTCTCGGGGCGCACGTTCGGGTGACCCGACATCACTCGCGAGACCGTCTGCGTCGACACGCCGGCGACGCGTGCGACGTCGACCTGACTCGGCGAGCGCTCCTCCGGTGAACGACGTGGCATGGACCCATCGTAGTGAGCGTTCACTCGTGTGCGACGAAGGCGAGTCCGACGAACGTTGGATTGCGCGATAATGTGAACGCAAACATTCTTCTCAATCGGGCGACATCGCCCGCGATTCAAGGGAGGCCGCGCGATGACCGCGACCGACACTCGAACCAGCGTTGATCAAGTGGCTGCGCTCACATACCGCGACAGCGCGTTGCTGCGCAACGGGCTCCCTCACCGGATGCTCGCCGGGGCCGTGCACTACTTCCGGGTGCACCCCGAGCAGTGGGAGGACCGACTCCGTCGCCTCGCCGCGATGGGGGCGAACACGGTCGACACCTACGTCGCCTGGAACTTCCACGAGGAGATCGAAGGCGAGACGCGATTCGACGGATGGCGCGACGTCGAGCGGTTCATCCGCCTCGCCGGCGAGATCGGTCTCGACGTGTACGTGCGGCCGAGTCCGTACATCTGCGCCGAGTGGTCCAACGGCGGCCTGCCCAGTTGGCTGACCGGCCGCACCCGGAGCATTCGCAGCAGCGACCCTGCGTACCGCGCCGCAGTCGAGAGCTGGTACGCCGAGCTCCTCCCCCGACTCGCTCCCCTGCAGGCCGCACACGGCGGCCCGATCGTCGCCGTGCAGATCGAGAACGAATACGGCTCGTTCGGGACCGACCGTGAACACTTGCACCACCAGCGCGATCTGCTCCGCCGGTACGGCATCGTCGAACTCCTCACGACCGCCGACGGCATCACTGCGGGCATGCACGCCTACGGCTCGGTCGAGGGCGCCATGCCGAGCTTCACGTTCGGCACCGGTGTGTCGGCGGCCGTCGACCTCCTCCCCCCGAACACCCCGCTCGTCTGCAGCGAGCTGTGGGGCGGGTGGTTCGACCACTGGGGTGAGCAGCACCACGTGCGCAGCGCCCCCAGCATGATCGGCACCGTCGACGAGCTCCTCGCCGCGGGCGGCTCCGTCAGTCTCTACATGGCGCACGGCGGCACCAACTTCGGTCTATGGAACGGTGCCAACTGGGACGGCGTGATCCAGCCGACCGCCACGAGCTACGACTCCGACGCGCCCATCGCCGAAGACGGCCGTGTGGGCGCCAAGTTCGAGGCACTGCGCGCTTCGTTCGCTCCTTTCCACGATGGACCGCTGCCCGAGCTGCCCGATGCGCCGCGCTTCCAGGCACCTCGCACGGTGTCCCTCGCGCCCGAAGCATCGCTCATCGAGGCAGTCCGTGCGCTCGCCGCGAGCGATCCTCGCCCCCACCCCGCAACCTTCGAGGAGATCGGCGTCGCGGAGGGCCTCATCGCCTACGAGACGACCGTCGTCGTCGAGGAGGGTGAGAACGTCCTCGCCCTCAAGGGTCTCCACGACCGCGCCACCGTCTTCATCGACGGGAACCGTGTCGCCACACTCGACCGCGACGGGGAGACGAGCACCGTGCTCCCGGTCTCCGAGCGGCCGGTCGTCGTCACGCTCATCGTCGAGAACGTCGGTCGAATCAACTACGGTCCGAAGATCGGCGAGCACAAGGGCATCCTGGAGGGCGTCCTCCTCGGCCGTCGCTACGCCCACGGCTGGACCCACCGGGTCATCCCGATGGCGGCACCGGAGCCCGCCGGAGCATCAGGCGCCGACGGATACGCCGTGGCCGGGTTCGACGTCGCCGAACCCGCCGACGCGTGGCTCGCCTTCCCCGGCGGAGTCAAGGGCTTCGTCTGGGTCAACGGATTCCTCATCGGCCGCTATTGGAACGTCGGCCCGCAAACGACCTTGTACGCCCCGGCCCCGCTCTGGCGCGCGGGACGCAACACCGTGCGCGTGCTTGACCTCGAGCAGCTCGGCGGCACCGTCGAGGTGCGCGACCAGGCCGAACTCGGCGCGGTCGAAGAGTTCATCGGCTCCTGACCGAGCCTCAGACGAGGAAGGCCCGCGGCATTCGCCGCGGGCCTTCCTGTTCGAAGCGAGGTGTCGAAGGGATCAGCCCTTGACTGCTCCGGCCGCCAGGCCCGAACGCCAGAAGCGCTGCAGGCTGAAGAACAGGATGATCAGCGGGACCACGCCCAGCAGTGCGCCGAGCATCACCGCGCCCTTGGCCGGCGCGAAGTAGCTCATCATGCCGAACAAGCCGAGTGTGACTGGCTTGAGTTCCGCTGACGAGACCATCATCAGCGGCAACAGGAAGTTGTTCCAGGTCGCCACGAAGATGAACAGGAAGATGGTCACCATCGCCGGAGCCAGCAGTCGCATCACGATCGTGAAGAAGATGCGGATCTCCCCGGCTCCGTCGATCCGTGCCGCCTCGAGCAGTTCCGCCGGCACCGCGTCCTGTGCGTAGACGATGCCGAGGAACACACCGAACGGCGAGACCGCCGACGGGATGATGATCGCCCACGGGGTGTCGACGAGACCGAGCGCATGGAACTCGAGGTAGAGCGGCACCGTGAGCAGTGCGACGGGCAGGAGCAGGCCGGCCATGATGACGCCGACCGCGATCGTCTTGCCCGGGAAGACGAACTTGGCGATCGCGTATCCCGCCATCACGGCGAAGAGTGTGCCGATCACCCCGGCGGTGACCGAGTAGAAGATCGAGTTGCCGACCCATTGCCAGAACATGCCCTGGGTCCAGACCATGAGGCTCTCGTAGTTCGCCGGCAGGTTCCACTCGGCGAACCAGAACCCGAACGACGAGGTGAGATCGCGATTGCTCTTCGTCGACGCGATCATGACCCACAGCACGGGCGCGAGGAAATACAGCGTCGCCACGACGAGCACTGCGACGCCGACGACGCGGGCGAAGGGGCCCGGCAGTTCGGATTTCGGCGGGCGGTCGGGCGCGGCCTTGCGGGCGCGACGCTTCGCGGATTCGATGAGTGTGCCGCTGCTCATGCCGAGGCTCCCTTCCGCCGCTGAAGCAGCGCATAGACGATCGCGAGCACGCCCGCGATGACCGCCATCAGCAGCGAATAGGCCGATGCCGGACCGGTGCCCGACGGCGAGACCGCACCCATCATCGAGTTGTACGTCAACATCATCGGTGTGAAGGCCTTGCCCATCCAGGGGTTCGCGCTCTCCATGATCACCGGCTCGTTGAACAGCTGGATGGTGCCGATGATCGACAGCAGCACCGCGAGCAGTGCCGCACCGCGCACGAGGGGGATCTTGATGCGCGTCGCGATCTGCCAGCCCGAGGCGCCGTCGAGGCGGGCGGCCTCGTAGAGGTCTCTGGGTATCGTCTGCAGCGCCGCGAGGAAGATGAGCATGTTGTAGCCCGTGTACGTCCAGGTGGTCATGTTGGCCATGGACGCCAGGATCGTGCCCGGCGCCATGAAGTTCGTGCCCTCGGGGAGGTACTGCATGAAGGGCGAGACCTCGGGCGTGTAGAGGTAGAGCCAGATCATCGCCGCGATGACACCGGGGATCGCGAACGGCAGGAAGAACGCCAGGCGGAAGAAGCCGGGCCGCCGCACGATGAAGGTGTCGAGCAGGAGCGCCAGCCCGAGCGCGGCCACGATCATCACGGGGATCTGGAAGAGCGCGTACAGCAGCACCCGCCCCATGCCCGCCCAGAACGGGGCACTGCCGATCGCGAGTGCGAAGTTGTCGAAGCCGACGAAGGTGTCGACGAGCTCACCGCCGCCGTACAGCCCGTCACCGGCCGGAAGCTCGGTGAACATCGACGAGCGGATCGACACGACGATGGGCACGAGGAAGACGACGATGAAGAGCAGGGAGAACGGCGCCATGAACATCCAGCCGGTCAACGCCTGATGGCGGGCGCTCCTGCTGCGCTTCGTGGCCCCGCCGTTCGTGCCCCGGGCGCGTTTCGTGCTCCCGGCGTCTTTCCTGCTCCCGGCGTCTGCTCTGCTGCCGGCGCGGGCCTGAGTGGAAACGGTCATTGTGGTCGGTCTCTCCTTTCAACCTCGATTCGGCGGCGGATCCCACGACACGTCATGTGATCCGCCGCCGTGGCGATCAATCGTCGGCTCGCCTCACTTGGAGACGGGCAGTCCGAGGTCTTCGAGCGTGGCGACCGCGGTCGTCTGCGCGGTGGTGAAGATGTCAGCGACCGTGGCGCTGCCGTCGGCGACGCCCGATGCGGTCTCGTTCATCTTGGTCAGCGAAGCGAAGCCCGGTGCGTACACGAAGTCGGGGTTCAGGTTGCCGGACGCCGTCGCGAGCTCGGCGAGCACGTCCTGGCCGCCGAACTGGCGGAGCATCTTCTCGCTCGTGGTCGGCGTGCCGTTGGCAGCGACGACGAGACCCTGTGAAGCGAGGTCGTCGATCTGCGTGTTGAACCAGGCGTTGAACTCCATCGCCTCGGCCGGGTGCTCGCAGCCCTTCGTGACGGCGACGCCGGAGCCCCCATCGGGGCCGGTCAGCGTGCCTGCACCGAAGTCGGGCAGCTGGGCGATGCGCCACTGGCCCTCGGCCGGGGTGCCGTCGAGGGAGTCGAGCATGAAGCCGGCCTCCCATGCCGCGCCGACGTGACCGATCAGGCTGCCGTCGTTGAGTGCCTGGGTGAAGGCCTCGCCCCAACGCTCGGTGGCCAGGGTCTGCTTGTTGTCGACCAGGTTCTGCCAGAACGCGGCGACCGTCTGACTGCCTGCGCCCTCGGCGTCGACGGTCCAGCCGCCATCGCTCGAGCCGAACCAGGAGTCGCCCGCGGCCGCTGCCTGCGCCGACAGCCAGGAGAGCGCCTCGTCAGGAGTGAAGGCGGTGACGTACTTGCCGGCCGATGCCGCCGTGGCGGAGTCTGCGGTCAGTTCGTCGAGCGTGGTCGGCACCGTGAGACCGAGGTTCTCGAACTCCGTCGCGTTGTAGAAGTACACGAGGGGGCCGGTGTCTTGAGGGAAGCCGACGACCGCGTCGCCGACGGTCATCATCGCGTATGCACCGGCCGAGAAGTCGTCCTCGTGCGCCGCGGCCTCGTCTGCCACGTCTTCCAGTAGTCCCTTGACGTACATCTGCGGAACCTCGGAGTACCCGATCTGGGCGAGGCACGCTGCATTGCCGGCCTTGACGTCGGTTTCGAGCTTCAGGATCATGTCCGTCGCCGCACCGTCGAACTTCGTCGCCTTCACCTGGATGTCGGGGTTCTCCTCGTTCCAGCGGTCCACGATCTCGCTGACCGGCGTCATCCCCTCGCCGTCGGGCAGACGGTGCAGGTAGGTGATCTCGACGGGACCGTCGGCGTTGCCCGAGCCGCTGCCGGTGCTGCAGGCCGCGAGCGCGAAGACGGAGATCGCCGCGACCGTCGCAGCAGCGGCGGTGCGTGCGAAGCGGGTCCTGGATGTCATGTGTCGCTCCTCTTTGAGAGAATCGCCGCCCGTTGGTGCACGGGCGGGCCCACCTGCCGGTTCAGTGCGCTCGTGCGCACCTCGTCGACATCGATGGAATGAATGTTTGCGTTCACATTACCCCTCTCACCCATAAACTCAAGTAACGCTCGTGAATCTCTGCTCGGAATGTACAGCGCGAACACTCCGGCACCGCGACGGTGTTGCCTGCGAAGATGGGGTGACCCGCGGGCACCACCCGTCACCGATACCGAAAGAACGGATGAAGCCATGACCGGCATCGTTCCCGCACCCGTCCAGATCGAACTCCACGCGGCGGTCGCGCCGTTCCGTTTCGTCGATGGCGTTCATATTGTCGCACCGGGAGTTGCGAGGAACATCGGAGCCCTGCTGGCCGCCGAACTCCGCGCCGTCACCGGCCGCAAGCTCCCTGTCGTCGACTCCGAGGTCGGCTCGCCAACCGACGGCGTCATCGGCATCTCCCTCGTCCTGCGTGCGAGCGACGAGGCGAGCGACGAGGCGTACACCCTCGAGGCATCCGCTCTGGGGGTCGTCATCACCGCGAGCACGCCGGCCGGGTTGTATCGCGGCACGCGGTCGCTTCGACAACTGCTGAGCGCGCACGACCATGCACCGAGCTCCGCCGCTGAGTGGACCGTGCCGGCGCTCTCGATTCGCGATGCTCCGCGCTTCGCCTATCGCGGCGCCATGCTCGACGTCGTGCGGCACTTCTTCCCCGTCGACGACGTGCTGCGCCTCGTCGACGCGATCGCGATGCTGAAGATCAACCACTTCCACCTGCATCTCACCGACGATCAGGGCTGGCGCATCCAGATCGACTCGTGGCCCGAGCTCACCGGCATCGGCGCGTCGACGGCTGTCGACGGTGCGGCCGGAGGGTTTTACACGAAGGCCGACTACGCCCGCATCGTCGACTACGCCGCCGAGCGGTTCATCACCGTCGTGCCCGAGATCGACCTGCCGGGCCACACCAATGCGGCCCTCAGCGCCTACCCCGAGCTCAATCACGACGGCGTCGCCCGCGCTCCGTACGAGGGGGTGAAGGTCGGGTTCTCGTCGCTGAGCGCCGCGCCCGAGCGCGCGGAGGCGACCGACCGGTTCCTCGCCGACGTCATGCGCGAGGTCGCCGAGATCACGCCCGGCCCCTGGCTCCACATCGGCGGCGACGAGTCGTGGTCGACACCGGCCGCCGAGTACCTCGATCTCGTGCAGCGCATCACGAGCGCCGCAGCTTCGACCGGCAAGACGGTGATCGGATGGCATGAGATCGGCGCGTCGACCGCGCTGCCCGCCGGCACGGTCGCCCAGTACTGGAGCTACCTCGTGCCGCAGGAGAACGCGGGCACGGTCACCTCCGCCGTGGTCGAACAGGGCGGGCGCGTGATCATGTCGCCCGCAGATGCCGCCTACCTCGACATCCAGTACCCCGGGGCGCCGGCGACCCCGAACGGTTACGAACTCGGGCTCGACTGGGCCGACGGCCCCACGTCGCTCGAGGCCGCCTACTCATGGGAACCGACCCGGATCGTCCCCGGCGTCGGAGAGGCCGACATCCTCGGCGTCGAAGGGCCGATGTGGACCGAGACGGCCCTGACGATCGACGATGTCGAGTTCATGGTCTTCCCGCGTCTCGCGGCGATCGCCGAGATCGGCTGGTCGCCCGCGCCGGGGGACGGTGCCCGCGACTATGCCGACTTCGCCGGGCGGGTCGCTGACCTCGCCGCGCTCTGGGATGCCGCGGGCACGGTGTACTGCGCGGTCGACGACGTCGCGAGGCCGCGCACCGCGTGATGGTCGCGCGACCGTTCCCGACATCGGCACCGGTCGCGCGAGCGCGGCGTGGTCGCGTGCAGTGCGGCCGCGTGCAGTGCGGCCGCGCACAGCACGGTCGCCTGCAACACGAGCGGATGCCGCGAGGCCGGATGCCGCAGGGTTCGGCGACCCCGCGGCATCCGCTCGGCGCTACTTGACGCTGCCTGCGGTGAGGCCGCCGACGAGGCGCTTCTCGATGATCATGAAGAGGATCACGACGGGCACGATCGCGACGATCGAGACGCCGAACACGTACTGCCACGAGGTCTCGTACTGGCCGACGAACTTCGTGAGGGCGACCGAGAGTGGCTGATTGCCCGCGGTCGAGAGGATCACGAGCGAGGCCGCGAACTCGTTCCAGCACGCGACGAACGTGAACACGATCGCGGTCACGATGCCGGGCCAGACGAGCGGGAGGCTGATCGTGAAGAGCACGCGCAGCCGTCCGGCACCGTCGATCTGAGCGGCCTCGTCGACCTCCTTGGGCACGCCGGCGAAGAACGAGTGCATGATCCACACGGCGAACGAGAGGTTGAACGCGGCGTTGATGAAGATCATCGCCGCCCACGTGTCGATCATGTCGAACGCGAGGAACTGGCGGAAGAGCCCTGAGGTGAGCACCGCGGGCTGCAGCATCTGCGTGACGATCACGAGGAAGAGGAACACCATGCGGCCCGGGAACTTGAACCGCGCGGTGTAGTACGCCGCGGGCATCGCGACGAGCAGCACGAGCAGCGTCGCGACTCCCGCGATGATGATCGTCGAGATGAGGTTCTGCACGAGCGGCGTCTCGGGGGTCGACCACATGTTGATGTAGTTCTCCCAGTGCCACTCCGTCGGGAAGTAGGTGGGTTCGACCGAGCGGATCTGCGCCTTCGTCTTGACCGAGCCGAAGAACATGATCGTGTACGGCAGCACGAAGATGAGCAGCACGATCAGCCCGGCCAGCATGCGCCAGATCAGTTTGCCGAGCGGCACCTGGTCTTCGGTGTAGCGGCGCTTCCGAGCGGATGCCGCGGGCGGGGCGATCGTCTCGAACGCGGGTGCGGTGACGGCCATGCTCAGACCTCCTTCATGGGCTTGACCACACGCACGTAGATGGCGACGATCACGATGACGATGATGAAGGCGACGACGGAGAGCGCGCTCGCGACGTCGACCTTGTGCTGGTTCTGGATGTACTTGAAGATCATCGTCATGATCGTGTCGGCATCGTAGCCGGGAATCGACCCGGTCATCACCTTCAGGATCGGCAGCGAGTTGAAGACGTTGATGATGTTGATGAGCACCGCGACCGAGAGGGCGCCGCGCAGTTGCGGAAGCACGACGCCCCAATACGTGCGAACCGGCCCTGCACCGTCCATCTTCGCGGCCTCGAGCACGTCGCCCGGCACCGTCTGGAGCCCGGCGAGGATCGTGTACGTCGTGAACGGCAGCGACACGAACACCGCGACGACGATCGACCAGGCGAAGGCCGTCTCGGGGTTGCGGGTCCACCCGTAGCCCTCGGGCGTGTCGACGAGCCCCACGTCGACGAGGAAGGTGTTGATGATGCCGAAGTACGGCTCCAGCCCGTAGTAGACGACCATCGTCGTCATGACGACGGATGCCGCCCACGGGATGATCACCGCCAGGCGCACGATGCGCCTGCCCGGGAACGCCTTGTTCAGCAGCTGGGCGAGGACGAGCGAGATGAGCACGGTGGCCGCGACGACCACCACGACCCAGACGATCGTGCGGCCGAAGATCGGCCAGAAATAGGGGAAGGAGAAGACCTCGACGTAGTTGTCGAAGCCGACCGAGCCCTTGTCGACCCCCGAGATCGAGATGTCGCGGGTCGAGTTGAAGAACATGACGACGGCCGGGAACAGCACGACGCCGAAGATGAGGATGAGGGCAGGGCCGATCCACGGGAGCGAGGCGATGAACTGCCGCCCGCCTCGGCGGGGCTTGACCTGTTCGGCCCGCCCACTGGGCGCAGCCTGCCCGCCGGGGCGG
This sequence comes from Agromyces sp. Y558, assembly GCF_059445415.1. Classification (NCBI taxonomy): domain Bacteria; kingdom Bacillati; phylum Actinomycetota; class Actinomycetes; order Micrococcales; family Microbacteriaceae; genus Agromyces; species Agromyces sp. Y558. The sequence continues at coordinate 132,016 of NZ_JCAIUH010000004.1, forward strand.
GGGCGGCCGGTGGCCGCCCCCGCTGGGATCGATGACGTATCGGGTGTCGTGCTCATGGTTCGGCGGTCACCGATCCCTCCGGGTATTGCGCAACGGACGTGCTGGTCGAGCGGGGTGGGATCAGCCCGCGTCGGCCTGTGCCTGGATCTCGGTCAGCACATCTTGTGCGGGCTTCGTCTGGAGCTGTCCGAACAGCGCCTTGAATGCGGCATCCGTCGCCGACCACTGCGGGTTGGTGCTCGGGTAGAACTGCGCGTCGGGCAGCACCTCGAGGAACGGCGCGAGCGCCTCCTCGGAGGCGAGCGCCTCGGCACCCGACTTCGTGACGGGAAGGAAGCCCTCGGCCTGCACCCACGGCACGTACACGTCGGACGTGTAGTAGTAGTCGAAGAACTTCGTGATCGCGTCCTGCTTGTCGTCGTCGTTCTGGAAGGCCATGAGCTGGTCCATGACGCCGACCGTCATGGGGCTGCCGTCTTTCGTGGGGATCGGGACGACCGAGTAGTCGAGCTCGGGGTTGTTCTCCTCGATCTGGCCGACGGTCGGCGGGAGGCCGACCTGCATGCCGATCTTGCCCTGGATGAAGATGTCCATGAGCGGCGAACGGTCGGTCGAGCCCGGGTCTGCCTGCGTGGCACCGGCGTCGATCATCTTCTTGATCTGGTCGGCACCGGGCAGGTTCGCCGGGTCGTCGATGGTGATCTCGGTCGCGTCGCCGAACGTGCCGCCGCCGCCCCAGAGCCACACAGCCGCTTCGGCCTGCGCCTCTTCGGATCCGAGGGGCATGCCGTAGCCGGCGATGCCGCCGCCGAGGGCCGAGACCTTGGTCGCCGCGTCGAGCAGCTCATCCCAGTTGGTGGGGGGCGCGGTGACGCCCGCCTGCTCGAGCAGGGCGTTGTTGACGAAGAGCGCGCGTGCCGAGGCGATCAGGGGCAGTGCGTACGCAGTGCCGTCGACTTCGGCGTTCGCGATGAACGAGTCCTGGAAGTCGCTGAAGGTCTCGGGCGAGACGACGTCTTCAGCGGGGTACAACAGCTCGTCGGCGGCGAAACCGGCGAAGGGGCCGCCGTTGTAGATGTCGGGTGCCTCACCGCCCTGGATCTTCGTGGCGATGAGGGTCTCGAGGTTGTCCCACGACGCCACCTCGAGCTTGACGTCGATGTCGGTGTTCTCGGCTTCGAAGCCCTCGATGACGTCTTCCCAGAGGCCCTGGGTGTTGTCGGAGTAACTCGGCACGAGCAGGTCGAGCGTGGTCTTGCCACCGGCTTCCTCGCCCGACCCGCCGCCGAAGCCGCAGGATGCGAGCGTGAGCGATGCCGTGGCCGCGAGCGCGACGGCCGCGCCGAGGCGCAGAGACTTCTTCATTGGATGCTTCCTCACTGTGGTGGATGGTGCACCAGCGCCCGTGGAAAGAGCTTCGCGCGACGGTGCGTGTGTTCGGGAACCGCACTTGACGACTGTGGCTGAGTGCTATTTCCTGAACGTTTCGGCGAGCAAACGATCACGTCCGTTCACTCGACGCACGAAAATCTATGTCGGATGCCTCGGGCCCGTCAAGACGCGCAGCGGATTCGTTATGAGATTTTGTTCAGATCCCTGACAAACTCCGATGTCGCGCGGAGCCGCTTGAATCGAGCGCTCGAGTGATCGTTGGACACATGTTGCAATCATCTGCGATCATTGTGAGTGTCATGCCGCCGCGGGGTTGCCACGGCGGCCGTCGCACACCTGTCTGGAGCCCCACGTGACCGACCAACCGACCACCGCACACACGACCGGCGAAGCTGTTCCCGCCGCCGCTGAACACATGTCCGCCGAACTGGCCTCTCAGCCCGAGACCTGGGCACGCGCCACCGAGCTCCGTGCCGAGCAGTCGCTCCTGCCGGCCCGCGGCGCCCGAATCGCGGTCGTGGGCTGCGGCACGTCCTGGTTCATCGCGCAGTCGTACGCGTGGTTGCGCGAAGCCGGCGGCCACGGCGAGACCGACGCATTCGCGGCATCCGAAGCCTTCGTCGACCGCGGCTACGACGCGGTCGTCGCCCTCACCCGATCGGGCACCACCACCGAGGTGCGCCAGCTCGTCGAGGGGCTCCGCGGCCGCGTGCGCACCATCGGCGTCATCGGCGATGCCACGTCACCCCTCGTCGACCTCGTCGACGAAGCCGTGACCCTCCCCTTCGCCGACGAGCGCTCGGTCGTGCAGACCCGGTTCGCGACGACCGCACTCGCGCTCTTCCGCGCCTCGCTCGGCGAAGACCTCACCGGCGCGATCGCCGATGCCGAGCGCGCGGTCGCCGAAGACCTCGCCCCCGAGCTGACCGACGCCGAGCAGTACACCTTCCTCGGTCGCGGCTGGTCGGTCGGCCTCGCCCACGAGGCGGCGCTCAAGATGCGGGAAGCCTCGCAGTCGTGGACCGAGTCATATCCGTCGATGGAGTACCGCCACGGCCCGATCGCGATCGCAGCTCCGGGCCGAGTGACCTGGCAGTTCGGCGAGGCGCCCGACGGACTCGCCGGCGACGTCGCCGCGGCCGGGGCGCACTTCGAAGCGGGCCGCCTCGACCCGATGGCCGAACTCGTGCGCGCACAGCGCGTCGCACTCGCCCGTGCCCGCGCGAAGGGCCTCGACCCCGACTCGCCCCGCAACCTCACCCGTTCCGTCATCCTCGACGCGTGATGAACGAGCACCCGTCTCACGACGCGTTCCCGCTCGGCCCGGGCGCGGCCGTGCTCGCGTTCGACGTGGGAGGCACCGACACGAAGTCGGCGCTCGTCGATGCCTCGGGCCGGGTGCTCGGACTCCGCCGCACGCCGACGCCGGTCGACCCGGCCGACGCCGACCCCGGCCGGACGATCGTCGCCTCGATCGGCGTGCTCGCCCGTGAGCACTTGGCCGCGGCCCCCGGCATCGTTCCGGTGGCCGCGGGCATCAGCGTGCCCGGTCTCGTCGACGAGGTCACCGGTGTCGGCATGTTCGCGTCGAACCTCGGTTGGCGCGACGCCCCCATCCGTGACCTCGCCGAGCGCGCGCTCGGCTTGCCCGTGGCGTTCGGCCACGACGTGCGCGCGGCGGGCGACGCAGAGCACCGCCTCGGCGCGGCCCGCGGCTACGGCGATGTCGTCGTGCTCGCCATCGGCACCGGCATCGCGAGCGCGCTCGTGCTCGGAGGCCGCCCCTACGCCGGCGGCGGCTATGCGGGCGAGATCGGCCACTCGCTCGCCGATCCGCTCGGCGAGCGGTGCGCCTGCGGGGCGATCGGATGCCTCGAGACGATCGCGTCGGCGGGTGCGATCGCCCGGCGCTACTCCGCGGCATCCGGTACTCGGGTGACCGGCGCTCGAGAAGTGCTCGACGCGGCGACCGCCGGCGACCCGCTCGCCAAGCGCGTCTGGGACGACGCGGTCGAAGCACTCGCCGAGGCACTCGCCCGTCTCGTCGCCATCCTCGCCCCCGAAGCCGTGGTGATCGGCGGCGGTCTCGCACAAGCTGGTCCGGCCCTGTTCGCACCGCTCGGCACGCGGCTCGATGCGCTGCTCAGCTTCCACCGCCGACCGGCGCTCCTCCACGCCGAACTCGGCGACGATGCGGGCCTGCTCGGCACCGCGCTCGCGGCCCGCGACCTCGCCGCCGCACGCCGAGTCGGGGGCACGCCGTGATCGTCACCGTCACACCGAATCCGGCGCTCGATCTCACCTGGCACGTCGAAGGCCTGCGACCGGGCGAGACGCATCGCGTCGACACCGGAGCCGCACGCGCCGGCGGCAAGGGGCTGAACGTCGCACGCGTGCTGCACGCCGAAGGCCACGACGTGCTCGCGCTCACGACCTCAGGCGGCGCGGTCGGCGCCGAGTTCACCGCGGAGCTCGAGGCGAGCGGCATCCACCACCGCCTCGTGCGCGTCGCAGGCGCGACCCGCCGCAGCATCGCCCTCGTCGACGAGGCGAGCGGCGACACGAGCGTGCTGAACGAGCGCGGCGCCGCGCTCTCAGTCGCCGAAGCCGACGCACTCGCGGCGAACGCGCTCGAACTCGGTCGCGACGCCGACGTCGTCGCCATCTGCGGAAGCCTGCCGCCCGGGTTCGGCCCCGACGAGCTCGGCGCACTCGTCAGTGCGCTCACCGCCGAAGGCGTGCCCGTCATCGTCGACACGAGCGGGCCCGGAGTCCTCGCTGCCGCCCGTGCGGGCGCGACGGTGCTGAAACCCAACGCCGAGGAGCTTCGCGACGTCACCGGTCTCGACGACCCGGTGGCGGGGGCGGCCGCCCTGCTCGAACTCGGTGCCCGAATGGTCGTCGCCTCACTGGGTTCTGAAGGCCTGATGGTCGTGACGACGGATACCCCAGGCGGCATCCGAGCCCGATTGCCCCGCTCGCTGCACGGCAACCCGACCGGGGCCGGCGACGCGGCGGTCGCCGCGATCGCCGTCGCCATCGCTGAGACGCCCGACCTCGCCGACGGCACGCCGGCCGCCACGGCCGCCCGCGAGCGCCTCGCCCGCCGGGCCGTCGCCTGGTCGGCCTCGGCAGTGCTCGCGCCGCTCGCCGGTGAGCTGTCACCCGAACACACGGACCTCGAGCGCGAGGTCGTCGTGAGCATCGACCCGAAGGAACACGCATGACCCTCACCCCCACTCGCATCCTGCTCGCCGACGCAGCCGAAGGCGGTCGGGGTATCGGCGCGTTCAACGTGCTGCACCTCGAGACCGCTGAAGCGCTCGCTGCCGCCGCTGAGGCGACCGGGCTGCCCGTGATCCTGCAGATCTCCGAGAACGCCATCCGGTACCACGGTGGCTTCGAACCGATCGCTCGCGCGACGCTCGCCGTCGCCGAAGCCTCGAGCGCCCCCGTCGCGGTGCATCTCGACCATGCCGAAGACGCAGAGCTCGCGCTGCTCGCGATCGACCACGGCTTCGGCTCCGTCATGTACGACGGCGCGAAGCTCGACTTCGCCGACAACGTCGCCACGACCCGCCGGGTCGTCGACCATGCTGCGACCACGGGCGTACTCGTCGAGGCGGAGCTCGGCGAGATCGGCGGCAAAGACGGTGCACACGCACCTGGGGTGCGCACCGACCCCGACGAGGCCTCGCGATTCGTCACCGAGACCGGCGTCGGCGCACTCGCCGTCGCGGTCGGCTCTTCGCACGCGATGACCGAGCGGGTCGCCGCACTCGACCTCGAACTCGTGGGCCGGCTCCGGGCGGCGGTGCCGGTGCCGCTCGTGCTGCACGGATCATCCGGAGTCGCCGACGAGACGATCGTCGCAGGCATCCGTGCGGGGCTCACGAAGATCAACGTGTCCACGCACCTGAACGCGCAGTTCACCGGCGCGATCCGCCGATTCCTCGACGATCATCCCGGCGTCGTAGACTCCCGAAAATACCTCGCCGCCGGCCGCGATGCCGTCGAAATCGAAGCTGCACGTCTCCTCCGCCTCTTCGCAGGGAAGGACCCCAACGGATGAACCATGCCGAGCGTCCGGAGCACCGCAGCGCAGTGCTCGACCTCTTCGCAGGGAAGGACCCCAACGGATGAACCGTGCCGAGCGTCTGAGCGCAGTGCTCGACCTGCTCGCCGAGAGCGGGCAGGTCGACGTCGACCAGATCGTCGATCGTCTCGAGGTGTCGCCCGCGACGGCGCGACGAGACCTCGATGCGCTCGCCCAGCAGCAACTCCTCACCCGCACGCGCGGCGGCGCGGTCGCACACTCGGTGGCCTACGACCTGCCGATCCGCTACAAGAACCAGCAGAACCCCGGCGCGAAGGCGGCGATCGCACTCGCGGCGAGCGCGCTCGTGCCGCGCGGTGCCGTGATCGGCCTCTGCGGCGGCACGACCTCCACCGCGATCGCCGACGCGCTCATGTCGCGCGCCGACATCATGGAACCGGCGCCCGACCCCAGCCTGACCGTCGTCACCAATGCGATCAACATCGCCATGCAGCTCGCGATGCGCCCGCAGATCAAGACCGTCGTCGCCGGCGGCGTCGTGCACGCCCGTTCGTACGAACTCGTCGGCGCCTACACCGACGCGGTGCTCGGCAGCATCACCCTCGACCTCGCATTCATCGGCGTGAACGGCATCGACGCGGATGTCGGCCCGACCTCGCACGACGAGCGCGAGGCCGCCGTCAACGCACTCATGGCCGCGCGTGCAACGCAGGCCGTGCTCGTCGCCGACTCGTCGAAGATCGACAAGCGGGCGTTCGCCGCGATCGGTCCTCGACGGCTCTTCTCGACGATCATCACCGATTCGGGTGCCACCTTCGAGCAGCGCGAACGACTCTCCGATGCGGGCTACGACGTTATCGTTGCTTGAGTGAGCACTGCACCCGTCGTCATCCATTCCGCGCGTCTCGTGAGCGGCGCCGACACCGTCGCCGACGCGTGGGTCGCCTTCGACGGCGACCGGGTGAGCGCGCGCGGCATCGGTGACAGCTGGCGTGACGCGGTTCCACTCGCGTCGGCCCACGTGACGGATGCCGCGGGGCGATTCCTCACCCCCGGATTCATCGACATCCACTGCCACGGGGCCGGTGGCGCGGCCGTCGACGAGGGCGACGAGGCCATCGAGACCGTGCTCGCCGTGCACAACGCCCACGGCACGACCCGCACGGTGCTCTCACTCGTGACGGCGCCCGTCGAGCGGCTCGCAAGCGACCTGACGACGATCGCGCGATTCGCGGAGCGTGATCCCCGCGTGCTGGGCGCGCACCTCGAAGGACCGTTCCTCGACCGGGAGTTCCGGGGTGCGCATGATCCCGGGCTGCTGCGCGCCGCCGACGCCGCATCCGTCGACCTGCTGCTCGACGCGGCGGCGGGCGCACTGCGGCAGATCACGATCGCCCCCGAGCACGATGGTGCGCTCGCCGCCATCGGTCGGTTCGCCGATGCCGGCGTCAAGGTCGCGGTCGGCCACACGGGCGCCGATTTCGCGACGGCCCTCGCCGCCTTCGACGCCGGGGCCACGATCCTCACCCATGCCTTCAACGGCATGCGCGGCATCCACCACCGTGCGCCCGGACCAGTCGTCGCCGCGATGCACGCCGACCACGTCACCCTCGAGGTCATCAACGACGGCGTGCACGTGCACCCCGATGTCGTGAGGCTCGCCTTCGCCGGCGCGCCCGGTCGGGTGGCCCTCGTCACCGACGCGATGGCCGCAACAGGCTCCTCCGACGGCGTCTACGTGCTGGGATCGCTCGAGGTCGTCGTCGCCGACGGCGTCGCACGGCTCCGCGAGGGCGGCTCGATCGCCGGTTCGACCCTCACGCAGGATGACGCACTCCGGCGTGCGGTGCTCGAGTGCGGTATCCAGCTCGACGAGGCGGTCGGCGCGCTCACCGTCACGCCCGCCGCAGCGATCGACCGTGCTCACGACCTCGGCCGGCTCGATCGGGGGTTCGCCGCCGATGCCGTGCTCCTCGATGCCGAGCTTCGCGTCGAAGCCGTCTGGGCTGCGGGCGTACGGCTGCGCTGATCGTCGACGGGGCTCCTCGCCGATCGAGGCGGGGTTCGGAGGCGTGTTCCCCTTCGCCTCCGAAGCCCCCGCCCGTTCGAGCGGCGCATCGTTCCCCCCGATGCTGACCGCTCAGGCGCCGGCAGAGCCGGCGACCGTCTCGGGGTTCGGGTCGCCTGAGACGGTCGTGGGTGAAAGCGAATTCGCCTTCACCCAGAGAGACGGCGGGTCCACGCATCTATGACGCGCATTCCGAAGAAATAATCTGCGCGCGCGCTTCACAGGGAATTCTGCTGAAATGTACTCACCCCGTGACTCGCGTCATGAATTGTACTTCGACGCGTCTCTTCAGTGGGCGACCCGCGACTCCGCGGATCCCATCACCCGAAGGAGGCGAAGTGCCGCCGCTGCGCACCGACCGATCGGCCGACGCCGCGCTCATCGAGCGAACGCGCAAAGGCGACCGTTCGGCATACGCCGAGCTCTGGGAGCGGCACTCCGCATCGGCGCGCACCGTGGCGCGCTCGTACAGTTCACTCGACCCCGACGACCTCGTCGCCGAGTCGTTCACCAAGATCTACAGCACGATCCTCGCCGGGGGCGGGCCGACGGGTGCGTTCCGTCCCTACCTGTTCACGACGATCCGCAACACGGCAGCAGGCTGGGGCCGCGCCCGTCACGAGACCACCCTCGAGACGCTCGAGTCCTTCGAAGACCCGGCGACGAGCGAATCGGCGACGCTCGAGGCGCTCGACCGCGGCGCAACGGCACAGGCCTTCCGCGCATTGCCGACCCGGTGGCAAGAGGTGCTGTGGTACTCCGAGGTCGAGAACATGACCCCGCAGCAGATCGCCCCGCTGCTCGGCATGAGCGCCAACAGCACGGCGGCGTTGGCCTACCGTGCTCGCGAGGGCCTGCGCCAAGCTTGGATCCGGGTGCACCTGCGCAACCCCTCCAACGATCCCGAGTGCCAGTGGAGCATCGATCGCCTCGGCAGCTACACCCGGGGCAAGCTCCGGCCCCGTGAGACGACGCGCCTCGAGGCGCACCTCGACGACTGCGCCCGCTGCACGATCGTCGCCGCCGAGGCACGCGACGTCGGCTCCCGGCTCGCGCTCGTGCTCCTGCCGCTCACTGCTGGCATCGGCGGGGCGACGGCGTACTCGGCCTGGCTCTCGCAGGGCGCGCCCGTGGCCGAAGTGGCGATGGGGGCGGCGGGCATGCCTGCCGTGCTCGTCGGACACGGCGCGGGAGCCGGTGCATCGAGTGCTGGAACGGCCGGCGCGACCGGTGCGGGCGGTGCCGGCGCCGGCGCGACCGGTGCGGGCGCCGGCGCGACCGGTGCGGGCTCAGCGGGTGGCGTAGCCGCCGGAACAGGGATCGGCGCCCTCGGGGGCACCGGTGTCGTCGTCGGCGTGGGCGCGGGCGTGCTCGTTGCCGCCGTCGCGGTCGCCGCCGCGATCGTCGTGCCCGGACTCACGGCTCCCGCCAACCCGCAGGCTGCTCCGCCGGCCGCGGTGTCCGAGGCCGGCGACGCCGACACCTCGACCAGCACGATTCCGGATGCCCCGGTGCCGCTCCTCCCCGCTCCGCTGCCGCAGCCGCCGCTGGTCGAACCCGAGCCCGAGCCCGAGATCGAGCCCGGGGTCGAGGCTCCGGAGCCGAACCCTGCCCCTGAGCCGAGTACGGAGGCACCCGCCCCCGGACCTGCCCCATCGCCCCAACCCGAGCCGGAACCCGAGCCGGAACCGGAACCGGTCGACACGGTCGCCCTGCCGCCGACCATCGGCACCGTTGACACGGCAGGCGGACTCGTCGCCCCCATCATCTCGGGCACGGCCGAGCCCGGCGCCACGATCGAGTTCCAGATCGGCGGCGCGAGTACCGAGCGTGCGAGAGCCTCCGTCGCCGTCGCGAGTACAGTCGTCGCCGATGAGGCCGGCGCGTGGCGCTTCGAGCCAAGCGACCTGTCTGCGGGCACGCACACAGTGACCGCGCGGCAAACGGATGTTGCGCAGAACGTGTCGGAACCGGCCGGGGCCGTCGAGTTCACCCTCGAGTCACCCGAATTGGAGGTCTACACCGCGGGCCACGTGTTCGTGGCATTCGCGTCGGGCCGAAGCAAGACCCCGGTGCTCGTCTCGAGCTCTCGCTGGGGTTCGCACCAGATCACGCTCAACGGCGCCGGTCAATACGCCCTGCTCTCCCTCGGCCGCATCGAAGAGGGCGACACGCTCACCGTGCAGTACGCGGTCGGCGGCCGGGTGGGCCCCGCGAGCTCAGCGGTCATCCACCGGTGGGGCAACGCCGAGATCGCAGCTTCGACGCCGGCGGAACAGACCCCGCTCCCCGGGTAATCTGGGCGGATGACCACCGTCGCACCCCCCGAACACCTGTACCACTGGGTCGTCACGCTCAGCTGCACCGACGGCCCGGGCATCGTGCATGCGGTGAGCGGGGCGATCGTGGCCGCCCGCGGCAACATCACCGAGAGTCAGCAGTTCGCGAGCCACGACACCGGTCGATTCTTCATGCGACTGCAGGTCGAGTCATCCGCCGCCCGTGCCGAGCTCGAGCAGGCGCTCGAGCCCGTGACCGAGCGCTGGAACATGCAGTGGCACCTCGACGAGGTCGCTCGTCCTCTCCGAACCCTCGTGCTCGCCTCGACCGCGGGGCACTGCGTCAACGACCTGCTGTTCCGCCAGCGAGCGGGGCAACTGACCGTTGAGATCCCGCTCGTGCTCTCCAACCACGGCACCCTCCGCGACCTGGTCGACTTCTACGGGGTGCCGTTCGAGTCGCATGCGGTCACGGATGCCGCGTCGAAGTCTGCATTCGAGCAGCGCGTGCTCGCCTCGGTCGACGAGCACGACATCGAGCTCGTCGTGCTCGCACGATACATGCAGATCCTCTCCCCCGAGCTCTGCGCGGCGCTCGAGGGCCGCTGCATCAACATCCATCACTCGTTCCTGCCCGGTTTCAAGGGCGCGAACCCGTATCGTCAGGCGCACGCCCGCGGCGTGAAGCTCATCGGCGCGACGGCGCATTTCGTCACGAGCGACCTCGACGAGGGCCCGATCATCGAGCAGAACGTCGTGCGAGTGGATCATTCCCGCAGCCCGTCCGAGCTCGTCGCGATCGGGCAGGATGAAGAGAGTCGCACGCTCAGTCAGGCGGTCAAGTGGTTCGCCGAGCGCCGGGTGCTCGTCGACGGTGCACGCACGATCATCTTCCGCTGAGGACGCGGGTAGGCTTGATCGTCGTGACCGAAGCATCCCAGCACCACGAACCGCAGCCGAAGATCGGGCCGAACGACATACTGCGGTTCCTCCTCGAACTCTTCGCGTTCGTCTCTCTCGGCATCTGGGGCTTTCTCGCCTTCCCGCTCCCATGGCCCGGAGTGCTCATCGGCATCGGTGCGCCGCTCCTCGCGATCCTGGTTTGGGCGCTCTTCGTCTCACCGAAGGCGGTGCTGCGGGTCGACACGTTCGGCAAGGCGCTCGTGGAGATCGCCGTCTTCTCCGCCGCGGCACTCGGCTGGTGGACCCTCGGCCAACCGGTGGTCGCGGTCATCTTCGCGGTCGTCGCCGCGGTCAGCGGCATCCTGAACGGCCGCAAGGAACTCGCTCGCTGACCTCGCGAGCGCTGTGCGGGCGCACGGCGAGCCTGTGCGCCTCGCGCCTCGCACCGGCTTGACGATCGGACGGCGACGGATGCCTCGGCGTCGGACTCCGCACCGCCGGCAGCGCGGAAGTGACCGATGACCGTGGTGCTCGGCCTCGGGCCGGGTTGCATGGTCCAGCGCATGATCGTCGACGACTTCGATGACGAGGCCTACCTCAGCGCGCTCCCCGAGGCGCTGCCCCATTGACGCAGGCGGATGCCGCGGCATCCGCTCTGCAGCTCACGCAACGCAACCGCCCGCACACGTCAACCGTGCGTGCGAGTCAACCGCCCGCGCGGTTCAGATGCCTTGCCAGGCCGGCTTGTTCGCCCATGCGTGCCGGTAGTAGTCGAGGTTCGCGAGCCCGGAAGCCGCGGCCTCGTCGACGACGACCGTCGTGTGCGGGTGCAACTGGATAGCCGAACCCGGCTGACTGGCCGACACCGCCCCCTCGACGGCCGCCGCGACCGCGTGCGCCTTCGCCTCGCCGAACGCGAGCAGCACGAGATGCCGAGCACGGAGGATCGTTCCGATGCCCTGCGTGATGCAGTGCATCGGCACGTCGTCGGGAGAATCGAAGAAGCGGGCATTGTCGAGACGAGTGGCCGCGGTCAGCGTCTTCACCCGAGCGTGCGACGCGAGCGAGGAGCCGGGCTCGTTGAAGCCGATGTGCCCGGTGCGCCCGATGCCGAGGATCTGCAGGTCGACCCCACCGGCCGCCTTGATCGCCCGCTCGTAGTCGGCGCCCGCGTGCTCGATCGTCGCCGGGTCGCCGTTGGGCACCCGCACGAGCTCGGGAGTCAGCCCGAGCGGTTCGACCACTTCGCGCGTGATCACGGCTCGATAGCTCTCGGGGTGTCCCGCGGGCAGCCCCACGTACTCGTCGAGCGCGAAGCCGCGCACGCCGCGCACGTCGATCGAGTCGGCGGCGATGCGGCGGGCGAGTGCGCGGTAACTCGCGAGCGGCGTGGAACCGGTCGCGAGACCGAGCACGACATCGGGCTTCGAGCGGATGAGCGAGACGATCGTGTCGGCGACGAGGGCGCCGGCGGCGTCCTCGTTCTCTACGATGACGATTTCAGCCATTGGTGTTCTCCTACGAGGGCGGCGCCGACAGCGGCCGCGGGGAATCCGAGTGGGATGACCTGCACGCGAGCCGCGAGGTCGATCGATGCGAGGAAGGCCGACTCGGCCGCCCACTGATTCAGGATACGGCGTGTGCCGGCGACGAGCGGCTCACCGAGCGCGGCGAGCCCCCCACCGATCACCACGGCATCGACGTCGACGGTCAGCGCGAGCAGGCGCACCGCCGCTGCAACCCCGGTCAAGAACTGCTCTTGCACGGCGAGCGCCCGTTCGTCGCCGGCCTCCGCCGCGTCGAAGAGCTCTCGCGCGGGGTGCTCCGACGCGGTCGGCCACGTGCGTGCGATCGCGAGTCCGGAAGCGATCGTCTCGAGGCATCCGCGCTGTCCACACCCGCACACCACGCCGGCGGGGTCGACCGGGACGTGCCCGATCTCGCCGGCGACGCCGTGCCCACCGCGCATCAGGCGCCCGTCGAGGAGCACTCCCGCCGAGAGGCCCGTACCGAGGTTCAGGTACGCCATCGACGTCACCCGGCGCTCCCTGAGCCTGCCGAAGGGGCCGTCGGCTACGCCGAGCAGATGGTGCGCGCCGACCGCGGCCGCCTTCACGTCGTTCTCGATGCGCACCTCGACTCCGAGTCGATCGGCCAGGCGCCGGCCGAGGTCGAGCCCCTCGAGCCCGAGGTTCACAGCGTGCTCCACCCGACCGGTGTCGCTGTCGACCGCGCCGGGGATGCCGACGCCGATCGACGTGAATGCCGAAGCGTCGACACCTGCGAGCTCGGTCATGCGCTCGACCATGCGGATCGCGGTGGCGACGACCGCCTCGGCGCCGAAGCCCGTGGGCATCCGCGCCTGGTCGCTCAACTCTCCGTCGGCACCGATCGCCACCGCGGCCGTCTTGGTGCCGCCGATGTCGATGCCGAGCCTCACGGCGCGGCCACCGCGGCACTGAGCGCGTCGTCGACGAACTCGATGACCGCTTCGCCGACGAGTCGCGAGGCGCCGAACGTCGAGACGTCGGCATACGCCCGATCGTTCGAGGGCCAACCCATGTCGATCGTCACCACGTCGTCGCGCACGGCTCGCAGCGCATCGATCGCGGTTCGGGCGAACGGATGCCGGTGCAGGTTCTTGCCCACCACGAGCACCGTTCCCGCCAGCGCGGACGCGTCTGCGAGGTGCTCCTGCTCCGAGACGGTGATGACCTCGGTGTCGCCGAGCCATGACGGGTGCGCGCTGACGTCCTCTGCGGCGAACGGGCCCCACGGGGCCACGCCCACGGCGATGTTCGCGACCGTGTCGATGCGCACGACGGTGCCGATGCGCGGCGCCTGCGCGAGGCGTGCACGCGCGGCATCCGACACCTCGAACGCGGCGATGACGCGGCCGATCTCTTTCAGGTCGTGCGGCGGCTCGATCGACGCCGACACGGCGGGCCCGTCGGGAACGGGCGCGGCCTCGGCCGCGAGGACGCGGACCCGTGCGGCCGATTCGCGAATGCGTTCGACCGGAAGCCGGCGGGACTCGACCGCGGCCTCGACGGCCTCGACGATCTCGGCGATCTGCGCGGCCGTGTTGTCGGAGCCGATGCAGAGCAGATCGCAACCGGCGGCGAGGGCGCGTACTGCAGCTTCGGGTATGCCGTGAACGCCGCTCGCCCCCTTCATGTCGAGGGCGTCGGTGACGATGACGCCGTCGAACCCCAGCTCCCCGCGGAGCAGGTCGTTCAGAATCTGCGGGGAGAGGGTGGCCGGGTTCTCCGCGTCGAGCTGCGGAATGAGGATGTGCGAGGTCATGATCGTGCGGGAACCGGCTGCGATCGCCGCGCGGAACGGCACGAGCTCGCGCTCGCGGAGCGTCTCGAGCGGCACGTCGACGACAGGCAGGGCGAGGTGCGAGTCCGTCGCGGTGTCGCCATGGCCCGGGAAGTGCTTCGCGCTGGCAGCGACGCCCGTCTGCTGCAGCGCCGTGACCCAGGCCGAGGAGTGCCTCGCCACGAGCTCGGGGTCGGCGCCGAAGCTCCGCACCCCGATCACGGGGTTGTCGGGGTTCGCGTTCACGTCGACGTCGGGCGCGAACGTCACGGTGCACCCGGTCGCCGCGAGCGCTTCGCCCACGGCCCGCGCGACGCGTGCGGTGAGATCGAGGTCGTCGATGCGGCCGAGCACGGCGTTGCCGGGGAACGGCGCGCCTCGGTCGTGGAAGAGCCGCGTGACGTCGCCGCCCTCCTCGTCGATCGCGATCACAGCGAGAGGGTTCGCCTGGCGCAGCGACGCGTTCAGGCTGCGCAGTTGCTCGGGCGATTCGACGTTCGACCCGAACAGGCAGAGCCCGCCGAGCCCGCCGCGGAGCAGCTCGAGTACCCATTCGGGTGCGGTCGGGCCGTCGAAGCCCGGCAGCAGGGTCGTGAGGATGTCCCGGCGGAGGGCAATGCCCGCGCCGGTCGAGTCGATGCCGGTCATCCCTTGACTGCTCCGCTCACGAGACCGCCGACCATTCGACCCTGCACGAACAGGAAGAAGATGACGACGGGCAGGGCGATGAGCGTGGACCCTGCCATGACGGCGCCCCAGTTCGTCGCTTCGGTCGCCGACTGGAAGGAGTTCAGCCAGGGCGGGAGGGTGAGGTTGTAGCCCTTGAGCAGGAGGAGGGCCATCAGGAACTCGTTCCAGCTCTGGATGAACGCGAAGATACCGGTGGCGACGAGACCCGGTGCGAGCAGCGGGAAGGTCACCTTCCAGAACGCCTGCGCCTTCGAACACCCGTCGATCTGGGCCGCCTCTTCGAGCTCGGCCGGCACACCCCTGACGAAGCCACGCAGCGTCCAGATCGTGAACGGCACCACCGCGGCGAGGTGCACGACGAACAGCCCGAGGAGGGTGTTGATGAGGCGCCAGTCGTCGATCATGTTGTAGATCGTGAACATCATCGCCTCGCCCGGCACCATCTGCACGACGAGCACGCTCACGATGAAGACGACGCGGCCTCGGAAGGCGAAGCGGGCGATCGCGATCGAGGCGAGGAACGCGATCAGCGCGCCGACCACCACGACGGCGAGGCCCACGGTGAGGCTCGAGACGAGTGCGTGCGGAAAGTCGGTCTGACCGGGTGCCGCTTCGCGGGTCCATGCCGTCACGTAGTTCTTCAGCGTGAAGTCGAACGGCAGAAAGCTCGGGTTGCGGCTGATGATCTGGTTCGGCGGGGTGAACGACATGTTCACCATCCAGTAGACCGGGAAGACCGAGCAGACGATCACGATGAGCGCGAAGACGTTGAGCCCGAACCGCCCGGCGATCCCCTTGGTTCGGCCAGCGCGTCGGCCGAGTCGGCCGCCATCGCCGATCGTGGAAGCGGTACGCGTGGACGTCGTGACCGAGTCGGGGCTCTCGGCGATCTGGATTCCTGGGCTGACGGTCACAGCTCTGCCTCATCCTTCAGGGAGGAACGGACGTTGAAGTAGGAGATGGCCATGAGCAGGATGACCATGAACACGCCGATCGCAGCGGTCACGCCGAACTCGCCGAGGCCCTGCCGGAACAGATAGGTGGGCAGGATGTTGGTCTCGCTCGCGAGCCCTCCCTGCTGCTGCAGCGCATACACCTGGGTGAAGATTCGAAGGTTCCAGATGGTCTCGAGCACCAGTACGGCGGTCAAGACACCCCGCATGTACGGCATGGTGATGAGCCGGAACCGCTGCCAGGGGCTCGCCCCGTCGAGCGATGAGGCCTCGAGCACCTCTTCGGGCACCTGGCCGAGACCGGCGTAGAAGGTGACCGCGGCGAAGGGGACGCTCTGCCAGACGACGATGATGACGAGCACCATCATGAAGGACCACGGGTCGATGAGCCAGGAGTGGCCGCGGAAGTCCTGCGTGTCCGTGATGGTGTTGAGCGCCCAGTTCACGAGACCGTAATCGGTATCGAAGATCCAACCGAAGACGACGGTGGCCGAGAGCGGAGGCATCGCCCACGCGAGCATCAGGCCGATCGACACCGCGAGGCGCCAGCGCTTCGACAGTTTCGTCATGAGGAGGGCGATGACCATGCCGATCACGACGATGAGTGCCGTGAGTACGACCATGAGCCCGAGGCTGCGGGCGAGCACTGCCGGGAAGTCGGACTCGGTGAAGACCTCGATGTAGTTGTCGAAGCCCACGAAGTTCGGCGAGGTGCCGAGCATCTTGTTCTTGATCTGCAGGTCCGTGAAGGAGTTGACGAACATCACGATGGTCGGGTAGAGGACCATGACGCCGAGCAGGAGGATGCTGGGGGCGAGCAGCAGCCATGGCGCCCAGGGCAGCGGCTTCTTACGGGGACGATCGCCCGCGGAGTTACGCGGTGATTGGGGAGGTCTGGACTTCGGCGTGCGCGGCGCTGCGTCAGGCTCGGTGAGGGTTGCGCTCATGGCTGCTCCTCGGATGTGTCGCGGGGGATCGCGATTTGACTGATGGTACGTCTCGGGCGCGGCGGCGACGGCGACGGCGGGCCCGAGGATGTCGTGGAGCGGGGGGCGGAGCTGTGTGGGACTCCGCCCCCCGCGCAGGGGCTCGACAGGCTAGCTGTTGAGGATGTCCTCGATCTGCGCGTCGAGGTCGGCCGCGATGGTCGCCACGTCCCCGCCCTGGGCGATCTTCACGAGCGCCTCCTGGATGATCTGCGCAGCTTCGACCTCGGCCCACTTCGGAGTGGTCGGGGTCACCTTCGAGTTGGCGAGCGCGACGGCCTGGGCCTTGGCGATCTCCGTGTCGGGCAGCGATGCAGCAGCTGCCGTGAAGCCCGGCGTGAGGCCGCCTTCGGCGAGCAGAATCTGGTAGTCCTCGCCAGCCATGATGTCGAGCGCGGCACGAGCCTGCTCGGGGTTGGCGCTCTTCGTCGCGACGGCGATGTTCGAGCCTCCGGCGAAGATCGGCGCGGTCTCCCCGGCCTCGAGGCCGGGCAGCGGGAACGCACGCAGGTCGGAACCGTAGGTGTCGGCACAACCCGGCGCCTCGGCGTCGGCCGGAGCCGTGATCGACCACTGCACCCACGCGGGAGCGGAGAGCAGCGCGATCTCACCGGCGCAGAACGGCACCTGCGGGTCGGTCTCGTCGCCGTCCTTCGCCGCGTTGGACGCGTTCACGTACACGTCCTGCAGCTGGGTCAGGCCCTCGATGCCGCCTTCGCTCGAGAAGCCGGCCTTCCACTCGTCGCCGTCCTGCTCGGCGATGAAGCCGTCGTGCGCCCAGACGTAGGGAAGGGCGTTGTACCAGTCGCGGCCCGGAGCCCAGATACCCGAACGGGTGTCGGTCTTCAGCGCCTTGCCGGTAGCGACGTACTCGTCGAGTGTCGTCGGAACCGGTGTGGCGCCGAGGATCTGCTCGCTGTAGAACACGATACGACCGCCCGCGTAGTACGGCGCTGCGTAGAGCTCGCCGTCGTACGTGGCGGACTCGACGAGACCGGGCAGGTAGTCATCGGCCGGGAAGTCGGTGAGCGGCAGGAACAGTCCCTGGTCCGCGAAGCTCGCGGTCTGGGTGTTGCCGACCTCGACGACGTCGGGCGAGTCGTTCGACTGCAGTGCCGCCGCGTAGGTGTCACTCACGTCGGCCCAGGTCTTCTCCTCGACCGTGAGGGTCCAACCGTCGTTCTCCGCCTCGAAGGTGTCCTTGAGGTATTCGCGGGCTGTGTCGGGAGTGTCGGTGCCGACGACCCAGACGGTGATCTTGCCACTGTCGGCCGACTCGTTGCCACCACCGGCGCTGCAACCGGCGAGGGTCAGGGCAGCAGCAGCGCCGAGCGCCACAATGCCGAGTTTCCTCATTTGTCGTTTCCTTTCATGGGGATGGGGAGGCAGCGGGGGTTCGCTGTCACCCTTGGTGCGTGGAGTCCCTCACGAGACTCCGAGTTGTCCGGAGAGGACCATGACGGCCGCGCCGCGAAGGACGATGTCCTCCGCCTGCTCGGACATCCGGAGCCTCAGATCACGGTTGAATTCCGCCATCGTCCGCTTCCGGAGTGTTTCGACGGTCGCCTCATGAAAGGCGCCGACGAGCAGTTGGGCGGGGCCGCTGAGCACGACCTCCGACAGGTTGAGCGCACCGACGACCGGTGCGAGCACGATGCCGAGTCGGCGGCCGGCCTCGCGAAGAATATCATCGCGTGCGGATGCCACGGCGACCTCGTCGCCGGAGAGCTCGGCGAGCTGGGCGGTCAGCCGCGGCACGGCGAGCCACGCTTCGAGGCATCCGTCTCTGCCGCATGCGCAGTGCGGGCCGCCGTCGGTGCCGACGACCACGTGGCCGATCTCGCCGGCCGCGAAACCGCCGCCGATGACGGGTCGGCCGCCGATGATGAGGCCGGCGCCGACACCGTGCCCGATCTTGATCAGCAACAGGTCGTCGAGGTGGGACGAGCCGTGTTCGGCGAGGACGCCGACGTTCGCGTCGTTGGCGACGTACACGGGCAGGGCGAACAGGGCGGCGAGTCGATCTTGCAGCGCGACGTCGGTCCAGCCGAGGTTGGGCGCCGACCTGACCACGCCGTGCTGGTCGACGACGCCGGGTGAGCCGACGCCGACGCCGAGCACCGGCGTCGTAGTGCGCTCGGTGAGGCTCGCGACGAGTCGCTCGACGAGGAGTATGGCCGCTTCGCCGGTCGCACCGCCTCGCGCGATCTCGTCGCGGACGACGATCTGGCCGTCGAGGCCGACGACGGCGCCGCGGAACACCTCGTGCTCCGAGAGATCGACGCCGATGATGTGGAACGCATCGCGGTCGATGTCGATGAGGGTCGCCGGCTTGCCCGGTCGTGCGTCTTCGCGTTGGCCCAGCTCGACGACGAGCCCCTCGGCGATGAGGGCGGCGACGAGGTCGGAGATCGTGACCCGGGTGAGCCCGGTCTCGCGCGCGACATCCGCCCGGCTCTGCGCGCCGGCCGAATAGAGGGTCTGCAGCACGAGTGCACGATTGTGGGTGCGGGCGTGCTCGGGCAGGACCTTGCCGGTGGGACGGAGTGCGCGCGAACGGGTGAAGGCGGGAATGCCCGGGTTGGGTGCGATGAGCAGCTCGGGCGCCACCGGGGAGGTGGGGGGCGTCGGCACCGTTGTGACCGGGCCTCGCTGCGCATCCGTTGCAGTCACGTTTGTTAGTAAACCTTACGAACAAACCAACCCGCAAGTGTTTGCAACCACTTCTCCCCGACGTTATCGAGTTGTGACCAGTCCCGCTTTCGCATCGAGCCGCCCGCCGATCGCGCGGAGCGCCGCGAGGATCGTCACGAGATCGACCACTTCCTGCAGCACCGCACCGAGGACAGCCGGGATCACCCCGAACGCGGCGACGAACATGAGCCCGACGCTCACGATGATGCCGATCCAGATGCTCTGCAGTGCGATGCGAACGGTGTCTCGGCCGATCTCGACCGCCTTGGCCGTGAGCGAGATGTCATCGACGAGGATCACCGCAGACGCCGACTCACTCGCCGCCGTCGCGCCCTTCGCCCCCATCGCGATACCGACATCGGCGGCCGCGAGTACTGGCGCATCGTTGACACCGTCGCCGACCATGATCACCGGCCGATCCGCGACCGCCGCGACCTCGTGCACCTTGTCGGCAGGAAGGCAATCCGCCCGCACGCGAGTGATGCCGAGTTCGGCGGCGACGTGATCGGCCGTCGCCTTCGCGTCGCCCGTGAGCATCATGACGCGGTGCACGCCGAGTTCGTCCAGGCGCGCCAGCGTGGCCTTCGCGTTCTCGCGCAGCCGGTCGCTCGCGAGCAGCGCCCCGCCGAAGCGACCGTCGATCGCGACGTAGACCGCGAGTTCTCCCGGCGCGATCTCGGTGCGCTCCGCATCCGGCGCGTGCTCGCGTACGAAGGCGAACTTGCCGACGACGACCTCGCGCCCGCCGACCTTCGCGGTCACGCCGTTCGTCGCGGCTTCGCGCGCCCCCTCGGCTTCTGCCAGGGCCAACCCGCGATCCTTCGCCGCCTGGATCATCGACGTCGCGAGCACGTGCGACGAATACTGCTCCGCCGAAGCCACCGCGCCGAGCAGTTCGTCGTCGCCGAAGCCGTTCGCCGGCCGGATCGCGACGAGTGTCGGCGAACCGTGGGTGAGCGTGCCGGTCTTGTCGAACACGGCCGTCTTCGCCGCTGCGAGCTGCTCGAGCACTCCCCCGCCCTTCACGATCACGCCGTTCCTCGCCGCGCGGCTCATGCCGCCGATGAATGCCACCGGCGCGGCGATGAGCAACGGGCACGGGGTGGCGAGCACGAGCACCTCCGCGAAGCGCACCGGGTCGCCCGACGCCCACCACGCGACCGCGGCGAGCGCGAGCGAGAACACCGTGAACGGCACGGCGTAACGATCGGCGAGCCGCACGACCGGCGCCTTCGATGCGGCCGCGGCCGTGACCAGGGCCATGATCTGCTGGTACTGGCTGTCGGCTGCGGACGCCGCGGCGACCACCTCGACCGCAACCTGGCCGTTCACCGACCCGCTCAGCACGAGGTCGCCGGCGTGCTTCTCGACCGGGACCGACTCCCCGGTGATCGACGATTCGTCCATCGTCGTCTCCGCAGAGCGGAGGTTCGCGTCGACCGGCACGATCTCGCTCGGTCGCACGAGCAGCACGTCGCCGACCTGAACCTGGCCGGCGGGCACGTCGACGATCGCGTCGCCCTCCATGCGGTGCGCATGTTGAGGCGAACGGGTCAGCAAGGCGTCGAGCTCGCGCTTGGCGCGGCGGTTCGCGTAGTCCTCGAGAGCCGCGCCGCCCGTGAGCATGAGCACCACCACGAGGGCGGCGACGTACTCGCCGACGAGCACCGTCGCGACGATCGCGGTGACCGCGAGGATGTCGAGGCCCCAGTGCCCGCGCAGGATGTCGCGCACCATGCCGACGGCCTGCCAGGCCGCCACACCGAGGGCGTACACACTGAAGATCCACTGCACGGCGGCACCTGCGCCGGTGAGGGCGAGCACGACGCCGAGCAGACCGATGCCGATCGTGAGCGTGACGGCCCAGTACTGGCGGGCGAGCTTCAGGATACGTGCCATGCCCCCATCCTCCCGTGCCGCACTCTTTTCAGGAGTTTTTCGGGCGCACGGGTCGGATTGGGGCGATTCCTCCTGAAAAGGGCCCGGATTCGAGGGGGTGGTCCTGAGAAACGTGGTGGAGAGGGGGCGGAAACGCGAACGGGGGTCGGATGCCGCGGCATCCGACCCCCGTCACGAGGCGTTTCGACTACGCGGCGATGCGCGCCTTCAGGTTGTCGGCCAGTGTCGCGAGGAACTCCTCGGTCGTCTGGTAGCCCTGCTCGGGGCCGACGAGGGCCGCGAGGTCTTTCGTCATGGCGCCCGACTCGACGGTCGTGATGACGACGTCTTCGAGGGTCGCGGCGAAGTCGATGAGCTCCTGGTTGCCGTCGAGCTTGCCGCGGTGCGCGAGGCCGCGCGTCCAGGCGAAGATCGAGGCGATCGGGTTCGTCGAGGTGGGATTGCCGGCCTGGTGCTGGCGGTAGTGACGCGTGACGGTGCCGTGCGCCGCTTCGGCCTCGACGACCTTGCCGTCGGGAGTGGCGAGCACCGAGGTCATGAGGCCGAGCGAGCCGAAGCCCTGGGCCACGGTGTCGGACTGCACGTCGCCGTCGTAGTTCTTGCACGCCCAGACGTAGCCGCCCTCCCACTTCATGGCCGAAGCGACCATGTCGTCGATGAGGCGGTGCTCGTAGGTGAGGCCGGCGGCGTCGAACTGCGCCTTGAACTCGGTCTCGAAGATCTCCTGGAAGATGTCCTTGAAGCGGCCGTCGTACGCCTTCAGGATCGTGTTCTTCGTCGAGAGGTACACGGGGTAGTTGCGGTTCAGGCCGTAGTTCAGCGAAGCGCGGGCGAAGTCGCGGATCGACGCGTCGAGGTTGTACTGCACCTGCGCGATGCCGTCGCCCGGGGACTGGTAGACCTCGAACTGCTGCGGCTCGCCACCGTCTTTCGGGGTGAACGAGACCGAGAGGGTGCCCTCTCCCTTGAAGAGGAAGTCGGTGGCGCGGTACTGGTCGCCGAAGGCGTGACGGCCGATGATGATCGGCTTGTTCCAGCCCGGCACGAGGCGCGGGATGTTCGAGATGATGATCGGCTCACGGAAGATGACGCCGCCGAGGATGTTGCGGATCGTGCCGTTCGGCGACTTCCACATCTTCTTCAGGCCGAACTCCTCGACGCGCGCCTCGTCGGGCGTGATCGTCGCGCATTTGACGCCGACGCCGTGCTTCTGGATAGCGTGGGCCGCATCGACCGTGATCTGGTCGTCGGTCTCGTCGCGCTTCTGGATCGAGAGGTCGTAGTACTCGAGGTTCACATCGAGGTACGGGTGGATCAGCGTGTCTTTGATGGCCTGCCAGATGATGCGCGTCATCTCGTCGCCGTCGAGCTCGACGACGGTGCCTGCAACCTTGATCTTCGACAAAGTGGATGTCTCCTTGATTCTGGTGGGGGAAACGGGAAGCTTCGGGGCGGTCGGACACGCCGTCCGCCAGCTTACCGCGTCGCCTGATTATCTCCACATCGAGAGATATTTCGGCTCGACATCGAGGCGAGCGGATGCCGCGGCATCCGCTCGGTCGCGACGACACTGCGCCGCTCGATCGGTCAGATATCGGCCTTGTCGCGAATGGCCGTGAGCAGTTCGTCGATCATGGCGCGCTGGAGCTGCCCGCCGAGTGCGCGGGGTGTCGTCGACACCGGCCGATGGCCTTTGTGTCGTCTCGGCTACCGACGCGGAGCTCGCACGGGTTAGCCTTGGCTGCATGGCTGAGCTGAGACTGGAAGACCTGTCGGCGTCGAACATTGTTGCGGCGAACTCGCTGTCACTCAAGCCCGGCCAGGAACAGTTCATCGCCCCGGTCACCTACTCAGCCGAGTCGTCGGTCATCGATCCCGCCACCGCGTGGCAGCGTGTCGCACTGCTCGAAGACCGGGTCGTCGGGTTCATCCACGGCAACTTCGACCCCGAGAACGAGCACGAGGAGTTCCGCGCGTGCATCTGGCGCATCAACGTCGACGCCGAGGTGCAGGGCAAGGGCGTCGGCCGATTCCTCGCGACGGCGCTCGCCGAAGAGGCGAAGCGCCGCGGCTTCGACCGCATCACGGTGCTGTGGGAGCCGGGCGAAGAGGGGCCTGAAGCGTTCTTCCACCGAATCGGCTTCACCGACATCGGTGAGACCGCGTACGGTGACGTCATCGGTGCGCTCGAGCTCTGACGCGAGCACCGATCAGGCCCAGCGGATGCCGCAGCAGCACATCGACGGGCGCCGCCCTGAGCCTGTCGAAGGGCGCCGCCCTGAGCCTGTCGAAGGGTTCGTCGAGGCCGTACTCGTCGTGGTCGCCGACATCCCTTCGGGGCAAGTGGCGACCTACGGCGACATCGCCGCATTGCTCGGCTCCCGCGGCGCTCGCGCCGTCGGACAGGTGATGGCCAGGCATGGAGCGGATGTCCCGTGGTGGCGGGTCGTGCGCGCCGGCGGCCGGCCGCCGGCAGGCCACGCAGAGCGGGCGCGCGTGCACTACGACGCCGAGGGCACGCCGCTGCGCACGACGGCCGACGACGACGGCTACCGCATCGACCTCACCGCGTGCCGTTGGCGGGCCTGAACATCCTTGCGGGTTGAGGAGGCGCGCCAGCGCCCGCCACTCTGCGGGTTGAGGAGGCGCGCCAGCGCCGTCTCGAAACCCCATGTACGGGCAAGCAGGTTTCGAGACGCTCGCTTCGCTCGCTCCTCAACCCGCGAAGCCTCGAGACGCTCGCTTCGCTCACTCCTCAACCCGCGAAGCC
>NZ_JCAIUH010000004.1:156114-387984 GCF_059445415.1 Agromyces sp. Y558
TCGAGACGCTCGCTTCGCTCGCTCCTCAACCCGCGAAGCCTCGAGACGCTCGCTTCGCTCACTCCTCAACCCGCGAAGTCCGCGCCGAGCGGGATGCGCACCGTGATCGTCGTGCCGGCACCCACCGGGCTCACGATGAGGAACCGGCCGCCGACGGCGTCGACGCGGTCGGCGATACCGAGCATGCCCGAGCCCGCGTCGACGGATGCCCCGCCCACGCCGTTGTCGCGCACGACGAGTTCGAGTTCGCCGCCGTCGATGCCGGCTCGCACCCATGCCCGCGTCCCCTCCGCGTGCTTCGCGATGTTCGCGAGCGCCTCTGAGACGACGAAGTACGCGGTCGACTCGACGACCTCGGGCAGGCGCCCCTCGGCTTGCACATCGAGCTCGACCGGCACCGGGCAGCGACCGGCGAGTTCCGGCACCGCGAGCGCCAGTCCGCCCGACGACAACAGCGACGGGTGGATGCCGTGCGCGAGTTCGCGCAGGTCTTTGAGGCCCTGGTTCAGCATGCCGATCGTGCCGTCGAGTTCGATCCCGAGCGGCTCGACACCGCGATCGCGCGCCTGGTTCGCCGCGAGGCGCAAGCGCATGCCGAGGGACACGAGCTGCTGCTGAGCCCCGTCGTGCAGGTCGCGTTCGATGCGACGCCTCGCCTCGTCGCCCGCCTCGACGATGCGACTGCGCGACTGGCGGACCTGCTCGAGGGTGCGTTCGATCTCCGAACGCAGCCGCCCGTTGTCGACCGAGAGTCGCAGCGCGCTCGAGACCCCGTCGAGGAGGCGCATGTTGTCGGTGAGCACCCGGTCATGGCGGATGACGGCGATCGGGATTCCAGTCGGCGACGCGACGGGCAACAGGCCGTGATCGCCACGTCGGTCGTCGGGGCCGTGTTCGAGCGGCTCGCCCGCGGCATCCGCATATCTGGCGCGCTCTTCGTCCCACCAGTAGACGCGTACCGAGGCGTCGCGCAGGGTGCGCGCGAGCGATTCGGCCCACAACCCGCGATCGGCGCCCTCGCGCGTGATGCGCATCAGGTCTGCGACCCGGGCGCGCATGTTCCGCGTGTGGGCGATGCCTGCGACGAAGCTGACGGGGATCGACGCGATCGCCACGAGCGAGACGGTGTCGAGCACGAGGTCGGCGGTGCCGGATGCCGCATAGGTGGCTGCCTGGGCCGCGAGGGTGATCACCCAAGCGAACAGGGCGACCGGCATGAGGAACGCCACCGTGCGGGCGGGAACGCTGCCGCGCACCCAACGGACGAGGAGCCGGCCGGCGATCACGAGTGCGAGCAGCACGCCGACGATGCGGTAGCCGATGTCGATCATCGCGAACAGCGCAGGCGCCTCCGCGATGCGGTACGGATTGGGAGCGCAATCGCACACCCCTGCAGACGGCTGGCCGAGCAGGAGCACTCCGAGGAGGTAGCCGACCGACGCGACGAGCGCGATTCCCGCGATCCAGCGATCGACCCGGTCGACGAGCCAGCCGCGCGGATACACGAGCACGAGGATGCCGGTGAGCACCGCCCACCAGAGGTGCAGGCCGTAGAGCAGCGGCCAGAGCCATCCGATGTCCTCGACGACGCGCAGGAACGACAGCGGTATCCACACCACGGCGAAGGTCACCATCAGCCGTGCCGGCACTCGCGAGGGGCCGATCGACCAGGCGATGCCTGCGCACGCCACGAACACGAGCGGAACGAGCGCGTGAAGGGTCGTCCATGACACTTCACGACGGTCCGCCGCTGGGGTGGCGATGTATCCCGAGATCTCCATCGCGAGGCTCACCGCCACGACCACGGCGATGATGATGCTGCGTCTGATGATCCGGCCCTTGCGGCCGGGGGCCATCACCTCGCGCCGAGGAGCGTCAGTACCGCGAGCACCCGTCGGTGGTGCTCGGGCGACTCCTCGAGATCGAGCTTCTGCAGGATGGAGCGGACATGCGTCTCGACGGTCTTCAGCCCGAGGAAGAGCGACTGCGCG
Source organism: Agromyces sp. Y558 (assembly GCF_059445415.1). NCBI lineage: Bacteria > Bacillati > Actinomycetota > Actinomycetes > Micrococcales > Microbacteriaceae > Agromyces > Agromyces sp. Y558. The sequence continues at coordinate 158,106 of NZ_JCAIUH010000004.1, forward strand.
ATGCCACCGTTCGAATACCCCTGCGCCATGAGTTCGAGCACGGATCGCTCGCGTTCGGTGAGGCGCGAGAGGGGGTCGTCGGCGCGGGTGCGCTGCACGAGCTGTTCGACGACCTCGGGGTCGACGACCGACCCGCCCGAAGCGACCGTCTCGACCGCACGCACGAGCGTCTGAGGCTCGGAGACGCGTTCCTTCAGCAGGTAGCCGGTGCCGCTGCCCGCGCCCATGACGCGCAGGGCGTACTCGGGCGTCGCGTACATCGAGAGCAGCAGGACGCCGATGGTCGAACCCTGTGCGCGCATCTCTTCGAGGGCGAGGATGCCCTCGTCGCGGTGGCTCGGGGGCATGCGGATGTCGAGGACGGCCGCGTCGAGCTCGCCGCGAGCAGCGACCTCGAGGAGTTCGGCACCCGTGCCGACGGAGGCGACGACCTCGATGCCGCCGTCAACGAGCACCTTGGCGATGCCCTCGCGCAGAAGGAGCGCGTCATCGGCGATCGCCACGCGCAGGGGACGTGCGGCCGTCTCCATCGCTCCTCCATTCCGGGGCAGGCGTGACCGTCATCGGGTGGACCCGCCTCCCGTGAGGGTACCGCGGTTGCACTCGGCCCGCGCGGCCCATTTCAGGGGGCACCCCGGTGCGGGCGCACCGGATCACTGCCAGGCTGGAGAGTTCGTGCCCGTCGAGCGCACGCCGATCCCGCTCAGTGCCTGCACCCCGGGCCGCCCCGTGGTCGCCCTGATCCCGCACCCCCGGCCGCGCGGCAGACTTCGGGTCATGTCCTGGTCCGAGCGTTTGCATGGGCTGCTCGATGAGCGCGCACCGGCGTCCGTCGTGCCGCCGGGCACCGGTTCGGCAGCCGAGCGCGTGCCGCACCGCGAACTCGTGCGCCGCGACCTGGCCGAATACGCCGAGCACATCCGGCTGGGCGAGCTCGTGCGCCGTCATGGCACCCCACTCCTCGTGCTCGACACCGACCGGGTCACCATGCGGCTCCTCGACCTGCGCCGGCAGCTGCCGAACGTCCGCATCCACGTCGCGGCGGGAGCACTGCCCCACCCGGCGGCTGCATGCGCCGTCGACGCGTTCGGCGCGAGCATCGACGTCGCGTCCCGAGCGCAGATCGCCCTCCTCGAGCATCACGCCATCTCGGTGGATCGCAGCGTTCACACCCACCCTGTGAAGACCGTCGCCGATCTCACCAGTGCATACCTCCGAGGCATCCGCACCTTCGTCGTCGACAACGCGGCCGAGGTCGCGAAGTTCGCCGGCCTGCCGACGGATGTCTCGGTGCTCGTGCGCCTCTCAGCAACTGCGCCGACCGGCTCGAGCACGCCGGCGGTGAAATTCGGTGTCACCATGGCCGGGGCACCGGACCTCGTCGAGATCTGTCGGCACGCCGGACTGCACAGCGCAGGGTTCAGCGTGGACCTCGCGGTCGGGGCGACGCCGGCGACGTGGAGACGCGCGATCCACGACGCGCTCCACCTCGAGCATCGGCTGCGGAAGCAGGGCGGGCGCCGGAGCTTGCTGCACCTGGCCGGTGAGCTCCCCCTCGACCACGGCGAGCGTGCTGGGGTGCGCGCCGACGTCATTCGCGCCATCCGCAGCGCGCTGGCGGGCGCTCCCGGAGACCTCCGTGTGTCGTTCGACCCCGGCCGCTCCGTCACCGCGCCGGCGATGACACTCGTGACCCGCGTGATCGGCACTGCCGATCGCCCCGACGGGCGCTGGCACCACCTCGACGGGTCGTTGCCAGTTGCGCAGCCCGGCGAGGCCGGTGGCAATATCGCGGAGCGGGTGTTCGCGGCGGCAGAACTCGGCGCTGAGCCGGTGACGGATGGTGCCACGGAGCGGCCGACCCGGCGGCTGTTGATGCGCGGACGCCGACACGTCACCCTCGCCGGTCCCAGCCTCGACCCCGGAGACGGAGTCGTGCGCGGCTGCCTGCTCCCGCCGCTCGGCGACGGCGACCTGCTCGTGAGCCCGATGGCCGGAGCGGGGTTCCCGAACCATCCGGCGGCGCCGGTCGTCGTCATTCCCGGCTGAGGCCCGGGACGCGGATGCCCCGCGCCGATCGTTCGGCGCGGGGCATCCGCTCGCGGCAGGCGTGTTCGACCTAGACGAGCGAGTCCCGCCAGGCCGCGTGGAGCGCCGCGAACCTTCCGGAACCGCCGATGAGCTCGGCCGGAGTGCCGTCTTCGACGAGGCGACCGTGTTCCATCACGAGCACCCGATCTGCGATCGAGACCGTCGACAGGCGGTGCGCGATGATGATGGCGGTGCGGTCGGCGAGGAGCTTGGTCAGCCCGTCTTGCACGAGCCGCTCGCTCGGGATGTCGAGCGAGGACGTCGCTTCGTCGAGGATCAGTACCGCAGGGTTCGCGAGGAACGCCCGCGCGAACGAGATCAACTGGCGCTGTCCGGCGCTCACTCGCCCGCCACGCTTGTTCACATCGGTGTCGTAACCGCCGGGCAGAGCCTCGATGAAATCGTGCGCGCCGACCGCCATTGCCGCCCGTACGATCTCATCGGACGTCGCATCGGGCTTGCCGAGCGCGATGTTGTCGGCGACCGAGCCCGAGAAGAGGTAGGCCTCCTGCGTGACCATGACGATCGCTCGCCGGAGGTCTTTCGGGTGCAGGTCGGCGAGCGCGATGCCGTCGAGCGAGAGGACCCCGTCACTCGGGTCGTAGAAGCGAGCGATGAGCTTGGCGAGCGTCGACTTGCCGGCACCCGTCGAGCCGACGAGCGCGATCGTCTGTCCGGCCGGAATGTCGAGGTCGAACCGGGGCAGGATGACCCGGTCCTTCGTGTAGGCGAACTCGACGCCGTCGAAGCGCACGTGGCCCTCGGCGTTCCACAGGTCGACCGGCTTCACCGGGTCGGGCACGCTCGGCTCCTCTTCGAGCACGCCCGAGATCTTCTCGAGCGCCGAGGAGGCCGACTGGTACCCGTTGTAGAACATCGCGAGGTCTTCCATGGGGTCGAAGAAGCGCTTCGTGTAGAGCACTGCGGCGAGCAGTACACCGACCTCGAGGCCCCCGTCGACCACACGGAAGCCGCCGAGCACGAGCGTGACCGCGACCGCGGTGTTGCCGATGAACGCAAGTCCCGGGTTGAACACCGCGAACAGGCCGAGCACCTTCGCGTTGACGTCGCGGTAGTCCTCGGTGAGTCCGGCGAACTCGGCCTCGTTGCGGCGTTCCTTGCGGAACGCCTGCACGGCGCGCATGCCCGTCATCGTCTCGACGAACTGCACGATGAGCTTCGCGGATGCCACGCGTGAACGCCGGAACAGCGATTGGGAGCGCACCTGGAACCACCGTGTCAGAATGCCGAGGGGCACGAGCGCGACGACCAGCACGAGCCCGGAGGGCAGGTCCATCAGGAGCAGTGCGATGGCGGTGAACACCATGTACATGAGCCCGCGCACGAGGAGTGTGAGCCCCTCGTCCATCAGCTCGCGGATGGCGTCGAGGTCGCTCGTCTGGCGTGAGATGATGCGCCCCGACGTGTACGACTCGTGGAACTCCAGCGAGAGCTTCTGCGTGTGCAGGAACACCCTCGTGCGCAGGTCGATGAGCACGGCCTGGCTGATGCGGGCCGACATCCGGATGTACACCGAGATGAGGAACGCACCCGCGAGGCCCGTCAGGAGGTACGCGAGACCGGCGAATGCGGCGGGGTACCAGTTCTGTTCGATCAGCGCGGGAATGCCCTGGTCGATGCCGAACGCGATGAGCGCCGGGCCGGCGACCTGCGCGGCCGACGACACGACGATCGCCAGCGCCGTGACCCACAGCTTGGCCTTCAGCGGTGAGAGCAGCGAACCGAGGAGCCGCCGCGAGCGGGCGCGGATCTGCGCGGATTCCGCCTTCGTGTAGTCCTGGCGTTCTTCGCCCTGCACTCCGGTGACGCTCATGATGCCGCCTCCTCTCGGATCGTGGTGTCGACATCGACGGCATCGATGCCGGTGTTCCTGCGCTCGTCGTCTTCGAGGCTCGAGATGACGAATCGGTAGTGTTCGCTCTCCTGCAGGAGCTCGGAGTGGGTGCCCACCGCGGTGATCCGCCCGTGCTCGAGCAGCGCGACCCGGTCGGCGAGCATGACCGTCGACGGGCGGTGCGCCACGATGAGCGCCGTGGTCGAGGCGAGCACGGAGCGCAACTCAGCCTCGACCCTTCCCTCGGTCGCGACGTCGAGCGCCGAGAGCGGGTCGTCGAGTACGAGAACGGCGGGCTTGGCCGCGACCGCGCGAGCGAGCGCGAGTCGCTGGCGCTGTCCGCCGGAGAGGCTCATGCCCTCTTCGCCGACCTTGGTGTCGACGCCCTCTGGCAGGTCGTAGACGAACCCGGCCTGCGCGATCCGCAGGGCCTCGTCGAGCACCCGCTCGGCCTCCGCCCGTGTCTCGGGGTCGTCGGCGGCGAGTTCGGGTCGGCCGAGCAGCACGTTGTCGCGCACAGAGGCGCTGAAGAGCGTCGCATCTTCGAAGGCCATGGCGATGAGCGTCCGCAGCTCTTCACGGCTGAACGCGCGCACGTCGACGCCGTCGAGCGTCACCGAACCCGCAGTGACGTCGTACAGGCGCGTGGTGAGTGCGGTCATCGTGGTCTTGCCGCAACCGGTGAGGCCGACGAGCGCCATGGACTCCCCTGGCTCCAGCACGAGGTCGACGCCGTCGAGGAGGTCGTCGAATCGCTCGGGCGAATCCTGATAGCGGAAGTGCACGCCGGTGAAAGCGAGTTGGCCGCGCGGACGTTCGAGGGTGCGCGGTTCGGCCGGGTCGAGGATCGTGTTCTCGCTGTCGAGGATGTCGAAGTACCGGTCGGTCGCGGTGCGCGCGTCGAGGGCGAACGCGAGCATGAAGCCGATCGACTCGATCGGCCACGCGAGCACGGTTGCCGTCGCGAAGAAGGCGACGAGCTCGCCGACGCTCAGCTGTCCCTGCGCGGCCAGCCACACACCCGCCACGAGGCAGATCGAGAGGGCGACCGCCGGAATGACCATGATCCACACCCAGATGGTCGCGTCGAGGCGCGCCTTCTCGATCTCGGTGCTGCGCAGCGACTCGGCCTGCGCGCGGAACGTGGACAGGGCGTGCTTGCCGCGCCCGAACGCCTTCAGCACCCGGATGCCGTGCACCGACTCCTCGACGGCGGTCGCGAGGTCGCCCGCCTGGTCTTGGCTGAGCCGCGACATCTCGGAGTAGCGGCCCTCGAAGCGCCAGCCCGCCCACCAGAGCGGCAACGAGCAGACGAGGAAGATGAGCCCGAGCAACCAGTTCATCGACATCAGGATGCCGACGCCCACGACGATGATCACGACGTTCGCACCGGTCAGCACGAGCCCGAACGAGAGCCACCGGCGGATGAGGCCGAGGTCGCTCACCGCGCGGGAGAGCAACTGGCCGCTCGGCCAGCGATCATGGAAGCTCACGGGCAGATCTTGGAGCTTCGCGTAGAGCGCGTTGCGCATGCGCGCCTCGACCCGGGTGCCGGGGCCCACGACGAGCCAGCGGCGGATCGCATAGAGGATCGCCTCGACAGCGCCGAGGACGAACACGAGCACCGCGAGCGGGATGACCGCGTCGGCCTCACGATTGGCGAGCGGCCCGTCGACGATCTGCTGAAGCACCTGCGGGATCGCCAGGGCGATGAGGTGCGCCCCGATCGCAGCGGCCATGCTGCCGGCGAATGCGGGCATGGCCGGCCCGGCGTACTCGCGCAACCGCCAGAGCGCGCGCAGGGTACCGAGCCGCTCAGGCCCTGCGGTCGAGTCGGGTGCGCCGTGCGCAGGCGCTTGGGGGGATTCGGACACAGCCGGTTCCAATCAGAAGGGGCGCCGAACGCTCCGGCGCGAGCCCGAACGGCGAAGGTTTGGTGAAGAGAGAGTGGCGCGGATCGCGAAGGCGCGTGAATCCGCGGGGCAGGCGAGGCTTGCGCGGCAGGAACGGGCGGTCTACCCGGCAAGCCCGACGACGAGATACGCCGGGCGGGCAGAGCCGTGGACCGCAATCGTGCGGGCGTCGGTTTCTGTCTGCATGGTGTCCTCCTGCAAGTCGTCTGCGAATCTCGAGGCCGGTCGGATCACTCACCGCGGCCAGCCCTTCAGACTATGGCGTTTCCGGGGTGGCACGCAAGACCGCACTCACCGCTAGGCTGTGCGGATTCGTCGCCTACGCGGGCGACAGCGATCGTCTCCCCCCAGACGAACCGCCCGGCCCCGCCCCTACGCCCCTGCGCGTGCGACCCGATCAACGAGGAGAACGCGTGGGTGCGGCACGGATGGCGTTCGCCCGAGCAAACGCTCGCGCTGGCGTGCTCGCATCGATCGCCGCCGTCGTCCTCCTGCTGTCCGCCCTCGGCACCGGAGTCGTCGACTCACTCGCGGGTTCGTCGGCGAGCAGCCTTCGCAGCGGTCTCGAAGCCGTCCAGGGCGCAGCGGGAGCGGCGCGCTGGCAGATCCGTGTGGCGAACGACACGGCGGCCCAAGCGGATGCCGCGGCATCCGTGCTCGATCGCACGCTCACGCCCCACGGCGCGTCGTGGAGTCGCACCGTCGAGACCGCACCTGTGGATGCCACGAGCGGCGAGACGGCCTTCGGCGCCGTCCTCCTCGCGGATGCGGGCGCCGCTGCACGTTCCGAACTCGTCGACGGCGCCTGGCCCGACGAACCCGAGGCGCTCGCCGCGGCCTCGGCCGACGGCGCCGAACCTGCGACGCTCCATGCCCATGCTGCGGAGGCGCTGGGCCTCGCGCCGGGCGACCTCGTCGAGTTCGCCGGTACATCGACTCCGCGCCTCCTCATCGTGGGCACGTGGCTGCCGATCGATCCCAACGATCCGGCGTGGTTCGGCGAGGCCGTCGTCGCGTCCGGCGGCACGCCCGAAGGCGCCGGCCCCTTCCTCGTCGCCGAGGAGGCGACGCTCGACGTGCCCGCCGCGGTCGTCGTACGCTGGACCGCCGTCGTCGACGGGGCCGTCGCCACGCCCGAGTCAGCGCAGGCCCTCCGCGCCGAGCTGCCCGACGTCGAGCCCGCACTCCGCGCGGAGCCCGCCATCGGCACCGACGGCTTGAGTTCGCTCGGCGGCCTCGGTGCCACCCTGACGAGGCTCCTCGCCAGTCTCGGAGCCGTGCGCGCGATCGCACCACTGCCCCTGCTCCTCCTCGCCTTCGCGGGCTTCGCCGCCCTCACCCGGCTCGCAACGCTCCTCGGCGCCGCTCGACGCGGCGAGACCGTGCTGCTCCGTGCTCGAGGAGCCTCCGCCGGCCGGCTCGCACGCGACACCGCGTTCGAGGTCCTCGCGCTCGGCGTACCGGCTGCACTCGTGGGTGCGGCCGTCGCCGAGGCGTTCCTCACGATCACCCGGCGCGGGGAGGCCCGTGACTGGACCACCGCGGCGCTCGTGGCATCCGTCGCGCTCATCGGTGCCGTGCTCATCGTCGCCGGAGGCGCCTGGCTCGATGCCCGACGGCCGGTCGTACGCGGGTCGGGCGATGAGGTGGGCCGGATGTCCCGTGGTCTCGTCACCGGCGGCGTGGTGCTGCTCGTCGCGGTCGCGGCCATCTCCCTCTGGCAGTTCCGCCTGTACGGCTCACCGCTCGTGGCGACCGCGTCGGGCACGATCGACGTCGACCCGATCGCCGTGCTCGCACCGGTGCTCGTGCTCGTTGCGCTCTCACTCGTCGCGCTCGGGCTCTCCCGACCGATCGACGCCGTACTCGAGCGGCTCGCCGCCGCCCGGCCGGCCCTCGTCCCGTCGCTGCCGATGCGCCAGCTCGCGCGACGCGCTGCGCTCTACGCCTCTGCATCGCTCGTCACGATGCTCGCCATCGCGGGGCTCACCCTGACGGCCGCCTTCTCGGGTGCATGGCACGACATCGACCGCACCGCTTCGGCGCTCGCCACCGGCGGCGAGGTGCGTGTCTCGATCGCGGGCCGCGACGTGGTGCAGGGCCCTGACGCGCTCGCGCTCGACGACGCGGTCGCCGGCGTCGAGGGCGTCACCGCCGAGGCACCGGTCTTCCGCGGCGAGGTGCGGGTCGGTTCCGAACCGTCGACCTTCGTGGCGGTGCCCAGCGCGGAGGTCGACGCGGTCGCCCCCGGCACCGGTACGGGGCACGCGACCGCGGCACTCGCCGACTCCGCAGCCGCAGCCGGTGCTGCGTTGCCGCCCGAAGCCACGACGGTCGACTTCACCGTCGAAGTCGATGCGCTGGACGGCATGAGCGGGACCGTCGCGGTGACGGCGTGGCTCCTCACGGAATCGGGCGCGGCGACACCGGTCACCCCGGCGGTCGTCGACATCGCCGCTGGCGGCGGCGCCGTGACCCTCGAGCTCCCGGAAGCCGAAGGCCTCCGATTCATCGGCCTCGGCGCTTCGCTCTCGGGTGCTTCGAGCGCCGACGTGCTCGTCTCGTTCGGCGCGATCTCATTCGACGGCACGAACGTCGCCGCACCCGAGTTCGAGACGGAACGCGAGCTGCGCCTCTCATCGAAGGCGTCGAGCGGGCGGGTGTCGCTCGTGTCGGGCGGGAGCGACCCGCTGCCCGTCGTACTCGGCTCCGAAATGGCCGAGCGGATCGCTGCCGACGTGGGCGACGAGTTCGCGTTGAGAGTACTCACCGGTGGCGTCGAGGTCGACGCGGTCGTGGCCGGAATCCTGCCGGTGGTGCCGACCGCGGGCAGCGACGCCGTACTCGCCGACCTCGGCGCGTTCGAACGGTACGCCTTCGATACGGGCGCAGGCGTTCCTGCGTTCGGGGAACGGTGGGTCGCGGCATCCGACCCCGACCAGGTCGCCGACGACCTGAGTCGCGACCACGGCTCGGCCGTCATCGCCGATGCACGGTCGGCCGCCTCCTCCGCGCCGTTCATCGCTCCCGCGATCGCAGCCCTCTGGACCGGGACAGCCGGCGCCCTGCTCTTCGCCCTGATCGCGGTCGTGGCGCTCGTCGCCGCACTCTCGGGCAGCCGATTCGGCGAGATCGTCGTGCTCCGCGTGCTCGGCGTGCCGGCGCGAACGCAGTCGCGCGCCCGATTCGCCGAGTTGGCCGTGACGCTCGGCACCGCCATCGTGATCGGCGTGCTCGTCGGGATCGTCACGGCATTGCTCACTGCACGCGAGCTCGCCCGGGTCGCCGTGGCGGGAGTTCCGGCGGTGATCCCAGTCGAGTTCGTCCTGGATCCGGTGCCGTTGATCGGGGGGGTCGCAGCGTTCGTCGTGCTCGCTGCGGCGATCGCGGCCGGGGCCGCGGCATCCGTTCGGCGAGTCGCATCACGCCCCGGGCTCAGGCAGGAGGAAGGATGACCGGCCTGCATCACTCACGACTCACCACCACAGGTCTGCTGCGGCGCCAGTTCTTCGCAGCACCGAGCGCATCGATCATGCTCGCGCTGCTCGTGTTCGCCGGAGCGCTGCTCGCCACGGGGGTGCCACGCGCGATCTCGTCCATGCACACGGCTGCGCTCGAAGCAGAGCTCGAACAGTTTCCGGCTCGCGAGCTCGACCTCGTCGCCGCCAGCCGCAACCTGCCCGAGCTCGGGGCATCTGCGGGCGACTCGACGCTGCCGCCCGAAGTCGACGCGGTCTGGGGCGCACAAGAGCAGCGCATGCTCGACATCCGCGCCAATATGCCCGAGCTGCTGCACAGCGTCACGGGAGAACCGCTCACCTCGCTCGTCGCCGGGCCCACCGCCGCAGCCGTGGAAGGTGCCGCACCCGGCTCGACCCTGTACACGCTGTTCACGGGGATCGACCCGAGACTCCGTGAGCACGTCACGCTCACCGGCGGCGAGTGGCCTGCACCCATGACCGGCACGGCACCGAGCAGCACGCCCCTCGACATCGTGCTCGCCGATGCAGTCGCCGCAGAGATGGAATGGGCGTTGGGCGAGGTCCGCTCGATCACGGTCGGCTCCTCCCCTCAGCCGGTGCGCCTGGTCGGCACGTTCGCGGCGGTCGATCCCGACGACGGTTTCTGGACGCACGTGCCGGTGGCGCTCGAACCGTCGGTCGCGTACACCCCCGGCGGCTTCATCAACGTCACCGGGCTCGGCTTCGCCGATCCGGTGTCATGGACGGCGCTGCAGAACTCGCAACTGCCGACCGCGATGGACGCGTGGTTCCCGACGCTGCCCGAGCGCATCCGCGCCGCCGACTCGGCCGAGCTCACGACGCAACTCGGCGAATTCACGAGTCAGTCGTTCGTGCTCGGCGGCGGCTCATGGGAGTTCTGGTTCGCGACGGTCGGCGACGTCGCCTTCACGAGCGGCCTGGCCGACGCCCTCGGTAACGCGGCCGTCGCGGCGAGCGCGACCGACGCGGTGCTCGCCACGATCGCGTCCGGACCGATCGGCGTGATGGTCGCGGTGCTCGTGCTCGGTGCCCGAGTGGTGTTCGAGCGTCGGCGCACCGGACTCGAACTGGCAGCCGCCCGAGGCGCATCGCCCGGCCAGCTCCGTGGCATCCTCGCGCTCGAAGGCCTGGCCATCGGCGTACCGGCCGCCGTCGTCGGCGGTGTCATCGGCACGCTGCTCGTCGCAGCCGACGCCGGACTCGGCGGGTGGGCGATCGCGGCGCTCTTCGCCCTCACGCCCGCTGCCCTCCTCGTCGCAGCTGAGCCCGCACTCAGCCCGCTGCGGCGAGCCAGGTCGGATCTCGGTCGCCCGAGCAGTGGCCGCTTCCGGTGGATCGCCGAGGTGCTCGTCACGGTGCTCGCGGTCACCGCGGTCGTGCTGCTGTTCCGCCGCGGTCTCTCCACCTCCGCCGCGACGACCGGCGTCGACCCGCTGCTGGCCGCGGTCCCGCTGCTCCTCTCGCTGCTCGCCTGTCTCGTCGTGCTTCGGCTCTATCCGCTCCCGCTCTCGGCTCTGGTGCGCCGCACGGCGCGCCGAGCCGATCTCGTGCCGTTCCTCGGTTCGGCGCGAGCGCTGCGCGACCCCTCGGCGGGCCTGGTCCCGGTACTGGCCGTCGTCGTCGGCGTCTCGGTCGCGGTGTTCTCCTCGGTGCTGCTCGGCACGGTGCAGGCCGGCGTCGATCGCGCCGCCGACGCGCAGGTCGGCGCCGACGCCTCGGTGGGCGGCACGCCGTTCACGCTCGTCCAGCTCGACGAGTTCGCAGCAGTACCGGGTGTCGATGCGATCGCGCCGGTGTTCTCGACGAGCCCGACCAAGGTCAGCGCCGACGGGCGCTCCCGCACATCGACGCTCATCGTGATCGACTCCGAGCAGATGCGTCGCGTGCAGGCCGATCGCGCCGGGTCGACCCCCCTGCCCGCCGGACTCGAGTCACCGGATGCCGACGCGGTGCCCGTCGTGCTCTCGAAGACCGTCGCCGACATCGTCGAGGGCGCAGACGCCGCCGAACTCGACGGCCACGAGTTCGAAGCGCTCGCGGTCGTCGACGGGAGAACCGCGTACTCACCTCGCTCGAACTGGGTGCTCATGGATCGTGTGAACGCGAAACCGTTCACCGATACGCTCGTGCCGCGCACGGTGCTCGTTCGTTTCGAGCCGGGTGCCGACGCCGACGAGATCACCGCGGCACTCGCGGAGATCGCCGGCCATTCGGCGACGGTCACGACTCCCGACGAGCTTCTCGAGGAACTTCGCGCGAAGCCCACGACGCAGGCCCTCGTGCTCTCGCTCATCCTCGCCATCGTGCTCGCGAGCCTGCTCACGGCACTCGCGATAGTGCTGACGCTCGTCGTCGGCCGTCCGGCCCGCGACCGGCTGTTGCCGCTCCTGTCGACTCTGGGCCTCGGCCGTCGCGGCGAGCGCGCACTCGTCGCCTGGGAGATCGGACCGGTCGCGATCATCGCCCTCGTCGCCGGGGCGCTCCTCGGAGCGGCGCTGCCGTTCGTGGTGCTCTCGGCGATCGACCTGCGTGCGTTCACGAACGGCGACGTGCAGCCCGCCGTGACGTTCGACCCCTGGCTCATCACCGCGGTGCTCGCGGGCAGCGTGCTCGTGACCGTTGTCGCGGCCGCCGCGGCATCCCGCATCGACGGCAGCGTGAACGCCGCTCGCGCGATGCGCAAGGAAGAGGAAGGATGACCCCGTGACCCCGACCGACATCCAGACGCAGCAGGCGCAGCCAGGCCAGCAGGGACAGCAGGCGACGCAGCGGCCGCACGCCTCACCGGGAGCGCAACCGCACATCCTGTGTACCGACCTGGTGCGCATCTTCAGCGCCGACGGCGTCGAGGTGCAAGCGCTGCAGGGACTGAACCTCCGCGTCGATCCCGGCGAGATGGTCGCCGTCGTCGGCGCATCCGGCTCCGGAAAATCGACGCTGCTGACGATCCTCTCCGGCCTCGACACCGCCACAGCGGGTGTCGCCCACGTGGCCGGACACGACCTGCTCACTATGGGCGGGCGCGAACGCGTGGCGTACCAGCGGCACACGGTCGGCTTCGTCTGGCAGCAGACCTCCCGCAACCTGTTGCCCTATCTCACCGCCGGCGAGAACATCGCCCTCGCGATGAACGTCGCCGGCACCCTCCGTGGTGCGGCGAGGGCGAGCCGTGTCGACGAGCTTCTCGAGCTGCTCAACGTCGGCGATGCGCGCGATCGGCGTCCGGGCGAACTCTCGGGCGGTCAGCAGCAGCGCGTCGCGATCGCGGTCGCGCTGGCGAACTCACCGCACGTGCTGCTCGCCGACGAGCCGACCGGTGAACTCGACGAGGCGACCTCCGCCGCCGTCCTCGAGGCGATGCGCGGCGTCAATGAAGAGCTCGGGGTCACCACGCTCATCGTCACCCACGACCCGACCGTCTCAGACCACGTGCGGCGCACCGTGCAGATCCGCGACGGGCGCACCTCGACAGAAGTGCTGCGTTCGACACGGCTCGACGAGTACGGCGAGGAGGAGCACATCGCCGAGGAGTTCGCCGTGCTCGATCGAGTCGGCCGCCTGCAGTTGCCGCACGACTTCATGCAGAGCCTCGAGCTGAGGGACCGCGTGCGCCTCGCACTCGAAGCCGACCACGTCGGCGTGTGGCCGGGCGACGAGGGGCGAGCGGATGCCGCGGCACGGCCCTCCCCCGAAACGATCGATGCCGCGCCCACGAGTGCCACGGATACCGACCGCACCGGCGACGGCGGCTCGCCGACTGCCGGTGGCACCCCGGCTGCCGGTGGCTTGCCGGCTGCCGGTGGCTCCCCAGTGGACCACGGTGCATCCGGCCCGGCCGAGCCGGCGGACTCGGCGCCGTCGAGTCGGCGCGAACGTCGTGCAGCAGAACGGGCGGCCGATGCCACTTCGACACGCTCGAGGAACGCCGTCACCGACGAACCGGAGGAACCACGATGACCACGCTTCGTGCCGAATCGATCAGCCGCGTCTTCGAGTCGAAAGCTGGCGCGGTGCACGCCGTCGCCGAGGTCTCGCTCGAGGTGAAGCCGGGCGAACTGCTCGTGGTCACCGGGCCGTCGGGCGCGGGCAAGACGACACTACTGAACCTGCTCGGGGGCCTTGACCGGCCGACGGCCGGTCAGGTCTTCCTCGGCGACGACGAACTCTCAGCGCTCGGCGAAGACGCGCTCGCGACGGTGCGCCGTGACCGACTGGGGTACATCTTCCAGTCGTTCGGCCTGATCCCGGTGCTGTCAGCGGCCGAGAACGTCGAGGTGCCGCTTCGCCTGCAGCGCATGGCGCCCGCCGAACGCGACGCGCGCGTCGCCGAGTCGCTCGAACTCGTCGGCCTCGCGGGTCACGCTGCGCAACGTCCATACGAACTCTCGGGCGGCCAGCAGCAGCGGGTGGGTATCGCGAGAGCGCTCGCCGCGCGGCCGCAACTGCTGCTCGCCGATGAGCCGACCGGCCAACTCGACAGCGGCACCGCGGCGACCGTCATGGATCTCATCGGCGAGCTCGTGCATGCGCGCGGAGTCGCCGCCGTCGTGACCACCCATGACCCGGCACTCGTCGGGCGCGCCGACCACGTGCTCGAACTCCACGACGGCCGGGCGGTCTCGCTCAGCGCACCCGCACCGACAAGCATGTGACGCAGCCCTCGAGCTTCTCGAACTCGCCGATGTCGACGGTCACGACCCGGTAGCCGAGACTTGCGATCATCGCGGCCGTCTGCGGTGCCGACGACGACATGAGCAGCGACTCGCGCGACAGCTCGACGACAGCGACGCCCTCGGGTTCGAACACCGGCAGGAAGCGCGGGAAGAGACTCGCCACGTCGAGCAGAGCCGGCTCGCCGATGATCGTGCCGTCGGGCAGCGCCGTCGCGGCGCTCTTGAGGTGCAACGCCTTCGTGATGGGCACCGCGACGACCGTGTAGCGGTGCGGAGTGAGCAAGGTGCGCAACTGCCTGATGCCCTCGGCGTTCGTGCGCTCAGATGCGCCGACGTAGACCGTCGAGCCGACCTTCAGCACGTCGCCGCCGTCGAGCGTGCCCGGCAGCTCGATGCGGGTCACCGTCACGCCCGGCACGGCGCGCACCGCACGTTCGACCGCTTCGACCTCTGGGCGCCGCGACTCGGCGCCGGGGCTCGCGAGCACCGCGAGGTCGCCGAACATCACCACCATGTCCTCGACGAACACCGAGTCGGCGAGCTCGGGCGCCGCGTCGACCTCGATCGTCTCCCAGCCCTCGGCCACGAGCGCGGCGCAGTAGTTGTCCCACTGCCGGTCGGCGAGCGCCTGGTCGATCGGCTGCCGGTCGCGGTGGGTGAGCACGGCCTCGTCGAGGTTCGACGCCGGGATGCGCACGAGCGCGATTCGTCGGTCGGCGACGGCGGGCGCGTAGCCGAGGATGCCGCGGAAGACACGCGGTGCGAGCACCATCTCGCCCACGATGATCGCGATGATGAAGATGAGGTTGAGGCTCACGAGCGACCCGACCACGAAGAGGAATACCGCGCCCGAGAACGGGTTGCCTGCGGCGCTGGCCGTCACGGTCGTCGCGATCAGTGCGGCGAGGCATCCTGATGCGAATCCGGTGATGAGCGTGAGGAACCACGCCCGCGTCGCCCCCACCGCGTTCGCGACGGAGAGCAGCACCCACGCGACGAACGCGGCGAGCGCGAAGTGACCGACGACCTGGCTGAGCACCTGCGGCGACTGGCCGCTGCCGATGAAGAACGCCAGGAGCGCGACGAGCATCGCCGAGCAGGCGACTGCCGCCGAGGAGGCGAACACCGCCGCCACCCGCCGCCCCGGGGTGATCGCCGGAGTGAATCGGGCCGGGGCGGTCGGGGGCATGGCGGGGGACGTCATGGCATGAGCCTACTGGCCGCACGGACACCCGGCGCGCGCCTCCAGCCGGCCCCCCATGAGCCGCACCGATGCGCCGCACGGACACCCGGCGCGCGCCTCCAGCCGGCCCCCCACGAGCCGCACCGATGCGCCGCACAGACACCCGGCGCGCGCCTCCAACCGGCCCCCCACGAGCCGCACCGATGCGCCGCACACACACCCGGCGCGCGCCTCCAGCCGGCCCTCCACGAGCCGCACCGCGGTCGCCTCAGCGGCCCGCGTCGAGCCTCGTGCGTGCGAGCTGTTCCGCGGCCTCGAGCGTCGTCGTCCCGCTGTCGTGAGCACTGCGCAGCACGGATGCCACGGTGTCGCCGATGCCGGCGATGCGCGCGTCGAGCGCCGCTTGATCGGCGCCCGGCCCACTCGCGACGTCGAGGTAGATGACCCCGCCTGCGTTCACCACGAAGTCGGGCGCCCAGACGATGCCACGCTGCTGCAGGAGCGCCGCAACATCGCGCGAGGCGAGCTGGTTGTTCGCGGCGCCGACGACGGCGCTCACCTGCAGACCGCGCACCACCTCGGGCGTCAGCACACCGCCGAGCCCGCACGGCACGAAGACGTCGGCTTCGACGAGGTGGGCCTCGGCCGGCTCGACCCACTTCGCGCCGAGCTCATCTGCGAGGGCGCGCTTGCCCTGCGCGACATCCGTCACGGTCAGGCGAGCGCCGGCGGCGGCGAGGCTGCGTGCCAAGCGACCTCCGACCTGCCCGAGGCCCGCGACCACGAAGTGGCGCCCGGCCGGATCTTTCGAACCGAACACCTCGCCGAGTGTCGCGAGGATGGAGGCGTGCACACCCGCGGCTGTGGCATCCGCCGGCTCGCCGACGCCGCCCTGCTCGGGCGGGAGCCCGCAGACGTGCTCGGTGCGCTCGTGCACGACGGCCATGAGCTCGGCGCTCGTGCCGACGTCTTCAGCGGTCATGTACGCGCCGCCGAGGGACTCGATGGCGTCGCCGAGGTCGAGCATCGCATCGTGGGTCTGGGCCACGTCGAGCGTCGTTCCGGCGGGGATCGCGATCACGGACTTGCCGCCGCCACGGGCGAGACCGGCCGCGGCGTTCTTCAGGGTCATGGCCTGCGAGAGGCGGAGTGCGTCGGCGAGAGCGTCGGTCCATTGGCCGTACCGCCAGAGGCGAGCGCCGCCGAGTGCCTGGCCGAGCCGTGTGGAATGCACGGCCACGATGATTGTGAGGCCGGAGCGGGAGCCGCGGGTGATGAGCACCCGTTCGTGCTCGGGGGCCTCCGTCGGCAGTGCTGCATTGACCTCGGCTGCGGGGGTCGCCGCGGCGTGGGTGATCGTCATCGACCGTTCTCCTTGATTCATCCGCTTCGTGGGCGGAACCTGGCCGCGCGCCTCATGAGCGCGGGTTCGTTTCAAGGGTACCGCCACGCTCATGCGCTCGCTCGCATGCCGCGGCATCCAGCACACACCTCGCACACGGCCCCGCACCGCCACGCCTCCGTCTGGCCACCTCGTCGCGCCACCTCACCCATGCCCCGCACGCGGCGCGCCGTGGTTTGTAGGACATCTGGCGCTGTGTAGGACGTCCCATGCGGCAGGTGTCCTACAGAAGCGCCAACGTCCTACAAAACGTGGCGGGGTGGCAGAAGGAGAGAGAGAGAGAGAGAGAGAGAGAGAGAGAGAGAGAGAGAGAGGCGTGAGCGATCAGTGGAAGAAGTGGCGCTCGCCAGTGAAGTACATCGTGACGCCCGCCGCGCGGGCCGCGGCGACGACCTCGTCGTCGCGGATCGAACCGCCGGGCTGCACGACCGCGCGCACCCCAGCGTCGAGGAGGATCTGCAGGCCGTCGGCGAAGGGGAAGAAGGCGTCGGATGCCGCGACCGAACCCGCGGCCCGCTCCCCCGCACGCTCGACCGCGAGCTTGCACGAGTCGACCCGGTTGACCTGGCCCATGCCCACGCCGACCGAGGCCCCACCCGAAGCGAGCAGGATCGCGTTCGACTTCACGGCGCGACACGCCTTCCACGCGAACTCGAGGTCGGCGAGTGTCGCAGCATCGGCGGGCTCGCCCGCGGCGAGCGTCCACTCCGAAGCCGGCGCGAAGTGCCGGTCGGCCTGCTGCAGCAGCAGCCCGCCCGAGACCTGGCGCAGCTCGACGGCCGTCGGCGTGAACCCCTCAGGCAGCGTCAGCAGCCGGATGTTCTTCTTCTTCGTGAGGAGTTCGAGCGCCTCGGCCTCGAACGCCGGCGCGATGAGCACCTCGGTGAAGATGCCCGACACCGTCTCGGCCATTTCGAGAGTGACGATGCGGTTTGCAGCGATCACGCCGCCGTACGCAGAGACCGGGTCGCATTCGTGCGCTCGACGGTGGGCGTCGGCGATCGGGTCAGCGCTCCCTGAATCTGTCGAAGGGGCCCCGGCAGACGACACGGCGATGCCGCACGGATTCGCGTGCTTGATGATGGCGACGGCCGGCTCTGCGAAATCGAACGCGCTGCGCACGGCCGAATCGGCGTCGACGTAGTTGTTGTACGACATCTCTTTACCGTGCAGCTGCACGGCTTGAGCGATGCCGGGTCGACCTCCCGACGAGGCATAGAGCGCGGCCTTCTGGTGCGAGTTCTCGCCGTAGCGGAGGTCGGAGTCCTTGGTCCAGGTGCCGCCGACCCACGCGGGGAACGGCGACTCGTCGGCCGGCTGGTCGGGGGCGACGACGCTGCCGAGCCACGAGGCGACCGCGACATCGTACGACGCCGTGTGCCGGAACGCCTCGCGGGCCAGCGCGGTGCGCTGCGCGAGGGTCGTGCCACCCGCGGCGACCGCGGCGGCGATCTCGTCGTAGCGATCGGGCGAGACGACCACTGCCAAGTTCGCGTGGTTCTTGGCCGAAGCGCGCACCATGGCGGGGCCGCCGATATCGATCTGCTCGATCACGGCGTCGGGAGCGGCGCCCGCTGCGACGGTCTCGGCGAAGGGGTAGAGGTTCACGACGACGAGTTCGTAGGGCTCGATGCCGAGGCCCGCGAGCTCGGCCTCGTGGCTTTCGAGCCGCAGATCGGCGAGCAGGCCCGAGTGCACGGCCGGGTGCAGCGTGCGCACGCGACCGTCGAGGTGCTCGGGATAGCCAGTGACTTCGGCCACCTGCGTGACCGGCAGTCCGGCGTCGGCGATGGCCTTGCCTGTGCCTCCTGTCGAGACGATCTCGACGCCCGCACCCACGAGCACGGTCGCGAGTTCGACGAGGCCGCGCTTGTCACTGACTGCGATCAGTGCCCGGCGCACCGGTACCAGGTCGCGTTCGCGGTAGAGGCTCGGGTCGTGCGTGGGGCCGCTCATGATCGTGCGAGTTCCTTCAGGTCGAGGTGCGAGTTGGCGATGTCGAGCACGGTCTGAATGAGCAGGCGCCGCTCGACGGGCTTGATGCGGTCGTGGAGGCTCGACTCGGTGTCGCCCGGCAGCACCGGCACGCGCTCCTGCGCGATGATCGGGCCGCCGTCGACGGAGTTGTCGACGACGATGAGGCTCGCACCGGTCTGCGTGACGCCCGCTGCGAGCGCGTCTCGCACCCCGTGCGCACCCGGGAACTCGGGCAGGTATGCGGGGTGCGTGTTGATGAGATTCGGCGAGAACGCGTCGACCACGGCCGGCGGCACGAGCCGCATGAGGCCCGAGAGCACGACCACGTCGGGCTCCCAGCGCCGCACCTCTTCGATGAGAGCCTCGCCCCAGCTGTCGCGATCGGGATACGCCGTGAACGGCACCGAGAACGTCGGTACGCCGTACTCCTCGCCGAGCACGAGGCCTTCGGCATCGCGGTCGGCGCCGATGGCGACGACCCTGGCCGGGAACTCCGCGTCGGCGGAGGCGTCGAGTAGGGCACGAAGGTTCGAACCGGTGCCCGAGATCAGGACGACGAGCTTCAGCACGCTTCGAGCCTACCGGCCGCCAGAGGTTCGAAACTGCGCCATCGCGACGCCCGAGATCAGGACGAAGAGCTTCAGCGCTTCGAGCCTACCGGCCGCCAGAGGTTCGAAACTGCGCCACCGCGACGCCGCTCAGCCCAGGCCGCCGTCGACGGAGCGGATGACCTTCTGCTCGTCTTCGGGCACGAGCACCTCCGTCTCGCGGTTCAACGCCTCACCGCGGAAGAACGGTCGCGAGTCGGCGAAGAACGACCAGACGACCATGAGCACGGCGCCGAGCGCGAGCGATCCCACTCCGACGACGAACACCCCGCCCACGCCGAAGAGCACCGTGTACCCGTAGTCGGGGTCGAGCATGTCGATCGCCGAGAACACGAACGCGAAGATCAGCAGCACCGCCCCGACGAGCGGGAACACGAGTCGATTCCAGAAGTTGCGCCACGAGCTGAAGAGCGTCTTGCGGAAGTACCAGACGCACGCAAGCCCCGTGATCGAGTAGTAGAACGCGATCGCGAGGCCGAGTGAGAGGATCGTGTCCTGCAGAATATTGTCGCTGACGAGGGTCATGCCGATGTAGAACACGATGGCCACGAAGCCCATGAGCAGCGTCGAGAACGACGGTGTGTGGTAACGCGGATGCACCGTGGCGAACCGCTTCGGCAGCGCCTTGTAGACCGCCATCGCGAGCGTGCCGCGCGCCGTCGGAAGGATGGTGGTCTGCGTCGACGACACCGCGGAGATCATCACGGCGACGACGAGAAGCCAGGCCCACGGCCCGAACACCGCGTCCTTCAGCGCGAAGAACACGTCGTCGGCGTTGCCCTCGTTCGCGAGCCCGAGGCCCGTGTCGCCGAGGCCCGCATACGACATCGCCGCGACGGCGACGCCGACGTAGGTCACGAGCAGGATGAGCGTCGTGAGCACCGCGGCGCGCCCAGGGATGCGCTTCGGGTCGCGGGTCTCCTCGTTCAGCGCGAGGCAGGTGTCCCAACCCCAGTAGATGAACAGTGCGAGCAGCACCGCCTCGACGAGGCCGTCGAACGACTCGAACGCGAACGGGTTGAACCAGTCGGCGCTCGGCGCGGTCGACCCTTCGGGCGCGGTGCCCGTCATCACGGCGCCCGCCGCGAACACGACGAAGAGTACGAGGGCGATGTACTGCACCGCGAGCAGTACGTTCTGGATCCGCTCACCGATCTCGAGCCCGCGCCAGCTGATCCACGTCATGAGCGCGATGAACACGACGCCGGTCGCCGTGACGAGGGGCACGTTCTCGGCGAGGTCGGGCGAGACCAGCAGCCAGAAGTAGATGCCGCCGATCTGCGCGAGGTTCGCGAGCACGACGGTGCCGGCGACCGCGACGCCCCATCCGCCGAGCCAGCCGACCCAGGGGCCGAACGCCTTCGTCGCCCAGGTGAAGGTCGTACCGCAGTCGGGCACTGCCCGGTTCAGCTCGCGGTAGGCGAAGGCGATGAGCAGCATCGGCACGAAAGCGATGATGAAGGCGATGGGCGCCTGCGCACCCACCGCGAGCACGACGAACCCGAGCGTGGCGGCCAACGAGTACACGGGCGCAGTCGAGGCGAGACCGATGACGGTCGAACCCCACAGGCCCAGTGTTCCTGCGGCGAGGCCCTTGCCTTCAGTTGCGGGTGGCGCAGTCTCGTTGGGAGCCGACATCGATCCTCCTCGATCAAGCGGTCACGCGCAGAGTAGCACTCGCGCGACCACCCCGGCAGGCCCGGATATCAGCGCAGACCGCTCCCGACATCCGCACCGGTCACGGCGAAGACGCCCTCGTCGTCGTGAGGGCCACGCCGACGCGCCGCATACCCGCCGACGATGGCCCCGACGCCGACGGTCGCCGCTGCGATCACCGCGACCTCCCATGGGTTCGGGCCGACGTCGGCCAGTCGACCCGGGCCGGCAGCGCCGCCAGACCACCAGGCCAGCAGGCCGAGCACGATTCCGGAGACGAGCGCCGCACCGACAGCGACCATGAGCGGCGTCCACCAGCCGCCGCGAGCGGAAGGGCGCACGGATGCCTCGCCGCCGAGTACGAGCCAGGCGCCGATGAAGCCCAGCAGCACCGGCACGATGAGCCAGAGCGCACCGAACGGCGCTGCTTCGGTCGGCAACGCACCGAGCAACGGGATACCGGGCACGGGCCCGAGCAGAGTGCCGGCCGGAGAGACCGAGGTACCGGCGCCGAGCGCGAAGCCCGGCCCGAGTAGCCACGCCGCCGCCCACACGACGACGTTCGGCACGAGAGCGAGTTCGGCGACGGTCAGCGCGATGCCGCCGTCGATGCCGGTGCCGAGCGACTGGTAGAGCCCAGCGATCGTCGCGTAGTCGGCGGCGATGAGCCCCGCGACGAGCACCCCCGCGACGGTGAGCACGCCGAACGCGGCGCCCGCGCCGATTCGTACTGCGGCGCGCACGTTGCGAACGAGCACCGCGGGCAGTGCCGAGATGCCACGACGCACGACGCTGCTCGCGGCATCCGTCATCGGGTCGTCGCGCAGCGATTCGAAGACCGCACCCATCACGACACCGACCGCCATCGTGAAGGCCGGCAGCAGTGCCGCCTGCCACAGCGAGGAGCGTGCGCCATCGACGCCGGCCGTCGCCGCGAGCACGAATCCGGCGAGCGCGTACACGCCGATCGCTGCCAGGCCACCCGTGAACGAATGTCCCTCGGCGGCCGAACGGCGGCCGATGCGGCGGCCGAACGCGACGGAGATGAGCGCGAACCCGAGCAGTGCGATCGTGATCGGGAACGGGTCCCCCGCGCCCGGCAGTCCGGTGCGGGCCGCCGTCACCGCGTCGATCTGCAGCTCGAGGTCGACCCCGTGCCCGAGCAGCCACACGTCGGCTGCCGCGCGGAAGAAGATCGTCGCGTCGACGGCGAGACCGAAGTGCACGGCCCAGAGCAGCATGAGCGGCACGAGCGCGATGCCGAGGCCGATGAGGGCGGCGACGGATGCCTCGAGGCCGGCGAGCAGGGCGATCGTCGTGCGTCTCATTCCGACGCCGAGCTTATCCCGGCCGAAGCCGCTCAGTCGGCAGGACGTGCGGTGTCGGGCGGACTCGGGGTCGCGGCGTCGGCGCCTTCGATCACTTCGACACCGGTCTCGACGCCATCGGTTCCGGCGACGACGAGCACCTCGACCTCTTCGTCGACCGCAGCGGCAGCAGCAGCGTCGGCGTCGGCGTCCTCGGCAGCGGCGGCGCCGTCGGCAGCGACCTCACCCTGAGGTCGCCGGAGCAACTCGACGATGAGCAAGGCGACGAGGGCGACGAGAAGCGTCGTGACGACGAGACCGGCCGAGGCGGGCCGAGAGAACAGCACGACGAGTGCGGCGATCACGGCGATCGCGACATACACGACCACTCGCCAGCGGTCGAGCCCGATGCCGAAGCGACCGGTCGTGATCCCGTGCGCGGCCGCGGCGCGGCGCACCGCCGCGAAACCCGACTCGGCGAACCCGCGCAGTGCGCGGGCGGGCCGCCACGGCCCCGAGAACCAGGCCACCACGGCGACGAGCACGCCGAGTACGACGAGTGCCACGATCGTCGACATCATGATCTCGATGAGCCCCGAATAGATCGCCTCGGCCGTATCCGGCGGCATGACCGACGGACTGACGGCGCCCACGAAGAACCAGCGACCGACACCGACACCGCTCGCGAGGATCAGCATCGAGAGCGCGAAACCGCCGGCGGTCCACACGAGCGCCCTCGTGCGCTTGCGCGCGACGACGACGCCGACGACGAGGAAAGCCAGGATGATCCAGGGCAGCCAGGTGCCGACCCCGATGGCGAGCGCGTAGATCGTGCGGATCAATGCGAAGGCGTCGTCTTGAGCGATGACGACGGCCCGGTCGACCGTCGGGATCGCCTGGGCGAATCCGACGCCCTGCTCGATGAGCCGTTGCTTGACGGCCTCAACGATGGGGCCGAGTTTCACCGAGAGCGTGCCGTCACTGCCGATCGCGAGTGCGGCGTCGGGGTCGCCCTCCATGGCGGCCACGAACTGCCGGTGGGTGATACGCAGCGTCGACGCCCAGACATCCGCGAAGGCCGGGGACTCGACCACCCGATCGACGACGTCGGAGACGAGCGACTGGATGCCCTGCGTCGCGGGCACCTCGAGCAGGCCGAGCGCGGCCTCGGCACGAGGCGGCAGCCCGAGTTCCCGGATGCCGTCGAACAGGTCGGCCGTGATCCCCGGGATGTCGACCTGCTCCTCGATGGCGGCCGTGACCTCGTCGCCGAGGTACGCCTGCACCGCCGGGTCTTCGGCGAGCGGCGCGAACGTCGCCACGAAGCGATCAGTGTCGGCCAGTTCGAGGCGCGCCCACGCGGAGATCACCGCGACGGGTGCGAGCAGGAGCCCCACGACGATGAGCACCACGGCGGTGACGCTGCGGCCCCACCCGCGCCTGGCACGCTGCTGGGCGACGGATGCCGCGGCATCCGCCCCCGGTGCCTCCCGCGCCGGCTCGGCGTCGAGCACGCTCGCGCGCAACGTCTCGTTCTCAGCTTCGAGCGCCGCAATACGTGCCTCGAGCTCAGCCTCGTTCGTGCCGGCCATGGCTCCCCCTTTTGTGAGAAACCTATCGCCACCGGCGGCCCACCGCACGGATTCAGTGGATGAAGGCTTTCAGGGCGATCATCGCGACGCCGAACATCGCGGTGACGAGCGAGCCCGCGAGCCGGATCGGCCAGCGTACTCCGCGCCGTGCGAAGGCGATCCAGCCCAGCACGGCGAGCACGACGACGCCCGCCCAGAGTGCAGTCCAAATGGCGACGGCATCGGGAACGACCCGCGTCGAACCGAGGAGCAGGATGAGCGACGGGATCATCGCCGAGGCGAGCAGCCCGAGCGCACGATTGAACGAAGCACGGAACGCATCGCGCAACCCGATGACGTGCCCCTCCTCGAGACCGTGGCGCGCCACCGTGCCGGCGTAGACGTGCGCGGCCCAGAAGACGATGACGGTCCCGACCACCTTCCAGAACACCTCGAAGGCGTTCGTCCCCGGTCCGCCGGCGACGACGATCATGCCCGAGACGAGGATGACGCCGTACACGCTCTCTTCGGTGACGAATGTCGTGCGCACGAGTTCGTTCGCGATCGTCCGACGCGCGCGTCCCCGTGGCATCGCATTCACGGCATCCGGTGTCGGCTCGACCAAGGACTCACGTTCTGTTCGCGCCGAGTCTTCGCTCATGTTCCCACTCTGGCACGACATCGATCAGGGCGACCGAGACGGGCCCGCCGGTCAGCGCGCGAGCCGCGCTGCCGACGTACTGCGTCGCCGCCGGGCAGTCGCGATGCCGTTGGAAATGGGGGCTTGCGGCTGTCGAGGATGGATCTACAATGCCCTTAACGCTCTCCCGAATTCATCGAGCGCGACCGCGATCTGAATCGGATCGTGTGAAGTCATCCCCCTCGCTAATAAGTACGGTTCGCGCCAATCACGGTCCCGTGACATGCGCCCGACTCTCGAGATGGGAGGCTCCGTGCCATCGACCGCGATGCCCCACGTGGCAGCGACCACGGCACCACAGGAACGGCGAGCGAGGCTTCGAGCCCGGGAATCTCTGCTCGCATCTCGCAACAACCTCATGATGAGGAAACGGATATGCGCATCCACATCGATCAACGGAGATCGAGCAAGACCTCGATCGCACTCATCGCCGCTGGGGCCCTCGTAGCCGCAGTGGCCGTCGTCTCAGGCTCGGGAGCGGCACTCGGCGCCCCGGTGGATTCTCCCGAGACGCGCGCCCAGGCGCTGTTGGAACAGATGACGCTCGACGAGAAGATCGACATGCTCGAGGGCGAACTGAACAACTTCTACGGTTTCTACAATGCTCCCATCGAGCGTCTCGGAATTCCCGCGCTCACCATGGCCGACGGCCCCGCCGGAATCCGAATCGCCAACCCGAACGTGAACGGCAAGCGTTCAACGGCATTGCCGGCCCCCATCGCGCTGGCCGCCACGTTCGACGTCGCCGATGCGGCTGCGTACGGCGACGTGATGGGCGACGAAGCTTTCAAGACCGGTCACAACGTCTCGCTCGGCACCGCGGTCGACATGGCGCGAGTCGGCGTCGCAGGTCGTGGCTTCGAAGGCTACGGCGAAGACCCATTGCTGTCGGGAACGCTCGCGGCGGCGCAGCTCAGCGCCATCCAATCCCACAATGTCGCCGGTGACATCAAGCACTACGCGGCGTACAACCAAGAGGAGGATCGCCTGAGCGGCGGGAATGCCATTGTGGGCGAACGGGCGCTGCAGGAGATCTACATCCGGCCGTTCGACATCGGAGTCAAGGGAAGCGATCCCGCCACAGCTATGTGCTCGTTCAACAAGATCAACTTCATCTACGCCTGTGAGAACTCCGAACTGTTGAACGGCATCCTGCGCGACCAGATCGGCTTCCGAGGTTTCGTGATGAGCGACTACGGCGCGACCCATAGCTCGGTTCCGGCGTTCCGCGCCGGCCTCGATCAGGAACAGCCGAGCTTCGGATTCTTCCTTGCGCTCGAGGACGCAGTGCTGAACGGCGAGGTGGCCGAGTCGGAGATCGATGTGGCGGTACTGCGCATCCTGACAGCCATGTTCCGCATCGGACTGTTCGATACTCCTCCGGTCGAGCAACCGTTCGATGAGGCAGGCCATGCTCTCGAATCGCAGCGGATCGCCGAGGACGGCATGGTGCTGCTGAAGAATGACGGACTCCTTCCGCTCGATCCGTCAGCGATCGACTCCGTTGCGGTGATCGGCGCTGACGCGGACAACGTCACCGCCGGCGGTGGCAGCTCACTGATCCAGATTCCGACCTCGACGATCTCTCCGCTGCAGGGCATTCGCGACGTGGTGCCGGGGGCCACCGTCTCGTTGGCGCGTGGTACCGACTTCGTCACCTCCTCGACGCTCCTGCCCGGCATGGACGCCATTCCGTCGGACTACCTCCGAAGCTCGAATGGCAGTCCGGGCGCCGACGTGATCGTGTACGACGCGGGCGGAAACGTCATCGATCAGGAGACCCTGCAGGACATCTCGATCAACGGCGGGTTCTTCTACTTCGAGGGGTTCAACGCGCAATCGCCGCTGCTGCCGACGCTTCCGGGCGGCGGCATCGCCGCGACGTCGTACTCATCGACACTGACCCCGCCTGCCTCCGGAACATACGAACTGGAACTCGTCGCGGCAGGCGAAGCATCAGTGACTCTGGACGGCGCGACGATTCTCGAGACGACGACGACAGCGCTCACCACGGACACGGTGACGCTCGATCTGGTTGGGGGGCAGGGCTACACCGTCACCGCGACCCACGACGCGAGCGGTGCCACCGGCGATCTGGGTCCGCGCATGAAGCTGGGCTGGACGAAGCCGGCGGGTCTGGTCGACCCGAAGGCGACGGAGGCAGCGGCCCTGGCAGCTGAATCCGACGTTGCGGTCGTCGTCGTCAGGGACTACTCGTCGGAGGGCGGTGACAAGGCCGACATCGGACTGCCCAGCGGGCAGGAGGCACTCATCGACGCGGTCAAGGCGGCCAATCCGAACACCGTCGTCGTGCTGACGACCGGTGGCCCGACCACGGTCGAGTGGGAAGACGGCGTTCCCGCCATCCTCGAGGCGTGGTTCGGCGGTCAGAATCAAGGGGCGGCGATGGCGAGGATCCTCTTCGGTGAGGTGTCACCGTCGGGCAAGCTGCCGGTCACGTTCCCCGTCTCAGAGGGTGAGACGCCGATTTCGACACCCGAGCAATATCCAGGCATCGGAGTCGACTCGTATTACACCGAGGGTGTCTTCGTCGGCTACCGGGGATATGAGGAGTTCGGCATCGCGCCGAAGTATCCGTTCGGGCACGGCTTGTCGTACACCACGTTCGAGTACTCCGACCTGAAAACGAAATCGCGTGGCCACGCACGCGTCTCCGCCACCTTCACCGTCACCAACACCGGCGACACGGCGGGAACCGAGTCACCGCAGGTGTACGTCGGGGCCCTGCCGACGAACGTCGTCCAGTCGGCACCGAAACAACTGGCGGGATACGCCAGCGTGTACCTGGAGCCGGGCGAGTCGGAGAAGATCACGATCGACCTGTCACGGGAGTCCTTCTCGTATTGGGACTCGTACACCGACGCTTGGGTCACACCACGCGGCACGCTCGACATCCTGGTCGGTTCGTCCTCACAGGACATCCGCCTCGATGACGCAGTGAAGGTGAGGTCGGCGGACAAGGAGGAAGCCTCCGGCATCTCGACCCGGGCGGTCTACACGATCGTCAACGAGGGGTCGGGAGCCTGCCTGGATGCGGTGGACCACGGCACGGCCGTCGGCACCCCGGTGCAGCAATGGTCCTGCCCCGCACCGCAGGCGAACGCGGAGTGGACACTGACGAAGGTGAAGCGCGATATCTATCGCATCAGGAACGTGAACGCACCCCTGACGCTCGAGATCGCGGACGCATCGAGGGCGAACGGAGCGCCGGCGGAGCTCGGGAAGTGGACGAGGGATCGCCACCAGCAGTTCGAGCTTCGTCGCATCGGCGACGGCAACTACCAGTTCGTGGCCGTGCACAGCGGCCGCTGCCTGGCGGTCGACGGCGGAGTGCGCGACGACGGTGCCCGGATCGTGCAGCGTTCCTGCAACGCCGACGATCCGGCTCAATCGTTCGCACTGCAACGGCAAGCCGGCTGAGCACTCGCCTGCACACGAGAGGGGTCCGGCGCTGCCGGGCCCATCTCGTCCTCACCTCCCGCGAGAGGAGCACAGATGATCAGCACGCGACGACCTGGTGCCGACTGGCTCCACCAGCGGAAGGTCGGGTGGGTCATCGCGGGTCTGGTCGTCGCCGGCCTCATGGCCGTCGTGGCCATCACGATCGCGACCTCCACCGCATCACCACCGACCGGAGGCACAGAGAGTGCGGAGTCGAGTGCACCGGAGCGCAGTCGACCGGTCGCAGTGACGACGAGCGCGAACGGCGGTGAGCGACTGCAGGAGATCAGCGTGGAAGTCACCTCATCGGCCGGCAACGAGCCGCCGGACATCCGCGTCGATTCAGCCACGACAGCACAGGAGATCCGCGGATTCGGGGCTGCGATGACCCATGCCTCCGCAGACCTGCTCGCACAGATTCCGGAGGCTGCGCGGGCGGCGCTGATCGACGAGTTGTTCTCGCCGCACGGGCCGGTGCGGCTGACGGTGCTGCGTCTGCCGATCGGCGCCTCGGACTTCGTCGCAGGTGACGCGTTCACCTTCGATGATCTCCCGCCGGGCGAGACGGACTGGTCGCTCGACGGCTTCGACATCGCACCCGACCGAGCGTCCATGATTCCGGTCCTGCTGGAAGTGCTCGCCATCAACCCGGACATACGCTTGATCGCATCGCCGTGGAGCCCGCCGGCATGGCTCAAGACGAGCGGTTCGCTCGAGGGAGGTCGTCTCATCGACGAGGACCGGGCGTACGACACCTACACGGAGTATCTGGTGCGATTCGTCGAGGCATACCGCGATGCCGGTCTCGACATCGCTCTGCTCACGGTGCAGAACGAGCCGCAGTTGCGCCATCCCGACGGCTACCCCGGCACCGACATGCCTGTCTGGCAGGAGGCGAAGCTGATCGAGCGGCTCGGCCCGGCGCTGGCCCACGCCGGGCTCGACACCGGCATCCTCGGATACGACCACAACTGGACGTTGAGTCCGGCCGACGCCGCCTCGACGCCCGAAGGAGAGGACCCGGCTTCTCAGTATCCCGCCGACCTCTTGCGCACGACAGCCGCCGAATGGCTCGACGGCATCGCCTACCACTGCTACTTCGGGGATGCCTCGGCGCAGTTGCAGATCTGGGAGCAGTTCGGCGACATGCAGATCTGGGTGACCGAGTGTTCAGGGTCGGGCGCGCCAGGTGATGCCCCCGAGAAGGTCTTCGCTGACACGTTCTCGTGGCAATCGACGAACCTGCTCATCAGTGCGCTCGAGAATCAGGCGACGGGCGTGCTCACGTGGAACCTGGCTCTGAACGAGCAGCACGGGCCGCATCGAGGCGGCTGTGAATCGTGCTCCGGCGTCGTGACCATCGCCGATGACGGCACGGTGACCCGCAATGCCGAGTACTACGTTCTCGCGCACGCCGGCTCGGCGGTGCCGCCCGGTTCCGTGCGGGTGGAATCGTCTTCGGATGAGACGGACCTGCGGCAGATCGCCTTTCGCACCCCAGCCGGCTCGCTGGTCGTCATCGTCTGGAATGGCGCCGACCAGCCTCGGTCGGTGCGAATAGAAGCTCAGTCTCAGGAGTTCGTCCTCGAGGTGCCAGGACACTCGCTCACGACGATCACGCATCAGGTGGGTTGACGTGAGAGGTGATGACGAGTCGTTCATTCATGGCACGAGTCCCAACCGACATCCGCCCGCCGACCGAAAACGGCCCCGCAGGTCGAAGTCTGCGGGGCCGTTCGTCGAGCGGAAGTGTCTAGAGCGCGGCGTACACCTCGCGGAGCAGCGCGGCG
Source organism: Agromyces sp. Y558 (assembly GCF_059445415.1). Classification (NCBI taxonomy): domain Bacteria; kingdom Bacillati; phylum Actinomycetota; class Actinomycetes; order Micrococcales; family Microbacteriaceae; genus Agromyces; species Agromyces sp. Y558. The sequence continues at coordinate 187,797 of NZ_JCAIUH010000004.1, forward strand.
GTCTCGGACGGCGTCTTGCCGACCTTGACACCGGCGGCTTCGAGGGCCTCCTTCTTCGCCTGAGCGGTACCGGCGGAGCCGGAAACGATGGCGCCGGCGTGACCCATGGTCTTGCCCTCGGGAGCCGTGAAGCCAGCGACGTAGCCGACGACCGGCTTCGTGACGTTCGACTTGATGAAGTCGGCCGCCCGCTCTTCGGCGTCGCCGCCGATCTCGCCGATCATCACGATCGCCTTGGTCTCAGGGTCGGCCTCGAACGCGGCGAGCGCGTCGATGTGCGTCGTGCCGATGATCGGGTCGCCGCCGATGCCGATGGCTGTCGAGAAGCCGAGATCGCGCAGCTCGTACATCATCTGGTAGGTCAGCGTGCCCGACTTCGACACGAGGCCGATCGGCCCCTTGCCGGTGATGTTCGCGGGCGTGATGCCGACGAGCGACTCACCGGGACTGATGATGCCGGGGCAGTTCGGCCCGATGATGCGGGTCGTGTTGCCCTTCTCCTTGGCGTACGCCCAGAACTCGGCCGAATCGCCGACGGGAACGCCCTCGGTGATGATCACGAGGAGCGGGATCTCGGCGTCGATGGCCTCGACCACGGCGTCTTTCGTGAAGGCCGGAGGAACGAAGGCGATGGAGACATCCGCCCCCGTCTGTGCGATGGCCTCGGCGACCGTGGCGAAGACGGGCAGCTCGACCGAGTTGCCGTCTTTGTCGGGGTGCAGCACCGTGGTGCCGGCCTTGCGGGCGTTCACGCCGCCGACCACCTGGGTGCCCGCCGCGAGCATGCGCGCCGTGTGCTTGGAGCCCTCGCCGCCGGTGATGCCCTGGACGATGACCTTGGAGTCCTTGTTGAGGAAGATAGTCATTCTTCGATTCCCTAACTACGCGGCGTTCGCCAGCTCGGCGGCCTTGTCGGCGCCCTGGTCCATGTTCTCGGCGAGGGTGACGAGCGGGTGCGCCGCCTCCTCGAGGATGCGGCGACCCTCGACGACGTTGTTGCCGTCGAGACGCACGACGAGCGGCTTGTTCGCCGTGGAGCCGAGCTCGGCGAGCGCGCCGACGATGCCCTTCGCTACCTGGTCGCACGCGGTGATGCCGCCGAAGACGTTCACGAAGACGCTCTTGACCTGGGGGTCGCCGAGGATGATGCCGAGGCCGTTGGCCATGACCTCTGCCGAGGCGCCGCCGCCGATGTCGAGGAAGTTGGCGGGCTTGACGCCGCCGTGGTTCTCGCCCGCGTAGGCGACGACGTCGAGCGTCGACATGACGAGGCCCGCGCCGTTGCCGATGATGCCGACCTCGCCGTCGAGCTTGACGTAGTTGAGGTCGAGCGCCTTCGCGGCGGCCTCGAGCGGGTCCGCGGCGTCTTTGTCTTCGAGGAGCGCGTGGCCGGCGTGACGGAACTCGGCGTTCTCGTCGAGCGTGACCTTGCCATCGAGTGCGATGACGTTTCCGTCTTCGTCGAGGATCAGCGGGTTGACCTCGACGAGGGTCGCGTCTTCGCCCTTGTAGACCTCGTAGAGCTTCACGAAGACATCGGCGACCTTGTCGACGAGCTCGGCCGGGAAGTTCGCGGCGACCGCGATCTCGCGGGCCTTCGCCGCATCGATGCCGGCGATCGGGTCGACCTCGACGCGAGCGAGCGCCTCGGGCTTCTCGACGGCGAGCACCTCGATCTCCATGCCGCCCTCGACGCTCGTGAGCGAGAGGTAGGAGCGGTTCGCCCGGTCGAGCAGCACGGAGAAGTAGAACTCCTGCGCGATGCGTGCGCCACCGGCGACCATGACGCGCTTGACGACGTGGCCCTTGATGTCGAGGCCGAGAATCGCCTTCGCGGCCTCGTAGGCCTCGTCGGGGGTCTTCGCGACCTTGACGCCGCCGGCCTTGCCGCGGCCGCCGGTCTTCACCTGGGCTTTGACGACTACGACGCCGCCGAGCTGCTCGGCCGCCGCACGTACTTCATCGGGGGTGTCGGCGACGATGCCCGGGAGCACCGGGACCCCGTATCGCTCGAACAGGTCTCTGGCCTGGTACTCGTAAAGATCCACGCTCTACTTCCAATCGGTCCGCACGCGCGAAAGCGCACAGGGGCTGGTGGGTGTCGGCCCGACGCGCCGAAGAATCTCGACGTCAAGATAAGTGGGCCATGTTCCATGCTACTCCCCCCGTTCGGCGCGGCCGAACCGGCTCTGCCCGGCCCGCCGGCCGAGCGCACACACTCGTGCAGTCGCCTCGGACGGTGGAAGACTGGCGAGATGACGGCCGCCGGAGAACCGATCCACCGCACCGACCCGCACGACGGCTCGGTGCACGCGAAGCTCAATTGGCTGCGCGCCGGAGTGCTCGGCGCGAACGACGGCATCGTCTCGGTCGCCGCGCTCGTCGTCGGCGTCGCGGCCGCCACCGACGACGTCGGCCCGGTGCTCGTCGCCGGAGTCGCGGCGGTGGTCGCCGGTGCCATCTCGATGGGCCTCGGCGAGTACGTCTCCGTCTCGAGCCAACGAGACTCCGAACGCGCACTCATCGCGAAGGAGCGATGGGAGCTCGAGACCATGCCGCAGCAGGAGCTCGCCGAGCTGGCGGGGCTCTACCGGGCGAAGGGGCTCTCCGCCGAGACCGCCGACACGGTGGCCCGCGAACTCACCACGCACGACGCTCTCGCCGCGCACCTCGAGGTCGAGCTCCACATCGACCAGACCGACGTCGTGAACCCATGGCATGCGGCCGGGGCATCCGCTCTCTCATTCCTCGTCGGCGCCGTGCTGCCGATGCTCGCGATCCTGCTGCCACCGCCGGAGTGGCGGATCCCGACGACCTTCGTCGCCGTCGTCGTCGCGCTCGCCATCACCGGTTGGCTGAGCGCCTGGATCGGCGGCAGCCCCGTGCTCCGCGCGATCCTCCGCGTCACGATCGGCGGCGCGCTCGCGCTGCTCGTCACGTGGGCGATCGGCGCCGCACTCGGGGTCGCGGTGTAGTCGTGATCGCACCGGCGGGCCGGCAATCGGTGCGCGCCGTCGAGCCCACGCATCGCGCCCGCACCCCGCACTCACGCCGAGTGCGAGCCGAGATGGGGGAACTCGTCGAGCGAGAACACGAAGTCGACCGGCACGTCGAAGTACCGGGCGATGCGAAGCGCGAGGTGCAGGCTCGGATTGAACTCGCCCCGTTCGAGGTATCCGATCGTCTGGTAATGCACGCCGAGCGCGTCGGCGAGTTCGCGACGCGAGATGCGACGATCGGCACGCAGCATCGCCACCCGGTTGTGCACCTGTTCCGACCGACCGTGGTCACGACCGGCGGGCGTGCTCATGCGCGCTGCAGCGCGGCTTGGCGCCGGGCTTCGATGCCCGCGACGGTCTCGCGCCTGGCCACCCGGCGGATGAGGATCGGAGAGATCAGGAGGCCCGCGATCGCCCAGGCGGAGACCACCGCGAAGGCGAGCAGCAACCGCCACGACCCGTCGATCTCGAGGCTCGCGAACTCGTCGGGGAGGAACGCGCTCCGAAGCCCCAGACCGACCCAGTAGAGCGGCGTCGCCTGGCCGATTGCCTGCGCCCACGACGGCATGCCCGCGAGCGGCTGGATGAGGCCGGAGAACCAGGCGAGCGCACCCACGGCGAGGATGCCCCACCCACCGACCATGCGGGGATTGCGGAAGATCGCCCCGAGCACGAACCCGAGGGTCGTCAACGCGACGAATCCGACGACGAGGATTCCCGCGACGACGGCGATATCGGCCCAGTCGAGCCCGAGGCTCGAACCGAGCAGGATCGCCGCGGCGACGAGTGTGATGCCGACGTTCGTCACGAACTCGGCCAGCGTCTTCGCAGTGATGCCGGTCACATAGGCGAGCACACCCGTCGGCAGCGATCGCGCTCGAAGGAGTGTGCCGTCTTCACGTTCGGTCGCGACCACAGCGGCGAGGCTATAGCACGCGACGAAGACGAGCTGGATGGTCAGGATGCTCGCGACGATGAACGAGGCGGCCGGCAGTCCCGGCACGATCTCGGCGTCGCGGTTCAACCACAGCACGACCACCACGATGACGATGCCGACGCCGATGTACGACGCTTCGCTCGGCGTGCGGAGCGAAATGCCGAACTCGGTGAGCCCCCTGCGGATGCCCGCCCGCACGGCCGATGCGGTCGCGCTCACGATGCCACTCCCCTCTCGCCGGCCGTCACTCCGACCGGGTCGGCCTCCCGTTTCGCAACCATGGCGAGGTACGTCTCTTCGAGGGTCTGCGACCGAATCTGCAGTTCGGTGATCTCGACGCCCGGGCGTGCGAGCAGCTCTCGCACGAACGGCACGGGATCGGCCGCGCTGTGCACCTGGAACATGCCGTCTTCGCGCCAGGTGACCTCGCTCGCGCCGGCAACGGCGGAGGCGAGCTCGACGGCACTCCCGTTCGCCACGATGCGACCGCCGTCGAGGATGAGGATGCGGTCGGCCATCTTCTCTGCTTCGGCGAGATCGTGGGTCGTGAACAGCACGGTCGTGCGATCGAAATCGCTCAGGCGGTGGATGAGTTCGTGGAACTCGTGCCGGGCGATCGGATCGAAACCGGTCGTGGGCTCGTCGAGGACGAGCAGCTCTGGATGTCCGACCAGTCCGATCGCGACGTCGAGACGCCGACGCTGGCCACCCGACAGCGACCGCACACGCGCGGTGCGGTGTTCGGCGAGTCCCACCATGTCGAGCAGCTCATCCACCTCGTACGGCCCCGACCGGCCGGCTTCGACGAAGGGCAGGTACAGCGAACGGAACTGGCGGAGGAGCTCCCCGACCGGCCACCGGCCGTGGTCGCGCCACGATTGGAGGACCACGCCGATGCGTGCCCGCCATGCCTCACCGGCGTGAATGGGATCTTCGCCGAAGACGAGCACCGTGCCGTCGTCTCGGGCACGAAACCCCTCGAGCACCTCGATCGTCGTCGTCTTTCCGGCGCCGTTCGGTCCGAGCAGCGCGACGACCTCGCCGCGATGCACGTCGAGATCGACGCCGTCGAGCACGACGTGGGATCCGTACTGCATTCGCAGTCCGTGCACTTCGATGACCGCATCAACGGGTGCCACGTGACTCACCTCTCCCCACCGTCGAAGGCGTACGTAATGTAGTAGAGATACTACATTCAGGCCGATGAGTACTTCAAGCCCCGGGCGCAATCCGTCGCGCGACGCCGATCAGCCGATGCGACCGAGCGCTGCTGCCGCGTAGAAGAGCGCCGCGACGGTCTCGCCGTCGGTGATCTCGCCGTCGCGCACCATGCGCACGGCCTCGCGCCACGGCACCGCCTGCAGGCGGCTGATGCCCTCTTCGGCCTGAGAGTCGGCAACGGATGCCACGTGGCGCAGGCCCGTCGCGAGGTAGACGACCTCACGGGCGCGGCAGATGCCGTTCAGGGCGGTCATGCGTCCGATCTCGCGCCACTCGGCCGCCTCGTGGCCGGTCTCCTCGAGCAACTCGCGGCGAGCGGCCGAGAGCGGGCTCTCACCGTCGGTGCCACCCGCCGGCACCTCGACGGATTCGCCGACCGTGTGCCGGTCGATCGTGACGAGGAGCACCTCGTCGTCGTCGGTCATCGCGACGACGAACACGGCGTCGTTTCTGAGTTCGACGACCCCGTAGATGCCGTCGTGACCGTCGGGACGCACGACCTCGTCTTCGGTGACGGTGATCCACGGGTTCTCGTACACCGTGCGTCGGGCGCGGGTCGGCCAGGTCATGGTTCCTCCTTCGGTCGGATGCTCGGTGTGGCGGCGGTCGGCGGTGGCATCGGCACGCGCTCGACGAAGCCTCGGGCGAGGAGCACCGCCACGACGCCGATCACCGCGCCGACGACGGTCTCGATCAATCGGTCACCGAGCAGCACCGGCAGCGACGTCGAGCCGGCGAGGCTCGCGACCACGAGTGCGAGCGGCGTGACGAAGACGAGCGCAGCCCCGTAGTGCCGACCCACGAGGATCTCGGCGGCGAACTGGCAGATCGCAATGACGATGACGAGCACCCAGATCGGCGGATCGGGCCAGAGCACGAGCCCGGTGACGCCGACGCCGACGGCCGTGCCGATGACCCGGTGCCACGCGCGCTGCACGGTGTGGGCGGACCTCGCCGGAGGAATCACGGCGACGGCGCTGACCACAGCCCAGTACGGGTGGCCGATGCCGAGCAACACGGCGATGCCGCCGGCGACGAGGGCCGCGACGACGCTCTGCACCACGTTCAGCCACACCCGGGGGTCGGCGTACGCCCGCACCCGAACCGGCGTCGTGCGAGGCAGCGACTTGAAGATCTGCTCCCCGCGGGTGCGCACGGCGCGGCGCAAGAGCCATCCCGACATCGCAAGCAACCACGCGAACGTCGCCGCGGCCGCGGCGACGCCCCAGCGGAGCCATCCGCTGCCGTCGTCGACGGGCTGGGCCGCGCAGACGAGCACGGCGAAGACCGCGAACAACGGCCCCGACGGCGTGACCCCGAGCGTATTGAAGAGCACGATCACGAGGGCGATCACCGCGGCGAGCGCGGCGGCCTCGACTGCGAGCGGCGCCTCGGCGACCGACAGCAGGATGCCGACGCCCACCGCACCGAGCTGCACCGCCCCTGCGGCCGTGACCGTGCGCAACCGTGTGCGGTACGGCTCGCTGCGCCCGAAGATCGCGGTCATTCCGCCGAATGCGGCGTACGCGGCGAGATCGACGCGGCCGAGCACGACGAGCACCGTGAGCGGGATGCCCGCCGCGAGGGCGGCCCGGAACGCCACCTCGAGGTCGAGTGCGCGCAGCGAACGCAGTCGCGCGACGAGCCCCTCCGGCCGGTGCGATGCGCGCGAGTCGGGCATCGCTCAGAGCTTCTCGATGGGCGCGATCTTGATGAGGAGCTTCTTCTGCCCTGCGGTGTCGAAACTGACGTGCGCGATGCGCTTCGTGCCCTCGCCCGTGACCTGGGTGACCTTGCCCTCGCCGAAGTCGACGTGGCGGATGCGGTCCCCGACCTCGAGCGTGAGGTCGCCGTTGTCGCGCACCGTGCCGGTGACCCGATTGGCCCACTCCGTCTTCGGCTTGTCGGACTTCGTCACGCTGAACCGCTCGAGGTCGCGGTCGCGCGTACCCCACGCCCCGCCAGGAGCACCGCGACGGGCGTTGAGCGCGCGCGGCTGCGTGCCACCGCGCGACGTCGCCATGCCCGGCGACTGGCGCCAGTCGATGAGGCCCTCGGGGATCTCCTGCAGATAGCGCGACGGCATCGCCACCGCGACCTCGCCGAACTGCGCCCGGCTCATCGCGAGCGAGAGATACAGCCGCTTGCGGGCACGCGTGATGCCCACGTAGAAGAGCCGTCGCTCTTCAGCGGGCCCACCCGGTTCGGAGGCCGACATCTGGTGCGGCAGCAGGCCCTCTTCGATGCCGGTGAGGAACACCGCGTGGTACTCGAGACCCTTCGCCGTGTGCAGCGTCATGAGCGAGACGGTGCCGGATGCGTCGTCGAGCTCGTCGGCCGCAGCCACGAGCGAGACCTGGGTGAGGAAGTCGACGAGCGTGGCCCCGGGGTTCTCACGGTCGAAGTCGCGCGTCTGCGCGACGAGTTCTTCGACGTTCTCGGCGCGGGTCTCGTCTTGCGGGTCGCGGCTGTTGCGGAGCGCGTCGAGCAGACCCGAATGCTCCATGAGGTACACGAGCACATCGGAGACCTTCGCCGCACCCAGGTTCGTGTCGGCGGCTCCTTCGCTGGTTGAGCCTGTCGAAACCGGCACGAGCATCGCGGCGGCCTCGTCGAGCACCTTCGCGAGCGCCGAGATCGCGCCCGTCACCTTCGGACCGAGGCCGAGCCCGTCGGCAGCGCGTATCGCCTGCCGGAACGTCAGCCCGTTCTGCTCGGCGAACGTGGCGAGTGCTGTCTCGGTCGCCGGCCCGATGCCGCGCTTCGGGGTGTTCAGGATGCGGCGGAGTGCGAGCTCGTCGACGGGGTTGGCAACCGCGATCAGGTAGGCCATCGCGTCTTTGATCTCGGCGCGCTCGTAGAACTTGGTGCCGCCGACGACGCGGTACGGCACTGCCGATCGCACGAAGATCTCTTCCAACGCGCGGGTCTGCGCGTTGGTGCGGTAGAAGACGGCGATGTCGCGATAGGCGACGCCCTCGCGGTGCAGCGACTCGATCTCGTCGGCGATGAACTGGGCCTCGTCGTGCGCGGTGTAGCCCGTGTAGCCCGTGATCTGCGCGCCATCGCCGTCGGCCGTCCAGAGCTTCTTCTCTTTACGGTCGAAGTTGTTCGCGATCACGGCGTTCGCCGCCGAGAGAATGTTCTGGGTCGAACGGTAGTTCTGCTCGAGCAGCACGACCTTCGCCCCGGGGAAGTCGCGCTCGAACTCCGAGATGTTGCGAATGTCGGCCCCTCGGAATGCGTAGATCGACTGGTCGGAGTCGCCGACGACCGTGAGGCTTGCGCCGGGGATCGCCCCCGAGGCATCCGTCAGCCCTCTCACCAGGATGCCGTTGCTGTCGAGTTCTTCGACGAGCTCGCGCGCGACGGGCCTCGTCAGCTCGTGGATGAGCGAGTACTGCGCGTGGTTCGTGTCTTGGTACTCGTCGACGAGGATGTGCCGGAACCGGCGCTGGTAGAGCGCGGCGACCTTCGGGAAGGCCCGGAAGAGATACACCGTCTCGGCGATCAGATCGTCGAAGTCGAAGGCGCTCGCCGCGCGCAGCCGCCGCGTGTACTGGCGGAAGATCTCGAGGAACATGACCTCTTGCGGGTCGTTCATGTTCGCGTTGCGCGCGTGCGTCTCTGCGTCGGCGAGCTCGTTCTTGAGCTTCGAGATCTTGGCCTGTGCACTCGCGGGCGTGAAGCCCATGGTGTCGGCCGCGAGCTCTTTGATGATGCGCTTGAGAATCGTGCGCTGGTCGGCGGAGTCGTAGATCGTGAACGTCGACGACATGCCGATCGACTCGGCCTCGCGGCGCAGGATGCGCACGCACGCTGAGTGGAAGGTCGAGATCCACATGCCCGACGCGCTTTCGCCGAGCAGCGCCTGGACGCGCTCGCGCATCTCGGCCGCGGCTTTGTTCGTGAATGTGATCGCGAGGATCTGGCTCGGCCACGCCTCGCGGCTCTCGATGAGGCTCGCGATGCGGTGCGTGAGCACGCGTGTCTTGCCCGAGCCTGCGCCCGCGACGATGAGCAGTGCAGGCCCGCGGTACTCGACGGCTTCGCGCTGTTCGGGGTTCAGCCCGTCGGTCAATCGGGAGCCGGAGTGGCCTTCGGATGTCGCGGGCTGGGCCTCGCGCCAGCCGGCCGGTTCGTCGGGGTCGAGGATCAGCGTCATATCCCTTCAAGTGTAGGCGCGACGGCCGACATCACCCCTCGGGCGTCGGGCTCGTGGTGCCCGTCTCGACGCCCTGGACTCCCGGCCCGACCCCTCGACGAACATCCTCAGAATGTCGTAACATTTGCGCACCCCCAGCGAAGGACGATGATGACCGAACGCTCCGAGATGCCCCCTGCCCCCGCCACCCCGCCCTGGCGGTACGCCATCGGCATGTTCGGCACCTCGATCCCGATCAACATGATCAAGGGGTCGATGATCCTCTACTACGTCGACATCCTCGGCCTCGATGTGCGGGTGTATGCGGGCGTCATGATCGTGTACGCCGTGATCGACGCCGTCGACAACCCCGTGCTCGGCCACCTCTCCGACCGCACTCGCACCCGGTGGGGACGCCGCCGCCCGTGGCTCGTCATCGGCGCGCCGCTCCTCGCCGCGAGCATGATCGCGTTCTTCTCCGCCCCCGACTCGCTCGACGGCATCGGACTCGTGCTCTGGTTCGCGGTGTTCGCGATCCTCTGCGAGGCGTTCGACTCGATGCTGAACGCGAACTACGGGGCCCTGCTGCCCGAACTCTTCCCCCGCGAGCGCACCCGTTCGATGGCGAACTCGTTGCGGCAGGGCTTCCAGCTCGTCGCGCTCGTCGTCTCGCTCGCGGTGACGCCGCTGTTGACCACCTCGGTGTTCGGCACCGAGGAGACGACGGTCGGCTTCACGACGACGGCGATCATCTATGGCGCGATCGCCACGATCGTCATCCTCTTCATGGCGTTCAGCGCGAAGGAGAACCCTCGCTACGCCGAAGCCCAGCGCTCGCGCTTCTTCCCGACGCTCCTCACGATCATCCGCAACCCGAAGTTCTGGTCGATCGGTGTGGCTGGCGCCTGCTACGCGAGCGCCATGGCGCTCGTGCTCGCGGGACTCCAGCTGTTCGTGCGCTATTCCCTCGGTCTGCCCGTCGCGAACGCGCTCTACCTCCAGGCCACCGTGATCCTCTGCTCTGCGGGCGGCCTCGTGGTCTGGACGCGCGTGATCCGACGCAAGGGCGCTGCGTTCGCGTGGCGCCTCGCCTTCGTGATCCTCGCGCTCAGCTTCATTCCCCTCTTCTTCGCCGTCGACCTCGTCACGGCACTCCTCGCGGGCCTCGTCGTCGGCGCAGGCTACTCGGGCATGCTCGCCACGAACGATCTCATCGTGGCGCGAGTGCTCGACGACGATGCCCGTCGGCACGGCCAGCATCGCGAGGGCCTCTTCCTCTCGGCGTTCGGGTTCTTCGGTCGGCTCAACGGCATCATCACGGGCCTCGCACTCGCCTCGCTCGGCATCTTCTTCGGCTACAACTCGGGTGACGATCCGGGCACCCAGCCGGATGTCGCGTACCGCGTGTACCTCTGCGTCTACCCCTTCATCCTCTGCGTCATCGGGGCGATCCTCGCCCGCTTCATCCGGGTTCCCGAGGGGCTCTCCGAAGCCGAGGCCGACGGCGCCACGACCCTCGCGTCGGTGCGCGCCGCCGCAGCAGACGACGAGACGGCGCAATGACCCGACGACTCGTGCTCACCGCCGACGACCTGGGGCGCGAGCCTGAGAGCGCCGTCGAGATCGCACGCCTCGCCGCCGAGGGCGCCATCACGGCGACGACGGTCATCGTCGTCGCCCCCGGTGCGCAGGCGGCGGCGACCGCGGTCGCCGCCGCAGGGGTCGTCCCGCGCCTGCACGCGACGCTTTCGAGCGAGCGCGGCCTCGCCGGATGGCGGCCGATCGAAGCCGCCGCCTCACTCGTCTCGGGCGACGGCATGCTGCCGTTCGATCCCGCCGAGGTGGGCACCCGGGCCGACCCCCGCGAGGTCGCCGCCGAGCTCGGCGCACAACTCCAGCGGTTGCTCGACTGGGGCATCCGACCGCTCGCCCTCGACTCGCATGCCGGCACGCTCTACGGACTCACCGGACGCTCGTTCACGGGCGAGGCCCTCGAACTCGCGGCGCGCCACCGACTGGGATTCCGGCTCCCGCGCGACCCGACGCTCTACATCGGCGGCGCCCTTCCCGCCCAAACGGCGGCACGGCACGCCACGGCGGTGGCTGCCGCTGACGCACTCGGCGTGCCGATTCCCGCAGCGATCGCGACGAACCGCAGCTCGGCGGCGCAACTCGGCGGCTACGACGCACTCCTCGACGGCTATCTCCGCATCCTCTCCGCACTGCCCGAGGGCACGAGCGAGGTCTTCATGCACCCAGCGCCCGAGCACGCGGTCGCCGGCCCCGACGGCATCGTCCGCGCATGGGAGCTCGCACTGCTCCGCGACGATCGGTTCCGTGCGGCGATCGACGCGGAGGGCATCGAGCTCGTCGAGGCGTGGTGAACCGTCAGACCGTCGCAGCCCGACGTGCCTCGAGTCCGAGGTCGGGCTGGTCGACGAACACCCCGTCGACACCCATGCGCATGACCTCGACGAACTCGCCGAGCCAATCGCCGTAGGCCGCACGGGCGGTGCCGCGCCGGAACGGAGCCGACAGGAACCGGTTCTCGGGGCGCAAGGTCCAGGTGTAGATCTCGAGGCCCGCGGCGTGCGCCGCATCGACGAGGTCGGCCCCCGTGAGCGGCCGGCTCGAGGCATCCGCAGCCCGCTTCACGCGAGCCCCGCCGACGAGCCGCGCCTTGCCGACGCTCACCCCGTCGAATCTCCCGGTGAGTCCCAGCAGTCCCGCCTCGGTCACGAACGAGTCATAGCGGGGCGCAGCTCGGCCCTGCTCGAGCACGAGATCCCACGGCGCACCCGCGCCCTCGATGAGGAACACCCGCTTGCCCCGGATGCCGCGTGCCCCGAGCCGGTCGAGCAGAGTCGGCTCGAACGCCTCCATGATGAGCCGCTCATCGCCGCGGCCCCAGCCTGCCGTGCCGAGCTCGCCTGCGAAGAGCTCGTCGAGCGGGAGCCCCAGCGCATCGAAATGCGCGGCGTGCTTGAACTCGGCGACCATCCGCAGCAGCCGCCGCTGCTCCCCCGCGGCGACGTCGATGAGCTCGAAGAGCTCGCGCAGCCGGATGATCGGGAATCGCCCGTCGAAGCTCGCGCTCGCCTGACGGAGCGGGCCGAGGCGCTCCCGCGCACGCAGTGTGGCGAGTTCGGCCCACGTGAAGTCTTCAGTGAACCAGCCGGTGAGGGCCGTGCCGTCGATCTCGCGCGTGGTGCGCCGACCGGCGAATTCAGGGCGGCTCGCGACATCCGTGGTGCCCGAGATCTCGTTCTCGTGTCGCAGCACCAGCACGCCGTCGCGCGTCGCGACGATGTCGGGCTCGACCGCGTCGGCGCCGAGCGCGAACGCGAGTTCGTAGGCCGAGCGAGTGTGCTCTGGGCGGTAGCCCGGTGCGCCACGGTGACCGATCACGAGAGGGCGCGGAGTCTCGTCGGGCAGCATGCGATCCAGCGTAGTCAGGGCACGCGACGAAAACCGCGGGAATTCCGCGAGAACTCAAGGCGTTGTCACGGGTAACTCGGGTACGTTTGTTCCGACAACGGATGCCACGTGCAGCCGCGGCCCGAGCAAGACCACAGCCGAAAGCAGAGGAAACCCATGGCTCTCGACAACCCCGCCTTCGCGCGGAACTCCGCGTTCTCCGCCAAGGGAGGCGTGGCCGCGCCAGACATCTCGGCACAGCAGCTGCAAGAGATGTACAACCAGCCCGCCACCCCGCCCGCCGGCGAGACCATGGCGGTCGACACCACGATCCAGAAGGCGGCCGTCTCGTTCGGCCTGCTGCTCGTCGGTGCCGCGCTCGGCTGGGTCACGACCGAGGCCGTCCCGTTCCTCTGGATCGGCGCCGGCATCATCGGCTTCGTGCTCGCTCTCGTCAACATCTTCAAGAAGGAGCCGTCGCCGGCCCTCATCCTCGCTTACGCGGGCGTGCAGGGCGTCTTCGTCGGCGGCATCTCGTCGTGGTACGAGACGGCGTTCGGCGGCGGCATCGTCGCACAGGCCGTCATCGCAACCCTCGTCGTCGTCGGCGTGACGCTCGCGCTCTTCGCCTCGGGCAAGATCCGCGCGTCGAAGAAGGCGACGAAGATCTTCCTCATCGCGATGGTCGGCTACGCGGTGTTCTCGCTCGTGAACTTCGGGCTCATGATCTTCGGTGCGACCGACAGCCCCTTCGGCCTGCGTTCGGCTGAGTTCTTCGGCATCCCGATCGGACTGATCCTCGGCGTGCTCGTCGTCATCATGGCGGCGTACTCGCTCGTGCTCGACTTCGACTTCATCCAGCAGGGTGTGCGCAACCGCGCCCCGAAGAAGTACGAGTGGTCGGGTGTCTTCGGCATCATGGTCACGGTCATCTGGCTGTACCTCGAGATCCTGCGCATGCTCGCGATCGCCCAATCCGGCGACTGACGCGCAACCCGCACCAGCTCCATCGAACGGCCGCCCTCGGGCGGCCGTTCGTGTTTCCGGCGCTCGGCGCCGTGCCCGCTGCGCCCGCCGTGCCCGCCGCCCGACCGCGTCCGCCGTGCCCGCCGTGCCCGCCGCCCGACCGCGTCCGCCGTGCCCGCCGCCCGACCGCGTCCGCCGTGCCGCGCCTCGCTGCGCCCATCCGCGCGGCCAAGTGACGAGTTGCACGGTGATTCGCGCGGCACGCCGCTCGAACCCGGCGCGTCGCCCGAATCACCGTGCAACTCGTCACACACAACGACTCGTCACACACAACGCCGAACGGCGCCAGCCCGCCCGCACCGGCCAACGTCGACTTCGAGTTCTCGACGGCGCCCATGCCTCCATCCAGTCGCGGTCATCGCGTCTTCCGACGGCACCGGACGCAGGTCGATCGGGTGACCGTAGGTGCGGCCATCGCCCGGCACGTCGGCAACAGTCCCTGCACCGCACGAGTCGAGCGGACCGCAGCTCGCACTCGTGCTCAGCCGGCGATGCTCGCGTCCCGACGGCCCGGCGTGGTGCGACTCGTGGCCCGGCTGCCGGCGATCGCCAGCAGGCGGTCGCGCAGTGGTTGGGCGCGTTCGGCGAGCGCGAGATGCATGAGCGCTCCGGATGCCACACGCAGACGCTGCGACGATCGAACTCGAGCCCGGTCGTACGCATTCAGCGCCTCGTCGACCGGCAGCTCCCCGAGCAGCCGCCCGAGTGCGACGGCGTCGAGGAGCGACTCGCATGCGCCTCGACCGAGGTTCGGCGTCATGGCATGGGCCGCGTCTCCGACGAGCACGAGTCGTCCGCTCACGTAGGAACGCAGGCGCGGAACCGTCCAGACGCGCTGCGCAAGGGTGGCCTCGGGCGCGGCCGAGGCGAGCACGACGGCGAGGCTCGGGGCGAGCTCGTCGAAGCCCTGCCGAGCGAGCTCGAGCGCGGCGGCGACATCGATGCGGCGCGGCCCGAGGTCGGAGCGGAACGCGGCATACCAATTGGTACCCGACCGGTGCGGCCCGACGCCGTAGAGGCGACCGCGACCCCAGTACTCGCCCATCGCCTCGGTCGGCGCGGAGTGCGGCACGACGCCGCGTACCGCGAGGTACGGCGTCAGCGAGGCATCCGCTCGACTGCCCCAGCCCGAGCGCCGCACGACGCTGTGCACGCCGTCGGCCCCGACGACGAGCTCGTGGGCCGCCGCAACCACGCGGTCGATGCGCTCGGTGGTGCGAACGACGGATGCCGGGACGGCCGCGTCGAGCGCGGCGAGCAGGTCATGGCGGGCGACGAGCACTGCCACGGGCGTCGGCAGCTCCGTCCAGGTGCGTCCGGCGGAGCTGCGCAATGGGAACCGGTCGATGGAGGGGGTCGAGCGACGCAGCCCGTCGGCGATGCCGATCGACTCGAGCGCGTCGACGGCCTCGGGCCACATGGCGAGGCTGGTGCGGATGTCGGGCAGCTCGGTGCGTTGCTCGACAAGTGTGACGTCGAAGCGGTCGGGGTCGAGTACTGCCGCGAGGGCGAGCCCGGCGATTCCGCCGCCGACGATGCGTATGCGGGTCATGCGCGACACGCTACTACAAAAATAGTAGGCACACTACTTCTGTAGTTGATTCGATACACTCGCCCCATGGACCGCCGCACGCTCGTCGCCGACGCCGCCCTCGATGTCGTCGCCGCCGAGGGCATGAAAGGGCTCACGCACCGCGCTGTCGACGCGGCATCCGGTTCCCCTGCCGGCACCGCCTCGAACTATTACCGCACGCGTGCGG
Source organism: Agromyces sp. Y558 (assembly GCF_059445415.1). Taxonomy (NCBI): domain Bacteria; kingdom Bacillati; phylum Actinomycetota; class Actinomycetes; order Micrococcales; family Microbacteriaceae; genus Agromyces; species Agromyces sp. Y558. Next base: position 203,301 of record NZ_JCAIUH010000004.1, read on the forward strand.
CGCTCGTGGCGGCCGCAGTCGAGCGCCTCGAGCAACGCGACCTCGAGCTCTGGTCCGCCGGCGCGCAGCTCCCGCCCCCGGTCGACCCCGACGCCCTCGCCGACCACCTCGCGGCCACCCTCGCCACGTTCGTCACCGAACAGGCGGACCTCACGCGTGCCCGTCTGGTGCTCGCGCTGTCGGAGCCCGAGGCCGTCGTCGCGGGACACGGCCGATTCGTGGACGTGGCGCGCGCCCTGGTCGACGCCGCGGGCGTCGACCGCGCCGAAGAGCGAGCGCGCTGGCTCGCGGACTACTCGGACGGCGTGCTCCTGCACCAGCTCACGACCCGGAAGGGCGAGCCGCTCGACGTCGAGTCGCACCGCCGCGCCATCCGTCGACTGCTGCTCGAGTGAGTTCGGCCTCAGTCGGCCGCGAGCCGTTCCAGCCGCCGGATGTCCGCCCGGATCGCACGCGCGAGCATCCACCGCAGGGGCAGGGCAAACCAGCGCTCCACGCCGTGCGGCCGGATGCGCACGTGGAACGTGAACACGCAGCGCAGCCCGTCGAGCGGCTCGACGGACCGCCCTCCCTCCGCATCGATGCCAGAGGTCGTCCGCCAGGTGAACGCCCGCCCGTGCTCCACGCTCGTCACGATGCCGCCATTGCGGTAGGCCGTGCCCGCGAATCGCATGAGCTCTCGCGTCGTGGTGCCGACCGCGACAACTCCCGAAGGGTCGGGGTCCATCGTCGCAACGCCGGCGCGCCAGAGCGGGTCGTTGCCGTAGTCGGCAACGACCGCCCAGACCTCGCTCGCGGGGCGGCCGACCTCACGCGAGATTCGAAGGGAGATCTGCCTCCCGGCCGTCGCCATCAGCGGTCGAGCGTTTCGAACGACGCACGGGCCGCATCGGACCGCCGCAGCGTCACTCCCACTCGATGGTGCCCGGCGGCTTCGACGTGACGTCGAGCACGACCCGGTTGACCTCCGCCACCTCGTTCGTGATGCGGTTCGAGATCTTCGCGAGCACGTCGTAGGGCAGCCGGGTCCAGTCGGCGGTCATCGCGTCTTCCGAAGACACCGGACGCAGCACGATGGGGTGACCGTAGGTACGTCCGTCGCCCTGCACGCCCACCGACCGCACGTCGGCGAGGAGCACCACGGGGCACTGCCAGATCTCCTGATCGAGACCGGCGGCGGTCAGCTCTTCACGGGCGATCGCATCCGCCTCGCGGAGCAGATCGAGACGCTCACCGGTAACCTCGCCCACGATGCGGATGCCGAGGCCTGGCCCCGGAAACGGCTGGCGGCTGACGATCGCCTCGGGCAGGCCCAGCTCGCGGCCGATCTGGCGCACCTCGTCTTTGAAGAGGGTGCGCAGCGGCTCGACGAGCTCGAACTGCAGGTCTTCGGGCAGGCCGCCGACGTTGTGGTGGCTCTTGATGTTCGCAGTGCCGGTGCCGCCGCCCGATTCGACCACATCAGGGTAGAGCGTGCCCTGCACGAGGAACCTGATCGGCTCACCGTCGGCCGCGGCCTCGGCGATCAGGTCGCGCTCAGCCTGCTCGAACGCGCGGATGAATTCCCGGCCGATGATCTTGCGCTTCTCTTCCGGGTCGCTGACACCGGCGAGCGCGTCGAGGAAGATGTCGGCCGCGTCGACCGTGACGAGGCGCACGCCGGTCGCGGCGACGTAGTCGTTCTGCACCTGCTCACGCTCGCCCTTACGCAGCAACCCGTGGTCGACGAACACCGCGGTGAGCTGGTCGCCGACGGCCTCCTGCACGAGCGCGGTGGAGACGGCCGAGTCGACACCGCCCGACAGCGCGGAGATCACGCGCGCGCTGCCGACCTGCTCGCGGATGCGCGCGACCTGCTCGGCGATGACGTTGCCCGAGTTCCAATCGGCCGGGATGCCGGCAGCACGGTGCAGGAAGTTCTCGATGATGCGCTGGCCGAACTCGGTGTGCTTCACCTCGGGGTGCCACTGCACGCCGTAAAACTTCTTCTCGTCGTTGGCGAAGGCGGCGACGGGCGTCGACGCAGTCGACGCGAGCACTTCGAACCCCTCGGGTGCACGCGAGACCGAGTCGCCGTGGCTCATCCACACGGTCTGGTCGGCAGGCTGGCCCTCGAGCAACGCGTTGCCCGAACCCGGCCCAGTGGGCTCAGTGGTCACCGTGGCGGCCGTCGCGCCGTACTCGCGGAGGCCCGTGTGCGCGACCTCGCCGCCGAGCTGCTTGGCCATCACCTGGAAGCCGTAGCAGATGCCGAGCGTCGGCACGCCGAGCTGCAGGATGCCCTCGTCGAGCGCGGGCGCGCCCTCTTCGTAGACCGATGACGGCCCGCCGGAGAGCACGATGCCGATCGGATTCCTCGCCGCGACCTCGGCCGCCGTGATCGTGTGCGGCACGATCTCGGAATAGACGGATGCCTCGCGCACCCGACGCGCGATGAGCTGCGCGTACTGCGCGCCGAAGTCGACGACGAGCACAGGCCGCTGCTCGGTGGGCTGATCGGTCACTGCTGGGCCTCCACGGGGTCGGAAGAGTCGGTGTCGGATGTCGCGGCTGCTGCGACCGCGTCGGCCTCGCGTGACTCGCGGGCGTCGAGGTAGTCACGCACCTCGCGGCCGATGCGCGCCTCGAGGAAGAACGAGAGGAACGGCACGATGCCGCCGAGCGCGATGATGATGAACCGGGTGAACGGCCAGCGCATGAGGCTCCAGAGCCGGAAGTCGCTGAAGAGGTATACGACGTAGAACCAGCCGTGGGCGATGAGGATGCCGGTCGAGAGGTTCACACCCGTGCCGGTCGACTCGAGTCCGGCCGCCGTCTCGATCACCGGGGTGAACGCGAGCACGCCCTGGTCGCCGAACGCGTAGAGCTCGAGGTGGAACGCGTACTTCATGATCATCTCGGCGCAGAGCAGCAGCAGCATCACGCCGGTGATGACCGAGGCCACTTGGTAGAACTTCAGCGCCCCGCGAATGCGCGGCAGATCGGCGGATTTCGGCTCGAGCGGCATGCGTTCAGTCTACGCGGCGTCGCTGGGCGTGCGATCGACGGATGCCGCGGCCTCCGCCGCCTCCTCGCGTTCACGCTCCACGGCGTCGCGCACGAGCCGGTACCAGAGGTAGATCGCGAAACCGGCGAAGACGACCCACTCGGCCGCGTAGAAGATGTTGAGCCAGTTCAGCTCAGCCGTCTGCTCCGGCGGCGGCGAGACGATGGCGTCGAGCCCAGCGGCCGGCTCCGACGCGGTGACGTAGCCGAAGTAGACTGGCCGGTCGTCGTAGTCAGCCCACACGTTGATGAACTGCGCGACGGCGACGGTCTGCATCGAGAACGGGTCGGCTTCGTCGTCGGGGGCGATCGGCGCCTCGCTCGGCAGGAACCTGCCGACGAGCGTGACCGGTTCGAGGGGGTCGATGTCGGCCTCGAACTGTTCGGCAGCATCACGAGCGGTCTGCTCATCGGCGGCCCAGCCGAGCGCGACGGGCAACCCGCCGGGCGTGCCATCCGTCACCTCGAGATGCACGACCGGCCAGAAGCCTGCGACGCCGTCGTTCAACCGCCCCTCGACGATCACCGTGTCGCCGGGCACGACGGTGCCCGTCACCTCGACGGTCTGGGCGGTCGCGGCCTGCTCCGTCGGCTGATCGGGCTCGGCGAGCTCGGCGAACGGCCGCACCTCTTCGGTGGGCCGCTCGACCACGACCGATTGCTCGACCGCGCGCTCGAGCTGCCACTGGCCGAGCAGCGCGAAGGCCGCGGCGATGCCGAGGGCGAGGAGCAGTGCGAGCACCCACCGTGGGCGCAGCATCATGTGGAGCATCAGGCGCTGGGGTCCTCGCCGCGCTCGAGTGGCGCCGCCCCGTGGCGGAACGCGCTGAATGCGGCGTCGACGCGCTCTTTCGGTCCAATGGCGACGAGGGTGTCGCCGATCTGGGTGACGAAGTCGTCGGACGGCGTCGGGTACGCGTGGTCGTCGCGCACGACCGCAGCGATCACGACCTCACCGGGTCGACTGAACTCGCCGAGCGGACGGCCGCGCACAGCGTCGTCGGCGTCGACGATGAACCAGTCCATGGGCACGCCCGGCAGATCGTCGAGTTCGGAGATCGACGTCACGATGCTCGTGCCGCCGAGGAGTTCGGCGACCGCGCGTGCCTCTTCGTCGCTCAGCCGCACCGTCGTGACCGGTTGGTCCTCGCCGCTTCCAGCCGCGCGCGTCATGAGATCGCTGGCGCCCGTTCGGTGCGCGACCACCGACAACTCGACGCCGTCATCGGTCGTGAACGAGTGGAGCACGCCGACTCCGGGGAGCGCCACCCGGCGGACGTCGATCATGGCGCGGTCACCTCCGGGTCGAGCGGGATCGTCCCCAGTCTATCGACGTCCACGGTCCTCGACGCCCAGGCGCCCAGGCGCGAGCGCCCGCTGAGCTCGCAGCTCAGTCCACGAGCGCTCAGTCCACCTTCACGATGTCGGGCGCTTCGAGCCGCACCCGATCGGCCGACTCGTCGTCGGGCTGCTCTTGCGAGGCGCGCTCCGCAGCGACCCGCTCGAGGTATCGCTCGACCTCGAGCGCCTGGCGCGCCGTGTCCCAGCCGAGCACCTCGCCCATGAGCCTCGCGGCGACGGGCGCCGCCGAGACTCCGCGATCCCATGCCTCGATCGAGATGCGGGTGCGCCGAGCGAGCACGTCGTCGAGGTGCAGGGCTCCCTCGTGCGAGGCCGCATAGACCACCTCGGCGCCGAGGTAGTCATCGGCCCCTGGCAGCGGTTCGCCGAGTGCGGCATCATCGCGGATCAGGTCGAGCAGCTCGTCGGTCATCGTGCCGTAGCGGTTGAGCAGGTGCTCGATGCGCACTTCGTGTACGCCGAACGCGCGGGCGATCTTGCCGCGCTTGTTCCACGCGGCCTGGTAGCCCTCGGCCCCGAGCAGGGGAATGTCTTGCGTCGTCGACTTCGGCACCTTGCCGTCGAGGGCGTCGACCGCGGCGTCGATCGCGTCTTTCGCCATGACCCGGTAGGTGGTCCACTTGCCGCCGGCGATGACGACGAGGCCGGGCACGGTGTGTGCGACGAGGTGCTCGCGCGAGAGCTTCGAAGTCTGGTCGCTCTCGCCGGCGAGCAGGGGCCGGAGCCCCGCGTAGACGCCCTCGACGTCTTCGCGGGTGAGTGGCACGGCGAGCACGGCATTCACGTGCTCGAGCAGGTAGTCGATGTCGGCCGCGGTCGCCGCCGGGTGCGCCTTGTCGAGGTTCCAGTCGGTGTCGGTCGTGCCGATGAGCCAGTGCCGCCCCCACGGAATGACGAACAGCACGCTCTTCTCGGTGCGGAAGATCATGCCCATCGCCGACTGGATGCGATCGCGCGGCACGACGAGGTGCACGCCCTTCGAGGCGCGCACCTTGAAGGTGCCGCGTTCGCCGACCATGCGCTGCGTGTCGTCGGTCCAGACGCCCGTGGCGTTCACGACCTGCTTCGCCCGCACCTCGAAGTGCTCGTCGGTCTCGAGGTCGTGCGCCTTCACGCCGACGACGCGCTCGCCGACCTTGATGAAGCCCTCGACCTTCACCCGGCTCGCGACGTGCGCGCCGTAGAACGAGGCGGTGCGCGCGAGGGATGCCACGTAGCGGGCGTCGTCGACCTGCGCGTCGTAGTACGTGAGTCCGCCGACGAGGGCGTCGTTCGCGAGCGATGGGATCGCCCGCATCACCTGCCGCTTCGAGAGGTGCCGATGGTGCGGCACTCCGGGCGGGCGTCCTCCGGTGTAGCTGAAGATGTCGTAGAGCATCATGCCCGCACCGACGTAGAACCGCTCGAAGATGCGGGTCTTCAGCGGATAGAGGAAGCGCACGGGCTTCACGAGGTGCGGCGCGATGCGCTGCAGCAGCAGGCCGCGTTCGATGAGCGCCTCGCGCACGAGGCGGAAGTCGAGCTGTTCGAGATAGCGGATGCCGCCGTGCACGAGCTTCGACGATCGGCTCGAGGTGCCCGACGCCCAGTCACGAGCCTCGAGCATGCCGGTCGAGAGTCCTCGCGTCACGGCGTCGAGCGCCGCTCCGGTGCCGACTATGCCGCCGCCCACCACGAGGATGTCGAGTTCTTTCTCCTTCAGCCGCGCGATCGCGGCCGCTCGCTCCTCTGGTCCGAGCTTGGTCGAACGCGTCACCGGCTTGATGCTCGCCGAATTCTGAGTCGCCATCGTGCCACTCCATCCCCACGGCCTCACGGCTGGGCCGCGCGATCCGATTCAACGCTACCCGAACCACCTGCGGAAAGAGCCCCTGCTGATTGAGCTCGTCGAAATCCGAACCAAGAGTCTGCCGATTGAGCTCGGAGTTCTGCTGATTGAGCTCGGAGTTCTGCTGATTGAGCTCGTCAAAATCCGAACCAAGAGTCTGCTGATTGAGCTCGTCGAAATCCGGACGCCAGGTTTCGACAGGCTCAACCCGCAGAAGCTACAACCCCTGATACGGCGCGACGACGACCTCGACGCGCTGGAACTCCTTCAGGTCGGAATACCCCGTGGTCGCCATCGAGCGGCGGAGCGCCCCGATGAGGTTCGTGACGCCGTCGGCCGACGGTGCCGGCCCGTAGAGCACCTCTTCGAGCGGGGCGACCTGGCCGACGTGCACGCGCTGGCCGCGCGGAAGCTTCGGGTGGTGCGCCTCGGCACCCCAGTGGTATCCACCCCCGGGGGCATCCGTCGCCCGCGCGAGCGCTGTTCCCAGCATGACCGCGTCGGCGCCGCACGCGATCGCCTTGACGATGTCGCCCGACTTTCCGACGCCGCCGTCGGCGATGACGTGCACGTAGCGGCCGCCCGACTCGTCGAGGTAGTCGCGGCGTGCGCCGGCGACATCCGCGACGGCCGTGGCCATCGGTGCGTGGATGCCGAGCGTCGCCCGGGTCGTCGACGCCGCTCCCCCGCCGAAACCGACGAGCACGCCCGCAGCTCCCGTGCGCATGAGGTGCAGGGCTGCCGTGTAGGTGGCTGCACCGCCGACGATCACGGGTACGTCGAGCTCGTAGATGAACTTCTTGAGGTTCAGCGGCTCTTGATTCTTCGAAACGTGCTCGGCCGACACCGTGGTGCCGCGAATGACGAACAGGTCGACGCCTGCGGCGGCCACGGTCTCGTAGAGCTCTTGCGTGCGCTGGGGCGAGAGCGCACCGGCGACGGTGACGCCCGCGGCGCGGATCTCGGCGAGACGTGCCGTGACGAGCTCAGGCTTGATCGGCTCGGAGTAGAGCTGCTGCATGCGCGCCGTGGCATTCTCGGGTGTGAGATTGCGGATCTCGGCCAGCACGGGCTCGGGTTCTTCGTAGCGGGTCCAGAGCCCCTCGAGGTCGAGCACGCCGAGACCGCCGAGCTGCCCCATCATGATCGCGGTCTGCGGCGAGACGACGGAGTCCATGGGCGCCGCGAGGAATGGGATGTCGAACTGGTAGGCGTCGATCGACCATCCCACCGAGACGTCTTCGGGGTCGCGAGTGCGCCGGCTCGGCACGATCGCGATGTCATCGAATGCGTAGACGCGCTGGCCCCGCTTGGAGCGGCCGATCTCGATCTCCTGAGTCACCACTCAACCCTACCGAACCGACTCCCGCTGAGCCGCGGGTCGAGGAGGAGCGCAGCTTGTCTCGAAACCCACGACGGGGTTTCGTGACGCTGCCTCCTTCGTCGGCTGCTCCTCAACCCACTGAACGCTCAGCGCGCTCGCGCGACGCGCGTCTCGTCCCACACCGGGGCATCCGACTCGTAGACCTCACCGTCGCCACCGAAGACGAGGAACCGGTCGAACCCGCGCGTGAACCAGCGATCGTGAGTAACGGCGAGCACCGTGCCGTCGAAGCGCGAGAGCCCCTCCTCGAGCGCCTCGGCCGAGACCAGGTCGAGGTTGTCGGTCGGCTCATCGAGCAGCAGCAGTGTCGCGCCCGAGAGCTCGAGCAGCAGGATCTGCAGCCGAGCCTGCTGACCGCCCGAAAGCGAGTCGAAGGTCTGCTGAGCGGATGCCACGAGCCCATACCGATCGAGGGCGGAACTCGCCGCCTCGCGTGCCATGCCGTCGCGGTTCGCATCACCGCGGTGCAGGATGTCGAGCAGGGAGCGACCGCGGTACTCGGGGTGCTCGTGGTTCTGCGCGAACCAGCCGGGCACGACCCTGGCGCCGAGCACCACCCGGCCGGTGTGCGGCACACGTGCGAGCGTCTCGCCGACGGTCGTGATGTGCCCGAGCGTGCGATCGGGCTCGGTGCCGCCGCCCGCGAGCAGGCGCAGGAAGTGCGACTTGCCCGAACCGTTCGAGCCGAGCACCGCGACCCGGTCGCCGTACCAGACCTCCAGGTCGAAGGGCTTCATCAGGCCCACGAGTTCGAGACGCTCGCCGACGACCGCGCGCTTGCCGGTGCGCGAACCCCGGAGTCGCATCGAGACGGCCTGCGCGGGCGGTCGCTCTTCAGGCGGCCCAGCCTCTTCGAACCTGCGCAGCCGGGTCATCGCGGCGTGGTACCGCGACGCCATGTCGGCGTTGTACTTCGCCTTGACCTTCAGCGTTGCGACGAGGGTCTTCAGTGCGGCGTGCTGCTCGTCCCAGCGGCGGCGGAGTTCGTCGAGCCGCTCGAAGCGTTCCTCTCGTGCGCGGTGGTAGCCCTCGAAGCTGCCGCCGTGCACCCATGCCGTGTTACCGGCCGCGCCGAGCTCGAGCGTCACGATGCGGTCGGCGGCACGAGCCAGCAGCTCTCGATCGTGCGAGACGAGCAGCACGGTCTTGGGAGTGGCCCGCAACTGCGATTCGAGCCAGCGCTTGCCCGGCACGTCGAGCGAGTTGTCGGGCTCGTCGAGCAGCAGCACCTGCTCGGGGCCCCGGAAGAGCGCCTCGAGCGCGAGCCGCTTCTGCTCGCCGCCCGAGAGTGTGGCGAGCTCGCGCCACTTCGCCCGCTCGAACGGGATGCCGAGTGCCGCGATCGTGCAGTGGTCCCACACGACCTCCTGCTCGTACCCGCCCGCTTCGGCGTACTCGGCGAGCGCGGTGGCGTACCGCATCTGCGCCGCGGTGTCGTCGCGTTCGATGAGGGCGTTCTCGGATGCCTCGAGCTCGATCGCCGCCGCTCGCACGCGGGTCGGCGCGACCGAGACGAGCAGGCCCGCGACCGTGGCGTCGGTGCCCTCCACTGTCTGCCCGGTGCCGACGAACTGGTCCATCACGCCGAGACCGCCATCGACCTGCACGCTGCCCTCGTCGGGGCGCAACTCGCCGCGGATGATGCGAAGCAGCGTCGACTTGCCCGCACCGTTCGCGCCGATGAGGGCGGTGGTCGCGGCATCCGTCACCCGGAAGGCGAGGTCGGCCAGCAGCGGCCGTCCGTCGGGCAGCGAGAAGGAGACGCCGTTGACGTCGATGAAACCCATGGGTATGTCCGTTCGGTACGCGGCTGGGCGAATTCACCCGGTGCCGCACCGCCCGACGGGCAGCCGACCAGACTAGCGGGTCGCACCCACCCTCTGCCACCCGCGGCCGTTCTGCGGCAAGCTGGAGGCATGCAACGCACTGCCGCAGAGCCACTCGACGCCCTCCGCACGCGAACCAGCGCGAAGTGGCGCCTCTACCCCGCCGATGTGCTGCCCTTGCCCGTCGCCGAGATGGACTATCCGCTCGCGGAGCCGATCGCCGCGGCCCTGCACGCGGCGATCCGCCGCTCCGACACGGGGTACACGGCGGGGAGCCTGCCGGTCGCCGATGCGTTCCAGGGCTTCGCCGCCGCGCGACTCGGCTGGGACGTCGATCCGGCGCGGGTGACGTGCACCGCCGACGTCAGCATGGGCATCGTCGAGGTGCTGCGCCGGGTCACCGCCCCGGGCGACGGCGTCGTGATCACCCCGCCGATCTATCCGCCGTTCTTCGACCTCGTCACCGAGGCATCCGGCCGAGTGGTCGAGGTGCCGATGCTCGGCGGCATCGACGAAGGCTGGTCGCTCGATCTCGACGGCATCGACGCCGCGTTCGCGGCCGGCGCCCGGGCGATGGTGCTCTGCAACCCGCACAACCCGATCGGCCTGGTTCCGGATGCCGCGCAGCTGGCCGCCCTCGCCGCGATCGCCGCCCGGCACGGCGTCACGATCGTCTCCGACGAGGTGCACGGTCCTCTCGTACAGCCGGGGGTCTCGTACACGCCGTTCCTCACGGTCTCCGACGAGGCCCGCGAGCACGGCGTCGCGGTGACGGCCGCGACCAAGGCATTCAACATCGCCGGCCTGAAGGCGGCGCTCATCGTGACGGCGAGCGAACGCGGCGATCGCGTGCGCGCCTCGCTGCCGTACGAAGTCGAGTGGCGCATGAGCCAGTTCGGCTCGATCGCCTCGATCGCGGCGTTCCGCGAGGGCGGGCCATGGCTCGACGGTGTGCTCGCGAGCCTCGACGACAACCGGCGGCTGCTCGCCGAACTCATCGCCGACGAGCTGCCGGGAGTGCGCTACCGCATGCCCGACGCGACCTACCTCGCCTGGCTCGACCTCTCAGCTCTCGGCTGGGGTGACGACCCCGCCGCCTACGCGCTCGAACACGCCAAGGTCGCGCTCGGCATCGGCCCGACGTTCGGCGCGAGCGTCGGCATCGGGCATGCCCGGCTCAACTTCGCGTGCACGCCCGAGGTGCTGAGCGAGGCGGTCACGCGGCTGGCGGACGCGAGGGTCGGTTGAACGGTGGTCGCGGCGCTGCGCGCCGGCGCTTCGCGGCTGCGGGCCCTGCGTTTCGCGATCTGCCGCAGCACGCTTCGCAACGCTGGCGCGTCGCGGCGCTACGGCTACCGCCTTGGTGAAGGAAGCGCGTCGCAGCTCCGCTGCGCCGCGCTGACCTTCACCTGGTGTAGTTCGGCGCCTCGACGACGATCTGCACATCGTGCGGGTGGGACTCCTTGAGGCCTGCGGGCGTGATGCGCACGAACTTGCCCTTCGACTTCAGCTCGGAGATCGTGCGCGCCCCGACGTAGAACATCGACTGGCGGAGGCCTCCGATGAGCTGGTAGGCGACGGCCGACAGCGGCCCGCGGTAGGGCACCTGGCCCTCGATGCCCTCGGGGATGAGCTTGTCGTCCGACGGGACATCCGCCTGGAAGTAGCGGTCCTTGGAGTACGAGGTCTTCTGGCCGCGGGTTTGCAGCGCGCCGAGCGAGCCCATGCCGCGGTACGCCTTGAACTGCTTGCCGTTCTGGAAGACGAGTTCGCCGGGGCTCTCGGCCGTGCCCGCGAGCAGCGAGCCGAGCATGACCGTGTCGGCACCGGCGACGAGCGCCTTCGCGATGTCGCCCGAGTACTGCAGGCCGCCATCGGCGATGAGCGGCACTCCGGCGGGCTTCGTGGCCTTGGATGCCTCGTACACGGCCGTGATCTGCGGCACGCCGACACCCGCGACGACGCGCGTGGTGCAGATCGAGCCCGGACCGACGCCGACCTTCACGGCGTCGGCACCCGCGTCGACGAGCGCCTGGGCGCCCTCCCTCGTCGCGACGTTGCCGCCGATGACGTCGATGTGCGCGAACGTCGGGTCGGTCTTCAGTCGCCGGATGATGTCGAGCACGCCGGCCGATTCACCGTTGGCGGTGTCGACGACGAGCACGTCGACCCCGGCGTCGCGCAGCGCCTCTGCACGCTCCCACGCATCACCGAAGAAGCCCATCGCGGCACCGACCCTGAGGCGGCCCTCGCTGTCTTTCGTGGCGTTCGGATACTGCTCCGACTTGTCGAAGTCCTTGACGGTGATGAGGCCCGTCAGGCGACCGTCTTCGTCGATGAGGGGCAGCTTCTCGATCTTGTGCTTCGCGAAGATCGCGAGCGCCTCGTCGGGGTTCATGCCGACGCGGCCCGTGATGAGCGGCATCTTGGTCATGACCTCGCTCACCGAGGTGGTGGGCTTCTCGAAGTCGGAGACGAAGCGCATGTCGCGGTTCGAGATGATGCCGACGAGCTTGCCGTCTGCGTCGACGACCGGCAGGCCGCTGACCCGATACGTCGCGCAGAGCGCGTCGACGTCGGCGACGGATGCCTCGGGCGTCGTCGTCACCGGATTGGAGACCATACCCGACTCGCTGCGCTTGACCCGGTCGACCATGTCGGCCTGATCGGCGATCGACAGGTTGCGGTGCAGGATGCCGATGCCGCCCTGACGGGCCATGGCGATCGCCATTCGTGCCTCGGTCACGGTGTCCATCGCGGCGGACAGCAGCGGAGTCGCGACGGTGATTCCACGGGAGAGGCGCGACGTGGTGTCGGCTTCACTCGGGATCACATCGGTGTGGCCAGGCAGCAGGAGGACGTCGTCGTAGGTGAGTCCTGTGAGTCCGAACGGGTCGGCCTGGTCCATATCGCTCCTCGTGTCGAGTTATGCCCGAATGCCGCGCGCCAAGGGTCAGGCGTGCAGTACCAATGTTAAGCGAGTTTGCATCTGAGCCATTCCCGGATAACAATCGAACGCCGTTTGCCTCATGTGCGAAACGTATGAGACATAATCGGCACGTACTGTCGACGACGTTGTCGGCAGTAAAGGACCGAACCCTGACGGCCACCAGCTCGAGGGGCGCCCTTGGAGGTGCAGTGAAACCCACACGAATGCTCGCCCAACGGTCTCCAAGGAGGTGGCTCGTCCTCCTCGGAATCCTTTTGTCCGCACTCACTCTGTCCGGCATCGCAGCGTCCCCTGCGATGGCGGAGGATGGGAGTACGGCCCAGGCCACCGAGCAGGCAGAGCCGACAGAAGAGCCCGAAACGGAGTTCGAGTACCACTTCCGTGGAAACGTGCAGTACGACGGTGAACCCCTCGAGGGTGTCCAGATCACGGTCGAGGGCAACGGCTTCGAGGCCGAGACCGAGACCGACGCCGACGGACGGTGGGAGGTGGGAGTGCCCGAGAAGGAGGGCACCTTCATCGTCACGCTCGACGAGGACACGCTTCCCGAGGGTGTCATCGTCGCCGAGGAGGGCGGCGCAGAGCGCGAGGCGACGTTCGGGCTGACGCGCAACGCGTCGGTGAACTTCTTCCTCGGCCAGGGCGAGCGCGTCACCGTCAGCTTCTGGGACCAGTTCTTGGAACGTGCAGTGAACGGGCTGAACTTCGGGTTGCTCCTCGCGCTGGCGGCGGTCGGGCTCTCGCTGATCTTCGGCACCACGGGATTGTCCAACTTCGCCCACGCAGAGCTGATCACGTTCGGCGCGCTGATGACGTTGACCTTGGGGAGCACTCTCGCGCTGCCTATCTGGCTCGCCATCATCATCGCGGTGATCCTCAGCGGCTTGCTCGGTTGGGGACTCGATGCTGCGATCTGGAAACCTCTCCGAAAGAAGGGCCTCGGTCTCATCCCGCTGATGATCGTCAGCATCGGTCTGTCGCTCGCTTTGCGGTACACCTACCAGTACTTCTACGGCGGCCAGACCCAGCAGCTCGTCGGCGCGACGGGCGTCGCCCGATTCTCGCTCGGCCCGATCTCGCTCAGCTGGATCGACGTTGCGAGCATGGCGACCAGCGTCGTCGTACTGCTCGCCGTCGCCTACTTCCTGTTGCGGACCCGCATCGGAAAGGCGACCCGGGCTGTTTCCGACAATCCCAGCCTCGCCGCCGCGAGCGGCATCGACGTGAACTTCGTCATCCGCATCGTCTGGGTACTCGGCTCAGCGCTGGCCGGCTTGTCGGGGATCCTCTGGGCGTATTTCCGGCCGGGTGTCAGCTGGGACATGGGCTTCCAGATCCTGCTGCTGGTCTTCGCCGCGGTGACGCTCGGTGGCCTCGGCACCGCCTTCGGTGCACTCCTCGGCGCCGTCATCGTCGGACTCTTCGTCGAGTTGTCGACGCTGTGGCTGCCGAGCGACATGAAGTACGTCGGTGCGCTGGTCATCATGATCGTGGTGCTGTTGTTCCGACCACAGGGCATCCTGGGTCGTCGAGAGCGAATCGGATAGGAAGGGGAAGACCATGGACTGGGGAGCAATCTTCGGAAACGCGGCCGTCGAGCTGATCAGCCCGACCACTGCTGCATACGCACTTGCCGCACTGGGTCTGGCGATCCACTTCGGCTTCACGGGCCTCCTGAACTTCGGTCAGGCAGGGTTCATGCTGCTCGGCGCATACGGATATGCGATCCCGGCTCTCAGGCTGGGCTGGCCGGTGTGGGCGTGCATCCTCACTGCGGTCGCGACATCCATCGTGTTCGCGCTCGTACTCGGCATCCCGACGCTGCGCCTGCGCGCCGACTATCTCGCAATCGTGACGATCGCCGCCGCCGAGGTGCTGCGGCTGATCTTCACGACCAACGAATTCCAAGCGGTCACGGGCTCGGCGAACGGACTCTCGGAGTACCAGACCGGACTCCTGGCGTTCAACCCGTTCCCGCCTGGGCGATACGGCTTCGGCCCGTTCATCTTCGACAATCGTGTCTGGTTCTTCCTCGTGCTCGCGTGGATCATCGTCGCCATCGCCGTGGTGCTCACGTGGCTCCTCATGCGCAGCCCGTGGGGCCGCGTCCTCAAGGGCATCCGTGAAGACGAAGACGCGGTGCGCGCGCTCGGCAAGAACGTGTATTCCTACAAGATGCAGAGCCTGATCATCGGCGGTCTCTTCGGCACCTTCGCCGGCATGATATTCGTCATGCCACGCGCGGTCGTGCCGTCGTATTTCCAGCCGACGCTCACGTTCTTCATCTACGCGATCCTGCTGCTCGGCGGGGCCGCGACCATCCTGGGGCCGATCCTCGGGTCCATCGTGTTCTGGGTGCTGCTCTCGTTCTTCTCGGGCTTCATCGCCCGTGCAGTCGAGGCCGGGTGGCTGCCCTTCATGACGCAGGTGCAGGCCGGTCAGATCCGGTTCATCCTCGTCGGAGTGGCGATCATGTTGATAGTGGTGTTCATGCCACAAGGCATCCTCGGAAACCGAAAGGAGCTCGCTTTTGTCAAATGAACAAGCCTCCTCGAAGCCGGTCAAGTCGACCGGGCTCCACGTCGGCGACCCGGCGCCCGGAGTCAAGAAGGTCGACCCGATCCTGGTCGCCGACAGCGTCAAGCGAACGTTCGGCGGCCTCATCGCCGTCGACGTCGAGCACGTCGAGATCCCCCGCGGCGCGATCACCGCACTGATCGGGCCGAACGGTGCCGGCAAGACCACGTTCTTCAATCTCCTGACCGGATTCGACCGGCCGGACACGGGCACCTGGTCGTTCGAAGGACGACCGCTCGCCCACGTGCCGGCCTACCGCGTGGCACGCATGGGCCTGATCCGCACCTTCCAGCTGACGAAGTCGCTCGGCCTCCTGTCGGTCATGGACAACATGAAGCTCGGCGCGAAGGACCAGATCGGTGAGAATCTGTTCCGCTCGCTCATTCCCTCGCTCTGGCGCAAGCAAGACGGTGAGATCGAAGAGAAGGCGCTCGATCTCCTCACCCGGTTCAAGCTCGACGCGAAGAAGGACGACTACGCGGCGAGCCTGTCGGGCGGGCAGCGGAAGCTCCTCGAGATGGCCAGGGCGCTCATGAGCGACCCGACACTGGTCATGCTCGATGAGCCGATGGCCGGGGTGAACCCCGCGCTCACCCAGTCGCTGCTCGACCACATCCTGAACCTCAAGGCCGAGGGCATGACCGTGCTCTTCGTCGAGCACGACATGCACATGGTGCGCCACATCGCCGACTGGGTCATCGTGATGGCCGAGGGTCGTGTCGTCGCCGAGGGCGATCCCCACGTGGTGATGGAAAACCCCGCAGTCATCGACGCGTACCTCGGGGCCCACCACGATGCCGACCTCGGCAGCACCGACAGCGAGCACATCGAAGTACTGAAGGAGCTCATCGATGACGAACAGTAGCCCAGCACCGGCGGTCGCCGAGCCGCCGGCCACCGATCTCGTCGTCGACGTGCGCAACGTCGTCGCGGGGTACCTGCCCGGAGTGAACATCCTCAACGGATGCTCGCTCACGGCCGCGCCCGGCGAGCTCATCGGCATCATCGGCCCGAACGGCGCCGGAAAGTCGACGCTCCTGAAGGCGATCTTCGGTCTCGTGAAGGTGCGCGAAGGCGGCATCTACCTGCACGGCGAAGAGATCACCAACCTCCAGGCGAACAAACTCGTCGCGCAGGGCGTCGGTTTCGTCCCGCAGACGAACAACGTGTTCCCCTCGCTGACCATCCAGGAGAACCTCGAGATGGGCATGTACCTGAAGCCGAAGGGCCTCAAGGAGCGGCTGGAGTTCGTCACCGAGATCTTCCCTGAACTCGCGAAGCGTCTCGGCCAGCGTGCCGGCTCACTCTCGGGCGGAGAACGGCAGATGGTCGCCATGTCGCGCGCACTCATGATGGGTCCCCACGTGATGCTGCTCGACGAGCCCTCTGCCGGGCTCTCGCCCGTGCGGCAAGACGAGGCGTTCCTCCGGGTCAAGGAGATCAACAAGGCCGGCGTGACGACCATCATGGTCGAGCAGAACGCACGCCGCTGCCTGCAGATCTGCGATCGCGGATACGTGCTCGACCAGGGCCGCGACGCCTACCACGGCACGGGCCGCGAGCTGTTGAACGACCCGAAGGTCATCGGCCTCTACTTGGGAACGCTGGGCCAAGACGACGACTGAGCACGGCACGACACGAAGAGGGGCGGATGCTGCGGCATCCGCCCCTCTTCGCATGCCACGGCTGCCGCGAAGGTCCCGGCCGAAACCCG
Source organism: Agromyces sp. Y558 (assembly GCF_059445415.1). Lineage (NCBI taxonomy): Bacteria > Bacillati > Actinomycetota > Actinomycetes > Micrococcales > Microbacteriaceae > Agromyces > Agromyces sp. Y558. Next base: position 219,987 of record NZ_JCAIUH010000004.1, read on the forward strand.
GGCCCCGCACCACTCGCAGCCGGCACTCGCAGCCACCGCACGCCGCCACCGCACGCAACCACCGCACACCGCCACCGCACGCAACAGGGCCCCGACCGAAGTCGGGGCCCTGTCGTTCACTCACTCAGCGGATCAGCCGTCACCGATGCGCTCGTAGGTGTTGTCTTCGAGGTACTGGAAGATGCCGATGGTGGCTTCCGTCGGGTCTCCGTTCTCATCGAAGGTGATCGGGCCCGAGGGGCCGTCGTAGTCGATCTGCTTGCCCTCTTCGAGGAGCGCGACGCCCTCTTCGTAGCTCGTGACCTTCTCGCCGTCGCCTGAGCCGCCCGAGACCTGACGCAGGTACTTGGCGATCTCGGGACCCTCGGTGCTGTTGGCCGCGTACGCCGCCAGCGAGAGAAGCACGACCGCGTCGTACGACTCAGCCGCGTAGCTGAAGTCGGCCAGCGCGGGGTCGACCTCGAGCAGACGGTCGGTGAAGTCACCGAGCGTTCCAGTGTCGAGACCGGGGAGCGTGCCCTTCGAACCGGCCACGAGGCCGGGGGCGAAGTCTGCACTGTAGTCCGACAGGTTGCCGTCGACGAAGTACAGCTGGTCATTCGGGTAGCCCGCACCGACGAGCGCCGGCGTGATGATCTTCGCCTGGTCGAACGTGATCAGTGCGATCGCGTCGGGGTTGGCAGCCGTCACTTCAGCGATCTGAGCGTCGAAGCTCGAGTCGCCCTCGTTGAAGAGCGCCTCTGCGACGACTTCACCGCCGGCCGCCTCGAAGGCGGTCTTGGTGAACTCCGCGAGACCCGTGCCATAGGAGTCGTTCAGCACGATCAGGCCGAGCGTCGCGTTGCCGTCTTCGGCGATCAGGTTGCCGAGCACCTCGCCCTGGAGCACGTCGGAGGGAGCGGTGCGCCAGAAGAGTCCGTTGTCGTTGTACTCGGTGAAGTCGGCCGAAGTGTTCGCCGGCGAGAACTGGATGACTCCTGCAGCGACGATCTGGTCGATGACGGTCTTCGAGACGCCCGACGACGCTGCACCGATGATGGCCGACACGTCTTGCGAGAGGAGGTCGGTCACGGAGACGGTCGCGGTGTCGGTGGTGGTGTCGCCCGAGTCGCGGAAGATGATCTCGACGCCGAGACCGGAGTCCGCGACCGCGTTGACGTCATCGGCACCGAGCTGAACGCCGGCCTCTTCGGGCGGGCCGAGGAACGCGAGCGCACCACTCTGCGGAAGGATCGTTCCGAGCTTGAGCGACAGGTCGCGCTCGCCCTCGGCGATGGGCAGCGCGTCGCCGGTGTCGGCAGGTTCGTCGGAATCGGCGGGGGCGGGGGCACCCGAACTGCACGCGGTGAGGAGAAGGGCACTGACGCCAGCGATGGCGATGCCCGTCCAGGCTGCGCGAGCCGAGCGCGAGGCCGAGGCCTTCGCGAATACGCTCATGTTGCTCCTTGGGACTGAAGGAAATTGGTACACAATGCAGCGCCATGGTGACGCCGTTGTTTGACAGTATTCCGCGCCAATGGCGGAAACAAGTCAGGGCGGTCACAACCGTGTAACACCGCGGCAATCGTTATCTCGCCGACACCTCCCCCCGATACGGCGCACGGAATCAGCGAGGAGGCCCCTATTCACGCGGAATTCGCGCGTCAGCGGCATCCGCTCGCCTGCTCGGCGCCCGGCCCGCGCGGAAGGGGGGTCACACCGGCTCGACAACCACCCGTCTCGACGCGCGGACCCCGCGGAGCAGGTCGATCGTCAGCACGATGAGCGCCACCCAGACGAGCCCGAAGCCGATCCAGCGCTCGAGCGGCATCGGCTCGTGCAGCACGACGACGCCGACGAGGAACTGGATGAATGGGGCGAAGTACTGGATGAAGCCCATGAAGATGAGCGGCAACCGTCGGGACGCCGCCGCGAAGAGCAGGAGCGGCACCGCGGTGACCGCGCCGAGGCCGATCAGCAACACCGTGTGCCAGACGCTCACCGTGCCGATCGTGAGCCCCGTCGTCATGGCGACGAACACGAGCTGCACGACGGCGAGCGGTGCGAGCCAGACGGTCTCGATCGTGAGCCCGGAGACCGCGTCGACCTTCGGGCCGACACGCTTCTTGATCAATCCGTAGAAGCCGAACGAGAACGCGAGTACGAGTGCGATCCACGGCAACTGACCGTAGCCGAACGCGAGCACCACGACCGCGACGATCGAGATGCCGACCGCGATCCACTGGGTGAGGTTGAGGCGCTCGCGCAGCACGAGCACGCCGAGGAAGACCGTGACGATCGGGTTGATGAAATAGCCGAGTGAAGCCTCCACGACCTGGTTCGAGAGCGTCGCGTAGACGTAGGTCTGCCAGTTGATGAAGATCAAGATGCCGGCGAGCCCCATGATGAGCACGATCCGCCGATCGCGGAAGAGCACTGCGAGAGGTCGCCAGGCGCGCGTGATGGCGATGAGCAGGGCGCAGAACACGACCGAGAACAGCACTCGCCAGGCCACGATTTCGAACGGCCCGGCAGGCGCGAGCGCGATGAAGTAGATCGGGAGGAATCCCCACAGCCCGTATGCGCCGATCGCGAAGAAGAGGCCCGAGCGGCTCACCCCCGTAGAGGGATGCGCCGGAGGGGACGTCTCGATCTCGGGGCTGGATGACACCAGCACAGACTACGCCCGGCCAGCACCCCTCGAGCGTACGGTTCCGGTCGCTGCACCGCCCGCATTCCGACACGAACCGCACGCAAGATGGGACGGTAAGCGAGGAGCCGCGAACGCGAACGAGCGGGTGAGCGGATGCCGCGACATCCCCTCACCCGGAACGACGACGAGGCCCGGATGCCCCCACTGGGCATCCGGGCCTCGGATGAATCGTGTCGCCCTAGCGGACGACGACTGCGAGCACGTCGCGAGCCGACAGGACGAGCAGGTCGTCGCCGTCGAACTTCACCTCGGTGCCGCCGTACTTCGAGTAGATCACCTTGTCGCCGACCGCGACGTCGAGCGGGATGCGGTTGCCGTTGTCATCGATGCGACCGGGGCCCACTGCCACGACCTCGCCCTCCTGGGGCTTCTCCTTGGCAGTGTCGGGGATGACCAGACCCGATGCGGTGGTCTGCTCGGCGTCGACCTGCTTGATGACGATGCGATCCTCGAGCGGCTTGATGGAAACCGACACGGTTGACCTCTTTCTTGACGAAGACTGGTTGGCAGCCTCAGAGCGAGAGTGCTAAGCCGAGTCTAGGCCCGATTTGGCACTCGTGCAACGTGAGTGCCAGCCCGTTCAGCCATAGGCGAACGCTGCCTCAGCGCGATGCCAGCGTGGCCGCCGGGCTGCGGATCAGCAACGCATCGCTCCGCCGGCGACGCGATGCCAGCGTGGCCGCCGGGCTGGGGATCAGCATCGCACCGCTCCGCCGGCGATGCGATGCCAGCGTGGCCGCCGGGCTGCGGATCAGCATCGCTCCGCTCCGCCGGCGATGCGATGCCAGCGTGGCCGCCGGGCTGGGGATCGGCATCGCTCCGCTCCGCCGGCGATGCGATGCTAGCGTGGCCGGGTGGATCGCGCTGAACTCGTCGAACTGCTCTCGCCAGAGGGCCTCACGCTGCTCGACGGGCTGCCCGAATGGGACTCGAAGGCCGACATCGTCAAGACCGTCGCCGACCTTCGCAAGCAGGGGCATCGGCCCAGCCTCGTGGCCGCCGTGCTCAGCCAGGCGAAGCTCCGCGGGAAGGCCGAGGCGAAGTTCGGCCCGTTCGCCTCGCGGATGCTGTTCACCGAAGCCGGTCTCGAGCAGGCGACGCGGTTGAAGGTCGCGGCGCTGCACGCCGGGCGCTTCTCGCGGGCCGGTGTCGGCCATGTGGCCGATCTCGGCTGCGGCATCGGCGGCGACGCCCTCGCCATGGCGGCGATCGACCTCGAGGTCACGGCGGCCGAGGCCGATGAGGTCACCGCGGCGATCGCCGCGTACAACCTCACGCCCTTTCCCCGGGTGCGAGTGCTGCACGAGCAGGCCGAGCGGGTCGCTCTCGGCGGCATCGATGGGGCCTGGCTCGACCCGGCGCGACGCACGACCGCAGGCGGCACCACGACGAGAATCACGGATGCCGCCGACTACTCCCCCTCGCTCGACTTCGCCTTCGGGCTGGGTGAGCGCATGCCCACCGGCGTGAAGCTCGGCCCCGGCACCGATCGCGACGTGATCCCCGCAGAAGCAGAGGCGCAGTGGGTCTCGGTCGACGGCGACCTCGTCGAGCTCGGGGTCTGGTTCGGGTCGGTCGCCCGTCCCGGCATCCGCCGCGCTGCCCTCGTAATCCGCGGTGATGCCGCCCAAGAACTCACAGCGGGGGCCGACAGCGAAGATGCACCGGTCGGGCCGCTCGGAGACTACCTGTACGAGCCCGACGGCGCCGTCATTCGCGCGCGGCTGATCGGTGATCTCGCGCGCGCCCACGGTGCCTGGATGCTCAGCTCCGGCATCGCGTACCTCACCGCCGACACCGCGTTCGACTCGCCGTTCGCTCGCGGGTTCCGCGTGATCGAACGGCTGCCCGCCGACGAGCGCCAGCTGCGCCAGGCGTTGGCGGCACGGGACATCGGCACGCTCGAGATCAAGAAGCGCGGCACGGATGTCGACCCCGCCCGACTGCGCACCCGGTTGAAGTTGCGCGGCGCGGCGTCTGCGACCATCGTGCTGACTCGCGAAGCGGGCCGGCACGTCGCCCTGCTCGTCGAGCGGATCTGAGTCGACGCTCGTCGACTGGCCGGCCGAACGGCCGTCACCTTTGCGTGAAGCTTCGGCCGTCAGTCGGCTCGACCTCGGTGCGGCTCGAAGTCAGTGCGGCAGAGCACCGAAGACGATCGCGTAGTAGCCGATCCAGACGGCCGAGAACACGAGCCCGGCGATGCCGGTGCCGATGCCGACGAAGGCCAGCGTGCGGCCCCGTTCCTCGCGGCGAAGACCGAGTACGCCGAAGACGATCGCGGCGATGGAGAGTGGCAGCATCCAGCCCACGAAGAGCGATGCAGCGGCGCCGATGGTGCCGACGACGGCCGCGATCCAGCTGAACACCCGCCGTTGAGTCTGCTCTTCGACGGCCTCGGTCGGGTCGTTGCCCGGCCGATGCACGATGAGCAGCTGCCCGGTGGAGATCGATCGGAGCTGACCTGTGTCGAACGGGACGTCGAACTCCCGCACCGCGGGGTCGGCACGGAACGTCGGTTCGGCGGGTTGGAACGGCGCCAAGGGCTCGAGCGACCTCGCACGCTCGTCGCTCGCACCGTTCGACCCGTCGTCGCGAGCCCCGGGAGAGCGGTCGGGGGTCTCGCCGTCGGGCGAAACCCCCTCGCGCTCAACCACGGATCGCTCCTCAGTACCCGTAATAGCTGTCGTAGCCGGAGAAGACGACGCCCCACAGGACGAACGAGAGCAGTGCGATGGCGATGCCGACGAATCCGAGGATGATGCCGGTCAGCCACATGCCCTTCGCTGCAGGCTCCTTCTTCTTGCCGAGGAAGCCGAGCACGACTGCGGCAGCCGGAATGAACAATTGCAGCACGCCACCGACGAACGGAATGAAGACGACGAAGAAGCCGATGAGGCCCACGATGCCCGCGATGAGCGAGATCAGGCTGAACACGGGTGTCGCCTTCGCGGGTGCGGCGGTGCCGTAGGCGGGTGCGCCATAGGCGGCCTGTGCCGGTGCACCGTAGGCGGGCTGGCCCGGTGCACCGTAGGCCGGCTGCGCGGGCGCACCGTGCCCCGGTGCCGGCGCGCCGGCGGGCGGAGCGCCGTAGGCGGGCGGCGGGGGCGGGGGCGTCGGAGCGCCGTAGCTCGGCGCCGCGGGGGGCACCGGAGGTGCGGGCGGGGCAGGCGGCTCGGGTGCGGCCGGCGGTTCAGGCGCCGACGGCACTTCGGGCACGTCGGGCGTCGACGATGCCGGAGCTGCCGCAGCGGCGTCGACCGGCACGATGGGCTCGGGCGCGCTCGGAATCTCGGGCTCGGGCGCGCTCGGAATCTCGGGCTCGGGCGCGTCGGGCAGCTCGGGCTCGGGAACGTTCGGTGTCTCGGGCTCGGCGGGCACCTCCGGGACGTCTGGCAGATCGGGGACGTCGGGGTTCTTGGGATCACTCATGGTTGCCTCAGTACCCGTAGGTCGTGCCGTAGTTGGCGAACACCGCGAACGCGATGATCGCGAGGATGACGAAGATCACGCCGACCAGGATGCCGACGAAACCGAGGATGATGCCGGTCAGCCACATGCCCTTCGAGGCCGGCTCCTTCTTCTTCGCGATGAAGCCGAGCACGACGGCGGCGATCGAGAACAGCAGACCGAAGTAGAAGAACGAACCGATGAGGCCGACGATGCCGCCGACGAGGGAGAGGATGCTCAGCACCTGCGACGGCTTGGCCGACGCGTCTCCGTAGGCGGGCGCTGCGGGCGCGGGCTGGCCGTAGGGCGGCGCGGCAGGTGCCGGCTGGCCGTACGCGGGCGCCGGAGGCGCTGCAGGGTGCGCGGCGGGAGGAACGGGCGCGGCGGCGGGCGGCACCGGCGGGGCGGGAGGAACGGGCGCGGCGGCGGGCGGCACCGGCGGGGCGGGGGGAACCGGTGCAGCGGGCGTCTCCGCCGGCGGTACCGGCGGCACTGCGCCGTCGGGCTGCTCAGGAAGGTTCGGATCGGTCACGGTGGGTTCTCCTCGATGCTGTGGAATACGACCCCGCCACGATGACAGGCGCTCCCGGGCGCTGTCAACGACAGTGGCATCCGGTCTCGTGATCACACTATCGCGCTACGTACGGGGCTGCACGGATTCCGACGCACGTGACGACGCGGACTCGGCCGCCATCTGGATCTCGGTCGCCGGCAGGGTCGAGTCTGCACCGAAGTCGAGCGTCGACGGCGGATGCCCCGCCATCACGAGTTGCGCGCCGAGTGCGGCGATCATCGCGCCGTTGTCGGTGCAGAGCGACAGCGGCGGAATGCGCAGTGCGACACCCGCGGCATCCGCTCGCTCGGTGGCCAATTCGCGCAGGCGGGCATTCGCCACGACGCCGCCGCCGAGCAGCAGGCGCGGCACACCCAGTTCGGTGCACGCCGCGACGGCCTTCGTCACGAGCACATCGGCGACCGCTTCGCGGAAGCTCGCAGCGACGTCGGCGACCGGCACGGGCTCGCCGGCCGCTTCGCGCTGCTCGACCCATCGAGCGACGGAGGTCTTCAGGCCCGAGAAGCTGAAGTCGTAGCGGTGCTCCGCGAGGTCTTTGGGCTGGGTGAGTCCGCGTGGGAACCGGATGGCTCGCGGGTCGCCGCCGATCGCTGCCCGATCGATCTCGGGCCCGCCGGGGTAGGGCAGCCCGAGGAGCCGCGCCACCTTGTCGAAGGCCTCGCCCGCGGCGTCGTCGATGGTCTCGCCGAGGAGCTCGACGTCGGAGACGAGGTCTCGCACGAGCAGGAGCGAGGTGTGCCCGCCCGAGACGAGCAGCGCGACAGTGGGCGTCTCGAGCGGAGCCGCAGTGTCGAGCAGGTCTGCGCCGACGTGCCCGACGAGATGGTTCACTGCGTAGATCGGCACGTCGAGGGAGATGGCCAGCGCCTTGGCGGCGCCGACGCCGACCATGAGCGCGCCCGCGAGGCCGGGGCCACTCGTCACCGCGATCGCGTCGAGATCGGCGAAGGTGACGGATGCCTCGGCGAGCGCCGCCCGGATCGTGGGCCCGAGCGCCTCGAGATGTGCACGCGCGGCGATCTCGGGCACGACGCCGCCGTATCGGGCGTGCTCCTCCATCGAGGAGGCGATCGTGTTGGCGAGGAGCGTCGTGCCGCGCACGATGCCGACACCGGTCTCGTCGCACGAGGTCTCGATGCCGAGGATGAGCGGGGCGTCGCGGTTCATCGAGTCGCCCCTGCGCCGCCCGCAGCGCGCTCGCCCGCGTCTTCGGCGGCGGGGCGGGTGACCGCCGGCGGCACCGTCAGCCGCATGTGCACCGCGTCGATGCCGCGCCGGTAGTATCCACGGCGCACGCCGATCTCCTCGAAGCCGAGCGAGTCGTAGAGCGCACGGGCGATGGGGTTGTCGGCGCGCACCTCGAGGAAGAGCTCCGAGACATGACGGCGTCGAGCTTCGGTGATGAGCGCGTGCATGAGGCCGCGGCCGAGGCCGATGCCCCGGGTCGACGGTGCGACCGCGATCGTCTGGATGTCGCCCTGCCCGCCGCCGGCCGGAGCGAGGAGGCCGGCGTAGCCGAGCAGGCCACCGGCGGGATCGGCATCGGCATCCGGATCGGCATCGCGATCGGGGCGAGCGTCGCGCTGGGCTTCGATCCGGTCGTCGACCGCCACCAGGTAGTAGCCGTGTTCGCTCTCGATCTCACGGCGCATGGCGTCTTCGGGCCAGGCATCGGCCTCGAAGGTCGCGCGCTCGAGCACCATGATGCGCTCGAGATCGTCGGTCGTCGCTCTCCGCATGAACACGCTCATCGCAACACCTTCTTGCCGGCCGACGGGGTGACATCGGGTGCTCGCAGGTAGATCGGCTCGTCGGGCGTGAGCGGCAGGCGACCGGCGGCGAAAGCGAGTTCGGCGAGCATGCCGACCGCGCCCGCCGAGACGATCGCGGCATCGAAGCGGATGCCGCGTGGCGCGGGCACCTCGTCGCGTGGCGCGAGTTCGGGGCCGCTGACCCGCACGGGCAGTCCATCACCGTCGAGTCCGTCGTACTCGGAGATCGCGAACTCGCGACGTCGCGCGTCGGTGACCACCTGCAGCAGGCCTGCGTCGCCCGCGCGGTACCGGGCCAAGGCGATCGCGTCGTGGCTCACGACCGGCACGAACGGGCGGCCGATGCCGAGTGCGAATGCGTGCGCTGCGGCGATTCCGACGCGCAGGCCGGTGAACGGCCCGGGCCCCATTCCCGCCGCGACACCCGACAGGTCGCGTGGTTCGACGCCGGCGCCGGCGAGCGCGTCACGGATGAATCCGCCGATCACCTCTGCGTGGCGCATGGTGTCGTCGGTGCCGGTCTCGACGAGACAGCGCAGTTCACCGCTCGCGCCGTCTCGATCGACGACGGCGACACTCGTGCCCGTCGAGGTGTCGATCGCGAGGAGCATGGCCTCAAGCCTACGCGGGCGCGGCGTACGGAGTGGCGACCCAGCGGGGCCCGCGGCCGATCACCGTGACCGTTCGCGGCTCGTCGGCATCGAGTGCGGTGCGGTCGAGGCCGTCGACCGTGGCATCCATGCCGCCCGCGCCGCCGACCTGCCCCGCGGCATCCGCGGTGCTCGCACCAGTCGGCCGCTCGATCACGACCTCGAGCCATGAATCGGTGACGTCCTCCACGAGCCCGCCGCCCCATTCGACGACGACGACGGAGCGATCGAAGTCGAGGTCGAGGTCGTCGAGCAGTGCAGCGCTGCCGAGCCGATAGGCGTCGACGTGCACGAGCGGGGCGCCGCCCACGAGGCTCGGATGGGTGCGAGCGAGCACGAAGGTCGGGCTCTGCACGGGCCCGCGTACGCCGAGGCCCGCGCCGATCCCGCGGGTGAGTGTGGTCTTGCCCGCGCCGAGCGGGCCAGTGAGCACGACGACGTCGCCCGCGCGCAGCACTGCCCCGAGCTCACGACCGAACGACTCCATCGCGGGAGTGTCGACCGCCTCGAACCGCATCACGCCCCGCCAAGGTAGCGGCGCGGCACGCGCGGGCCGATGCGGGTCACGATCTCGTAGCCGATGGTGCCTGCGGCATCGCCCCAGTCGTCCGCCGACGGTGCACCCGTCTCGGGGTCGCCGAAGAGCACGACCTCGTCACCCGTCTCGACCCGGTCGTCGCCGACGTCGACGACGAACTGGTCCATCGCGATGCGGCCGACGACGGGGCGGCGCGCGCCCGCTATCCAGACCTCTGCCCGATCGGAGGCCTGGCGGGGAACCCCATCTGCATACCCGAGCGGCACGAGGGCGAGCGTCGTCGCGCGCGCGGCGCGCCAGATGTGGCCGTACGACACACCGGTTCCGGGCTCGACGCGGCGCACGGCGGCGACGCAGCCTCGGAGCGTCATGGCGGGTCGCAGCCCCAGATCGGCGGCGGTCGTGCCGTCGCCGAACGGCGGGATGCCATACGCGCCGATGCCGATGCGCACGAGATCGAAGCGAGCGGCGGGCACGCGCAGCGCTCCCGCGGTCGAGGCGAGATGACGCACCTCGGCGCGCAGGCCCGCCGCCGCTGCCTGCTCGAGGCCGCGTTCGAAGGCGGCCAGCTGGCGCGCATCCTCATCGGGAGAGGTGTTCGCGAGATGGCTGAACAGGCCGCGCACTCGGATACGGCCTGCACTCTCGAGCCCCGCCGCGAGTGCGACCGCCTCTGGCCAGTGCTCGGGGGCGACGCCGCTGCGACTGAGACCGGTGTCGAGTTTCAGGTGCACGGCCGCCACGCGGTCGACGGATGCCGCCGCATTCGCGATGGCCTGAAGCTGATCGATCGACGAGACACCGAGGTCGATGTCGCGCTCGATCGCGGGGCCGAACCTCGCGCCGGGGTCGTGCAGCCACGCGAGGAGCGGCGCATCGATGCCCGCGTCGCGGAGCTCGTGCGCCTCGTCGATGTCGGCGACACCGAGCCAGTCGGCACCGCCCGCGAGAGCCGCCCGAGCCACCGGTACCGCGCCGTGCCCGTAGGCGTTCGCCTTCACGACCACCATCGTCAGCGCCGGCGCCACGACGGCCGCGAGTGCGCGGATGTTCTCGCGTACGGCGTCGAGATCGACGACGGCTTCGCGGAACGGTCGCAGCGAGGCATCCGTCGGCCCGCTCACGAGGCTCCTCCTGCCCCGTTCTCAAGCACGACGAAGGCACTCGCGATGCCGGCGTCGTGACTTATGGAGACGTGGACCCGATCGATGCCGAGGTCATGGGTGAGTTGCGCGATGGCGCCAGACAGCTCGAAATCAGGGTTGCCGTGCTCGTCTTGCACGACCCGCATGTCGTGCCACCGGATGACCGGGTTCCCTCCGAGCGCCTTGATGAGCGCCTCTTTCGCGGCGAATCTCGCGGCGAGCGACCGCGCAGGGCGGTCCCGTTCGCTCTCAGCGAACAGTCGGTCGCGAAGTGCGGGAGTGCGCGTCAGCGAACGCTCGAAGCGGCCGATGTCGACGACATCGATGCCGATCCCCGCGATCACGGCGCCACCTCCCGCGCCCCGTTCACTCGACCGTGACCGACTTCGCGAGGTTGCGGGGCTGGTCGACATCGAGCCCCTTCGCCTGCGAGAGCTCCATCGCGAAGATCTGCAGCGGCACGACGGCGAGCAACGGCTCGAAGAGCGGCGCCGCGAGCGGGATGCGAAGCACCTCGTCCGCAAACGGCAGCACTGCGGCGTCGCCGGCCTCGGCGATCGCGATCACGCGGGCGCCGCGGGCGCGGATCTCCTGGATGTTCGAGACGACCTTCGGGTGCAGGGCTGCGGAGCCTCGCGGGCTCGGCACGACCACGAAGACCGGCTGGCCCGGTTCGATGAGCGCGATCGGGCCGTGCTTGAGCTCACCGGCAGCGAAGCCCTCGGCATGGATGTACGCGAGCTCCTTGAGCTTCAACGCACCCTCGAGCGCGATCGGGTAGCCGACGTGACGGCCGAGGAAGAGCACCGAACGCGTGTCGGCCATCCAGTGCGCGAGCTGCGCGACCTTCTCGGACTCGGCGAGCACGACCTCGAGCTTCTCGGGCACCGCCGCCAGCTCGTCCAACTGCGTCGCGAGCGCGTCGGCGGAGAGCGTGCCCCGCACCCGTGCGAGATGCAGGCCGAAGAGGTAGAGCGCCGCGATCTGCGCGACGAACGCCTTCGTGGAGGCCACAGCGACCTCGGGCCCGGCGTGCGTGTAGACGACCGCATCGGACTCACGGGGAATCGTCGCGCCCTGCGTGTTGCAGATCGAGATCGTTCGCGCTCCGTGCTCACGCGCGTACTTCACGGCCATGAGCGTGTCCATGGTCTCGCCCGACTGGCTGATCGAGACGACGAGCGTGTCAGCATCGAGCACCGGCTCGCGATAGCGGAACTCGTGGCTGAGCTCGACCTCGACCGGCACCCGTGCCCACTGCTCGATCGCGTACTTCGCGACCATGCCCGCATAGGCGGCGGTGCCGCACGCGATCACGGTGATGCGACGGATTCCGCGAAGCTCCTCATCGCCGAACGACTCGAGTTCGGGAATCACGACCTGACCGTCGACGACGCGGCCGAGCAGCGTGTTCCGCACGGCCTCGGGCTGCTCGGAGACCTCCTTGCGCATGAACGACGACCAGCCGCCCTTCTCGGAGGCGGACGCGTCCCACGCGACGTCGAACGGCTCGACCTCGACCGGCTGCCCGTCGAAGTCGGTGACCACGACATCGTCGGCAGTGATCGTCACGATCTGGTCCTGGCCGATCGCCACGGCTCGCTTCGTGTACTCGACGAAGGCCGCGACATCCGAACCCAGGAAGTTCTCGCCCTCGCCGAGACCGATGACGAGCGGGGAGTTGCGGCGTGCGCCGACGACGACGCCGGGCTCGTCGCGGTGCACGGCCAGCAGAGTGAACGCGCCATCGAGTCGGGACACGATCCTGCGGAACGCCTCGCGCAGATCGCCGGTCGCCCGATACTCCCGGCCGAGGAGAACGGCGGCGACCTCGGTGTCGGTCTCGCTCTCGAAGACGAAGCCCTCGCCTTCGAGCTCGGCCTTCAGCTCGGAGAAGTTCTCGATGATGCCGTTGTGGATGAGGGCGAGCCGGCCCTCATCGCCGAGGTGCGGGTGCGCGTTGCGATCGGTGGGCCCGCCGTGCGTCGCCCAGCGCGTGTGTCCGATGCCGGTGCCGCCTCGATGCAGCGGGTTCGCGGCGAGCTCATCGGCGAGCATCTGGAGCTTGCCGGCCCGCTTCGCGGTCTCGATGGCACCGTCGTCATCGACGACCGCCACTCCCGCTGAGTCGTAGCCACGATATTCGAGGCGACGAAGGCCTCCCATAAGGACGTCGAGGCTGTTTCGCTCTCCGACGTATCCGACGATTCCACACATGGGAGCGATTGTACTGGCGCTGCGCTGTGCACTCCCCCGCCGTCGCGGCCCGAGCGCCGTCGCCCGAGCGCCTGACTACACTGGCACGGTGCCTGATCCGCAGAGCCAGTCGTCGCCCGCGGCGCAGATCTCCCCGTTCATCGAACTCGATCGGGCCGACTGGGCCGCGCTCGCACCGTCGATGCCCTCCCCATTGCGCGAGACCGAGATCGTGCAACTGCGCGGTCTCGGCGAACCGCTCGACCCCCGAGAGGTCGCCGAGGTCTACCTGCCGCTCAGTCGGTTGCTGAACCTCTACGTCGGCGGTACGAAGTCGCTGCACAAGGTCACGAGCGAGTTCCTGCGCGAGCGCTTCGAGTCGACGCCGTTCGTCATCGGCGTCGCCGGCTCGGTCGCCGTCGGCAAGTCGACGATCGCCCGATTGCTGCGCGAACTCCTCGCTCGCTGGGAGCACACGCCGCGCGTCGAGCTCATCACGACCGACGGGTTCCTCTTTCCGAACGCCGAGCTCGAACGACGCGGCCTCATGGCCCGCAAGGGATTCCCCGAGTCGTACGACCGGCGTGCACTGCTCCGCTTCGTGAGTGAGGTGAAGGCGGGCGCCGCCGAGGTTCGCGCGCCGTTCTACTCGCACCTCGCCTACGACATCGTCAGCGATGCGCAAGTCACCGTGCGTCGGCCCGACGTGCTCATCGTCGAGGGCCTGAACGTGCTGCAGCCTCCCGGCCCCGGGCATCGTCTCGCCGTGAGCGACCTCTTCGACTTCACGATCTACGTCGATGCGCGCACGAGCGACATCGCGCGCTGGTACGAAGAGCGCTTCCTGAAGCTCCAGCGCGGAGCCTTCGCGAACCCGCGTTCGTACTTCCATCGCTATGCGAGCCTCACCGAAGCCGAAGCGCGTGCTCGGGCACGCGAGATCTGGCACACCATCAACGAGCCGAACCTGCTGCAGAACATCCGTCCGACGCGGTCGCGCGCGTCCCTCGTGCTTCGCAAGGGCTCTGATCACACCGTCTCGAGCGTGCTGCTGCGCAAGCTCTGACGCGCGCGGCGCAGGGATGACGCATCCATCTCGCGCCGAACGTGCAGTCGCCGCCCATCCACGGGCGAAACGTGCACTCTCGACGCGAACCGCAGCGGCCGAGCACCCGCCGAACAGCCTCGACTACAGCGCGAGCTGCGCCAGCACCACGGCAGCGAGCGTCGCGGCGTGCCGCTCCGCGACGTCCTGCTCGGCGGCTTCGACCATGACGCGCACCATCGGCTCGGTGCCGGAGGGACGCAGGAGGACCCGCCCGGAGTCGCCGAGCTCGGCCTCGACGGCGGCGACTGCCGCAGCGACCTCCGCGTCGTCGCCGAGCGCGTGGTGGTCGACACCGCGCACGTTCACGAGCACCTGCGGGTAGACCGTCATCACCGAGGCGAGCTCGGCGATCGTCTTGCCGGTGCGTGCCATCTCGGCCGCGAGGTGCAAGCCGGTCAGCACACCGTCTCCGGTCGTGGCGAACTCGCTCATGATGACGTGGCCCGATTGTTCCCCACCGAGCGCGAGCCCCTCGGCCGCGAGCGCCTCGAGCACGTAGCGATCGCCGACCTTGGTCTCGACGACGCGGATGCCCTGTTCGGCCATCGCACGGCGCAGGCCGAGGTTCGACATGACCGTCACGACGAGCGTGTCGTCGGTCAGTGTGCCGCGTTCTTTCATCGACACCGCGAGGATCGCCATGATCTGGTCGCCATCGATGATCTTGCCGTCGGCGTCGACAGCGAGGCAGCGGTCGGCGTCGCCGTCATGGGCGATGCCGAGGTCGGCCCCGTGCTCGACCACGGCCGCCTGGAGCTGCTCGAGGTGGGTCGACCCGACGCCGTCGTTGATGTTCATGCCGTCGGGGTCGGCGCCGATGACGACGACGTCGGCTCCGGCGTCGGTGAACGTCTCGGGCGAGACGCCGGCGGCAGCGCCGTGCGCGCAGTCGAGCACGACCTTCAGGCCGTTGAGCCGGTGGGGCAGCGTGCCGAGCAGATGCACGACGTAGCGGTCTTCGGCATCGGCGAAGCGGCGGATGCGGCCGACGCCGTCTCCGACCGGAGCGAGCTTCGGCCGGCCGAGGAAGGACTCGATGCGGTCCTCCACCTCGTCGGGGAGCTTCGTCCCGCCGAACGAGAAGAACTTGATGCCGTTGTCGGGCGCGGGATTGTGCGATGCCGAGATCATCACGCCGAAATCGGCGCGGATCGAGTCGATCAGGAACGCGGTCGCCGGCGTCGGTATGACACCGGCATCGAGCACGTCGACCCCCGAGGCGGCGAGGCCGGCCGAAACGGCGGCGGTGAGGAATTCACCTGAGACGCGCGGGTCGCGCGCCACGACCGCGACGGGCCGCCGGCCGGCGGCTCGACGCTCTTCTGCGTGCCGCCCCTGAGTGAGGACGGCGGCAGCAGCCTGAGCGAGGCCCAGGGCGAGGTCAGCCGTGAGTTCACGGTTGGCCAGGCCCCGGACCCCGTCGGTTCCGAAAAGCCGAGGCATCTACGGAGATCCGGGCGCTGAGATCAGCGCTTCGAGAACTGCGGCGCCTTGCGGGCCTTCTTGAGACCGGCCTTCTTGCGCTCGATGACGCGAGCGTCACGCGTGAGGAAGCCCGACTTCTTGAGCGTCGCACGGTTGTTCTCGCGGTCGATCTCGTTCAGCGCACGAGCGATGGCGAGGCGCAGCGCGCCGGCCTGACCCGAGGGACCGCCACCCGTGATCTTCGCGACCACGTCGTAGGAGCCGGTGAGCTCGAGCACCGTGAAGGGATCGGTGATGAGCTGCTGGTGCAGCTTGTTCGGGAAGTAGGCCGCGAGCTCGCGACCGTTGACGGTGATGCTGCCGGCGCCGGGAACGAGGCGCGCACGGGCGATCGCCTGCTTGCGGCGACCGACGGCGGCACCGGGCACGGTGAGCACGGGGCGGGGGGTGCTGGGAGCGGCCTCAGCGGCGCTCTCGGTGGTGTAGCTCTCGGGAGCCGCTTCGATCTGGTCTGCGATCTTCGCCATGGTGGTGTGAATCCTTATTTCGAGAACGTCGAGGGTGCCGGAATTACTGGGCGACCTGGGTGAGGGTGTACGGCTTCGGCTGCTGAGCCGAGTGCGGGTGCTCCGGCCCGGTGTAGACCTTCAGCTTCTTGAGCTGGGCCCGACCGAGCGAGTTCTTCGGGAGCATGCCACGGATCGCCTTCTCGACGGCGCGGACGGGGTTCTTCTCGAGAAGCTCGGCGTAGCTGACGGCCTTGAGGCCGCCCGGGTACCCCGAGTGGCGGTAGGCCTTCTTCTGCTCGAGCTTCTGGCCGGTGAGGGCCACCTTGTCGGCGTTGACGATGATGACGAAGTCACCGGTGTCGACGTGGTTCGCGAAGATCGCCTTGTGCTTGCCGCGCAGCAGGGCTGCGGTGTGGCTCGCGAGGCGACCGAGCACGATGTCGGTTGCGTCGATGACGACCCAGTCATGCTGGATGTCGGACGGCTTGGGAGTGAAAGTGCGCGTCACGGAAGTGCTGCTTTCTGATCGAGTGAGGGGTTCGTGAATCCCACTCCGGTGGGTGTTCGCCCGCGATGCGTTCGAACGCCCTGGTGGAGGGCTCAACTTCGCATGTCGCCGCAGAGGACGACACCAAAGGGAAAGCTTAGCGGGTCGAGGCGCGGGCGTCCAATCCCCCGGGTGAGCCGCCGCCTGCGTCAGCACAGTCCTGCATCAGCACAACCCTGAATCAGCGCAACCCTGCGTCGATCGGATGCGCCCGGAGCGCACGCCGCGCACGGGTCTGCGCCGCCCGCGTCTCGAGCTCGTCGTCATCGGGGTATCCGACCTCCGTCAGCACCAGGCCCTTCGCAGGCATGACCTTGAAGGCGCTCGTTCGCTGCGCCGCACGAAGCAGTTCCATGGGTGAGTCCACACCCAGACGCCCCTCGCCCACCGCGACGACCGCGCCGATCAACGCGCGCACCATCGAGCGGCAGAAGGCGTCGGCCTGCAGCGACGCCACGAGCACGCCGTCTGCGTCGCGGCGCCACCGGTAGGACTGCAACGTGCGGATCGTCGTCGCCTCGGCACGCGGCTTGCAGAACGCCGCGAAGTCGTGGAGGCCGACGAGCGACTCGGCCGCGGCCGACATCGCCCGTTCGTCGAGGGCACGCGGGATGGCGACGGTGCGACGGCGCTCGAGCGGGTCGCGTCGAGCGGATGCATCGGCGACGCGGTACTCGTACCGGCGCCACATCGCCGAGAACCGGGCGTCGAACCCATGAGGCGCGCGATCGATGCTGTTGACGACGACATCGGCGCCGGCCCCGAGGATGCCGGTGAGTCGTCGTGCGAGCACACCCGCCTCGCTCGCCACCTCGGCCGGGTGCCCTCGTCGCGGCCGCGTCACCGCCCGCAGCGCGTCCAACGAAACATCGAGGTGCGCGACCTGCCCGACCGCGTGCACCCCGGCGTCGGTGCGCCCGGCCACCATGAGCCTCGGAACAACGCCCGTGCGCCGGAACAGGGTCGCGAGCCCGGCTTCGAGCACCCCCTGCACCGTGCGCTGCCCGGGTTGGCGGCTCCAGCCGTTGAAGTCGGTGCCGTCGTATGCGATGCCGAGCCGAAGGCGCACGACGGATGCCTCGGCGCCGCCGGTGCCCGCATCGGCCGGGTCGCTCGCCTCGCCCGCGGGGTTCGCACCGCCCGCAGGGTTCGCACCGCCCGCAGCATCCACTCGTTCGATCACCGAACCAGCCTAGGGTCCGCGTCACCGTCTCGCGCACTCCCAGGGCGCTGCCGTCTCGGCGCATGCCTCCTGGGATGGCGATGCGACGGCGACCCGCGCACCAGGGCCGCCGACGGTGAGCATCACGAGCCACCGGTCACGAGCACCCAACCCGCCCCGTGCCGACTGTGGGCAACGAGACCGTTGAGCGGATGCCGCGAGATGGAGAGGATGGAGTGCCGCAGGCAAGCGCCGTCAGTACTCACGCACGTGACTCACATGGGTGTGTGCGGGCGCGAAGCCGATGCCCTCGTAGAGAGCGAGAGCCCCGCTCGGGTTGGCCGCGTCGACGGTGAGGGTGGCGCGCTGGAGTCCGGCATCCCGTGCAGCCTGGAAGTGCCGCGCGAGCAGGGCCTGCGCAATGCCTTCACCGCGGCGATCGCGCACGACACCGACGAGCTGCACGTAGCTCGAGGAGAATCCCTGCCTCTCCCGGTCGCCTTGGTTGAACAACGCGAGCACGAAGCCGACCACCCCCGCCCCGCTGGTCCCGGTCGACTCGTCTGGCGCCTCCGCAACGGCGACGAACGAGAGTTCGGGAGCGAATCTCTCCGAATGCACCATCGATGACCACTCCTCGACGCTCCTCGACTGGCTGCCCCAGTGGTCGCGGAATGCGTCGTTTCGCGCGACTCGCGTCGGCTCGGCGAGCTCGTCACTCCAGCCTGCGATCGTCACGTCGACCGGATGATGGAACATGGGGAGCGGCTCGGAGAGGTCCCGCTCGAGGATGAAGAAGTGCCTCGTAAGCGGTTGTCCGTGCCCCTCGAGAAGCGCGGAGGCATCCGGCGACCGTTCATCGGCATACGCCATGATCCAGCCGGGCAGCGTCAAGTCGCTGGATCGCAACTGCTGCCGCGCCCGTGCGAGTTGCCACTGAAGCAGGGCGGCACCGAGGCCGCGTCGGCGCACGGCGGGGTGCACCGAGCCGAGGACGATCGAGCGCACGAGCGTCTCCTGCCCCGGCGGCATGACCGCCGTACCGTATGCGAGCACGTCGCCGCCAGGTCCGGTCGCGAGCATGGTGTCACGAACGGCGTCGATGTGCGACAGCTCGAACGGCTCGCCGACCTCCTCCCTCGTCTCGACCCAGTCGGGGTGGTCCGTTGCGGCGACGGCGGCGAAGAAGACGAGCATGGCATCGATGTCAGCCTCGGTCGCCGGGCGCCACAGGGCATCCGGATGCTGCGGAGTCTCGACGTCCTCTGCGGGAACCCGGTCACTCAGCCGTACGCTCTGCTGCTCGCTCATCCGCTCATCCTGCCGAATCAGGCCGGTCGACGCGATCCGACGCGACGTCTCCGCGACGTCGTGTTCGTTGCACGAGGGACGCCGGAGCGCTACACCACGATCGTGTAGCTGGTCTCGCGGGTCGCCGCTCGGAACCCCATGCGCTCGTACAGGGCTAGCGCACCGGTGGGGCTCGCGGCGTCGACCTCGAGCGTGGAGTACTCGAGCCCGGCGACACTGGCAGCCGCCAGGTGGGTCGCCAGCAGCGCCTTTGCGATGCCGCGCCCGCGTTGGCCGCGCACGACGCCGACGAGTGGCACGTGCGCACTCGAGAAGCCCTGCCCGGCCCAGTCGTCTTCCTTCACTTCGGCGAGCACGAACCCCACGACACGGTCGCTCGCCTCTTCGACGGCCACGACCGAGAGATCGGGTCGGAACACCGCGCTCGAGGCGAAGGCCCGCCATTGCTCCTCGGATGTCGGCTGGCTGCCCCAGTGATCGCGGAACGCGTCGTTGCGAGCCTCTCGCACCTCGTCGATCCGCGATGACGTCAGCATCTCGATGCGAACACCGTCGCCGGGACCAGCATCATCGATCGGCTCCCCGAGATCTCGGCGCAAACCCGCGAAGTACCGCGCCGCGCTGAACCCCGACGACTCGAACAGCGGACCGGCCCCCCGCGCGCGGTCGTCGGAGAAGGCCATTATCCAGCCGGGAAGCGGCAGATCGGATGCCGCGAGCTGCTGTTCGCCCCGCGCACGCTGCCAGGCGAAAAGCACTCGGCCGATGCCCCGCCGACGCAGTTCGGGATGCACGCCGCCCGCGAGGATCGTGCGCACGAGCGTGTCGTGCTCCGGCGGGTGGTACGCGATGCCCCACGCCACCGCCCGACCGTCGGCATCGAGCGCGACGACCGTGTCGAGTTCGCGGTCGACGAACGACATCCCGAGGTCGTCGGCGAGCTCCTCGCGCGGCACCGCGTACTCGGGATGGTCGGCCGCCGCCATCGCCGCCTCGAGTGCGACGAGCAGGTCGAGGTCGTCATCGCCGACCGGACGCCATGTCACGACGTCGGGATGCGAAAGGGGCGGGAGCGTCTCGGGAGCCGCGATGCGCTCGGAGAGCGGCGGCAAGTCGTGCTCGGTCACTCTTTCAGCCTAGACGGCGACACGTGCGTGGCACGCAGAAGGCCCCGGTGCAATCGCACCGGGGCCTTCGTGAACGAGTGTCGAGACTACTTGGCCTCGGCGGCCTCGGTCTCGGCGGGCGCCTCGTCGGCGACAGCCTCGGTCGTCTCATCGGCGGCAGCCTCGGTCTCGACGACCTCGGTCTCCTCGACGACCTCGGCCGGAACCTCCTCGGCGACGGGCGCCTCGGCGGCGGCCGGCTTGGCTGCGCGCTTCTTCGGGGTCACGGGCTCGAGCACGAGCTCGATGACCGCCATGGGCGCGTTGTCGCCCTTGCGGTTGCCGATCTTCGTGATGCGGGTGTAACCGCCTTCACGGTCGGCGACCTGCGGTGCGATGACCGTGAACAGCTCGTGCACGACGGTCTTGTCGCCGATGACACCGAGCACACGACGACGCGCGTGCAGGTCACCGCGCTTGCCGAACGTCACCAGACGCTCGGCGAGCGGACGCAGGCGCTTGGCCTTCGTCTCGGTCGTGGTGATGCGCTTGTGCGTGAACAGCGCAGCAGCGAGGTTCGCGAGCATCAACCGCTCGTGGGCGGGGCCGCCTCCGAGGCGGGGGCCCTTCGTGGGCTTCGGCATGGTTCGTTCTCTCCAGTAGGTGGGGGTGGGCGGGCGGGCGCAGTGCCTGCCTAGTTGTTCTCGTCTTCGAAGCCCGTGTAGAAGTGGGCGCCGTCGAACCCGGGGACCGAGTCCTTGAGCGACAGACCCATTTCGGTGAGCTTGTCCTTGACCTCATCCACCGACTTCTGACCGAAGTTGCGGATGTTCATGAGCTGCGATTCCGACAGGGCGACGAGCTCGGACACCGTGTTGATGCCCTCGCGCTTCAGGCAGTTGTAGCTGCGCACCGACAGGTCGAGGTCTTCGATCGGGATCGAGAGCTCGCTGGAGAGCACGGCATCGACCGGCGCGGGGCCGATCTCGATGCCCTCGGCGGCGGTGTTCAGCTCGCGGGCGAGACCGAACAGCTCGGTGAGCGTGCGGCCCGCCGAAGCGATCGCGTCGCGCGGCGTGATGGCCGCTTTCGACTCGACGTCGACCACGAGACGGTCGAAGTCGGTGCGCTCGCCGGCACGGGTGGCCTCGACACGGTAGGTGACCTTGAGTACCGGCGAGTAGATCGAGTCGACCGGGATCTGGCCGGCCTCTGAGTACTCGTTGCGGTTCTGGCTGGCCGAGACGTAGCCGCGGCCACGCTCGATCGTGAGCTCGAGCTCGAACTTCGCCGAGTCGTTGAGCGTCGCGATGACGAGCTCGGGGTTGTGCACCTCGACGCCGGCCGGAGCCGAGATGTCGGCGGCGGTGACCTCACCGGAACCCTGCTTGCGCAGGTACGCGGTGATCGGCTCGTCGTGCTCGCTGGAGACGACCAGGTTCTTGATGTTGAGGATGATCTCGGTGACATCCTCCTTCACGCCCGGAACGGTCGAGAACTCGTGGAGCACGCCGTCGATGCGGATGCTCGTCACGGCTGCGCCGGGGATCGAGGAGAGGAGGGTGCGACGGAGCGAGTTGCCCAGGGTGTAACCGAAGCCCGGCTCGAGGGGCTCGATCACGAAACGCGAACGGAACTCCGAGATGTTCTCTTCGGTGAGCGTCGGGCGCTGTGCGATCAGCACTGTTGATTCCTTTCGGCAGGGTGTCCGCTATATGACACCTGCGAGTACGAGGATCTTGAGTTGTATGAGAGAACGGATGTCCCGGCGATCGAGGAGAGCCCGGCTGAGCCGGACGCCTCCTCGATCACCGGGAAGAGATCAGACGCGACGTCGCTTGGGCGGGCGGCATCCGTTGTGCGCCTGGGGCGTCACGTCGTTGATGCTGCCGACCTCGAGCCCTGCGGCCTGAAGGGAACGGATCGCGGTCTCGCGGCCCGAGCCGGGGCCCTTGACGAAGACGTCGACCTTCTTCATGCCGTGCTCCTGCGCCTGGCGGGCGGCCGACTCTGCGGCCAGCTGCGCGGCGAACGGGGTCGACTTGCGCGAGCCCTTGAAGCCGACGCCGCCGGAGGAAGCCCAGCTGATCACGGCACCGTTGGTGTCGGTGATCGAGACGATCGTGTTGTTGAACGTCGACTTGATGTGGGCCTGGCCCACTGCGATGTTCTTCTTTTCCTTCTTGCGCGGCTTGCGAGCTGCCGTCTTGGGTGCTGCCATGATTTCTCCTGAATCCTAGAGGCGCTGGATCACTGGGCCGAGGCCTAGCGAGCCTTCTTCTTGCCGGCCACGGTGCGCTTCGGTCCCTTGCGGGTGCGAGCGTTGGTCTTGGTGCGCTGGCCTCGGACCGGGAGACCGCGACGGTGGCGGATGCCCTCGTAGGAGCCGATCTCGACCTTGCGGCGGATGTCGGCTGCCACCTCACGGCGCAGGTCACCCTCAACCTTGAAGTTGACCTCGATGTAGTCGCGGAGGGCGATGAGCTGCTCGTCGCTGAGGTCCTTCACGCGAATGTTTCCGTCGATGCCGGTCTCGGCGAGCGTGGTGAGCGCTCGCGTGCGGCCGACGCCGTAGATGTAAGTCAGTGCGATCTCCACGCGCTTCTCGCGCGGGATGTCGACTCCTGCCAGACGTGCCATGTGTGGCTTCTCCTGTTTCGAAGTGGAGGTGTGGAACAACGCCGGTGCCCGGGCCTCCGACCCGAGGTGTCCGTATCGCTGATCGAGTAGCCGCGAAGCGGCGTATCGAAATCGATACTTCTGGCGCTGCCGATATGTTCAGTTGTGGGGAACGGGGCGCGTGCGCCCCTCGTCTGTGACTAGCCCTGACGCTGCTTGTGGCGCGGGTTGGCCTTGCAGATGACCATGACGCGGCCGTGGCGGCGAATCACCTTGCAGTGGTCGCAGATGGGCTTGACGCTGGGGTTGACCTTCACGATTATTCCTTGGATTTCGCTGTCCTCGTACCCGCGGGACGCCGCGGGCCGTTACTTTCCGAACAGCCCTTACTTGTAGCGGTAGACGATGCGGCCGCGCGTCAGGTCGTATGGGCTCAGCTCCACGATCACGCGGTCTCCGGGGAGAATGCGGATGTAGTGCTGGCGCATCTTCCCTGAAATGTGCGCGAGGACCTTGTGCCCGTTCGAGAGTTCCACCCGGAACATCGCGTTCGGAAGGGCCTCGGTGACCGAGCCTTCAATCTCGATGACGCCGTCTTTCTTGGCCATAGCCTCACTATCGCTTGGAGTTTGGGATGCTGGTCGTGCGATGGTTCTGCGCAGAGCGCAGCTCCGTCAAACACAGAAGATCTGTGGGAACACAGACCGTCAGGCATGCCGAAGCAGGCGTGCAGAACACCAAGGGTCAACTATAGGCGATTCGGGCCCGCTTCGCCAGTTGAGCCACGGATGCCGCGGCGACGACGCGTCACGCTGTCGACTGCGCGTCGGTGAACACAGCGATGAGCCCGGATTCGAGCGGATGCTCCGCCTCGATGCCCGTCACCTCGTGCACGAGCTCCGCGGCGCCCCGCGCCGGCAGCAGAGCCTGCAGCTCGACGCTCTCTGGGTCGGCGGGCACATCGAAGCGAAGGGCCGCGCCGACCGCGGCGAGGAGACCCTCGACCGGTTGCCCGCGCTCGGCGAGCTCGGCCGCCGGTCCGATGAAGCGCTCGTGCCTGCCGAGCTTGCGCAACGGCTGGCGGCCGACGCGCTCGACGGTGTCTGGCAGCTCGGGGTTGCGGAAGCGCTCGAGAATGCTCGCGCGGTACTCCGCCTGTTGCGCCTCGGTGAAGCCGTGCTTGTCGACGATGAGCGCCGACGTCTCCGCGAGCACGCGCTCGACCGCGCCAGCGACGCCTGGATCGGCGAGCGCGTCGCTGATGCGCTCATGGCCGGCGAGGAAGCCGAAGTACGCCGTGGCGGCGTGCCCGGTGTTCACGGTGAAGAGCTTTCGCTCGATGTAGGGCCCCAGGTCGGCCACGAAGTGCGCGCCGGGGATGTCGGGCGCAATGGCGCCGAACGGCGGGCGCTCGATGGACCACTCGAAGTACGTCTCGACCGTGACGTCGAGCCCAGCGCCCGGTGCCTGGGCAGGCACGATGCGGTCGACCGCTGTGTTGGCGAATACGGCGCGCGCGGCGAGCGCCGGCCACTCCGGCTCGGAGACGAGCGCGGCCATCTCGTCTCGCAGCACGTCGGTGGCGTTGATCGCGTTCTCGCAGGCCATGATCGCCAGGGGCGGGGCATCCGCTGCCCTCGCGCGGAGCGCCGCCACGAGGTGCGGGGCGATGAAGCGCAGAATGGTCGGCCCGACCGCGGTCGTCGCGATCTCGGCGGTCTCGAGCTCGGCGGCGAGCGCCGCGGCATCCGTCGCACTGTTGACGGCGCGATAGCCGTCGACGACCCGGTCGCGGTCGCCGGCGCCGACCTCGTGCACGGTGTAGTGGTCGGATGCCGCGAGCGCATCGATGAGCTCGGCGTTCACGTCGGCGAACACGACCTCGTAGCCCGCCTCGTGGAGCAGGAGACCCACGAAGCCGCGCCCGATGTTGCCGGCGCCGAAGTGCACGGCCTTCACGAGTCGTTGACCTCCGAGAGCAGTGCGAAGATCTCCTCCGCCGACGCGGCGTCGACGAGCGACTGCACCGAGTCGTCGTCGGAGAAGATGATCGCGATCTTGGAGAGGATCTCGAGGTGCTCGTTCTCGAGCCCCGCGATGCCGACGACGAACCGCACCGGCTCGCCGCCCCAGTCGAGAGGCTCGTCGTACCGCACGAACGAGAGCGCGGAGCGCAGAATCGCGTCCTTGCCCTCGTTCGTGCCGTGCGGGATTGCCAGGAAGTTGCCCATGTAGGTCGAGACGGATCCCTCCCGCTCGAGCATCGAGTCGAGGTAGTCCGGGCGCACCGCGCCGGCATCGACGAGGATGCCGCCGGCGTCGCGGATCGCCTGCTCGCGGTCGGCCGCACGAGGTGCGAGCCGCACGTTCTCGGGAGAGAGGATCTGTTCGGTCATGGGCCGTTCCTTTCTATAGGCGCTGGCCTTTCAGCGCACGCCTTCGGATTCCAGCAGGTGCACGATCTCGTCGTACTTCGGCGAGTTCATGAAGTTGTCGACCGAGATGTGCAGGGCGTTCGGCGACTGCAGTCGTGCCCGGTCGGTGAGGTCCTGATGGGTGACGACGAGGTCGACGTCGTCGGTGAGGCTGGCGATCGCCTTGTTCGTGACGTCGACGCTGTCGATGCCGGCCTTCTTGATCTTATTTCGCAGCACCGTGGCACCCATGGCGCTCGAGCCCATGCCGGCGTCGCAGGCGAAGATGATCGTGTGGATGGGTTTCCGCTCGAACGCCGCGGCCTCCCCCTCTGCGAGCAGCGCACCGCCTGCGGCGGCACCTTCCGTGGCAAGGTTGCCGAGCACGGTCGAGGTCTTGCCCTTGTTCGCCTCGGTCTGGGCGATCGCCGCGCTCAGGTCACCGGCGTTCGCGTTCTCGAGGTCGCGCTTGCGACTGGCCCGCAGAATCACCGAGGCCACGAGGAAGGAGACCGTGGTCGCGAGCACGACCGAGAGGATCACCCCGACGAAACTGTCGTTGGCGGTCTGGATGAGAACCGCGATGATGCTGCCCGGTGCGGCAGGCGCTCGCAGACCGCTGCCGAAGATCGCGTTCGTCGCGACGCCCGTCATGCCGCCGAGGATCGCCGCCGCGATGAGGGCGGGCTTCATGAGCACGTACGGGAAGTAGATCTCGTGGATGCCGCCGAAGAATTGGATGACGATGGCCCCGGGTGCACTCGCGCGGGCGGCTCCGATGCCGAAGAAGCTGAAGGCGAGAAGGATGCCGAGACCGGGGCCGGGGTTCGCCTCGACGAGGAAGAGGATCGACTTGCCCGTCTCGAGCGCCTGCTCGGTGCCGATCGGCGTGAACACGCCGTGGTTGATGGCGTTGTTCAGGAACAGCACCTTCGCCGGCTCGACGATGATGCTGAGCAGTGGGAGGAGGGAGAGCGCCACGAGCCAGTCGACGATCGCGCCGAGCGCCTGGCTGATCCACGCCACCGCCGGCCCGAATCCGAAGAAGCCCGCAATCGCGAGGAGCATGCCGAGGATGCCGGCCGAGAAGTTGTTGACCAGCATCTCGAAGCCGGCCTTGATCTTCTGGTCCCAGATCGAGTCGACCTTCTTCATGATCCAGGCTGCGAGCGGGCCCATGATCATCGCGCCGAGGAACATCGGGATGTTCGTGCCGACGATGACACCGACCGTCGCGATCGAGGCGACCACGCCGCCGCGTTCGCCGTACACCATACGGCCGCCGGTATTGGCGATGAGAAGTGGCAGCAGGTAGGTGATCATCGGCCCGACGAGCCCGACGTACTGCTGGAAGGTCGCGCCGTCTTCGGTCTGCGCGAGCGCGGTCATGGCGCCCGGCCAGCCGATCGCCTCGGCGTCGCCGTAGCCGCCGAGGATGCCGTTCGGCCACCAGCCCGTGGCGATGAACAGGGCGGTGATGAACCCCCACGCGATGAAGGCCGCGATGTTCGGCATGATCATGCCGCTGAGGAAGGTGCCGAACTTCTGGACGGCTACACGGCCTCCCCCTGGCCGCTTCGTGTCCGATGACGTCGTCGTCATGATTTGCCTCTCTGATGGTCACGACGCGGACTCCGCGTCGTGGTGATGTCGGTGGCGGCGGCGTCAGCCGCCGCTCGGGCTTCGGCCGCTCCCTCAGCGGCCAGTGCTGCCCGGGCGAGCGCCTTCGCGTCATCCGGGCTGTACCGCGCGAGGGAGGCGCGGACATCTGCGAGTGCCGATGGTGACATCGACAGGCTCGTGGCGCCGAGGCCCACGAGCACGACGGCGAGCAGCGGGTCGGCGGCGGCCTCGCCGCAGATGCCGACGGGCTTGCCGAGTTCGGCGCCGGCACGACCCACATCGGCGATCAACTGCAGCACGGCAGGATGCCACGGGTTCTGCAGGTTCGCGACGGTGCCGAGCAGGCGGTCGGCGGCCATCGTGTACTGCGTGAGGTCGTTCGTGCCGATGGAGGCGAAGTCGCTCGCGGCGAGCACGTGGCCTGCGATGAGCGCTGCCGACGGGGTCTCGACCATCACACCGGCGACACTGATGCCGAGCTCCTTGGCGAGCCCCGTGAAGTATCGCGTCTCCTCGACCGTCGCGATCATCGGCGCCATCACCCAGAGTTCGGCGTCGGTCGCCGCGTCGGCCGCGGCGAGCGCGGTGAGCTGCTCCCGGAGGATGACCTCGGAGTGTCGAAGCGCGCGGATGCCGCGGAGCCCGAGTGCCGGGTTCTCTTCGGGCGCGTCGTTGAGGAAGGAGAGCGGCTTGTCGGCGCCGGCATCGAGCACGCGTACGACGACCTTCTTGCCGGCGAACGCCGTGAGCAGCCGCGTGTAGTGATCCTGCTGCTCTCGAACGGTCGGCGCACTGTCTGCGTCGAGGAAGAGGAACTCGGTGCGGAAGAGGCCGACGCCCTCGGCGCCGAGCTTCAACGCCTCTGCGGCGCCATCGGCCGAACCGAGGTTCGCGAGGAGCGGCACCGGGGTGCCGTCGGCGAGCGCGCCCGGCGTCACCGGCGCCGCCTCGAGCGCCGCGCGCTCGGCGATGCGGGACTTCGCGTCAGCGACCTGCTCGGCCGAGGGCGAGGCGATGACGACGTCGCCTGCGGCGTCGACCACGACCATATCGCCGTCGGCGAGGCTCGCGGCATCCGCTGCCCCGACCACTGCGACGATGGACTTCTCGCGAGCGAGGATCGCGGTGTGCGAGGTCGGGCCGCCGTCGACGGTCACGAGCCCGAGCACCTGGCCGAGGTCGAGAGTCGCGGTGTCGGCGGGTGCGAGGTCGCGGGCGACGAGCACGAACGGATGCCCCGGGTTCGGCACGCCGGGGGCCGGGAGCTTCAGCAGGTGCGCGATGACGCGCTGGGAGATGTCGTCGAGGTCGGCGGCGCGCTCGCCCATGTAACCGCCCATGCCGGCGAGCAGGTCGCGATAGGCGGCGAACGCCTCGAACACGGCGCGCTCGGCGGTCTTGCCGGTCGCGAGCAGCTTCGTCACCTCGTCGATGAGGCTCGGGTCCTCTGCCATCATCGCCTGCGCCTCGAGCACGTCCTTCGCAGCTCCGCCGGCCTTGGCCCCGCGATTGGCGAGCTCCGCCGCGACGACGGAGAGCGACGCCCTCGCCCGCTCGCCTTCGCGTTCGGGGTCGAGGTGACTCGGTCGATCGACCGGCTCCGGCAGGCGCTCCGCCATGCGCACCACCGGCCCGACGGCCACCCCCTGGCCGATTCCGGTGCCCGTGATCTCCATCATTCGCCCTCTCGAGTCGTCGAATCGAACGGAGACGGATGCCCCGCCCTACTCGTCGTGGTCGGTGCTGAGCAGTTCGATGAGCTCGTCGAGCAGGGTCTGCTCGTCGCCGCCCTCGACGACGAGTGTGACCTCGTCGCCATGGTCGATGCCCTGCGAGATGACGCCGAGGATGCTCGCCGCGTTGACGGGCTTGCCGCCGGCCTTGCTGAGCGTGACCGCGGCGCCCGAGGCTGCGACGGCTTGAGTGAAGAGCTTGGCAGGCCGTGCGTGCAAGCCGTGCGTCGATCCGATTCGAACTGTTCGTTCAACCATGTTTCCGGTCTCCGTCGCGAGTGTCCATTCCCTCGTTCACCATAGCCCTCCGCCGCGAGTGAGGGAGCGGTGAGCACCGCGCGGCGGATCATGATCGTGTCCCGGTCGCGGCGAGCGCGAGATCGAGCAGCGCCTCGCCGTCGGGGGTGGTGGCCGCATCGTCGGGCAGCACCGCGAAGACGACGGATGCCGCAGCCGCGCGTTCGCGGAGCGAGTCGAGACGATCGCCGAGGTGCGCGCCGATGAGGAGCAGATCGGCTCCGGGCAGCTCGACATCGAGCCGGGACTGGCTCGTCGCCTTCGCCTCCATCGGCAGTCCGCGTGCTTTGGCAGCGCGCCGGAGGCGCACGGCGACGAATGTGCTCGAGGCGCCGGCGCCGCAGACCACGATGATGCGCATCCGGTGTCTCCTCGCCCCGCCGCTCGCGGTCTCCGTTGATCGTCTCGACCACGGCCGAAGCCGCGATCACCTCGATTCTCCGCCCTCGTCGCGGCGCCGCTCCAGCACATTCGCTTCCGCTCCCCCGGAAACCCTCTCGTGCTGGCGGGTGCACGCTCGTGCCGGATGGTTGACTGTGTTCACCGCCCGGGGCCGAGTGGCTCGGGCAAAACCCGGGAGATGCGTGTGGCCGAGAAATGGGAGCGCCTCGTCGAGGTGCTCGTCGAGCGCGCCGACTGGACGACCGCCGCCGAACTCGCGACCCGGCTCGATGTGACACCGCGCACCATCCGCAGCTATGTCGCGAATGCGAACACGAGCGCCATCGTCGTGCAGTCGGGGCCGCACGGGTACCGCCTCGATCGCGCGGCGTGGACTACCGCCCATGAGAGTCGGCCGTCGGGCACCTCCCCGGCAGCGCGTGTCGCGTGCATCATCCGAGCCCTTGCCGATGCCGACGCCGGCCTCGACGTGTACGAGACGGCTTCTTCATTGCATGTCAGTGAATCGACGGTCGAGGCCGATCTCGGCCGCATCCGGGCGCGATTGGCCGGCACCGGTCTCGCCCTCGTACGACGCGGCCCTCGCGTGAGCCTCGGCGGTCCCGAGTCGGCGACACGGCGCTTGCTCGGCACCCTCTTCCGAGAGGAGGCGGCGCGCGGCACGCAGGGCGACGCCGCGCTGCGCGAGGCGTATCCCGAACTGCCGGCGTTCCGAGTCTCGCTCGTCGCGCGCCTCGCGGAGGCGGGGTACGCGCCGAACGAGTACGCATTGAATGACGTGCTCCTCCACATCGCCATCGCCGTCGATCGAGTCGGCCATGACCACAGGCTCGACGCCGACGAGTTGCCGACGCCGTCGGACCGCACCGCAGACTTGGAGCGCACAGCGCTCGGAGACCTGCTCGACGGGGTCATCCGCACGCGGTTCGGCACCGCCGTCGGCGACACCGAACTCGCCCACCTCTCGAGACTGCTCGGCACGCGCGCAGCGACGCGCACCGTTCCGACGACGGATGCCCCTGCACCCCCGCTCTCCTCCAGATCTGCCCTGGTGCGCGCAGTGGTCGGGCGTGCGGCCGATGCGTACCTCGTAGAGCTCGACGATGACGAGTTCATCGAACGCCTCGCCCTGCACGTCGACAATCTCGTTGCGCGCTCGGCCGAGCACCGGCCGTCGCGCAATCCCCTGACCGCGACGATCAAGTCGGCGTATCCGCTCATCTACGACCTCTCGGTCTACATCGCCCACGAACTCGCCGTGGCCGAGGGCATCGTCGTCGACGACGACGAGATCGCCTACATCGCGATGCATGTCGGGGCGTACCTGGACCGTCGCCGGGCGAGCGCCGAGCGTGTGCGCGTCATCATCGTCGCGCCGGCCTACCACGACGTGCACCTGGCGCTCGCCGAACGCATCACGAAGGCCTTCCCCGATGACATCGACCTCGTCGGCCTCGTCGATCATGCCGGGGTCGAATGGTCGAACCTGCCGGCCGAGCTCGTCGTCTCGGTGCTCACCCCGCCGGTTCCGACTCCGAACTTCGTACGGATCTCGCTGTTTCCCACGGAGCACGACCTCGAACGTATCCGATCCGAGCTCGGTCGAATCCGGCGGGTTCGGCGACGCGCGCGCCTCGCCGTCGCGCTCTCGCAGTACATCACGCCCGAGCTCTTCGTCCGCGGCCTGCACGGGCAGGACCCCGAGCAGGTCATCCGTCTCCTCGGCGACCGCATGATCGCCGCGGGCGTCATCGACCACTCCTACGTCGACGGCACGCTCGAGCGGGAGCGACTCTCGTCGACCGCGTTCACCGAGTACCTCGCGGTGCCGCACGCGCTGACGATGTCGGCGAATCGCACCGCGATCGCGATCGCGATCGATGAGACGCCGATCGACTGGTCGGGCGCCCGCGTCAACGTGGTCGCCCTCATCGCCTTCGCCGACGACGGGCGAGCCGAGTTCCAAGACGTCTTCGACCAGTTCGTGGAGGCGTTCTCGGAGCGCTCGAACGTCGAGCGACTCGTTCACGGTGCCACCGACTACCCGGGGCTGCTGGCCGAGCTCGCCCGCCTCATGGAGCCGTAGTCGGCGCCGTCCGCTCCCGGCACCGGTTCGCCGGGCACGATCTCAGTCAGGCGATCGGTGCCGGCCTGATGCCGAACGGTGCAAGGCCCGCAGCGCCGCCGTCGGGTGCGGTGAGCACCCAGATGCCATCGGCGTGCACCGCGACGGAGTGTTCCCAGTGCGCGGCGTCCGATCCGTCGGAGGTGGTCACCGTCCAGTCGTCGTCGCGGGTGAACGTGTCGATCGCACCGCCGACGATCATCGGCTCGATCGCCACGACGAGTCCGGGCTTGACCGCCGGTCCGCGGCGATCGACGCGGTAGTTGAACACCGGCGGCTCTTCGTGCATCGAGCGTCCGATGCCGTGGCCGACATAGTCGGTGAGGATGCCGTAGTCGCCCTCACCGTGCACGAAGTCCTCCATGGCCGCGCCCACCTCGTTGAGGTGGGCCGCTCCGGCCAGCGTTGCGATGCCGAGCCACAGGGACTGTTCCGTGACACGGCTCAGCTGCTCACGGGAGGCGACGACGTCTGGGCGCGCCGGGTCGGGCAGCACGAGGGTGAACGCCGAGTCGCCGTTCCAGCCGTCGACCTCGGCCCCGCCGTCGACCGAGACGATGTCGCCCGGGCGGAACGGACGGTCACCGGGGATGCCGTGCACCACGTCGTCGTCGACCGAGACGCAGAGTGTATGCCGGTACCCGGGCACGAGCTGAAAGTTCGGTCGCCCGCCCGCATCGCGGATCACCCGCTCTGCCGCCGCGTCGAGCTCGATCGGCGTCGCACCCGGAACCAGGAGGCGCCGTGCCTCTGCGAGGGCCGCTGCAGTCGCCTCACCCGCTGCCCGCATCGACCGGAGCTCGGGCGGCGACTTGTAGATCGAACGTCTGAACACTCTGGCTCAGGCTGAGACGTCGTAGCCGTTGGACGGCGTGAGGCCGCGCTCGGCCAGACCCTGGAAGATGCGCTGGGTGACTTCGTCGAGCGAACCCACCCCGTCGATGCGGACGACGACGCCGCGCGGCCGGTACACGTCGAGGATCGGGGCCGTCTCGCGCTCGTAGATCGCAAGCCGGTTCGCGATGACCTCTTCGGTGTCGTCGGTGCGCCCCTGATCAGCGGCCCGCTGCTGCAGTCGAGCGATGCTCTCGGCACGGGGAACATCGAGCTCGATGACGGCGTCGAGCGCCTCACCGCGGCCCGTGAGGAACACGTCGAGGTCCTCGACCTGCGCACGGTTGCGGGGATACCCGTCGAGCAGGAAGCCCTCCGCGGCATCCGCTTGGCTGAGCCGATCGCGAACGAGCTCACTCGTGAGCGCATCGGAGACGAGGTCACCCGCCTCGATGATCGCCTGCACCCGCTTGCCGAGTTCGGTGCCACCTGCGACGTTCGCCCGGAAGATGTCACCCGTGGCGATCTGGGGCACTCCGAAGGCCTCCGCGACGAGCACGCCCTGCGTTCCCTTGCCGGAGCCCTGAGGCCCGACGATCAGGAAGCGGGCGGAGCCGGTGGCGGAAGGCGCGCCGTCTTGAGGCCCTCGAAGGGTCATCGAAGAAGTCCTTCGTAGTGTCGCTGCTGCAGCTGGGCGTCGATCTGCTTCACCGTCTCGAGGCCGACGCCGACGATGATCAGGATCGATGCGCCGCCGAACGGGAAGTTCTGGTCGGCGCCGACCCACGCGAAGGCGATCAGCGGGATCAGCGCGACGAGGCCGAGATAGAGCGAGCCCGGCAGGGTGATGCGGGTGAGCACGTAGTCGAGGTACTCGGCGGTCGGTCGACCCGCACGGATGCCCGGGATGAACCCGCCGTACTTCTTCATGTTCTCGGAGACCTCGTCGGGGTTGAACGTGATCGCCACGTAGAAGTACGTGAAGCCGACGATGAGCAGGAAGTACATGAGCATGTACAGCGGGTGGCTGCCCTGCGTGAGGTAGTTCGTGATCCAGGTGACCCACGGCTGCGGGGTCTCGCCGGCCGCCGGGGTGTTGAACTGCGCGATGAGCGCAGGCAGGTACAGCAGTGAGGAGGCGAAGATGACCGGCACCACGCCCGCCATGTTGACCTTGATCGGGATGTACGTGTTGTTGCCGCCGTACGTGCGCCGGCCGACCATGCGTTTCGCATACTGCACGGGGATTCGTCGTTGCGACTGCTCGACGAAGACCACGGCGACCACGACCACGAGGCCGATGGCGAGCACGATCGCGAACACGTCCCAGCCGCGGGCGATGCCGATCGACCAGAGCGAACCGGGGAACGTCGCGGCGATCGAGGTGAAGATCAGGAGCGACATGCCGTTGCCGATGCCGCGCTCGGTGATGAGCTCGCCCATCCACATGATGACGCCGGTACCGGCGGTCATGGTGACGACCATGAGCAGGATCGCATACCACGCGTCGTTCGAGATGAGCTGCGAACACGCGGGATCGTTCGACGGGAACAGCGCGCCGGAACGGGCGACCGTGATGAGCGTCGTCGACTGGAGCACGCCGAGAGCGATCGTGAGGTACCGCGTGTACTGGGTGAGACGTCCCTGGCCGGACTGGCCCTCTTTGTACAGGGACTCGAAGTGGGGGATCACCACGCGCAGCAACTGCACGATGATCGACGCGGTGATGTAGGGCATGATGCCCAGCGCGAAGATCGACAGCTGCAGCAGCGCGCCACCCGAGAACAGGTTGACGAGGTCGTAGAGACCGGCCGCCCCCGCCTGGTTGGCTGCGAGGCAGGCCTGCACGTTGCCGAAATCGACGAATGGCGCGGGAATGAACGAGCCGAGCCGGAACAGGGCGACGATGCCCAGCGTGAACCCGAGCTTGCGGCGAAGATCCGGCGTGCGGAAGATCCGCCCGATGGCGTTGAACACTCGTCCTCCTGTTGCTCCGTGTGGAGTCAGTCCATATGCGACTCGAGCCAGTCGAGACCCCCGTGAATCATACGCGAGGTCTCGACTGGCTCGAGCAATCGGTGCTGTTTCCGGTCTACTTGACCGAGCCGCCAGCGGCGACGATCTTCTGCTCGGCCGAGCCGGAGACCTTGTCGACCGCGACGGTGAGCTTCACCTGGATGTCACCGTTGCCGAGTACCTTGACGCGCTCGTTCTTGCGAACAGCGCCCTTGTCGACGAGATCGGCGATGGTGACATCGCCGCCCTTCGGGTACAGCTCGGCGAGCTTCTCCAGGTTGACCACCTGGTACTCGACGCGGAACGGGTTCTTGAACCCGCGCAGCTTCGGCGCACGCATGTGGTACGGAAGCTGTCCACCCTCGAACCCGGGGCGGATGCTGCCACGCGCCTTCGAGCCCTTGGTGCCGCGACCGGCCGTCTTGCCCTTCGAACCCTCACCGCGTCCGACGCGGGTCTTGTCCTTCTTGGCACCGGGAGCCGGGCGGAGGTGGTGCACCTTCAGCACCTGCTCGCGCTTCTCCGCGACATCCGCCTTGGCGGCGGCCGTCTTGGTGGACGCGGCCTTCGCTGGGGCCTTCTTCTCGGTCGCAGCCTTCGCCGCAGCCTTCGGAGCGTCGGCCGCCGCTCCGGCAGCCTTCTTCTCGGCTGCCTTGGGGGCGGCCTTCGCGGCGGCGGGCTTGGCGGCCGCCTTCTTCGTCGGAGCCTTCTTGGGGGCTTCGGCGGCGACGTCCTTCTTCTCGTCAGCCATTAGTCAATCTCCTCAACCTTCACGAGGTGCGCGACGGTGTTCACGTAGCCGCGGTTCTGCGGGGTGTCCTCGCGAATGACCGAAGCGCCGATGCGCTTGAGCCCGAGGCTGCGCAGCGTGTCGCGCTGGTACTGCTTCTCGCTCACCTTGGACTTGATCTGGGTCACCTTCAGCTGCTTGGCCATCAGGCACCTGCCTTCGATGCTGCGGCAGCCTCAGCTGCCTGGGCTTCGGCACGCAGCAGACGGGCCGGAGCGACCTCGTCGTAGGGCAACCCACGACGCGCAGCGACCGCACGCGGCTCTTCGAGCTCCTGCAGGGCCGCCACCGTGGCGCGCACGATGTTGATGGTGTTCGACGAGCCGAGCGACTTGCTCAGGACGTCGTGGATGCCGGCGCACTCGAGCACGGCGCGCACCGGACCACCGGCGATGACACCGGTACCGGCGGACGCGGGACGCAGCAGGACGACGCCGGCTGCGGCCTCACCCTGCACGGGGTGCGGGATGGTCGCTCCGACGCGGGGGACGCGGAAGAAGTTCTTCTTCGCCTCCTCGACGCCCTTGGAGATCGCGGTCGGAACCTCGCGCGCCTTGCCGTAGCCGACGCCGACGAGTCCGTTGCCATCGCCCACGACGACGAGCGCCGTGAAGCTGAAGCGACGGCCGCCCTTGACGACCTTCGACACGCGGTTGATGGTCACGACGCGCTCGAGGAACTGGCTCTTGTCGGCGTCACGGCCACCGCGGTCACGGCCACCCTGGTTGCGGTCGCGACCGCCACCGCCGCCGCCGCCACCGCCACCACGACGAGCATCGCGCTCGTTGCGGGCCGGCTCTGAAGCGGCTGCCGTCTCGACGGGTGCCTCTACGGTCACCTCGGGCTCCTTCGTAGTGCCATTTTCAATAGGTACGGTGCTCACAGGTTGAGCCCTGCCTCTCGCGCTCCATCGGCGATCGCTGCAACGCGACCGGCGTACTTGTTGCCGCCGCGATCGAAGACGACCGACTCGATGCCGGCCTGCTTCGCGCGCTCCGCGACGAGCTCGCCGACCTTCTTGGCCTTGGCGGTCTTGTCACCGTCGAACGCACGGAGGTCGACCTCCATCGTGGACGCGGATGCCAGCGTGCGGCCGGCGGCGTCATCGACGACCTGCACGAAAACGTGCCGTGCCGAACGGGTGACAACGAGGCGCGGACGCATCTCGGTGCCGACGACCTTCTTGCGAAGGCGGGTGTGGCGGCGCGAACGCGCAGCCGTCTTGGTCTTCACGGCCATGATTACTTACCAGCCTTTCCGGCCTTGCGACGCACGACCTCGCCGGCGTAGCGGATGCCCTTGCCCTTGTAGGGCTCCGGCTTCTTGATCTTGCGGATGTTCGCGGCGGTCTCGCCGACGGCCTGCTTGTCGATGCCGGCAACGGTGATCTTGTTGTTGCCCTCGACGGTCAGCGTGATGCCGGCCGGCGCTTCGACGACGACGGGGTGCGAGAAACCGAGCGCGAGCTCGAGGGAGCCGCCCTTCTGGGCCACGCGGTAGCCGGTGCCGACGATTTCGAGTGCCTTCGAGTAGCCCTGAGTCACACCGATGATCTGGTTGGCGATGAGGGTACGCGTGAGGCCGTGCAGCGAACGCGAGGTGCGCTCGTCGTCGGGTCGGGTGACGAGAACCTGGTTCTCCTCGAGCTTGACCTCGATGGGGGCGGCGACGGTGAGCGAAAGCTCGCCCTTCGGGCCCTTCACGGCGACGGCCTGGCCGTCGATCTTGACGTCGACGCCCGCGGGGATGTCGATGGGAAGTCGTCCGATTCGTGACATGGAACTACCACACGTAGGCGAGGACTTCTCCGCCTACGCCCTTCTTCTCGGCCTGGCGGTCGGTGAGCAGACCGCTGGAGGTGGACAGGATGGCAACGCCGAGACCGCCGAGCACCTTGGGGAGCTCCGTCGACTTCGCGTACACGCGGAGGCCGGGCTTGGAGACGCGCTTGATGCCCGCGATCGAACGCTCGCGGTTTGGGCCGAACTTGAGCTCCAGCGTGAGGGTCTTGCCCACTCGCGCGTCAGTCAGCTCGAAGTCGGCGATGTAGCCCTCCTTCTTCAAGATCTCGGCGATGTGCGCCTTGAGCTTGGAGTTGGGCATCGACACGGAATCGTGGTGCGCGGAGTTCGCGTTCCGCAGACGGGTCAGCATGTCAGCGACCGGGTCGGTCATCGTCATGGCAAGTGTTTCCTTACGTTCACCAGGTTTCAACGCCCGTTACACGAGCGGTGACCTGTGGTGTCGGCCCCCACGGATGTGGGGAACCGGTTCGGATGCCGCGGGCGCCCTTCGACGAGCTCAGGGACCGGACGCGGCATCCGTGGTTCAGTTGGCGGACTCGGCCGCCTTGAAGGGGAAGCCGAGCTGCTTGAGCAGCGCGCGACCCTCTTCATCGGTCTTGGCGGTGGTCACCACGGTGATGTCCATGCCACGAACGCGGTCGATCTTGTCCTGGTCGATCTCGTGGAACACGGACTGCTCCGTGAGACCGAAGGTGTAGTTGCCGGTGCCGTCGAACTGCTTCTCGGACAGGCCCCGGAAGTCCCGGATGCGCGGCAGAGCGAGCGAGAGCAGGCGGTCGAGGAACTCCCACATGCGGTCGCCGCGAAGCGTCACGTGTGCACCGATCGGCTGGCCCTCGCGCAGCTTGAACTGCGCGATGGACTTGCGAGCCTTGGTGACCTGCGGCTTCTGGCCGGTGATCTTGGTGAGGTCGGCGATAGCACCGTCGATGACCTTGCCATCGCGCGCGGCCTCGCCGACGCCCATGTTCACGACGATCTTCACGAGACCGGGCACCTGGTTCACGTTGGTGTAGCCGTGCTCCTCGATGAGGGTCTTCGAGATCTCGTCCCGGTACTTGGTCTTCAGTCGCGGCTGGATTTTGCCAGCCTGCGTAGCCGTATCGGTCATTACAGGTCCTTACCTGATTTCTTGGCGTAGCGGACGCGGACCGTCTTCTCGACGCCGTCCTTCGTCACGGTCTCGTTGCGGAAGCCGACACGGGTCGGCTTCTTCGACTCGGGGTCGACGAGCGCGACGTTCGACACGTGGATCGACGCCTCTTGGGTCTCGATGCCACCCGTCTTCGAGCCGCGCTGCGTCTGGCCGACGCGAACGTGCTTCGTCACGAAGTTGATGCCCTCGACGACGACGCGGTTCTTGGCGACGAGCACCTCGAGCACCTTGCCCTGCTTGCCGCGGTCTCCGCCGCGCGCCTGGCTGCGGCCCGAGAGGACCTGCACGAGGTCGCCCTTCTTGATGTTGGCCATGTTCAGATAACCTCCGGTGCCAGCGAGATGATCTTCATGAACTTCTTGTCGCGAAGCTCGCGACCGACGGGTCCGAAGATTCGGGTGCCGCGAGGGTCGCCGTCGTTCTTGAGGATCACCGCTGCGTTCTCGTCGAACTTGATGTAGGAGCCGTCGGAGCGACGGGTCTCCTTGACGGTGCGGACGATGACGGCCTTGACCACATCGCCCTTCTTGACGTTGCCGCCGGGGATCGCGTCTTTGACGGTGGCGACGATCGTGTCACCGAGGCCGGCGTAGCGACGCTTCGAGCCGCCGAGAACGCGGATCGTGAGCAGCATCTTCGCGCCGGTGTTGTCGGCGACCTTGACTCGTGATTCCTGCTGAAGCACTGTGAACTCCTTCTTTCAAGTAAGCCCGAGGCTTACTTGGCCTTCTCGACGATCTCGACCAGACGCCAGCGCTTGGTGGCGCTGAGCGGGCGGGTCTCGCTGATCACGACGAGGTCGCCGATGCCTGCGGTGTTCGCCTCGTCATGCGCCTTGACCTTGGAGGTGCGGCGGATGACCTTCCCGTAGAGAGGGTGCTTCACGCGGTCCTCGACCTCGACGACGATGGTCTTGTCCATCTTGTCGCTGGTCACGTAGCCGCGACGGACCTTGCGGTAGCCGCGGACGAGTTCGGCCGCGGAGTCGACCTCGGCCGCGGTGCCGACTCCGGCAGCTGGCTTCTTGGTCTCAGCCATGATCAGGCCTCCTTCGTCTCTGCTTCGGCAGCGTCATCAGCGACCGGTGCGGTCTCGGATGCCTCGGCCTTGGCCTTCTTGGTCTTCTTCTCGGCCTTGACCGGAGCTTCGACCGGCGCGGGCGTGGCCCGGATGCCGAGCTCGCGCTCGCGGATGACCGTGTAGATGCGCGCGATATCGCGCTTGACCGCGCGGAGGCGGCCATGGCTTTCGAGCTGACCCGTGGCCGACTGGAAGCGCAGGTTGAACAGCTCCTCCTTGGCCTTCTTCAGCTCATCGACGAGTCGCTCGTCTTCAAATGTGTCGAGCTCGACGGGGCTGAGCTCCTTGGTGCCGACGGCCATTATGCGTCGCCCTCCTCGCGCTTGATGATGCGTGCCTTGAGGGGCAGCTTGTGGATGGCACGGGTCAGAGCCTCACGAGCGAGTTCCTCGGAGACACCGGAGACCTCGAAGAGGACTCGACCCGGCTTGACGTTCGCGACCCACCACTCAGGCGAACCCTTACCGGAACCCATGCGGGTTTCGGCCGGCTTCTTCGTGAGCGGACGGTCGGGGTAGATGTTGATCCACACCTTTCCACCGCGCTTGATGTGACGGGTCATCGCGATACGAGCGGACTCGATCTGACGGTTCGTCACATACGCGGGGGTCAACGCCTGGATACCGTACTCACCGAAGGTGACCGTGGTGCCGCCGGTGGCGTGGCCCGAACGGCCGGGGTGGTGCTGCTTGCGGAACTTGACTCGACGGGGAATCAACATGGTTATGCCTCAACTCCTGCTGCCGCCGGCTCCTGCGCCTTGGGCGCACGACGGGGACGGTCGCTGCGCTCTGGGCGCGACGACTTCTGGTTGGCCTGCTCGCGGGCGAGCTCCTTGTTGGTGATGTCGCCCTTGTAGATCCAGACCTTCACACCGATGCGGCCGAACGTGGTCTTCGCCTCGTAGAAGCCGTAGTCGATGTTCGCGCGAAGCGTGTGCAGTGGCACACGGCCTTCGCGGTAGAACTCCGAACGGCTCATTTCGGCGCCGCCGAGGCGGCCGGAGACCTGAATTCGAACGCCCTTGGCGCCGGCGCGCTGGGCACCCTGCAGACCCTTGCGCATCGCGCGGCGGAATGCCACACGAGCGGAGAGCTGCTCGGCGATGCCCTGAGCGACGAGCTGTGCGTCGGCCTCGGGGTTCTTCACCTCGAGGATGTTCAGCTGGATCTGCTTGCCGCTGAGCTTCTCGAGGTCGGAGCGGATGCGCTCCGCTTCGGCTCCGCGGCGACCGATCACGATGCCGGGACGCGCCGTGTGGATGTCCACGCGGACACGGTCACGGGTGCGCTCGATCTCGATGCGCGAGACACCGGCACGGTCGAGCGACGTCTGGAGCAGTCGACGGATCTTGATGTCTTCTGCAAGATAGTCGGCATAGCGCTGACCGGGCTTCGTCGAGTCTGAGAACCACCGCGACACATGGTCGGTGGTGATGCCGAGACGGAAGCCGTACGGGTTGACCTTCTGACCCATTACTTCGTACCCTCCTCGGGCGTGGCGAGCACGACGGTGATGTGGCTCGTTCGCTTGTTGATGCGGAAGGCACGACCCTGGGCACGCGGCTGGAATCGCTTGAGGGTAGTGCCCTCATCGACGAATGCGCTGCTGATGTAGAGGTCCTGCTCGTCCAGATGGGTGTTCGAGGCATCGGCCTTGACGCGAGCGTTCGCGATGGCCGAGGCGACGAGCTTGTACACCGGCTCGCTCGCACCCTGGGGTGCGAACTTCAGGATGGCGAGTGCCTCCTGTGCCTGCTTACCGCGGATCAAGTTGACGACGCGACGGGCCTTCATGGGGGTCACGCGGATGTGTCGCACGCGTGCGATCGACTCCACCATTTCTTCTCCTCCTTCACGTCACCGCTTAGCGGCGACGGCCCTTCTTGTCGTCCTTCACGTGTCCACGGAAGGTGCGGGTGGGGGCGAACTCGCCGAGCTTGTGACCCACCATGGTCTCGGTGACGAACACCGGGATGTGCTTGCGACCGTCGTGCACCGCGATGGTGTGACCCAGCATGGCCGGGATGATCATCGAACGGCGTGACCAGGTCTTGATCACGTTCTTGCTGCTGGCCTCGTTGGCCGTGATCACCTTGCGAAGCAGGTGGTCATCGACGAAGGGGCCCTTCTTCAGACTGCGTGGCATCTTCTACAACTCCTACTTGCGCTTCTTGCCGACATTGCGACGGCGAACGATGAGCTTGTCGCTGGGAAGATCGCGCTTGCGCGTACGGCCTTCCTTCTGGCCCCACGGGCTGACGGGGTGACGTCCACCGGACGTCTTGCCCTCACCACCACCGTGCGGGTGATCGACCGGGTTCATGGCCACACCGCGCACGGTCGGGCGGACGCCCTTCCAACGCATGCGGCCGGCCTTGCCCCAGTTGATGTTCGACTGCTCGGCGTTGCCGACCTCGCCGACGGTCGCGCGGCAGCGCGCGTCGACGTTACGGATCTCGCCCGAGGGCAGACGCAGCTGGGCGTAGGGGCCGTCTTTCGCAACGAGGCGAACGGAGGCACCGGCCGAACGGGCCATCTTCGCGCCGCCACCGGGGCGGAGCTCGATCGCGTGGATCACGGTACCGGTGGGGATGTTCTTCAGCGGCAGGTTGTTGCCGGGCTTGATGTCGGCCGCGGCGCCAGACTCGACGATGTCGCCCTGAGCGAGCTTGTTCGGAGCGAGGATGTACCGCTTGGTGCCGTCGACGAAGTGCAGCAGCGCGATGCGCGCGGTGCGGTTGGGGTCGTACTCGATGTGAGCGACCTTGGCGTTGATGCCGTCTTTGTCGTTGCGACGGAAGTCGATCACGCGGTACTGGCGCTTGTGGCCACCACCGATGTGACGCGTCGTGATGCGACCCTGGTTGTTGCGACCACCAGTCTTGGACAGCGGGCGGAGCAGCGACTTCTCGGGCGTCGACCGCGTGATCTCCGCGAAGTCGGCGACCGACGAACCGCGACGACCAGGGGTCGTGGGCTTGTACTTACGAATAGCCATTCTTTTTCCTCTGCTCCCTAGCCGACAGCCGTGAAGATGTCGATCGAGCCGGACTTGAGCGTGACGATCGCGCGCTTGGTGTCCTTGCGCTTGCCAAGGCCGAACCGGGTACGGCGCGTCTTGCCCTGACGGTTCAGGGTGTTGATCGACGCCACCTGGACGTTGAAGATCTTCTCGATCGCGAGCTTGATCTCGGTCTTGTTCGAGCGAGGGTCCACGATGAACGTGTACTTGCCCTCGTCGATCAGGCCGTAGCTCTTCTCCGAGACGACGGGCGCGATGATGATTTCGCGCGGGTCCTTGTTGTTCGCGGCGGCGGTCATGCCGAGACCTCTTCCTTCACTGCGCTGTCAGCCTTGGGCGCCTTGGAGGCCACGAAGGCCTCGAGCGCAGCGGTGCTGAAGACGATGTCGTCTGAGACGAGCACGTCGTAGGCGTTCAGCTGGTCGACGCGCAGCACGTGCACGGTCGGGATGTTGCGCACGGCGCGCTGCGCGAGCTCTTCATCCTGCGTGAGCACGATGAGGAAGCGCTTGGCCGGAGCGATCGCACCGAGGAGAGCGACGGCGTCCTTCGTCCTCGGCGTCTCGCCGGCGACGAAACCGGAGACCGCGTGGATGCGGCCGCCGCGTGCGCGGTCGGAGAGCGAGCCGAGGAGGGCTGCGGCGATCATCTTCTTGGGGGTGCGCTGCGAGTAGTCACGCGGCTGCGGGCCGTGGACGATGCCACCGCCGGTCATCTGAGGAGCGCGGATCGAACCCTGACGGGCGCGGCCGGTGCCCTTCTGCTTGAACGGCTTGCGACCGGCGCCGGAAACTTCGCCGCGGGTCTTGGTCTTGTGCGTGCCCTGGCGCGCTGCTGCGAGCTGGGCGACGACGACCTGGTGGATGAGCGGGACGTTGGTCTGCACGTCGAAGAGTTCGGCGGGCAGCTCGACCGAGCCGGACTTCTTGCCGGTCGCGTCGAGCACGTCAATGGTGTTGGCGGTAGCCATGGACTACGCCCCCTTCACTGCGTTGCGGACGAAAACGAGGCGGCCGCGAGCACCGGGAACTGCGCCCTTGACGAGCAGCAGGCCCTTCTCGGCGTCGACGGCGTGCACGCGGAGGTTGAGCACGGTCACGCGCTCGCCACCCATGCGACCGGCCATGCGCATGCCCTTGAAGACACGGCTGGGGGTCGAGGAGGCACCGATCGAGCCGGGCTTGCGGTGGTTGCGGTGCGAACCGTGCGAAGCGGAGACACCCTTGAAGTTGTGGCGCTTCATGACACCGGCGAAGCCCTTGCCCTTGCTCGTGCCGACGACGTCGACGAGCTGGCCGGCTTCGAAGGTGGCCTCGACGGTGAGCTCCTGGCCGCGCTCGTACGAGGCGGCGTCAGCGGTGCGCACCTCGGTGAGGTGGCGACGCGGAGTCACGCCCGCCTCACGGAAGTGACCGGCTGCGGGCAGGTTCACCTTGCGCGGGTCGATGGCGCCTGCCGCGATCTGAACAGCCTGGTAGCCGTCTTTCTCGGGAGTGCGAACCTGGGTGACCACGTTCGGGGCGATCTCGATGACAGTGACCGGAACGAGCTTGTTGTTCTCGTCCCACACCTGGGTCATGCCGAGCTTCGTGCCCAGCAGTCCCTTCACGTTCTTGGTAGCGGAAGACATCTGTTACCTCAGAGCTTGATCTCGATGTTGACGTCGGCCGGCAGGTCGAGTCGCATGAGCGAGTCGACGGCCTTGGGCGTCGGGTCCACGATGTCGATGAGACGCTTGTGGGTGCGCATCTCGAAGTGCTCGCGGCTGTCCTTGTACTTGTGCGGCGAACGGATGACGCACACCACGTTCTTCTCCGTCGGAAGCGGCACGGGGCCGACGACCGTGGCGCCCGCGCGGGTCACCGTGTCGACGATCTTGCGCGCCGAGATGTCGATGACCTCGTGGTCATACGACTTCAGTCGAATGCGGATCTTCTGTCCCGCCATTACTGACTCTCTCTCTGTCAAGGCGTCTTACCCTTCCGAGGGCATCGGACGCCGCGTAGCTACTCCGTGTGAAGCACCACTGTTCTTCTGTCAAAGGCCGGTGATCGAGCCTGTCGAAACCACCCGGGCGGATATTCTCCGCCGCGGTGCCCTCGACACGCCCGACCTCTTGCCCGCCGACGCGCACGCAGACACACCTGTGTCTTTGCAGGCACAGGCCCTTTGCGTTGTGGTTGTCGGTTTGTCTGTTCTCCTGCCTGCGGCCTAGCCTGACCCCCGTATGAACCGGGTGGCTATGCACTGCCTGACAGTGATCCGATCGGCGCGCACGCATGCACGCGTTCGAAATGTTGAACTCATCGAGTTTGCCACAGTCCGGGCCTCCATGCAACCCGGGCGTGTCGCGTCCGCTCGGTTCACAGCCTGGTTGCAGGTTTGGATGCCTCGAGCCCGACGCATCCGTGATGGAATCGAGCTGACGACCATGACTGGAGGCCTCATGACCGAGCACGCGCACCGAGTGAGTGAGCGGATCGGACCGGGCAGCGTCTCGGTCACGCGCACCGGCTCACGCACCTATGAGGGCATGAACGAGCGCGGCTCGACAGTGCTGATCGGGCCGGAAGAGGCGGAAGGCCACTTCACCCCCGGTGAATTGCTGAAGCTCGCCCTCGCCGGGTGCGCAGGCATGAGCGCCGACCGGGTCGCGGCGCGCCGTCTCGGCGACGACTTCGCAATGACCGTATGGGCGCACGGCACCGCCGACGCCGACAACCGCTACTCGCGCGTCGACGAAGAACTGCTCGTCGACCTCTCCGTGCTCGAACCG
Organism: Agromyces sp. Y558; assembly: GCF_059445415.1. NCBI lineage: Bacteria > Bacillati > Actinomycetota > Actinomycetes > Micrococcales > Microbacteriaceae > Agromyces > Agromyces sp. Y558. Next base: position 264,866 of record NZ_JCAIUH010000004.1, read on the forward strand.
GCCGAACGCACGAAGCTCATCGAGATCATGGTGAAGGCGATCGATCGCGGCTGCACCGTCGCTCGCAGCGTGCACGGGAGCATCGAACTCGAGACGACGATCGACGGAACCACGGTCTGACCGACGTCACTCGCGGTCGCTGCGATCGCACGCGAGCGCATGCTCCGCGGCCATGCCCGGCGCGACGACGCCGGCAGCGACGACGATCGCGACCACAGCAGCGATGCCGCCGATGACGACCGACGGGCGACCGCCGACTCCCTTCGCAGGAGTGCGGAACGGGTCCTCGATGAATCGCTTCGACAGGCCCGCGACGAGGAACGCGAGCGCGACGAGCAGCACCATGAGCCACGGCGGGCTCGGCATACCGGTGAAGTAGGGCACGAACATGAAGATCGGCCAGTGCCAGAGATAGAGCGAGTACGACACATCCCCCGTCCACTGCACGGGGGTCGCTCCGGCGAGACGGGCCGGTGACCACGCGACATCCGGCATGCCCGCCCAGATCACCGCGATGGTTCCCGCGACCGGCAGGAGCACGACGACTCCGGGGAACAGTTCGTGCGAACGGAAGGCGACGATCGGCACGACGATCAGCGCGAGCCCCACCCATGACGCCGCGCTGCGCCAACGCGCATGAACTGGACTCGGCGTGCCGGCGACGACGGCGAGGATCCCCCCGACGCCGAATTCCCACGTGCGGGTGAGTGTCGAGAAGTAGGCGAGATCCGCGTTCTGAGTGGTGAGCACGACGGAGTACGTGAGGGATGCCGCGGTGACCGTGCCGAGCACGGCCAGCACGAAGCGCCGGGAGGCCACTCCCCTGCGCGCAGCGATCCAGAGCCCGAGGATGATGAGGAGCGGCCAGAACAGGTAGAACTGCTCCTCGACCGACAGCGACCAGAAGTGCTGCACCGGCGTCGATTCCAGATCAGCCCGGCGCGGGATCTGCGAATCAATGGCCAACTGCCAGTTCTCGTAGTAGAGCGCGCTCGCCACGATCTCGCGGAACCACGATCGCCACTCGCGCTGCGGAACGACGAGGAGCGTGAGCACGGACACTGCCAGCAGCACCACGACCGCAGCGGGGAGGATACGCCGAGCACGGCGGAGGTAGAAGCTGCTCAGCGAGATTCTTCCGCGCGTCTCGGCCTCTCGGAGGAGCAGGCCGGTGATGAGGAATCCCGAGACGACGAAGAAGACATCGACGCCCATGTACCCGGCCGGCGCGACGGCCGGCCAACCGTGATGGAGCACGACCGCTCCGACGGCGAGCGCCCGGAGAGCCTGGATCTCGGGGCGAACCGTCGATCGAACGAGTGGCTGAGTGGGAACTGCCATCCGTTCCAGCGTAGAACCCTCGCCCGGTTCGCGCGAGAGCGAACAGGAAAAGGGGCCGGCCCAGAAGGACCGACCCCTTTTCCGGATCGCGAAATGCGAAAGGTGTTACTTGAGCACCTTCGTGACCGTGCCGGCGCCGACGGTGCGACCACCCTCACGGATGGCGAAGCCGAGGCCCTCCTCCATGGCGATCGGCTGGATGAGCTCGACCGTCATGTCGGTGGTGTCGCCGGGCATGACCATCTCGGTGCCCTCGGGCAGCGTGATGACGCCGGTGACGTCGGTGGTGCGGAAGTAGAACTGCGGGCGGTAGTTCGCGTAGAACGGGTTGTGACGCCCGCCCTCCTCCTTGGAGAGGATGTACGCGGTGCCCTCGAAGTTCGTGTGCGGCGTGACCGACCCGGGAGCGACGACGACCTGGCCGCGCTCCACGTCTTCGCGCTTGGTACCGCGAAGGAGCAGACCGCAGTTCTCGCCGGCCCATGCCTCGTCGAGCTGCTTGTGGAACATCTCGATGCCGGTGACCGTGGTCTTCTGCGTCGGGCGGATGCCGACGATCTCGACCTCGGAGTTGATCTTCAGCGTGCCACGCTCGGCGCGGCCCGTGACGACGGTTCCACGACCGGTGATCGTGAAGACGTCCTCGATCGGCATGAGGAAGGGCTTGTCCTTGTCGCGCACCGGGTCGGGGATCGACTCGTCGACGGCGTCCATGAGGTCGAGAACCGACTTGACCCACTTCTCGTCGCCCTCGAGAGCCTTCAGGCCGGAGACCTGCACGACGGGAGCGTTGTCACCGTCGAAGCCCTGGCTGGAAAGCAGCTCGCGAACCTCGAGCTCGACGAGCTCGAGGATCTCTTCGTCGTCGACCATGTCGGACTTGTTGAGCGCAACGAGCAGGTAGGGCACGCCGACCTGCTTGGCGAGCAGCACGTGCTCACGCGTCTGAGCCATCGGGCCGTCGGTCGCCGCGACCACGAGGATCGCGCCGTCCATCTGCGCAGCACCGGTGATCATGTTCTTGATGTAGTCGGCGTGACCCGGGGCGTCGACGTGCGCGTAGTGGCGCTTCGGCGTCTCGTACTCGACGTGCGAGATGTTGATCGTGATGCCACGCTGGCGCTCTTCAGGAGCGGAGTCGATCGACGCGAAGTCGCGCTTCACGTTGGTGGCCGACGGGTACTTGTCGGCGAGCACCTTCGAGATCGCGGCGGTGAGCGTGGTCTTACCGTGGTCGACGTGACCGATCGTTCCGATGTTGACGTGCGGCTTGGTCCGCTCGAACTTGGCCTTAGCCACTGTGGGTCCTCCTCAGGACTCGTGTAGAGCCCCCGGGCGCTGGATTGCGACCGGTGGTCTACGGGGGTTTGTGTTGATATGTTACGCGAACCGGCAGGTTCGTGCGTCTCGGACTATTCGCCCTTGTTCTTCTGGACGATCTCGTCGGCCACAGCCTTCGGGACCTCCGCGTAGCTCTGGAACTCCATCGAGTACACCGCGCGACCAGAGGTCTTCGACCGAAGGTCGCCGATGTATCCGAACATCTCCGAGAGCGGGACGTGCGCACGCACGACCTTCACGCCTGCGGCATCCTCCATCGACTGGATCTGACCGCGACGCGAGTTCAGGTCGCCGATGACGTCGCCCATGTACTCCTCAGGAGTACGGACCTCGACGGACATCAGCGGTTCGAGCAGTACGGGGTTCGCCTTGCGAGCGGCTTCCTTGAAGCCCATCGATCCGGCGATCTTGAACGCCATCTCCGAGGAGTCGACGTCGTGGGCCGCACCGTCGAGCAGGCTCGCCTTCACGCCGACCATCGGGTAGCCCGCGAGAATGCCGTACTGCATGGCATCGCGGAACCCGGCGTCGACCGAGGGGATGTACTCGCGGGGGATGCGACCACCGCTGACCTTGTTCTCGAACTCGTAGGTCTTGTCGCCTTCGATCTCGAGCGGCTCGATCGCGAACTGGATCTTCGCGAACTGGCCGGAACCACCGGTCTGCTTCTTGTGGGTGAAGTCGTGCTTCTCGACCGCGCGCTTGATCGTCTCGCGGTACGCGACCTGGGGCTTGCCCACGTTGGCCTCGACGTTGAATTCGCGCTTCATGCGGTCGACCAGGATGTCGAGGTGAAGCTCGCCCATGCCCTTGATGACCGTCTGGCCCGTCTCGGAGTTCTGCTCGGTACGGAACGTCGGGTCTTCTTCGGCGAGCTTCTGGATCGCAGTGCCGAGCTTCTCCTGGTCGGCCTTGGTCTTCGGCTCGATCGCGACCTCGATCACAGGGTCGGGGAAGGTCATCGACTCGAGCACGACCTGGTTGTTCGGGTCGCACAACGTGTCACCGGTCGTGGTGTCTTTCAGACCGATGACGGCGTAGATGTTGCCGGCGGTCACCGAGTCGACGGGGATCTCCTTGTTGGCGTGCATCTGGAAGATCTTGCCGATGCGCTCCTTCTTGCCCTTGGTCGAGTTGACGACCTGGGCACCCGAGTCGAGACGACCCGAGTAGACGCGCACATAGGTGAGGCGACCGAAGAACGGGTGCACGGCGACCTTGAACGCGAGGGCCGTGAACGGCTCGGAGGCATCCGCGTGACGCATGACGACCTTCTCCTCGTCGCGAGCGTCGTGCGCCTCGATGGCGGGTACGTCGAGCGGCGACGGGAGGTAGTCGATGACGGCGTCGAGCATCGGCTGCACACCGCGGTTCTTGAAGGCCGAACCGCAGAGCACCGGGTAGATCTCGCTCTTGACCGTGAGGCCGCGGATGGCCGTTTTGATCTCGGCGACGGTCAGCTCTTCGCCACCGAAGTAGCGCTCCATCAGGGCGTCGTCGGTCTCGGCGACAGCCTCGAGCAGCAGCGTGCGGTACTCGGCAGCCTTCTCGACGAGGTCGGCGGGGATCTCCTCGATGGCGTACTTGGCGCCCATCTCGACGTCACCCTTCGCGTCGCCGCGCCAGGTGAGCGCACGCATCTCGACGAGGTCGACGACGCCCTCGAAGGAGGACTCCGCACCGATCGGCAGCTGCAGCACGAGCGGCTTGGCGCCGAGGCGGTTGATGATGGTGTCGACCGTGAAGTAGAAGTCGGCGCCGAGCTTGTCCATCTTGTTGACGAAGCAGATGCGCGGCACGTTGTACTTGTCGGCCTGACGCCAGACCGTCTCGGACTGGGGCTCGACGCCCTCCTTGCCATCGAAGACGGCAACGGCGCCATCGAGCACGCGAAGCGAGCGCTCGACCTCGACCGTGAAGTCGACGTGACCGGGGGTGTCGATGATGTTGATCTGGTTGTTGTTCCAGAAGCAGGTCACGGCGGCAGACGTGATCGTGATGCCGCGTTCCTTCTCCTGCTCCATCCAGTCGGTCGTCGAGGCGCCGTCGTGGGTCTCGCCGATCTTGTGGTTGACGCCCGTGTAGAACAGGATGCGCTCGGTCGTGGTGGTCTTACCGGCATCGATGTGCGCCATGATGCCGATGTTGCGGACCTTGTTCAGGTCGGTGAGCACGTCTTGTGCCACGGGTGTTCCTCCGGAGATTCAGGAAGGGGAAAGGGAGTGGGAGCGGATGCCGCGAGCGGCCCTCCGACGAGCGCAGGGCCCGCCACGCGGCATCCGCTCGCCTACAACCAGCGGGAGTGGGCCCGATCGGATGCCGGTCGCGGTACGCGATGACATCCGACTGGCCTGCTACCAGCGGCAGTGGGCCGATCGGATGCCGGTCGCGGTACGCGATGGCATCCGACTGGCCTGCTACCAGCGGTAGTGGGCGAAGGCGCGGTTCGACTCGGCCATCTTGTGGGTGTCTTCACGGCGCTTGACCGCGGCACCCAGGCCGTTCGAGGCGTCGAGGATCTCGTTGGTGAGACGCTCGGTCATGGTCTTCTCGCGACGAGCCTTGGCGTAGCTGGTGAGCCAGCGGAGAGCCAGGGTGTTGGCGCGGTGAGGCTTGACCTCGACGGGGACCTGGTAGGTCGAGCCGCCGACGCGGCGCGAACGCACCTCGAGGGTCGGGCGCACGTTGTCGAGCGCCTTCTTGAGGGTGGCGACGGCATCTTGGCCGTTCTTCTCGGCAACGGTCTCGAGGGCGTCGTAGACGATGCGCTGGGCGAGGTCTTTCTTGCCGTCGATGAGGATCTTGTTGACGAGCTGGCTGACGACGGGCGAGCCGTAGACCGGATCGGCGACGACGGGGCGCTTCGGAGCTGGTCCTTTGCGAGGCATTACTTCTTCTCCATCTTCGCGCCGTACTTGCTGCGACCCTGCTTGCGGTTCTTCACGGCCTGCGTGTCGAGCGCGCCGCGGACGATCTTGTAGCGCACACCCGGAAGGTCTTTCACACGACCGCCGCGGATGAGCACCATCGAGTGCTCCTGAAGGTTGTGGCCCTCGCCGGGGATGTAGGCGGTGACCTCACTGCCGTTGGAGAGCTTCACACGAGCGACCTTGCGGAGCGCGGAGTTCGGCTTCTTCGGGGTGGTGGTGTACACACGCGTGCATACGCCGCGCTGCTGGGGGTTGGCCTTCAGGGCGGGAGCCTTGGTCTTGGTGACCTTCGGCGAGCGACCCTTGCGGACCAACTGCTGAATGGTTGGCACTGCTTCTCCTTGTTGGTGCTGCACGGTGACAGCGTTTGATGGAATTCACATCAGACCCACCGGCACTGCAGAGCGCAGCGCCGTTTCAGTGGTGGGTATGCCGTGGGGGCGACCCGTGAGGGTGCCCATGACGTGGTCGACCTGCCGCTGCCTGCCTCGAGCGCCTTGTTCTTCGCAGAATGTCGGGGCACGATTCAAGCGCGCGTCAAAGCGCACACTCGATCTATGGTAATGCCACGTAACCTTGCGGTCAAATGGGGACGGATGCCGCAGGCCCGCGTTCGCTGTCGGCAAACCGTCAGCTCGGCCACCCGGGCGAATCGAGCTCCCGTTCGAGGTCGGCGAGGAGGTCTTCGACCTGCGGCTCGACGAACTCGATCACGGCGTCGCCGATGCGCCCGCGGTGCTGGGCGAGTTCGACGCAGATGCGCCGACCGAGCTGCTTGGCGAAGTCATCGGCGAGACGCACCTCTTCGCGGAGCGCCTCCTTCTCCTCCATCGTGAACGGGCGCGGCGCCGGCTCGAGCGCGTCAGCCGCAGCGTCGGCCTCGAGTCCGCTGAGCGTGAAGAGGAACGGCTGGTCGGGCACCGGCTCGGGGTCGAGGTCGAGACCGAGGAATTCCGGCTCGAGGCCCTCGCCCGCACGATACGGGCGCCGCGCCTTGCGCTCTTCGGCGAGCCGGATCTCACGGTGCAGCATCGGCAGGTTGCGCGCCGTGTAGTCGTCGACCGCAAGGTCGATGATGCCCTTCATGCGCATCGAGAAGGAATGCTGCACGGGGTGCGGCACATCGACGTCGAGCCCTGCGGCGGTGAGGATCGGCGACCCGAAGCACCGAGTGCAGAGCCGCACGCGGGCGCGGTGGGTGCCAGGTCGCCACCGGGGCAGCCACGCCAGCCACCGGTCGACCTCGTGGCTCACCCGCGCCTCGATCGAACCCTGCATCAGCTTCACGATAGCGCCGAGCCCCTGCCGCAAACCGATACGGCCGCCGAGTGGCGCGCCGCGGCCCCTTCGACGGGCTCGGGGAACGCCGTCACTCGTTGTCTTCGTCGCGCTCCCACGGCCACAGTGGCCGCTCCATGCCGGCGCCGCGCCCGCGCGCGACGAGCACGGCGAGTGATGCCGTCAGTACGGCCAGCGCCGGGATGAGCAACCCGAACCACCCGATGCCGAAGCCGAGGCCGAACAGGAGCGCCGCCAGCATCGTGTTCGACGTGCTCGCGAGCGCATAGCCGATGACTGCGACCACGACCGCGGCGAGCCAGCTCCACACCGCCGAGAACGCGAGGCTCGGCAGCATCCGGTCAGGCCGACGAAGGGTCAGGGCGAGGGTGAGCAGCACGGCGACGACGGATGCCCCGACCGCCGCCGGGGCGACGAAGCGACCGGCCTCGGGGTCGGTGATCACCTCGATGCCGCCGAGGAGACTCACGAACCCGTAGGCGCATACGATGAACGCGAGATCGAGTGCCGCGGCGAACGCGGCGACGATCCAGGCGGTGCGGCGCGGGTCCATGACTTCGAGACTACGCCGCGTGCTCCCCGATCAATCCGCAGCGGAGGTTCCGGCCGGATCCCAACCGGGGTAGCCGGCGCAGCCGACCGTGAGACGGATGAACCCGTCGGTCTTGTCGGTGAGGATCGCGTAGGACTTCGCCGCGTCGCCCGCGTCGACGGCCTCTTTCATGCTGTCGAGATTGCGCAGCGCCGTCGGCAGCCAGGCGAGGAACGGCCCGTCGGGCAGACCCGACGGGTCTTCGGCGAGGATGCCTCGCACGCTCGCGATCGCCTTCAGCAGCTCCGGGAGGTCTTGAGTGCGATACGCCGCCGACATGCTGGTCGCGACGAGTTCGGTGACGGGCTGACGCAGCCGATCGCACCGCTGCTCGAGGGTGTCGGCCATCAGGCGCCGCGCCCGTTCTTGTCGAGCTCGAACTTCTCGAGCGGGGTCCGCACCCCTTCGCGGAACGTCTGGAGGCCGGCGTCGAAGTCGACCGCCGAGCTGACGAACAGCACCGTCTCATCGGGCGCGACGAAGATCGTGCCGCCGCCGCGAACCGCGTGCACGACGCAGACACCGAGCCCGTCGGGCAGATCGATGATGTTCAGTTTCGGGCTGTCGGTGAGCTTGTCGAACAGCGCTCGCGCGACCGCGACGAGCCGGTCCTCGTCTGAGGCATCCATGGTCGCCTCTGCTGCGCTGTGCTCGGCCGCTGCCGTCTGCAGGTGCTGACGCACCGACGGTTGGCCGACGAGCTGCGCGATCGTCGCCAAGTGCTCGTAGAGGCCGACGAGCTGAAGGTTGCCCGGGTCGGGCGAACCGCCGAGGCCGAGCAGCGGTACGTAGCCGTAGCACTGCTCGAAACCGGGCACGCCGTCGCGATCGCGTGCCTCAGGATAGGGCTGCCATTCCCAGGCGACGTCGCGCTCTGCCGTGTCTTCGATCAACGCGACGAGCTGGTCGACGTCGACGCCCTCGATGAGGTCGATCACGCCCCAGCGCGCCTTGTAGACGAGGTAGAGCCCATTGACGTGCACGACGAGGTCGCCGAGAGCCGTGGCGAACAGCACCGTCGAGCCCTCGGGTAGTTCGAACACGTCGGCGAGCATCTGCGCGGCACGCGACGGGTCGAGGAACCGGAAGTACCCGTCACCGACCAGAACCGCGCCGTATGTACGCCAGAGATCGGCGACCTCGGTCGGGACCGCGCCGGCGAATGCGGCGATCGTGTCGTCGGAGATGGGGGCGACCGGATCAAAGCTCCGGAACCTCGTCATGCGTGACCCTTCGTCTGGCGGGAGCCGTTCGGCCCACTGTTGAAACGGATCGGCTCGATGCGGCAGGCGACGCCGAGCCGCCTCGGAGAGTCTACCGAGGCGTGAGGCGAACGACATGGGGAGGAGTCCCCATGTGCGTGATGGTCAGCCTTCGTGAGCAGGAATGTCGAGGCCGAGTTCGACAAACGGTGTGACGAGTACCGTGAACTGCTCGGGGGTGAGCCGCCGGCGCGTCTGGATCGCGCGCGCCGCCGTGGAGATCACCGTCCGGGCATCCGAGTGGAGCCCGAGGAGATGGTCGTCGAGTTCGTCGGCACGGGGAAGCAGCGCTGCTCGAATCCGATGATCGAGCTCGGCATTCGCACTCGCGGACGGACCCGCGGCATCGCTCGCTTCCTGACCGCCTTCACCCCAGAAATCGAGCTGGCGTTCGAACGCCGCTTCGAGGGTCGCCGCGGGCAGGGCCGTCGCTGCGTCGACGAACCGTGTCGTCTCCGGATCCAGCATCAAATCAGCCCTGTCTCGGTCATACGTGCACCGGCGCGATGCCGCATGCCTGCACGTTCGACGGCCAGGTGGATGCTTCGAGCATGATCATCCTCATTCCGTCGCGGGGACCGGAGTCATGCTGCTGATCTTCTCGAAGTTCGGGGTGTGGAACTCCTGACGAACAGCGCCCGTGCGCTTGTCGATGAAGATCACGACGTTGTCCCAGCGCCCATACGCCTGGTCTCCGTCGAGGTAGTACTGACGCGCCCCCCAGACCGGCAGGTAGTCCTGTTCGTCCTCGAACCACTCGTCGGCGATGTAGAGGTCCCCTGAGATCGCGGGCGGGCGTTCGGCGAAATACCGTTCGAGCGCGTGGCGTGCTTCATTCATCGTCACCATGCTTCTAGTCTCCATCCTTCAGCCCACCGGGACCGCGGCGTTCTCGTATTCCTCGTCGTCGTCTTCCTCGTAGTCGTCGCCGGGGCCATTGGTCGCGAAGTCACGCGTGATGCGCTGCCCGTTCTGGCCAGCACCCTGAGGAGCCGAGGTCTCGGGACTCTGCGGAACGAAAGTATCAGGAGCAGCATCTGGAACGTCAGGAGCCAGGGCTTCGGGACTCGCGGGAGCCGAGCCATCGGGACTCTGAGGCTGTGAGGTTTCGTGCCGGACATACGTGGCCCCAGCCTTCAACCGATCGACCTGAGCTCGAAGAGTGTCGATCTCACCCAGTAGACGGCTCGCCTCCGAAGCGCTCGTCGCCGGGTCGTGCAAGGTGACGAGCGCTTCGGCGATCAGTTCCTCGTTTCTCGCCTGCCAGCGTTCGTTGGCAGCCAACTCTCTGGCGACCAACACTCGCGGCCGATCAGACGGGGTCGGGGCGGCCTGCCAGTCGCGCAGAAGCTGCTTCTCATCGGAATTCAGAGGCGTAGCCGTCGTCACGACATCGATCGTCGGCACGAGATCGTCAACCCGGAGCACCCGGATATCACCCATGCGATCCAAATAGCGGGAAACGTCGGTGTTGTTGATCTGGCCGTCGTAGAGCTTGATGCCGTCAGCCTCCTTCACGACGGTGAAGACGTGACCACCACCGGTCTGCCACATACCGCCGATGAAGCCGCGACCGCCCACCGGCCACGAAGCAGTGAACGAATCCAGTGCATCGCGCTGCGTCGAGTGCCCGGTCAGGTCGAGCGCGCCGAAGTCACGACGGCTGCCGTCCGCCTGCACCCAGTCAGCTGCAATGGACGAAGGGAGACGCCATTCGCCGCCTGCCGGGACCACAGCGCCTGAGCTGTCGACCGTCGCCCCCAGCACGGTCGGGCTCGCCATGACGTCATAACCACGGAACCGCAGCTCCAAAGCATTCACCACGTAGTGGCAGTTGTTCATGAATCGCGTCGCGTCGGCATCCTTCCCTGTCGTGTTTACCGCTTGAACGGCATCTGCAGAGGTCTCGGGCGACGCGAGGTGAGGGAAAGCTGCATCGAGAACGGGATGGTGGGGGGCGGCCGGAACCGCGGTTGCACCCGCCGTGCCCTCAGAATCATTCGCACTGTCCGCAGGCGCATCGCTCACGGATGCTGCTTCGTCAGCAGACTCAGCAGAATCAGTACCCGACTCGGCAGGATCGGCATCAGTCGCAGTAGGGTCGGCATCGACTTGTGCAGGATCAGTACCCGACTCAGCAGGATCAGTACCCGACTCAGCAGGATCAGTACCCGACTCAGCAGGATCAGTGCCCGAGTGCGGCTCTGGAATCGAAGCAGCGTCTGCTCCTGCGCGCGTGGGCGCTCCGTTCCCTGTGCCTGCAGGCGGGCTCGCGGGGGTCGGCGACGACGAGGCCGACCCCGGAGCGGGTGCCGCAGGAGGGGCGGATGGACTCGCGGTCGAGCCTGTCCCCGATCCGGTGCCCGGTGTCGAGCCCGCGGGTGTTCCCGACGGCGAGGCGGAGCCCGTTCCCGACGGCGAGGCGGAGCCCGTTCCCGACGGCGAGGCGGAGCCGGTCACCGGCTTCGCCGAGGTGAGCGTCGCCTGAGTGGCGTTCGGGTTAACACCGGTCGAGTCGGTGGCGCCGAGGTGTACGTTCAGCCTGATGTGCGCGAGAAGGTGCGGCGGCTTGATCGTCCGTGCTACGCCGGCGACACTCGAGCTCAGACCCTGGATGCGCTTGCCCACCCACCCCGGGCCGAGCGAGCTGTTGATCGGCGAGTGACCGACGCCGTCGAAGCGGTCCGCGCGCCCTCCCGCGCTCTGGTCGGGCCCGTGAAGCACGGCAGGCTTCGAGAAGATGCTCCTGACGCCCTTGGCCGTCATCGCGTCCAGCGCGGATTGCTGCAGGGTCTTCGCCACCCGATTCCACTTGTCGTAGAACCTGATGTTGTGCCGGAACTCGGCGATCGTCAGGTCGTTCAGACCTTGCTGCTGAAGGCCGACTTGGCGCTGGAACTCAGCCCAGTCGTGATCGGAGTTCGACCGGTTGAAGGCGGTGACCGTGATCGGAACGCGGAGCGAATAGGACTTCTTATCAGGGTTGAGCTGGATCGGCGAGTCCTTCTGCTTTGCGAGCGCGTCGAGCTCCTTCCGGATCTCAGGTGTCAGCTCGGGGATGTCGTAAGCGTTGTACGTCGTTCCGGCCCCGGCGGAGCCGTCGGAGGCGAATGAGGGGTCCTTACGGTGCGCGGGCGGAGTCCACTTCGGCCTCGAGGCGCCGCGGTCGCTGCCGTCGGAGGAGTCGTTGCCGTCACTCGAATCCGTGGTCGACGAACCGTCAGTGCCGTCGACCGTGGTGGACGAACCGTCAGTGCCGTCAACCGCCGGGCTCGACCCGTCGACCGTCGGGCTCGACCCGTCGACCGTCGGGCTCGACCCGTCGACCGTCGGGCTCGACCCGTCGACCGTGGCCGGTGTCGAAGGCGTGCCTGGAGTGGAGGCCGTGCTCGGCGACGTCGGAGATGACGGGGTCGTGGCCGTTGACGGCGAGTTGGGCGCGCTGTGCGTCGGCGAGGTCGTCGTCGATGCAGGCGACGACGGGGTCGTCGGTGACGACGGGGAAGTCGGCGACGCAGGAGACGACGGAGTCGTCGTCGATACGGGCGACGACGGAGTCGTCGTCGTGGGCGACTGCCCGTCGGTGTTCGGCGCGTCGACGTTCGTCCCATCGGCCGCCGGCGTCTCGGGCTTCACGGCGTTCGGCTTCGTGCCGTCGGGGTTGGTGACGCGCTCGGGCTGGATGGAGGCGTCCCAGTTGGTCGCGCGCGGCTCGTGGGGCGGCCACGGCGAGCGAGTGCCGTTCTGCGCATCGAGCGACCACACGGTGTCGCCGTCGAAGAAGGCGTTGAACCAGTGACCTGCTACGAGACCCCGGTCGACACCGACCACGCAATGCGAGCCCGCACCCATGTCGCGCAGGGTCGCCTCGACCTGCTCTGGAGTCATCGGGGTCTGCGGGTTGCCGGTCCGCACCTCCATCTCGGGCATGTCGAGGGTTCCGATGGGTGCCTCGGAGTGGGGGTTGCCGTTCAGGAAGTCGTTGAGGTTGGCCGAAGTGTTGCCGCAGTTGTTCGAGTAGTCGCTGGCAGGGTCATTCGGGTCAAAGTTCGGATTGATCTCCGCGAGCGCCTTGTCGATCTCGTCGAGCGTGCGATCGCTGTCGTTCGATCCGCCCTCGTCGGCCTCTGGAGCCTCGGGCTGATCTTTGGCGTTGTTCTCGGGCGTTCCACCGTTCTCGGGATCCGATCCGGAGTCGGCCGTGTTCGCGTCGTTCGAATCGGCGTCGATGCCGGAGCCGTCGGCACCCGAACCATCGGCGCCGGTGTTCGGCGAACCTGCCGAGCCGTCTGCGTTCGGGCCGGCCGGCTTGGGCGCAGTCGGGGTCGAACCGCCGGGAGTGTGCGTCGGCAGGAAGCCGGGCTTGCCGATCATGACGGCCGCAGCACCGGCCGCAACCGCAGCGCCGGCCACGTCTTCCGGGGCCATCAGGCCATCGACATCGGATCCCTCGGGCGAAGTGCCCTCGCCGCCGTCACCGGACACGTCGGTCGAATCGGTCGAATCGGCGTCGCTCGAGTCGGTATCAGCGTCGTTCGAATCGGTCGAGCTGCTGTCAGCGTCGCCGTTCGAGCCATCGCCCTTCGAGCCAGTCGACGAAGCGCCACCCGCCGCACCCGCAGTCGGCGCCTCTGAGCCGTTCGAGCCGTCGCCGTCCACTGCCGGTGCCTCGATATCAGGCGTCCCGCCATTGTCAGCAGGCGTCCCACCGTTGTCGGCAGGAGTCCCACCATTGTCAGCCGGAGTCCCACCATTGTCAGCCGGAGTCCCACCATTGTCAGCAGGAGTCCCACCATTGTCAGCCGGAGTCCCACCATTGTCAGCCGGCGTCCCACCATTGTCAGCCGGCGTCCCACCGTTGTCGGCAGGCGTCCCACCATTGTCAGCCGGAGTCCCACCGTTGTCGGCAGGCGTCCCACCATTGTCAGCCGGCGTCCCACCATTGTCAGCCGGCGTCCCACCATTGTCCGCAGGCGTCCCACCGTTATCCGCCGGCGCGCTGCCGTTGTCCGCAGGAGTCCCACCGTTATCCGCCGGCGTGCTGCCGTTGTCGGCAGGAGTCCCACCATTGTCAGCAGGAGTCCCGCTGCCGTCGCCGGCACCGGCGCCACTGCCGTCGCCACTACTCGGGATGTCGACCGATCCCCCGCCGTCGCCGGCACCGCCGTCACCGCCACCGCCCATCGGGGCATCCGTCGGAATATCGACCGATCCCCCGCCGTCGCCGGCACCGGCACCGCCATCACCGCCGCCGCCCGTCGGGGCATCCGTCGGAATATCGACCGAACCGCCACCGTCTCCGACGCTGGTGCCCGCATCCCCCGCGCCCGGCTGCGGCGCGTCGTTCGAGATGTCGACCGAGCCGCCACCGCCCTGGTTCGACGAACCATCGCCGGAGCCTCCGGGCGTCGGAATGCCGTCTGGAGTGGTCACACCCGAGCCCGCACCTGCGTTCGACCCCGGCTTGAGTGCGCTGAGGCCACGGCCGCCGGCTGTCATGCCGCCACCGAGCAGGGCGCCCAGCACCATGCCCGAGATCGGATTGAACGCGGTGTCGTTCATGCCTGCTTCGACCCCGGAGCTCACGAGACCGTCGGCCGCGCCGCCGACCGATTCTGCGCCGACCTCACGCATAGCGGCCTTGAAGCCGGGCCCACCTGAACCGCCGAGACTTCGCGAAACAGGTGAGGCGATCGCACCACCCGCGAACGCGGACACGAACGCCGTGCCGACGTTCTGCTGCTGGTAGCCCTCTTCGTCGGCTCGAGCGGAGTTGACGTAGGTGACCGAGATGGTCGAGGCGAGACCCGCCTGCAGGCCCTCCTTCGCGGCGCGCAGGCCACCGCGCACCAGAATGCCCTTGACACCGCGGATACCCCTGAGAAACGTCTTCAGCCTCTGGATGAGCTGGGCGATCTTGATGCACCAGCGGACGACGGTGTGGCCGACCTTCGCGGCCGTCGCGAGCGCACCGATACCCACGGTGACGATGCTGAGCAGGCCGCCGATGGCGAGCTCCGCGGCAATCTCGATCGCCATCTGCTTCAGGAACCAGCCGAGCTCTTCGCGCATCTGACCCAGCTGGGTGCGGAAGTTTCGAATCCACTGCTCCATCGCGTCGGCGCTCTGTCGGAGCTCACCGAGGCCGGTCGACATGCTCGTGCGGCAGGCTAGCATCGAGGCCTTCTGCGGGCCGGGCAGCGTCACCGAACCGGCGTTCGTGAAGCTCGAGGCGACACTGGTGCGGGCCGAGGTGATGCTGGTGGAGAAGTCGCCCCAGGCGTCGGCCGCGGTCTGCAGCTTGTCTTCGTCGCCGGTGGGGATGACGACGCCGACCTGGGCGAGACCCCACTCGAGGAGCTCCTGGAACTCTCCGAGCGGACCGGGCCACCCCGGACCGAGTGCGTCTGCCGGGTTCGCCTTCTTCTTGTTGTCGATGCGTGCGGTCGCCTCTGCCGGCCGCGCTGTGTCGGGGTCGAGCCCGGCACCCGGCTTCTGCGCCGCGTCGTAAGCGCGTGCCGTGTTCGAGAGCGCAGCGTCGAGGATGCGCAAGGCCTTGCCCTGCGAGGTGACCGCGTCGATCGTCGGACCGGCGAGCTGGTCGTATCCATCAGGACCCTCGCAGAATTCCTCTGCGGCGTTGTCGTCGCCCGCCATGCCGCCGCAACCACTGAGCTGCGAGAGCAGTGTGTCCACCGCGCTGTCGAGCGTCGCGGCGATGCTGTAGAGGTCATCACCATCTTGCACGAGACGTGCAGGATCCAGCTTCACCTGGGTCATCAGGAGTCCTATCCGAGTGTCGGTTCTGATACGAGAAGGCGCGAGCAGGCGGTTGGCCTCGGCGCTACGCCTCGAAGTTCGATTGGATCGACGCCCACGAGGAGTCGAGTTTCTCAATGGTGGAGGAGTACGCCTTGGACGAGGCCTCCGCCTGGTTCTTGAGCGCCAGGGCGTTCGCCTCGATGGCTGAAGCGCCGACCGTCCAAGCGCTGAACGAGCCGAGGAACGCCTGCATCGCGGGGCCTTGCCACTCGGTGGGCAGCATGTAGGCGAACCCGCTCGCTCCCTGCTTGAGTGCCGAGGCATAGCCGATGAGTTCGTTCATCGTCTGCACGAGCTCGCTGAGCTCAGTGGTGTCGGCCTGCTGCTCAGCCATTCGCGCCGCCTCCCTGGAACTGTTCGAACGCCTCGACCACGGGGCCGAAGTCGGGCAGGTCGATGTCGACCTCGACGTACCCGTTCACATCAGGCTCGCCGTCGGCACTGAGGCGGAAGACGCCTTTGCCGATCGAATCGTCATCGCCGTCGCCGTCGGTGTCTCCTGAACCACCGCCTGTAGCCTGGCCGCTCGTCTTGCGCGAGCCGAGCGCGCCACCGCCGAACTGCTCGACCTCGTCGTCGCCTGCGTAGTCGCGACCGAAGAACTCGGCCATGTCCTCCGCTTTGTCCTCGCCCTTCGCCACGCGCGTGCTGAGGTTGCCCGAGGCACTGCGCACGCTGACGAGGCCCTGCTGGCGCTGGCGGAAGCCGGTGCCGATGCCCGTCTCGGTACGGGTGTAGCTGCCGTCGGCGGCGATCAGGCCCTGCTGCAAGCCCGTGAGGGCGAGCCGGACCTGCGAGGCCAAGGTCATGAATGCGCCCCAGTTCTCACTGAACTTCTCGGCGTCATCACCGACCCACGTCGTACCTGCCATGCGGCTGACGACGCTGTCGGCTGACGCGAGGTTCGCGTCGAACGTCACGATGACGTTGCCGATGAGCGCCGCGACCTCGCTCAGCGAATCGGCGCGTACTTTGAAGAAGACCATCCATGACCCCTAGCCGTGAACCGATGCCGGCGTGCGTCGCCGCACGCCGGCATCTGTTGTCCTTACGTCAGCCGTTGAACGTGCCGGCGATCGCGTTCTCGCTGTCTTCGTACGACAGCGCAGCCTGGTTGAGCAGGTCGCTGATGCCCTGAAGAGACTCCTTCAGTTGGAGACCGGCCTGGTCCCACTGCGAGTACAGCTCGTTGAAGCTCTGCGACGCGGTGCCGCCCCAGTCGCCCGAGATGAGTCCCTCGACCAGCGACTTCAGGTTCGACAGCTGCGACTCGATCGACTGCGAGCCGCTCGAGAGCTGGCCGGCGACACCGGCGAGAGAGTCGGATGTGACGCGGATCTCCGCCATGATTTCCTCCGTTGAATTGGATGCCTCGGTAGGCACCGCGCAGGAGCTTTCGCTCCGAATTGTCTGTGCTTCGAATACGCTACCTGCAAGCACCGGAAATGCCGATGGGGAGGACTCCCCTACTGGTCCCCGTCGGCTCCACGCGGCCGCCCGCCCCCGAATGCGCGACACGCTGGAGGCCGGGTAGGCTGACGGCGCGCGCGATACACCTCGTCCGCGGCAAGACATTGAGGATGCTGTGCAGGCGGACTACCGGGCCCACGTCGACCGGGCGAAGGTTGACACGACCGAGCGTCTGAATCGTCGCCTCCTCGTGGCCGGCCTCGTCACTGCGGCCGTCTTCGCCGCCCTTGTCGTCGTCGCGATCATGAAGGGCTTCGGCTGGTTCACGGTGGTCATCGCCGCAATCGCGATGCTCGCCGGCCTCGCGTCCGCGATGCTCGCACATCGACGCCGACGCGCCCTCGGGCTGCTCATCTCCGACGACGACATCGCGATCGCCGTCGGATCCACCGGTGTGCAACTCGCGTCTGCCCCGCTCATCCCATGGTCCGAGATCGTCTTCGTCGGGGTGCTCGACGACCGGCAGCGCACCGGCAGGCTGCAACGCCTGCCGGTCATCGGCTTCTTCGCGAACACCGCGGTGCGTGCCGGCAGCGGCACCCTGCTGTGCGAGCTCGGAGTGCGCGACGCGGTGGCGCTGCGCGACGCGTTCGCGGGCGCACCCGGCGGTGAACGCGTCACCGTGTTCGATGAATTCGACGGTCGGCGTCGCGGCCTCGTGCCACTCCTACTCGATGCGGTGCTCGACGACGCCAGCGCGCACCAGGCGGCACAGCTCGTCATCCGCGAGGCCGAGCGCCGAGGCATCCCGGCCCGCGCCTTCGACCGCATCTTCGACTACTTCGAATGGAAGGGGCCGATGATCGATCACAAGTGGCCCGTTCAGAAGGGAACCCAGTGACCACCGAACCTCAGGAGCAGCCGCTGCACGCGAGCCCGACCGAGGTGCGCCGCGTGCGCTCGCACGGGCAGATGATCGCCGCGGTCGTCATGCTCGTGCTCGGGCTGGCCCTCTTGATGCTCAGCATCGTCATGTACGACTCCCTCGTCGAACTGTCGAGCACATACCGCGGCCGTCGAGGCGGCCTGCGCGACGCGGTCGCCCCCGGCGCGGTGCTGCTCAGCGCCGGAGCCGCGCTGGGCGGACTCGTCTGGCTGCTCGCCTGGTCGTACCGCTGGGAGCGCGTCGCCACCGGAACGGTGCTGAAGCAGCAAGCGAGCTCGTATCTGGCGCTGCCCTCGCACGAAGCCTCCGCCGTGCTCGGCCGACTGGCCGGCGGCGACCCGCGGGTCTACCTGCCGCTGCCCCTCACGAACAAGGGAGACGTCGTCTTCAGCATCTGGCTCGCCAGGGCCGACCGCGTCGCCTACGCCGCCGTCGCCGGCCGCAACGGGCGTGACTGGCAGGCCCTGCCGCTCGTGCGACTCGAGGGGTCCTCGTACGAGGCGATCAGCCGCCTCACGGTCGACCACTACGGCGCCCGCGCCAGCCAGACGATCGTGAACGGCTTCGTCTCGGGTCTCTTCAGCGACTGACGACCGAGCGAGTGCACGCGACCCGCTGCCGCGTCAGGCAGCGTGCAGCACGAAGCTCAGATCGCCGAGCCAGATCGTATCGGCGATCTCGACCGCGACACGGGTGCCCGCGCTCTCGAGCGGCACCACCTGACCGGCGCGCTCGATCCGCGAGCCGTTCGCCGATCCGGCGTCACCCACGGTGATCTGACCGCCCTGCACCTCGAAGAAGAGGTGTACCCGTGAGACCGAGCGCGTGTCGTCGACGACTTCGACGGCCCGGGCGCCCATGGCGAGCGCGGTGTCGGCGGGCTTGCGACCGATGACCGCGGACCCCTCGACGACGATTCGCTGACCGGTCGAGAACAGCAGCTCGACCCGCTCGATCGGCGCGACGGCGGCGGGCTCTGGCGCAGGCGCCTCGATGCGTGCGCCCGGCTGCTGCCAGGGCAGCGAGCGCGGCAGCGGAACGGGCTCGAGCGGGGCGGCCGCGGCCGGAGCCGGGGTGTCGTTGCGCGGCGCCGGCTTCGGCTTCGCGACCTGGAACTGAGCGGGCACGGGCGGCGTGCTCGACTGCGGGATCAGCTGACCGCACGAGATGCAGTACATGCTGTTCGGCTGCAACGTGGCGTCACAATACACGCAACGGGCAGAAGCCACTCGGATCATCCCTTCTCGACGGGCGCGCCAACCGGTCACTCCCGGTGTCGCCCGGCTCAGTCTACGTGCGCGAGGCACTCCTTCATTGTCGGATATCGGGCACCCGCACCGGCAGCCAGCCGCTCGGCGTCGTGAGTACAGCAGAACCGGGCGTGGCGCGACCGAGCATGAACTTCGGAATCGGTGAGCCGACCGCCTGAGTGCCCATGATCGTCGACTCCGGGCGCAGGACGAGGGCACGCCTGGCGCGCTTCGCCTCGACGACCGGACCACCGAACAGCGTCGACAGCGACTCGGAATCGGCGGCCACGATGAAGACCGCACGATGCTTCGCCCCCGCGAGCGCGTGCTCGATGGGCGCGTTCTTGAGCTGCTCGGCGTCGTCGACGACGACGGTGACGAACTCACCGGCGGCGTCGAGGATCGGGTCGAGCTCTGCCGGACCGATGTCGCCACCCCTGAGGACGTGGATTCCGTGAGCGGCCGCCACTTCGGTCAGGATCGACTCGCGACCCGCGACCACGACGACCGGGGCCTTGCGCCAGGCGAGCTGGTGCACGATCGCCGCGAGCGCCGAGGAGCGACCCGACTTGCGGGGGCCGGTGACGACGAACCCGCCGTCGGCCGGCCAATCGAGCGTGAACCGCGACAGCAGGTCACCGCCGACCGCGACGACCGGGCCGTCGTCTGGCCCGGACTCGCCGAGCGGGAGGTCGTAGGAGGCCGTCAGCGCGAAGTGACCGGGCAGCGGATCGACGCGGAACGGCGAGGGCAGCGCTGCGAGCTGCGGGAACTGGTCGAAGTGGTCGCGCACCTGCTCGACGATGCGGCGCAGCGCAGTCGTCTGCGCCTCGCCGCTGGTGTCGTGCACGAGCACCGCGAGCTGGGCCTCGGCGGCGTTCGCACCGAAGAGCACGCGACCCGGCCCGAGGTTCAGCGGGACCTCACGGGCGAGGATGCCGGCCGTGCGGTAGTCGGCGATGTCACGCAGCGGCAGCACGTACTGCTCGTCGATGAACGAGATGATCTTGTCGCCCGTGATGCCACGGTCGCCGGTGATGATCACGCGCACACCCACCGCGGGTCCCTCGCGCAGGATCCGCATGAACTGGTCGCGGAAGGTGACGAGCTGGTCGGGGTTCATCGTCGAGAGCATGCGCTCCCAGCCGTCGACCGCGACGATCGCGAACGGCAGCCGCGTCTCGGGGGTCGACTGGGCCCGCTGCTCGGAGATGTGCCCGACACCGGCGCCCGAGAGCACCGACTGGCGGCGGCCGAGCTCTTCGAGTAGGCGCTGCACGAGGCGCGGCAGCCGATCGGAGTCGAGCTGGGTGACGACCGCACCGGTGTGCGGGGCGTCGACGAGCGGCAGCAGCGCACCGTTGCCGAAGTCGATGATGTACATGTGCAGGTCGGCCGGGGAGAACTCCTGCACGAGCTGCGCCAGCATCGTGCGCAGCGCCGTCGTGCGGCCCGAGAGGGCACCACCGAGGAAGAGCACGTGCGAACCCTCTGCGACGCCCCAGGTGAGGGTGCGCTGCGATTGTTCCCCGGGCACGTCTTCGAGGCCCAGCGCGATGTGGTGCTCGGGCACCCGCTGGTCCTGGAACTTCTCGAGCGGCAGCACGTTCGGCAGCGGCATGAGCCACGGCGAGGGGTTCTTCGGCACGCCGAGCTGCTGGGTGGCGGCCGTCACGAGGTTCACGAGCGCCCGCAGGTCGGTGTCGTCGTGGTCGGCGTTCTGCTGCTGGGTCGACACCGCCTTCGGATAGCGCACCGGGTAGCCGAGGTCCGCCCACTCGAGCGGCGCCTTGCGCGGCAGCACTTTCACCTGGCGCTGCGCTCCGGGACGGATGCCCGCAACTCGAGCGGTCTGGAAGGGTGCGGGCGCCGAAGCCGGCCCCGTGCGCACGAAGCCGCGGCCCGGAGTCGAAGGACTGATCATCGCCGCCTCGCCCGAGCCGAGGATGTCGGAGGAGTCGGTGCGGTCGGTGACACGCAGAGCGACGCGCAGGTTGATGTTCGACTGCATCTCGGGAGTGACGACACCAGCGGGCCGCTGGGTGGCGAGCACGAGGTTCACGCCGAGCGATCGACCGACGCGGGCGATGCGCACGAGTCCGTCGATGAACTCGGGCAGCTCGGTCTTGAGCTCGGCGAACTCGTCGATGACGATCATCAGGCGCGCGAGTCCGCGACGGGCGGCCGTGTCGGCGTCTTTCGCCCACGCGGAGTCGACGTCCTTCGCATTCATGTCGCGCAGCACCTTCTCGCGGCGCTTCAGTTCGGCGTCGAGCGAGGCGAGGGCGCGCTCGGTCTCGCGGGCGTCGAGGTTCGTCACCATGCCGACCGTGTGCGGCAGCCGCTCGCAGTCGGCGAATGCGGAGCCGCCCTTGTAGTCGACGAGCACGAAGTTCAGCGCGTCGGGCCGGTTGGCCATCGCGAGGCTGACGACGAGCGCCTGGAGGAACTCGGACTTGCCCGAACCGGTGGTGCCGGCCACGAGGGCGTGCGGGCCGTCGCGCGAGATGTCGATCGCGAACTCGCCTTCACCGGTCGCGCCGACCACGACGAAGGTGTTGCGCGGGTGGGTGGACCAGCGGCGCACGATCGGCTCGGGGTCGTCGAGGTCGATCTTCAGCAGCTCGGCGTAGCGCACGCTCATCGGCAGCATGGCGTCGTCGCCGACGCCGCTGACGTGCCGCAGCGAGCAGAGGCTGCGCGCGATCTGTTCGCAGCGCGTCACCGAGAGGCCGTCGAGCAGCACGATCGGGTAGTACTCCGAGCCGGTCTCGACGCGTGCCATGGCAGGGTCGTGGTCGTCGACGACGACGACGCTCTTGGCCTCCTCCGGCAGTCGCGCACGCTCGCTGTCGAGGGCGATGACGTGGATGCCGTGAGCCGCGCCATGCTCGAGCAACGGCACCATGCCCGGCAGCATGCGGTACTCGCGCGCACCGTCGACGACGACGAGGATGTCGTTCGACGGTGGGGCGCCGCGCTGGCCCGAGGCGCGTACGCGCTGCTCGAGCACGACGCCGAGCTCGCGCACGCGCTCGCGTCGGCTGTCGCCGGTGTTGCCGATGGCGGCCGCGGCCGAGCCGCTCTCGGTGTGGGGCAGCCATTGGGTCCACGCCCAGGCCCCGGCCGCGTCGTCGGGGCACACGATGACGATCTCGGAGTCCCGGGGCGAGCGCAGCGTCGCGAAGCTCGCGACGATCGAGCGCGAGACGCTGCGGACGGCTTCAGCTGGCCCGGCGATGCCGAGAGGCCCGCTGCGCAGCTCGGCCGCGATCGGCGCCGGCGCCACTCCGACGCGACGCGACTCACCGCGATCGCGGCCGCCACCCTCGAAGCGCACGTCGAGGGCGACCTCGGCCACGCCGACGCGCATCGACAGGGCGTCGACATCGGTACGACGCCGCTCCCAGAGGCGCGACAACGGCTTGGTCGCGATGTCGCCGATGACGACCGGGTCGGGCAGTCGATACCAGTTCTCGAGCCGCTGCACCTTGGCGAGGTCCTCGATGCGCCGCTCGGCGATGCGCACCTCCTCGATCCACTGCTGTTCGGTCTTCACGCCCTTCTTCTTCGCCAGCTTGCGGTTGGTGAGGAAGGAGCCGATGACCATGATGGGGCTCGCCGCCGCCATCAGCAGCATGATCGCGCGGCCGAACACCATCGCCATGGTCACCCCGAGCACGACCGGGATGATCGCCGAGAGCCACGGCAACGGCGACTGGTCGGGGTCGTCGGGGCGGTCACCGGGCAGCGGGATGGCCGGCTGCTCGGTCGCGGGGCGGATACGCGACGGGCGGTTGAAGCCGCGATCGCCGAGGGCGTCACGGGTGAGGTCGGCGTCGGCGGCCGGCGCGACACCGAGTCGCAGCACGCTGCTGCCCAGCTGCAACAGGTCGGCCGGCACTATCTCGCGCGCCTCTTCGAAGCGCTCGCCGTTGACCCAGACCTCCGCGTCCGGTGCCGGGGTGAGGGTCGCAACGAGGCGTGCCGGGCGACCGTCAGCGGTGGCGGCCTCGCTCAGCGCGAGGGTCGCGTGCATCGGCAGCAGCGCACCGTCGGCGACGACGATCGAGGCGCCTGATTCGCTGCCGACGGTCACGGTGGCGCCACGGGCGAGGGCGACTGCGTCGCCCGCGAATGGGCCGCCGACGAACTCGAGTCGCAGGGTGCCCGGCGGCAGCGACTGCTCGCCTCGGGTGGGCACGGATGCCCCGGACAGCAGCGTGCTCTCGGAGAGCGCGGCGGCGTCGCCGGCGAGCGGGTCGAGTACACCGCTGGGCAGGCCGAGCGTCTCGGCGACCTCGCCGACCGTCGTCGCCTCATCGACATCGAGCGCCCACGAGCCCGCGGCATCCCCACCGGTCGCCGGATCGATCGTCAGTCTCAAGCTCATCGGTCAGGCCCTCCGCCTTGGGTCATTCGTTCATCACTCATCGTTCGTCACGCGCCCACCCGATCGAACACGGACAGGAGCGGCCCGAGCAGTCCGCCGCCGGTCGTCCCGTCGTCTTCGACCGGCACCGCAGGCGGCACGAGCACGGGCACGCCCGTCTTCGGCTGCTTCGGCGGCGCTATGGGTGCCATGCCCGGTGCAGGCTCGGTCGTGCCGGCCGGCACGACCGTGACCGAACCGAAGCCGCGGCCGCCCTCGGCAGTGGCTACCTGGAACGAGAACTGATCGATGCCGCCGTCGCCGCGGTACTCGGCCGTGCCGTCGGCCGCGCAGCGCACCTGCCCGCGAATCGGATCGCCGCAGCCGACCACGATCAGCTCTCCCCCGCCGAGCGGAAAGGCGAGCGCGTTCAGATCGACGCTCGCCGCGCCCTCGGCCAGCTCGACGACGATGTCGGCGGTGGCCAGTGGTCGGACGGCCGGGTCGAGGATCGAGACGGCGAGTTTCGCATCGCCCGACCATGATCCGTAGTCGTCCGCGAAGCGGAAGACGAGTTCGACGGGGCCCCGCGCATCGGCGGCGGCCCGGAACACGAGGTGCGTGGGGGTCGCCCAGAGCGAGCCCGCGCTCTCGGGCTGCACGGCGACGGCGCGCAGGCTGCCGCCGGTGGTGCTGCACACCTGGCACTCGAGCCCGAGCTCGGAGATCGGGATCCGCAGCAGCGATCCGGCCGGCACGGGGCGCAGCTCGGTGCTCGGCATCGCCGTGGGCAGCGCCGGCGGCTCGAGCGCCACCCGGTACACCGTCGTCGTGCTGATGCGCCCGTCGCTGAGCGACAGTCGCAGGGCCACGGCCCCGGCATCGGGGTCGTACTCGGGTGCGGCGAGCGAGATCGTGTTCGCTTCGCACGCGATGACCAACGGGGTCGCGGCGAGCGGCGCCGCGCAATCGGTGATGAACCAAGGAGCCGGGATGTCGATGGACGCGGTGCCGAGGTACGGGATCTCCACGCGAGCGGGGTCGGCGTCGGGCGGTGCCTCTGCGGCATCGGCAGCGAACGGAGAGGACGCCAGGAACAGCGTCGCCAAGAGCATAGCGAAGAGCATGGCGAGCGCCGGGAGTCGTCGTCGCACGATGCCCACTCTCACCTCTCTTGCGCTCTGCCGTGGGCGCCGGGCCGAGCAGGCGCACCGATATAGCATGGTACGCGGTCGTGCGACCAGCTCTGCGCGACCGACCGAACACCGCACGTACCGAACCGCGCACCGAACACCGCGTGCACCGAAGGCAGGGAGCCGAGCGATGACCGACCGCCTGACCGGGATGCCGTCGACGGCGACGAGGACGGCGACGGTCGGTGGGGCCGCGGGCCAGCCGCAGCTCGGGGGCCGTGGCGGGGCCCGCGCACTCGGAAGCGGCGGTTCGGTGCTGCCCGAGCTCTCCGAGGCGCCCCCGCATGTGCGCCGCTGGTGGCTGCACCCCGCTTTCATCGTCTCGGTCAGCCTCACCTTCCTCGCGCTCGCCGGACTCGTCGTCTGGCTCATCGTCTCGGCCCTCACCGACTCGAGCGTGAAGGTCACCGCCCTCTCGGTGAGTACCGAGTCCGGCAACCTGCGCCTGGACTGGTCGGGTCCCGACGCCGACTACGCGCTCTTCGCCGTTTCCGGCGACGGCACCGCGAGCGACCTCACCGGCTTCGTGACCGGCACCGAAGCGTGGCTGCCCGCCGCAGCGGGGCTCTATGACGACCGCACCTGCTTCGTGGTGCGCCCCGCAGGCGATCAGGGCGAAGTCTCGCTCGAGGCCGCCACCGTCGCCGATCAGAAGGGCGCGAGCATCTGCGCGGCGGACGCCGCCTCGTGACCGCGCCCCGCAGCGCCGCGGGCCGCTCGGCGGGTGCAAGCGCGGCGAGCCGCCGAGGCATCCGGATCGCCGCCTTCGCCCTGGCCGCTCTCGCCGCTCCCGCCCTGCTCACCGCCTGCAGCGCGGCGGCCGAGCTCCCGGCCGCGCCGATCGGCATCGACGCCGAGTCCTTCGACGGCGCATCCGGCAACGGGCTCTGGCTGGCCCCCTCGAGCGAGATCGCCTCGATCATCGTCCAGTCTGTGCACGCCGCCGGACCGGTGTCGATGCAAGGCACGGTGAACGAGTTCATCTTCACCGAAGAGGGCGAGACGCTGCCCGCCCGCATGCTGACGATCGACTATGCGGGCCGGCCGTCCGGCTATCGCGCGCACTTCCTCGCGGGCGGCCTCGAAGCGCAACTGCTCGTTGACGGTGGGAGTACCCGGGTGCGAGGCAACGACGCCTACGCCGCCTCGAGCGGCCGCCCCGAACTGACGTCCGCGCAGTGCACCGTCGGCACCGATCCGGCCGCCGCCCAATGGGCGCCGTTCACCGAGCCGGCCGCCGTGCTCGACGCGGTGCTGTCCGGCGCTCAGCTGTCGGTGGCCGCTCCCGACGTCGACGACGACACCCTCGCCGTGCAGATCGGCTCGTCAGAGGCGATGGTTGGCGTGCTCACCGTCGAGCGATACGGTTCGCCGCTGCCGCGCTCGCTCAGCGTCGCCGAACTCGAGGGCGATACCGAACTCGCCTTCACGGCGTGGGGCGATGCCATCGACCTCGACGCGGCCGCCACCGAGCTGCCCTGCGGCTGAGCCGGGCTCAGCGCGCCTGCGGCCCTGCCGCGACCTCACGGTCGTAGGCCTCGAGGGCCAGGCGGTTGCGCTCGGTGACGGCGCGGCCACGCGCCGCGATCCAGCCGCCGAGCCAGATCGGGATCTCCCGGGCGATGACGGCTGCGACGATCGCGAACGGGTCGAGCCAGCGTTCGGCGATGAACTCGGAAGCCTGGTCGAGCGTGAGCGTCCACGCTTCGACGGCCAGCAGTGCACCGCCGATGTACGAGAAGTACACGAGCACCCCGACGAGGAGGCCGAACACTGCGTAGGTCCACCACGGCCCGCGATTGACGATCGCCGCGAGCAGCGCGAAGGCCAGGAAGAAGACGACTACCGGCACCCAGAAGGTCGGCTGGGCGAGGAAGTCGGCGATGCCGATGGCTTCGCCGGCCGGCGCTCCGTAGTTCAGGTAGAGCACGTATGCAATGACGGCGTAGAGCACCCCGAACAGCACTGTGCCGATGAGCGCGACGAGCACCCCGAAGCCGCGGTTGCCCCTCGCCTTCGGCGGGTTCGGAGCCTGCACGTAAATCGTCTGCGGCCCGGCCTGCGGAGCGACGTAGAGAGGTTCGGGCGTCTCGTCAGCGAGCGTCGCAGCGCCGGCGGCCGTGCCCGTCGCCACGGTCGCAGCGGGCACGTAGGTCTCGCGCCGCACGGTGCCGGCGGGAACGGGCGCGGGTACGGCCGCGACATCCGTGTCGTCGATGCCGCTGGTCTCGGATGCCGCTGCGTCGGCGTTCGCGCGCTCGACGGCCTCGTCGAGACGCGAGGTCACCGCGAGATCGTCGCTGCCGGCATCGGGCTCGATCACGGGCGCGGGTTCGGCATCGGTTCCGAAGGCCGGTTGGGCCGGGGTCGGCCCTTCACTCGCGCCGGTGGTGGCGACATCGTCCGCGTCAGTCGCATCGACCCGGGGCGCGACATCGTCCACGCCGGTCGCATCGACCGGGGGCGCGACATCGTCCGCGTCGGTCGCATCGACCACGGGCTCGACGTCGTCGACGCCGGTGCGGTCGTCGACCGGACCGGGGTGCTCGTCGTGTCGCCCAGGTTCGCTTCCGGGAGTCGTGCTGCTCATGATCGTGCTCCTTCCGGGCAACCCTCGTACCCGCGGTTGGACAACTGTAGCAACGCGCGGCCCCCGAGACCGGGAGCGCGCACGGCGCTTCGCTCAGTCGAAGATCGTGGCGACGATGTCATGCGTGTATCCGTCTGCGGCGACGTTCGACCAACGCGTGTCCGACCAGATGCCCTCCCGAAGGAGGTGCGACTCCCCCGACTCGCCCGCGTCGGATGACCGCTCGACGACGCATCGGGTGCCTGAGAGCTCTGCGTAGCACGCGAAGCCACTCGCGTCACTGGCGCGTACTGCGTCGGCCACCGGCGCGCGTTACGCTGACCACCGATTCCATCACAGACCCGGAAGGACACCGTGCCCCGCTTCGACCGCCCCTTCGACGAACTCCGCGACTATCGACCGGAGGTGGCTGAGCCCGCGGACTTCGATGAGTTCTGGGCGACGACCATCGGCGAATCCCGCTCCGTCGCCCAGCCGCCGCGTCTCACCCGGCTCGCTTCACCGCTCAGCTCGTTCGAGATCTTCGACGTGACCTTCAGCGGCTTCGCGGGAGACCCGGTGCTGGGCTGGTTCGTCGTGCCCGCCGGCACGGAGGGCCCACTCCCGACCGTGGTGGAGTACAACGGCTACGGCGGCGGCCGAGGCCTGCCGCACGAGCGGCTCGCCTGGGCGGGCGCAGGCTACGCGCACTTCATCATGGACACTCGCGGACAGGGCAGCGCTTGGGGCACGGGCGGCGGCACGCCCGACCCGCACGGCACCGGACCCTCGTTCCCCGGCTTCATGACCCGAGGCATCGACGACCCCACGGGGTACTACTACCGCCGGGTGTTCACCGATGCGGTGCTCGCCATCGACGCGATCCGCTCCCTCGACCGAGTCGACGAGACTCGCGTCGCCGTCTGCGGCGGCAGCCAGGGCGGCGGCATCGCGATCGCGGCGGCTGGCCTCACTGACGGTCTCGTCGCAGCGATGCCCGACGTGCCCTTCCTCTGCCATTTCGAACACGCCGTCGGCATGACCGATCGCGACCCTTACGAAGAAATCGTGCGCTACCTCTCGGTGCAGCGCGGCGCGGCCGAACGCACCTTCCGCACCCTGTCGTACTTCGACGGAGTGAACTTCGCCAAGCGCGCAACGGCGCCGGCGCTGTTCTCCGTCGCCGGAATGGACCCGGTCTGCCCGCCGTCGACCGTCTATGCCGCGCGCAACCACTACGCGGCCGACGCCGACATCGTCGAGTACGACTTCAACGAGCACGAAGGCGGGCAGGGCGTGCAGTGGCAGCGTCAGGCCGAGTGGCTCGCGACCCGCTTGGGCTGAGCGGATGCCGCGGCCTCCGTCGCTTCACCGGGTGACCGGATGCCGCGACCGTCGTGACACGAAACAGGGCCCCGGATTTCTCCGGGGCCCTGTTCGGTGCTCACTTCGACAGGCTCAGTGAGCGGTCACGTTCAGCTGTACGTGCCGGGGGTGAAGTCGTCGCTCGAGAACGCGTCGAAGTCGACGAAGCTCAGGTCGCCCTCGGTGAAGGCCGCGTCGTCGGTGAAGATGCGGTTCGGGTACCGCTCCGCCTTCGCCTCCTCAGTGGCCTCGACCGCGACGTTCCGGTACCTCTGCAGACCGGTGCCGGCGGGGATGAGCTTGCCGATGATGACGTTCTCCTTGAGCCCGACGAGCGGGTCGGACTTGCCCTCCATGGCGGCCTGCGTGAGCACGCGGGTCGTCTCCTGGAAGGACGCGGCCGACAGCCACGACTCGGTCGCAAGCGACGCCTTGGTGATGCCCATGACCTCCTGGCGGGCCGAGGCGGTCTTCTTGCCCTCGGTCAGCGCGGCACGGTTGATGCCGTTGTACTTCAGGCGATCGACGAGCTCACCGGGCAACAGGTCGGTGTCGCCGTGGTCGACGACGGTGACCTTGCGCAGCATCTGGCGCACGATGACCTCGATGTGCTTGTCGTGGATCGGCACGCCCTGCGAGCGGTACACGTCTTGCACACCGTTGACGAGGTGCTTCTGCACGTCGCGCACACCCTTGACCCTGAGGACTTCCTTCGGGTCGACGGTGCCGACGATGATCTGCTGACCGAGCTCGACGTGCTGTCCGTCTTCGACCAGGAGGGTCGAACGCTTGAGCACGTTGTACGCGATCGGCTCGTCGCCGTTGTCGGGCGTGAGGATGACCTTGCGCTGCCGGTCGGTCTCATCGATCGTGATGCGACCAGGGGCCTCGACGATAGGTGAAGCACCCTTCGGGGTACGAGCCTCGAAAAGCTCCTGCACGCGGGGAAGACCCTGCGTGATGTCGTCGGCCGAAGCCGAACCACCGGTGTGGAAGGTACGCATCGTCAGCTGCGTGCCGGGCTCACCGATCGACTGGGCAGCGATGATGCCGACGGCCTCGCCGATGTCGACGAGCTTGCCCGTCGCGAGCGAACGGCCGTAGCACCTCGCGCAGACGCCGACCGCCGACTCGCACGTGAGCACGGAGCGCACCTTGATCGTCTCGACCGCGGCGGCGATGAGCTTTTCGATGAGCACGTCACCGACGTCTTCACCGGCCTCGGCGACGACCTCGCCCTTCGCGTCCACCGCGTCGGCGGCGAGGCTGCGGGCGTAGACCGCGTTCTCGACGTTCGGGTCGCGCACGAGCGCCCCCGAAGCATCCGTCGTCGCGATCGGCAGTTCGAGACCCTTGGTCGTGCCGCAGTCGTCTTCGCGGATGATCACATCTTGCGAGACGTCGACGAGACGACGCGTGAGGTAACCCGAGTCGGCCGTACGGAGGGCCGTGTCGGCCAGACCCTTTCGGGCACCGTGCGTCGCGATGAAGTACTCGGCGACCGAGAGGCCCTCACGGTAGCTCGAGATGATCGGGCGAGGGATGATCTCACCCTTCGGGTTGTTCACGAGGCCTCGCATGCCGGCGATGTTGCGCACCTGCAGCCAGTTACCACGAGCGCCCGACGTCACCATGCGGTTGATGGTGTTGTCGGTCGGGAAGTTCTCCTGCATGGCCTTGGCGACCTCGTCGGTCGCCTTGGTCCAGATCTGGATGAGCTCCTGGCGACGCTCGAGGTCGGTCGTGAGACCCTTCTCGAACTGGCCCTGGACCTTGGCAGCCTGCTTCTCGTACTTCGAGACGATCTCGCCCTTGTTGGGCGGCGTCAGGATGTCGGAGAGTGCGACGGTCACGCCCGAACGGGTCGCCCACTTGAAGCCGGCGTCCTTGATTCGGTCGAGGGTCGCTGCGACCTCGGTCTTCGGGTAGCGCTCGGCGAGGTCGTTGACGATCTCCGAGATCTGGGTCTTGCCCGCCTGCGCGTTCACGTAGGGGTAGTCGACCGGCAGCGCCTCGTTGAAGAGCGCACGTCCGAGGGTCGTCTCGAGCAGGTACGGCTTGCTCGGCACGAAGTTCTCGGGGGTCTCGCCCTCGGCGAAGTGCAGCCCCTCGAGACGGATCCTCACCGTGGCACCGAGGTCGAGCGCGATCTCACCCGGACGGTTCTGGTCGAACGCGAGGATGGCCTCGGAGATCGACGAGAACGCGCGACCCTCACCGGCTGCGCCGGGCTTGCCCGTCGTCAGGTGGTGCAGGCCGATGATCATGTCCTGCGTGGGCAGGGTCACCGGACGGCCGTCGGACGGCTTCAGGATGTTGTTCGAGGCGAGCATCAGGATGCGGGCCTCGGCCTGCGCCTCCACCGAGAGGGGAAGGTGCACGGCCATCTGGTCGCCGTCGAAGTCCGCGTTGAACGCAGCACACACGAGCGGGTGGAGCTGAATCGCCTTGCCCTCGACGAGCTGCGGCTCGAAGGCCTGGATGCCGAGGCGGTGCAGCGTGGGTGCACGGTTCAGCAGAACCGGGCGCTCACGGATGATCTCCTCGAGCACGTCCCAGACCTGCGGGCGGGCGCGCTCGACCATGCGCTTGGCGGCCTTGATGTTCTGAGCGTGGCTCAGGTCGATCAGGCGCTTGATCACGAACGGCTTGAAGAGCTCGAGTGCCATCTGCTTGGGCAGACCGCACTGGTGCAGTTTCAGCTGCGGGCCGACGACGATGACCGAACGGCCCGAGTAGTCCACGCGCTTGCCGAGCAGGTTCTGGCGGAAGCGACCCTGCTTGCCCTTGAGCATGTCGCTCAGGGACTTGAGGGCGCGGTTGCCGGTACCGGTGACGGGGCGACCACGACGACCGTTGTCGAACAGTGCGTCGACCGCCTCTTGCAGCATGCGCTTCTCGTTGTTCACGATGATCTCGGGAGCACCGAGGTCGAGCAGACGACGCAGGCGGTTGTTGCGGTTGATCACACGACGGTAGAGGTCGTTGAGGTCGGAGGTCGCGAAGCGGCCACCGTCGAGCTGCACCATCGGGCGCAGCTCGGGCGGGATGACCGGCACGACGTCGAGCACCATCGCGGCCGGCGAGTTGCCGGTCTGCAGGAAGGAGCTGACGACGCGCAGGCGCTTGATCGCGCGGATCTTCTTCTGGCCCTTGCCCTCGGCGATCTGCAGGCGCAGGTCGTCGGCCTCGGCGGCCAGGTCGAACGCCAGGAGGCGCTTCTTGATGGCCTCGGCGCCCATGTAGGCGTCGAAGTACATGCCGAAGCGGTCCTGAAGCTCGTGGAACACCGAGTCCTCGGGCTTGAGGTCGCCGACCTTGAGGGTGCGGAAGTCCTCCCACACACGCTCGAGGTGCGCGATCTGCTCGTCTCCCGACTTGCGGACCTGTGTCATCTCCTTGTCGGCGGCGGCCTCTGCGCGCTTCTTCTGGTCGCTCTTGGCGCCTTCGGCCTCGAGGGAGGCGAGTTCCTCCTCCTTGCGGACCATGAGCGTCGCGATGCGTGCGTCGCGCTGGTCGCCGATGGTCTTGATCTCGAGCCGGAGCTCGTTCTCGAGGCCGGGCATGTCGGCGTGACGACCTTCGTCGTCGACGTCGATGACCATGTAGGCGGCGAAGTAGATGACCTTCTCGAGGTCTTTCGGCGCCATGTCGAGCAGGTAGCCGAGACGGCTGGGCACACCCTTGAAGTACCAGATGTGCGTGACCGGAGCGGCGAGCTCGATGTGGCCCATGCGCTCACGACGCACGGAGGACTTGGTGACCTCCACGCCGCAGCGCTCGCACACGATGCCCTTGAAGCGCACCCGCTTGTACTTGCCGCAGGCGCACTCCCAGTCGCGGCTCGGGCCGAAGATCTGTTCACCGAACAGACCGTCCTTCTCGGGCTTCAGGGTGCGGTAGTTGATGGTTTCTGGCTTCTTGACCTCACCGTAGGACCACTTGCGGATGTCCTCTGCGGTGGCCAGGCCGATGCGAAGCTCGTCAAAAGTCGTTGCGTCGAGCAATTTCTCTCCTTGGAAAGTCTCTGGAATCGTCTACTGGCCTGGCTTAGATCTCGTCGATGTTCGACGACTCGAAGCGCGCGGAGATGTTGATGCCGAGCTCTTCCGCAGCGCGGAAGGCCTCGTCGTCGGTGTCTCGGAGAGAGACCGCTGTGCCATCGGCCGAGAGCACCTCGACGTTCAGGCAGAGCGACTGCATCTCTTTCATGAGCACCTTGAACGACTCGGGGATGCCTGGCTCCTGGATGTTCTCGCCCTTGACGATCGCCTCGTACACCTTGACGCGGCCGAGGATGTCGTCGGACTTGATCGTGAGGAGCTCCTGCAGTGCGTACGCGGCACCGTAGGCCTGGAGCGCCCAGACCTCCATCTCACCGAATCGCTGACCACCGAACTGCGCCTTACCACCGAGCGGCTGCTGGGTGATCATCGAGTACGGACCCGTCGAACGCGCGTGGATCTTGTCGTCGACGAGGTGGTGCAGCTTCAGGATGTACATGTAGCCGACCGAGACCGGGTACGGGAAGGGCTCGCCGGAGCGGCCGTCGTAGAGCTGCGTCTTGCCGCTCGAGTCGATCAGCCTCTCACCGTCGCGGTTGGGGAGCGTCGAGTCGAGCAGACCCGCGATCTCCTCCTCGAGCGCACCGTCGAACACCGGGGTCGCGACCTTGGTGCCGGGCGCGGCGTCGTGGGCGTCCTTCGGGAGCTTCTTGGCCCACGACGGGTTGCCCTCGACCTTCCAGCCCTGCTTGGCGACCCAACCGAGGTGGGTCTCCAGCACCTGGCCGAAGTTCATGCGACCGGGGATGCCGAGCGGGTTCAGGATGACGTCGACGGGAGTTCCATCGGCGAGGAACGGCATGTCTTCGACGGGCAGGATCTTCGAGATGACGCCCTTGTTGCCGTGACGGCCTGCAAGCTTGTCGCCTTCGGTGATCTTGCGCTTCTGGGCGATGTAGACGACCACGCGCTGGTTGACGCCCGAGCCGAGCTCGTCGTCACCGTCTTGCGAGTCGAACACCTTGACGGCGATGATCGTGCCCTGCTCACCGTGGGGAACCTTCAGCGAGGTGTCGCGAACCTCACGGCTCTTCTCGTTGAAGATCGCACGGAGCAGTCGCTCTTCGGCCGACAGCTCGGTCTCGCCCTTCGGCGTGACCTTGCCGACCAGGATGTCGCCGGGACGAACCTCTGCGCCGATGCGGATGATGCCGCGCTCGTCGAGGTCGGCGAGCAGGTCGGGGCTGACGTTCGGGAGATCACGGGTGATCTCCTCTTTGCCGAGCTTCGTGTCGCGCGCGTCGACGTCGTACTCCTCGATGTGGATCGAGGAGAGCACGTCGTCTTTCACCAGGTTCTGGCTGAGGATGATCGCGTCTTCGAAGTTGTGACCCTCCCACGGCATGAACGCGACGAGCAGGTTCTTGCCGAGCGCGAGCTCGCCGTTGTCGGTCGCAGGACCGTCGGCGACGACCTCGCCGGCCTCGATGCGGTCGCCCGTGTTCACGAGAACGCGGTTGTTGTACGAGGTGCCCTGGTTGGAGCGGTCGAACTTGCGCAGGAAGTAGGTCTGCGTGCCGCCCTCGTCGAGCTGCACGGTGACCGAGTCGGCCGAGACCTCGGTGACCACGCCCGACTTGTCGGCGGTGACCACGTCACCCGCGTCGATCGCGGCGTAGCCCTCCATGCCGGTGCCGACGAACGGCGAGTCGCTGCGCAGCAGCGGCACAGCCTGACGCTGCATGTTGGCACCCATGAGGGCGCGGTTCGCGTCGTCGTGCTCGAGGAACGGGATGAGCGAGGTCGCCACCGACACCATCTGGCGCGGCGAGACGTCCATGTAGCCGATCTCGTCGGCTGGGAAGAGGTCGACCTCGCCGCCCTTCTTGCGGGCGAGCACGCGCTCTTCGGCGAAGTGGGCGTCTTTCGTCAGCGGGGCGTTGGCCTGCGCGACGATGTGGTCCTCTTCCTCCATCGCGGTGAGGTAGTCGATCTGCTCGGTGACCTTGCCCTTGACGACCTTGCGGTACGGGGTCTCGATGAAACCGAAGGAGTTGATGCGCGCGAACGATGCGAGCGAACCGATGAGGCCGATGTTCGGGCCTTCCGGGGTCTCGATCGGGCACATGCGGCCGTAGTGCGAGGGGTGCACGTCTCGCACCTCGACACCGGCGCGGTCACGTGAGAGACCGCCGGGGCCGAGCGCCGAGAGACGACGCTTGTGGGTCAGACCCGCGAGCGGGTTGTTCTGGTCCATGAACTGCGAGAGCTGCGAGGTGCCGAAGAACTCCTTGATCGCAGCGACGACGGGTCGCACGTTGATCAGGGTCTGCGGGGTGATCGCCTCGATGTCTTGAGTCGTCATGCGCTCACGCACGACGCGCTCCATGCGGCTGAGGCCGGTGCGCACCTGGTTCTGGATGAGCTCGCCCACGGCGCGGATGCGACGGTTGCCGAAGTTGTCGATGTCGTCGACGTCGAGGCGCAGGTCGATCGCCTTGCCGGCGCGGCGTCCGGGCAGGGTGGTGCGCTCATCGTGCAGGGCGACGAGGTACTTGATCGTTGCGACGATGTCTTGCACTGTCAGCACCGAGTCAGTGAGGGGAGCCTCGAGGCCGAGCTTGTTGTTGATCTTGTACCGGCCGACCTTGGCGAGGTCGTAGCGCTTCGGGTTGAAGTAGAAGTTGTCGAGGAGCGCACGCGCGGCCTCGGCAGCGACCTGCTCGCCCGGACGGAGCTTGCGGTAGATGTCCTTGAGCGCCTCTTCCTTCGTGAGGATGTTGTCCTTCTCGAGGGTGAGGGCGATGGACTCGTAGCCGGCGAACTCTTCGAGGATCTCCTCGGAGGTCAGGCCGAGGGCCTTGAGGAACACCGTGACCGACTGCTTGCGCTTGCGGTCGATGCGAACGCCGACCTGGTCGCGCTTGTCGATCTCGAACTCGAGCCATGCGCCACGGCTCGGGATGACGCGAGCCGAGTAGATGTCTTTGTCAGAGGTCTTCTCGGCGGTGCGGTCGAAGTAGACACCCGGCGAACGCACGAGCTGCGAGACGACGACACGCTCGGTGCCGTTGATCACGAACGTGCCCTTGGGGGTCATCAGCGGGAAGTCGCCCATGAAGACGGTTTGCGTCTTGATCTCACCCGTGAGGTGGTTCATGAACTCCGCGTTCACGTACAACGGTGCTGAGAAGGTCTTCGACTTCTCTTTGCACTCGTCGATCGTGTACTTCGGAGGCTCGAGCTCAGGGTTGGTGAACGAGAGCTGCATGGTCTCACCGAGGTCTTCGATCGGGGAGATCTCTTCGAAGATCTCCTCGAGACCGGTGGTCTCAGGCAGGTCTTCACGACCGGCTGCCTTGCCATCAGAGAGGCGTGTCTTCCACGCTTCGTTGCCGACGAGCCAATCGAAGCTCTCGGTCTGAAGGGCGAGCAGGTCGGGTACCGTGAGGGTATCGGTGACCTTGGCGAACGAGAGACGGCTTGCACCGCGTCCGTTCTTGGGGGTGGGCGTGGTTGCGTTGCGCGCAGCGGCCAAGTGAAAAACCTCCATGGCCCCGTCGGGCCGGTTCACTGTCGGTAGCGGAGAGTGGAACCCCTCAGACGAATGCGGGCGAATATCCCAGCGGTGAACCGCACAGAATCTCGACACGTACACGAAGCCGACCGCAATATGAAGGCATGGTGGGTCTGGGAGCGCAAAGGTTAACTATATGCCGCCAGGCGCGCCGTGTCCAGTCGATTCTTGATTTGTCTGCGATTCTCCGGTATAACCCGATTTCGCGTCCACTCAACACCGGGTTTCGGACCGGGCGAGGCCCTCTGCCAGGCGGCGTGCGAGGCATCCGTGACACCATGCGTGAATGGAGCCGCGCATCGAATTCGAGGCCGACGTGTTCTCGTCGAACGGCTTGACCCTGCTCGTCGACGGCACGGCCCAGTCGCACGTCGACGCGGTCGATCCGACCCGATTGTTCTTCGAGTACACGCGTCGCATCGGTCACATCGTCGACGCCCTCGCCGCGCCTGGTACCCCGCTTCGCGTACTGCACCTCGGCGGTGGCGCCCTCACGCTCGCCCGCTACGTGGCGGCGACCCGGCCCGATTCCGAGCAGCTCGTCGTCGAGCTCGACCGCGAGGTGCTGGACACCGTGCTCGCGCGCCTCCCGCTGCCGACCGACGCGCTGGTCGAGTTCGTCATCGGCGACGCGGCATCCGTCATCGACACCCTGCCCGGTCCGTTCGACCTCGTCATCGTCGATCTCTACAGCCGGCTGGAAGCACCCGCATTCGTCGACACCCGGGCATTCATGAGCGGATGCCTCGGACTCACCTCGCCCAGCGGCGTGCTCGCCGTGAACGTGGCCGACGCGGCCGGACTCGTCCGCCTGCGGAGCCAGACGAGTGCGGTGAGCCGCGCCGATCCTTCGGCTGCGCTCCTCGTGGCGGGCGACCCTGGTGTGCTCTCGGGCGCGGAGGAGGGCAACGCCGTGCTCGTCGCCGCTCCCGGCGCGCTGCCGGATGGGCTCCGCGAGCGGCTGCTCGCGCTCGGCCCGCATCCCGCCGCGGTGCTCGACGGCGCGCGGCTCGACTTCGTACTCTGGGGCGCCTGTTGAGCGGGATGCCTGCTGACCGGCGCCTGGCGAACCGGCGGCGGCGCGCAAAAGCGTGGCATCCGCGCTCTGGGGCGCCTGCTGAGCGGACCGAGACGAACCGGCAGCGGCGGGCGGTAGCGTGGCATCCGTGTCAGAGCTCGAACGCCGCCTCGCCGTCAGCGGCCACCTCGCCCGACTCGAGGAGTCGCGCCAAGCGCCGGGCTCGTGGACCCTCTACGTCGATGGCACGCCGCAATCGCACGTCGAGCTGGAGCGGCCCGACTGGCTCGGCTTCGAGTACGTGCGGCGAATCGGCCACGCAATCGACCTCGTACGCCCCGACCGGCAACCGATCACCGCGGTGCACCTCGGCGGCGGCGCACTCACCCTGCCGCGGTACGTCGCGGAGACCAGGCCCGGCTCGCGCCAGCAGGTGATCGAACTCGAGTCCGAGCTCGTCGATCTCGTGCGCGAGCACCTGCCGCTCCCCCGCGGCGCACAGGTGAGGGTGCGTCACGGCGACGCCCGCGAGGTGCTCGCGAAGCTGCCTGCCGGACTCGACGGCGCCGTCGACATCGCGGTCGTCGACATCTTCTCGGGCGCGCGCACGCCCGCGCACGTCACGAGTGCGGAGTTCTATGCGCTCGTGTCACCGCGGCTCGCGCCCGGCGGCATCGTCGCCGTGAACGTAGCCGACGGCGCCGGCCTCGGGTTCGCCCGATCGCAGGCGGCTACCCTCGCCCACGTCTTCCCGCACCTCGCGATCGCGGCCGACACCTCGATGCTGAAGGGTCGCCGGTTCGGCAACATCGTGATGTACGCCTCGCACGACGAGCTGCCCTTCGACGGCCTGCCCCGGCGCCTCGCGAGCGACCCGGCCCCGGCGAAGCTCGTCGACGGCGACGAACTCCGGCG
Organism: Agromyces sp. Y558; assembly: GCF_059445415.1. Lineage (NCBI taxonomy): Bacteria > Bacillati > Actinomycetota > Actinomycetes > Micrococcales > Microbacteriaceae > Agromyces > Agromyces sp. Y558. The sequence continues at coordinate 303,072 of NZ_JCAIUH010000004.1, forward strand.
TTTCATCGCAGGCGCACCCGTCGTGACGGATGGCACTGCGGTGCCGTCGCCCCCGCCCGCCCGGTCGGTGTTCCTCTCGAAGCCCGGCGCCTGACGCGGCATCGTTCCTCTCGAGGCGCGGCGCCTGTCGCGGCATCCCCTCACCGTCAGCGGGTGGTGCGCACCCGGCTCGGCGGCGTCTCGTTCCAGACCCGATCGAGCGCGGTCACCGCGTAGCTGTATCGGACGTCGGCGGCTGCCGTCGCGTCGATGAATCGCTGCGCCACGCCGTCGGCGGAGCGAACCGTCGCGATGAGGTTGCCGGCGTCCTCGACGTCGATCTCGTCGACGCGACCGTCGACCCGGTAGATCGCGAACGAGGTGGCTCGGCGCCGGGGCGGCCCGGCGTCGAGCCAGTGCAGCGCGACCCCGCCCTCGGCCTGAAACGCTGTCGCGAGCACCGGAGTGCGCACCTCGGTCGCGGGCAGCCACGACATCGCCGGCACGATCGCGGGCCGCGAGTAGTGATCGGCCAGCACCCGCGACATCGAGCCCTGCGGGTCGGCCGGCACGTGCTTGGCCGAGAAGTACACGTTGCCGTGGACGGGCGCCTGGGTGGCGTCCACCTCGCGGTCGAACGTGAGGTGGTTCGACAATTCGGCGGGGTCGGTGAACACGCCGGACGTCACCTTGTAGAGCGCCTCGCCGATATAGAGGTGCGTTCCGGATGCCTCGGCGACATCGGCCCACCAGGGCACGAGCTTCGCGTAGTCGGCGACCGCGAGGCCGAACTGCCAGTAGATCTGCGGGTTGATGTAGTCGAGCCAGCCCTCGAGCACCCACTTGCGGGTGTCGGCGAACTGCAGGTCGTACGACTGCGAACCGCCGGTCTCCGAGCCGAGCGGGTCGGTCGCCATGTTGCGCCAGATTCCGAACGGGCTGATGCCGAACTTGACCCAGGGCTTCAGCGCCTTGATGCGCTCCGAGACGGAGCTCACGAAGGTGTCGACGTTGTGACGCCGCCAAGCGGCGATGTCGTCGAAGCCGGCGCCGTGAGCGGCGTAGGTCGCGGCATCCGGAATCGACTGCCCGGCCACCGGGTACGGGTAGAAGTAATCGTCGAAGTGCACGCCGTCGAGGTCGTAGTGCTCGACCGAATGCAGGATCGCCTGCTGGATGTGCTCCTGCACCTCGGGCAGTCCGGGATCGAAGTAGAGCTTGCCGCCGTACGCCCAGACCCATTCAGGATGCACCCGCGCGGGGTGCTCGGGCACGAGTGCGGCCGGATCGACCCCCATCGAGACGCGGTACGGGTTGTACCAGGCGTGCAGCTCGAGGTTGCGGCGGTGCGCCTCTTCGACGATGAAGGCGAGCGGGTCGTAGCCGGGGTCTTGTCCCTGCACGCCCGTGAGGTATTGCGACCACGGTTCGAGCGGGCTCGGCCAGAACGCGTCGGCGGTCGGCCGCACCTGCACGAAGACGGCGTTGAGGTTGAACTGCTCGGCGACATCGAGCCAGTGCAGGAACTCGGCGCGCTGCTCGACGGCGGTGAGTCCGGTACGCGACGGCCAGTCGATGTTCACCACCGAGGAGATCCACATCGCGCGGAGCTCGCGCTTGCGGGATGCTAGCGCGGCGGCTTCGGCACCGGCGGCTGCGTCGCCGGTCACGGACGATGCGATCGCGGGAGGCGCAGCGAGCGTGCCGACGGTCACGGTGAACGCGGACGCCGCGGCTCCGGCGACCGCGAGAGTGAGGAACCCCCTGCGGTGGAGCGCGGGCGAGTTCTGGGCGCGGTTCGAAGTCTGGGCGGCGGGCGGTGTGCGGTCGAGGGGCATCGTTGATCCTCCGAGTCGGTCCGTTTTGGAAGATACTTCCATGCCTGACACCTGATGTGAAGAGTTGTATCCACATGTCAGGCGTGACGGAATCGTTCGAGAGCTGGCTGGAACGACGGCTCACAACCTCCGGCCCCCTCACGGTTTCTTCGGCAGAGAACCGATTCGCGAGTCGTGAGCGAACTGCGCTGGATCATGGATCAACCGAGATCCACTCATCCGTAGAACTCACGGTATCGTTCGACCGCCGCCGGGTGCAGGCCCACGGGGGTTGCGTCGAGGAGCGTCCCGGGAACGAGGAATTGTAGACCGGCCTCGGGGAGCGGTATGAGCGCCGTCGGGTCGGTGACCATCAGGTCGATGATCATACGCACAGCGGCGTCAGAGATCGTATCCCCCACCACCAGGTGGGTACCGACGCCGACCGTCGTGACGTCGTGGTCCTGGCTGTAGATGCTGGCCGCGAGTCGCACCGGGCGGAATACGCCGGGTAGGCGGAGTTCGAGTGGCGCCGTCGCATCGGAAAGGTCGACGGCTCGCAGGCGGGAGAGCGACCCCAGGGCTCGTACCTCCGGCGGCGGTAGCCCTCCGACCCAGATCATTGCATCGACCAACCCCGCCGTAAGTCGCTTTGCGCCCGTGGCAGCCGACATCGGGCGTATCAACGAAGTGCCGTTCGGAGGGTTGCCGAGGTCGGTGAAGGGAATCTCGAGCGCCCGAAGAACGCGGGCCGCAGTCGCCATCCCGTCGGAGCCGGCGAGCCCGACTGCGATCGACCGAGCGCGAAGGTCAGCCCCGGTTGCCATGTCACTGTCGTCACGGACGATGCAATGCACGGCGCTCTGATACAAGCGCGCCAGCCCCATCGGACGCTTCGCCAGATCCGCCAGACCGGTGTCCGCCAGCTCATCCGCCGCGGCTGTCGCCACGAAGGCTGACCCGCGGCGCAGGATCACGAGGTTCTCGCTGGTGCCGGTAGTTCCGACGACCTCGGCAGGAACCCCGACGCGGTTGAGCTGGCGTCGCAGCAACCGTGAGAACGCATAGGCCGTCTCCTCAGGAGCACCGCCGGCGATGATGAGTGGCTCCGGAGCGTCGGGCCAAAGCAGTGGGCGTGCGACTGCAACACCGGCCGCACCGGCCGCCCCCGCGGCGAGTCCCACGAGGACAGTGCGCCGCGAGACTCGGGGTCGCCCACTCACGATACGACCTCCGGGAATTCCAACCGGACGCTCAGCCCGCCGCGGGCGGAGTCGGAGACGGTCATCTCGCCTCCCGACGACTCGGTCATCTCGCGCACGAATGCGAGCCCGAGCCCCGTGCCAGGAATCGAGGTATGGGTCGGGGAACGCCAGAAGCGGCGGCCGGCCTGCGCAAGTTCCTCGCGCGGCAAGCCGGGCCCATCATCCCGGACCGTGATGGCGACGCGACCCCCTGACACGGAACCATCGACATGGATCGTCGCGCCGCGCCCGGCGTAGGTCATCGCGTTGACTATCAAGGTGTCGAACATTGCCGTTGCGTCGCTTTGCTCGACGGGAACCGGAATGCTCCTCAGCCCTGTCGAGAGGATCCGCAAACCGGCGCGCTGCACCGGCACGCGCCAGCGCTTGATCATGTCGGGCGGCCGGATGATCGTCGACACCAGGCGGCCCGCCGCACCGGCGTCGGCCACCCGGTGCTCGACCTCGGCCAGCTGCAGGATGCGGTCGACCGTATGCGAGAGTCGATCGAGTTCGTCGTTGGCGGCCGTGAGGTTGTCATCGGATCCTGCCGTGCTCTCGCCGAGGAGGTCCAGACGCAGCCGGAGGGCAGCGAGCGGATTGCGGAGCTGGTGCGAGGTGCTCGCGACCAGATCAGACTGCTGGCGTAACGAGGTCGCCACCTGGATCGACATGTCACGCACGGTCGAGGCGAGCTGCCGAAGCTCTGGAGGCCCGAGGAATACGACTGCAGGGCGAAGGCCGCCGCTCCCCACCTGCTTGACTTCGTCTTCGAGCACGTGAAGCGGGCGGGTGATCCAGCGGCTCGCCTGGCGCGCGACAGCCACGCTGAGGACCAGTGCGATAGCGGCACCGAGACCCAGCAACGCCCATGCGGTGCGCACATCGGCGACCGCGTCAGACTGGTCGACTCGTAATAGGGCGAGACCGCCACTGAGGTCGTCACCGACGTCCACCGGCGCAGAGACCATCACGGTGTCCGGACTCCACGGCCACACCGTGTTCAGTTGACTGGAGAGCGGGTCGGAAGTCGCGCGGCGGCCCAACGATTGCAGCGATGCATCGACCTGTGCCGGGTCGCCGGTTGCAGTGACGACGTTGCCTGCAGCGTCGATAATTGCCGCTTCCTCGCCGTACACTGCGAGGTGCCTGGCTAGGTAGTCGCGCAAGACCTGGCTCGCATCACCGTCTTCCACCGATCCACGAGCCAACGCCGTCAGTGTGTCGAGGGCCACCTCGCGCTGTAACACCAACTGGGTGGTTCTCTCACGAGAGGTGAGGTCCAGGAGCGGCAACGCGAGGCTCGCCACGGCCATGACGATCACCACAACCAAGGCAGCGAGGATGCGCGTGTACATCAGTGACCAGGCGCGTCACCGCTAGAGCCGAGTCGATAGCCGAAGCCACGGATGGTCGAAATTGGGCTGGGTTCGCCAATCTTCGCCCGCAATTGCGTGACATGGACGTCGAGGGAGCGCGACACCGCCGCGAATGCGTCGCCCCACACCCCATCCAGGATGGCCTCGCGGCTCACCGGCTCACCGCCGCGCCGCGCGAGCACAGCCAGAATGTCGAACTCAGTGCGAGTCAGGCTCACGTCGACGCCACTCCGCGACACGTGGCGCGAACGCATATCGACGATCAATCCGCCCGTCTCGACCCGGTCCGGTGCCGAGTCGATGACTCGCTTGCGCATGCGAGCCGCGTCGAGGCGCGCGATCAGTTCTTGCATCCGAACAGGCTTCACGAGGTAGTCATCGGCGCCCAACCGGAGGCCGCGCACCACGCAACGCTCCTCACCGCGCGCCGTCACCACCAGCACGGGGATCGATGTCACTTTCCGAAGCCGATGCAACACTTCGAAACCGTCCATGTCCTCAAGCCCCAGGTCGAGGAGGACCGCGTCGTTCCGATGGACGCGAAGCAGAGCGTCGCTGCCGCGCGACGTCACATCGCATTCGTGTCCCACACTGCGCAGCACTTGCGCTAGCGCAGCAGACACGCTCGGGTCATCCTCAACAACGAGAACCTGCATGGTGCGATCGTAATGGGCCGCGACCCTAAGGGAATGTAAATCTTCCGGCCTTGACGTCATCGGCGGGAGGCCGGGTCATTACTGTGAACCCATCCCCAACGGGTACTCAGTTTCAATGACGAACGGAGACCACCAATGACCCCCACAGCACCACGCCTGACTCCCGCAGCACGACGTCTTTCCCTCGTCGCGGCCGGCGTTGTAGCCATGGTTGCCCTCGCCGCTTGCTCCAGCGCCGACGAGGGCGGCGACGCCTACCCGAATGACAATATCGAGATCATCGTGCCGTTCTCGGCAGGCGGCCCCACCGACACCGTGACGCGTCTGCTTGCGGAGCCCATGGGCGAAGACCTCGGTGTCCAGGTCATCGTCGAGAACCTCGGCGGTGCCGGCGGCACAATCGGCGCGGGCGAAGTTGCACGGGCCGACGCCGAAGGCTACACACTCCTCGTGCACCACATCGGGATGTCGACCGCTCCGGCGCTCTACCCCGAACTCGCTTTCGACCCGATCGAAGACTTCGAGCCCATCGGGCTGATCACAGAAGTACCGATGACGATCGTAAGCCGTGCCAACCTCGAGGTCGACACACTCGAAGAGCTTGCGGACTACCTGATCGAGAACCAGGACACCGTGACCCTCGCGCACGCGGGCGTCGGGTCGGCCTCGAACCTGTGTGGCATGCTGCTGCAGCGCGAGCTCGGAATCGAGATCCAAGAGGTTGCCTACGACGGATCCGGCCCCGCGATCACCGATGTCGTCGGCGGCCAGGTCGATGTGCTCTGCGACCAAACCACCAACACCACCAACCTGATCGAGAGCGGCGACGTCAAGGCCTTCGCCGTCACCACGCCGGAGCGCGTGGCCAGCCTCCCCGAGCTTCCGACGACAGCCGAAGCCGGACTCGCGGGCCTCGAGGTGTCTGTGTGGCACGGTCTCTACGCCCCCGCCGGCACTCCACAGGCCGTCATCGACCGACTCGCAACTGCGCTGCAGGTAGGGCTAACCGACGACAATGTCAAAGAGAAGTACGCCGAACTCGGGACATCGCCGGTCGCGGCAGAGCAAGCCACGCCTGAGTCGCTAGCCGAGCGGCTGTCGAGCCAGATCGTGGTCTGGGCCGAGGTCGTCGGTACCCCGTGAAAGAGGGGCTCCTCACCGGAGCCCGCGCTGACGACGTGGCATCGGGCGCGATCTTTATCGCGTTCGGTGTCACGTTCGCCGCGGGCTCCCTGACCTACGACCTCGGCTCGCTCCTCGAGCCCGGCCCGGGTCTGTTCCCATTCGGCACCGCACTTGTGCTCGTCGCGCTCGGGGTGCTCATCCTCGGCAAGCCCGTGCTCGCCCTTCTTGTCGAGCGGCGCGCCGCGTCCACGGACCCGCTCCCGAGCGAGTCCGACTCGGGCGCACCGCGCCCGAAGCTCACCGCGCGGCGTCTGTGGGACACGGCGCGTCCCTTCGTTCTGATCTTTGGCGCGATCTTCTTCTTCGCGTTCGGGATCGAGGCCCTCGGATTCCTGGTAACCACCTTCGTCACCTCGACTCTCGCGGCCCTCGGTTGGAAGGGCAGTTCGGCAGTGAGGGTGCTCATAACCGCTGCCGTGCTCACCCTCGTGACCTACGTCATATTCGTTGTCCTCCTGCGGCTGCGGGTCGACTTACTCCCCTTCGGTTGGTAGGCCATGGACTTCTTGGACAACCTCGCGCTCGGCTTCGAGGTGGCACTGCAGTGGCACAACGTGCTGTTCTGCCTGCTCGGTGTTGCCCTGGGCACTGCCGTCGGCGTGCTGCCCGGCATCGGCCCGACGGCGACCGTCGCGATGCTTCTGCCGCTCACCTTCGTCTTCGACGAGCCGGTGACTGCGATCATCATGCTGGCCGGCATTTACTACGGTGCTCAGTACGGTGGGTCCACTACCGCGATTCTGGTCAACCTGCCGGGTGAGTCCTCCTCGGCGGTGACCGCGATCGATGGCTACAAGATGGCGTTGCAGGGCCAGGCGGGCCACGCCCTCGCGGTTGCAGCAATCTCGTCGTTCGTGGCAGGAAGCGTGGCGACCGTCGTCCTGGCAGTCGCGGCACCACCGCTCGCGCGCGCTGCCCTTGCCTTCGGCCCCGCCGACTACGCCTCGCTAGTGGTTCTCGGCCTCATCGCCTCCATCGCCCTTGCCAGCGGGTCAGCATTGAAGTCGCTCGCAATGATCGTGCTCGGGCTGCTGCTCTCGATGGTCAAGCAGGACACGTACACCGGAGTTCCGCGGTTCACCCTGGGCATTCCCGAGCTCTACTCCGGCATTGGGTTCGTTGCGCTTGCGGTTGGAGTGTTCGGAGTCGCGGAGATCATTCGCAACGTTCGTAACCCTCCGACCAGCAGTCCGATTGTGGGCAAGATCACCTCCCTTTTCCCGTCGAGACGTGAACTTCGGCAGATCGTGGGCCCCATCGCCCGCGGCACGGGGATCGGTTCGTTGCTCGGTGTACTGCCCGGCGGCGGGCACATCCTCGCGTCCTTCGCCTCCTACGTCACCGAGAAGAAACTCAGCAAGACGCCGGAGCGCTTCGGCAACGGCGCCATCGAGGGGGTGGCCGGACCCGAAGGCGCGAACAACGCGGCAGCCCAGACATCGTTCATCCCGATGCTAACCCTCGGGATTCCCGCCCATCCGGTTATGGCGCTACTGGTCGGTGCGTTCATCATCCAGGGCGTCGTGCCCGGACCGAATGTCATGACCGAAGAGCCGGTGCTGGTGTGGGGCCTCATCGCTTCAATGTGGATCGGCAACCTGCTGCTAGTGGTGCTGAACCTGCCGCTCATCGGCCTGTGGGTCAAACTGCTGCGAGTCCCGTACTCGGTGCTCTTCCCGACGATCATCGTTTTCGCGTGCATTGGGAACTTCGCTATCAACCGCTTCTCGATCGATGTCATCATGGTGGCCCTGTTCGGCTTGCTCGGTTACGTGCTGATCCGTTTCGGCTGCGAGCCCACGCCGCTGCTGCTCGGCTTCGTGCTCGGCCCGCTGCTCGAAGACAATGTGCGGCGCGCGCTACTGATATCGCATGGCGACCCCTCGACCTTCGTCACGCGCCCAATCTCACTGACGTTGCTCGCGATTGCCCTGGCGGCGTTGGCGTTCGCACTCCTGCCCGCGATCCGCATGAAGCGAGAGAAGGTCTTCGTCGAGGACGACTGAGGCCTGGAGGCGCCCGAACGACTGCCCGACCATCGCCAGAGCCTCAGGAACGCTGTTCCCATCGTTCGCGGCGGGCATGCTCCCATTCTGGCGCGGACTCGCGCAGACTGGGGTGGGGAGGTCGGATGCCACGCAGTCATGCTCGAGACGACCGGCGTCTGCGCGCAGCATCCGTCGCCCTGATCGCGCTCGTCGTGCCGTTGGCCGGCCTCGTCGGCTGCACACCGGAACCACCCCTGCCGACCCCGACCCCGCTCGCATCGACGGATGCACCGCCGTCGGCGTCTCCGCCCGCGACGCCTGTTCCCCCGCCTCCCGTGCTGCAGCCGGCCGGCACCCCGGAGGCGATCGCGTCGGGCCTCGACGCGCCGTGGTCGATCCTGCAGCTGCCGAGCGGCGGCGTGCTCGTCAGCGAACGCGACAGCGGCGACATCGTCGAGGTGCTGGCCGACGGCTCACTTCGGGTCGCTGCAACGGTGCCCGGCGTCGCGTCGGGCGGCGAGGGCGGGCTGCTCGGCCTCGCGTTCCTCGCTGGCGACGGGGAACGGCCCGATCGCGTCTACGCCGCCCACACCGCGGCATCCGACAACCGGGTCGTGCGGATGTCGCTGACCGGCGCACCCGGCGCGCTCGCCCTCGACGCGCCGGAGCCCGTCGTCACCGGCATCCCGCGGGGCGGGGCCAACCACAACGGCGGCCGAATCGCGTTCGGGCCCGACGGCCTGCTCTACGTGACCACCGGCGACGCCGGCAACCGCGATGCCGCGCAAGACCCGGCCTCACTCTCGGGCAAGATCCTGCGGGTGACCCCCGACGGCGCGGCGGCACCCGGCAACCCCTTCGGGAACGCCGTCTGGACGCTGGGCCACCGCAACCCCCAGGGCATCGCGTGGGACGCGCGCGGTGACATGTGGGCCGCGGAGTTCGGGCAGAACACGTGGGATGAGCTGAACCGCATCTCGCGCGGCGGCAACTACGGCTGGCCGATCGTCGAGGGCCAGGCCGGCGACGCGCGATTCCTCGACCCCGTCGCGCAGTGGTCCACCTCCGAGTCGAGTCCGAGCGGGCTCGCGGTGATCGGCGACACGCTCTTCCTAGCTGCGCTGCGCGGCGAACGCGTCTGGACCGTGGCCCCTGCGACGAGCGGCGGCGCACTCACCGCGACTCCCTGGTTCGCGGGCGAGCTCGGGCGCATCCGCGACGTCACCGCCGGCCCCGACGGCTCGCTCTGGCTGCTCTCGAACAACACCGACGGGCGTGGATCGCCGGGTGACGGTGACGACCGGTTGTATCGCGTGCCGCTCGCGCCGACGGGCTAGGCGGGCGCTGGCGCCCGGAATCTGCACCCGATCGGGGGTCGCCGCCTCCTCGCCGGTGTCGCCGGTCAGCGCTATTGTCTGTTCCATGGCGGATCTCGAGCGCGTGCGGCGGTGGGCCGAGGCCCTCATCGTGCTGCATCTCGACACTGCCACCTGGACGTTCGGGTTCGACAACGCGAAGAAGCGCGCCGGCCTCTGCAACTACACCGACAAACGCATCTCGGTCTCGCGCTACCTCGCCGCCCGCTACGACGACGACGAGGTCCACCAGATCCTGCTGCACGAGGTCGCGCACGCCCTCGCCGGGCCGCGCGCAGCACACGGGCCGAAATGGGCGTCGATCGCATCGAGCCTCGGGTACGTCGGCCGTCGCACCCATGACGGCGAAGTGGCCCACGAACTCGCGCCCTGGATCGGGCAGTGTCCGGCCGGCCACGAGCACTTCCGCTACCGCGAGCCTCAGCGCCAGTTGAGCTGCGGGCTGTGCCGGCGAGGCTTCGACCGCGCGAACCTCATCGTGTGGCACCGTCGCGAGATCACCGCCGCAGTGCGGCGCAAGGCGGCGAGCGCGGCGAGCGGCTGAGTGGGAGGCGCACACGCCGCCTGCAGGTCGTCTCGCGACGTGCGAATCGACCGCGCACCCGTGAGGTTCGAGAGAGCCGACGGATGCCTCCTGCCGCGCACCACCTCGGACTGCCCGCTTCGTCGGCGTGAACCTCACTGACTCATCCTCCACAGGGTCGCATTCGCCAAGTTCTCCACAGGCAGTTTTCGCAGATCAGGTTTGTTTTCCGACCCGCTCCGAATGTCGGTGGGTGGGTGCAGGATCGAAGCATGGAAGAACACCCGCGACCGCTGCAGGCGCTCGAGCGCGACCTCGATGCCTTGCGCGCGAGGTGGGCAGACGGCCTGCCGGCGTTCGGTGCGACCACAGGTTCGACGCAAGGCGAGCTCGAGCAAATGAGCGACGCGGCCTTGATGCGAGTGACCGAGACGCTCGCGCAGGTCCGCCGCGACGCCGACGCGTTGCTGACCCGGGTTGCCGCCGAAGTCGCCAAGCGCTCGGGCAGCACGTTCGGCAACGACGGTCTCGCGAAGGCGCAGGGCTTCCACAACCCGAGGCGCTCGTCAGCGACGTGTTGCGCCGACGTGAGCCCAAGCCCGACGAGACGGGTGCCGTGATCGAAGATGCACGGTCGATCCCGCAGATCCAAGCCGACGCACTCGCCGCTCTCGCCCGGCACACCCTCGGCTGCACGCAGACCCTCACCCCGCTTGCCAAGACGTCCGTCGTGATCCGCCTCGACCTGCGCACGCTCACCGACGGGCTCGGGCATGCCGACATCGATGGCATCGAGCAACCGATCTCCGCCGGCACCGCCAGGCGCATGGCCGCCGATGCCGAGCTCATTCCCGCCGTCCTCGGCGGCCAGTCCGTGCCACTCGACCTCGGTCGCACCGCTCGCCGCTTCACGAAGGCGCAGCGTCTCGCTCTCGCTGAGCGCGATGGTGGCTGCGCCTCGTGCGGGCAGAACATCGGCTACGTCGACGCCCACCACATCCGCTGGTGGAAGCGCGACGACGGGCCGACCGACCTCGCCAACGGCGTCATGCTGTGCAGCTTCTGCCACCACATGATCCACCGCGAGGCCTGGGAGATTCGCGCGACCGCGAGTCAGGTGTGGTTCATCCCCCCACCGCACGTCGATCCGCACAGAACACCCCGACTCGGCGGCAAGGCGCGCTTCGCTCTGCCCAGAGGTCAGCACGCTGCGGCCTGACTCGTCGTCAGCCGACATCGACCGGCCTCGGTCGACCATCATGCCGTTCGCCGCATACATCCCCGAGCCACGCCGTCGATGAGGGGTCTCGTAAGCCAGTACCTTGGTTGTATGCCCGTCTCCACCGTCTCGATCGCCGTCGGGCAATGGTTCACCGGCGGCGAAGGCACTCGCTGGTGGTTCGATTCGGGTTCGTTCGCGCTCGACTTCGCGTACACCGGTCAGATCGGCGGCCTGCAGTCGGGCGAGCGACTCCACGCACCCGACGACCTCACGCGGTGGCTGCACGAACGGTTCCCGGTGCCCGTGGGCGCAGCGCGCTCCCGCGATCTCTTCGACGCGATCGCCCTGCGCGATGCGATCAGCCGTATGGCAGTGGCGGCGAGCCGCGAAGAGCCGCTGCGCGCCGCCGACGTCGACCTCGTGAATCTCTATGCGGCCACTCCAGACATCCCGCCGACGCTCGCAGGCGGCACCCGGCAAGCCGGCCGCTCGGTGCAGACCGTGCCGCAGTCGCTCTCCACCATCGCGCGCGACGCCGTCGACCTCTTCGCGCCGGCGAGCGTCGAGCGCATCCGCTGCTGCTCGGGCGCCGACTGCGAGATCGTCTACCTCGACACTTCAAGGGCGGCGAGTCGCCGATGGTGCTCCATGCAGCGCTGCGGAAATCGCGCCAAGGTTCGCGCACACCGGGCGCGGAAGGCCGTGCGCCCCGCCGCGTGAGTGGTCACCACGGCGACCGCGAGACGAGACGCAGGCGCTGAGTTCGGTCGACGGATGCCTCGTCGGATGCCCCGCTAGCGCCCACGACGGCCGCACTGCGCCGGGAGGAGTGCGCCGAGATCGGTCGACGGATGCGCCAGCGCCCACGACCGCGCAGCGACGAGACGCGGGCGCTGCGATCAATCGACGGATGCCTCGGCGACCGCCCCGCCCGAGCGCACGACTCGCACCGTCTGGATCGAGTCGAGCGCGGCGACTCCGTGCAACTCACCCGCGCTCATGCCCGCGGCTGCGGCTGCACGGCCCGAGACCGACGCCGAGGTGAGGTGGCGCACCGCTCGACGCAGACCCCCGAACGCCGCGGTCGCGACCGCTGCCTCTGGCGAGGTGTCGTCGATGCCGAGCGATGCCAGCGCATCGATGATGGCTCCGGCACCGAGCAGGTCTTCGGCGGTGAATCCCTCGTCTGCATCGCCCGCGGCGATGATCGCGATGAATGCGCGACGGCCCAGGCGCTCCTGTTCGGCGAGGATCCAACGCGCGGTCGCGGTCGCATCGACGAATCCCGCGGCGAGCACGGCGGCATCGACGGGCGCGAGTGAGACGACACCCTCGGGCAGGTCCGGCGCCGAAGCATCCGCCGACACCGCAGCATCCGGCACCACATCGACCCAGACGAGCAGGTCGACCCCCTCGCCAATGCGCGCCGCACCGCGGCGGCCCCAGTCGAACCGCACCTGATACTTCGATTGGGCATCGGGGCTCGGGTTCTGCTCGTTCACCCGCACAGGCTATCCCGTGCGGCGGCGACCCCTTCGCCGGATGACGGTGATCACTTGCTCATGCCGGCGGTCAGCCCCGAGACGATCTGCTTCGTCGCGATGAGGAACAGCACCACGAGCGGAATCGTCGCGAGCGTCAGCCCCGCGAAGAGCGTCGCCCAGTCGGTCTGGTACTCGCCGAAGAATCGAGTGATGCCGACCGGAAGGGTGTATGCGTCCTGATCGCGGATGAGGATCAGTGGATAGAAGAAGTCGTTCCACACCGGCACGAAACGGAACACGATGACCGTGGCGATCGCCGGCTTGACGAGCGGCAGGTGCACTCGCCAGAAGGTCGCGAACGGGCCGGCGCCGTCGAGCCTGGCCGCCTCGTCGAGCTCGATCGGAAGCTGGCGGAAGAAGCTCGCCAGCACGAACGTGGAGAACGGGATGCCGAGGGCGCCGTAGACGAGGATCAGGCTCCACAGGTTGCTCACCATGCCGAGGCTGTCGAGCAAGAAGAAGAGGGGCAGGATCGCAAGGAACACGGGCAGCATGAGGCCCGAGAGGAACGTCGCCTCGAGCACGCCGAAGAGCTTCGAGCGGGTGCGCGCGAAGGCGTACGCCGCGAGCAGCGAGACCGCCGTCGAGAGCAGCACCGAGGTGACCGTCACGAAGATCGAGTTGAAGAAGTAGGTGTCGAACGACGCCGTGATCCACGCCTTCTGGTAGCTCGCGAAGTTCGGAGGCAACGGCAGGCCCAGCGGGTTCTGCGCCATGTCGGGCGTCGTGCGCAGCGAGTTCGACACCATCAGCAGGAGCGGCGCGATGGAGACGAGCGCGTAGATCCACAGGAAGGTCGACGCGGCGGCGCCGCCGAACGTGACCGGCTTGCGGCGTCGCGGCTCGCGGCCGCGCCCGTGACGGGTCGCGGCCGACTCTTCGGAGTCGGTCGCAGCGCCGGAGGCGAGCGTCGTCATCAGTACAGCCGCCGTTCAGCGCGGCGCATGAGCCAGGTGATGAGCATCGAGACTCCGAAGATGAAGAGGAAGAGCAGGGTCGCGATCGCCGAGGAGGTGCCGATCGCGTTGGAGGAGCCCGACTCGAACGCGGTGCGGTAGAAGAGCAGGCTCAGCACGTCGGTCGCGCCGGCCGGACTGCCCTGGGAGCCGCCGAGGGCGTACGGAATCGGGAAAGCCTCCATGGCGCCGATGAAGGTCAACACGCTCACCGTGCCGATCGCGGGCACCAGCATGGGCAGCGTGATCGAACTGAACCGCTGCCAGGGGCCGGCGCCGTCGAGCGAGGCCGCCTCATCGATCTCCTCCGGGATACCCCCGAGCGCCGCGCCGTAGAGCAGCACCGGGAAACCGATCCACTGCCACGCGGTCACGAGCACGACGACCCAGATCGCCGTCGCCGGGTCGCCCAGCCACGGTTGCGCGAGGTCGCCCAGCCCGATGGCGCGCAGCACCGAGTTCACCGGACCGAACAGCGGCGACAGCATGAGCGACCAGAGGTAGCCCACGACGAGGGGCGACACGAGGTAGGGCAGCGTGTACATCGTCTGGAAGAAGCGCTTGAAGCGTCGCATCCGGTGCAGCAGGATCGCGAGCCCGAGACCGACGGTGTTCTGGAACACCATGGCCCCGATGAAGAGCATCAGGTTGTGCACGAAGGCGTTCGGGATGTCGGTGCTGTACGGGAGCTGCGTGAACAGGGTGACGTAGTTCTCGACCCCGACGAACCCCTCGCGCAGGATGCCGGTCCACCCGAAGAACGAATAGCTGAGGGCGGTGAGCAGCGGATAGAGGATGAAGACGGCGAAGAGGATAAGGGCTGGGAGGACGAAGACCATGCCCGCCCGTCGCGACAGGGTGATCCCCGTGCGGGTGGCGCGTCGCGGCGTCGCGCGTCGCGTGATGACGGACATGGTCTTCATTCCTCTTCGGGCTTCGGGGATGGGTGCTGGGCGACTGCTACTCGACCAGCTCGATCATTCGCCGGGCACGAACCACTGCGAGACACCCGTCTGCAGCGCGTTCGCGACGCCGGCGGGGTCGGTTTCGCCGAGGAACATCTTCTGCACCTGCTCGCCGAGCACCGCGGTGCCCTGGGGCTCGCCGTACCGGAAGTCGACGAGGAGGAGGTACGGCGCCTCGCCCTCCTGGTAGTTGTCCCACGCCTCCTTCATGACCTCGTCGGAGTACTCGACCCCGGGGATCGCCGAGAACTGGTTGAGCTCATCGGCGACGAGCTGACCGAACTCGGGAGTCGCGAGCCAGTTGAGCAACTCGAACGCGGCGTCCTGGTTCTTCGACTTCGAGTTGATCGCGAAGTTGCCGTCGGCGTACGCCGGGCTGACCGGCGCCTCCGAGACGGCGTTCGGGGGCAGCGGCACCTGGTACGACCCCAGTTCCAGGTCGGGTGCCTGCGTGCGGAACGTGGCGATCTCGAACGAGCCGCCAGGGAACTGCGCTGCCTGCCCCGAGGTGAACTGGATCTGGCTGTCGGTGTAGCTGACGCCGACGACGTCGGGGGTCAGGTACTTCTGCATGTCGGAGACGATCTGCAGGGAGTCGACGTAGTCGGGGTCTTCGAACGTCGTCGAACCGTTGAGGATCTTCTCCTCGAAGGCCGTGCCGCCGTAGCGCGCAGAGCCGAAGATGTCCGAGAAGATCGGTAGCATCCAGGCGTCTTTCGCGCCGAGCGCCATCGGGGTCACGCCGGCCGCGAGCAGCGACTCGTTGAGCTCGATGAAGTCGTCCCACGTCTTCGGCACCTCGAGGTCGTGCTCCTCGAAGATCGCCTTGTTGTAGAACACCTGCAGGGTCTGTGTCGCAAGGGGAACAGCGTAGAGCTCGCCGTCGGCCTTGCCCTTCGCGCCCGCGAGCACGCTCGGCGCGATCTCGTCGACGCCGTCGACCTTGCCGTCGATCGCCTCGAGTTGGCCGGCCTCGATGTTCGGCTGGAGCTGCCCGTATGCGCGAACCATGGGCACGTCCGGCCCGTCGGAGCCGGCGAGGCCGGTCGTCAGGATCTGGTTGTACTCGGTGTTCTGGAACGCCTCGAACTCGACAGTGATGCCCGGGTGCGCCTCTTCGAAGACGTCGAAGATCGAGTTGTACGCCTCGACGTCTTCGGTGCGCCACGACCAGACCTTCAGTGTGACGTCTTCGCCGGCCGTCTCCGACCCGCCGCTCGGCGCGCTCGGCGCGCAGGCGCTGAGCACGAGGACCGAGCCGAGAGCCGCGGCAGCGAACGTCAGTGTGCGTCGCCTCATGTGTGTACTCCTTCGGTGTGGTGATGGGATTGCGGTGCGGTGGTGCGGTGATGCGTATGTGCGGTCGGTGTTCGCGGCCGTCAGCCGCGCTCACTCGGGCGAAGCGCTGCGACTGCGTCGCGCACGGAGTCGGCATTGCCGCCGAGCGCCGCGCGCGCCTCGCCGATGTCGACGCCCGCGAGGCTCGCGACGATTGCGGTCTTCAGCTCGCCGTCGGCGTCGGCGAGCATTCGCGCCGCCGCATCCGGCTCGACGCCCGTGGCCTCGCCGAGGATGCGCACGGTGCGCCGGCGAAGCTTGTCGTTGGTGGCGACGACGGAGACCATGAGGTTCGACCAGGTGCGCCCGAGCGCGACCATGAGGGCCGTCGAGAAGCCGTTGAGCACGAGTTTCTCGGCGGTGCCCGCCTTCAGCCGGGTGGATCCGGTGATGACCTCTGCGCCGGTCTCGAGCACGATGTCGCGGTCGACGAGGCCACCGAATGCGGAGTTCGGGTTGCAGGAGACGAGCGCCGTGTACGCGCCGGCCCGCTTCGCTGCGGCGAGCGCGCCACCGACATACGGGGTGTTCCCGGATGCCGCGAGGCCGATGACGAGATCACGGTCGGTGATGCCCGCGGCCGCCGCCCGACCCTCATCTGCCGAGTCCTCGGCATCTTCGACCGCACGCACGAGGGCGGGTGCACCGCCTGCGATGTGCGCGACGACGACGCCGTCGTCAAGGTTGAAGGTCGGCAGGAGTTCGGCCGCGTCGAGCACGCCCAGCCGCCCGGAGGTGCCCGCACCGAAGTAGTGCACTGCGCCGCCGCGGCGCACCCGATCGGCGGCGTGATCGACGAGCATCGCGATCTCGGGCAGTACCTTCGCGACCGCGTCGACGGCGATCCGGTCGTGGACGTTCAGGAGTCGGAGGAGCTCTTCGGTCGACGCGTCGCCGAGGTCGATCGATTCATCGAGCCGCCCCTCGGTCGGGGAGGTGTCGATCGCGCCGGCTGCGGCGTCGGCATGCGATGGGGAGAGTTCCATGGAACGAAGCGGTCCTTTTCAACCTGCGGATGAATCGTGTTTCCGACAGTATGGACAAAACTGTCAGTGAATGGAAGAGAGCTGGTCATTTTTTCCAATGATCGTGAGGAGCCCCGAGGGATTGGGTTCGATCGGTAGTATTCCTAGCCAACCGAGTCCACCCGGTGCGGACGTCGACCGCGCGCCTGTCGTTGCGCCGACGTGTCACCGACGCCGCCTCCTCGGGAAAGGGACAGCATGACCAGCGACGTGTTCATCGCCCTCCGCCAGCGCATGCCGGCGCTCAGCAAATCCGAACGGCGCATCGCCGAGATGGTGATCGACGACCCCGCGATCGTCGTCGACTCGACGATCACGCGACTCGCCGAACTGTGCGGCACATCGCAAGCGAGCGTCGCGCGATTCTGCCGCGCGGCAGGCTTCGGCGGGTACAAGGAGTTCCGCATGGCGATCGCGGCCGCGCAGAGCCGTGAGGCCGCCGCCCAGGAGTTGTTCCGCGTCTCGGACGCCGAGATCGATCCCGACGACAGCGCCCTCGACCTCGTGACGAAGGTCGCCTACCAGGAGGTGCGTGCGATCGAGGAGACTGCCCGCAGCCTCGACCTCGTCGCGCTCGACGCGGCGGTGGCGGCGATCAGGGCGGCGCCGCGCATCGAGATCTTCGGCGCGGGCTCCAGCGGCCTCACCGGCGAAGACCTGCACCAGAAACTGCACCGGGTGGGCTTCACGAGCTACTGCTGGTCCGACGCACATCTCGCACTCACCTCGCTCGCGCTCGCTCGCCCGGGGTGGGTGGCCGTCGGCATCTCGCACTCGGGGCTCACCATCGAGACCAACCAGATGCTCGAGCTGGCACGGCTGGGCGGCGCGACGACCATCGCGATCACGAACTACCCCGCCTCGCCGCTCGGCACGAGCGCCGACCTCGTGCTCGCGACCTCTGCGCGCGAGTCCCGTTACCGCACCGGGGCGATGTCGAGCCGACTCGCCCAGATGGCCCTCGTCGACTTTCTGGTCGTGCGCCTACTGCAGGGCGATTTCGAACGCGCGAGTGAATCGCTGCGGCGCACCTACGACGCGGTGCAGGCACACCGACTCGACGCGGGCCGCGGCGCCTGAACACTCACCTGGCGCGGCGCCTGAGCGCGCACCTGGCGCGCCAGAACCCTCACCCGGTGCGCCGGAACCCTCACCTGGTGCGATAGAGCGCCAGGGCCTCGGCGTCGCTCGCCCGCGACGTCGCCCGGCGCGCCGCGTCGAGCGCCGCCACCGGGTCCGGCTCCTGATGGACGATGACGAGCTGGCGTTCGGCCTCGGCGAGCCTGGTGCGGGCATCCGCGCCGACCGCGTGTCCGCCCCGATCGATCGCTGCACGGGCGACCCGCAACTGGCTCTCGGCGATGGCGATCGCACCGCCCAACGCCCCGCGGGCGCCGTCGAGTCGGCCCTGCGCGTTGCGGGCGGCAGCGCGTGCGACCTCAAGCCGGTCGCGACACGCCCGGAGCCGGTCGCGGTCGGTGAACGGGTCGCCGGCCAGTTCGGCACGCTCGGCCATCGCAGCCGAGCCGTCCCCGATCGCCGAACCGAGCGCCTCGGCAGCGTCGGGATCCTCCTGGGCATCGCGCTCGCGCCGCGCCGCCACGAGCTCGCGGTCGAGTGCGGCGGCCTCGCGCGACGCATCCGATTGCGCGGCCGCGAGGGCCTGCTCGACGGCGTCGATCTCCGCTAGGTCGCGGGTCGCGCGTGCGAGTGCGTCCTCCGCGGATCCCAAGCGATCGGCCGCCGGCTCGGCACGTGCAGAGCTCGCCTCGGCCTCGTCGAGCGACACGGTCGCCTCGGCGAGCGCGGCGTCGACCCGGGTCGCTGCACCTCGCCCGGCGGCGAGCGCCGACGGCGCGAACCTCGTGCCGAGTCGCTCGAGCATCGCCTCGGCCTCGAGACGACGGCGGCCGAGCCGTTCGGCCTGCTCACGCAGCGCAGGCAGCTCGGTGTGCACCCCGCGTTCGCTGCGTCGACGGGATGCGAGAGAAGACTCCGCGTCATCGAGCACCCCGATCACAGAGTTGCAGAGTCCTTCGATTCGGCTGCTCCAGGTCCGTCGTTCGGCCGCAGTATCCGCCTCGGCGTCATCGAGGCGCTGCTGCAGGATGAACGCCTCCCGCAGCCAGCTCCGCGCCGAATCGAGCGCCATGTGCATCGCCCGCGCCTGCTCCGAGCCGAACTGCGCCTCTGCGTAAGCGACTTCGCGTTCCGCATCGCGCACGGCGTTGTCTGCCTGCACGATGAGCACCTTCGCACGCACCTCAGCAGCGGCGCCCGAGGCGAGCGCCGTGCGCTCCCGGCGTGCACCGCTCCGGCGCAGCGCCACCACCCCAGCCACGAGCGCCGCGGCAGCGGCCGCGAAGACGAGGAGGGAGGGCAACCACCAGAGTCCGTCGGGCATGAGCGGGAGTCTAGGCGTTCGTGGTCCGAGTGAGCCGTGCAACGCCTCGAATCCGGCGCGGCACTTGGCAGGGGCATCCGAGCGCCCTACTCTCGGCTCATGCGGGTGCTGTTGAAACTCAAGCTCGATTGCACTCCGGATGCCGCATGGCGGGCGCTCCGGAGTCCGGCCGTGCTGCGCGAGGTCGTCGCGCCGTGGCTCGACTTCGACTCGCTCGAGCCGGGCGGCCTGCCGACGGTCTGGCCGGAGGGGCCGCACCGCTTGCGGGTGCTCGCCTTCCGCCGCTACCCGATCGGCGAGGAGCGCGTCGAGCTGAGCTGCCCCGGCGGCCTGCCCGTCGGGGTGCGGATGCTGCGCGACGGTGGCGGCGCCGAGACCGGGCCGTTCGCCGCGTTCGAGAGTTGGGATCATCGCATGGCCGTTTCGGCCCTTCCCGACGGTCGCACCCTCTACCGTGACCAATTGCTCGCGAGCGCCGGCGCCCTCGACGCGCTCGCCTGGTATCCGACGTGGGTGTTCTGGCAGTGGCGCGGTATGCGGTTGCGGCAGCTCGCGCCCGGCTGGCGCTACGACCCGCCGGGCACCGCGGATGCCGCGGCATCCGAGAGCGCCGCAGCGGCGGCGCACGCCCCCATGGGGGCGGCGGCATGACCGACTCGATCGGCGCGCTCCAGCTGGCCGACTGGCGGCGACGCGTTTTCGGGCTCTACTCGGGCGTGCGTCAGTTGAGCGTGCACTCCCCTGCGGCCGGCCACGAGCTGTGGAAGTCCGCGCGGGACGAGCTCTTCGCGGGGCATCCGCAATCGCCGTTGCTGCCCGACGACCGGGCCAGCTTCACGGGACTCACGGTGGCCAGGTACGACCCTGAATGGCGATTCGAACTGGAGGTTCGACGCGCCGCCGAGCCCGTGCGCATCGCCGTCGACAGCGCGACCGACGGCGTGATCCCGTTCTCGCTCGTCGGCGACGTGCGCATCCCCTACCTCGGCACCCTCGACGTGTGGCGGCTCACCGGCTACGGCGGCGGGCTCTTCGTGCCCGTCAAAGATCGGCTGGCCGGCACTCCCGGTGGCACCTATGGCGGCGGCCGATACCTGCTCGACGCGGTGAAGGGCGCCGACCTCGGGCCGGGGGCCGAGCCCGACTCCCTCGTCATCGACTTCAACTTCGCCTACAACCCGTCGTGCGCCTACGATCCGTCGTGGTCGTGCCCCCTCGCCCAGCCCGGCAACACCCTGCGCGAAGACGTGCCCGTCGGCGAGCGGATGCCCCTCTGACGGCGGTTGCACAGGGTCATCAGCTAGAGTGATCGATGGCGGCCGCGATGAACGCGCCGCTTGCGTCGTAGAAACGCTTCCGGGCACTGCACATCGTGCAGTGGCCCGTTGACTCTCATACGGCGAACGGATGCGCCGACCGGCGCCTTCGCCACAACACCCACCGCCGGGCCGAGAACCCTCCGCAAGCCGGAGCTCGAACCAGCGGTGTGCTCTGCCCTGAAAGGCACCAGTGACCGACATCACCTTCAGCACGCTCGGCGTGCCGGCCCCCCTCGTCGCGGCCCTCGCCGCCGACGGAAAGACCACCGCGTTCCCGATCCAGGTCGACACGCTTCCCGACACGCTCGCCGGACGAGACGTGCTCGGCCGCGGCAAGACCGGCTCGGGCAAGACCATCGCCTTCGCGCTGCCCATGATCGCGCGCCTCGGCACCACGCTCGCCGGCGGACGTCGCCGCCCGGGCCGCCCCCTCGCCCTCGTGCTCGCACCGACGCGTGAACTCGCCACCCAGATCGACGCGGTGCTCGCGCCGCTCGCCGCCGCCTACGACCTGAAGACCACGACGATCTTCGGCGGCATCAGCCAGAAGCGCCAGGTCGACGCGCTGCGCGCCGGCGTCGACATCGTCGTCGCCTGCCCCGGTCGCCTCGAAGACCTCATGAAGCAGGGCTTCGTCACGCTCGACGCGATCGAGATCACCGTGCTCGACGAGGCCGACCACATGGCCGACCTCGGCTTCCTGCCCGTCGTCACGCGCATCATGGACAAGACCCCTTCCGGCGGACAGCGTCTGCTGTTCTCCGCGACGCTCGACAACGGTGTGGACAAGCTCGTCAAGCGCTTCCTCCACAACGAGGTGCTGCACTCGGTCGACGAGGCCACCTCGCACGTCGCCGCGATGACCCACCACGTGTTCGAGGTCTCCGACGTCGACGCGAAGAACGAGCTCGTGCGCACCCTCGCCTCGGGCACCGGCCGTCGCTTGCTGTTCATGCGCACCAAGCACCACGCGAAGAAGCTCGCGAAGAAGCTCACCGAGCAGGGCATCCCCGCGGTCGACCTGCACGGCAACCTCTCGCAGCCGCAGCGCGACCGCAACCTCGCCGCGTTCTCCGACGGCTCCGCCAACGTCATGGTCGCCACGGATGTCGCGGCGCGCGGCGTGCACGTCGACGCCATCGAGCTCGTGATCCACGTCGACCCGCCCATGGAGCACAAGGCGTACCTGCACCGCTCGGGCCGCACCGCCCGCGCCGGCAGCGAGGGCGACGTCGTCACCATCAGCCTGCCTGCGCAGAAGCAAGACCTGAAGACGCTGCTCCGCAAGGCCGCGATCACCGTCACCCCGCAGCAGGTCACCGCGACCTCGCCCTCCGTGACCACCCTTGTCGGCGACGTCGCCCCCTTCGTGAAGCCGTCGCCTCGTGCGGCAGTGCAGCAGCAGGGCGGCGGCGGTCGCTCGCAGGGCGCCAACGCGCAGCGCAAGCGCACCGCTCGCGACGAGCGCGGCGCCGGCGAAGGCCGCACGAGTGCCGGTCAGGGCCGCGCTCGCGGTCGCGGCGGCAACGGCGACGGCCAGTCGGATGCCGCGGGCGCACCCCGCCGCGACCGCTCGGGCCGCCCGGCCGAGGCGCGTGCGAACGCTCCGAAGCAGGGCGGCGGCCAGGGCCGCGGCGCGCAGACGACCGGCGCGCAGCGCGGGTCATCCGCTCGCTCGGGCGCGAAGGCGCCGCTTCGTGTCGGCAGCCTCGTCTCGCCCTCGGCCAACTCGCGCGGCAACCGGCGCGCACAGGGCTGACGCCCGAACACTCAGCCGAACGGCCCCGACGAGCTCGCTCGTCGGGGCCGTTCGCGGTCGGTGCAGCCGACCGTTTCTCAGTTCTGCGGCGCCTCCTGCAGGGCCCGCACTTCGATGCGGCCCTGCAGGGCCTTCGACGCCTGCGTCGCCCACTGCACGGCGGCCTCCTCGTCGTCGGCCTGGATCACCCAGAAGCCCCCGACGTATGACGCCGCCTCGACGAACGGCTCATCGAGCACCTGCGCCTGCTCGGCCGTCGCGTCGACCGTCTTGGCCGTCGACGGCGGCTGCAATCCGCCGGCGAAGAGGAACGCTCCAGCGTCCTTGAGCGCCGTGTTGAACTCGTCGACCGCGGCCATCACCGCCTCGAGCTCCGCCGGGTCGAAGTCCTGCATCGACGCCATCGTCGGCTCGTCTGCGGAGTCGTGCGGCACGGTCAGGAAGTACTGCATGAGAAGTCCTCTCCTTGGGGGCCGCCGTCCGCGTCCCGTTATTCAAGACGTCGAACGACGAAGGCGCCGATCGACATGTGCCCCGAATCACTGCTCGCGACCGGCATCGGCAACCTCGGCCAGTGCGACGTTCAGTTCAGCGACTGGAACCGCCTCGCTCGCGCGGCAGCGGACTCCGCGCGGGTGAGCGACGAACGGGCCGGTGTCCCCCGACACCGGCCCGCCGCCCGCCGCCCGCCGTGAGGCGGGACCGGCCCGAGTCCCCCTGCAGGCCGGCACCGCCTCACGGCCAGCGCGGCAGCGTGCGATCACAGCACAGACGTGACCGCCCGACCGATCTCGCCGCCGACCATGAGCGCCGCGGTGACGACCGCCGCGAGTGCGCACGCGACGATCGTGGTGGTCATCGCTCTCGTTGCTCTCGTTCCTCGCATCCACAGCCTCCGTCCCTGACACGGGTATGTCCGGCTCACCGTCGCCGGTTCCATCGGCATTCGCGGAACTCCACGCCCGTGCCGGACATAACGGTGTGTGCGGCCGAGCGGCCGCGTGAGAAGAGGAACCCGATGAAGAAGATCCGTGCGATCGGCGCTGTACTCGCAGCGACGTTCGTGTTCGCGAGCCTTGCCGCGGTCTCGCCGGCCACGGCGGCACCACTCGATGCCGCCGACCGGAAGACCACCGCCCCGGTGCACTGCGCCGTCGAAGTGCAACCCGTCGATGCGCCGGTCGCCGACGCGACGCCCGTCTGCTTCGCCGAGCGCAAGGGCGTCGACCGATATCTCGACCTGATCACCGCGGCGAATGCCTCGTCACGCGGTGTGGCTGCAGCCTCGACCCGGCTCGGCACCGTCTATTCAGACAGCAACGGAGGCGGCTCGAGCCTCACCTTCTGGGGGTCGAGCGGATGCTACGGCGTTCTCTTCGGCTTCTCCAGCATGCCCTCGGGCTGGAGCAGCAATGTGAGCTCGGCCGGCGGCTCCAACGGGTGCTGGGTCTCCCTGTACACGACGACGGGGTACGGCGGATCCCGCCTGACCTGCACGCCATGGTGCGGCGGCGTCGGCACCCTGAACGACAAGGTCCGCTCTGTCGTCTTCCGCCCCACCGGCACGTTCGGTTAGTCAAGCGGTGCCAAGCCGAGCGCGGGGCAGATCGACGCGTTCGACGACGGCACGATCGCCGCGCTCCCGTCAGGCAGGACACAGGCCTGCAGCTCGTCGGGGACGCGGCCAGGGGGGTTGCTCGGAGCCGTCGGGTCGTACTCGGCGTCGAGCACCCCCTGCTGCCACATCAGCGAGCAGAGCTCGATCGCATCGGCGACCCGGCCCTCGCCGCTCGGCGAGGCGATCGTCGCCGACGGGCCCGGGTAGCTGCCATCGGCGTTGCGTTCCGCGGCCGTCATGCACAGCACGATCTCGGTGTTCGAGACATCGCCGGGCTGCAAGAGCACCGCACCGGCTGTAGCAGCCGCACCGATCACGAGCACGCCGATGCCGCTCCAGCTGAGCAGTCGAACGCGACGACGCTTGGTCTGGGCGGCCGGCTCGGCGCGCGCATGCTCGACGAGCATCGCGCGGATCGCGGCGTCCCGCTCGGGGCGCATCTCGGGCCCGCTCATCCGGTCACCCCCAGGTCTTCGACGGATGCAGCGCTCGCAGCGCCCGCAGCGCTCGCAGCGCCGTGCTCTCGTGGCTCGCGAAGGTCGCCGAGTGCCTGCTGGAGCTTCGCGCGCGCCCGCGAAAGCCGCGACTTCACGGTGCCGACGGGCAGATCGAGCACACTCGCCACGGTCGCCATCGGGAGTTCGTCGACGAGGCACAGGTCGACGATGCGCCGATCGCTCGCGTTCAGCCGCTGGAGTGCGGCGGCGATGCCGCGCGACACGCGCTCACCGTCGAGTCGCTCACCGACCTCATGGCTCGGATCGGCTGAGAATTCGGCCGCCGGGAGTTTCGCGAGCAAGCGCCGGTAGCGTCTGCTCGACCGCTGGCTGTTGAGTGACACGTTCGTGGTCACGACGAGCAGCCATGGCAGGAGCGAACCGTCGACGAACCGCACCGCGTGTCGGCGCCGCCACGCCTCGAGGAAGACCATGGCGACGACGTCTTCCGATTCAGTGCGGTTGAGCGTGCGGGAATACGCCTTGCGGAAGATGCGCGCGCGATAGCGGTCGTAGACGACGCCGAACGAGGCCTCGGTGCCCGAGGTCGCCTCGAGCCAGAGCACCGCGTCCTCTCGGGCATCGTCAACCATGGTCGAGCCAGCCTAACCGCGCCGCGCCGTATCGGCGCGTGCACGCCGTCGTGCGCGCCGATGCCGCATCCCTTCGCGTCTCGCGTTCCGCCGGTGCCTTCCATGCCGCACGTTCCCCTTTCCATCGGCGAAGCCCGCCGCACAGAGAGGTATGTCCGGATGTCGACGCCGGGTTCCGTCGCGGCCGAGCCCGGCTAACCGACCGAGGCGCGCGACCCCCACGACGTCGACTGGCCCGCGGGCGAGAACGCCTGCGGCACGCCCCACGGATTCGCGGTCTGCAGGGGCGCCGGCAGCAGCGCTTCAGCGGCACCCTGGTAGGCGACCGGGCGGAGGAACCGCGTGATCGCTGCGGTGCCGACCGAGGTCGAAGAGTCGTTCGTCGTCGCGGGCCACGGCCCGCCGTGCTGCATGGCCGGGGTGACCGCGACGCCCGTGGGCCAGCCGCCGAAGAGCACCCGGCCGGCGTGCTCGGTGAGCACGCGCACGAGCGCGCGGAGCGAGGCATCCGCTTCACCGGTCGCCGCGTGCACGGTGGCCGTGAGGTTGCCCTCGAAGAGTGTCGGCACGAGGTTCGCGAGGTCGGTGCCCGCATCGTGCTCGACGAGCACCGAGAGCGGCCCGAAGGCTTCGCCCAGCAGCACGTCGCGCCCGGCGACGAGGTCGTCGAGTGAGACGGCGATGATCGTCGGCGTGGCGCGTCCCTGCCCGTCGCCGTCGATCTCGATGCCGCCGGGCGCGATGACGCGCACGCCCTGGGTGGCCAGGATCTCGTCGCGGCGCGCGCGGTAGCCGGCGGCGATGCGCGGGTTCAGCAGGCGATGCGGGGCGACGGATGCTGCGGCATCCGCGATCTCGCCGTCGAGACCGTGACCGAATGGCACGAACACGAAGCCCGGCTTCGTGCAGAGCTGCCCCGCAGAACCGGCGACGCTCGCGACGTAGCCCGCGGCGATCTCGCTGCCCCGCTCGTCGATCGCGCCCTGCGTGACGAAGACCGGGTTCACGCTGCCGAGCTCGCCGTAGAAGGGGATGGGTGCGGGGCGTGAAGCCGCGATGTCGGCGAGCAAGCGGCCGGCGGGGATCGAGCCGGTGAACGAGCCGGCCTTCACGCGCGGGTCCTTCAGAATCGCGACGCCCTCGGCCTGACCGGTGACGAGCTGGAACACTCCGGCGGGCATGCCCGCCGCCGCGACCGCCGCCGCGACGACCTCGGCGGTGCGCCGGGAGAGCTCGGGGTGGCCGGAGTGGCCCTTCAGGATCACGGGGCAGCCGGCGGCGAGCGCCGCGGCGGTGTCACCGCCCGCGACCGAGAACGCGAAGGGGAAGTTCGAGGCGGCGAAGTTCACGATGGGGCCGACCGGCACGAGGTAGCGGCGCACGTCGGGGCGCGCACCGAGCACGAACTCGGGGTCGGCGGCGTCGATGCGCACGTCGAGGTAGCCGCCGTCGACGATCGTGTCGGCGAAGAGACGCAGCTGCACCGCAGTGCGCTTGAGCTCGCCGCGGAGGCGTGCCTCGGTGAGGCCCGTCTCGTCCATCGCGATGCCGACGAGCTCGTCGGCATTCGCTTCGAGCGCGTCGGCGACGGCGACGATGGCCGCAGCGCGATCGCGCGGGTGGGTATCGGCGAACGGAGCGGCTGCGGCGGCAGCGCCGGCCGCGATGGTCTCGAGGTCTTGCGTCATGAGGTCTCCTGAAGTGCGTCGGCGGTCAGAACTGGAAGCCGGTCGGGAAGGGGTCGGCGGGGTCGAGCGAGTACTGGGCAGTGCCCGTCACCCACGCACGACCCGTGATGGTCGGGATGACGGCGGGCCGACCGTCGACCTCGGTCTCGGCGATCAGCCGCCCGACGAAGCGGCTGCCGATGAACGACTCGTTCACGAAGTCGGTGTCGAGCGCGAGTTCACCGCGGGCCCAGAGCTCGGCCATGCGCGCCGAGGTGCCCGTGCCGCACGGCGAGCGGTCGAACCAGCCGGGGTGGATCGCCATGGCGTGGCGCGAGAGCGCGGCATCCGACCCCGGGGCGATGAATTCGACGTGGTGACAGTGATCGACACCATCGATGAACGGATGCCGCGGCGGCGCGATCTCGTTGATCGCCGTCATGATCGCGAGACCCGCCGTGATGATGTCCTGCTGACGGGATCGGTCGAACGGCAGGCCGACCGCGTCGAGGTCGACCATCGCGTAGAAGTTGCCGCCGAACGCCATCGAGTACGGCACGGTGCCGTACCCCGGCACCTCGATGCTGGTGTCGAGCGCATCGACGTAGCTCGGCACGTTCTCGATCGTGACCGAGTCGGCATGACCGTCGGCGACTGCGACCCGAGCGACGACGAGTCCCGCAGGAGTGTCGAGGCGGATCTCGGTCACGGGCTCGACGACCTCGACCATGCCCGTCTCCACGAGCACCGTGGCGACGCCGATCGTGCCGTGGCCGCACATCGGGAGGCATCCGCTCACCTCGATGTAGACGACGCCCCAATCGCAGTCGGGGCGGGTGGAGGGTTGGAGGATCGCACCGCTCATGGCCGCGTGCCCACGCGGCTCGTTCATGAGGAACAGCCGCAGCTCGTCCATGTGCGCCATGAAGTGCAGGCGCTTCTCGTTCATCGTCTCGCCCGGAATCACGCCGACGCCGCCCGTGACGACGCGCGTCGGCATGCCCTCGGTGTGCGAGTCGACCGCAGAGATCAGCCGCTTCGAACGCATGTGTCCTCCTCCAACCTTGCTCGGCCCTCGCGAGGCCTAGCGGCTCGCGATGTAGTCGAGCGCCTTCTGCGTGTCGCGGCGCACGAGCGCCTCGTGCTCGGCCGAGAGCGGACCGCGCGGCGGGCGGGTCGTTCCACCGTAGCTCTGCCCGGCGACGTCGATCGACAGCTTGATGGCCTGCACGAATTCGGTCTTCGAGTCCCAGCGGAACACGGCGACGAGGTTCTTGTAGAGCTCGCGGGCGGCGTCGATCTGCCCGGACTTCACGAGGTCGTAGATCTCGACGGCCTCCTTCGGGAAGGCGTTCGGGTAGCCTGCGAACCACCCTGTCGCGCCCACGACGAGCGACTCGAAGAGCAGGTCGTCGGCGCCGGCGATGACGTCGATGTCGCAGAGTTCCTGGATCTCGAGCACGCGGCGGATGTCGGTCGTGAACTCCTTGATGGCCACGACGTTCTCGAGCTCGAAGAGCTCGGCGACGAGGTCGGGCGTCAGGTCGACCTTGGTGTCGATGGGGTTGTTGTAGAGCATGATCGGCAGGCCCACCTCGTTGAGGCGCGTGTAGTGCTCGATGACCTCGGCGCGGTTCGCGCGGTAGATGGTCGGCGGCAGGGCGAGCACGCCGTCGGCGCCGTCGGCCTTCGCGTACTCGGCCCACTTCACGGCCTGGTGCCAGCCGACGCCGTGCACGCCCGCGACGACGAGTCCGCGACCGGCCACGGTCTCCACCGCGACCTGGATCACCTTGCGGCGCTCGTCGTCGGTGAGGCTCGAGTACTCGCCGAGCGAGCCGTTGGGGCCGACGCCGCGGCATCCGTTCTCGATCAGGAAGTCGCAGTGAGCGGCGAACTTCTCGTAGTCGACGGCGAGGCCCGCGGGCGCTGATGCGTCTTCCTTGAAGGCGAGGGTTGTCGCGACGACGACACCGCCGAGGTCGAACTTCTGGGTGGTCATGGATGCCCTTCCTGGACGATGGGAGTGGAGTGGACGGAGAGGTCGGTGCGCTCACTCGGGCGTTCGCCCTCGGCGAGTTCGCCGAGGCGCACCGGCGAGGCGATGGGGCGGCGGTCGGTCGAGACGCGCTCCCGCTGGTCGAGTAGGCCGCCTGCGGCCACCCCCTCCCGCTGGTCGAGTAGGCCGCCCGCGGCCACACCCCGCTGGTCGAGTAGGCCGCCCGCGGCCACCTCCCGCTGGTCGAGTAGGCCGCCCGCGGCCGTATCGAGACCCCCAACCGAACCGGCTGCCCCCACGAGTTCCTCGACCGTGCGACCGCAGACGCGGCCCTGGCAGATGCCGAGCCCCGCGCGGGTCGTGAGCTTCATCGAGCGGAGCCCGCTGCCGCAGGTCGCCGTTGCGGTCTCGCGAAGACGCCCGTAGGGCAGCTCCTCGCACCGGCAGACGAGGGTGTCGTCGTCGAGCCACGCAGTCCAGCCCGGTCGGATGCCGTGCGCCGCCTCGAGGCGGGCTGCGAACCCCGTGAATATCGCGCGTGCACGAACAGCCCGTCGAACGGCGGCATCCGTCGGGGCGCCGCCCGCGGCGCAGTGGCCCGCGAGCTCCCCTTCGGCGAGCGCGGCGTCGACCCCGCCGATGCCCGTGATCTCACCGGCGGCGTAGACACCGGCGACGCTCGACTGCTGTGACGCGTCGACCTCGACGAATCGTGCAGAGGAGATCGCGCAGCCCGCGGCGATCGGCAGTTCGAGGCGCGGGATGAAGCCGTGACTGACGCACACGGCGTCGGCGGCGATGCGCCGCTCGGTGCCGGGTACGGGCTTCCAGTTCGCGTCGACCCGGGCGACCGTGACGGCCTCGACCCGGTCGAAGCCGTGCGCGGCGATCACCGCGCGACCGGTCGCGTACGGAATGCGGTGGCGCACGTGCGTGCCGACGTAGCCCGCGAGTTCGCCGCCCTTCTTGACGGCACCGAGGAGCTGCCACGGCTTCGGCAGCCATCCGCGCACGAGACCCGCGAGGCGGCTCGCCTCGTAGACGCCGAGCACCTTCGCACCGGTCGCGACGAGGGAGGCCGCGACGGGGAGCAGGAACGGACCGGCGCCCGCGATGACGACGCGCTGGCCGACGGCGACGCGCTCACCCTTCGCGAAGGCCTGCGCCGCCCCGGCGGTGAAGACCCCCGGCAGGTCCCATCCGGGGAAGGGCAGTGTGCGGTCGTGGGCGCCGGTGGCGAGCACGAGGGCATCGGGGCGGAACGTGCGGCCGGTGCGACCGGTGCCGTCGGGCGGGCCGACGAGCACGTGCACCGCCACGGGGGCGGCGGGGGCAGAAGCATCCGTGGGCTCGATCGCCCAGACCTGGGCGCCCATCACGATCTCGCAGCCGGCATCGGCCTCGAGCGCGTGGCGCATCGCGGTGAATCGATGCCAGCCGTGGTGCAGCACGCGCTCGTTCGCCGAAGGGCGTTCGGCTGGCAGGTGCCGCCAGTACTGGCCTCCGAGTTCGTCGGCGGCGTCGAGCAGGGTCACGGATGCCCCGCGAGCCCGTGCAGCGAGCGCGGTGGCGAGTCCGGCCGGGCCGGCGCCCACGATGACGACGTTCACTCCGTCACCTCCGGAAGTTCGTAGTGCTGACTCTCGACGACGTCTCCGTCGACCGCCCGGCGCTGGCACGCGCGCACGTCGCGCTCGCCGTTCACCGTCACGATGCAGTCGAAGCAGATACCGATGCCGCAGAAGAGGCCGCGCGGGCGGCCGTCGACCGAGGTGCGCCGCCACGCGAGCCGGCCGCTCGCGAGCACGACGCCGGCGATCGTCTGCCCCGCGACGCCAGGCACGGCCGCGCCGTCGAGCGAGATCGCGAGCGACGCGGCCGCCGAGGGACGGATCGGGTCGGAGGAGGCCGGCAGCAGTCGCGCGCCCATCACGCCACCGCCTCGAGGTGGGGCGCGAGGGACGCGCGGTCGAGCCGGAACGGTGTCACATCGATCGGCGCCGGTCGACCCGCGAACTCGGCGACGAGCAGTTCGGCGGTCGCGAGCGAGAGTCCGATGCCCGCGCCCTCGTGGCCGCTCGCGTGCCAGAGACCGGCCGCGCGATGATCGGCGCCGATCACGGGGAGGTGATCGGGCATGAACGGCCGGAACCCGCCGTAGCTGCGCATGATGCTCGCACCGGCGAGGAAGGGGAAGAGCCGCAGCGCCTTCGCGGCGATCTCCTGGAGCACGGAGACGCGCAACCGGTCGTCGAAGCCGATCTGCTCGCGGCTCGATCCGATGAGCACGGTGCCGGCGGCCGTCGATTCGACGACGCTCGAGGTCTGCAGTGCGGCGTCGCTCGACTGGGTCGCCCCGAAGTAGTCGCCGTCGTAGACCTTGTGGAAGACGCGGTGCGGCATGCGCGTCGTGACGAGCACGTTGCCACGGCGGGGCTTGACCGGCAGGTGCACGCCGAGGGAGGCGGAGACTTCACCCGACCACGGACCGGCGGCGACGATCACTGCGCCCGCCGGCACGTCGCCCGCCGTCGTCGTGACGCCGGCGACGCGGCCGCTCACGTCGCGCAGTGCGCCGGTCACGGTGACGAACGAGCGGATGTCTGCGCCATGGTTCCTGGCGGAGGCGAGAAGCGCCTCGGTGGCGATGACCGGCTGCACCTGTGCGTCTTCGGGGTAGTGCACGGCCGCGGTGATCGCAGGGTTCAGGTGCGGTTCGAGGGTGCGGGCCTCGTCGATCGTGATGGCACGCGCGTCGACACCGCCGACACGCTGGGATGCCGCGAACGCGAGCAGCGGCGCGGCGCCCCCGGCGGTGGTGGCGACGACCAGCCCGCCCTTCTGCTCGTATTCGATCGCCGGGAACGGCGAACGGAGCTCGTCGGCCAGTTCGGCGACGAGGCCCGGCCAGAGGGAGGCTGCGTACTGGGCGAGTGCGAGCTCAGCGCCGGGACCCTTGTCGGAGACGAGGAGGTTGCCTTCGCCCTTCGCGCTCGTGCCCGAAGCAGGGGCGTCGCGGTCGAGCACGGTGACGCGGAAGCCGGCCAGTGCGAACGCCCGCGCGCAGGCGGCACCGACGATGCCGGCTCCGACGACCGCGATGTCGCTGATCATGGCGCTGCTCCCTTCCCGTTGGATCGAATCCGTAATATGTCACACATTGCTGGCGTGAAGATGCACTGGGCTTGCCGCAGACCACCGCGTGCCGGGCACCGGCCACGGGACATCCGCTCGCGCTTCGCCCTCACCCTCGCCCCCAGCTCCCTCGGCCCCTACTCGGTCTCGGGGTTGCCCGCCCACCAGCCGAGCGTGCGATGGATGTGCCGGTGCATGAGCTCGCGCGCTCCGGCGGCATCCCCTGCCTCGAGCAGCTGCAGGAGCTCGAGGTGCTCGGCCGCCGACTCGTCGAGCCGATTGGTCTCGAGCATCGCCGAGAGCCCAACGAGTCTCGTGCGCGACCGGAGCTCGGCGACGGTCTCGACGAGCAGGCGATTGCCCAGCATGCGCGTGAGCGTCAGGTGGAAATGCACGTCGGCCTCGAGATAAGCGCGCAGGTCGCCCGTACGCGCGCCGACGACGATCTTCTCGGCGAGCTCGGTGAGCGCCGGCAACTCGCCGACCGGGAACCGTCGTGCGAGCTCTTCCATCGCCGGCGGCTCGAGCAACTGGCGCACCTCGACGATCTCGCGCAGCGCTTCGGGGCTCACCGTCGTGACCCGAAAACCCTTGTTGCGCACCGGTTCGACGAACCCACGCCCCTCGAGATCGAGCATCGCCTCGCGCGCCGGCGTCGCCGAGACATCGAACTGCGCTGCGAGCGTCGGCACGGTCAGCAGTGTGCCCGGCGCGAGCTCGCCGGAGATGATCGCCGCCGAGAGCGACTGCTCCACTTGCGCGCGCAGGCTCTGTTGCTGCTCGACCGGACGAATCGGGGTGACCCCCATGGCTGTTCCGACCTCTCTCATCGGTCGCGGACGGCGGACTACTGCCTGTACGACCAGACCCCTTTGTGCTGTGTCATGCATCACGATGTTGTAGTGGGTGACATATTACGTGCACGGGTTCGGCGTTCGTCAAGCCCCGAAGCCCTGAATTCGTCAGACTTCACATGATCGAAACGAACGGCGGGATGCGCTCTCGACACGCCCGGCGTCGCGGCGCGGCGTCGTCGATTTCGTCGCACGGGCGCGCTGGCTTAGTCTCGGGACATGAGCACCGAAGTCGTTGCCGATGTCGTCGTCCGCCCCATTCGGGACTCCGATGTGGAGGCCCTCGGTCGCGTACACGCCACCTGCTGGCACGAGACCTACGACCACCTGATCAGCGCCGCTGCCTTCGAGCACCTCTCCCCTCGCCGCATGGCCGAGCTGTGGAACCACTACGCAGAGCGCGGCGAGGAGTACTCGCAGTTCGCTGCACTCGTCGACGGCGAGATCGTCGGCTTCGTCGGCTCGGGTCCCGCCCGAGACGAGAACCCGCCGCGCGAGCGCGAGCTCTTCTTCATCTACCTGCTCGACGCCTACCACGGCACCGGCATCGGCCAGAAGCTCTTCGACGCCGCCGTCGGCGATGACGCCGTCTACCTCTGGGTCGCTGCAGACAACCCGCGCGCCCACCGCTTCTACGCACGCAACGGCTTCGTGGCCGATGGCGCGGAGCAGGTGCAGCCGTTCCTCGGCGAAGAGATCCACGAGGTACGGCTCGTTCGCTGAGCAGGACCGATCGCGGCATCCGTCACCGGCAACGCCGTGATCGCGGCGCGAGCCACAAGCGACCAGTACAGACCAAGGTCACCCACCGTCATCGATCATCCCCAGAAAGCCGAGCGCGATTGGGGGCGGCCGGTCCACCCGCCTTGTCTGAGGACTTACGGTTCCCGATGGAGGGCAACGGCGACTCCAATCGCAGCGACAAGAGCGGTCGGGTTGGTGAAGGCAGGCAGGGCGTCTGCAATGCCGAACGGCAAGGCCGCGATGGCGGCGATGAGTATCGCCATTCCGAGCCCGTCGATGCTCGAGAGATGCTCCTGGCGCGAGACTCGGTGGCCGAGGATGATGTATCCCGCGAAGAGGATCATGTTGGCGAAGGCCAAGGCGAAGCCGGTCGGAGCTCCAGCGAAGCTCATCTCGCTGAGTGCGACAACGCCGACGACTGCCAGTGCCACCGCGCCGAGGTTTCGCATGCTGCGGAGCGCGATTGCGGCGAGCGTGATCGGTCCGACGAACTCGATCGCGGCCACAGTGCTGAGCGGCAGCGCATCGATCGCGAGGTAGAAGACAGCGTTCATTGCCGCCAGCAGCATGCCCCAGGGGACGCGGCTCCGGTTCAGGGTGGACCATGCGCAACCTAACGCTCGTATTCAAGAACGCTCGTGATGTAGAGCAATCGCCATGCTAACGTGTCAAATACGAAACGAACGTTATGGAGGCGGCAATGGCGGTCGCAGTCGAACTGCACCCGGGCTCGTACCAGGGCACATACAAACTCATCGGTGGCACACCAGCGTTGGACTTCGCGAACCTCGTGAGCTATCGCAGTACAGAGCGCCGGCACGATTGGCTCGAACCGGACGAGAATGTGCATCGCTGGGCGAAGGCGGCCGGCCTTCCTTCTCCTCGCACCTCCGATGTGGCCACCCTTGCTGGGTTGCAAATGTTCCGCGAGGCACTCGCCGACGTTTTCCTCGCGGTCGCGGACGGCCAGACGCCCGATCCCGACGGTGTCACCCGGATCGGTGCTCGGGCGGCCGCTGCGTACTCCCGGAGACAACTGCGCTTCCCAGATGGAGCCGATGCGGCCGAGTGGACGAGTCCTTCACTCCTCGAAGGGCTCGCCATTGATGCCGCCGAACTGCTCACCTCGGCTGAACGCCTGGCCCGTGTCGTTGCCTGCCAAGAGTGCCGCTGGCTGTTTCTGGACAGCACTCGCAACCACAGCCGCCGCTGGTGCGACCCCGCCGACTGCGGCAATCGGGCACGTCAGCGCCGCCACTACCAGCATCGGCTCGCATCAGCACCGCGGCGATCCGCCGGTGACGTCCACGGTGGAAGCATCCCCGTCGTCGAGCGCGGGTCGACGGCGCGCCAGCCGCCCACCGACATCGCCACTCCCCAGCCGGAAGGATCCGCCCGATGACCGCATCTCCCGACGCGGCCGCTGTCGCTCGCGTTCGCCTCGGCGATGGACT
The DNA here is from genome assembly GCF_059445415.1 of Agromyces sp. Y558. Classification (NCBI taxonomy): domain Bacteria; kingdom Bacillati; phylum Actinomycetota; class Actinomycetes; order Micrococcales; family Microbacteriaceae; genus Agromyces; species Agromyces sp. Y558. The sequence goes on from NZ_JCAIUH010000004.1 coordinate 338,312, forward strand.
GTTCACGAGCCAGCTCGGCTTCGGAGCGATGGGCCTTGCCGAGGTCTACGGGCCGATCGATGAAGCCGAGGCACTGGCCACCCTCAATCATGTCGTCGACACAGGCGTCGACCTGATCGACACTGCGGACGTGTATGGAGCAGGCTCCAACGAGCGGCTGATCTCCCGCCTACTCCGAGACCGCCGCGCGGAGGTCACGCTGGCGACCAAGTTCGGGATCGTGTCGCGGAGCGACACCGACACGATGGTCTCCACGCGAAACGACGCGGCATATGCCCGGCAAGCATGCGACGCCAGTCTGAAACGACTGGGCACGGAGGTGATCGACTTGTATTACCTCCACCGCCGCCAGGTCTCGGTGCCGCTGGAGGAGATCGTCGGAGCCATGGCCGAACTCGTGACCGCCGGCAAGGTCCGGCACCTCGGCCTGTCAGAGGTCACCGCAGACGAGCTGCGCCAAGCCCACGCGATCCACCCGATCGCCGCAGTTCAAAGCGAATGGTCGCTGTGGAGCCGCGACGTGGAACGACACGTCGTCCCGGCTGCGGCCGAACTCGGCATCGGCTTCGTCCCATACGCGCCGCTGGGCCGAGGCTTCCTCACCGGCACCATCACCAGCGCCGCCGAACTCCACGGCGACTGGCGAGCCAGCATGGACCGGTTCCACGGGGACGCGTTCGACGCCAACCAGACTCTCCTCGAAGCCGTACGCGGAATCGCCCACGAGAACGACGCCACACCGGCGCAAGTCGCCCTGGCCTGGTTACGCCAACACGGCACCCAGCTCGGGCTCCCCGTCGTTCCGATCCCCGGAACCCGACGACCAGCGCGCGTCGACGAGAACCTCCGCTCCCTGACTCTGAGCCTGAACGCGGAGGCGATGTCGGCCCTCGATGTTCTCGCAGCCAGCGTTGTCGGACGCCGCTCCAACCAATCCGACCCTGATTGGGTCTCCGACACCCGCGAATAGACCGCGCAGACGACCAACGGGCAAGGCGCCCCGATGGCGCAGAGCAAGTGCAGCCGTTCCTCGGCGACGAGATCCACGAGGTACGGCTCGTCCGCTGAGCCTCCCGTCCCCTGAGCTCGCCGAAGGGAGCGCGCTTCGACAAGCTCAGCGAGCGATCGGTGCGCGCTAGCGCAGTGCGCCCACCGAGGCGAGTGCCTGCTTGACGAGCGAGCCCCTGCCGCCCTCCATCTCGGCGGCGACACCCTCGCTCACCGCCTCCTCGGGGGTCATCCACGTCACCTCGAGCGCATCCTGACGCGGCTCGCAGGTGCCCGTGACGGGCACGACGAAGGCGAGCGACACCGCGTGCTGGCGTTCATCGGTGAAGTACGAGATACCGGGCAGCGGGAAGTACTCGGCAACGCTGAAGGGCACCGAGCTCGCGGGCAACAACGGGAACGCCATCGGCCCCAAGTCTTTCTCGAGATGGCGGAACAGCGCGTCTCGAATCGTCTCGCCGTACATGACCCTTCCTGAGACGAGCGTGCGGGTCATCTCCCCCACCGCGTTCGCGCGCAATAGCACGCCGACCTCGGTGACCTGCCCCAGCCCGTCGACGCGCACCGGCACCGCCTCGACGTAGAGCAGCGGCAACCTGCCCCGCACCTCGGCGAGCTCGAGGTCGGTGAGCCACCCCGGATTCGCCGGCGGCCTGACGTCGGGATCGTCGTCAGGATTCCAGTCCGGGTCGGGAGTGCGTACGCTCATGCCTTGATTCTGCCTCACACCACTAGCGTTGACCCATGGTTCCCGTGCAGATCGACGATGAGGCGGTGCTCTGGTCCGCATCCGCGGCCGATCGCGAGGGGCGTCCGCTCCTCGTGCTGCTGCACGGGTACAACTCCAACGAGGGCGACCTGTTCGGTCTCACGCCGTACCTGCCGCTCGCGCCGGCCATCGCCTCGCTCCGTGCGCCGACGTTCACGGGATACGGTCACGCGTGGTTCCCACTCACCGATGAGGGTGTCGAGCTCTCGATCGAGGGGGCGGATGCCGCGACGACGGCCGTCATCGATTGGCTCGACCGGGTGGCACCAGACGTCGCGTCGGTCGGCGTGCTCGGCTTCTCCCAGGGCGGCGCGATGGCGCTCGAGCTGCTTCGGCGCGCACCCGAGCGTTTCACGTTCGCGGTGAGCCTCGCGGGTTTCGCGCTGCCGGGCGACCGCGACGGCGATGAGCGGATGTCGGAGCTCGCCCCGCCCGTATTCTGGGGTCGCGGCACGGTCGATGAGGTGATCCCCGCGGCATCCGTCGCTCGCACGCAAGCCTGGCTGCCGACGCACGCAGATCTCGATGAGCGCATCTACGAAGGGCTCGGCCACTCGGTTTCCGAGCGCGAACTCGCCGACGCTTCAGCCTTCCTCGCCGCCCGCTACCCGACACCGCTGGTCGAGTAGCGAAGCGTATCGAGATCTAGACGCCCGAGCCGCCGCTGCGGCGCTCGGCCCGCTCCTTGTCGCGATCGGCGACACGGATCTTCTCGGCGCGCACGGCGGCCTGCGTTGCACGTTCGGTGACGAGCCAGGCAGGCGGGGCCTCGAGCAACGCCTTGATCTGAACGGTCGTGAGCGGTTCGGTGACCTCGCCACGGGCCAGGCCAGAGTTGGAGACGCCGAGCTTCGCCGCGACCACGGTGCGCGGGTGCGGGCCCTCGCGGCGCAGCACCTGCAGCCACTCGGGCGGGTCGGCCTGCAGCGCAGCCACTTCGTCGCGCGTGACGACCCCGGTGCGGAACTCCTCGGGCGCGGCCTCGAGGAGGATGCCGAGCTTCTTGGCTGCGGTCTCCGCTTTCATGGTCTGGGCGTTTCTCGACTGGGACTGGCTCACCTTCACACCGTAGCCCGTCGCGCGGCATCCGCCCACCCGAGCCGGCCGGGCGGCCATCGTCTACGCTGGATGCAGGCTGTGCGAGGCCGCTTGCGAACGGGGGCCGAGGTGACACTGACACTGCGATACGTCGACGGCGTGAGCCCCTCGAAGTGGTTCAAGGTGTGGGGCGAACGCCGGCCCGACCTTCCGCTCGAGGCGCTCGTCGTCGAACAGCCCGAGCAGCTCACCGCGCTCCTCGCGGGCGAGGCCGACGTCGCATTCGTGCGACTCCCAGTCGAGACCGAGGGCCTGCACGCCGTCGCCCTCTGGGAGGAGCTCGCGGTCGTGGTGCTGCCGAAGGAGCATCCGCTCGCCGATGCCGATGAGCTCACCCTCGCCGACTTCGAGAACGAGACGCCCGCACCCGTGCAGCCAGATGCCGCGATGACCATCGAACTCGTCGCCGCGGGCACCGGCCATGCGATCCTGCCGCAGTCCGTCGCCCGGCTGCATCGCCGCAAAGACGTCGTCGCGATTCCGGTGACGGATGCCCCGGCCACGCAGATCTCATTGGTCTGGCATCGCGACCGAGACGACACCGACATCCAGGAATTCGTCGCCGTCGTGCGTGGTCGCGGTGCGAAGAGCTCGCGCGGATCGGCCGACGACCCGCCCCCGATGAAGCCCGCGAAGGCGGCCAAGCTCGCCGCAGCCGAACGCCGAGCTGCTGCGGCCAAAGCGGCCGGCGGCGGCAAGGGCAACGCCGGCGGCAAGGGCAAGGCCGGGGGCAAGGCCGGCCGGCCGGCGCCGCGCACCGGCGGGGGCGCGAAGCAGCGCAGCCGACGGAGAGGTCGATGACGCAAAGGCCGTTCCTCTTCCTCTCAGCACGCCCCGAGGTGGAGGCCGTCGGCCCGGAGTACGAGTCGGTGCGCCGCGCGATGGGCGTCGATGCCGGGAGCCTCGAACACGTGCGCCTCGACGTCGACCCGCTCGGCGATGTCGCGATCGACGACTACGTCGGCATCGTCGTGGGCGGCAGCCCATTCAACGTGACGACCCCTGAGGCGGGCAAGCACGAGGTGCAGCGCCGTGTCGAGTCCGATCTCGCCCGTCTCGCCGAAGAGGCGCTCAGGGCCGACTTCCCACTCCTGCTCACCTGCTACGGCATCGGGGTGCTGACCCGATTGCTCGGCGGCGAGGTCGGCACGGCACACGGCGAACAGGCTCAGGCCGTCGAGATCCAGCTCACCGCCGAAGGCGTGGCCGACCCGCTCGTCGGCGCGTTGCCCGAGCGGTTCGACGCGCTCGTCGGCCACAAGGAGGCCACCGAGCGACTGCCTGCAGATGCCCGGTTGCTCGCATCGTCAAACGGATGCCCCGTGCAGATCTACCGCGTGGGCGCGGGTGTCTACGCGACGCAGTTCCACCCCGAGGTGTCGACCGACGATTTCATCGCCCGCGCACAGGTCTACCGCCACCACGGCTACTTCCCGGCGAGCGAACTGCGCGAGGTCGGCGAACGGCTGGCCGCGGCATCCGTCATCGAACCGCAACGCATGCTGAGACGCTTCGCCGAGCTCGCCCTCGAACGCGCACGCGAATGAGCCGCGTGCCGTCGACCGGCCGGTTGAGGCCGGCCGACGAGCACGCGGCGTTCGTCGTGCCGAACGGTCTCAGGCTGCCGTGCTCTTGCTGCGGCCCCGAGTGATCAGGCCCCAGATCAACAGCACGATGATCGATCCGGCGATGGCGAGGAGCCAGGTGCCGAGATCCCAGAACTGATCCATGCCGATGCCGAAGATGGCACTGCCGATCCAGCCGCCGAGCAGAGCGCCGACAACGCCGAGCAGCAGGGTGACGAACCACCCGCCGCCTTGATTGCCAGGCAGGATCAGCTTGGCGATCGCCCCGGCGATGAGGCCGAGGATCAGGAACGCGAGGAAACTCATGTTGTGCTCCTTCGTTTGATTCCCCTACGAAACCACCGCTGGGCAGGCGGTGCAAGCCCTTACCCCGCGTGGCGTCGATGCAATACAGGGCCGATCAGGCGGTCTTCACCTCGGCGAGCGGGTGTCTGCGCCTGAGCAGGGTCCGCTGCACGAGCGTCCACGCCACCGTGACGAAGAGGTACAGGGCGGCCGCGAGCGGCACGAAGATCGCGATCACCGCGGTGATGAACTGCAGTGCTCCGAGGGCGCGGGCGAACCCCGGCCCGGCGAGCAGGGCAGCGGATGCCCCTGCGGCGTCGGTCTTCGCCGAGGCCTCCGCTCGGCTCGTGCTGGCGACCCCGCCGCCGGGCGGGCGCGGCTGGAAGACGCGTCGGGTGATCTCGCCGACGACGGCGATGCCGACGATCACGACGCCGAAGACGAGCAGTGCGCCCGGCGTCAGCGTGCCGGTCGCGATCTGGCCGGCGAGGCTCGAGCCGAGCGGCACGCCGAAGAAGGTCTGCTCGAGCAGCGCGTTCGGGTGCCCGGCGATCGTCGGCAGGATGAAGAGCGCGTAGATCACGCCGACGATGGGCGCCTGCACCAGCATCGGCAGGCAACCGGCGAAGGGCGTGGTGCCCTCCTCGCCGTAGAGTGCCATCGTCTCGCGCTGCAGTCGCTCGGGGTTCTTCTTGTGCTTCTGCTGCAGCGCGGCGAGCTTCGGGGCAAGACGGGAACGCGTCTGTTCGGCCTTGGCCTGCGAGACGCCGACCGGGATGAGGGCGGCGCGCACGAGCAGGGTGACGAGCACGACGGCCGCCGCGGCACTCGCGATGCCGATGAGCGGTTCGAGGATGCCCGCGAGGGCCATGAGCACGGCGTGTGCGCCGTCGAGAATGGCGGCGATGGGCGGGAAGGCATAGAGGTCCATGAGAGTTCCTTGCGGTCGGAGGGATGTGTGAATCCGTCTGGCCGCGAGGAATCGGGTCGCCGAGCCGTCGCCCGCTGGGCGATGGTGGCGTCGGTCGAGTGTCGCTACGCGGCCGCGATGCCGCCAGCCGGCGCCCTCGGGCGAGCGCGCCCGGGTGCGTCGGGGTCGCTCTGCGCGAGGAGTCGCCACGGGTCGGCCGTCTGCCGGAACCGTGTGGCCGCGCCGCTCGCGTCGGCCGCGACGATCGCCGGCAACGCCTGACAGGCCACGACGACCACGGCGACGGCGGCCGCGCCGACGACACCGAGGAGCACGATCGACATCTGCGCGTTCGAGGCGAGCGCGATCTCGAGTGAGGCCTGCGCGACCCGGAAGAGGGCGACGACGAGTTCGATCATGTCTGCTCCCCTCGGTCGGCACGGCGACCGATGCCGGCGCGCTCGCGTGGGTCCACGCTAACACCGGAGGCAGGTGCCGTTCGGCTCACTCTTCGAGCAGCCGCTCGAAGAGCACGTGATCCTGCCACTCCCCCGCGATGCGCAGGTGTCGGCGGGAGAGCCCGAAGCGTTCGAACCCGTTGCGAGCGAGCACCGCCTGCGACGCGGCATTGTGCACGAGCGTGCCGGCCTGCACGCGGTGCAGGCCGATGCCGCGCGCCGCGTGCACGGCGAGACCGACCGCCGTTGTCGCGAGGCCGCGCCCGGCATAGCGGGCGTCGATCCAGTAGCCGAGGTGCGCATTCTGGAACGCGCCGCGCACGATGTCGGAGAGATTCATCCGGCCGACTATCTCGTCGCCGTCGACGATCACGAACGGCACGGCGAGACCCGCCTCGAGTCGGGTGAGCGATGCCTCGACGTCGCGCCGGTGCATCTCGGCGGTGAAGAAGTCGTCGGTGCGGGTGGGCTCCCAAGGCGCGAGGTGCTCACGGTTGCGCGTGTACGCCGCGGCGAGCGCGGGCCCGTCGCCGATCGCGAGTTCACGGAACACGAGGCCGTCGTCGAGTTCGACCGGTTGATGCACGCTGCGTTCCCTCCGCGGAATCCACGGTGACGGGTGCCGCGTGGTCGGCCACCCACGCTAGCATCGGGTGCGATTCGGGCCCAGCTCACACCAGCACCGGGAACGTGGCGAGGATCACCCCGCCAGCGATCGCGACGACGGCACCGAGCCCGAGCAGGAACCATCCGGGCCAGCGCGAGGTGTTGCGCTCGGACATCGCCGTGAAGAACAGCACCATCGCGAACAGCACCGTGAGGATCGAATAGTTGTCACCGCGCTGGTTGCTCTTGAGCGCGGCTTCGAACTTCTCGTCGGCGAGTTTCGCCGCCGCGACCGATTCCTCCTTCCCGATCGGAACATAGCTGGGTTCGGCGAACGGTGACTTGAGGTCCTCGCCGCCGGCCTGCCAGTCCTCGAACGCGACCGTGAACTCCGGAGTGAATCGAGCACGCACGTAGTCGGCGAGTGCGGTGTCGCCCGTCGCCGTCGCATCGACCCACTGGGTGTAGATGGCGAGGTCCACCGCCTGCGCGTCGCGCGACTCGCTCGCGAGGTCGACCGACTTGATTCGCGCGGCGGATGCCTGGCTGAAGTCGATCGACATCTGCCCGCTCCACTTCGAGGACTCGAAGCCGCACCACGCCGTCAGGATCGCGGTGACCGACAGCAGGAAGACGGCGATGATCTCCCGCGCCTCCGCCCACCGCTGACGCGTCCGCGACTCGGCTGGCTGTTCGGTGGACATCGTGCTCCTCGTGGTTCGGACCAGGACCGGCTCACGGTATCGAAGCCCTCGACGTTCCGAATCACTCGGTTCGGGTGATTGGGGGCGCTGGCGTCACGAGGCAGACTGGTTCCGTGACCGGACACCGGAAGTCCTGGGTGCTGCACGTCGACCTCGACCAGTTCGTCGCGGCCGTCGAAGTGCTGCGACGGCCGGAGCTCGCGGGCAAGCCGGTGATCGTCGGCGGTCGAGGAGACCCGACCGAACGCGCCGTGGTCTCGACCGCGTCGTACGAGGCGCGCGAGTTCGGCGTCGGATCAGGGATGCCCCTGCGCATCGCCGCCCGCAAGGCACCCGATGCCGTGATCCTGCCGGTCGACGCAGAGGCCTACACCGCGGCATCCGCTGAGGTCATGGCGACGCTGCGCGCGCAGCCCGGCGCGACCGTGCAGGTGCTCGGCTGGGACGAGGCCTTCGTCGGCGTGCCGACAGAGGACCCAGAGACCTACGCCCGGATGTTGCAGCTGGCCGTGCTCGAACGAACCCGACTGCACTGCAGCGTCGGCATCGGCGACACACTGGTGCGGGCCAAGGTCGCGACGGGGTTCGGCAAGCCTCGCGGCGTGTTCCGGCTCACCGCCGACAACTGGCTCGAGGTTCTGGGCGACCGCCCGACGATCGACCTCTGGGGCGTCGGCTCGAAGATCTCCCGCCGCCTGGCCGGGCTCGGCATCGCCACTGTCGCCGAGCTGGCGGCGACTGCGCCCGACGCCCTGGTCGCCGAGTTCGGGCCGAGGATGGGGCCCTGGTACGCCCAGCTCGGCCGCGGCGAGGGCGCCGACGTCGTCGACGACACACCGTGGGTCGCCCGCGGGCACAGCAGGGAGACGACGTTCCAGCAGGACCTGACCGAGCCCGCGCAGGTCGATGCCGCCGTGCGGGAGCTCGTCGCCCGGGTACTTGAAGACATCGCGGCCGAGGGTCGGCCGGTGATCGGGCTCACGCTCAAGGTGCGGTACGCGCCGTTCCTCACCAAGGTCTTCACCAAGAAGGTGCCGGAGACGTTCGACGGTGAGGCGGTACTGACTCGGGCGCTGGATCTCGCCGGGCGGATCGAACCCGACCGGCCGATCAGACTGCTCGGGCTGCGCGCGGAGATGCCGATGCCCGACGACGCCCGCGAGGGGCACACGCCGACGCGCAGCGGCTGGTGAGCCGAGCGTGTCGACGCCCGACTAGGACACTGTGCCGCGGGGCACGATCCATTCCTGCTTCAGCTCTGGGACGACGCTGGCGATGAGCTCGAAATCGCGGTCGAAGTGGATCACGGTTGCATCATTCGCAACTGCGTAGGCAGCGATGACGGTATCCAGCGCGCCGGCCGCCCGGACCAAACCGCCATGCCAGAGCCTGCCCTGAATCGCAAGCGTCATGGCGCTGGTGGGAGTTTCAGGACACTCGGTGAAAGCCGCAACTGCGTTCACGATGTCGTCATGCTGGAGCAGCAAAAAGAAACCCCTGACTTCCTTGTGATTACTGGGAAGTAGGGGTTTCTCTGTGGCGGTACCGGTGGGATTTGAACCCACGGTGGGCTTTCACCCACACAACTTTTCGAGAGTTGCACCTTCGGCCGCTCGGACACGGTACCGAGGACGATCTTAGACGACGCGCGCGTCAGTGCCAAAACGAGCGGATGCCTCAGCCGACGTGGCGGCAATCCCCACCGCCGTCGGGTGAGACCGCCGCCAGACGCCTTATGCCCAGCTCGCGCCCAGCCGGCGCGCAGGCAACTCGAAGTCGAAGGTCATAGTTTCGGGTGATGACCGCAGAACTCCTCACGCCGGCGGTGGCTCCCGTCACGAATCGCGCGTCAGGCGACTCGATGAGCGTCTGGCGCGGCATCCGTCTGTCTGCTGTCACGCTGCTCGGTGCAGGCGGAGTGCCTCGATTCCGCGATCGGATGCTCGAGAACAAGGCCACGCTGAACGAGACGCTGCCGGTGCACTCGAAGTGGTGGCGCGACCACGCGAAGGTCGAGGGCGAGCTGCTCTACGTCGCCATCGGCGACAGTGCGGCACAGGGCATCGGCGCGTCGCAGCCTGACCGCAGCTACGTCGGCGTGGTCGCCGACGGTGTTCGCGAGATGACCGGGCGAAGCGTGCGCGTCGTGAATCTCAGCGTCTCGGGTGCGACGACGCGCCTCGCCGTGCGCGACCAGCTGCCGCGGTTCCGCGATCTGCGGCCCGACGTGGTCACGGTCTCGATCGGTGCGAATGACATCGCCGGCTGGAACCCTCAGGCGTTCGAGCGCAACATCCGCTCGATCTTCGCCGAGCTGCCCTCCGGCGCCGTCGTCGCCGACCTGCCGTGCTTCTACTTCCCGCACACCGAACGCAAGGTGGCCGAGGCGAATCGGATGCTTCGCGCTGCCGCCCTCGAGCACGGACTCGTCGTTGCGCCACTGCACGAGATCATGAAACGGCAAGGGCTCCGGGGCATCCTGACGCAGTTCGCGCGCGACATGTTCCACCCGAACGACCACGGGTACGCGGTATGGGCCGAGGCCTTCCGACCGGCTGTCGCCAGGGCGGCCGCGCACCTCGGCGTCGACACGCGCGCCGAAGCGCTCACTGTCGGCGGCCGCGGCTAGTCTCGGGGCATGGCCCGCTCCACCTCCACGTTCCGTTGCACCGAGTGCGGCTGGAGCACCGTCAAGTGGGTGGGCCGCTGCAGCGAGTGCCAGCAGTGGGGCACCGTCGTCGACGTGGCCGAAGCCACCGGCATCGTGCGTGCAGTGCAGGCGGTGCAACTCGGCGAGGCGCGCACCGCCCGCCCGATCACCGACGTGCAGACCGAAGACGCTGCGCACCGCCCGAGCGGCATCGGCGAGTTCGATCGGGTGCTCGGCGGCGGCATCGTCGCCGGCGCCGCGATCCTGCTCTCCGGCGAGCCTGGGGTGGGCAAGTCCACACTCCTGCTCGAGGTCGCGGCGCGCGTGGCGGCCACCGGCAGACGGGTGCTCTACGTCACCGCCGAAGAGTCGGTCGCGCAGGTGCGCCTTCGAGCTGGGCGCACGAAGGCCCTGCACGACGAGCTCTTCATCGCGGCAGAGACCGATCTCGCGACGATCCTCGGGCAGGTCGACGCCATCGCCCCCGAGCTTCTCATCGTCGACTCGGTGCAGACCGTGTCGTCATCCCTCTCCGATGGTCTGCCGGGGCAACCGAGCCAGGTGCGCGAGGTCGCATCGACACTCATCCGCGTCGCGAAAGAGCGGCGGCTGCCAGTGCTGCTCGTCGGCCACGTCACGAAAGACGGCTCGATCGCCGGCCCCCGCCTGCTCGAGCACCTCGTCGACGTCGTCTGCCAGTTCGAGGGCGATCGACAAACGGCCCTTCGCTTCGTGCGGGCCCTCAAGAACCGCTTCGGGCCGACCGACGAGGTGGGTTGCTTCGAGATGACCGGCGAGGGCATCTCCGAGGTGCCCGACCCGTCGGGCCTCTTCCTCTCGAGCGGGCGCAGTGCCGTGAGCGGCACGTGCGTCACCGTCGCACTCGAGGGGCGCCGTGCACTGCCGGTCGAAGTGCAGGCGCTCGTCGTGTCGACGAAGGCGCCGCAGCCTCGCCGCGTGGTCAACGGGGTCGATCCATCGCGGGTGGCCATGATCATCGCCGTGCTCGAGCGTCGAGCCGGCCTGAAGACTCTCGGCGATCACGACGTCTACGTCTCCACCGTCGGCGGCGTGCGGCTCGCCGAGCCCGGCGCCGACCTCGCGATCGCCGTCGCCATCGCCTCGGCCATGCGCGACCGTGCCGTGCCGCACGAGCTCGCCGCCTTCGGCGAGATCAGCCTCGCCGGCGAGGTGCGTCCGGTCACCGCGGCGAAGCAGCGGGGCGCCGAAGCACGACGCCTCGGCTACACGACCATCCTCGACGTCGAAGCCGGCAGCGTGCACGCCGCCGTGCAGCGCGCCATGATGGCCTCGACCGGCCCGCGCGAACGCGAACTCGACGCCGCCTTCTGACGGCCTCACGCGATGCCTCAGGGTGCCGCAGCCGCACACCTGCAGACTCGAGCCTTGCGCGCCGACTCGGCGTACTCCCCTACGCCTCGAGCGCGCGCAGCAGTTCGCCGGGCGACGCTTGCATCGGGTGCGGGCCCGCGATGTCGAGGAACACCGTCGTGATCGTCGACTCGTACCGCTTGAGGAACGACCGCAGCCACGCAGCGCTCTGCAGGCCCACCGCGGGCGGCAGGTTCGCCGGCTTGTTCGCGGCATCGCTGAAGAGCAGCAGTGCGACATCGCCGGTCTTCGGATCGCGGTAGGTCCACACTTCGCCACCGTCGAGCGGCTTGTCGCGCGGCCCCGGCTTCACGAGCGGCACGACGGTGTTGCCGTGGCGCAGGGCCAGGGCGACCGCCGCGATATCTTGCCGTTCGAGCGCCTGCGCGAGCGCCTCCGAACGGAACTCCACGGGCTCCGCCGCCTGCTTCCGTTGTGCCTTGCCTGCCATCCCTCAAGGGTACCGAGCGGATGCCGCGCACCCGCCTCCGTCCGCGCAGGGCGCACTCCGCGGCATCCGCTCGCCCGTCTCTTCGACCACCCGACTGGGATGTGTATTTCGGAGGGAAGCAGCCTATGCTGTCTGTGCCGGACCGTGAGGGTCCGAGGTGTCGACGAAGACGACGGCGTTCTTGTTGACCCCACGGCGCCGGCGCATTCGCTCGTTTCCTGCCCCGCAGACCATGTCGCGGGGCGCGTAGCATCGAAGTAGACCCGCGCGGGCCGGCGCGCTCCATCTCGAGGAGCACCATGGCAAGCAGTCTTCCGAAGCCGATCCGTTACGACGGCGACACGTGGCTGTGCATCCGCAACGACGCTCTCACGCCGAAGGCGATCATCCGCCGGTACCGTGACGTGAAGCGCGGCGAGGTCTACCTCGTCGTCAAGTGGGCACTCGACCCGGCGGAGCAACAACTCATGGCGTCGGCGCCGTCTCTCGACGCGGCCAACGAGCTCGTGCGCTTCGACCCGCCCACCGGCTCCGCACCGGCGTTCGCGGGCTACCCGCACTCTTCAGGCACCGGCCATCGGCCGGGGGCGGCGGGGCGCCCCCGCGAGAGCGCCGGGCAGACTTGATACAAGAGGGGGAACACCCGGCGCTCTCCACCAGCCGGGTGAGGCGGTGGTGCGCGCCCTTTCGGCCGGGAACGCCAGACGCGCACTCAACGAACCTAAGCTGCGAGCCGCTGACTGCGCGGCCCCTCTTCACGGGTCAAATGACGAACACCGCGTCGCCGTCCGCACGAGTGACGAGCGAGCACGCGGGCATCAGTAGAGCAGGAACTGCTTCTGCTCGGCCGACTCGAAACCGTCGACCGACACCCCGAGGTGGTACGAGGCGCCTTCGGCCGGCACCGTCTCGCGCGGTCCGGCGCACGTCTCGGGCGTCGAACGCGTGCGGTCCCAGACGATCGGCACGCTCGAGCTGACCGGCGTGCCGGGGGTCAACGAGACCTCGGCGTCGATCGCGTCGACCTGGCAGTCGGGCGAGGCCCAGTAGACCTCGGTGCCGCTCATGATCGTGAAGACCTGGGCGTTCGTGCCCGCGTTCAGCACGCAGACGTTCTTGCCCGTGTTCGTGATCGTGACCGACAGCTGCGGCTGCTCTCCTGCTTCGTACGACGACTTGTCGGTGACGGCCTCGACGGTGATCTTCTCTGGCGCGCACGGGTCGCCGTCGGCCGCGGTCGGCTCGGTCGGAATGGAGGTCGTCTCCGGCGCAGTCGCCGGGTCGGCGCTCGACGAGGGTCCGCCGCCCGCGCCCTCTTCGCCTTGGCTCGCTCCCGGACGCACGATGATGAGCACGATCGCGATGATCACCGCGATGAGTCCGATCAGCACGATGAGTCGCCGGCGTCGGTACACGTGCGGCGATTGCCGCCCGGCCGGTGTGTTCGTCGACATGCACACAGGGTACGACCGGGATGCCGCTGCCCGCGGCATCCGCTCGGCGCGCCGAATCTCGTTTCAGAGAAGCTTCAGCATGCGGGTGTTGCCGAGGGTGTTCTGCTTCACGCGGGCGAGGTCGAGGAACTCGGCCACACCCTCGTCGTTCGAACGCACGAGCTCGGCGTAGACCTCGGGGTCAACGGTCTCGCGCCCCATGTCGACGAAGCCGTGGCGGCCGAAGAAGGTGGTCTCGAAGGTGAGGCAGAAGAGGCGGCTGAGGCCGAGCTCACGAGCTTCGTCTTCGAGCGTGGTGAGCAGGGCGTGGCCGACGCCGTGGGCGAGCCAACCGTCGTCGACGGCGAGCGTGCGCACCTCGCCGAGGTCCTCCCATATGACGTGCAGCGCGCCCGCACCGATGAGCCGGCCGTCATCGGCCTCTGCCACCCGGAACTCCTGCACCGAGCCGTAGAGGTCGACACGCTCTTTCCCGAGCAGGATGCGTCGGGTGACGAGCGGCTCCACGAGGTCGATGATTCGCGGAACATCGCTCGTGCGGGCCCGCCGCACGCTGAACTCGGTCATCCCCTCATCGTATTCGCCCGACACCTTCTTCTCTTTTCAGGAGTTCTGCGGCGATATCGATCGGATCACCGGAGTTCTTCCTGAAAAGGGCTCGCTTCGGCGGGCGGTTCCTGAGAAAGGAAAGCCTGCGGTGGGGTGGGGTGGGCGGGGTGGGCGGGGTGGGTGGGGGCGCGGACGACGAAGGGGCGGATGCCGCAGCATCCGCCCCTTCGTGTCGTGTCTGCTTACTCGCCCGACGCGGCCGCCAGGTCGGGGCTCACCGGACCGGTGCCGATCGCAGCGTTCGTGTTCACGCCGACGCCGACGGGCAGGGCCCGCTGCGTGGTGGTGAACAGGAACTCTCCGTCTGTGAAGTCGACGTGCACGTGGTCGCCCGCGTTGAGCTCGCCGTGCAGGATCCTCTCGGAGAGGCCGTCTTCGATCTCGTGCTGCACCGCGCGGCGGAGCGGGCGGGCACCGAGGGCCGGGTCGAACCCGACCTCGATGAGCCGCTCCTTGGCCGCCTGCGTGAGCTCGACGGTCATGTCGCGGTCGAGCATGCGCTCGCTGAGCCGCTTGATGAACAGGTCGACGATCTGCAGCAGCTCGGGCTTGGAGAGCTGCGGGAAGACGATGATCTCGTCGACGCGGTTCAGGAACTCGGGCTTGAAGTGCTTCTTCAGCTCTTCGTTCACCTTGCCGCGCATGAGGTCGTAGCCCGTGCGGGTGTCTCCCTCGATCGCGAAGCCCACGGGGCCACTCGAAATGTCTTTCGTGCCGAGGTTGGTGGTCATGATGATGACCGTGTTCTTGAAGTCGACGACGCGGCCCTGGCCATCGGTCAACCGGCCCTCTTCCAAGATCTGGAGGAGCGAGTTGAAGATGTCGGGGTGCGCCTTCTCGATCTCGTCGAACAGCACGACGCTGAAGGGCTTGCGGCGCACCTTCTCGGTGAGCTGGCCGCCCTCTTCGAAGCCGACGAATCCGGGAGGAGCACCGAAGAGGCGCGAGACGGTGTGCTTCTCACCGTATTCCGACATGTCGAGCGCGATCATCGCAGCCTCGTCATCGAAGAGGAACTCGGCGAGCGCCTTGGCGAGCTCGGTCTTGCCGACGCCGGTGGGGCCGGCGAAGATGAACGAGCCAGAGGGGCGCTTGGGGTCTTTCAGGCCGGCACGCGTACGGCGGATGGTCTTGGCGAGGGCTGAGATGGCCTCTTCTTGACCGATGACGCGCTCGTGCAGCGCCTTCTCCATGAAGACGAGACGCGAGCTCTCTTCTTCGGTGAGCTTGAAAACGGGGATGCCGGTGGCCTGTGCGAGCACCTCGGCGATCAGGCCCTCGTCGACGACGGCGGTCGTCTTGACGTCGCCCGACTTCCACTGCTTCTCGAGGCGTAGCCGCTCGCCGAGGAGGTTCTTCTCCTCATCACGGAGGGAGGCGGCCTTCTCGAAGTCCTGCTCCTCGATCGCGGTCTCTTTCGCGGCCCGGACGACGGCGATCTTCTCGTCGAATTCGCGCAGCTCGGGCGGGCTCGAGAGGATCGAGAGACGCAGGCGTGCGCCGGCCTCGTCGATCAGGTCGATCGCCTTGTCGGGGAGGAAGCGGTCGGACACGTAGCGGTCGGCGAGGTTCGCCGCCGACACGATGGCGCCATCGGTGATCGAGACCTTGTGGAACGCCTCGTACTTGTCGCGGAGTCCCTTGAGGATGTTGATCGTGTGGGGCAGCGACGGCTCTGCGACCTGGATCGGCTGGAAGCGGCGCTCGAGCGCAGCGTCTTTCTCGAAGTGCTTGCGGTACTCGTCGAGCGTGGTCGCACCGATGGTCTGCAGCTCGCCGCGGGCGAGCAGGGGCTTGAGGATCGACGCGGCGTCGATGGCACCTTCGGCTGCACCGGCACCCACGAGGGTGTGGATCTCGTCGATGAAGACGATGATGTCGCCGCGCGTGCGAATCTCTTTCGTGACCTTCTTCAGGCGCTCTTCGAAGTCACCGCGGTAGCGGGAGCCGGCGATGAGCGAGCCGAGGTCGAGCGAGTAGACCTGCTTGTCTTTCAGCGTCTCTGGCACCTCGTTCTTCACGATCGCCTGGGCGAGGCCCTCGACGACGGCGGTCTTGCCGACGCCGGGCTCACCGATCAGCACGGGGTTGTTCTTCGAGCGACGCGAGAGGATCTGCATGACCCGCTCGATCTCTTTCTCACGCCCGATGACAGGGTCGAGCTTGCCGTCGCGCGCAGCCTGCGTGAGGTTGCGGCCGAACTGGTCGAGGATCTGCGAGCCGCCCTGCGGGGTGGTCTGCTCGTTCGCGCCGACCTGCACCTGCTCTTTGCCCTGGTAGCCCGAGAGCAGCTGGATGACCTGCTGACGCACGCGGTTGAGGTCGGCGCCGAGCTTGACGAGCACCTGGGCGGCGACACCTTCACCCTCGCGGATGAGCCCCAGCAGGATGTGCTCGGTGCCGATGTAGTTGTGACCCAGCTGCAGCGCTTCGCGCAGGCTCAACTCGAGCACCTTCTTGGCGCGCGGAGTGAACGGGATGTGCCCGGTCGGCTGCTGCTGACCCTGGCCGATGATGTCTTGCACCTGCTCGCGCACCGCGTCGAGCGAGATGCCGAGCGACTCGAGCGCCTTGGCTGCGACGCCTTCACCCTCGTGGATGAGCCCGAGCAGGATGTGCTCGGTGCCGATGTAGTTGTGGTTGAGCATCTTGGCCTCTTCTTGGGCCAGGACGACGACACGACGAGCTCGGTCGGTGAATCTCTCGAACATTTCTACTCCTCACGACCCCGCTGGGTAGGGGCGCCGATATGAAGAGCGTAACCAGCAGAGGGGGCCGCGAAGCCGTTGTTCGCCCTCGGCGCAGCGCTCGGGACGGGGTTGACGAACGATGACGGCGGCGGATGCCGCGGCGCGGCCGCTCTCGTTGACGCACGATGCTCGAAGCGCTACCGTATCGTTTATCGTTATTATCGATATTCGTTAGGGAGAACATGAGTGACACCAAGCCAGCGACCCGCTCTCGCCTCGAACGCCTCGACGGCTGGGGGCTTCGAGCCATCACAGGAGGTGCACTGCTGATCGGGCTCGCTGGACTCGTCGGGCTCGTCGTACGAGCAGTTCATCTGCTCACGTCCGATGCGCTCAACGTCGACGGGCTGCAACTCGCGAACGCCCAGTCGCCCGAATTCGCCGATGGAGTACCGGCGATCGTCAGCGCCCACTACGACTCGGTCACCCTCGTCATCGATGGACTGCCTGCCGGGCTGCGGTGGCTGATGGTCTCGCAGACTGCGGTCGCGGCGCTGTTGGGCATCGGCCTGTGCGTCATCGTCTTCATCCTCGGCATGCGCCTGCTCGAACGGCGCCCCTTCGCTCGGTCGGCGACCTGGTCGATCTTCTCCGCGGCGGTGCTCGTGATGGTGACGGGCATGTTCGCCCCTATCCTGCGGGCGATCTCCGACGCCGAGGTGGTGCAGTTCCTCGGTGACGCGGTCATCCGGAGCGCGGACACCGGTCTGGGTGCCGAGGGGCTCGTCTTCTTCGGCCTCACCATCGACCCCGCGCCCCTCGGCTGGGGACTCGCACTCGGGGTCGTTGCGACCGCATTTCAACTCGGCGAGCGCCTGCAGCGCGATACCGACGGACTCGTCTGATGTCCCCCGACCAACCCGAGACAGCAAGGAACGAAATGCACACGATCTCCGGCCGCTCGATGTCCCGAGCAGATCTCGCGAGCCTCTGGTTCTTCATGCTCGCGGGCACGACCATCGCCGTCTGGGCAGTCGTGGCATCCGTGCAGCGCATCATCGAGGTGGTGCCGAATCGAAACGTGCCTGTGACGGCCGAGTTCGCCGGAACCCCGGCGACGGCGCCGATCGGGCCCGATGGCACGCCGGTGCAGGTGTCGCTCGAGCAAGCAGTGGTGACCATTCCGTCTCTGCCGGGTGCATCGTGGGCATCGCTCATCATCCAGCAGCTGCTCGCCGCGGCGACGATCGGGATCGTCGTCATCTGCCTCCTGATGCTCTGCTGGGCGGTCATGCGGAACCAGGTCTTCACTCGCCGCAACACCATCCTCGTCACCGTGGCGGGCCTTTCTGGGGCCATCGGGTTCGCGGCTGTGCCGTTCTTCGGCAACATGGCGGCGAACGGTGCCTTCACCCGTCTCAGTGACGGTGACTTCGAGAACGTCGTGATGTCGGTCGACCTGTCGTCCCTCGTCTTCCTCACGTTCGTCGCGGCAATGGCCGCCACGGTCTTCGCAGTCGGCGAGCGCATGCAGCGCGACACCGAGGGGCTCGTCTGATGGCCCCTGCAGAGCCCGACGAGGCATCCGACATCCACTGCCGGCTCGACGAGCTGCTCGAGGCGCGCGGCATGACGCTCACGCGGCTCAGCGAACTCGTCGGCGTGAGCGTCGTGAACCTCAGCGTGCTGAAGAACGACCGTGCTCGCGCCATCCGCTTCTCGACCTTGCAGGCCATCTGCGACGCACTCGACTGCGAAGTCGGAGAACTGCTCGTGCTCCGGCCGAACCTGGCCGAGGCTACTTGATCGGAATCGTGATCTCAGTGTCGGCGACTTCGACGACGAGCGGCTCAGTCGTCGACACGTACACCGGCGTCCAGAACAGCGTCGTGTGGGGCACGAGATCCATCGTGCAGACCTGGTCTTCCGGCTGCTCGACGAGGTCGATCGCGACGCGGTTGCCCTCGCCGGCCTTCTCGAGCACACGGATCTCTTTGCCGATCACGGGGCACGTCGAACTGCCCGAGACGATGAGGGCGATCTGACCGCCATCGGCCCACCAGACAGCCACGGGCCCGTCTTCGGACGACGGAATATCTTCAGTGTCACCCGCCGGGTCGGTGCCCGCCTCGACGTCGACCGTGTCGGCGTCGGCCTCGCTCGGCACACCCGGGAAGTTCTCTGCAGCATTGCCCGACGGGTTGCACGCCGAAAGCAGGAACACCGACGAGAGCGCCAGAGCGAGGAGACCGGCACGACGAATGCGTATGGAGGGAGCCATACCGTCATGCTAACGGTCCCCCGGTTCTCGTGCTTGCGCCGCGTACTATTTCCAGCATGAGCAACCTGGAACGTGACCCCGTCGAACTGCTCTGCCCACCCGACGAGCCCACCGGCCCCGTCGTGCAGGTGCTCGCCCCGCGCGATGTGCCGCTCGGTGGCCCGCGGGCGATGAACGTTCGCCGCACGCTCCCCCAGCGCGGCCGCACCACGATCGGCGCCTGGTGCTTCGCCGATCACTACGGGCCCGACGAGGTGCGGGTCTCAGCCGGCATGGTCGTGCCGCCGCACCCGCACACCGGCCTGCAGACCGTCAGCTGGCTCTTCGAGGGCGAGATCGAGCACCGCGACTCCGCCGGCAGCCACACGCTGGTGCGCCCCGGCGCCGTGAACCTCATGACGGCCGGCCGCGGCATCTCGCATTCCGAGGTGTCGACGCCCGAGACCACCCGCCTGCACGGGGTGCAGCTCTGGGTCGCCCTTCCCGATGCCTCCCGGCATGTCGGCCCCTTCTTCGAACACGCCGACATCGCACCGGTCGTCGTGGGCGACGCCACGGTGCGGGTGTTCGTCGGCTCCCTGCCGGGCGGCGTCGCGCCCGAGGCATCCCTTCGGCAGGCTCAGGGCGGCGCCGTCACCGTCTTCTCGCCGTTGCTCGGCGCGCAACTCGACCTGCCGCCGTTCGGCACCGTCGAGTTCGAACTCGACCCCACGTTCGAGCATGGAGTGCTCGTCGATTCGGGTCCCGTCGAGATCAGCGCCACGGATGCCGCGATCGGCGAGTTCGCGACCGACACCGTCTCGACGACCGCCGCATGGAGCGAGCTCGTCTACCTCGAGGCCGGGCGTCGCCGCATCCGCCTATCCGCCGAGGCGCAACCCGTGCGCGTGATCCTCCTCGGCGGCGTGCCGTTCGGTGAAGAGCTCGTGATGTGGTGGAACTTCATCGGCCGCGATCACGACGAGATCGTCGAGTTCCGTCGGCAATGGCAAGCCGACGTCATCGGCCGCGACAACCCCGACGGACGCTTCGGCACGGTTGCGGGGTATGACGGCCCGCCGCTGCCCGCGCCCGAGCTCCCGACGGTGCGACTGAAGCCGCGCCGTTGATCGTGGGTTGAGGAGCGGTCGACGGAGGAGGCCGCTTCTCAATATCCTTGCTCGAACACATGGTTTCGAGACGGCGCTGGCGCGCCTCGCCAGTCCACGGGTCGCGCTACTGCAGCGCCGAGGTCAGTCGCGCGAGGTTGTCGAGCACGGTCGATCGCAACGGCTGCTTCATCCACGCCTCGAGCGTCAGCTCGTGGCTGTCGCGCCGATAGCCGTCTTCGATGGCGCGCATCTCGCGCACGAACGAGGCCCCGCGCACGAGCAGCGACACCTCCATGTTGAGTTCGAACGAACGGATGTCCATGTTGCTCGAGCCGATGACGGCGACGTCGTCGTCGATGGTGAAGTGCTTGGAGTGCAGAATATACGGCGCCTTGTACATGTAGATCTTCACGCCTCCGCGGAGCAGCGCCTCGTAGTACGAGCGCTGCGCGTGATACACCAGCGCCTGGTCGCCGATCTCCGAGACGAAGAGCTCGACGTGGATGCCGCGCTGCGTCGCGCCGCTGATCGCGCGGAGCATCGCGTCGTCGGGCACGAAGTACGGGCTCGTGATGATGATGCGCTCCTCTGCGGCGTAGAGCAGCGCGAGGAAGAGCTTGAGGTTGTTCTCGTTCGGGAACCCCGGCCCGCTCGGCACCACCTGGCAGTCGAGATCTTGCGCCTCGCCCGGCTGGTCGAGCGACGCCGCGAGGTCGCGCACCGGCTCCTCACCGGTTTCGAGGTACCAGTCGGTGGCGAAGATCGCATCGAGTCCGGCCACGATCGGCCCTTCGACGCGCACCACGAGCTCTTTCCATTTCAGGCCGCGACGGATGTTGCTGCGCTTGTTGTAGCTGCGGTCGATGACGTTCTGCGAGCCCATGAAGCCGACCTCGCCGTCGACGACGAGGATCTTGCGGTGATTGCGAAGGTCGGGCCGCTGGTACTTGCCCTTGAACGGCTGCACGGGCAGCATGAGCTGCCACCGCACCCCCATCGCGGTCAGACGCTTGAGCGTCTTGCGGTAGCCCTTCACCCGGAACGACGCCACATGGTCGAGCAGCACGCGCACGTCGACGCCACGAGCAACCGCTTCGCCGAGCGCGTCGAAGAACGGCGCCGTCGTGGTGTCGTAGGCGAAGATGTAGAACTCGACATGCACATAGCGTTTCGCGTCGTGCACGGCCGCGGTCATCGCGTCGAGTGAGCCCTGGTAGTGGCCGATGAGGCTCGCACTGTTCGAGCCGATGAGGGGCATCGAGCCGAGGTTGCGGTTGAGGCGCACGACGCCTTCGAACCACGCGGGCCAGTCACCGGGATCACTGACCCGCTCGACACCGTGCGTCGATTCGCGGATGTAGCGGTCGACCTCGGCCTGCTTGCGGCGCCGGTGCTTCGGCAGTTTCGGATTGCCGATGAGCAGGTAGGACAGCACCCCGATGTACGGGATGAAGAAGATCGCGAGGAGCCACGCCATGCCCGCGGTCGGGCGGCGGTTGCGGGGCACCACGATGATCGCGGTGATGCGGATGACGACGTCGATGACGATGACGACACCGGCGACGAGCAGCGTCGTCTGCTCCCCGGTCATGCGTTCAGGCTGCCGGTCGCTGTTGGGCGAGCTTCGCCCGCTCCTCCGCTTCGATGCGGGCGTACGCCTTGCGCTCGTTGCGGTCGGAGTGGATGATCGCGCGCATCACGAACCAGAAGATGAGCCCGATGAGCACGGTCGGCGCGAGCGACCAGATCGCATTCGCCCAGAATTCGTCCATAGAGCTACAAGGATACGGGGCTTTGCTCGGTTTCGCCGCATGGCGGCTCTGCATCGGGGCGCGCCGCGGTCAGCGGATGCCGCGACATGGCGTATTTCGGGCGAGCGGATGCCGCGGCATCCGCTCGCCCGAAGGCAGGTCAGCCGCCGGTGATGAGGCCCCAGATGCCCGAGCCGACGAGGTAAAGGCCGATCGCGCCGACGACGATCCAGATTCCGAGGCGCGTGTTGGAGGGGCGCTTGGGGTCTTGCTCGGGTTCGAGCTCGCCCTTCGGGAGGAAATCGTTCATCTGGGGCATCCGCTCACTCGAAGCTCACTTGACCAACGGGAAGAGGATCGTCTCGCGGACGCCGAGGCCGGTGAGCGCCATGAGCAACCGGTCGATGCCCATGCCCATGCCACCCGACGGCGGCATGCCGAACTCGAGCGCGCGCAGGAACTCCTCGTCGAGGCGCATCGCCTCCGGGTCGCCCGCCGCGGCGAGCTGGGCCTGCGCCACGAAGCGCTCACGCTGCACGACGGGGTCGACGAGCTCGGAGTAACCGGTCGCGAGCTCGAAGCCGCGGATATAGAGATCCCACTTCTCGACGACGCCAGGGATCGAGCGGTGCTCGCGCACGAGCGGTGAGGTGTCGAGCGGGAAGTCCATGACGAAGGTCGGGCGCTCGAGACCGGACTTCACGTGGTGCTCCCACAGCTCTTCGACGTACTTGCCGGGCAGCGGGTGGTCGACCTCGACCCCGGCCTCGTCGGCGAGCTGCTTCAGGCGCTCCATCGGCGTCGACGCCGTGATCGTCTCGCCGACCGCCTCGGAAAGCGAGTCGTACATCGAGATGCGCGGCCAGTCGCCGCCGAGATCGAACTCGGTGCCGTCGACCGAGGTCACGAGGTGCGAACCCGCTGTGGCGAGCGCGGCGTCTTGGATGAGCTGCTGCGTGAGGTCGGCCATCGTGGTGTAGTCGCCGTACGCCTCGTAGGCCTCGAGCATCGCGAACTCGGGGCTGTGCGTCGAGTCGGCGCCCTCGTTGCGGAAGTTGCGGTTGATCTCGTACACCCGCTCGATGCCGCCGACGACGGCGCGCTTGAGGTACAGCTCGGGCGCGATGCGCAGGTAGAGCTCGGTGTCGAACGCGTTGGAGTGCGTGACGAAGGGGCGAGCGGATGCCCCGCCGTGCATGACCTGCAGCATGGGGGTCTCGACCTCGATGAACGCGCGGGCATCGAGCGTTCGACGAACGCTCGCGTTGACCTTCGCGCGGTCGATGACGTTCTTGCGGGCCTGTTCGCGCGAGATGAGGTCGAGGTAGCGGCTGCGCACCCGCATCTCTTCGGAGAGCTCGTTGTGCAGGTTCGGCAACGGCAGGATCGCCTTCGAGGCGATGCGCCACTCCTTCACCATGATCGAGAGCTCGCCGCGCCGACTCGTGATGACCTCGCCTGCGACGAAGACGTGATCGCCGAGGTCGACGAGCTCTTTCCACTCGGCGAGCGACTCCTCGCCCACCTCGGCGAGGGAGACCATCGCCTGGATGCGGCTGCCGTCGCCCGACTGCAGCGTGGCGAAACAGAGCTTGCCGGTGTTGCGGGAGTGCACGATGCGCCCCGCGACACCGACCTGCTCGCCGCTCGCCTCATCGACGCCGAGGCCGACGAAGCGGTCGCGCACCTCGGGAATCGTGGTCGTGATCGGGAGGCGCACCGGATACGCACCGAAGGCCGGGTCGTCGGATGCCGCGATCAGCCGCTCGCGCTTGGCGAGCCGCACGGCCTTCTGCTCGGAGATCTCATCGGCGCTGATCTGGTCGGCGCTGATCTCCTCGGCAGTGGGCTCGGGCGTGGCATCCGTGTGGTTGTCGGCCATCGTTCTCTCTCGTCGCGCGAAAAGGTGCGTGCACCAGCCTACTTGGGCGCTCCTGCGGGCTGAGCCCGTCGAGACGCCGGCCGTCAGCCGAGCGTGATCGTCGCGTTGTCGATGAGCCGAGTGGCGCCGACGCGGGCGGCGACGAGCACGACAGCCTCGCCCCTCGCCTCATCGGCGACCGGCAGGAAGGTCTCGGGATCGACGACGACGAGATAGTCGAGTGTGACCTCGTCATGGTCGCCGAACGCGGCGGCTGCCTCGGCGAGCACCTCGGAGAGACCGTCAGGGGCCGCGTCCTGCGCCGCCTTGAGCGCCTCGGAGAGGGTGAGGGCCGATGTGCGCTGCGCCGGGTCGAGGTAGCGATTGCGGCTCGAGAGAGCGAGCCCGTCGGATTCGCGCACGGTCGGCACCACCTCGATGTCGGTCGGCACGTCGAGATCGCGCACCATGCTGCGCACGAGGAACACCTGCTGGGCGTCTTTCTGGCCGAAGACCGCGATGTCGGGCCGGGCGATGTTCAGCAGCTTGCTGACGACGGTGAGCATGCCGTCGAAATGGCCAGGGCGCGACGCGCCCTCGTAGAGCGAACCCACCCGTCCGGCGGTGAGCTTCGTTCCGACCTCGCCGCGCGGGTACATCTCGTCGACCGTCGGAGCGAACACGAACTCCACGCCGAGGGCCGCGAGCGAGGCGGCATCGGCGTCGAGGTTGCGTGGGTAGCGGTCGAGATCTTCGCCAGGGCCGAACTGCAGCGGATTCACGAAGATCGACACCACGACGACCTCGGCGAGCTCGCGCGCACGCTCGACGAGCGCGAGGTGACCGTCGTGCAGGGCGCCCATGGTCGGCACGAGGGCGACGGATGCCCCGGCCGCGCGGCGCTCGGAGAGGAGCCCGCGCAGCTCGGCGATCGTCGGCACCACACGCGTGCCTGCAGCGACCTCGGTCACGCGCCACCTCCAAGAGGCCAATCGGTACCGGCCCCGTCGATCGTATCGGCACCCTCGGCGTACGCGCCGCTGTCGTGCCTCGCGAGCGCGTTCTCGACGGAGGAGCGCACGAGCGGCGCGAGCACGGCACCCGAGCGGGCGACGCCGATGCCGTCGAGGAGCCCGCTCGCCTGGTCGACGATCGCACGCGAGAACGACACCGCGGTGTCGATCGCCTCACCGTAGGCGGCGCGGTCGCGCTCGGCGACGTTGAAGGGTTCGCCGCCCATCTCAACGACGAGCGCCTGTCCGATCGGCAGCACCGGCGCCGGAGCGGTGACCGCGAACCACGTGCCCGGCAGCCGACCGAGATCGACGCTCGTGCCGGTGAAGCTCATGGCGGGATGCACGGCGAGCGGGATGGCCCCCGCGAGTCGCGCGGGATCGAGCACTTCGGTGCCGAAGCGTGCGACGGTGTGCAGCACGAGTTGCCCGGGCTGCCAGACGCCGGCGTCGGCGAGACCCGCGACGAGTGCGCCGAGCTCGTCTTCGGGCACGGCGAGCAGCACGAGTTCGCTGCGCTCCACGATCTCGGGGATCGTCAGTATCGGAACCGACGGCAGCATCGCCGCGGCGCGCTCGCGGCTCGAGTCGGAGACGGCGGAGATGCCCGTGAGGGCGTGGCCCGCACCCGCGAGTGCTGACGCGAGCACCGCGCCGACGCGCCCGGCGCCGATGGTGCCGACACCGAGCCGGCCCGGACGATCAGTCGACACGATCTGGTTCCGTTCCGACGGAATCTGTTCCCTGAGCGTGCCGAGGGGAGGGCGAACCTGGCTGCGCTTCGGCGGAATCTGTTCCCTGAGCGTGCCGAAGGGAGGGCGAACCTGGCTGCGCTTCGGCGGGCTCAGCGAGCGCAGCCGATGCAGCCGATGCAGCCGATGCAGCGAACGGGACCGCACCCCAGTGGTGCGAGGTGTCGCTCGCCGCACGCTCGACCGCTTCGTGCGAGAGGCGCTCGAAGAGCGCCGTCGCCTCGGAGCGGTCGACGACGGGCAGCAGCGCCGTGACCGGGCCGGTGACGGTGTGCAGGCGAAGGGTTGCGAGGTCGAGTGCGCGCGCGATCGGGCCGACCGACACCGCGAGCGACTGCATGCGCGCGAGCGGCACGAGGCTGAGGCTGCGCACGAGCGCGCCCCGCCGGATCACCGCGACGCCGGAGGCGGATGCCAATCCGATTCGCCGCCACGAGAACGGCCGCAGCCATGCTGCGCGCTTCGGCGTGCTCGAGAAGCCACCGGCGCCGCCCCGGCCGATCAGGCCGGCGTCGACGAGCGGCTCGACGTCGGCTGCGGCATCCGGAAGCAGCAGGGCCAGCACCCGGTGCACGTCGACCGCCATGCCGACCGGCAGCACGATGGTGCGCTGCGCGGCATCGCCGGAGGCGGAGATCGATTGTCCGGCGACGTTGATGCGCACCGACCACCAACCGAACGGCCGCCAGAACACCCACTGCGTCGCTTCGATCGCGTGGACGCGCCCCGGGGGGATTGTTTGGTTCGCGGTGGAGAGCAGCCCGTGACCGATACGCACGCCATCGGGCGTGCCCGCGATCGAGTAGCGGAGCGACTTCGTTATGCGGGTCCACATGTAGCTCACGAGACCGATCCCCGCTGGCACGAAGCTGAAGAGCACCCACATCTGGCCCGTCGTGACACCCACCACGATGATCGCGACGAGGATGATCGCCCACAGCGTCGAACCGCCGAGCAGGGTCGATCCGATGACGCGCCCGATCGGCAGGTGCACGACCGACTCGGGCGGCGCGAGCTCGGGGTCCAGCTCGGGCGCGAGGAACTCGCCGACGCGCTGGGTGACGATCGCACCTGCGCGGGAGGTCACGGGCTGGTGCGCGCCGCTCGGGTCGACTCCTGACGCGACGCCCGTGTCGGTGCCCGGGACGACGGCTGGGCCTGCGCCCCCGTCACGATCGGGGCCAGCCGCGACCTGGCCGGATACCGCGGCCCGGGCGGCGGCAGGGCCCTGTTCCCGTTCGGCGCGGGCACCAGACGCCAGCCGAAGTATGTCGGCCCGCAGGGCGTCGGCCAGCGCCGAGCCGAGATAGGCGAGCTGCACGTTCGCCGATTGGCCGGCGACCGAGACCTCGAGCTTCGCGGTACCGAAGAGTCGTGCGAACAACGGCCGGTTGACGTTGATGCCCTGGATGCGATCGAGCCTGGCGCTTCGATGAGAGCGGAAGAAGATGCCACTCTTCACCTCGACCGCCTCGTGCGTCACCCGGAACGTGTGCATGCGCCACGACAGCCAGAAAGCCGCCACGACGGCGATGATCACGACGGTGAGGCCGAGGATCGCCCAGCCCACAAGCCCGTTGGAGACGATGCCGCCGACCGGGTCGTTCGCCCAGTCCTGCCGCCACCCGCCGTACTCCGCGTCGAGCCCCTCGCCCGCCTCGGGTGCGACGACCGATATCCAGATGTCGACGACCCGCTCGCGGAGGTTCGCGATCAGGAATCCGATCACGGCGATGAACACGAGACCGCCGCGCAGCAGCGGGCTCGCCGGATGCAGGCGGTGCCACTCGCCGTCGGCGAGGTTCACCACACCCTGCGGGCGCTCGATTCGGCTCACAGCCCCGCCCGGCGCGACTCGGCGAGGGCGACCAGCTCGTCGCGCAGGCGGTCTGCCTCTTCCATCGGCAACCCCGGCACGGTGACCGCGGTCGACGCGGCGGCCGTCACGAACTTGAGGTCGGCGAGCCCGAGCCACCGCGCGACCGGGCCACGGGTGATGTCGACCAGCTGCATGCGCCCGTAGGGCACAGCCACCTGTCGCTGGAACATGATGCCTCGCCGGAACAGCAGGTCGTCGGCTCGCAGCCGATACTCGATCGAGCGCACCCGACGCGGCTCGAACGCGATGCCGATGATCGAGGCCACGGCGATCGCGATCGCGATCCAGAGCGCCCACTGCTGCTGCCAGAGGAAGTACACGACGAGGAGGGCGCCGACGAAGATCACCATGCCGATGATCGAGCCGATCACCTCGACGACGAGGTACTTCGGTGAGACACGCTGCCAGCCGGTATCGGATGCCGCGTCAGCCGCCGACCCGCCAGATCTCGTCTCGTCGGGCTCGGTGCCGGGCAGTTCATGACCCGTTTCGTCGGGCCGGGTGCCGGGCAGTTCATGACCCGTTTCGTCGGGCCGGGTGCCGGGCAGTTCAGGCATGAGCGGGTTCTTCCTTCTCGGTCTCGGTGTCGTCGGGCGGAAGCGTGCAGAAGTGCTCGGCGATGAGCCCACCGGCCATGAGCAGGGCCGCACCGATCGCCGTGGCAAGAGCGAGCCAGATCGTCGATGGAGCCGGCACCACGCTGCGGGTCAGGAGGAAGAGAGTGATGCCGAGGCCGAAGCCGAAGACGAGCGCTCCGCTCAGGCTGCACGCCTTCGCGAGCACCGCGGTGCGCATCGCCCGGAACGGGTCGAGGTGCTTCGTCGCCTTGCCCTTCACTGCCCGCCTGATGGGCCAGGCGAGGGCGACGACGAGAATCGCGACACCCGTCAGCGTGATCGGCAGCGAAATGGGGGGCACGAGCGCCTTCGCCCCGGAGGAGACGGTCGCGAGGTCGACGAGGTAGCCCGCGACCAGGCCGGCGAGCACGAACGCGATGATCGTGGAGACGTGCGTGCGCTTCATCGGCGCGTCACCTCGTCGGATGCCGCAGCGCGAAGGGCATCGATCGGCCCGCGCCCGGCCAGCACGGCGTCGGGCTCCACATCGAGCCACGGCGCCAGTACGAAGGCCCGCTGCCACGCGCGCGGATGCGGCAGCACGAGTCGCTCGTCGGCGATCACGGTGCCGTCGACGTCGATGAGGTCGAGGTCGAGGGTGCGATCGCCCCAGTGCTCGGAACGCACCCGCCCGTGCTCGTGCTCGATTTGCTGCAGCACGTCGAGCAGGGCGTGCGGGTCGATGCTCGTCTCGACGACGACCACGCCGTTGAGGTATTGCGGCGCATCGTCGTCGACGCCCGCGTCTTTGATCGCGGGTGTCTCGTAGACCGGCGACACGGCCACGAGCACGAGGCCGTCGGTCTCGGCGATCTCACGCGTGGCGGCCGCGATCGTCGCCTCACGATCGCCGAGGTTCGCCCCGAAGGCGATGACGGCGCGCGTCATGACCGCGCCCGAACGATGGTGACCGCGACATCCGCGAAGGGAACGCTGATGGGTGCATGCGGCTTGTGCACCGTGACTTCGACCTCGTCGACGGTCGCGAAGCCGAGCGCAACGACGGCGACGCGTTCGGCGACCGTCTCGATGAGGTCGACCGGGTCGCGTTCGACGGCGGCGACGACCGCTTCGGCGAGTTCGCCGTAATGCACGGTGCGGTCGAGGTCATCGGCGGATGCCGCGGCGGCCAGGTCGACCGAGACCGTGACGTCGATCACGAACTCCTGGCCGTCGGCGCGTTCGAAGTCGAACACGCCGTGGTGCGCGCGCACGCGAAGCCCGGTGAGGGTGATGCGATCGCCCCGGTCGCGTTTGCTCAGTTCAGGCACGTCGACCACTCTGCCACGCTCCGAGGACGTCGAGGGCGCGGCGCGTGCCCTGCACGTCGTGCACCCGCACCCCCCAGGCGCCTGCTTCGGCGGAGAGCACACTCACGACGGCGGTCGGCAGGTCACGGTCGGTGACGGATGCCTCGGCAGGCAGCATCGCGCCGAGGAATCGCTTGCGCGAAGCGCCCACGAGGATCGGCAGCCCGAGCCCGGCGAGCACGTCGAGTCGCCCGAGCAGCTGCCAGTTCTGCGCCCCGCGCTTGGCGAAGCCGAGTCCGGGGTCGAGGATGAGCTTCTCGGGAACGACGCCCGCCGCCACGAGTGCGTCGACCCGCTGGGCGAGTTCGTCGCGCACTTCGAGAGCGACGTCGTCGTAGTCGGCGAAGTCGTCCATGCGGTCGGCGTGGCCGCGCCAGTGCATCGCGACGTACGCCGCCCCTGTCTCGGCGGCGATCGCGCCCATCGCGGTGTCGGCGAGGCCCGCGGAGACGTCGTTGATGATCTCGGCGCCCGCTTCGACGGCCGCGAGCGCGGTGGCCGCACGCATTGTGTCGACGCTCAGGCGGATGCCGCGGCCGGCGAGCTCTCGGATGACCGGTACCACCCGGCGCAACTCCTCTTCGGGTTCGACACGAGCCGCGCCGGGGCGCGTCGACTCACCGCCGACGTCGAGGATGTCGGCGCCCTCGGCGACGAGCTCGAGCCCGTGCGCGATCGCCGCGTCGGCATCGAACCAGCGACCGCCGTCACTGAACGAGTCGGGGGTGACGTTGACGACCCCCATGACCAAGGTGGGCTCCCTGAGCCCGTCGAACGGAGGCTTCTCGCGGAGCGCTTCGACGGGCTCAGGGAGCGAACGCTCGTCAGGCATTCGCCTGCGCACCGATCAGCGCGATGATCTCACTGCGGGCGGCGGGCTCGGAGAGCGCGCCGCGACTCGCGATCGTCACCGTGGAGCTGCGTTCCTGCCGGGAACCCCGGGTCGTCACGCAACGGTGCTGCGCGTCGAGCACGACGAGCACGCCCTTGGGGTCGAGGCCGGCCACCAGAGTGTCGGCGATCTCCTCGGTGAGCCGCTCCTGCAACTGGGGACGGCGGGCGAGCGTGTCGACGACCGCGGGAATCCGACCGAGCCCGACGACCCGGTCACCGGGCAGGTAGGCCACGTGCGCCGTACCGACGAACGGCAACAGGTGGTGCTCGCACACCGAACGGAACGCGAGGTCGCGGAGGATGACCGCTTCGCTCGTCGCGGGCACGCCGGCATCCGCGCCGCCCTGAGCCTGTCGAAGAGCTGACCCGATCGGAACCGAGTCGGCGAGGTGACTGAGCGGATCGACGTCGAGGCCGCCGAAGAAGTCGGCGTAGGCCTCGGCGACTCGCTGGGGCGTGCGCACGAGCCCGGGCCGCGATGGGTCTTCACCGATCGCGAGCAGGATCTCGTGCACCGCGCGCTGGATGCGCAGGGCGTCCACTCCGGCCATGGCTCCCCTTCTTCGGGTCGACGGACTTGGACCGACCGACGACTACGCCGTGGCGGGGCGCGGGTTCGACCGGGGCGCGCGCGCCGCGGTCTCGTCGACGGGCAGCTGGCCGGAGTCGACTCCGCCGTCGACGGCACCCTGGTCGATCGGCATCTTCTCGGTCGGGAAGGCGATCGGAGGCCGGTCGGACACGGGGCGCTTGTCGCTCGACAGCCACTGCGGGCGCTCGGGCAACCTCTTCACGTCTTTGAAGATCTCGGCGATCTGCTTGTGGTCGAGCGTCTCTTGTTCGAGCAGTTCGGCCGCGAGCTTGTCGAGGATGTCGCGGTTGTCGTTCAGCACCAGCCACGCCTCGTCATGCGCCTGCTCGATGAGCGAGCGCACCTCGGCGTCGACCCGCTCGGCGAGCCGCTCGGAGTAGTCGCGCTGGTGACCCATGTCACGGCCGAGGAAGACCTCGCCGCCCGACTGGCCGAGCTTGATCGCACCGACGTTCGCGCTCATGCCGAATTCGGTGACCATCTTGCGAGCCGTCGACGTGGCCTTCTCGATGTCGTTCGACGCGCCGGTCGAGGGGTCGTGGAACACGATCTCTTCGGCAACGCGGCCGCCCATCGCGTACGTGAGCTGGTCGAGCAGTTCGTTGCGGCTGATCGAGTACTTGTCTTCGAGCGGCAGCACCATCGTGTAACCGAGGGCGCGCCCACGCGGCAGGATCGTGATCTTCGTGACCGGGTCGGTGTAGTTCATCGCCGCGGCAGCGAGTGCGTGGCCGCCCTCGTGGTACGCCGTGATGAGCTTCTCCTTGTCTTTCATGACGCGGGAGCGGCGCTGCGGGCCGGCGATCACACGATCGACGGCCTCGTCGAGGGCCCGGTTGTCGATGAGCTGCGCGTTCGAGCGCGCAGTGAGCAGCGCTGCCTCGTTGAGCACGTTCGCGAGGTCGGCACCGGTGAATCCGGGCGTCTTGCGCGCGAGCACCTCGAGGTCGACGCCGTTGGCGAGCGGCTTGCCCTTGGAGTGCACCTCGAGGATCTTCTGGCGCCCCTTGAGGTCGGGCGCGTCGACGCCGATCTGCCGGTCGAAGCGGCCGGGGCGCAGCAGTGCCGGGTCGAGGATGTCGGGGCGGTTCGTCGCCGCGATGAGGATGACGTTGGTCTTCGGGTCGAAGCCGTCCATCTCGACGAGCAGCTGGTTCAGCGTCTGCTCGCGCTCGTCGTGCCCGCCGCCGAGTCCGGCACCGCGGTGCCGGCCCACGGCGTCGATCTCGTCGACGAAGATGATGGCGGGCGCGTTCTGCTTGGCCTGCTCGAAGAGGTCGCGCACGCGGGATGCACCGACGCCCACGAACATCTCGACGAAGTCGGAACCCGAGATCGAGTAGAACGGCACGGCCGCTTCACCGGCGACGGCTCGTGCGAGCAGCGTCTTGCCGGTACCGGGAGGGCCGTACAGCAGCACGCCCTTGGGGATGCGCGCGCCGACGGCCTGGAACTTCGCGGGTTCCTTCAGGAACTCCTTGATCTCGTGGAGCTCTTCGATGGCCTCGTCGGCGCCGGCGACGTCGTCGAAGGTGACCTTCGGGCTCTCTTTCGAGACGAGCTTCGCCTTGGACTTGCCGAACTGCATGACCTTGCTGCCGCCGCCCTGCATGCCCGAGAGCATGATCCAGAAGAAGAGGCCGATGAGCACGAGCGGCAGGAGGATGCCGAGCATCGAGAGGAACCAGTTCGGCTGCGGCACCTCGTCGTTGTAACCGTCGGCCGGGTTGGCCTCGTCGACGGCGGCGACGATGTCGGCGCCGCGCGGCGTCACGTAGTAGAACTGCACCTGCTTGCCGAGCTCGTCGTCTTCCTTGGCGAGCGTGAGGTCGACGCGGTTCTCACCGTCGACGATCTTGACCGAGGCGACCTTGCCGTCGTTCAGCAGTTCGAGGCCTTCTTGCGTCGACACCTCTTTGAACCCAGAGGCGGTGATGAGGCTCGAACCGATCCACACGGCGACAATCGCCAGCAGAATGTAGATGATCGGCCCGCGCAGGATCTTCTTGATGTTCATGGTGCTGACAGGCTACCGCGGCGGTGCTGCAGGTCGGCTGCGTGTTCGCTGTGGGCTGCGCAGCAGGGCTCAGCGAACCAACAGGCGCAGCCGCTGTGGGCTGCGCAGCAGGGCTCAGCGAACCAACAGGCGCAGCCGCTGTGGGCTGCGCAGCAGGGCTCAGCGAACCAACAGGCGCAGCCGTCCCACGAGCCCGACTGCGGTCGCACCCCCCTCCCATGCGATGACGCTAGGGCCTGCGACCCCATGAGCGCCCGGGAGATTCAGCTGTAGACGTGCGGTGCGAGGATCGCGACGTCGCGGAGGTTGCGGTACTGCTCGGCGTAGTCGAGGCCGTAGCCGACGACGAACTGGTTCGGGATGTCGAAACCGAGGTACTTGACCGTCACGGCGACTTTCGCGGCGTCGGGCTTGCGCAGCAGGGCGCAGATCTCGACGGACTCGGCGCCGCGTGACTCGAGGTTGCCGAGCAGCCAACTGAGGGTGAGGCCCGAGTCGATGATGTCTTCGACGATGACCACGTGCTTGCCGGTGAGGTCGGTGTCGAGGTCTTTCACGATGCGCACGACGCCCGAGGACTGCGTGCCCGCACCGTAGGAGGAGACCGCCATCCAGTCCATCTTCACGTGCGGGCGCAGCTCGCGTGCGAGGTCGGCCATGACCATGACGGCGCCCTTCAGCACGCCGACGAGCAGCACGTCGCGGCCCTCGTAGTCGGCCTCGATGCGGCGGGCGAGCTCGGCGAGCTTCGCGTGGATCTCGGCTTCGGTGACGAGCACCTCGGTGAGGTCGGCCTCGATCTCGCGCGCGTACATTCCGGTCTGCTCCTCGTTGCTCGGCGGATGCCACGAGCCTACCGGTCGCCTCCTGTGGATGCCGCGCCGGTCGTCGTTGCACGCTGCGCGTCCCGCAGCCAGAGCGTCGTGATGACGATCAACGGCACCTGCGTGGCGGCGTAGACGACGTGGAATCCGTAGTGCTCGATGGTCTGCGCCGGCTGGAACGGCAAGAACCCGAGCGGGAGCACCGTGAGGATGCCGCCGGCGAACGAGAGCCAGCCCCAGACGAGGAGCGCCCACGTCGCGACCCGCCTGATGGGGCGGACGAACCAGCAGCCGGCCAGCACGAGCGTGATGAGCGTCGGCACGAGCGTCTCGGCGCTGAGGATCGTCTGCCCCGGGAGGTCAGCGACGTTGTGCACGAACATGCCGAGCCAGGCGATCGCCGCTGATGCCACGATCGCGACGGGCCATCGCCGCACTGAGGGCTGTTCCATGGCCCGACGTTGGCACGCCCCGCGCCCGCGCGCAAGGCGCGCTGCACCTCAGGCCGCCGTGAACACCAACAACTCACCGATGCGTGCAGCCTGGACGCCCTGCAGGTCGATCGGGCCCTGGCCGTGCCAGTCGGTGACGAGTCGTGCAACCTCGAGGGTCTGGGCGCGAGAGAGCGACACCCCGAACTCACTGCCGACGACGTGCCTGATGATGCGTTGGCGCAGCGCCGCCGGGTTCGCCGCGAGGGCGCCGACCGACACCGCGATGCCGGCCTCGGCGGGCTCGCAGATCTCCTCGATGAACTCCTCGATCTGCTCGGCGAACGCCGCCTCGTCTTCACGCAACTGCTCGGCGGTGCGCACGAGCGCCTCGGCGATGCCCGGCCCCAGCTCGGCTTCCAACACGGGCAGCACCCGTTCGCGCACGCGCACGCGCGCAAAGGAGTCGTCGGTATTGTGCGGGTCGTCCCACGGGGTGAGCCCCGCGTCGAGGCATGCCTGCCTGGTCGTCGCACGGCGGATGCCGAGGAGCGGCCGGGCGTACCTGCCGGCACGCGCCGGCATGCCCGAGAGGCTCGCGGCGCCCGAGCCGCGGGCGAGGCCGAGCAGCACCGTCTCGGCCTGGTCGTCGAGCGTGTGCCCGAGCAGCACGAGCACTGCACCCGTCTCGATGGCGACGGCATCGAGGGCGGCATAACGCGCTGAGCGAGCGGATGCCTCGGGCCCGCCCTTGCTCCCTGAGCCCGTCGAAGGGACCTCGGGCCCGCCCTTGCTCCCTGAGCCTGTCGAAGGGACCTCGACGCGGCGCACGATCACGGGGTCGAGCCCGAGCTCGCGCGCGGTCGCCGCTGCGGCGGCCGCGACATCCGCCGACCCTGCCTGCAGCCCGTGGTCGACGACGACGGCGCCCGCGCGGAGCCCGGCGCGCGGCGCCTCGAACGCCGTGGCCGCGGCGAGCGCGAGCGAGTCGCCGCCGCCGGACAGCGCGACGAGCACGAGCTTTCCGTTCGCTGAGCCCGTCGAAGCGGGCTGGGCCGCCGCGTCCCCTTCGACAGGCTCGGGGAACGGGACGAACTCGGGCAGCACGCCGCGCACGGCGCGGCGCACGTCGGCGATCGGCGGTGTCAGTCGCGGCCGGCGCGGGGTCGCGACCCCTTCGGCAGGCCCAGGGAGCGCCGTCGGCTGGTCAGGAGGCATCAAGTAATCTTATTCCGCCGATCGCGGCCGCTCCCGAACGGGTCGGCCGCAGGCCAAGCTTCGAGAAGTGCTTCCAGAAGAAGGAGAACACCATGGGCGAGTACGCCGCCATCATCGAGATCCCCAAGGGGAGCCGCAACAAGTACGAGATCGACCACGAGACCGGGCGCGTCTTCCTCGACCGTGTGCTGTACACGACCTTCGTCTACCCGACCGACTACGGCTTCTTCGAGAACACCCTCGGCGACGACGGCGACCCGCTCGACGTGCTCGTGCTGCTCGACTTCCCGCTCTTCCCGGGCGTGGGCGTGAAGGTGCGCCCCGTGGGCGTGTTCCACATGACCGACGACGGCGGCGGCGACGCGAAGGTCATCGCGGTGCCCGCGGGCGACCCGCGCTGGAACCACATCCAGGACCTGACCGACATCCCCGAGTTCACGCGCAAGGAGATCGAGCACTTCTTCGAGCACTACAAAGACCTGGAGCCCGGCAAGTGGGTCAAGACCGAGGGCTGGGGCGACGCGGCCGAGGCCGAGGAGCTCATCCAGAAGGCGATCGACAAGTTCCCGGGTCACTGACCAGGGCATGAACTGAGCGGATGCCGCGAGCTCGCGACATCCGTGATGCAGAAGGGGCGGGCCTGACGGCCCGCCCCTTCGCTGTGCTCGGGCCCGGGTCGGGAGGACATCGGTCGATTGGGAGGACGATGACGCGCCGGACGCGCACGCGACTCTCATAGATACTGTTGATACATGTTGGATGTCACACGGCTCCGCATTCTGGACGCCGTCGCCCGGCACGGCTCGATCACGGCGGCAGCGAAGGAGCTGCAGTACTCGCAGCCCTCGGTCAGCCATCATCTGTCGCGGCTCGAGAGCGAGAGCGGCGCGCAACTGCTTCAGCGGGTTGGCCGCGGCATCCGGCTGACCGAGGCCGGGCAGGTGCTGGCCGAGCGCGCCGCCGAGATCATCGGCCGTCTCGACGCGGCGACCGCCGAGCTCAGCACCTACGTCAGCCTGGGCGCGGGTCGCCTCCGGGTCGCCGCATACGCGACGGCCGTGGTCGCGCTGATGCCGCGGGTGGCGGAACTGTTCGAACGGCAGCACTACGGACTCCGCATCGAGATCGTGGACACCCACCCACCCGAGGCGATCGACCTGCTGCGCCGCGGTGAGGTCGATGCGGCCATTGTCTTCCGTTACGACGAGAGCGCCCAGGACCCTCCGGGGGTGCGGTTGCAGTTCCTCCGTGACGACCCGACGTACCTCCTCACGCTCGACGGCAGCACGATGGCCGATCTACATGACGCGACCTGGGTGGGCGGATGCGCGCGATGCACGCAACACCTCGTGGAGTTGTGCGAACGTCAGGGATTCGAGCCCCGCATCGCCCACTCGACCGACGACATGGTCACCATTCAGGCGCTGGTCGCCGGCGGCATGGGAGTCGCGACCATCCCCGGTCTCGCCCTAGAGGCACACCGCCACCCGAACATCCAGGTCTCGGTCATCCCCGGTGGGGCGCGCCAGATCTTCCTCGCCACCTACGGGGACCCACCTGATCCGCCCCCGGTGGCCGCCTTCGCGGCCGCATTGGAGGTGGTCGTCAGCAGGTCACGGGCCTGACGATCCATCAACGCGGTCTATAGATCAGGTCGAGGATTGACATTGGACGGCATACGTGGATCGGGCAACCCTTGGAGTATGACAAAGCCACCTGCCACCAAGGACTACTCCACGACCGTCACCATCGCACGCAACCCAACAGAGGTGTATGCCGCCATCTTGGACGCGCGCTCCTGGTGGAACGACACGATCGATGGTCCGACCGAAGCGGTCGGGGACGAGTTCGGACTCGAGGTCGAAGGATTGCACCGAGTGCGGATGCGTGTCACCCGACTTGTCCCGGGCGAGTTCGTCGAATGGGTGGTCGTCGAGAACTACTTCGCCTTCGTCGAGGACCAGACGGAGTGGGTCGGCGACCGCATCGTATTCGAGCTCGAGGAGATGTCTGGGGAAACCCGCCTGACGTTCACTCAGCATGGTCTGCTGCCCGAGCTCGAGTGCTACGACGTCTGCTCGAATGCCTGGTCCTTCTTCGTTCGCGACAGCCTGCGCCAGCTTGCAGAACACGGTGCCGGTTCGCCCGAGAGCCGATCCGGCACGGCTGCGCCGGCGGAGCGCGCCCACGCCGCAGCCGACGCGCTCCGCGACCGCGCCTGAGCGACGTCCGGGGCGGTCGGGGTTATCGCCACGGGCGGCACGGTTGCCCAGACCCTCGAGATGGTCGCGGGCGGGTTTGACCCCGGCGCGTCCGCGATCAAGGTTTGCATTTTGTCCGCCGCCAGCCGGGCTTGGAGTGGGAATCGTGATGAGACCGACGAAAGGAACCTTCCATGACCGAATCAGCTAACGTCCGGCCTCAACAACAGACCGCCCAGGCGAATCGCTGGCGCATCCTTTGGCTGGTCGGTATGGCACAGCTGATGCTGATCATCGACGTCACTGTCGTGGCCGTGGCCCTCCCGCACATCGGAGCTGACCTGGATGTCGGGCGTACCGGTCTCACGTGGGTGGTCGCCGGCTACACGTTGGCTTTCGGGGGCCTGCTGCTGGTCGGTGGGCGCCTTGTGGATGCTTACGGCGCGCGGCGCGTCGTGCTGCTCGGACTCGCGGCATTCACGCTCGCCTCGCTTGCTGCCGGGATGTCGAACTCGGAGAGCATGCTCTTGACGGCGCGCGTGGCCCAGGGAGTTTCGGCGGCTGCGCTCTCGCCGGCGGCGCTGTCGATTGTGGTGACGAGCTTCGATGGCGAGGAGCGCAATCGCGCACTCGGGATCTGGTCGGCCCTGGGTGGCGCAGGCGCCGCTCTGGGAGTGTTGTTGGGCGGTGTGCTCGCAGGTGGTCCGGGTTGGCCGTGGGCGTTCCTGATCAACGTGCCGGTAGGAGCGGTGTTGTTCGTGGCGCTGTGGAGGTCGCTGCCGCGCCGAGCGCGACCGCAGTACGTCGCGCGAATTGATGTGCTCGGTGCCGTCCTGGTTACAGCAGGGACGGGGTCACTGACCTTCGGTCTGATTCAGGCCGGAGAGGTGGGGTGGCTCGACCCGGTGGTCCTTGTGAGCGCGGCGGTCGCCGTCGCCCTCTACGCCGCGTTCGTCGCCCGGCAGCTCACGACCCGTCATCCCTTGATGAACATCCGGCTCCTGGCGCGGCGACCTGTCGCGACGGGCACCGCGCTGATCACCGTCGCGACAGCGCTGATGGTCATGGTGTTCTTCCTCGGGACGTTCTATTACCAGCGCTTCGAAGGTTTCGGTGCGCTCGCCACTGGCCTGCTTTTCCTGCCCGTGGCGATCGCCACCATGGTCGGGGCGCAGGTGGCGGGACGTCTCCTCGGCCGCCTCGGAGCTCGGACGCTCGGCGCGGCTGGATTGGTGGTCGCCGCACTCGGGATGACCGTAGCCGCGCTGGTGGGAAATCCGGTCGCCGTGACCATCGGGGTGTCGATCGCTGCGGCGGGTACTGGCGTCGCATTCGTGGTCGCCTCCGCCACCGCGCTCGGGCAGGTGGCGCCCGAAGAGGCTGGGGTGGCGTCGGGCATCGTGAGCACGTTCCACGAGTTCGGCGCAACGCTCGGCGCAGCGCTCGTCTCCAGCGTGGCGGCTGCCAGCATCGCCGGTGATGGCCTGAAGGGCTTCTCGGCCGGGTTCGGCGCTGCGGCGGTCGTAGCGGTCGTCTTCGGTCTGCTGGTCGCGATCATCGCACCGCGCCGATGACGCCAGGGCAGCGGTCGTCCTAGCTCAGGTCCTTCACGTAGCGTCGGCACGGCACCGCGACCGTGCCGCCGGGCACCTCCGCTTCGTAGTCCACGACGCCATCGTCGCGCCAGCCCGCCTTCTCATAGAACGCACGGGCTTGTGCGTTGGCGGTCACGACCGCGAGCCAAGCGCGTCGGTGACCTGCCCTCGCGATCGTGGTCTGCGCGTGATCGAGGAGGAGACGAGCGGATCCGCTGCCCCGCGCGGCCCTGTCGACGTAGATCTGCTCGACTTCGTCGTCGATCGTGATGATGAAGCCGAGGACTACCCCCGCCTGTTCGGCGACGGTGGTGTGGGGGATGCGGGCGCGAACGCGCTCTGGGTAGCTTGCGGCGGTCCGGTGCTGGTAGAGCTCGCTGGGCACGTGGCCGTCGTGTGCATCGCGCCACCCTTCATGCCAAATTCGCGAGAGGTCATCGACGTCCTCCGGGGTCGCCGCGCGGATGACCACTGACTCGTTCACGCATCCCCCTCAATGATGGGGTGTTCACGAGCGCTCCGCGCTCGCACACCGGAATCAGCCGGCAGGGCGCGCTGCGGCTGAAGGGCTGCCCCAGATCGGCCACTCGCGCACGGGCTTGCCGTAGTCGGGCGCTTCGAGGATGCGGCCTCCGCCGAGGTAGATCGCGACGTGGTAGTAGTTGCCCGACGAACCCCAGAACAGCAGGTCGCCGCGCTGCGCGCTGCCGAGCGAGACCGCCTTACCGCGATTCGCGAGGGTGTGATACTGGTTCGTCGCCGAATGCGTGCCGATGCCGATGCCCGC
This sequence comes from Agromyces sp. Y558, assembly GCF_059445415.1. NCBI lineage: Bacteria > Bacillati > Actinomycetota > Actinomycetes > Micrococcales > Microbacteriaceae > Agromyces > Agromyces sp. Y558. The sequence continues at coordinate 378,096 of NZ_JCAIUH010000004.1, forward strand.
CGCGGCGTACGCGGCTCGTGTGAGGCCCGAGCAGTCCCACGAGTCTGGACCTGCACCGCCGAGCTGGTAGGGCTCGCCGAGTTGCTGGCTCGCGAACCAGATCGCCGTCTCGACGGCACCCGCGTTCGGCGGGGCCGGGTCGGGGTTCGGGGCCGGAGTGCCGCCGCCGCTGCCGCCACCATCACTGTTGCCTCCACCGCCGCCGGGCGCCGGGCCCGGTGCGGGCGCCGGTCGAGTGACTTCGGCGAGCGCCGCAGCAGCCGCTGCCCGCGCCTGGCCCTCGATGCGTTCACGTTCGAGCTCGGCGGTCGTGTCCTTCAGGGTCGCGAGCTGGGCGTAGAGCTCGACCGAACGCTGCTCCTGCGCCGTGACGGCCGAGAGCGCGGCTTCTGCTGCGGCATTCGCCTCCGTCGCCTTTGCCTCGGCGAGTGCGGCGAGGCGAGTGCGTTCGGCAGCGGCGGCGGCGGCCTGGGCGCGCAGCGCGTCGGCGGTGTTGCGATCGGCGACCGCCTGCTCATACACGGACTGCGACTGCTCACCGAGCTTGGAGGCCATGCCGAGCTGCTTCAGCAACCCGTCGGCGTTCTCGCCCGAGAAGACGAGCTCGGCGCTCAAGTCATTACCGGCGGTCTTCGCGAGATGCGCGGCGAGGAGCCCGGCGCGCATCTTCGAGATCTCGGCGACCGCGTCGGCCTCGTCGGCCTGCCGGGCGAGCGTGCCCTCGCGTTCGGCCGCCCGATCGCGCTCGTCGACGGCGATGCGGTACGACTCGGCCGCGATCTGGGAGGCCTGCACCGCGACATCCGCCGCCTGTTGCAAGCCCGCGAGCAGCTCGCCGACCCGGTCGATCTCGGCCTGCTTGGTCGCTTCGTTGGTCTTCGCCTGCTCGATCTCACTCCACGACGGATAGTCAGGCTCGGCCATCGCCGGGCCGCCGGCCGCGACGACCGACGCCGTGACGGCGCCGACCGCGACCGTCGAGAAGACCGTCGCGGGCTTCACTCGCGACACGGGCCTGGTGCGGTTCTCAGCCAAGACTGATCCCCCGATCGGCCATGAAGGGAAGCGGGTCGATGCGGTTGCCGCCGCTGTACACCTCGAAGTGCAGGTGGCATCCGTCAGAGGCGCCTGTCGTGCCGCTCGAGGCGATGTTCTGGCCGGCTTCGGCCCACTCACCGGCGCCGACGAAACGCCCGCCGTCGCGGATGTGCGCGTAGCCGGTCCAGATGCCGCCGCCGTGGTCGATCTGGATGTAGTTGCCGTAGGTGCCCGAGTATCCCGAGAACCTCACCACGCCGCTGTTCGCCGCGTAGATCGGCGCGTCGCACCCCGTACCGAGGTCGACGGCGTAGTGGAAGTCGCCCGAGCACCCGTCGCCGGCGCAGATCGGCGAGCGTGGCCCGAAATCGCCGGTGATGCGACCCGCAGCGGGCTTCGCCCAGCCGGATGCCGACGGCGTACCCGGCGTGCCTGCGCGGAGCGCTTCCTGTCGGCGCCGTTCCTCCTCCGCTTTGCGGATGCGCTCACCCTCTTCGAACGCCGCCGTGGTCTTCGCCTCGGTGTCCTTGAGGAAGGCGAGCTGGGCCTCCAGCTCGATCTTCTTCGCCTGCGATTCGGCGAGCGCGGCCTCAGCTGCGGCTTGCGCCTCCTGCGCGGCCACCAAGGCGGCCTCAGCGGCGATGCGCAGCTTCTCGCGCTCGGCTTGTGCCACCTCGGCCTGGTCGCTGAGCGCGCGCGCCGTGTTCTTCTTCTCCTGCGCTCGGTCGTAGATGCTCGAGGTGCGCTCGACCATCTTCTCCATGCTGCCGAGCTTCGCGAGCAGCGCCTCCGTCGCCTGCGCGTTGCCGGCGTCGAGGAAGAGATTCACGCCCACATCGCTGCCGCCCGAACGGTAGAGCTGCGCGGCGACCTGGCCGGCGTTCGTCTCGGCTGCCTGAGCTTCGGCAGCGGATGCGTCGGCCTGAGCCTGGATCTGGTCAGCTCGAGTCACCGCCTCGTCGTACTTCTGCTGGGCGACGAAGAGTTCGTCGGTGCGGCGCTCGGCCTCGGCGCGAGTCACCTCGACATTGGTCGCGAGTTGCGCGATGAGTGCGATGACCTGATCGACGGCCGCGGCCCCCGCTGCGGTGTTCGCCTTCGCCGCCTGCAGGTCGTCCCAACTCGGATAGGTGACGGCCGTCGCGGCCTGCGGCGCCGCGATGACCGGGCCGAGCAGCGCCGCTGCAGCGATCGCGACGACGGCACCCCAGCGACGCGAAATACTCGAGCGGCGCGACCCCGTTGCAGCGCCTCGAATCAGGCTCGTTTTGGCTCGAGCGGTCGGCCGTCGGTCTGTGGTGCGGTACATCTTTCCCCGTCCACGCGGGCTCGGGTCCCCGCGCTCCTCATCTCTCGGTTCGGGCACTGGCAGCCCAACGATAGGGGCGGGATCGGCGCTTTCCGGGCATTTGGGGCGCATGTCCGCGGATGCCGCCTGGTGAGCCCCGCGGCATCCGCGCCCCTCGTTTTGCCATCTCGCGTGAGTGCACGTATGCTTGGCTGTCGGCGGGCGTGCCCAGCAATGCCCTCCGGCCCCATCGTTTAGTGGCCTAGGACACCGCCCTTTCACGGCGGCAGCACGGGTTCGAATCCCGTTGGGGTCACTGCACGACATACAATTGAATAACTCCGGTGCCGCAAGGCACCACGGTGTTGCAAGACACCACGAGGCCCTGTAGCGCAGTTGGTTAGCGTGCCGCCCTGTCACGGCGGAGGTCGCGGGTTCAAGTCCCGTCAGGGTCGCTCAGGCGACAAGCCCTTTCCCTTTCGAGAGAAGGGGCTTTCTCCTTCTCGAGGCAGCAGGTCCGGTGAGAATCGGGCGGATGCCCCGAGGCTCTGTAGCTCAGTTGGTAGAGCGCACGACTGAAAATCGTGAGGTCACGGGATCGACGCCCGTCGGAGCCACCATCGAAACCCCCGGTTGACCGGGGTTTTCTGGTTTCAGCGGGCGATCTCGCCAGGGCGCCGGTGGGGCTGTGCCATTAATGTGCCATTAAGGTCGGCAGGGGGCCGCCGTCTGGTTGGTTTCGGTGGTTCGCCGCCCGCGTTGTTGAGCGCGTCATTCAAGAACCGCGCCGGTGCGGAGTGCAACGCCCTCGCGGGCGCGCGAGTAGCGCTCGGTGACCTGCAGGCTCGAGTGCCCGAAGGTCGCCTGCACGTCGGGTGCGCTGGCGCCGGCGTCGAACAGGATGGTTGCGAAGGTGTGCCGGAGGTCGTGGATGCGCAGGTCTGGCCGGCCGATTGCCTCGCGAAGCGTCTCCCAGCCGACGCCTCGTCGCGCGTTGTGGTTGGTGAGCCGGCCGCCGTCGGGTCCGGCGAACAGCAGGTCGTTCGTCTGCTTGCCTCTCGCGGCGGCCTCGGCGTACGGGCGCAGCGCGTCGATCAGCGGGACGTCGCGGGACTTGTGGCTCTTCGGCGACTGCTCGATCAGCTCGCCATGCTGACCAGGACTCAGCGATCGGCTGACGTGGATGACACCTCGGTCGAAGTCGACGTCACCGACGCGCAGCGCGGTGGCCTCCCCCGCCCGCATCCCGGTGTAGACGAGCGCGGCGAGGTAGCCGCGGTAGGCGCCCTCGGGTACGAGGTCGAGGAGCGTTCCGATCTGGTCGAGCGTGAGCGCGCGAGAGACCGGCGAGATGGACTCGCGCATGCTCGGCCGCTTCACCTCGCGGGCCGGGTTGTGATCGATGAACCGGGAGCGCCGCGCGCCATCCAGCAGGCGTGAGAGCACTGCGAGCGCATCGTTCTTGGCGGATGCCCCGCCCGGCCACGCCACCATCGCGGACTCGATCATCGGCGAGGTGATGTCTTCGAGCCGGTGCCGGCCCAGGCTCGGCTTCACCCGCAGCCGCCAACCCACTCCGTAGCTGCGCGCGGTCGCCGGGCGGATGGATGACTCGATCGCGGGCCAGTACTTCTCGTACCACTGCTCGAGCGTCATCGACCCGTTCGGGTTGCGGCCGGCGACCAGCTTCGCCAGCTCGCGCTTGGCTTCGGCGAGCGTCAGGAAGGTGCGGGAACGTTCGGCCGCGCCGCCCTCGACGCTCGGGCCAACGACGCGAATCTGGTACCGCTGCCGGTCGGCGCGCCAGCGGATGCCCTCCGGGAGCGGGCGGCCCGTTCTCGGATCGACGCGGGTCGGAGTATCCCGGTCCGGCCGCCCGGCCATCAGCGTTCTGTTCCGCCCCGGGCGAGCAGGTCATCGATCGTGTCGGCGCTCCAGAGCAGGTGCTTCACCATATGGGCGTCGGGCTCGGGGATGAGGCCGTCGTGGCGCAGCTTGTCGAAGCTCGAGACTGGGATGCGGCACCGCTCGGCCGCCTCGACTCGGCTCAGATACTCGACCCTCCACGCGGTGTCGACCATGACGCTCCCCCTCGACTCATCGGCCGCCGACTGGCATCTCGTGCATGCCGACCCACGCGCGGCTAGTTGCAAGTACCTGAGATTATCACTGCACGCGGGTTTCGGCAAGTACCTGAGTTGTGTGGCTAGACTCAAGCCATGGGCCTTCCCGAACCATCCCCATCCCCATGGGCGAACCAGTCGCAAGACGGACTACTCGACGCGGCCGACCTGCCCGACGGGTGGTATCTGCCGACGCGCTTACCTGGCGAGCGGAGTGAAGACGCGAGCGCGCAGATCGACGAGCTCCTCGGGTACAACGATTGGGCCAACACAGAGGAGGCTCAGGGGCAGCAAGTCTCCGACCAGAACGAGACGATCGACGGGCGCTGGCGCTACATCGAGCACGAATCCACGCGCACGCGCGTGATGATCCGCCTGCAGCGTCAGCTCTTCGCCGTACCCGAGGAGATCCGCATCACCGGCGTGATCTACCTCCCGTGGCGCCCGGGTGACCCGATCACGAGCCAACTCCTCCGCGAACTGCCGACCGCCCGCATCGAGGCTGCGATCAACAACCGGCTGTTCGCGATGAAGCGAACCGAGACGATCACGGGCGGGAAGATCGTCCTGCCGTCGGGGCGGAAGGTCAGCGAGCGCGATCTGCTCAAGCCGCTGGGCGACCCGAAGAGTATGCCCGACTTCTACGAGATGGTCGCGCTGCAGCACGGCCGGCTCACACAGCAGGGCGACGCGAATCCGAGCGCGACGATGGCGCGGATCAATAGGGTCGCGCTTTCGACTGCGCAGGGCTGGATCACGAAGACCCGCGAGCGCGGTCTGCTGCCGCCTGGGCGGCGCGGGCGCGCAGGTTAGCCCGAACGCCGCCAACGTTCAAACAGTGCACGGGGAACTCGACCTTGCGCGACAAGGCGCGATCTGGGCGCTCTCAATCAACTTGGAGTGCTGAGCACTGTCTCGAGCTGGTGACCAATTCCGGCCGCGACTTGCACGAAGGCGTCGCCGATTGCAGCGGAGACGCCCCAGATCCTGATCAAATGCGAGGTGGAGATGAGGGTGACGCCGAAAAGCGTCCGGCTGTACTTGCCCAGATTGTCGGTGGGCAACGCGATCGCCGGGAGCGGGAGAGTCGGGGGTCTCTCGATGAGCGACTCCGTGAAGACGGATTCGCCATGAGCGACGCCCGATAGATGGGAGTAAATCGCCGCTGCGTCTTCCTCCCAGCCGCACTCCTTCAGAACGCTTCTCACAAAGTCCGTGCGGGATGGGACCTTCTCCGCTGCCAGGACCTTTATGGCGTCGCGCTCGCTTATCGCTCGCTTGATGGCATCCGCGATCGATTCTGCAGAGAGCATGCTGATTCCGCGGCTCGCACCCGCTTCGAGTTCGGTCACGATCATTGCTCTCGCGCGGTGTTCGGCGCGGGTCGCAGTCGGGGCGCTCATCACCCACCAGGCGCGACCCCAGGTTTCGAGGAAGCTTCGCTCGATCGCCGCGACGCTCGGCCCATGGGAGGCCGGCAGCGTAAGCAAGCCGGCGATGGAAGCCAGGTAGTCCGTAGTAATTGCGACGTCGAGGCCAACTAGGCGAGCAGCAGCATTGACGTCTCTCGACCGATCGACTCTGAGAACCCCCGACGGGTGAGTCTCACGGACAGCGAGTTGAACTGGTTGAATCGCCGCAACCAACTGTTGGAGACAGTCCGCCACGGCAGCTCTTTGACCTCGAGTCGATCCGTAACCACTCATTCGGTGGAAGCCCTTCAGCCAAGGAGCGGAGCGCCGACGATCATTGGAACCAGCAACACGACGGCGGCCACGCCCCAATGTACTTGAGGAGCCAATCCTGCAGCAGCGCCTCGCTTGCACTGGAATCTACAAACTCGGCGGTGCTTCCGCCATGTAGTCGAGCGAGCCAGGACGGCGATCCAAGTCATCTGGAAACTGCCCAGTTTCGACCAGTTGGAAGGTGTCCGCGACCTGCTGGTCAACCATACGAAGGAGCTCGAAAACGTCATGCAGGCGTCCACCGTGAGGAACCGCAATACTTACGGGCAATGCCATGTCACATTCTGCTTCGCGAATCGGAACGTCGGACATGATTCGAAAGATCGGATCCCCGTCCTGCACGGGATCGGTACCTGCGATCCACTCCCATCCGGGTCCGACGGCGTGGGAGAAGAAGTCGTCGCCATTGTCCAACCAAGCCCCAAAGCTCACATGATGCTTGTCCCGGGCGATGACATCCGCACGCAGAAGACCCTTGTGCTTGTCTGCAATATCGAGGTCATGGAGGATGACGAAAATGCCTTCCTCCACTGGCTCGAATGAGAACGGCTGAACAGCTTCAAGGCGACTCAGAATGTCCTTCGGAACTGATGACAACGGCCCCTTCACTTGCTCCTCCCATTGCTTGCGCGTTGTGCAAATGGGGAAATAGATCCTTCGAAGATGACGCGAGTGTGGAGTCCTCCCATCGAGATGTGCGACCTCCCAGGCCAGCGCATCCAGCGCAGACCGGTAGTTGTGAATGACATCGCCCAAGAGGAGTGACCATTCATAAACAGGGGCGGAGCGGTGCACACGGGCACAGAACGTGACAGTGCGCCTATCTTCAGAGAACTGTGCGGCTAGCCCCTTGGTCGTGCTGGTCGAGTAGAGCTCGGTGGAGGCAAAGAACTCGCCCCCAATTGGCGAGCCCGCGTCCACTTGAGTTGCGGCCAAAGGGAGTAGTCAACTCCTGGTCGAAGTTGACGGACCGGCCCGTTCATGACCCAAGGCCCTTGTTGGGACGGTCCTTGTACCAAACCACATCCCGCCCCACCCGGTCCCCACGAGGACTGAAACCACAGCGGGTCAATATCTCTGAAACCGATTCGAAGGTTAGGCGGAACTCTTTCTCCAACTCACGGCTGGTCCAAGACTCGCGATCGCGAAGGAACGAACGTAGGTCATCCGAAATGTCATGGCACTGCACGGCGATCCGGAACTCATTCCGGATGCCTTCGTCTTTTGTCCGGCGCGGAGCCAACCATACGAAGCGAATCACCTGAAAGTAGGCGGCGAACTCGAACACAGTCTGCAGCGAATCGTGAACGTCAACCACAAACGACCAGATATCGTCCCCGCCGACGCCTTCGTTCGCACGCAACCACAAGCGATGGCCGAACCCATAGGAAGCCGAGAACGCTTCCACCTCGGCCGCGGAGACATCTCGGGCGATGAAGATCGGGCCGTCCACCCGGTCCGCGCCCTCGAACGACAGGATTGCGGCGATGGTGGTGTCCGTTGGCCACTCGCGCCAAAGTGCAATTCGCGCGGCGTTTAGGCCAAGACGTTCAACTTCATCGGCTACCGCGTCGAGGAAGTTAGGGGCCCGATCATAGATCTCAATCGGTCGGACGTACTCTTCTTCGGGCGTCCACCAAGACAGCATCACCTGCACCGGGCCAGCATGACATGGGCGCGTTGAGTCGCGTGCACGTCTAGCCGCGAGTCATGCCATACGTTCGTTCACATGCGCCTGACTCTCGAATCCGACCTGGACGGACCTGAGAACCGCCGTCTCTTGAAGATAGATGCGCCCGAATCGCAGTCCTTCGTGCACGCTGCACTCTTCGAGCACAAGAAATATGCTGACCCGCTCGAATCCGACGCTCTCGTCAACGCCACGGGCCACGTGCCATATCACTACGAGATCGTCTACATCAACCCGCCGCGAGGCGAATGGGTCCCGCCCAGCATCCGAGTTCCTTTCGACGTGAGCGTGGGAACCTTCGCGACGTTTTTCGGCCCAGAGATCACGGATGAAACTCCGCATCTCCGATTGGCTGCAAGAGGTCCGCGGGGAGATTCAGGCTTCTACCCGGCCGAAGTTGTATTCGACCTGATCCGTAACGGCTTCGAGATCTACGGCTATGCGGTTGCCGGGCTGGCGCTAGTTCAATTTGCAGCGAGACGACGAGCAGGTGTGCCATTTGAAGCTGTGCACCGCTGGAAGAACACTGGCAAGGCCAATCACGAGCTTGTGCGATTCGTTCAGCGTCAACCTGAGTGGACGGCGACCTCGCTCGCAAATCTGCTCCAGTCGTCTCCAGAGGCGTCCCGATCACTACTGCAGCTTTGCGGCTTTCACCCGATCACGGAGAACGGTCTCTGGTGGCGCACCCCAGACGAAGCCAGCTGATCCACTGCTGGCAGGGCGATGCGAACCCGAGCGCGACGATGGCGCAGATCAACAAGGTCGCGCTGTCGACCGCTCAGGGCTGGACAACAAGGGCGCGCGAGCACGGGTTATTGCCGCTTGGAAGGCGCGGTCGGGCGCGTCAGCGGAAGGCCTGTCCGCGATTCGATGCCGTGGGATTTTGGCTCGCAGACTAAACACACTGCCGACTCCTGTCATCCATACTTGTGCCCATGCGCCTTGCCGACCAGCTACCCCAGATCGAGGTGTACCAGAACGCCTGGGCGCATGCGTTGATAGCCCTCGGGCTCCTGATTATTTCGGAGCGGCTCGGCAAGCTTCTAATCACTTACCGAAATGACTATCAGCCGATCACAAGCCTGTTCCAGGTCGAGAGCAGCGTGGGGTTCAACGCCGTCTACCGCGTGTTGTTTACGCCGCTGTGCATCGTGGGCGTGGCGATCGCCCTCTACGCACTGGATCTCGACTGGCTAGTCGTCAACATTTGGACAGTTTCCGTTTGGTACGCGGTGCTGCAGGCCACGATGATCATCATCGGGGCGCGCTGGGCGCTAGTCCACAAACTGCAGTTCTTCGTGTTCCATGCACTTTCGATCGGGATTTCGTACTTCTTGTACGACGTTCTCATCAAGAACGGGTTGAGTCGACTGCTCCCAGATGAGGCCAACCTGCGAACGGACCTTTGGCTTGTCGTCATCCTTTTCCTTTATGGCCTTTTCCAATCCATCCGCCGGAACGATGACCCTTCCAAACGGACCACATATGCGCTCAAACGGGCCCAGAAGTTTCGACGCAAGTTCGCCCATGTTCTCGAGAAGTATGAGCTTGGATTTCAGGACATCCTCCTAGCGGTGATGATCTTCGAGGATTTCAACCGACCAGCGGTGGCGCGCATTTGGGAGAACTTCACGGGGGCTCACACGAGGACAATCATGCAGGTACCCAACGTCTCAACGGATGAGCAGGGCATCATCGCGACAGCTGAAGTGATGCTGCCCCTTTACAAGAAGTACATGGCGGTTCCAGCCGCAGATACGTGGCCGAAGAGCCAAGCCCTCAGGGCGATCTTCGAAGTCCATAACCCAGATGCATACGAATACGTCTCTCGAGTTGAAGAGTTGTACAACGACATCAAGCGAGAGGCGGTCTGATGTGCGCACGGATTGCTCCGGCGCCTCCTGAGCGCCAAGAGCGTGGGCTGCCCTAGGTGTATTTCCCCGACACGTTGTGAACGTGGGGTGATGTAGGCGAGGACCTCCGGGACGATGTGGGTTACCAC
>NZ_JCAIUH010000005.1:0-5431 GCF_059445415.1 Agromyces sp. Y558
CGGGTGCGTCCGTTCCTTGAGAACTCAACAGCGTGCACTATGTTCAATGCCAATTTTTGAACCCCATCCGGTTTTCGGATCGGTGGGATTCCTTTGATTGATGGACAATTTGATTCTAAGTAGTCAGTTGTTTCTCTGTCAGTGATTGATACTCTCAATGCCTTCGGGTGTTGGAACCAGTTTTTTTGGAGAGTTTGATCCTGGCTCAGGACGAACGCTGGCGGCGTGCTTAACACATGCAAGTCGAACGATGAACTCCAGCTTGCTGGGGGGATTAGTGGCGAACGGGTGAGTAACACGTGAGTAACCTGCCCTGGACTCTGGGATAACGCTGAGAAATCGGTGCTAATACCGGATAGGACCTGGAACCGCATGGTTTTGGGTGGAAAGTTTTTCGGTCTGGGATGGACTCGCGGCCTATCAGCTTGTTGGTGAGGTAATGGCTCACCAAGGCGTCGACGGGTAGCCGGCCTGAGAGGGTGACCGGCCACACTGGGACTGAGACACGGCCCAGACTCCTACGGGAGGCAGCAGTGGGGAATATTGCACAATGGGCGCAAGCCTGATGCAGCAACGCCGCGTGAGGGATGACGGCCTTCGGGTTGTAAACCTCTTTTAGTAAGGAAGAAGGGGAGCTTGCTCCTTGACGGTACTTGCAGAAAAAGGACCGGCTAACTACGTGCCAGCAGCCGCGGTAATACGTAGGGTCCGAGCGTTGTCCGGAATTATTGGGCGTAAAGAGCTCGTAGGCGGTTTGTCACGTCTGCTGTGAAATCCCGAGGCTCAACCTCGGGCCTGCAGTGGGTACGGGCAGACTGGAGTGCGGTAGGGGAGAATGGAATTCCTGGTGTAGCGGTGGAATGCGCAGATATCAGGAGGAACACCGATGGCGAAGGCAGTTCTCTGGGCCGTAACTGACGCTGAGGAGCGAAAGCATGGGGAGCGAACAGGATTAGATACCCTGGTAGTCCATGCCGTAAACGTTGGGCGCTAGATGTGGGGACCTTTCCACGGTTTCCGTGTCGTAGCTAACGCATTAAGCGCCCCGCCTGGGGAGTACGGCCGCAAGGCTAAAACTCAAAGGAATTGACGGGGGCCCGCACAAGCGGCGGAGCATGCGGATTAATTCGATGCAACGCGAAGAACCTTACCAAGGCTTGACATAACCGAGAACGCTGCAGAAATGTGGAACTCTTTGGACACTCGGTTACAGGTGGTGCATGGTTGTCGTCAGCTCGTGTCGTGAGATGTTGGGTTAAGTCCCGCAACGAGCGCAACCCTCGTCGTATGTTGCCAGCACGTAATGGTGGGAACTCATATGAGACTGCCGGGGTCAACTCGGAGGAAGGTGGGGATGACGTCAAATCATCATGCCCCTTATGTCTTGGGCTTCACGCATGCTACAATGGCCGGTACAAAGGGCTGCGATGTCGTAAGGCGGAGCGAATCCCAAAAAGCCGGTCTCAGTTCGGATTGAGGTCTGCAACTCGACCTCATGAAGTCGGAGTCGCTAGTAATCGCAGATCAGCAACGCTGCGGTGAATACGTTCCCGGGCCTTGTACACACCGCCCGTCAAGTCATGAAAGTCGGTAACACCCGAAGCCAGTGGCCTAACCGCAAGGAGGGAGCTGTCGAAGGTGGGATCGGTGATTAGGACTAAGTCGTAACAAGGTAGCCGTACCGGAAGGTGCGGCTGGATCACCTCCTTTCTAAGGAGCAACTCGGAAGTCTTCGGGCTTTCGCAGTGCAGACCAGATCGGGTCCTTTGTGGCTCGCTGGTTGCTCATGGGTGGAACATTGACATAGGTGCCGGTTGATTTCGGCTGGACTCAGTACGTTGCTCACTTGTGGGTGATTGGAAGGGTTTGGTTGGGGGAGGCTGGTACGTGCACGCTGTTGGGTCCTGAGGGACCGGACAACCCTTGGCGCTCTCTTCGGAGGGTGGTGGGGGGTGATGGTTTCTTGCAGGCCTTCACTGATGCCGATGGTTTTGATTCGGTAGGTGGTGGGGGTTCTGGCCGTCTGTTGAGAACTACATAGTGGACGCGAGCATCTTAGAAATAGCCCTTTGGGGCTGTTTCACAAAAGGTGAATCGCCAAGAGCATCCTTTCGGGGGTGTTGTTTGGTGTGTTCACTGGTCAATTTCGCAGCATCGCCTTTGGGTGGTGTTGCACGATTCGATCTCATGTGATTTCAAGTTTTTAAGAGCAAACGGTGGATGCCTTGGCATCTGGAGCCGAAGAAGGACGTCGTAATCTGCGATAAGCCTCGGGGAGCTGATAAACGAGCTTTGATCCGAGGATTTCCGAATGGGGAAACCCCGCCAGGCCCTTTGGGTGACCTGGTGACTCCCGCCTGAATATATAGGGCGGGTAGAGGGAACGTGGGGAAGTGAAACATCTCAGTACCCACAGGAAGAGAAAACAACAGTGATTCCGTTAGTAGTGGCGAGCGAACGCGGAAGAGGCTAAACCGAGCCATGTGTGATACCCGGCAGGGGTTGCATGGTCGGGGTTGTGGGACCTTTCGGACTGTACTGCCGTGCAGTCACGGTGACGCGTCAGGTATAGACGAACCGGATTGAAAGCCGGACCGGAGTGGGTGTGAGTCCCGTAGTCGAAATGCCTGGCGGCCCGGAGAGGTATCCCAAGTAGCACGGGGCCCGAGAAATCCCGTGTGAATCTGTCAGGACCACCTGATAAGCCTAAATACTCCCAGATGACCGATAGCGGACAAGTACCGTGAGGGAAAGGTGAAAAGTACCCCGGGAGGGGAGTGAAATAGTACCTGAAACCGTTTGCTTACAAACCGTTGGAGCCTCCTTGTTGGGGTGACAGCGTGCCTTTTGAAGAATGAGCCTGCGAGTTAGTGATTTGTGGCGAGGTTAACCCGTGAGGGGCAGCCGTAGCGAAAGCGAGTCTGAATAGGGCGATTCAGTCGCAGGTCCTAGACCCGAAGCGAAGTGATCTATCCATGGCCAGGTTGAAGCGACGGTAAGACGTCGTGGAGGACCGAACCCACTTCAGTTGAAAATGGAGGGGATGAGCTGTGGATAGGGGTGAAAGGCCAATCAAACTTCGTGATAGCTGGTTCTCTCCGAAATGCATTTAGGTGCAGCGTTGCGTGTTTCTTGCCGGAGGTAGAGCTACTGGATGGCCGATGGGCCCTAAAAGGTTACTGACGTCAGCCAAACTCCGAATGCCGGTAAGTGAGAGCGCAGCAGTGAGACGGTGGGGGATAAGCTTCATCGTCGAGAGGGAAACAACCCAGACCACCAACTAAGGTCCCTAAGCGCGTGCTAAGTGGGAAAGGATGTGGAGTTGCACAGACAACCAGGAGGTTGGCTTAGAAGCAGCCACCCTTGAAAGAGTGCGTAATAGCTCACTGGTCAAGTGATTCCGCGCCGACAATGTAACGGGGCTCAAGCACGCCACCGAAGTTGTGGCATTGACATTAATGGTAGGCCTTCGTGGTCCAGCCGTGTTGATGGGTAGGAGAGCGTCGTGTGGGCAGTGAAGCGGCGGTGTGAACCAGCCGTGGAGGCCACACGAGTGAGAATGCAGGCATGAGTAGCGAAAGACGGGTGAGAAACCCGTCCTCCGGAAGACCAAGGGTTCCAGGGTCAAGCTAATCTGCCCTGGGTAAGTCGGGACCTAAGGCGAGGCCGACAGGCGTAGTCGATGGACAACGGGTTGATATTCCCGTACCGGCGAAGAACCGCCAACACGAAATCAGGAGTGCTAAGCATCCCAAGACGCGTGGATCCCTTCGGGGACGATCGTGAGGCGGCATGCGACCCCATCTGGTGGAGTGAGCGTATTAACAGGTGTGACGCAGGAAGGTAGCCAATCCCGGGCGATGGTAGTCCCGGGGCAAGTGCGTAGGCCGAGCGATAGGCAAATCCGTCGCTCATCAAGGCTGAGACACGATGCGGATAAAAAGTTGGTGATCCTATGCTGCCGAGAAAAGCATCGACGCGAGGTTCTAGCCGCCCGTACCCCAAACCGACTCAGGTGGTCAGGTAGAGAATACCAAGGAGATCGAGAGAATCGTGGTTAAGGAACTCGGCAAAATGCCCCCGTAACTTCGGGAGAAGGGGGGCCTAAGGCGTGAACGGACTTGCTCCGGGAAGCGCTGCAGGGCCGCAGAGACCAGTGGGAAGCGACTGTTTACTAAAAACACAGGTCCGTGCTAAGTCGCAAGACGATGTATACGGACTGACGCCTGCCCGGTGCTGGAAGGTTAAGAGGACCGGTTAGCCGCAAGGCGAAGCTGAGAATTTAAGCCCCAGTAAACGGCGGTGGTAACTATAACCATCCTAAGGTAGCGAAATTCCTTGTCGGGTAAGTTCCGACCTGCACGAATGGCGTAACGACTTCCCAGCTGTCTCAACCGCGAACTCGGCGAAATTGCATTACGAGTAAAGATGCTCGTTACGCGCAGCAGGACGGAAAGACCCCGTGACCTTTACTACAGCTTGGTATTGGTGTTCGGTGTGGCTTGTGTAGGATAGGTGGGAGACTTTGAAGCTGGCACGCTAGTGTCGGTGGAGTCAATGTTGAAATACCACTCTGGTCACTCTGGATATCTAACTTCGAACCGTGATCCGGTTCAGGGACAGTGCCTGGTGGGTAGTTTAACTGGGGCGGTTGCCTCCCAAAAAGTAACGGAGGCGCCCAAAGGTTCCCTCAACCTGGTTGGCAATCAGGTGGCGAGTGTAAGTGCACAAGGGAGCTTGACTGTGAGACTGACAGGTCGAGCAGGGACGAAAGTCGGGACTAGTGATCCGGCAGTGGCTTGTGGAAGCGCTGTCGCTCAACGGATAAAAGGTACCTCGGGGATAACAGGCTGATCTTGCCCAAGAGTCCATATCGACGGCATGGTTTGGCACCTCGATGTCGGCTCGTCGCATCCTGGGGCTGGAGTAGGTCCCAAGGGTTGGGCTGTTCGCCCATTAAAGCGGTACGCGAGCTGGGTTTAGAACGTCGTGAGACAGTTCGGTCCCTATCCGCTGCGCGCGTAGGAAATTTGAGAGGATCTGACCCTAGTACGAGAGGACCGGGTTGGACGAACCTCTGGTGTGCCAGTTGTTCCGCCAGGAGCACCGCTGGTTAGCTACGTTCGGGATGGATAACCGCTGAAAGCATCTAAGCGGGAAGCCGGCCTCGAGATGAGATTTCCATCCCTTCGGGGGAGAGGCTCCCAGCCAGACGACTGGGTTGATAGGCCGGATGTGGAAGAGAGGACTAAAGACTCTCGGAGCTGACCGGTACTAATAAGCCGATAACTTGATAATCACTACACTCACACGTTTGAACACATTTCATGTAAAGGCCGTGTGTGTGGCCAAGATTGCCCGCGTCCACTCTGTGGTTCCCTTCAGACGGAAACCCAACACACAACTCAACAGTTGTACCCGCACCACCCGA
>NZ_JCAIUH010000006.1:0-1058 GCF_059445415.1 Agromyces sp. Y558
TGTATTTCCCCGACACGTTGTGAACGTGGGGTGATGTAGGCGAGGACCTCCGGGACGATGTGGGTTACCACACACACGTCGTTCCACGGAGGTCCTCGTGACTCACGCTAATGCTCCTTTGACGCCTGAAGGGCGTCGTCGTCTTGCGGTTCTGATCGTCGAGGAGGGCTGGTCCGTGCGCCGCGCTGCGGAACGGTTCCAGTGCTCGCCAGCAACGGCGTCACGTTGGGCTGGCCGATACCGTGCGGGCGAGGCGTTGACAGACCGAAGCTCGAGGCCGCTCGCGTCGCCGTCGCGGTGTCAGCGCAGGCTGGAGCGTCGGATCATCGCGCTGCGGTTCACGCGGCGGTGGGGGCCGCACCGAATCGGGTTCCACCTGGGTGTTGCCCGTTCCACGGTCGGGCGCGTGCTCGACCGGTATCGAATGCCACTGCTGGCGTGCCTGGATCAGAGCACTGGTTTACCGGTCCGCAAGCCGAAACCGGTCCGTTACGAAGTCGCCGCGCCGGGGCTACTCGTGCACGTCGACATCAAGAAGCTCGGGCGGATCCCGGACGGCGGAGGCTGGCGCATGCTCGGCAAGACCCAGGGCCGCAAGAACAGCGGGCGCCGCGGCAGGGGCTACGCCTATCTGCACCACGCGGTCGATGACCACTCCCGGTTGGCGTACTCCGAGATCCTCGACGACGAACGCAAGGAAACCGCCGCCGGCTTCTGGGAACGCGCCCGAGACTTCTTCACCGACGCGGGCATCACCGTCACCGCAGTGATGACCGACAACGGCGCCTGCTACCGGTCGAACGCGTTCAAGAACGTGCTCGGCGACAACGTGCGACACCGCCTGACCCGCCCCTATCGGCCGCAGACGAACGGGAAAGTCGAGCGCTTCAACCGCACCTTGGCGACCGAATGGGCCTACGCCGCAACGTACCTCAGCGACCAAGCCCGCGCGTCGACCTACCAGGCGTGGGTGCATCACTACAATCACCACAGACCCCACACCGGCATCGGCGGCCTCACACCCTCAGCCCGCGTTCACAACCTCACGGGGAAATACA
>NZ_JCAIUH010000007.1:0-484 GCF_059445415.1 Agromyces sp. Y558
GGAAGCTAAGACTCGCAGCGCCGATGGTACTGCAGGGGGGACCCTGTGGGAGAGTAGGACACCGCCGGACAATCATTAAGGAGAGTGGCCACCCGAAGAGGGTGGCCATTTTTCGTTAACGGGTCGCTTACAATGCGGCCCAGTACGGTTGAGTCCCATGAGGACTCCACACTCGACGGGACTATCGTGAGCGACTCCAGGCATGATTCGGCAGACCAGGGACGCCAAGATCGAGGCGATCAGCGCGGCCGGAGTGGCGACGGAACCGCTCGTGGAGTTAGGGGCGGTCGACCATCCTCAGGAGCTCGTGACGGTTCGGCGTCGAAGCGCCCGAATGGTGACGCGAAACGTGCCGGCGGCTCTGGCGATGCGAAGAAGCCGTATGGGGATCGTGATGCGAAGAAGCCGTATGGGGATCGTGATGCGAAGAAGCCGTATGGGGATCGTGATGCGAAGAAGCCGTATGGGGATCGTGATGCGAAGA